>NZ_JAMDHK010000004.1:0-85721 GCF_024721115.1 Salipiger pentaromativorans | reverse complement strand
GGGCCCCCCCCCCCCCCCCCCGCCCGCCCTGCCCGCCCTCACCCCAGCGCCGCCACCGCCCGTGCCAGCGTATTGAGCCCGGTGACCAGATCCGCCTCCTCGGTATCCTCGGCGAAATCGTGGCTGATGCCCCCGATGGAGGGCACAAAGAGCATCGCCACCGGCATCAGCCGCGCCACATTGGTCGCGTCATGCAGCGCCCCCGAGGGCATGACCCGCCAGCGCCCCGGTGCCTCCGCCTCCGCCGCGGCCTCCAGCGCGCCGCGCAATCCGGCATCCATCGCCACCGGATCGAGCCCCAGCATCGGGCCAAATCCCAGTTCCATCCCATGCGCCGCGGCGATCTCGGCCAGGGTGTCGCGGATGATCGCCTCCATCCGGTCGAGCCGCTCGGCATCGCCATCCCGCCACTGCAACGAGAACCGCGCACGGCCCGGCACGATGGAGGGCGCATTGGGATGCAGCGCCACATGGCCGATGGTCCAGACCGTCTGCGGCGTGACCACATTGGCGAAACGCTCGGCCAGCGCCGCGTTGAAGGCCGAAAGCGCCTGGAACGCATCTCGGCGCAGATGCATCGGCGTGGTGCCCGCATGGTTCTGCTGGCCGGTCAGGGTGACATGCATGTCGCGGATGCCGACGATGGCCTCGACCACGCCCAGTTTCTCGCCGCTGGTGTCCAGCACCGGCCCCTGTTCGATATGCATCTCGATATAGCCGCGAAACGCCGAGGGATCGACAAAGCCCTGCCGCCGATCGCCGAAGCGCGCCCGCGCCTCGGCAAAGCTAAGGCCCTGCGGGTCGTGCAGCGCATCGGCGCCTTCCAGCGTCTGGTTGCCCGCCCAGACCGAACTGCCGGTGGTCACGCCGAACCGCCCCTCTTCGTCCTCGAAAGAGACCACCGAGACCGGCGGCCCGCCCGCCTCCCGCGCCGCCCGCGCCACCTCCAGCGCGGCGATCACCCCCAGCGCCCCGTCGAGCCAGCCGCCCTCGGGCTGGCTGTCGGAATGCGAGCCCAGCAGCAGCCCGCGCCCCTCCGCGAGACCGAAGAGCGACCCCACCGGATCGAACTGCGGCACCAGCCCGGCCTCGGACATCCGCCCGGCCAGCCAGTCGCGCGCGGCGATGTCGGCCTCGGAAAAGCCCGGGCGGCACACGCCCTTGCCCACCCCCGCCGCGCCGAAACGGCGCAGCGCGTGCAGATCTTCGAGGAAACGCGCGGGATCGACGGGCAGCATGGCAGCTCTCCTTTCCGCCGGACTCTGGGCCCGGCGGGACGGAAAGTCAATTTATCATGATAAATTGACGCCCGTCAGACGAGGATCGTCTCCAGGATCGCGCGTTCGCGGTCGGGGATGCGCATGGGCCGGGTCTCGGGATCGACGGCCACCAGCACAAAATGCCCCTCGACGCAGGCGGTCTCCTCGCCCTCGCGGAACAGCGCCACCTCGAACCGCATGGAGCTGTTGCCCAGCGTGCCCACCCGCAGCCCCGCCGTCAGCACATCGGGAAACCGCGCCTCGGCGTGATAGCGGCAGCCGCTTTCCACCGTCAGATAACGCACGGCGCTTTCGCCGCTCATGTCCATGCCCTGTTCGATCTGCCAGAGGCAGATGACGGTATCCATATATTCGAGATAGGTGACGTTGTTGATATGACCGTATTGATCGTTGTCCTGCCACCGGGTCTGCACCGGGTGAAAGCTGCGAAAGGCGGTACGGGGGGCGGGCGGGTGTCGTGTCATCCGGATTTCAGCGCTCTGAAGGCCGCCGAAGCGCCCCAGCCCGCGGCGACGGCAATCACCAGGGACAACAGGCCATAGATCAGCGACTGGTTGCGGGACAGGTTGAAGAGCCAGCGTTCCAGCCCGACCTTGTGCACCTCGATCACCGAGGCATGCTGCGAAACCACCCGGCCGCCGCGGGTCAGGAACACGCGCGTGGTGTAGCGGCCCTCGACGATATTCGCCGGCATGGAAATGGCGGTGTCGAAGAGCGTGGATTCGCGCAGCTCGACGCTGTTGACGCGAAGCTGGTACAGCCCCTCACGCTCGCGGATCCGGATCAGCGCATCGGTGAAGCTCTGGGAATCGACAATCTCCATGGGCGCGCCGACCGAGCGGATGGCGCGCGGGACAGACACCTTGTGGCGCAGGTCCTCGACCTCCGAGATCACCTCGTCCCAGGGGGCCGAGGTGGCCACCGTATAGAACGAGGGCGCGGCGTCGATCCCGACCGCATCGGCGTTGACCCAGATCCCCAGCCGCCGGGCCTTGCGCCAGACCGTGACCGGCGCGGCCGGGCCGGCGACGGTGACGATGACCTGAAGCGGCGGATCGGTGCGGATCGGCGCCTCGCGCTTGACGGCGCCGAAGATCAGGATCTCGGAGCCGTTGAAATCGGTGGTGATCGACACGCTGTCCTGGCTCAGCCCCATCACCACCTCTTCGGCTTGGGCTGGCAGCGCAAGCAGGGCGAGCAGGAGAAGCAGACAGCGCATCATTGCCCCCCCAGCTCGTAAAGATCTTGCGGGGTCAGGAACAGATCGAAGGCCAGCTTGGCGCAGACGATCAGCACCAGCGAGGCCAGCAGGATGCGCAACTGCTCGGCCTTGAGCCGCATCCCCACCGCCGTACCGATCTGCGCGCCGATCACCCCGCCGATGAGCAGCACCAGCGCCAGCAGGATATCGACGGTCTGGTTGGTGACCGCGTGCAGCATCGTGGTGAAGGCGGTGACGAAGATGATCTGGAACAGCGAGGTGCCCACAACGACCTTGGTGGGCATGCCCAGAAGATAGATCATCGCCGGCACCATGATGAACCCGCCGCCCACGCCCATGATCGCCGCCAGCACCCCCACCGACACCCCGACCAGAAGCGGCGGGATCGCCGAGATATAAAGCCCCGAGGTGCGGAAGCGCATCTTGAAGGGCAGCCCGTGCACCCAGCCGTGATGCCGCCGCTTGGGCGGCCCGCCCCGTTTCGAGCGGCGCAGGGCGTTGACGCTCTCGACGAACATCAGCGCGCCGATGATGCCCAGGAAAAGCACGTAACAGAGCCGCACCAGCAGATCGACCTGGCCGATCTCTTTGAGCATGTTGAACACCCAGACCCCAAGCGCCGCGCCGAACAGACCGCCGATCAGCAGCACCGTCCCCATCCGCAGATCGACGGTGCGCCGCTTGAGATGCGCCAGCACCCCCGAGACGGAACTCGCCACGATCTGGTTGGCGCCGGTGGCGACGGCCACGGCGGGCGGGATTCCCATGAAGAAGAGCAGCGGCGTGATCAGAAAACCTCCGCCCACGCCGAACATCCCGGACAGGATTCCGACCAGCCCGCCAAGGCCGAAGAGCAGGAAAACGTTGACCGATACCTCGGCGATGGGGAGGTAGATCTGCATGACCCGACTTTGCGAGCGCGGCGCCGATTTGGCAAGCGCGCGCAGGGGCTTTCGCCCGGCCGGTGCGGGATTGCCGCCACGCTGCCGGATTTTGCGCAGCCCGTTTCATGCGCGATGCACGGCAAACGGGTATTCGGCAAAAGATCCAACCGGTTATCGCTGAAGCCGCCTCGCCCGGTCGGTTTGCGGTGCCGATGTCTGCGCGGCGCGGCGGTTCCCCCATCGGGGCACCGGGCCCAAACAGGCGTCAAAGACGGCTCCGCCGCATCGGTTCGGCCACCGAAGCCAGCGTGACAGAAAATAAATGAACATGACGTCATATTTTGTTATAGCGAAGATATGACCCCAGATTCGCAGCCAGACCGCCCCGACGCCCCGCTCTACAGCTACCCCGCGATTCTCGTTGCCGAGGCGCGGCAAGGCTCGAAAGGCGCGCGCACCCGCGCGCGCATCGCCGCCGCCGCCTGCGCCCTGCTGGACGAGACCGCGCCGCAGGATCTGACCATCGCCGCGATCTGCCAGCGGGCGGAGGTGTCGCAGGGCACCTTCTACATCTATTTCCCCGATCGCATCGTGCTGATCCAGGATCTGCTGCTGGGCTTCGTCGCGGTGATCCAGAGGGCGATGCGCGCGGCCGGGCACAGCCAGCCCGATGACACGATCCGCGCCGCGACGCGCGCCTATTGCGCGCTCTTCCGGCGGAATCGCGGGCTCATGCGCTGCCTCGTGCATCATCTCGACAGTTTCCCCGAGGCGCGCGAGGCGTTTCACCGGCTGAACAGGGACTGGCTGGAAACCGTGGTGGCCTCGGTCGAGCGGCGCCGGCTGCGCAGCGGCGCGGGGCCTGCGGTGCCGCATGACGAACTCATGCGCCGCGCCTATGCGCTGGGGGGCATGGTCGATCAGTATCTTTCGGGTCTGCTGCTGTCGCGCGACCCGGCGCTGATGGCCATCTCGGAGGACGCGGATGCGGTTCTGAACACACTGACCCTGATCTGGAAAAGAGGCATGGAGCTATGATGGCCCTGAAAGACGGCGACCGGCGGACGGTTGCCGAACTGCGCCCGCATATCGAGCGCGCCTGGCAGCGCCAGCGCGCGCATGTGATGGCGCATTCGCCCTTTTATCGCGCGCTCTGGCAGGGCCAGACCCCGCCCGAAGACCTGCGCGACCTGCCCGCGCTGCCGCTGTCGGACAAGGCACAGCTCCGGCTGTCGCAGGCGGCGCATCCGCCCTTTGGCGACTATCTCGCCACGCCGCGCAGCACGGTGAACCGGCTGCACCGGACATCGGGCACCACCGGACAGGCGATGAACCTCGCGCTGTCGGCGCGCGACACGGCGATCACCCAGGAGGTGGGCGGGCGCTGCCACCGGGCGGCGGGGCTCGGCCCCGACGACACGGTGGTGCATTGCCTGAACTATCAGATGTGGATGGGCGGGCTGACCGATCACATGACGCTCGAGGCGACGGGCGCGCTGGTCATCCCCTTCGGCGTGGGCTCGACCGAGCTGCTGGTGCGCACGATCCTCGAGGTGGGCGTCAACGCGATCTCCTGCACGCCCTCTTACCCGGCGGTGCTGGAGCGGGTGATCGCCGAGAAATTCCCCGGCCTCAAGCCGCGCGATCTGGGGCTGAAACTGGGGCTCTTCGGGGGCGAGCCCGGGCTCGACAACCCGGCACTGCGGGCGCGTCTGCAAGAGACCTGGGGGATGCAGCCGCGCAACGCGAATTACGGCGTCTCGGACGTGTTCTGCAATTTCGCCTCGGAATGCCCGCACGACCTGCATCTGCATTTCATGGCGGCCGACGTGCTGCACCCCGAGCTAATCGACCCCGACAGCGGCGCGCCGCTGCCGCTGGAACCGGGCCAGACCGGCGAGCTGGTGCTGACCCATCTGGTGCGCGACTGCCAGCCGCTGGTGCGGTTCCGCACCGGCGACATCATCCGCATCGCCGCGACCGAGCCCTGCCAATGCGGGCGCAGCGGATTCCGCTTTGCGGTGGTGGGCCGGTCCGACGACATGGTGGTGGTGCGCGGGCTCAACATGTTCCCGACCATGGTCGCCGCCGTGATCAACGGCTTTGCCGAGCTCTCCGGCGACTATCGCATCCGCCTGTCCGCACCCCCGCCCTATGACATGTTGCCGGTTCTCGCCGAGTTGGCGGAGGGGGCCGAAGGCGGCCCGGCGCTGGCGGCGCGCATCGCCGCAGAGCTCAAGGCGCGGCTGGGGGCGACCGCGCAGGTCACGCTGTGCCCGGCGGGCAGCCTGCCGCGCACCGAGGGCAAGACGCGCCGGGTGCTGAAGGAGTACGACACATGAGCCGTTTCACCTATGACACCATGCAGAGCAGCCTCGACGGGCATGGCGTGCGGACCCTTCTGCTGAACCGCCCGGAGCGGCTCAACGCGATGAACCGCGCGCTGATCGACGATGTCGCCCGCGCCTTCGACGATGCCAACGCCGATCCGGCGACACGCGCCATCGTCTTCAGCGGCGCCGGCAAGGCGTTCTGCGCGGGCGACGACCGTCAGGATCATTTGCACCCCGAGAACGAAGAGGCCGCCCGCGATCTGGTCATGGCGATCCAGCGCGCCACGCAGGCCATCGTCATGGGGCCGAAACCCGTCGTCGGCGCGATCAACGGCTGGGCGGTGGGCGGCGGGTTCGAATGGGCGATCAACTGCGATTTCCCGATCTGGGCAGAGGATGCGAAAGGGTTCTTTCCCGAAGTCTCGCTCAACCTCTTCGTGACCGGCGCGGTGACCGCGCTGCTCCCGGCCATGGTCGGGCTGTTGAAGGCCCGCGAGATGCTGATCTTCGGCGACCGCTACGGCGCGGAGGAGTTGCACGCGCTGGGGCTGGCCTGGAAGGTGGTGCCGGGGGACAGGCTGATGGAGACGGCGCAGGCCACCGCGCGGCGGCTGGCAGAGCTGCCGCCGCTGTCGCTGCGCGCGATGAAACGGGTGCTGAACGCCGCTGCGCAGCCCGATCTCAACCACGCGCTGCATCTTGAGACCGAGGCGACCGTGGCCGGGTTCATGGACCCCGAGACGACGCGCCGGCTGCGGGATTTCTAGCACTGGCGCCCTCTGCCGGACATCGCCGCAGCCTGGGGCCGCGCGCCGCGCTCAGCGCGGGCGCACACCGTCGAGAAAGAGCGCGATCGCCCGGTCGCGGCGCAGATCGCGCTCGGCCGGGGTGGAACAGGAATCCTCGGGGATCAGCAGCCGGTGCAGCGTGTCGCCGATCACCATATCGACGAGCAGCTCGGCGGCATCCTCGGCGCGCATGCCCTTCAGATCGGCCTCGCCCTCCGCCGCGGCCGCCGTCAGCTCTTCGCCCACGTAGCGAATCAGGGCGCCCCGCCCCTCGGTGTCGAGCTGGCGCGCGATGCCCGGAAAGACCGGTGCCTCGGTCACCACCGCGCGCAACAATTCCAGCGGCGTTTCCTCGAAACAGGGCACGTGGTTCAGCGTCAGCAGGGTGCGCAGGCGCTCGGCCAGCGGCTGCTGGCGCTCGACCTCGGTCAGACGACGAAACAGGGTCTGTCCGATGCGCGCGAAACTGGCACCCAACAGCTCCTCGCGGCAGGAAAAAACGGTGTATAACGTGCGTTTGGACATGCCGGCCCGGCGCGCGATGGCCGCCATGCTGACCTCTTCGAGCCGATGGGTCGCCAGCAGCTCCGCCGCCGCGTCGAGCACCATCATCTCGCGGGTTTCCTGATCTATCTGTACCGGACGGCCGCGCCTGCGCGCACCTTCCGTCACGCCCTTCGATGAACAGTGTCGCAAAAAGTGCCTCCCAAATGCGTCAAAACCGGAAAATCCTTTGCCAGTCACGCAGCACGCTTTACAAAACCTGCCGGTTTCCTTATCGCGATGCAAGAGAGTTCCGCCAGAAGAGCGGCCCTTTGCCTTTCTCGGAGTAACGACATGCTCAAAGGTTTCCCCCGAACCCTGCGCCGCAGCCTTGCGGCTGCCGGATTGCTGGCCGCCTCCGCGGCGCTTCCGGCGACCGCGCAGCAACAGGGCGGTACGCCGCCGCCCCAGCCCGTCACCGTGGTGACGCTTCAGGCATCCGACGTGACGCTGACCTCGACCCTGCCGGGCCGTGTGGCGGCGTCGGGTGTGGCCGAAGTGCGGCCCCAGGTCAGCGGCATCATCACCGAACGGCTCTTCGAGGAAGGCAAGCCCGTCGATGAGGGCGACGCGCTCTACCGCATCGACGCGGCAAGCTACGAGGCGGCCAAGGCCGCTGCCGAAGCCTCGCTTGCCCAGGCCCGGGCCCAGCTCTCCTCGGCCGAGCGCGAAGAGACCCGCCAGGCCGAGCTGCGCCAGCGCAACGTGACCAGCCAGCAGAACCTGGACGACGCCATCGCCGCCCGGGACGTGGCCGCCGCCGCCGTGAAGGTGGCCGAAGCGAATCTTCTGGCCGCCGAGATCGACCTCGAACGCACCACGATCCGCGCGCCGCTCACCGGCG
Source organism: Salipiger pentaromativorans (assembly GCF_024721115.1). GTDB lineage: Bacteria > Pseudomonadota > Alphaproteobacteria > Rhodobacterales > Rhodobacteraceae > Salipiger > Salipiger pentaromativorans. Next base: position 77,827 of record NZ_JAMDHK010000004.1, on the reverse strand, counting down.
TCGCCGGGCTCAGCGCGGCGACCCAGGGCGCACTGGTGACCTCTGGCCAGGCGACCGCGCTGACCACGATCCGCCAGCTCGACCCGGTCTATGTGGACGTGACCCAGTCGGCCGCCGAGATCCTGCGCTGGCGCCGCTCGGGCCAGGGCGTGGCGGAAGAGGAAAACCAGCTCGTGCAACTGCGTCTTGCCGATGGCGAGATCTACGAGCACACCGGCCACCTCGCCGCGGCCGAACCGCATGTGAACGAGCAGACCGGCGTCGTCGTGCTGCGTCTGGAGTTCCCCAATCCCGAACAGTTCCTGCTGCCCGGCATGTATATCCAGGTCGAACTGCCCCAGGGCGTGGTGACCGGCGCCATTCTGGCCCCGCAAGAGGGCGTGACCCGCGACCGCCGCGGCCGACCCATCGCGCTTGTGGTGAATGCCCAGAACGTGGTCGAGACCCGCGAACTGACCGTGCAACGCGATCAGGGGCCGAACTGGGTCGTCACCGAGGGGCTTTCCGCCGGCGACCGGATCATCGTTGCCGGCTTGCAGAAAGTCTCGTCCGGCATGACCGTCACGCCGCAGGAGCGCCCCGCCGCGCCCGCGCAGCCCGTTTCCGAATAAGCCGCGCCACAGGCGCCAGGAGTCCGTCATGGCCCGTTTCTTCATCGACCGCCCGGTCTTTGCCTGGGTGATCTCGATCCTGATCATGGGGATCGGCGTGTTGTCGATCCTCACCCTGCCGATCGCGCAATATCCGCAGATCGCCCCGCCCTCGGTGCGGATCAATGCGTCCTATCCCGGCGCCTCGGCCGAAACCGTGGCCAATACCGTCACCCAGCTCATCGAACAGCAGATGACCGGGCTCGACGGGATGCGCTACATGTCCTCGTCCTCGACCTCGGCGGGCAGCGCCTCGATCACGCTGACCTTCGAGGCCGGGACCGATGCGGACGTGGCCCAGGTTCAGGTGCAGAACAAGCTCGCCCAAGCAACACCGCTTCTGCCCGAAGCGGTGCAGCGCCAGGGGGTGCGGGTGCAAAAGGCCTCGTCCTCCTTCTTCATGGTGCTGGCGCTGATTTCCGACGATGGCCGGCTCGATCAGGCCGACCTGTCGGACTACATGAACTCGAATCTGGTGGATGAATTCAGCCGGATCGAGGGCGTCGGCGGGGCGCAGGTGTTCGGTGCGCAATATGCCATGCGGATCTGGCTCGACCCCTCCAAGCTCGCGGCCTTCGAGATGACCCCCTCGGATGTGGTCGGCGCGGTCTCGGCGCAGAACGCGCAGATCTCGGCCGGGGCGTTCGGCACCCTGCCCGCCCCCGAGGGCCAGCAGCTCAACGCCACGATCACCGCGCAGTCGCTGCTCTCGACCCCCGAAGACTTCCGCAACATCGTGCTGCGCTCGGAAACCGACGGCGGTCTGGTGCTGCTCCAGGACGTGGCCGAGGTCGAGATCGGCGCCGAGAACTATTCCACCATCGCCCGGTTCAACGGCCAGCCGGCCTCGGGCATGGCGCTCCAGCTCGCCTCCGGCGCCAACGCGCTGGACACGGCGGAGCGGGTGAAAGAGCGGATCGAGGAATATTCGCAGTTCTTCCCCGAGGGGGTGAGCTATGTGATCCCCTACGACACCACGCCCTTCATCGAGATCTCGATCCACGAGGTGCAGAAGACGCTCTTCGAGGCCATCGGGCTGGTGTTCGTGGTGATGCTGCTGTTCCTGCAAAACTTCCGGGCGACGCTGATCCCGACGCTGGCGGTCCCGGTCGTCATCCTCGGCACCTTCGGCATTCTCGCCGCCGCCGGCTTCACCATCAACACGCTGACCATGCTCGCCATGGTGCTGGCCATCGGCCTGCTGGTGGACGACGCCATCGTGGTGGTGGAAAACGTCGAACGGATCATGGAGGAAGAGGGGCTCTCGCCGCGCGAGGCCACCCGCAAATCCATGGATCAGATCACCGGCGCGCTGGTGGGCATCGCCCTGGTGCTGTCGGCGGTGTTCGTGCCCATGGCCTTCTTCCCCGGCTCGACCGGCGTCATCTACCGCCAGTTCTCGATCACCATCGTCTCGGCCATGGGCCTGTCGGTGCTGGTGGCGCTGACGCTGACCCCGGCGCTCTGCGCCACGATCCTGCGCGGCAAGGACGCCCATCACGCCAAGCGCGGACCGCTGGGCTGGTTCAACACCGGGTTCGAAAAGACCACCGGCGGCTATGCCGGCACCGTGGGCTGGCTGATCAAGCGCCCGTTCCGGGTTCTGGCGGTCTATGCGGCGCTGGCCTACGGCATGGTGTTTCTGTTCAACAACACCCCCACCGGCTTCCTCCCCGCCGAGGACCAGGGCATCCTGATGACGCTGATCCAGGCGCCCACCGGCGCCACCGCCGAGCGCACCCGCGACGTGGTCGAACAGGTAGAAGCGCATTTCCGCGAGAACGAGGGCGACAATGTCGCCTCGATGTTCGGCGTGGTCGGCTTCTCCTTTGCCGGTCAGGGCCAGAACATGGGGCTTGCCTTCGTGCGGATGAAGGACTGGGAGGAACGCCCGAGCCCCGCACAAAGCGTGCAGGCGGTGGCAGGCCGCGCCTTCCCCGCCTTCATGGGCATCCGCGACGCGATGGTCTTTCCCATCGTGCCTCCCTCGGTGATCGAGCTGGGCAACGTCTCGGGCTTCGACTTCTACCTCCAGGCACAGGCCGGCCAGACGCATGAACAGCTTCTGGAAGCGCGCAACATGCTTCTGGGCATGGCCTCGCAAAGCCCGCTGATCACCTCGGTCCGTCCCTCGGGGCTGGAAGATGCGGCGCAGTTCGCGCTGGACATCGACTGGCGCGCGGCGGGCGCGGTGGGCGTGTCGCCCACCGATGTGGGCAACGTGCTGTCGATCGCCTGGGCCGGGTCCTATGTGAACGACTTCAACGACAACGGCCGCATCAAGCGGGTCTATGTGCAGGGCGCCCCCGACAGCCGGGCCACCCCGTCGGATCTGCAAAAGTGGCGGGTGCGCAACTCCAGCGGCGAGCTGGTGCCCTTCGCCAACTTCACCACCGAACGCTGGACCTATGGTCCGCAGGGCCTGACCCGCTACAACGGCGTCCCGGCAATGCAGATCCAGGGCTCGCCCACACCCGGCGTCACCACCGGCGAGGCCATGGCCGAGATGGAGCGGCTCGTGCAGCAGCTTCCGCCCGGCTATGCCATCGCCTGGACCGGCCTGTCGCTGGAAGAACGCGAATCCGGCGGCCAGGCCCCGCTGCTCTACGCGCTGTCGCTGGCGGCGATCTTCCTCTGCCTCGCGGCGCTCTACGAAAGCTGGACCATTCCCTTCTCGGTGATGCTGGCCATGCCCATCGGCGTGCTGGGCACCATGGGCGCGGCCTATTATTTCGGCTTCGAGAACGGCGTCTTCTTCCAGGTGGGGCTGCTGACCGTCATCGGTCTGACCGGCAAGAACGCCATCCTGATCGTGGAATTCGCCCGCGAGCGCTATGACGCCGGCGAGAACCTCTATGACGCGGTGAAGGAGGCGGCCAAGCAGCGCTTCCGCCCGATCATCATGACCTCGCTCGCCTTCACGCTGGGGGTGGTGCCGCTGGTGCTGTCCTCCGGCGCGGGCGCCGGCGGGCGCACCGCGGTGGGCTCGGCGGTGCTGGGGGGCACGATCACCGGCACCGTGCTGGGCGTGATCTTCGTGCCGCTGTTCTTCGTGGTGGTGCAGCGGATCTTTGGCCGCAAACGCGCCAAGGAAAGCGCCGACGCCAAGACCGCGTAACGCGGTCCGAACAGAACTCCTGCCGCGCCGTCCGGGGAAACCCGGGCGGCGCGCTGCGTTTCAGGACATCGCCTCGTGCGTCGCGCGCAGCATCTCTCCCAGCGCGCGGAACACCCCGGCCCGCGGCGAGTCCGGCCGCCAGCCCAGCGCCACGCGGCGCGGGCAGGCCCCCGAAAGCGGCGACAGCGCAATGTCCTGCCCCGTCAGAACGCCCGCATGAATCGCCAGATCCGGCAGCAGCGTGATTCCCAGCCCCTCGCTCACCATCGAGATCAGCGTGGCGAGGCTTGTCGCCGAAAAACTGTCGTCCTGTTCGATGTCGTGCTCCGGGAAGGCCTTGAGCGCGTGGCGCTGCAGGCAATGGCCGCGCTCCAGCAGCATCAGCCGCGCGCCTTCCAGCGCCTGCCCGCTCACCGGCCCGGCGCCAAAGCGCGACACCCCCGGCGGCATGGCCAGATGATAGCCGTCTTCGAAAAGCGGCATCACCTCGATCCCCTCGACGTCGAAAGGCTGCGCGAAGAGGATCAGATCCAGCCGCCCCGCCAGCAACCCCTCGACCAGCGATTCCGTCATCTCCTCGCGCAGAAACAGCCGCAGCTCAGGGTACTCTGCGCGGATCTGCGGCAGGGCGCGGGGAATGAGAAACGGCCCGATGGTGGGAATGGCCCCCAGCCGCAGATCGCCCTGATCTGGCCGGCCCTTCGACGCCGCCAGCGCCTCGATGTCCTCCGCCGCCAGCAGCAGCGCCCGCGCCCGCTCGGCGATCTCGGCGCCGAGCGGTGTCATGATGACCGAGCGCTTCGTCCGCTCGGCCAATTGTATGCCCAGCCGCTCCTCCAGCTCGCGCAGCCCGGCGCTGAGCGTCGGCTGGGTGACATGGCAGATCTCGGCGGCGCGCGAGAAATTCAACTCTTCGGACAAGGCCAGCAGGAAGCGGAGCTGGCGCAGGGTGATCTGGGGATTCATCATAGATAACGTCTATCATATATGTAGATACAATCAATTTCATTAATTTATCTGCACGCCTTACATCAGGGTCATCGCAAGACGATGCCTCACGAAAGACCCTGACAGAAAAGGACCAGATCCATGACCGAAGACACCCAACCGCAGATGCCGCGCCTCAACGAACCGGCCCCGGCCTTCGATGCGCCCACCACCGACGGCCGCAAGACCAATGCCGATTACAAGGGCAAGTGGCTGATCCTGTTCTCGCACCCGGCGGATTTCACCCCGGTCTGCACCACCGAATTCATTGCCTTCGCCAAGAAGCAGGAGGCGTTCGCGGCGATGAACACCGCGCTGCTCGGCCTCTCGATCGACAGCCATTACAGCCACATCGCCTGGATGCTGAACATCAAGGAGAAGTTCGGAGTCGAGATCAACTTCCCGATCATCGCCGACCTGAACATGAAGGTGGCGCAAAGCTACGGCATGATCCAGCCCGGCGCCTCGGACACGGCGGCGGTGCGCGCGACCTTCATCATCGACCCCGAGGGCGTGCTGCGCGCCATGGTCTATTACCCCATGAACGCGGGCCGCTCGGTGGACGAGATCCATCGCCTGCTCGTGGCGCTGCAAACCGCCGACGAGAACAAATGCGCGATGCCCGAGAACTGGAAGCCCGGCGATCCGGTCATCGTGCCCACCCCCGCCACGCCCGAGGCCGCCATGGCCCGCGCCGGCGAAGGCTATGACACGGTCGACTGGTATTTCTCCACCCGCCAGCTCTGACCGCTCCCCCGGCGCGCCTCCCGCGCGCCGGGACCTCCCGAACCGTTGCTTTTTCCACGCCCCAAAAGGACCGCTCCGATGACCGCAACCGCCCATACCGACAGCCTGACCCGCATCCTCGCCCGGACCTTCCGGCTCTATGTCCAGACCCATGGCTATCACTGGAATGTCGAAGGGCCCGAGTTCCGCCAGCTTCACGGCTTTTTCGAAGAGCAGTACCAGGATCTCTGGAACAGCCTCGACGAGATCGCCGAGCGCCTCCGCAGTCTCGGCGCCTATGCGCCCGGCAGCCTCGCCGAGTTCCTGACGCTCGGCGGCGAAGACCCCGCCCCGGCGCAATCCGCCGCCGCCATGGTGGACGCGCTGATCGCGGAACATGACGCGCTGGCGGCCGAGCTGCGCACCGCCATCGCCACCGCGCAGGAGGCCGGCGACGAGCCCTCCGCCGGGCTGCTCACCGACCGTCTGGCCTGGCACGAGCAGCAGCTCTGGATGATGACGGCCAGCCGCAAGTGACCCAGGCGGCGCGACAGCCGCGCCCCCAACAGCGCGATACGGAACACATGCGCATTTTCGAACATTAGTCTTGCAAGCCCCTCCGAGGGCCTCTGCACCACGACAAGAAACGAGGACACCATGACCCACCATCCGACCGTCAAATCCTTCTGGGACGAAGCCACCGGCAGCTGGCAATACGTCTTCCACGACCCCGCCACGATGAAGGGCGCCATCGTCGATCCCGTCTGGGACTACGATCCGCAGGCCGGCGCCACCGCCACGACCAACGCGCAAAAGATACTCGACTATGTGCGCGAGACGGGCATCGAGATCGTCTGGATCCTCGACACCCACCCGCATGCGGATCATTTCTCCGCCGCCCCCTGGCTCAAGGAAAAGCTGGGTGCCCCCACCGCCATCGGCGAAAAGGTGACCGGCGTGCAGAAACTCTGGACGGGCATCTACAACCTGCCCGGCGATGTCCCGCAGGACGGCAGCCAGTGGGACAGGCTCTTTGCCGATGGCGATGCATTCATGGTGGGCGAGATCCCGGTCAAGGTGATGTTCTCGCCGGGCCACACGCTGGCCTCGGTCACCTATGTGGCGGGCGACGCGGCTTTCGTGCACGACACGTTCATGATGCCCGACAGCGGCACCTCGCGCGCCGATTTCCCCGGCGGCTCGTCGAAAGAGCTCTACGGGTCTCTCCAGCGCATCCTGGCGCTGCCCGACGACACCCGACTCTTCGTCGGTCACGACTACGCGCCCAAGGGCCGCGCAGCGCAATGCGTGGCCACCGTGGCCGAGCACAAGGCGGCGAATATCCACCTCAAGGACGCGCCTTCCGAGGCAGAATACCGCGCGGTGCGCGATGCCCGCGATGCCACCCTGCCGCTGCCCAAGCTGATGCTGGCGGCACTGCAGATCAATATCCGCGGCGGCCGCAAACCCGCAGCCGAAAACAATGGCCGCAGCTATCTGAAGATCCCGCTCGATTATTTCGAACCACGCTGACCGCGCCTGGGGTGGGCAAATTGCCCACCCTACACGGGCACCCTTCGCCCGGCGTATCGCAGTTGGCAAAGTCGGACGCCTCCGGCGGGCGTATTTGGAAAGAGAAGAAGATCATGGGCGCGCACCTGCCCTTTCTTCTCTTTCCAAATACGCAAAAGCCAGCCTCGCCACCGGCTCTTGACCAAAGCATGCGCCCTGCCCCGGACACAAGCCTGCTTCCGGTTCCGCCACACCCCTTTTCCCGAGCGGGGCAGCGGCGCCGACGGTCTGCGGGGGTTTCGGGGGCGGCCAAGCCCCCGCGCCCCTTTCCCCCCGCGCCGCGATCCGCTAAGAGCCACGCGATACGTGACAGCAACACGGGCGCCTTTGCGATGAAATTCACGCTTTCCTGGCTGAAAGACCACCTCGACACCACCGCCTCGGTCGATGAGATCGCCGAGGCCCTGACCGATCTCGGTCTGGAAGTGGAAGGGGTGGAAAACCCCGCCGACAGGCTGGCGAGCTTTACCATCGGCAAGGTGCTGACCGCCGAAAAGCACCCCGACGCGGACAAGCTGCGAGTCTGCACCGTCGTAACCGACGAGGGCGAGCGCCAGATCATCTGCGGCGCGCCCAACGCGCGCGCCGGCATCACCGTCGTGGTGGCCAAGCCCGGCACCTATGTGCCCGGCATCGACACCACGATCCAGGTCGGCAAGATCCGCGGCATCGAGAGCTTCGGCATGATGTGCTCGGAACGCGAGATGGAGCTGTCCGAGGAGCATGACGGCATCATCGAGCTGGCCTCGGGTGAGGTCGGGCAGAGCTTCACCGACTGGCTGGCCGAGAACGATCCTTCCAAGGTCGATCCGGTGATCGAGATCGCCATCACGCCCAACCGTCCCGATGCGCTCGGCGTGCATGGCATCGCCCGCGATCTGGCAGCGCGCGGGCTCGGCACGCTGAAGCCGATCGCCGAGGTCACCGTGCCCGGCAGTTTCCCCTGCCCGATCCCCGTGACCATCGACGAAGACACGTTGGCGCATTGCCCGGTCTTCTATGGCCGCTACATCCGCGGCGTGAAGAACGGCGCCTCGCCGCAATGGCTTCAGGACCGTCTGAAGGCCATCGGGCTGCGTCCGATCTCCTTCCTCGTCGATGTCACCAACTTCTTCACCTATGACCGCAACCGCCCGCTGCACGTCTTCGACGCGGACAAGGTGACCGGCGCGCTGCGCGTGCATGCCGCCAAGGGCGGCGAGACGCTGGAGGCGCTGGACGAGCGCACCTATACGCTGGAACCCGGCATGGTGGTGATCTCGGACGATGCGGCGCCGGAGAGCCTGGGCGGCATCATGGGCGGCGAAGCCTCGGGTGTCAGCGGGGAGACGGTGAACGTCTTCCTCGAGGCGGCCTATTTCGACCCGATCCGCACCGCCTATACCGGCCGTGCGCTCAAGATCAATTCCGACGCGCGCTACCGTTTCGAGCGCGGCATCGACCCGGCCTCGGCGGCGCAGGGGATCGAGGCGGCGACGCGGATGATCCTCGACATCGCGGGCGGCGAGGCCTCCGAGGTGGTGATCGCAGGCCAGACGCCCGATACGTCGCGCGCCTACAGGCTCGACACCGACCGCGTGGTCTCGCTGGTCGGCATGGAGATCCCGGCGGAAGAGCAGCGCGCGACGCTGACCGCGCTCGGCTTCACGCTCGACGGCGACATGGCGCAGGTGCCCTCCTGGCGCCCCGACGTGATGGGCGAGGCGGATCTGGTGGAAGAGGTGGCGCGCGTCGCCTCGCTCACCAAGCTCAAGGGTCAGCCGATGCCGCGCCCGCAGGCGGGTGTGCCCGCGCCGATCCTGTCGCCGATGCAGAAGCGCGAGCAGATCGCCCGCCGTACGGTGGCCGAGCTCGGCTATAACGAATGCGTCACCTACAGCTTTATCGACAAGGCCTCGGCGGAGCTTTTCGGCGGCGGCAGCGACGCCACCATGCTGGCGAACCCGATCAGTTCGGAGCTGAGCCATATGCGCCCGCAGCTCCTGCCGGGTCTGCTTCAGGCGGCGGCGCGCAACCAGGCGCGCGGCTTTACCGATCTGGCGCTCTTCGAGGTCGGTGCCGCCTTCCAGGGCGGCGAACCCGGCGAACAGCATCTGCAGGCGACCGGCCTTCTGGTCGGGCGCACCGGCCCCAAGGATGTGCATGGCGCCGCGCGCCCGGTCGACATCTATGACGCCAAGGCCGATGCCGAGGCGGTGCTGTCGGCCATCGGCGCGCCCGCCAAGATGCAGATCCTGCGCGGCGCCGAGGGCTGGTGGCATCCGGGCCGTCACGGCAAGCTCTGCCTCGGCCCCAAGAAGGTGCTCGGGGTCTTCGGAGAGATCCATCCCAAGGTGCTGCAGGCGCTGGGGGTCAAGGGACCTGCCGTCGCCTTCACGCTCTACCCCGCCGAGATTCCGCTGCCGCGCAAGGCCGGAGCGACGCGCCCGGCGCTGGTGCTGAACGACCTTCAGCCGGTGGAGCGCGACTTTGCCTTCGTGGTCGATGCCGGAGTGGCGGCGCTCGATCTGGTCAACGCCGCCGCCGGGGCCGACAAGGCGCTGATCGAGGAGGTGCGCGTCTTTGACGAGTTCATCGGCGGCAGCCTCGGCGACGGGAAGAAATCGCTTGCCATCACGGTGCGGCTGCAGCCGAGCGAGACCACGCTGACCGAGAAGGACATCGAGGCCGTGGCGGGCAAGATCGTCGAGAAAGTCGGGAAAGCCACCGGCGGCACGCTGCGCGGCTAAGACGCGCGCTGCCTGACGGATCGGGAAAGGCGCGGCCACCGGGACCGCGCCTTTTTTCATGTCAGAGCTCTTCGGTCAGTTGTTGAGACGCGGGCAGGCCTGCCCGGAGCCCGGGACGCAATTGCCGGCACCCGGCCCCTGACCCTGCCCCTGCATCTGGCCTTGCTGCATCCCCTTGCCCGGCATCTGGCCGCGCTGACCGAAATCGGCCCCGGTGACGACACCGTCGCCATCGCGGTCCATGGCCTCGATCCACCGGCCCGTGCCGGCGACAAACTCGTCGCGGCTGACCCGGCCGTCGCCATCGCTGTCATTGGCGGTCAGCCGCATCCCTTGCGCGGCGGCCTGCATCGCCCCTTTCGCATGCGCCGGCTGGCCGGCCATGTCATTGGCCCGCGCCTGGTCGAAAACGGCATATTCCCCGGCGTCGAGGAACCCGTTCTCATCGGCATCGAAACTGTAGAACACATCGCCACGGCGCTCCTGCGCCTCGGCAAGCGTGACCTGCCCGTCGCCGTCGAGATCCCAGTTCTCGATGAAATGCCCGCCAAGCGGCTGCGCCGAGGCAACCCCGGCAAGACCTGCGGCAAACACAATGGCGGTGGCTGTGATGAACCGTGTCATCTGGCGTCCCTTTCCTGCAAAATATTCAGCCCTGCGCATATAACGCAGGGCTGCAGGATTTCCGCCGCAATTTGTTGCGACCTTACGCCTCGCCGGACAGCTCGTCATAGGCGGCCAGCGCCTTGGAGCCGTACATCACGCCGGGGCCGCCGCCCATCTCGACGCAGACCGCCAGCGTTTCGGCGATCTCCTCGCGCGTGGTGCCCATGCGGACCAGCGCCTCGGTGTGGAAGAGGATGCAGGGTTCGCAGCGGATGGCCACGGCGATGCCCAGAGCGATCAGCTCTTTTTCCTTGTGGGTCAGTGCGCTGTCGCCCTTCAGGCTCTTGGCGATCATGCCAAAGCCCTGCGCCGTGTCGCCGATGGCGCCGTTGAAGCTCTTGACCTGCGGTTTCAGGCCCGAAAGCGTTTCCTTGTAGCTCATGTTTCCCTCCATTCGGAATTTGCCCGTTTAAAACCATGTACGCCGCAGCGCGGCATTGATCGAAATCAGACATGACTGTGAAAGCCGCCTTTCGCTTTCGTCATAGGTAGAAAAACATGAATATTTTCCGACAAAAAAGACCCCGCCGATTTCGGCGGGGTCTTTTTTGCATTCGGAGCAATTGCTTGGGCGAAAGGTGGGCAGATTGCCCACCCTACGGATCACCCGAGGAGACGGCGGGCGATCACCTGCGCCTGGCTCTCGGCGTGCAGCCGAGGGCAGCCTCCACTGGAGGCTGCCTGACATCTTCACCCGAGGAGACGGCGGGCGATCACCTGCGCCTGGATCTCGGCTGCACCCTCAAAGATGTTGAGGATGCGGGCATCGCAGAGGATGCGGCTCACGGTGTATTCCAGCGCAAAGCCGTTGCCGCCATGGATCTGCAAAGCATTGTCCGCATTGGCCCAGGCCACGCGGGCGCCCAGCAGCTTGGCCATGCCGGCCTCGAGATCGCAGCGGATGCCTTCGTCCTTCTCGCGGGCCGAGAAATAGGTGAGCTGACGGGCGATCATGATCTCCACCGCCATCATCGCCAGCTTGCCCGACACGCGCGGGAAGGCGATCAGCGATTTGCCGAACTGCTTGCGATCTTCGGCATAGCGCATCCCCACATCCAGCGCCGCCTGCGCCACGCCGATGGCGCGCGCCGCCGTCTGGATGCGGGCGCTTTCGAAGGTCGCCATGAGCTGCTTGAAGCCCTTGCCCTCTTCGCCGCCAAGCAGGTTCTCGCCCTTGACCTTGAAGCCGTCGAAGCCCAGCTCGTATTCCTTCATGCCGCGATAGCCCAGCACCTCGATCTCGCCGCCGGTCATGCCCGGGGTCGGGAACGGATCCTCGTCGGTGCCCGGCGTCTTCTCGGCCAGGAACATCGACAGCCCCTTGTAATCCGAGGTGTTCGGATCGGTGCGCGCCAGCAGCGTCATCACATGGGTGCGCGCGGCATGGGTGATCCAGGTCTTGTTGCCGGTCACCGTGTAATCGCCGTCCTCGCCCTTCACCGCGCGGGTGCGCAGCGAGCCGAGGTCGGAGCCGGTGTTGGGCTCGGTAAAGACCGCGGTGGGCAGCTTTTCCCCGCTGGCCAGCGCCGGCAGCCATGTCTGCTTCTGCTCTTCCGTGCCGCCCGCAAGGATCAGCTCGGCGGCGATCTCGGAGCGCGTGCCCAGCGAGCCCACGCCGATATAGCCGCGCGACAGCTCTTCCGAGACCACGCACATCGACGCCTTGGACAGACCGAACCCGCCATATTCCTCGGGGATGGTCAGACCGAAGACGCCCATCTCGGACAGTTCCTCGATCACCTCCATCGGAATCAGCTCGTCCTTGAGGTGCCACTCATGGGCAAAGGGCTCGACCTTATCGACCGCATAGCGGCGGAACTGCTCGCGGATCATCTCCAGCTCTTCGTCGAGCCCGGTCTTGCCCACGGTGATCTCGGCAGAGCGTTCCTGCATCAGCGCAACCAGACGGGCGCGGACGCTCTGGCCGTTGCCCCGGGCCATCAGCGTCTCGACCGCCGGGGTGCGGAAGGCGGTCAGCACCTCGGCGCCCAGACCGAGATCGCCCAGACGCACCATCTCGCCCTGGTTCATCTGGATGCCGCCGGCGATCTGGCTGAGATATTCGCCAAAGGCGATCTGGTGAATAAGCTGCTCGACCTCGCCAAAGCTGCCCTCGCCGGTCAGCTTGTCGGCCCAGTACTGCATCTGACGCAGCGATTCGACATAGGTCGCGAGCCAGGCCAGCCCGTGCGCCGCGAACTGGTTCGCCTCGATCAGCTTGCCCGAGACGCGCCCGTCCTCCTCGACCATGGCGCGCACCGATTGCCGCGCCGCCTCCAGCACCGCTTCCGCGGGGGCGATGGACGCCTTGGTCAGCGCCAGCAGATCGTCGAGCAGGAGGCTTTCGCCAAGGCTTACGTCCTGTCCGTCATGTGCCATGAATCACTTCCTTCTCCTGGGTCGTGTGGGGGATAGCTATTTTGCAGGTGCAGCGCAACAAAAATGCTGTATGCGACACGGGTGAGTTCTATTGTTGCGCAAAGGAATGCTGCTGCGCGACGCGAAAAGCCGTGTTATGCCCGGCGGATGGACGTGATCTTCTCGCTTGTTTCGCCGGGGGCTCTGGCGCTGGCTCTCAGCATTGCCGCATTGGCGGGGCTGATCAAGGGCATGGTCGGTTTTGCCATGCCGATGATCCTGATTTCGGGGCTGGGCAGCTTTTTGCCGCCGGAACTGGCGCTTGCGGGGCTGATCCTGCCGACCCTGGTCACCAACGCCATCCAGGCGCTGCGCGGCGGCGCGGGCGCGGCGTTGAAATCGCTCAAGCGCTTCGGCCTGTTCCTGGGCATCGGGCTGGTCTTCCTGCTGATGTCCTCGCAGCTCGTGCGCATCCTTCCGGTCCCGGTGCTGCTGGCGCTGATCGGCGGGCCGGTGGCGCTGTTCTGCGTGATGCAGCTTGCAGGCTGGCGTCCGCATCTGCCGAACGGTCCGAGCCGCGCGCTGGAAGCGGTCATCGGCGCGGTGGCCGGGTTCATCGGCGGCATGTCCGGCGTCTGGGGCCCGCCGCTGGTGGCCTATCTGACCGCCATCGACACCGAAAAGCGCGAACAGATCCGGGTGCAGGGCGTGGCCTACGGGCTGGGCGCCGTGGCGCTGACCGGCGCGCATGTGGTCTCGGGCGTGCTCAACACCGAGACGGTGCGCTTCTCCGCACTGCTGCTGGTGCCCGCGCTGGCGGGCATGTGGCTTGGGATGAAGGTGCATGACCGGATCGACCAGGCGGTGTTCCGCAAGATCACGCTCTGGGTGCTGCTGATCGCCGCGCTGAACCTGCTGCGGCGGGCGTTCTTCGCTTAGGTCTGCGTTCTTTGGAGGACGGTGGGCAAGGATTGCCCCCCCGACAGGCTGGTTCGACCAACCGGCAGCCTCCTAAACCGACCAGACCGGTGGCCGGGCTTTGAACCCGGGGCGGGCGGGAGGCGTGGAGGTTGCAGAACAGGTCGCGCCCCTCGCGACACAGGTAGGGTGGGCAATTCTTGCCCACCACCCCGAACAATCACCCCGCTCAGCCCAGTGCCGGCTCCACCGCGTATTTCGCCAGCATCGCCGGATCGACCGCCACCCCAAGTCCCGGGCCTTTCGGCACATGCACCCGCCCGTTCCGCACCGGGAAAGGTTCGGTGAGGATGTCCTCCGCCGCATAATAGGTCGCCATGTAAAACTCGCAGTCGAGCCGCAGCTCGGGCAGCGCCGCCATCAGATGCGCGCCTGCCGCATGGGCGAGCCCGGTCTCGAACATGCAGCCGCCATAGACCTCGATCCCCGCCGCGCGCGCAATCGCGCCCACCTCCAGCGCCCGCCGTATGCCGCCCGATTTCATCACCTTCAGCGAAAAGATGTCGGCCATGCGGATTTGCACCCCGTAAAGCGCCTGTTTCGCGTCGAAGACGGATTCATCCGCCATGATCGGCGTGTCGATGACATGGGCGATATGCGCCAGCGCCTCGCGCTCGTGCATCTTCACCGGCTGTTCGACGAAGGTCGGGCGGAACGCCTCGAGATCGCGGATGCAGCGCACCGCGTCATAGGCCGGCAGGCCCTGATTATAGTCGACGCGCAGATCCGCCTCGGCGCCATAGATCTCGCGCAGCTTCTCCAGCCGCATCACATCGAAGCCGTGGCCCGCAAAGCCGGTCTTGATCTTGAAGATCCGCACGCCCTCGGCCCACATCGCGGCGACATCCTCCAGATCCTTGCCGAAATCCGGGTTGGCGACGGAGAAACTCAGCCCCATATCCTCGCGCATCCGCCCGCCGACAAGCGCGCTCACCGACAGGCCCGAGATCTTGCCCGCCAGATCCAGCAGGGCCATTTCCAGCGCCGCCTTGGCCTCGGGATGGCCCACCAGCGCGGCCTCCGCCGTCTTCATCAGCGGCTCCACCTGCACCGGATCCTGCCCGATGAGATGCGGGCGCAGATAGACATGCAGCGCCGCAGCGGTGGCCTCGGCGGTGCCGGTGAAGGCGGGCCAGGGCGATCCCTCGCCCCAGCCGGTCAGGCCGGTGTCGGTGATCAGTTCCAGGATCACCGTATGGATGCCCGCCACGTCGCCGATGCCATGGGAATGCACCGCCTTGCCGGGGATCAGAAGGCGGTGAACGCGGAGACCCGCGATCTTGTGGTCGCTCATGTTCAAGCTCCTGTCGAAAACCTCAGCCCATCCAGCGCCGCACCGGGGCCTCGGCCTCTTCCAGCGGCTGGCAGCGCATGTCGATCAGCGTCGGCCCGTCATGGGCCAGCGCCGCGCGCAGCGCAGGCTCCAGCTCGGACGGCTCGGTGACGCTCCAGGTCTTGAGTCCGAAACCCGCGGCCACGGCGGCCTGATCGGTGCGGTTGAAATCCACATTGTAATAGCGCCGGTCGCAATCGTCGCGCTGGCTGGCCTTGATCCAGCCGAAGGAGGCGTTGGAGAAGACGATATAGGTGATCGGCGCCCCGACCCGCATCACGGTTTCCAGCTCGCCGCAGGTAAAGGCGAAAGAGCCGTCGCCCATCAGCCCCACCACCTTGCTCTCGGGCCGACCGAACCAGGCGCCCAGAGCGGCGCTCAGCGCATAGCCCAGCGCGCCATGGGCCCGGTTGGTGATGAACTGGCGCCCGGGCCGCTTTTGCAGGCCGTAGGCGCTGTAATAGGGGCAGCTCGTGCCGGGGTCGGAGACAACGATGGCATCCTCGGGCAAGAGCCGGTTCAGCGCGTCGATGACGCGCTCGGGGCGCACCGGCGCCTCGTCGGCCTGCGCCAGCGCGGCGAAGCGGGCGAATTTGCGGGCTTTGATGTCGGCCACGGCGGCAGCACCGCCAAAACCCGGCAGATCCTCGCGCCCGTCCAGCGCCGCGTTCATCTCCGCCAGCGCCAGTTTCAGATCGGCCACCACGCCCAGCTCGGTCGGGTAGTTGGCCCCGATCACCATCGGGTCGCTGTCGAGATGCACGATGCGCTGGCCCGGCTTCGGCGCCTCCCAGCGCGCGGTTGTGGTCGATCCTGCCCGGCACCCCATGAAGATCACCAGATCGGCGGCCTCCATCATCTCCCAGGTCTCATCGGTGCCGCCGTTCGACCCAACCACGCCCAGCGCCAGCGGATGCGTGTCGGCCAGCGCCCCCTGCCCCGAGATCGAGGTCGCCACCGCCAGATCGAGCCGTTCGGCAAAGCGCGCCAGCTCGTCCATGGCACCGGCGATCACCACCCCGCCGCCGCAGACGATCAGCGGCTTTTCTGCGGTCAGGATCGCCGCCACCGCCGCCTCGGGCGCGCCGGGTTCGGGCGCTGCGCGATAGGCGGGATAGCTCTGGTGCTTGGGATCGGCCCAGATCTCGGTTTCGGGCACCGCGTCGTACTGGATGTCATAGGGCAGCCCCAGATGGGCGGAGCCCGAACGCCCGGTGGTCATCGCCCGGAACGCCTGCCGCACCATGCGCGGGATGTGGTCGGCGCGGCGGATCACCGTGTTCCACTTGGTCAGCGGGCGCATCAGCGCCTCCTGATCCACCTGGGTCAGCGGGTATTTCCCGTAGGAGGCGACCGAGATGTCGGTGGTGATCGACAGCACCGCATAGGAGCTTTCGTTCGCCTCGATGAGCCCCGGCAGAATATAGGTCGCACCGCCGCCCGAAGGCCCCTCGCAGACGCCCACACGGCCCGTCACCCGCGAGAACCCGTCCGCCATATAGGTGGCAGAGCGTTCGTCACGGGTCAGCACATGGGTGATGCCGTGATCGAGGCGCAGCATGGCGTCGTAAAACGGCAGCGTGGTGTCGCCGCAGAGGCCGAAGATATGCGTCACCCCATGCGCCTGCAACGAGCGCACCATCGCCTCGGCCCCGTTCATCGCGTTTGTCTTCGGCTCTGCCATGGTTGCCTCCGGCTCGTCTTCCAGAATCGTCTTCCAATCTGTATACAGCCCGGAAGACGATTTGACAGCCACCTTGCAGGGAAAGATCTCCGCCCCTATCGACAGGCTGGAACAGGGTGCGGCCAGAGGGGGGACAGCAGGCGATGAAAGACGACCTCAGCAGCGCGGACCGGGCCTATGAGGCGCTGCGCGAGATGGCCATCGGCTTCGACTTCAAGCCGGGCGAGCGGCTGAACGAATCCGCGCTGTCGAAAACGCTTGCGGTCAGCCGCACACCGCTGCGCGAGGCGCTGAACCGGCTGGTGGCCGAAGGCTTTCTGACGGTGTCGCCGGGACGCGGCTTTTTCTGCCGCGCACTCAGCCCCGGTCAGGTGCTGGAGCTTTACCAGATCCGGTCCGGGCTCGAGACCGAGGCGGTGCTGCGCGGAATCGCGCAGGCAGACGACAGCGGGATCGCGGCGCTTTGTGCCCATCTCGACGCCACCGAAGAGACCTATGCGAACTGCACCGATCTGCCCGAGCTGCTGCGCATGGATGAAGAATTCCACATGCGTCTGGCGGGGCTCTCGGGCAATGGCGAGCTGTGCCGGATGCTGCGCAACGTCTACGAGCGCATCCGCTATGTGCGGCTCATCAACCTGCGCCAGCTCCGGTCCCAGCCGGGCAGTGGCGAGGATCGGACCGCCCACCGCCGCATCGCCGAAGCGGTGCGCGCCCGCGACAGCGCCGGCGCGGTCGAGGCGCTCCGCCGCCACATCGAAAGGCGCAGCGAGGAAACCCGCGACCTGGTGCGGCTGGCCTATTCCGAGCTTTACGTCCCCGACTGATCCGGCCTCTGCTGTAGGGTGGGCAGTGCCTGCCCACCGCCCGGCTCAATAACGCGGGTCGTCGAGCCCCTGCGCGAAACGGTCGGGCACCAGCGCCTGATGGAACCAGCGCAGGAAGCTGTAGATCGAGAACACCGGCAGGCCCGTGACCTTGCGCAGATCCGCCGCGTAGGGCGTCATATTGGTGCATTCCAGCACGATGGCGCCCAGATCGGGGTTGGCCGCGACCAGCGCGCGTCCGGCCTCCAGCAGATCGCGGCGGCAGGCGGCAAAATCGATCTCAAGCTCATCGCCGAGAATCGCGCGGGTGAACTCCGTCCCGCCCTCGGTGCCCATGATCGGCGTGTCGAGCGGCACGTTCGCGGCCTTGAGATGCGCCTCGGTCAGCGTGCCCTGCGAAATGGTGAGGATCCCCACCCGCTTGCCCGGCGGCAACATGGCCTGCACCATCGGCACCTGCATCAGCGACGAGGTCGCCACCGGCACCGGCACGGCGGCGGCGATCTGGTCCTGCACGATGGAGAGAAAGCCGCAATTGGTGGTGATCCCGTCGCAGCCGCTGGCCACCAGATCCTTTGCCGCCTCGATAAAGCGGTCGACCAGAACGCGGGCGTCGTTGCGCACCACCCGGTCGGGCGTCGCCTCGCGCACCACCCGGTACTGCACCGGAAAGGGCCAGGTCGTGGCATTGCCGATGTCGCCGGGAATGCGCGGAAACCGGGTTTCCAGCATCAGGATGCCCAGATTGGCCCCAAAAACGGTCTTGCCGCCGCGCTCGGTCTGCATCGCCTTGCCCCCTTCGTTTGGGAAAACGCCGCCCCGGCGGGCCGGCGTCCCGCGCAACACGGCGCCAGCGCTCGGGCATTGTCAAGATCGGGCGGGGCTCAGAAAGCCTGTGCCGCCGCCACGGCGCGTTTCCAGGCGGCGTATTTCTCCTCGCGCGCGCCCGCGGCCATGACCGGCGCGAACTGCCGTTCCAGCGCCCAGGTGGCGGCAAAGCCCTCCATATCCGGGTAGATCCCCGCCCGCTGCCCCGCCAGCCAGGCGGCGCCCATCGCCGTGGTCTCCAGAACCTGCGGGCGGTC
Organism: Salipiger pentaromativorans; assembly: GCF_024721115.1. Lineage (GTDB taxonomy): Bacteria > Pseudomonadota > Alphaproteobacteria > Rhodobacterales > Rhodobacteraceae > Salipiger > Salipiger pentaromativorans. The sequence goes on along the minus strand of NZ_JAMDHK010000004.1, from coordinate 59,114 downwards.
CACCGGCGCGCCGGTGATGTCCGCAAGGAACTGCATCGCCCAGTCGCTGGCGCTCATGCCGCCATCGACGCGCAGCGCGGCCTCTTCGGCGCCCGACCAGTCCGCATGCATCGCCTCCAGCAGATCGCGGGTCTGATAGCCCACGCTTTCCAGCGCCGCGCGGGCAAATTCACGCGGCCCGCTGTTGCGCGTCAGGCCAAAGACCGCACCCCGGCATTCGGCGTTCCAGTAGGGCGCGCCGAGCCCGGTGAAGGCAGGCACCAGCACCAGCCCCTGCGCCGGATCGGCGGCCTCGGCCAGCGCCTGGGTTTCGGGCGCCGAACGGATGATCTGCAACCCGTCGCGTAACCATTGCACCACGGCGCCCGCGATGAAGATCGAGCCTTCCAGCGCATAGGTGCGCTTGCCGTCGAGCTGATAGGCGACGGTCGAGAGCAGCCGGTTCTGCGAACGGACCGGCGCGTCTCCGGTGTTGAGCAGCGCAAAACAGCCCGTGCCATAGGTGGATTTCAGCATCCCCGGTCGGAAACAGGCCTGCCCGATGGTGGCCGCCTGCTGATCGCCCGCAACCCCCAGAATGGGAATCTCCGCCCCGAAGAGATCCGCCCGCGCCATGCCGAAATCGGCGGCGCAATCCTTGACCTCGGGCAGCATCGCCATCGGCACGCCCAGCATCTCGCACATGGTCGAGGACCAGCGCCCCTCGCGGATGTCGTAAAGCATGGTGCGCGCGGCGTTGGTGGCGTCGGTCACATGCGACCTGCCGCCGGTCATCTTCCAGATGAGCCAGGTATCGACCGTGCCAAAGGCCAGCTCTCCCGCCTCGGCCCGCGCCCGCGCGCCCTCCACATGATCGAGGATCCAGGCCAGTTTCGTGGCCGAGAAATAGGGATCGAGCAGCAGCCCGGTCTTTTCGGTGACCGTGGGCTCGTGGCCCTCCTCGCGCAGTTTGCGGCAGAATGCCGAGGTGCGGCGGTCCTGCCAGACGATGGCATTGTGGATCGGCTCCCCCGTCCTGCGGTCCCAGACCAGCGTGGTTTCGCGCTGGTTGGTGATGCCGATCCCGGCGATGTCGGCTGCGCGGAGCCCCGCCTTTTCCATCACCCCCCGGCAGGTCGCCGCCGTGGTCGTCCAGAGATCCGAGCAATCATGCTCCACCCAGCCGGAATCGGGGTAGTGCTGGGCGAACTCCTCCTGCACGACGGCGGCGATCCTGAGATCCTTGTCGAAGAGGATCGCCCGGCTGGACGTGGTGCCCTGGTCGATTGCAAGAATATAACTCATACGCGTCCTCCCTTGGTGTTCTCGCTTTCGGCGTCTCCCCCTGAACGCCGCATCTCCGCTGTAGGCCAGAGCACGGCCCCGGCCTACAGGCCGGATGCATAGAGCATTGCCGAATAGATCTCACACGGTCGTATCGGTGCGCCCCGCAGCCACGCCAGCCTGCCCGGCGCCCGCCACCCGGCGTCCGCGCATATAGCTTTCCAGCGCCGACACCTGCGCCGCGCTGAAATGCAGCCCCAGCTTGGTGCGGCGCCAGAGCACGTCCTCGGCGCAGCGGGCGAATTCGCGGTCCATCAGCCAGTCCACCTCGGCGGCGGTCAGCGTCGCGCCGAAGTCGCGGCCCAGCGCCTCGGCGGTCTCCGCCTCGCCCAGCAGCGCCCGCGCCTCGGTGCCGTAGGTGCGCATCAGCCTCCGCGCCCAGTGCTCGTTCAGGAACGGGTAGGCCGAGCGCAGCGAGACCACCAGCCGCCGCCCGCCGTCCACCGGGAAATCGCCGCCCGGCAGCGGCGCCCCGGCGGTCCAGGCGGCGGGCACATCGCCCAGCTCGGCGCCGATCTTCTCCAGCGCGCTTTCCGCCAGCCGCCGATAGGTGGTGATCTTGCCGCCGAAGACGTTGAGCAGCGGCGGCCCGCCGCCCTCGACCTTCAGCGTGTAATCGCGTGTCGCCGCCGTCGCGCTCGACGCGCCATCGTCGTAAAGCGGACGCACGCCGGAATAGGTCCAGACCACATCCTCGGGGGTGATCGCCTGTTTGAAGTAGCGGTTGGCGAAGGCGATCAGGTAATCCCGCTCTTCCGGTGTGCAGACGGGCCGGACATCGGCGTCGTGATGTTCGGCATCGGTGGTGCCGATGAGGGTGAAATCCTCCTCATAGGGGATCGCGAAGATGATCCGCCCGTCGGTGCCCTGGAAGAAATAGCATTTGTCGTGCTCGTAAAGGCGTCGCGTCACGATATGGCTGCCGCGCACCAGCCGCACGCCTTCCTGCACGTTCAGATGCACGGCATGTTGGATGATCTCGCCCACCCAGGGGCCGCCCGCATTGACCAGCATCCTTGCATGATGCACCGCCGTCTCGCCGGTTTCGACGTCCTCGACCTCGACGCGCCAGAGATCCTCCTCGCGCGCCGCCGACACGACCTTGGTCCGCGTCAGAATCGTGGCGCCCCGCGCCTCGGCGTCGCGCGCGTTCAGCACCACAAGCCGCGAATCCTGCACCCAGCAGTCGGAATATTCATAGGCCTTCTCGAAGCGGTCATCGAGCGGCGCCCCCTCGGGCGTGCCGCGCAGGCTTAGCGAGGAGGTGGCGGGCAGGATCTTCCGCCCGCCCAGATGGTCGTAAATGAACAGGCCCAGCCGGATCAGCCAGGCCGGGCGGCGGCCCTTCATCCAGGGCATGACCAGCGTCAGCAGCTTCGAGGTGGGCGTCTCGCTCTCGAAGCGCATCGAGGGGTGATAGGGCAGCACGAAACGCATCGGCCAGCTGATATGCGGCATGGCCCGCAGCAGCACCTCGCGCTCGACCAGCGCCTCGTGCACCAGACGGAATTCGAAATATTCCAGATACCTGAGCCCGCCGTGAAACAGCTTGGTCGAGGCCGAGGACGTGGCCGAAGCCAGATCCCCCATCTCGGCCAGGGTCACCGACAGGCCGCGTCCCGCCGCGTCGCGGGCAATGCCGCAGCCGTTGATACCGCCACCGATGATGAAGAGGTCGGTGGGCTTGGTCTCGCGCTGATCCGTCACGCATCTCGTCCTTGTGTTACGTTCTGCGTAAGCCCGGTATGCCAAAGCCTGCGCGGCACCGCAACGCGTTCGCCCCTGCAAAGCCCTGCCGAGGCGAACGAATGCCGCTTTCACAAGCCCGGCACCCCCAAACCCCACGACAGGCCGCCGCCTTGACAGTCGCGGGCCTGCCGCCCATGAAGCCGGGGACCAACCGAGCAAGAGGCAGGGTTCATGGCGAAAGACGAAAAATCCGGCGGCTTCGTGGAAACCGTCAAGACGGTGGTCTATGCGCTGCTGATCGCGGGTGTGTTCCGGACGCTGTTCTTCCAGCCCTTCTGGATTCCCTCGGGCTCGATGAAAGACACGCTGCTCATCGGCGACTTTCTCTTCGTCAACAAGATGAGCTACGGCTATTCCTACGCCTCCTGCCCGTCGCTCTACCTTCCGCGCTTCGGCATCGACATCGACGCCAAGGACATCTGCGGCTGGCTGGGCGGCGACAACGAGCGCCTGTTCGGCTCTGACCCCGAGCGCGGCGACATCGTCGTCTTCCGCCATCCGGTCACCGGGCGCGACTTCATCAAGCGTCTGATCGGCCTGCCCGGCGACCGCATCCAGGTCCGCAACGGGCTGCTCTATATCAACGACGAGCCGGTTCAGATCGAGCGCAACGGCACCTTCACCGAGATCGCCGAACCGCAGGGGCCGCAGCAGCTGCGCCCGCGCTGCGAGAACGGCCCGGTGGGCACCGGCGGCGTCTGCGAGAAATCGCGCTGGACGGAAACCCTGCCCAACGGCGTGAGCCACGACGTGCTCAACATCGCGATGCAGGGTTCGGACAATACGCGGGTCTATACGGTGCCGGCGGGCCATTACTTCATGATGGGCGACAACCGCGACAACTCGTCGGACAGCCGCGTGCCCAATGCCGCGGGCGGCGTCGGTTTCGTGCCCTTCGAGAACCTCATCGGCAAGGCGAACCGCGTGATGTTCTCTTCTTCCGGCCGCTCGATGCTGTTCTTCTGGACCTGGCGCGCCGACCGCTTCTTCCACAAGCTGAAATGAAACGTTCCGCCGAGATAGAAGCGCTCGAGGCGCGTCTCGGCCACCGTTTCGGGCGGCCCGAGCTGCTGCGCCGGGCGCTCACCCATTCCTCGATGTCGGGGCCGGGCCGCGAGGACAACCAGCGGCTGGAGTTCCTCGGCGATCGCGTGCTGGGGCTGGTGATGGCCGAGGCGCTGCTCTCGGAAGACCGCAAGGCCACCGAGGGCCAGCTTGCGCCGCGCTACAATGCGCTGGTGCGCAAGGAAGCCTGCGCCGAGGTCGCGCGCGAGGTCGATCTGGGCGCGGCGCTGAAACTGGGCCGCTCCGAGATGATGTCGGGCGGGCGGCGCAAGATGGCGCTTCTGGGCGATGCGATGGAGGCGGTGATCGCCGCGGTCTATCTCGACGCCGGGTTCGAGACCGCCAGGGAGATGATCCTGCGGCTCTGGGGCAACCGCGTGGCGCAGGTCGAGGCCGATGCACGCGACGCCAAGACCGCGCTTCAGGAATGGGCGCAGGCGCGCGGCATGGCGCCGCCCGCCTATGTCGAGATCGAACGCAGCGGCCCCGATCACGCCCCGGTCTTCACCATCGAGGCGCGTCTGGAAAGCGGCGAAACCGCACGCGCCACGGCGGGCGCCAAGCGCAAGGCTGAACAGCAGGCGGCGACGGCGCTGCTCGAAAAGGTTTCGGACGGTGGCTGACCAGGGGCTCCGCTCCTCTGGCAGCAATGCGCTGGGTGCGGGGTTCATGGTGCTGGCCATGACGCTGTTCGCCGTCGAGGACGCGCTGTTCAAATCCGTCGCCCCCGGCCTGCCGCCGGGCGAGGCGACGCTGATCTTCGGCCTGACGGGCACCACGCTTTACGTGCTGCTGACCCTGAAGGCGCGGGAACCGGTCCTGCACCCGGCCATCCTGCGGCCCTCGCTGCTGATCCGGACGTTTTTCGAGATCATGGGGCGGCTCTTCTTCGCGCTGTCGCTGGCCTATACGCCCTTGTCGGTCACCTCGTCGATCCTTCAGGCGGCGCCGCTGGTGGTCACGGCGGGCGCCGCGCTGCTGCTGCGCGAACAGGTGGGCGCCCGGCGCTGGGTCGCCATGGCCATCGGGTTTCTGGGCGTGCTGATGATCCTGCGCCCGACGCCGGATGCCTTTCGCGCCGACGCGCTGCTCGCGGTCGCCGGGATGATCGGCTTTGCCATGCGCGATCTCTACACCCGCGCCAGCCCGCCCGCCGTCTCGACCAACCAGCTTGGCGTATTGGGCTTTGCGGTGATCATCCTGGCGGGGCTTCTTATGCTGCCCTTCGACCCCGCCCCGCCGCGCCTGCCCACGGGAATCGAGCTGGGGCGGCTGCTGCTGACCGGCCTTGTCGGTGTCACCGCCTATACCGCACTGACCCGCGCCATGCGCACCGGCGAGGTCTCGGTCGTGGCGCCTTTCCGCTATTCGCGGCTGCTGGTGGCGCTGTTCTTCGCCTTTCTCTTCTTCGACGAACGTCCGGATCTCTGGACCCTGGCGGGCGGCGCGCTGATCGTGAGCAGCGGGCTTTACACGCTGATCCGCAGCGCCCGAAAGGCCTGACCGCCGGCCCTCCGGCGCAGGCAACGGTTCTGCCCCGACCGGATGCCGCAGCGCGGAGTCGCTCGAAACCGCCCGATGTGATAGGGTGAACTGCACCGGCCCGGGCCGGATTGCTTGATTTGTCAAAGACCTTTCTGGAGACCGAGATGCGAAATCCCTTCGCGTTCCCCTTGTTGATCGGTGCCGTTTTTTCCCTTTCCCTCGCCGCGCTGGCTAGCCCCGCCGCCGCCGAACGACCGTTTGTGCCGGCCGGCAACACCGGCCCCGTCCCCGAGCCCATCGCCCCGCCGGGCAGCGGCGAGGACCGGCTGCGCGCACCGAAATCGGTGTTCCTGCGCGACCGCCGTCCCACCCGGCTGACCGTCCTCTGGAGCGACCGGACCGAGGTGGAAACCGGCTATCGTATCGACCGCAGCGATCTGGGGCAGCGGTGGCGGACACCGCAGGCCGGCGACTGGCAGGAGGTGGCCGCGCTCGGGCCGCAGGACGGCTTTCCGCAGATCGCCGATAGCGGGCTCACGCCGGAGCGGCTCTATTGCTACCGGGTGGTCGCGCTTGGCGATACCGTTGACATCCCCTCGCCGATCCGCTGCGCCTTTACCCCCGCCGCCGGCGACAACCCGGTGTTCCGGGTGCAGATCGGGTTCAAGACCGCGGATGTGGCGAACGCGGGCACCGACGACGACATCGCTGTACTGCTGAACAGTCGCGCCGTCATCGAGCCCCGGGGCAACAGCACCTGGGTCGATTACAGCCGCAACGATTTCGAGCGCGACGACCGCTTCACCTATGATCTGAATTTCGCCGATCTGCGCCGGATCAGCGACATCACGCAGATCTTCGTCGAGAAATCGGGCTCGGACGACTGGTGCGTCGAGCAGGTCACGCTGACGGTCAACGGGATCGACTATTTCCAGAAGACCTATGACGATCAGCCCGATGGCTGCCACTGGCTGCGGGCGGACACGCAGAACCGGCTGGTCGTGCCCTATGACGACCTGCGCGGGCACCCGTCCTGGGGGCGCTTCGATCCGCAATTGCTGGTGCTGTTCAGCGAGATCACCACCAGCGCGTTGCAAACGGACGACGACCCGCTTCCCGAAGGCCAGCTTGTCACGGTGACCCTGCCCAGCGACAAGCTGGGGCTCACCCAGCGCGACATGCAAAGCCGGATCGAGGCCATCGTGGGCGACGTGATCGGCGCCATTCCAGAGGCCTATTGGAGCCCGCCCGCATCGGGCGACAGCAGCACGGTAAAGATCTCGGTGGTGGACGAGGACAGCTACCGCGTGTCCCTCGGGCTCAAGGGCGATGGTCCGGCGGGAACGACGGCGGACATCTCGATTCACGTCGATCTCGACATCGCCGCCGCTTGTAACAGCTCGGGCGACCAGATCAGCTATGCCATCACCACGAGCAATTTCGGCGTGAACGCGGATTTCCTGCTCTGGTGGCTGGAGGACAATATCGAAGACGGGATCCGCGCGGGCTTTCCCGGCGTGCGCGTCGCGCAGAGCCTCCCCTTGACCGATCTGCCCGAGGGGCTGACCTGCCTGGGCGTGCCGGTGACGCTTTCGGAGGCGGGCGATGTGGAGATCCGCCTGCTGCTGGCCACCTTCTTTCAGGACGAGGCGCCAGAGCCCGTGCCCCCCGCGCCCGGCGATGGCGGCAGCGGCGGGACGGACGGGTCCGAGGCGCCGCCCAGCGGCCCGGTCGCGGGTCAATGACCTCGCATCGCGGGCCCGTGCGGTTCCCCTAGCCTTTCCGGCGGAAATCCCTTATTTCCTGCGCGATCTTGACCCCCGAGGACCGCATGACCACACGCGCCGGCTTTGTCGCCCTGATCGGAGAGCCCAATGCGGGCAAATCCACCCTGACCAACCGCATGGTGGGGGCGAAGGTGTCCATCGTCACGCACAAGGTGCAGACGACACGCGCGCGCATCCGCGGCGTGGCCATGGAAGGCGACAGCCAGCTTGTGTTCGTCGACACGCCCGGCCTGTTCAAACCGCGCCGCCGGCTAGACCGGGCCATGGTCGCGGCGGCCTGGGGCGGCGCGGCGGATGCCGACATCATCGTGCTGCTGGTCGAGGCCCATCGCGGCGTGACCGACGGGGTGGAGCGCATTCTGGAAGGGCTCGCCGATCTGCCCAAGGGCCGCGTGGTGGCGCTTGCGATCAACAAGATCGACCGTGTCGAGGCGCCGAAGCTGCTGGCGCTGTCGCAGGATCTGAACGAACGCTTCCCCTTCGCAAAGACCTTTATGATCTCGGCCGAACGCGGCCATGGCGTCGAGGATCTCCGCAAATGGCTGGCCCAGGAACTGCCCGAAGGGCCCTGGCTTTATCCCGAGGACCAGATCGCCGATCTGCCCATGCGCATGATCGCCGCCGAGATGACCCGCGAAAAGCTGACCCTGCGGCTGCATCAGGAACTGCCCTACCAGCTCACCGTGGAGACCGAAAACTGGGAAGAGCGCGCCGACGGCTCGGCCCGGATCGACCAGATGATCTATGTCGCCCGCGACGGCCACAAGGGCATCGTGCTGGGCAAGAAGGGCGAGACGATCAAGGCCATCAGCCAGGCGGCCCGCGCCGAGATCGAGGAATTCCTCGGCCGCAAGGTGCATCTCTTTCTTCAGGTGAAGGTGCGCGAGAACTGGCTGGAAGAGGCCGAGCGCTATTCCGAGATGGGGCTCGATTTCAAGGACGGCAACTGAGCCCATGGCGCGGCTGACCACGCGGTTCTGGGTCGATGCCTATCTGGCACGGCTCTCGTTCCAGAACATTCCCGCCTATGTGACGGCCCATGGCGACGATACCGCCGGGGCCGTGCTGGTGAAGCTCGCAACGCTCGATGGCAGGGCACAGGCGTTCACACGTGGCTTCGACCTGATGTCGGGCGCGCGGAAATGGACCGAACTCGCCTCGGGCGACGAGCGCGAGGTGGATATTTCGATCGCGAAACAGCGCGATTTCGACCCGGATCTCTGGGTGATCGAGGTCGAGGACCGCGCAGGGCGGCACCTGCTGGACGAAGAGGGGCTGGCGGATTGAGCGCTAGGGCGGCGTGCCTGCCCTGCGCCGCATAGCCGAGCCGCCGCTAGCGCAGCAGCCGCGCGATCCCGACCTGCACGCCCCCCGCCGAGACGAAGCCCACGCAGAGGATTCCCGACCAGCGCAGCACGCCGGCCCAGCCGATCTGCGTCGGATCGACAAAGAAATACGGGTAGATCCCCTCGATCTGGCCGCGCAGCAGCGCATAGCCCACATAGGCCAGCGGCCAGAGCATCCAGACCAGCGCCGTCTTGAACCGCAGCCCGTGTTTCGGCGCGGCGAAGACCCAGAACAGCACGGTCAGCACAGGCGTCACCGTATGCAGCCCCAGATCGGCCAGCGCGTCGAGCCCGGTCAGCGGCTTGGCCAGCAGCAGATGATAGACCACCCCCACGATCCCGATCCAGAGCGCCAGCCCGCCCAGCCAGGCGGCGGCCGCCATGCGGTTGCCCAGCGCCATCCACAGGAAGGTGCCCGCCACCAGCGCATTGGTGAGGATCGTGAAATAGCGCGCCAGCCGCCACAGCGTCTCGGGCGGGGTGTAATCGGGGTTGTTCCCTGCGGTGGCCATGAACTGCACCACCAGCGCGGCCAGCGTGAGCCCGGCGATCAGAACGGCAAAGAGGCGTTGTTCCTTGGTCATGACAAAACCCTGTCGCAACTTGCCGAGCGCGGCAAGCCGTTCGATAGTCCGGCCATGGACTGGCGCGACACAGGCATTCTTCTCTCGGCCCGCAGGCACGGCGAGACCTCGGCGATTCTCGAGGTGTTCACCGCCGAGCACGGGCGCCATTTGGGTGTGCTGCGCGGCGGCGCCTCGCGCAAGGTCGCGCCCAGCCTGCAACCCGGCGCGCAGCTCGACCTGAGCTGGCGGGCGCGGCTCGAGGATCACATGGGCGCCTGGACGGTCGAGCCGCAGCGCTCGCGCGCGGCGGCGGCCATGGGCGACCGGCTGTCGCTTTCCGGGCTCAACGCGGTGGTGGCGCTGCTCTCGTTCTGCCTGCCCGAGCGCGAGTCGCATCCCCGTCTCTACGCACAATCCGAACGGCTGCTCGACCTGCTCGGCCAGCGCGAGCTCTGGCCGCTGGCCTATCTGCGCTGGGAACAGGCGCTGCTGGAAGAGATGGGTTTCGGGCTCGATCTCTCGGCCTGCGCGGTCACCGGGGTGAACGAGCCGCTGGATTACGTGTCGCCCCGCAGCGGGCGGGCCGTCTCGGCCATCGGCGCGGGCGACTGGGCGGCGCGGCTGTTGCCGCTGCCGCCGGTGCTGCTGGGCCGGGGCGAGGCCGGCGATGCAGGAATCCTGACCGCGCTGCGCACCACCGGCTATTTCCTCGAACAGCGGCTGGCCCCCGAACTGCGCGACCGTCCGCTGCCCGCCGCCCGCGCGCAATTCGTCGAACGCTTCGCGCGGCAGGCGGGCTGAGCCGCCCCGGCGCGGCACGGTGCCGCTCCTCGCGGCCTCTCTTCCCTCGCCCGGCAAAGAGCGTTACGTATCCACCATGCGCTGGACCCTACCCAATACCCTCACTGCGCTCCGCCTGCTCGCCGCTCCGGGCCTGGCGGTGATGTTTCTGTATTTCTCGCGCCCGCTGGCGGACTGGTTCGCGCTGCTGCTCTTCGTCAGCGCCGCCATCACCGACTGGTTCGACGGCTATATCGCCCGCGCCTGGTCGCTGGAATCGAAGCTGGGCGCGATGCTCGACCCGATCGCCGACAAGGCGATGGTGGTGATCGCGCTGATGGTGATCGTGGGATATTCCTCGATGTCGCCCTGGCTGGTGCTGCCGGCGACCTTCATCCTGTTCCGCGAGGTCTTTGTCAGCGGGCTGCGGGAATATCTCGGCGATGTGGCGGGCACGCTGAGGGTGACGAAGCTGGCGAAGTGGAAAACCACCTTCCAGATGATCGCCATTGCGGTGCTTTTTGCCCAGGGCGTCTTCGAGCATTATCTTGCCGTGACGGTGATAGAGCTCGACCCGCGTCAGGTCAGCGCGATCCTGAGCGGCGACTCCGCCGACGTGCATGGCCTGCTCTGGAAGGAACAGGGCATGACCTGGGCCGGGCATATCGGGCTCACGCTGCTGTGGATCGCGGCGACGCTGACGCTGATCACCGGCTGGGACTATTTCACCAAGGCCCTTCCCCATCTGCAGGAGGAGCGATGATGGACGTGCTGTATTTCGCCTGGGTCCGGGAACGGATCGGGCTGCCGAAAGAAAAGATCGAGACGCAGGCCGCCACGGTGGCCGCGCTGATCGACGAGCTGCGCGCCCGCGAAGAGCGTTATGCCATGGCGTTTTCCGATCTCTCCGCGCTGCGCGTGGCGGTCGATCAGGAACTGACCGATTTCGACGCGCCGCTGGCCGGTGTTCGGGAAGTGGCCTTCTTTCCGCCGATGACGGGGGGCTGAGCCATGGCCGAGGATGCCGGTCTGCGGGTTGTCGTTCAGGAGGAACCGTTCGATTTCGGCGCCGAGGCCGAGCGCTTTGCGGCAGAGCGCAGCGACATGGGCGCGGTGGTCACCTTCACCGGCGTGGTGCGCGACGTCACCGGCGGGCTCGAGGGGATGGAGATCGAGCATTACCCCGGCATGACCGAGAAGGCGCTGGCCAAGATCGCCGCCGAGGCGCAGGCGCGCTGGTCGCTGGGCGAGGTTCTGGTCATCCATCGCTATGGCAAGATGACGGCCGGCGAGCGCATCATGATGGTCGCCACCGCCGCACCGCACCGGAAGAACGCCTTCGAGGCGGCGGAATTTCTCATGGATTACCTGAAATCCCGCGCCCCCTTCTGGAAGAAGGAACGCGCGGAAGGCGGGCAATCCTGGGTGGCCGCGAAGGACGAGGACGAAGCGGCGCTCGACCGCTGGTAGGCGCGTGACGGGCCACCCCGCCCGTCCCACTTGCGCCGCGGCGCGGTGCGGTCATATAACCTGACCAATTCCGCCAGTCAGAGACCTGTCATGCCCTTCCGCCCCGTGCATTCGGAGAAACTCGCCTCGGCCGTGATCCGGCAGATCGAGGAACTGATCCTGCGTGGCATCCTCCGCCCGGGAGAGCGCCTGCCTGCCGAGCGCGAGCTTTCGGAGCGTCTGGGCGTCTCGCGCCCGTCGCTGCGCGAGGCGGTGGCGGATTTGCAGGCCCGCGGGCTGCTGACCTCGCGCGCAGGCGCCGGGATCTTTGTCACCGAGGCGCTGGGATCGGCGTTTTCGGACACGCTGGTGCAGCTTTTCGCCAATCACGACGAGGCGGTGTTCGATTATCTCAGCTTTCGCCGCGACATGGAGGGGCTCGCCGCAGAACGCGCGGCCCACCACGGGACAGAGACCGATCTCAAGGTGATCGACTCGCTTTTCGGGCAGATGGAAGCCGCCCATGCCAAGCGCAACCCGAGCGAAGAGGCCCGGCTGGACGCCGAGTTCCATCTGGCGATCATCGAGGCCGGCCACAATGTGATCATGCTGCACATGATGCGCTCGATGTATCAGCTTCTGCGCGAAGGCGTGTTCTACAACCGCTCCGTGATGTTCAAGCAGCGCACCACGCGCGAGGCGCTGCTGGACCAGCATCGCGCGATCAACGACGCGCTTCAGGCCCGCGATCCCGCCGCGGCCCGCGCCGCGGTCGAGGCGCATCTGAACTATGTCGAGACGGCGCTGGCCGCCGACCGCAAGGCCGCGCGCGACGAGGACATCGCCCGGCAGCGCTATGAGCGGGTGAAGACCCGGGACTGAACACCTAGGCGCGCGGCGGCACGGGATCCGCGTTCAGAAGAAGCTCTGCGGGTCGATGTCGATGGCCATGCGCAGTTCGCCTTTCAGGCGGAACTGCGCGGCCCATTCCGCCAGCGCCGGCTGCAACGCCACGCCTTTCGGCGCCTTGACCAGCAGGCGCACCCGATGCCGCCCGCGCACCCGGGCAATCGGCGCCGGCGCGGGCCCGTAGACCTGCGCCCCCACCCGGCGCAGCGGCGCGTCCTGCCGCGCCATGGCATTGCCGAGGTCGAACACCTCCTGCACCTCGGTCGAGGACAGGATCACCCCCGCCAGCCGCCCATAGGGCGGCATCCCCGCCGCGCGCCGTTCCTCGGCCTCGGCCTTCCAGAACCCCTCTTCATCGCCCGACAGGATGGCCCGGATCACCGGATGTTCGGGCTGATAGGTCTGGAGCAGCGCCACGCCGGGCTTTTCCGCCCGCCCCGCGCGCCCGGCCACCTGCCGCATGAGCTGAAAGGTCCGCTCGGCGGCGCGCAGGTCCGAGCCCTGAAGCCCCAGATCCGCGTCGATCACCCCCACCAGCGTCAGCAGCGGAAAATTGTGCCCCTTGGCCACAAGCTGCGTTCCGATGACGATGTCCGCCGCGCCCCGGGCGATCTTCTCGATTTCCTCCTTCAGCGCCCGCGCCGAGCCGAAGAGATCCGAGGACAGCACCGCCAGCCGCGCCTCGGGGAACAGCGCCGCCGCCTCTTCGGCCAGCCGCTCCACCCCCGGACCGACGGCGGCGAGCTTGTCCTCGGCGCCGCAGCTCGGGCAGGTCTCGGGCTTGGGGATGGTCTCGCCGCATTGATGGCAGACGAGGCGCTGCAAGAACCGGTGCTCGACCATGCGCGCGTCGCAATGCGGACAGCCGATCTGATGGCCGCAGGCCCGGCAGATCGTCACCGGCGCATAGCCGCGCCGGTTCAGGAACAGCATCGCCTGCTCGCCCCGCGCCAGCCGCGCGTTGACCGCCGCCTGCAAGCTGGGCGAGACCCAGCGGTTCGACGGCAGAACCTCGCCTCGCATGTCGATGCTGCGCATCTCGGGCAGCACCGCCGCGCCGAAACGCGAGGTCAGGTCGAGCCGCGTATATTTGCCCGCATCGGCATTGGCCCAGCTTTCCAGCGAGGGCGTGGCCGAGGCCAAAACGACCCGCGCGGAACAGACCGAGGCGCGCAGCACCGCCATGTCGCGGGCGTTGTAGAGCACGCCTTCCTCCTGCTTGTAGGAGGTGTCGTGTTCCTCATCCACGACGATGAGGCCGAGATCGCGGAACGGCAGGAACAGCGCCGAGCGCGCGCCCACCACAAGCTGCGCGCCGCCCAGCGCCACCTGTTTCCAGACGCGCCGGCGCTCGGTCACCGTCACGCCGGAATGCCATTCGGCGGGTTTCGCGCCAAAGCGCGCCTCGACGCGGGTGAGGAACTCCGAGGTCAGCGCGATCTCGGGCAGAAGCACCAACGCCTGCCGCCGCTTGCGCAACGTTTCGGCCACCGCCTCGAGATAGACCTCGGTCTTGCCCGAGCCGGTCACCCCCTTGAGCAGCACCGTCCCGTAGCGCCCGGAGGCCACACCGGCGCGCAGCACCTCCGCCGCCGCTGCCTGATCCTCGGCAAGATCCTTGCCGCCGTAATCCGGATCGAGCCGGGGAAAGGCCGTGTCGCGCGGCGCCTCCTCCTCGCGCACCGCGCCCAGCTTCACCAGCCCCTTGATCACCGAAGGCGTCACTCCCGCGGTCTCGGCCAGCTCGCCCTGCGTCAGCGCCAACCCGCCCATGTCGCGCAGCACCTCGAGCACCCGGCGGCGGGCATCGGTCAGCCGGTCCGGTTCGGCCTCTCCCAGCCGGAAGATCTTGCGCATCGAGGGCGCGTCGCCCAGCCCCGGCGCGCGGGTGGCCAGCCGCAGCATCGCGGACATCGGGGTCAGCGTGTACTCGCCCGCGCGCTCCAGAAAGCTGCGCAGCTCGTCGCGCATCGGCACCGCGTCGAGCACCCGGATGACCGACCGCACCTTGGCATAGTCGAAATCGCCCTTGCCCGGCCCCCAGACCACACCCAGCACCTTGCGCGGCCCGAGAGGCACCTCGACAAAGGCGCCCTGAAAGCACCCGCCCTGCGGCGCGCGGTAATCCAGCAGCCGGTCGAGCGGCTGCGTGGTCAATACCGCGACCAGCGTGCCTTCGTCGTAGAACGCATCCATGCAGGGGCTTCCGTTAGCGCTAGACTTGAAGGGCTTTCGGCCCGCCTTTGCATGGGGTAAGACACGCGCGAGCGAATGCCAAGCAAGCCGGGAGGGCTGACGCATATGAAATTCTTTGTAGACACCGCCGATGTGGATGCAATCCGCGAGCTCAACGATCTGGGCTTTGTCGATGGCGTGACCACCAACCCTTCGCTGATCGCCAAATCGGGCCGCGATATTCTCGAGGTCACGAAGGAGATCTGCGAGATGGTCGAGGGGCCGGTCTCGGCCGAGGTCGTGGCCACGGATTACGCGCAGATGATCGAGGAAGGCCGCAAGCTGGCCGAGATCGCGCCGAACATCGCCGTCAAGGTACCGCTGACGCTCGACGGGCTGCGCGCCTGCAAGACGCTGAGCGGCGAGGGCAAGATGGTCAACGTGACGCTCTGCTTCTCGGCCAACCAAGCGCTTCTGGCTGCCAAGGCGGGCGCGACCTTTATCTCGCCCTTCATCGGCCGGCTCGACGACATCAATCTCGACGGGCTCGAGCTGATCGCCGACATCCGTCAGATCTACGACAATTACGGGTTCGAGACGCAGATCCTCGCCGCCTCGATCCGCTCGGCCAACCACATGTCGGACTGCGCCAAGATCGGCGCCGACGTGGCCACCGCGCCGCCCGCCGTCATCAAGGCCATGGCCAACCATGTGCTGACCGACAAGGGCCTCGCCGCCTTCCTCGCCGATGCCGAGAAGGCCGGAATCAAGATCGTCTGATCATGACCCGGAGGATCCCGCCCACCGTCCGGCAGGTCGATGCCGCGCTGAGCTTGCTGGACAAGCGGGCGGTGATCCTTGCCTATCAGGCCTATCAGCTCGAGATGCACGGGGTTCCGATCGAAATCTTCGGCGAAGATTTCGACGCCCATCTCGATGCCTCGCTCAAGAACGGCGACCGCATGAAGGTGCTGTCGCAGGGCACGCGCGACGTGCTTCTGGCGATGCGCGACGTGGCCCGCGACGGATCGGACGAATGGCCGGTCTTCCGCGACAGCTTTGCCGCCGCCCTGCCGGGCGATGTCTTCACCCGGATCATGGACATGTTCGAACCGGACTGAACGCCGGTCGGGCCCCAAGAATTTTCGTCCGAAAATTCTTGGGGCGCTCTGTTCAGAGGTTGGGCTCGCCCTGAAGCCCGAGGAGCTTGCGGAACCCCGTCCAATAGCCGGGCAGACGCGGCGCGTCCTGCATCCCCGCCACCGCCTCTTCGGCCCAGCGCGGCATCTCGCGCGCGGCGAACTCCCGGCCCCAGGCCAGATAGGCGCCGGTATGTTCAGGCCGCAGCCGGCAGGCCGAGCCCACCAGCCCCACCAGGGTTTCCGGTGCCGAATACCATTCGTCCTGGATTCCGGTCACCCGCGCCCGCATGAAAGGGCCGACCAGCCGCATCAGCCGCTTTTCCGAGAAGAGCAGCAGCATCCGGCCCATCTCGTCGCGCGAATAGTGGATGAGCGGGGGAAAAGTGTCGTAGAACACCGCCTGCCCCTCCAGAACCGCGAAGTTGCGGATCGAGGGGTGAAAGCCGATCCGCGTCTCGAACCGGTCGGAGGCGTTCCAGAACCGGGCAATCACCTGCCCCGCCGCCTCCATCATCGCCAGCGTGGCCTCCAGCCCCTCGCGCTGCATCCGGGGCCGCATCAGAGCGCTTTCCGGCAGCGCCTCCTGCACGATCACCGGCACCCGCGCGCCATCGCTTTCGAGCAGATGAAAATCGGTTTCGGGCAGCGGCACCCCCGTCGCGCGCAGCGCGTCGACATAATCGTCATGCGCCGCGGCCAGCCGGTCGAGCGCCGCCGCATCGGGCAGCCCGCGATAGACCTTGATCACACGGTCGGAAAACGGCCCCTCGGCGGGTCGGAACGGGGCACAGAAATACCCCAGCCGCGAAATCGGCTGGCCCTGCGCGGCCTCGTGTCGGCGGATCGTCTCGGCAAGGGCGGCAAGATCGGTCATGGGCACTCCTTTCCCGCGCGACGCGGGGTTGCGCCCCCTTTACCCGTTCGCCAGCACCTGCGCCACCTCTGCGGAGAGGGCCTCGACCTCGCCGCGCGCCGGGGTCTTGCGCCCCTCGGCGGCGCTGAGCCCATGCCCGAACGCCTCGGCATAGCCCACGCGATTGGCAAGCTGCGCCTCGGCGATCCGCGCCTCCATCTTCTGCGCCGCCGCCGCGATTTCTCCCGAAAGCCGCGTGCCCGGGCGCGTGCGGTTGAGCACCATCAGCACCTCGCGATTCTCGCGCCGGGCCAGATCGAGCACGCTTTCCGTCGCCCAGAGGTCGAGATGGCTCATCGACACCGGCACCAGCACCAGATCGGCTGCCCGTAGTGCCGGGCGCAGATCGCTGTCCGCCTTGGGCGGCGTATCGACGATCACCAGATCGAAGCGCTCGGCCAGCTTGCGGCATTCATAGGTGATCCCCCAGGCCGAGGAGGTGGCGAACTCGATCCCCTCCGCTGCGTCGGGGTTCTTTTCGAGCCGGGTCATGAACCAGCGGCCAAGGCTGCCTTGCGGATCGGTGTCGATCAGCGCGACAGAGCGTCCCATGGCGCGGAACCCCACGGCAAGATTGGCCGAAAGCGTGGTCTTGCCCGACCCGCCCTTCTGCTGTGCGACTGTGATGACCGCTCCGGCCATGGCGTTCCCCCGATTCCCAGAACGTATAGCAGACTTATTTTGCACCTGCAGCATAGGCTTTCCCCGCGCCCCGTCCAGTGCACTTAACCGCCCATTAACCACAGTGACCGCAAGCTGGCGCCCACGCGAGGAAACCCCGATGCGCCGAACCCATGTTCTTGCCGCGACGATCTGCCTGCTACTCGGCGCCACGATGGCCGGGGCGGGGGCCTGGCCGCGCAAGCAGGGCCACGGCTTTGCCAGTACGACGGTGCGGCTGTCCTGGCCCCGGGATCTGGCCAAGCAAGCCTCGCTGAAACCCTCCGGGCAATATTACACCTTCTACGCGGAATACGGGCTGACGGACCGTTTGACCGCCGGGCTCGACCTTGGCCGCTCGGTCTCGGGCGACGGCAAGAGCATCGCCTTTCTGCGCCTGCCCCTGCGCGACCGTGCGAACGGGCTCAAGATCGCCGCAGAACTGGGGCTCGGCAAGATCGACGGCCGTGCGGTGCTGCGCCCGGGCCTGTCGCTGGGCCTTGGACGCGCGCGCGGCTGGCTGTCGGCGGAGGCTCAGGCCGAAGTATCGCCCAGCGACGGGCGCACCGATTACAAGCTCGATTTCACCTGGGGCCGCAGCCTGCGCAACGACCGCAAGCTCGTGGTACAGATGCAGACCGGGAAACCCCGGGGCGACCCGGCCTTTGCACGGTTCGCGCCCTCGGTCGTGCTGCCGTTGCGCGGGACGTTCAAGGCCGAGATCGGCGGCTCCTGGGAACTGACCGGCGAGCGCGCGGTCGGGCTGACCTTCGGTCTCTGGAGTGAATTCTGACCTTTTCAGTCAGCCATCTTTCACGCTAGACTCCGGCGCATGACAAACCCGATCCGCCCCACCGACGACGATGCCCGCGCGCTGGCCCGGCAATTGATCGAAACCGCCCGTTTCGGCGCCCTCGCGGTCACCGATCCGGACACCGCGACACCGATGGTCAGCCGGGTTTCCGTGGTGCCGGGGCCCGACGGGATGCCCCTCAGCCTGGTCTCGGATCTCGCCTTTCATGCCAAGGCCCTGAAAGCCGACCCGGCCTGCGCGCTGCTGCTCGGGGAACCCGGCCCCAAGGGCGACCCGCTGACCCACCCGCGCCTGAGCCTGCAGGCCCGCGCCCGTTTCCTGCGCCACGGCGCGCCCGAGCACGCCGAACTGGCCGCGCATTACCTGCGCCAGCAGCCCAAGGCAAAACTCTATATCGGTTTCGCCGATTTCTCGCTGCTGCGCTTCGAGATCCGCGGCGCCCATTTGAACGGCGGCTTCGGCAAGGCTTTTGTCCTGACTCCGCAGGATCTTGGCGCCCCGGAAACATGACAAAGGGCCGGTCCCCGAGGGGCCGGCCCTGCCGCGCATCGCAAGAGACCGATGTCAGTTGTCCATGCGCACCAGCATGGTCAGATCGCCCAGAATCGGCTCCGGCCAGATCGCATGGACAAGATTCTGCCCGCTGCCCTCGCGCGTCGAGGTGTAAGGCGTCACGTATTTGCTGACGTTGTTGGTATCGCGCGGCCGCGAACGCAGCACCAGGCTCGACACTTCCATCGCATAGCCGTTGAAGGGCAGCCGGCTGTCAGTGGTCACCACCCAGGTCTGGGCATGGGTGTTCTGCGCATGCGTCACCAGCAGCGGGTTTGACGAACCGTTCTGGATATTGAGATAGGTGTTGTTCGACACATAGACATTGCGCATCGCCGACAGATCTAGATCGGCAAAGGAATTATCGACCCGCTCCACCCGCTTGATCGTCCCGCCCACCGAGCGGAACAGGTTGCCCGAGACATTCAGCCCGTTCACCCGGTTGTTCTGCCCATAGGGCTTGACCACGATGAACGAGAACCAGTCCGCCACGTTGGAACACAGAAACACGTTGTTGGTCACCGACAGGCCGGAAAAGCCGAAGCCCGAAATGAAATCCGGATCGGGCTCGCGCTCATTGGTCCATTCGATAAAGCAATTGTCCACGTAATTGCCCGAAATCGTCGTGTTGGTGGCCTTCAGGCAGAGCACGATCCCCGCGCTGCGGGTTCCGGCGTCGCTGCTGTCGCCCTGGAAGAAATGGTTGTTCGCGATCACCCCGTTCGCCCCCGACACCACGGCGAAATGGCGGAACTGCGAGGCGCGGTTGTTGCGGATCTTCACATCGTTGGCATTGGTGTTCAGCGCCACCGAACTGCGGTTCTGCGTGGTCAGCCCGCCCTCGGCGCTGATGAACTGGTTGTGGTCCACCAACAGCCCCTGGCAGCCTTCGCCGATCGAGGTGATGCCCCGGTCGCTCGGACGGTTGAACACGCAGTTACGGATCACGTTCACCGGCCCCGACGGCGGCAGCATCACCCCGCTGGCCAGCTCGGAGCACTGAAACTCGACATCCTCGATTTCGAACTTCTCCAACTTGGTGAAGCCGCTGAAGTCGAGCAGATACTGGAACCGGGTGAAGGTGTAGTTCTGTGTCCCCTCCGCGTCGTAGAGCGGCTGCGACAGGGACAGCGTCTGCGCCCCGACATTCCGGGACTTCACATAGATCTCGCGGCCGACGCCGGAGCTTTCGACCAGGCTGCCCACGGGGATGTTCGCGACATTGCCCACATTGGTCAGCTCCCATTTGTTGTTGGCGGAATAGGTCGCGATGCTGGTCACGCTCTGCTTGGTCCAGGTGCCGCTGCTCTCGGCGCGGATCTGGCCGTTGCGCAGCACCCGGCGCTGCGCATAGGTGTCGCGGTTGTTCACCGCCGCCTGCACGTCGAGCGGCTCGTAGAGCGACACCCGACGCCCCGAGAGGTCGAAACTCTCGTGGTCGGCATTGTTCATCAGAGACTGAAGCCCCTTCTTCAGCGCCTGCTCCTCGTCGCCGCCGAAGGCATCGACATAGGCCGAAAGATGAAAGTCCTTGGTCATCGACAGGATCGCGTCCGCCGGCATCAGCAGCTTGCCCTGAAACTCGACATGGTGTTCCAGCGTCACCGAACTCGCCAGACGGTAGGTGCCGTCGGGCACCAGAATCTTGCGCCCGTCGGCCGCGGCATCCGCCGCTTCGAAGGCCGCGCTGTTGTCGGTCACCCCGTCGCCCACGGACCCGTAGTCGCGCACATCGACCCAGTTCATCATATCGCGCAGGAACACGCTGGTGATGTCCACGATCTCGATGTCATCGACCCGCACGACACCGCCGTTCGAACCGGTCAGGTCGATCCCGAAATGCCCGAAGCTCGGCTCGGTGCCCCAGACCATATCCACACCGTTGCGCGCCCCGCCGCCGACGATGGCGGTCACTTCCACCGCCTCGCCATAGGAGGTGAGCTGCACCGAGTCTCCGGTGGTATCGAGCCCGGTCACCTGCGTGCCGTTGGGCCGCCCCGCCCAGCCCGCGATCCGAACCGCGGGCATCACGCCCGACACCGCCTTGATCCGCGCCGTGACCTGCAAATAGCACCCCGGCAGGATCGGCGTGTCGCCCATATAGCGCAGCTTTTGCGTGCCCTCGGTCTTCTGGATCTCCAAACAGCCGGCAAAATCCGCGTCCGCCGGAACATAGGCGGCCGTGGCCAGACCGTCATAGGTATCCGAACCCGGCGTGCCGTCCCCCCGCGACCATACATCCAGCCCTTCCGAAAAAGGCGTGGGCATAAAGACCACACCATCCGTAACCGCCTTGTTCATCCGTTCGATCCTCTGTTGCTGCGCCGGTCCCCGGGGCCGCGATCACCCACCGCGTTTGACCCCGCGCAAACAGCAAGTATCAACGATGTGTTAAGAGGCTCTGGGACCACCGTGACGGTCCTCAACGCGTTCACGCAACAGCCGGAGTGCATCATGGCCTACCGGATCCAGACATCCGATCGCTCGCTGACCGCCGCCCTGCGCCGGATCGCGGAGGAGCAACTCGGCGCCGCCATTGCCGAGACAAAGCGCCCCGTGGCCGAAGCCGACGAGGCGATCCACAACATCCGCAAACACTGCAAAAAGCTGCGCGGCCTCTACCGGCTGATGCGGTCGGGCTTTGCGGACTACGCCGAAGAGAATGCCGCCGCGCGCGACGCCGCGCGCATGTCCTCGTCCCTGCGCGACGCCGGCGTCCTGCTCAAGACCTTCGATGCGCTGCTCGAGGGGAGCGATCCCGCGCCCTACGCGCCGCTTCGGCAGGCGCTGACCGGGGAAACGGGCGCCGCGCTGACCCCGGACGAGATCGGCGCCGCGCTGGTCCGTCAGCGCAAGGCATTCAAGACGATCCGCAAACGCAGCCGCGACTGGAAGGTGGCGGGCGATCCCGGCACGGTGCTGCGGACCGGCCTGTCAAAGACCTGGCATCGTGCCGCCGCGGATATGGAGGCCGCCCGCCGGGGCGCCGATGCGGAGGCGTTTCACGACTGGCGCAAACGGATCAAGGATCACTGGTATCACAGCCGCCTTCTGCAAGGGTTCTGGCCCGGCCCGATCCGCGCCCACCGCGAGACGGTCAAGACCTTGTCGGAGCTGCTCGGCGATTATCAGGATCTGTCCGTTTTCCTCGGACATCTCGACCGTGCGGAGCTTCCGGAAACCGCAGAGGATCTGCGCCTGCGCGCGCTGGCCCGGCGCGATACCCTCGCCTATGAAAGCCGGACGCTCGCCGCCCCGCTGTTCGCCGGCGGCCCCGATGCGCTTCCGAACGACTGGTCAAAGCATTGGAAGCATTGGGCGAAACGGCACTGACCCGATCTCGGGGCAGCCCCGCAGACAAGACCCGCGTTGCGGCCCCCTGCACAGCGCAGGTCTGACGGCCCCTGCGGGGGCCGTCAGCCGCCGGATGGCTCAGCCCAGCGCGCCAGCCAGGCCCTGTTCGATCAGCGCGACCGTCTCGGCCACGCCGTAAAGCGCGACGAAGCCGCCAAAGCGCGGCCCCTGGCTTTGCCCGAGAAGCACCTCGTAAAGCGCCTTGAACCAGTCGCGCAGGTTCTCGAACCCGTGCTCCTTGCCCACCGCGAAGACGAGGGTCTGAAGCGCCTCGTCCTCGACCGCGCCATCGTAGTCCCGCAGCCGCTGCGCAAGATCCTCCATCGCCGCGCGCTCCTGCGCGTCCGGCGCCCGGAAGGATTTCGTCGGCTTCACGAAATCATTGTAATAGCGCACCGCAAAGCCCGCGGCCTGATCCATGTCGGGATGGCTCTCGGGGCTCGCCTCGGGCGCGTAGCGGCGGATGAACCCCCACATCGCGTCCTTGTCCTCGGCCCCCGCCGCCGAGGCGAGGTTGAGCAGCATCGAGAACGGCACCACCATCTTCGACTCGGGCACGTCACCGCCGTGGATATGCCACACCGGGTTGTTCAGCTGCCCCTTGGCATCCTGCCCCGGATAGGCACGCAGCTGTTGGTGATACTCGTCCACCGCCTTGGGGATCACATCCCACCACAGCCGCTTGGCCGTCTTCGGCTTCTGATACATGAAATAGCTCAGCGATTCCGAGGCCGCATAGGTCAGCCATTCGTCGATCGACAGCCCGTTGCCCTTGGATTTCGAGATCTTCTGCCCCTGATCGTCAAGGAACAGCTCATAGGTGAAATGCTCGGGCGGGCGCACGCCCAGCGTCCGGCAGATGCCGTCATAGATCGGCGTGTTGGTCGAGTGGTCCTTGCCGTACATCTCGAAATCGACGCCCAGCGCCGCCCAGCGCGCACCGAAATCGGGCTTCCACTGCAGCTTCACATTGCCGCCGGTGACCGGCAGGGTCCATTCCTTGCCGTCGTCATCGTCGAAGGTGATCGTGCCTTCGGCGGCATCCACATTCTTCATCGGCACATAAAGCACCCGGCCCGTTTCCGGGTGGATCGGCAGGAAGATCGAATAGGTCTGCTGACGCTCTTCCCGCAGCGATTTCAGCATGATCGCCATGAGATCGTCGTATTTCTCGGCGCAGCGCCGCAGGATCTCGTCGAACTGGCCGGTCTTGTAGAACTCGGTGGCCGAATAGAATTCATACTCGAACCCGAAGGTATCGAGAAACCGCCGCAGCATGGCGTTGTTGTGATGCCCGAAACTCTCAAACTCCTCGAACGGGTCCGGCACGCTGGTCAGCGGCTTTTGCAGATTGGCCTGCAGAAGGTTCTGGTTCGGCACGTTCTCCGGCACCTTGCGCATCCCGTCCATATCGTCCGAGAAACAGATGAGCCGCGTCGGAATATCCGAAATCAGCTCAAAGGCGCGGCGGATCATCGTGGTGCGCGCGACCTCGCCGAAAGTGCCGATATGCGGCAGACCCGAGGGGCCATAGCCGGTCTCGAACAGCACATAGCCCTTTTCGGGCGGCTTCTTCTCATAGCGTTTCAGGACGCGGCGCGCCTCTTCAAAGGGCCAGGCCTTCGAGCTCATCGCAGCTTCGCGCAGATCGGACATCCGAAACACTCCATGGGATAACACCCCTTCACAGCAGGGGCAGATGCGCCCGCGTCCTATTGCAGACGGGGTGCAGGGTCAATAAATTGCCCGCCAGCAGACACGCAAAGAAAGAGTAGCCGTGACCGAAGCCGCCCCGCACCCGCTGACTGCGCAAGACTGCCTTGTGGCGCTCATGATCGCCGTCTCCGCCTCCGACCAGAACCTGCGCACCGCCGAGCTGGTCAAGATCGAATCCTCGGTGAACATGCTGCCGATCTTCGCCGATTACGACATCGACCGCATCCGCACGATGTCGGAACTCGTGTTCGAGCTCTTCGAGCAGGAAGACGGGCTCGACGCGCTTTTCGGGCTGATCCGCGACAACCTGCCCGAGCGGCTGTTCGAGACCGCCTATGCGCTGGCCTGCGATGTGGCCGCCGCCGACGGCACGCTGCGCGAGGAAGAGCTGCGGCTGCTGGAAGAGATCCGCTACGAGCTGGACATCGACCGCCTGCACGCCGCCGCCATCGAGCGCGGTGCGCGGGCCCGTCATCTTTCGGCCTGACCGGTCCGCAAAACCGCCGGCTCCCCCTCCGGCGCCTCAAAACCACTCCCACTTCCGGCCGCGGCGCCGGAAAACCGCAGGGTCAGGATTTTCTGACTTTGCGACATGCCCGAATCTGCTCTAAACATAATCTTGGCATTTTTAAGCCGATATTTCCGAACGTTACTCTATTGGGGGATGATTTCATGAACCGCTTCGCCTTCACGCTCATTGGCGCGCTCGTTCTCTGCCTGCTGCCGATCATCGGGGCCGCCGCTCCGCTTGTCGCCAAGGTCGATATTTCCAGCCAGACCATGACCGTCATTCACAACGGCAAGGTCGCCTATACCTGGCCCGTCTCCACTGCCCGCGAGGGCAAATGGACTCCGCGCGGCACCTTCTCTCCGCAGTTCCTGTCGCGCTATCACAAGTCGAGCCTCTACAATAACGCGCCCATGCCCTATTCGATCTTCTTCCGGGGCAATTACGCGATCCACGGCACCAACCAGATCAGCCGGCTGGGCCGTCCGGCCTCGGCAGGCTGCGTGCGCCTGCACCCCGATCACGCGGCACGGCTCTTCAGCCTCGTTGAGACCGTGGGCAAAGCCAACATGCGCGTGGTGATCGAGAACTGAGCGCGCCGCGCTCAGCTTCCCGAAAGCACCGCCCAGCGCTCGATCAGGCCCTGTTGCAGCGCCTTCGCACGGCGGTTCCAGGCCACCGCGCCTTCGGGGCGTTCGCGCTCCGCGCGGCTGAGCCCCGCCCTGCGGTCGAGATCGCCGCAGAAGATCGCAAAGACCAGCTCGGTTCCGTCGGGCAGGTCGGCAAAGCCCGCCAGACCGCTCACAAAGTTCAATGTGCCGGTCTTGGCATGCACCTGGATCGGATGATCCTTGATGATCCGCCGCTGGGCATCGCGCATCGGAAAGCTCTTCAGCAGCGGCTTCAACCCCAGCCGCGTGCGGATCTGTACCAGCGCCTGCGCCATATCCGCCGCCGAGATCCGGCTTTGATCGCCCAGCCCCGAATGATCCACCAGATGCACATGGCTGAGCCCAAGCGCCTCGCGCGCCCAAAGGTTCATTGCCTCGGCCGATTCGCGCAGCGATCCGACCGCGCCATGCCGCGCGCGGGTCGCGGTCTGACCGACGATCTCGGCGGTCAGGTTGGTGGACCATTTCAGCATGTCGCGCAGAACGACGCGCAGCGGCGCGCTTTCGCGCCGCACCACGACCTCGCCCTCGGGACAGGTCTCGACAACGCCCGGCGCCGGCAGCGCAATCCCCTGACCACCCGCCAATGCCTGGAACACCTCACCGGCGTAAAGCTCGGGTTTGCGGACGGGCAGCCAGCGCGCGCCCCCCTTGCCGAGTGCGCCACGCGCCACCGTCCATTCGTCGCGCGCGCCACCGTCGCGGTAGGTGTAGACCGGCACATCCCGCGCCACCACGCCCATGCGGGCCATATGCACCGCCGGGCGCAATGTCTCCGACCGCGCGTCCATGCTGACCTGATACCCGTTGCCGCCCTGGCGCCATTCGAAATGCACCCGGTTGTAATTCAGGTTGAGCCCCGACACCGCCGGGCTGTAGCCCACATGCTCCGGCTGGTCCGGGTCGATCGAGCGGGTGTAGGGCAGCGCGCTGCCGCAGACGAGGAAGCGGCCCTTGACCCCGGTGACCCCCTTTTCGCGCAGCATCCCCGCCAGCTCGGCCAGCCCGTCGGTATCGAGCGTCGGGTCGCCACCGCCCAGCAGCACAAGATCGCCCTCGACCACACCCTCGGCGATGGCGCCGGTGATCAGGATCTCGGTCGCGAAATGATAGCCCGGCCCCAGCGTGTCGAGCGCGTAGGACGCGGTCAGCGCCTTGGCGACGCTCGCCGGGGGCAGCCCGATCGCGGCGCCGTGCTGTTCCAGCACCCTCCCCGAAGACAGCGTCACCACCGCAAAGCCGACCTCACCGTCCAGCCGCGCCGCAGCGATCAGATCTTCCGGCGTCCTGAGGCTGCGCAGGCGCAGATCCTCGCCCCGGGCGGCGGGGCGCAGCGAGCGCAAGGGCGCATTGGCCCGGGCCGGCGCCGCCGCAAAGAGGCCCGCCGCACAGACCGAAGTCAGAAATCCTCGCCGTGAAAATCCTTGCGTCATGCCGATGATCTAACCTCAGCGCGCGCGGCTCGACAAGCGGCAGGATGACCGGGCGCAATCACATTTCATGCGTCCCCCTGCCGCGCCCGGCGCAGCTCCGTGGAACTGAGATCGACCATGGGCACGTTCAGAAAGCACCAGGCCGGCGGGCGCGACCGCGCCAGCAATGGCGCCAGCCGGGCCGACAGCCGCGCATGCCGGTAGATCTCCGCCGCAACCGATCCGCGCGCGGCCATCCGGCTGCCGGAGCGCGCCAGCACGCCAACCGGCATACGATCCATGATTTGCCGCCAGTCCTCCCAGCGGTGAAGCTGTGCCAGATTGTCCGCGCCCATGAGCCAGACAAAGCGCACACCGGGATAGGCCCGCTGCAACACCGCGAGCGTGCGGGCGGTATGGCGGGTTCCGGCGAGCCGCTCGAAATCGCTGACGATCACCCTTGGATGCCGCATGATCGCGCGCGCCGCCGCCATGCGTTCGTCCAGCGGTGCCGGTCCATGCGCCTTGAGCGGGTTGCCGGGGCTGACCAGCCAGACCACCCGGTCCAGCCGGAAACGGCGCAGCGCCTCGAGCGTGATATGAACATGGCCGGCATGGGGCGGATCGAAGGACCCCCCCAGCAAACCTACCGTTTGTCCGGGCACCAGCCGGAGCCCGGCTTCATGCGCATTCCAGAGCATCCGGCCTTTTCCCAATCGGAATATCCGCACCAGACACCGGAACCATATGGGATTTCAACAGAAAAGACATCTGTCTACCGTCAGCCCACCGCGCCCCGAGCGGTTCCGGAGACGCGCCGGGCACGAGACGCAGCGTGTATTCGCCCCTCAGAAGTCCTCCCAGACGGGGCTGGCGCCGCCGGACGCCGCCACGCGGGCACGCGGTAGAGGCTCCGCCTCCACCCCCTCGGAGGCGAGGGGATCGGACAGCTCCCAGCCCTGCGCAACCGGCGCCGGATGCGGCGACAGAACCTGCTGGCCGGCCAGCAGCTCCCCGGTATCGAAGCGCGCCACAAGGTCACGCAGATCCCCGGCCTTCTGCAGCAGGGCGCGGCCCGCAGCGGCGCTTTCCCCGACCATCGCCGCGTTCTTCTGTGTCACCTCGTCGAGAATGGTGATGCCGGAATTGATCTCGCCGAGACCGGTCGCCTGCTCGGACGCCCCCGTGGCGATATCCTGGATCTGAGAGGACATATCGGTGATCTCTTGCAGGATCGTCTCGATCGACCGACCCAGTTCCGACACCAGTTTCACCCCGTTGCTCACGCTCTCCGTCGAATTTACGATCAGATCCCGGATTTCTGCCGCGCTGTCCGAAGAGCGCTGCGCCAGCGCCCGGACTTCCGAGGCGACAACGGCGAACCCGCGCCCCACCTCGCCGGCGCGCGCCGCCTCGACCCCGGCGTTCAACGCCAGCAGGTTGGTCTGAAAGGCGATATCCTCCATCACCCGGATGATCTGGCCGATCTGCTTGGAGGATTCCTCGATGCTCGACATCGCCGCGACCGCGCTGCCGCGCACCTTCTCGCCCTTCTCGGCCTCGCTGCGCGCCGAACTGATCGCCTGCACAATGGCATTGGCTCCGTCCGAGGTGAATTTCACGTTGTTCGTGATCTCTTCCATCGCCGCGGCGGTTTCCTCCAGCGTCGCCGCCTGGTTTTCCGTCCGCTGCGAAAGCTGATCGGTGTTTTCGCTGAGCCCGCGCGCGTCTTCGTCGATGCGATGCGCACTCTCGCGAAGCTCCGCGATGATCCCGCTCAGCGCATCCACCGTCGCATTGAAATCCTCGCGAAGCTGCTCGTAATCCTCGCCGAGCGGCTGGTCGATCCGGCAGACGAGGCTGCCAGAGGCGAGTTCGGACAGCGCCTTGCTCAGCCGCTCGACGATCTCGCGCTGTTCGCGCTGCGTCGCCTCCTGCCGGGCAGCGGCCGCCTGCCCCTTGGCGAGATCGGTCTTGAACCGTTCGAGTGCGCGCGCGATGTCGCCCAGCTCGTCGCCGGTCTTGGTCTGGTTCACGATCGTCTCGAAATCCCCGTCCGACATCATCGAGACACTGGCCGACAGCAAAGAGATTCGCGTTGTCAGGAACCGCGCCACGAAGAAGGAGAGGCCCACCACAAGGATCCCGACCACAAGCATCTGCGCCAGCGTCAGCAGCAGCAGATGTTGTTCGGGCGCAAAGGCCTCGGCCATGTCCTGTTCGACGACAAAGCCCCAGTCGGTTCCCGCGAATTGGGTGAAATCGGTAAACGCGACCACCGCGTTGCCACTGATTCCCGGCACGTCGCGGAACGCCTCCGCGCGCCCGCCACTGGCCGCCTGGATCTGCGGCGAGGCGGGCAGCCCGTCGAGCACCGCATATTCCGTCTCTCCGGAGACCGCGCTGAGCGCGCGGCCCTGCCGGTCGACCGCATAGACCCGCCCGGTGCGCCCCAAAAGCCCCGATTCGGACAGCGCCTGCGCGATATGCCCGATGGGAATTTGCAGCGCGACAACCCCGATGCGCCCGCCTTCGGCGTCGAAGACCGGCATTGCCGCAAATTTCGCCGCGGCGCCCGCGCTGGGGGCGTAGCGGTCGAATTCGGTGAAGACGATCCCCCCCTCCGGCGCGCGCGCCGCATCGCGGAAGGCGGCGCCAAGGCCCGTCTCCTTGTAGGGGCCATTCACCAGATTGGTCGCGAAATCGAGCTCCTTGAACACGGAATAGACCAGGTTTCCCTGTAGATCGAAGAGGAAGAGATCGTAATATCCCCGCTGGCGCTGAAAGTTGCGCAGACCGTCGTGATAGCTCGCGTGGATCTGCGACCAGACGGAACCGTCATCGGCCTGAAGCAGCACATCCTTTTCGCCGACGGGATTCGGATTTTCTTCGATATAGGCGCGGCGCAGATACGCCCCCGGATCGCCCTCGATCCGGTTCCAGCTTCGCGCGAAAAGCGGCAGCGCGGTGCGCACCGCCCGGCTCCCGGCGAGGTCGCGCAGATCGGTCTCGGTCTGACCGAGCCAGGTTTCCAGCGCCCGCTCGCGGTCATTCAGCAGATTGCGAAACGCCGCCTCGCGCTGCGTCGCCATCTCGACACGGGCATAATAATAGCTCACCCCGACCACGGCGAGCATCAGAGCAATGGTCGGCAGGCCGATCAGGACCGGCATCTTCCACTTCAGCTTCAGCCTTTTCCACCGGCTGCGGCGGAATTTACGCTTCGGTTGGGTCACATCGGCACTCCCATACTCGGCCAGCGGCGGGCCCGAGACGTTCCGAGACTGCACATGCACCGCAAAGGCTTACGATCGGCTTAAACCCGTCGCCTATTCCGGGATTTTCCGGCATCTGGCCCCGAGATGCGCCCGGCACGGACGGGCCTTTGCATTCCCCTGCCGTGGTGCGATACAGACCCCCGAAGATTTCGCCGGAGGACCGCATGGCCAGCTATCAGTACGTCTATCACATGGATGGGGTGTCCAAGACCTATCCCGGCGGCAAGAAGTGTTTTGAAAACATCCGCCTGAGCTTTCTGCCCGGCGTGAAGATCGGCGTCGTGGGGGTCAACGGCGCCGGTAAATCGACGCTGATGCGAATCATGGCCGGGATCGACAAGGATTTCACCGGCGAGGCCTGGGCCGCCGAGGGCGCCAAGGTCGGTTATCTGCCGCAGGAGCCCGATCTCGATCCCAAGCTCACCGCGCGCGAGAACGTCATGCTGGGCGTGGCGGAGAAGAAAGCCAAGCTCGACAAATACAACGAACTGGCGATGAACTATTCCGACGAGACCGCCGACGAGATGGCGGCGCTTCAGGACGAGATCGACGCGCAGAACCTCTGGGATCTCGACAGCCAGATCGACGTCGCCATGGAGGCACTGCGCTGCCCGCCGGACGACGCCGACGTGACCACGCTCTCGGGCGGCGAACGCCGCCGGGTGGCGCTCTGCAAGCTGCTGCTCGAAGCGCCCGACATGCTGCTGCTCGACGAACCGACCAACCACCTCGACGCAGAGACCATCGCCTGGCTGCAAAACCACCTGATCGAGTACAAGGGCACGATCCTGATCGTCACCCACGACCGCTATTTCCTCGACGCCATCACCGGCTGGATTCTGGAGCTCGACCGCGGTCGGGGCATCCCCTACGAAGGCAATTATTCCTCCTGGCTGGGGCAGAAGGCCAAGCGGCTGGAGCAGGAAGCCCGCGAGGACAAGGCCAAGCAGAAGACGCTGGAGCGCGAGCTGGAATGGATGCGGCAGGGCGCCAAGGCGCGGCAGGCGAAATCCAAGGCCCGGATCCAGGCCTATGAGAAACTCGCCGACCAGTCCGAGCGCGAGAAGATCGGCAAGGCCCAGATCATCATCCCCAACGGCCAGCGTCTGGGGGGCAAGGTGATCGAGGTCGAACACCTGTCCAAGCACATGGGCGACAAGCAGCTGATCGAGGATCTGAGCTTCTCGCTGCCGCCGGGCGGCATTGTCGGTGTCATCGGCCCCAACGGCGCCGGCAAGTCGACGCTCTTCAAGATGCTGACCGGGCAGGAAAAACCCGACGCGGGCGCGATCACGCTCGGCGACACGGTGCAGCTCAGCTATGTCGATCAGTCGCGCGACGATCTGGACGCGAACGCCACCGTCTGGGAGGCGATCTCGGGCGGGGCGGAGATCATCCAGCTGGGCGACGCGCAGATGAACAGCCGCGCCTATTGCGGTGCGTTCAACTTCAAGGGCGGCGACCAGCAGAAGAAGGTCGGGCTGCTTTCGGGCGGCGAACGCAACCGGGTGCATATGGCGCGGCTGCTGAAATCCGGCGGCAACGTCATCCTGCTCGACGAACCGACCAACGACCTCGACGTGGAAACGCTGCGCGCCCTCGAAGACGCGCTTGTCGATTTCGCCGGCTGCGCGGTGGTGATCTCGCACGACCGTTTCTTCCTCGACCGGATCTGCACGCATATCCTCGCCTTCGAGGGCGAGGCGCATGTGGAGTGGTTCGAAGGCAACTTCGAGGATTACGAGGAAGACAAGAAACGCCGTCTGGGCGCCGATGCGCTGGAACCGAAGCGGGTGAAGTTCAAGAAATTCACCCGATAAGAGCTGGCGGCTTACGGAGTGCGGGCGGTTTTCCGCCACCCGCACCCGGTCGCCCTCTTGTGCGCAAATGCCGTCCTCTCTGCCGGGATCGCATACCGTCGGTCGCGCACAGGATCGCTCTGCACCACATGCGGCTGGCGCGTCCTCTGGGAGTGCCGAAAAGGGTGGTCACCCTCGTCAGATGCCTTTGACAAAGGCATCTGACGCAACGCGCCCGAACCGGAAGCGCCCGCCCCGCGGCAACGACGCTACGCCGAATGGTGACAACGACTGCATCCTGGCAGCCTTCGGAGCGCGCCTCTCCAACCGGCGAAATCCTCCGGAATCACGCGCTCTCGCGCCGTTGCCGTCACTTGGCACGAAAGCCCTGCCCTCCGATTTCTCTTGCTGGAATCACGCCCCTCTGGCATACCCTTCGGCGCTAACGTTACGCCTATCGACCTACCTGTCTTCCTTACCGGCAGCAGCGCTACCGATACTGCACTGACGAAACGCCGGGCTGCCGCACCTCCGCGGGCAGCATGAAACAGGAAAGGGTTTTACCCATGGCAACTGGCACCGTGAAGTGGTTCAACACCACCAAAGGTTATGGCTTCATCGCACCCGAGGGCGGCTCCAAGGACGTGTTCGTCCACATCTCCGCCGTCGAGCGTTCGGGCCTCACCGGCCTCCAGGACAACCAGAAAGTGTCCTACGAGCTGCAAGCCGGCCGTGACGGCCGCGAAAGCGCCGTGAACATCGAACTGCTCTGATCCGGATCGGACAGACCAGTGCAAGGCGCGCCCGCAAGAGCGCGCCTTTTTTCATGGCCTCATTCGAAGGCGCAGCCGGTCTTCACGCCGAATTTGCGAAAGATCATCGCCGCCGGGCAGAACCCGGTAAAGGACGACTGGATCATGTTCACCCCGATGAACACCGTGAACCAGATCCAATAGGGCGAAACCCAGACGGTCAGCGCCACGCTCAGCAGGATCATTACCCCTGCAAACGCCATCACGGCACGATCGAGCGTCATTTCCAATCTCCTGTCCAATACCCGCAAGCAAACCCTCTTCGCCCGCGTCTTGCCGGGTAAAATAGGCCGTTACGTATACAAATGCAATATTCAGAATACGTTTTCCGCATTGCCGCGCCGGCATCATCGCCGCATCCTCGGCGCAGCCCGATCCGACGCAAGCCCCGATGACCACCCGTTTCGACCTGATCGTCCTTGGCGCCGGTCCCGCCGGCGCGACCGCGGCACGGGTTGCCGCGCGCGCCGGGCTGCGGGTGGCGCTGATCGACAAGGCTGTCTTTCCCCGCGACAAGCTCTGCGGCGGGCTGATCACCGGCCGCTGCCTCGGCCATCTCACGGCGCTCGGCGCCCTGCCCCCGCCCGGCCTGCTGACACGCCAGGACCGCGTGACGTTCTTCCGCAACGGCGCAGAGCTCGGTACGGTTTCGGGCTGCCCCCCGGTCTATCTCACCACCCGCCATGCGTTCGATCATCATCTTCTGACGCAGGCGCGCGCGGCCGGTGCAGAGGACCTCACCGGCACGCGGGTGCAGGAGATCGGGCCGGCGCATGTCACCTTGGCAAGCGGTCCGCGCCTGGGGTTCAGCGCCCTGATCGGCGCGGATGGGGTGAACAGCGCTGTGGCGCGGCAGCTCTTCGGGGCCGCCTTCGATCCGGCCACCATCGGCTTCGCCCTGGAAACCGAGGCGCCGCCCGACCCGGAAGCAACGCTTCGCATCGACTTCGGAGCCGCCCGCTGGGGCTATGGCTGGCGCTTTCCGAAACCCGGCAGCACCACGATCGGGGTCGGCGGGCTGCACGCGCGCAACCCCGGCATGAAAGCGGCGATGGCGCGCTATCTCGCCGAGATCGGTGCCGCGCCGGATCTGCGCATCAAGGGCCATTTCCTGCCCTTCGGCAGCTTCCGCGCGCACCCCGGACGCGGCGCGGTGCTGCTTACCGGAGACGCCGCCGGGCTGGTGGATCCGATCACCGGAGAAGGCATCGGCCACGCCGTGCATAGCGGCCGGCTTGCCGCCGAGTCCATCGTGGCGGCTCTGGCCGCCGGTGTCCCGGACAGCGCCCTGCGCCGCTACCGGCAGGCCCTGCGCCCGCTGCACCGCGACCTTCGGCTCGCGCGGATGCTGCGCCCTTTGCTCTTTTCCGAGCGGCTCGGCCCCCGGATGACCCGTGTCCTGCGCGGCTCCGAGAGCGCCCGGATGCGCTATATGGCGCTGCTTGCCGGAGAGACCGACTATCCCGAATTCCTCGCGCACGCCCTGCGCCGTCTGCCCGCCCGCCTGCTGCGCGCCTGACGCTCAGCCGAACAGCCGCCAGCCGGCCAGCCAGCGGGTCAGCGTGGTCAGGAAACAGGCCGTGGCAAAGAGCAGCGCCAGCCCCGGGAAGGCGCCGGGAAACAGGCACATCGCAATGAAGAGCGCGATGGTCTCGGCCCCCTCCGTCAGCCCACCGAGGTAAAAGATGCCCTTGGTCGGATAGTCCTCGGCCCGGATCCCGCGCCGTTCGGCAATCACGGCAAAGGCGAGAAAGGACGAACCGGTGCCCACAAAGCTCGCCACAAGCACCAGCGCGGGCAGCGCATTGGCGACCGGATCGGCCAGCGCCATGCCCAGCGGAAAGAGCGCGTAGAACAGGAAATCCAGTGCGATGTCCAAATAGGCGCCCCGGTCGGTCGGCCCCGCCAGCCGCGCCACCTCGCCATCCAGCCCGTCGGCCAGACGGTTGGCCAGAAGCCCCGCCAGCGCCAGCCCGAAGGCCCCCGCCGCCGCTGCGGCGACCGCACAAAGCCCCACGGCGAATCCCGCCAGCGTGATCCAGTCGGCCCGCACCCCTCTTGCGTGCAGCGCCCGGGCGGGCCCGTGCAGCAGGCGCCGTTGCAACGGCAGAAGTCTTGCGTCGAACATGTCGGGCCTCCGGTCTTCCACTCAACCGCGCCGCATCCGCGCGGGCAAGCCGCGATTGCGGCGCGGCCCCACACATCGCCTCAAGATCGGGCGAAGAGCGCCCGGGCGTTGCGCGAATCCGCCGATGAGCGCCGGCGCAGCATTCCAGTCGCGGGAAGCATTGGACAGCGCCCGGGCGGAGGGATAAGGTCAACCCAGACGTGCAGGTCGACCGCGACATACCGTCCTCCGGTCGGAACCTGCATGGTTCGTATCGCGTTAGAGTAGCGTCACATTCCCGATACATCCTGCCGCCATAAGGCGGGCGAGCGAAAAAGGAAGTTGCCCGAATGCCGTCCTCTTCTGCCGGCACCGACGCCCGCCGCACCCTCCGCAGCCTGTTTCTGTCCGACCTGCATCTGGGGGCCCGCGCCAGCCGTCCCGCCCAAGTGCTCGAGTTCCTGCGGCAGATCGAGGCCGAGACCATCTATCTTGTCGGAGACATCTTCGATCTCTGGCATGGCGGGCGAATCCACTGGACCGATCACCACGAAGCCGTGCTGAGCGAGTTGCGCGACCGCGCCAGGGCGGGGGCGCGGGTCGTCTATCTGCCCGGCAATCACGATTCGGTCATGCGCGCGCCCGATACACGGATCGAAAGC
Organism: Salipiger pentaromativorans; assembly: GCF_024721115.1. Taxonomy (GTDB): domain Bacteria; phylum Pseudomonadota; class Alphaproteobacteria; order Rhodobacterales; family Rhodobacteraceae; genus Salipiger; species Salipiger pentaromativorans. Next base: position 24,080 of record NZ_JAMDHK010000004.1, on the reverse strand, counting down.
TGGGAGCTGCGCGAGGTGGTGGTCCACCGCGCGGCGGACGGGCGGCGCTATCTGGTGCTGCACGGCGATCAATGCGACCCGCGCTTCCTGCGCTGGCATTTCATGACCCGCCTGGGCAGCCGCATGGATGCGCTGTTGCGGCAGATCGACGACTGGCAGCGCAGCCATGGCCGGCTCTCCGACGACCGCCGCAGCCCGGCACAGCGGGTGATCGACCGCGCCAATCAGCTCATGGCCATGGGCGACCGGTTCGAATCCCGCCTCATCAAGCTGGCGCGCGCCACCGGAACCGGAGGGGTGATCTGCGGTCACTCTCACAAACCCGCCCTGCGCGACCGTGACGGTATTCTCTACGCCAATTGCGGCGACTGGATCGACAGCCTGACCGCGCTGGCCGAAGACCGGAACGGGCAGATGCGGCTGATCGAATACAGCCCCGAACGCGCCCGCACCCCCGCGCGGCCGCTGCCGCCGAAACAGGCGCCCAGCGATGGCGGCGCATTGGCCGGAGGCATCGCATGATCATCCCCGTTCTCGTCAGCCTCGTAGCGATCACCCTCGGCGCGCACCTGCTCACCGCCTGGCTGACCGCCCGCCGCTACCGCACCGCCCCCGAAGCGCCGCGCGACGACACCACGCTGCCCTATATCTCGCTGATCCGCCCGGTCTGCGGCCTCGACACGTTCGATGCCGAAACGCTGGCCTCGTCCTTCACCCAGGATTACCCGCGCTACGAGGTGATCTTCTGCGCCCCCTCCGAAACCGATCCCGCAGTCGCGCTGCTGCGCGATCTGATCGCCGCGCATCCGGAGGTGGAAGCCAGCCTGCTCTGCGGTGAGACCGCCATCAGCCGCAACCCCAAGCTCAACAACCTGTATAAAGGGTATGGCGAGGCCCGCAGCGAATGGGTTGCGATGACCGACAGCAACCTGCTCTTGCCGCCGGACTACCTGCGCAGGCTGGTTGCGACCTGGCAGGCGGGCACCGGGCTTGTCACCTCGCCCCCGGCCGGGATCCGGCCCGGCAACTTCTGGGGCGCCGTGGAATGCGCCTTTCTCAACAGCTCGCAGGGGCGCTGGCAGCTCGCGGCGGATTCGCTCGGTTTCGGCTTCGCTCAGGGCAAGACGCTTTACTGGAATCGCAAAGTACTGGACGCCGGCGGCGGTCTTGCCGCGCTGGGGCGCAACCTTGCCGAAGATGTCGCCTCGACCAAGCTGGTGCGCGAGCAGGGGTTGCGCGTGCGGCTGACCCCAAAGCTCTTTGCCCAGCCCATCGGTGCGCGCAAGGCGCGCGCGGTCTGGGACAGGCAATTGCGCTGGAGCCGCGTGCGCCGCGACGGGTTTCCTCTGATCTTCGCCGCCGAGATCGCCCAGGGCCCGCTGGTGCCGCTTGGCGCGCTGACCGCGCTGGCCCTGCTGGGCGCGGCCCCCGCCGCCGCGCTTCTGGCGCTGCCCCCGGTCTGGTACGGCGCCGAGCTGGCGCTGGCCCGGCGTGCCGGCTGGCCCGCCGCGCCGCGCGATGCCGCCGCGATGCTGATGCGCGATGTCTTGCTTCCGGCGCTCTGGGTCGCCACATGGACAGGGCGCGGCTTTACCTGGCGCGGCACAGAGATGGCGCCTGCGGAATCGGCGGGCCCGGCGGAGTAGAACTTGTTGGGACTTGAAACAGTTGCAGCCCTGATCGCCAAGGACGGGCTGGCCATTCTGGCACCGATCGCGGTGCTGGAGGGGCCCATCGTGACGGTGATCGCCGCCTGGCTCGCGAGCCGCGGATTGCTCGATGTGTGGAGCGTCAGCGTGGTGGTGATCCTCGCCGATGTGGTCGGCGACCTGATGTTCTATGCGCTGGGCCGCTGGGGCCTGCACCGGCTGCCCCTGCGCTGGCGCTATCGGATGGGGCTCAGCCGCGCGCGTCTCGCCCAGCTCGCTGGCCATTTCCAGAGCCACGGCGGGCGCACGCTGGTCTTCGGCAAGCTGACCCATTCCGCCGGCGCCGCGGTTCTGGTGGCCGCCGGCCTGGCGCGCATGCCGATGCTGCGCTTCTTCTGGATCAACCTCCTGGCCACGATCCCGAAAAGCCTGTTTTTCGTGGCCCTCGGCTATGCCTTCGGATCGGCCTACAGCAAGATCGACGACTGGATCGCGCGGATCTCGCTGCTGCTGCTGGGCGTCCTGGTCATGGCCGGCATCATCTGGCTGCTGAAAAGAGCGACCCGCAAATGACCGACCGACCGATCCTGTCCTGCATCATCCCCGCCTTTAACGAGGCACCGCGCATCGGCGCTGTGCTGGACGCCGTGCTTGGCCACCCGCTGATCTGCGAGGTGATCGTGGTCGATGACGGGTCGTCCGACGGCACCGCCGACCGAGCCGAGGCGCGGGCCGCGCAGGCGCCGGGTCTGCGGGTCATCCGCCAACCCCGGAACGGCGGCAAGAGCCGCGCGGTGGCCACCGGGATCGAGGCCGCCCGCGGCACCCATATCCTGCTGCTCGACAGCGATCTTCTGGGACTCGACGCCGATCACCTGAGCGCGCTCATCGCCCCGGTTCTCGACGCCCGCGCCGAGGCCGCCATCAGCCTGCGCCGCAACGCGCCCCTGCCCTGGCGGATGATCGGCATCGACTATATCTCGGGCGAACGCGTGATGCCCCGCGCCCTGCTCGCCGGTCAGACCGACACGCTGCGCAGCCTGCCCCGCTTCGGGCTGGAGGTGTTCATCAACCGGCTCTGGCTGAACGCGGGGCTGCGCCTGGCCATCGTGCGATGGCCCGGTGTGGAAAGCCCGTTCAAACACGCCAAGCGCGGCAGCCGTCTGGCCGGGCTGCGCGCGGATGCCGCCATGCTGGGCGACATCTTCCGCACCGTGCCCCCGATGGAAACGCTGAAGCAGGTGCTCGCCCTGCGCGCCCGCCGGATCTGACCGGTCAGTCCCGCGCCGCCAGATGCGTGCCGCGCGTCATCGCGGAGACCAGCGCCGCGACCTCGCCGGCCAGCCGTGCCTGCGGCACCCCGACAAAGCGCCCCTGCAACGAGAGCTGAACCACACCGTGCACCGCGGCAAAGGTGGTCTGCGCCCGCAGCCGCAGCGCGTCCGGCTCCAGATCGGGGCGCAGCCTGCCCAGCGGCGCGATGATCTCGGCGATCAGCACCGCATGGTCCTGCCGGTGCCAGTCGGGCATCTCCACCCCCTCGGGCAAGCGATGCTCGAACAGCGCCGACCACAGGCGCTGGTTGGCGCAGGCAAAGGCCACATAGGCCCCGGCCAGCGCCTGCAGGATGTCCTCCGGCGCCCCGTCCTTTGGACAGGCCGCATGCAGCGCCGCCCCGAGCCGGGCCAGCGTGCGTGCGTTCACATGCAGCACCAGCATGTCGAGATCCTCGAACGCGGTGTATAACGCGCCCAGCGCACAGCCCGCCTGCGCCGTCACCTCGCGCGCCTTCAGACCGGCCAGCCCCCTGTCCAGAATCTGCGCCTCGGCCGCATCGACCAGACGCCGCTTCAGATCGGCGCGTTTCGCTTCGCGAGTGGTTGCCATTCTGCCTCCGAAAAATTTCTGAACGTCGTTCAAAATATTTCTTGAACATCGTTCATACTTGCGGCATAGATATTCCTGAACATGGTTCATAGATATGGAGGCGCCGATGTTCAAGACCCTGATCACGCTGGTCCGCGGGCAAAGCCATGATGCCGCCCAGGCCCTCACCGACGCCAATGCCATGTCGATCCTGCGCCAGCAGCTACGCGATGCGGCCCATGGCGTCGAGGCCGCGAAACGCTCGGTCGCGGTGGTGATGGCCTATTGCGACCGCGAGAAAAAGGCGCTGCGCCGCATCTCGGCGCAGCTCTCCGACCTTGAGGCCCGCGCGCTGGACGCGCTTCGCAAAGACCGCGAGGACCTCGCCACCGAGGCCGCTGCCGCCATTGCCGAGCTCGAGGCCGAACGCGCCACCACCGAACGGGCGGTCGCCACCTACGACACGGAGATCCGCCGCCTGCGCGAAGAGCTGTCGCTCGCGGAACAGCGGCTGCGCACGCTTCAGCGCGGCAAGCAGCTCGCCGATGCCACGGCGAAATCGCAGCGCGTGCGCGGCACCATGCCCGATGGGGTACTCAACAGTCTGCGCGAGGCCGAAGCCACGCTGGAGCGTCTGCAAGAGCGCCAGGGACTCTCCGAAGCGACCGCTCTCGCGATGGCCGATCTCTCCGCCAGCTCCAGCGCCGAGGCCACCAGCGCGCGGCTCGCCGCCGCCGGCTGCGGCGCCCCGCTCCGCCCAGATGCCGCTGCCGTATTGGCGCGGCTGAAAACCCCGCAGACCTGACCCACCCTCACGCCAATCAACAGGACATCAGACCCATGACCCAATACACCCCGAAAGTTTCCAAAGCCTGGACGATCTTCACCTATTTCAACTTCGCCGTTGCGGCGCTGATGATGGCGGGCGGCATCTATGCGCTCCAGGCCAGCTTCTCGGCCAAAGGCTATTACGCCATGGCCGCGCTGATGCTGGTTTACTCCACAGCCTCCATCACCAAAGCCTTGCGCGACAAGGAAGAATCGGATCGCATCTACAACAAGCTCGAAGATGCCCGCACCGAGCGCCTGCTGGCCGAAGCCGCCGGCGACGACATCTGACCGCGAGACAGGCGGGCGGCCCCACCGCCCGCCCAGAGGAGACCGTCATGACCCGCTCTTTCCGCCTCTGCGCCCATCTGAGCTTTGCCCTCATCGCGCTCGCCGGGGCCGCCTGGAGCGCCACGGCGATCTGGCTGCATCTCGACGGCTTCGCCCGCCCCGCCGCCCTGACCCTGCTCGCCGCCGCGCTGCTGCTCGCAGGCCGCGCCCGGATGCGTTGCCGCCGTCTGGGCTGGGCCGTGCTAGCCGGCACAGCGCTGCTTGTCGGCGGCTGGTACATGACCATCTCCCCCGCCGAAGACCGCGACTGGGCCATCGACGTCGCGCGCGGCGTCAAGGCCGAGGTCTCGGGCGATCTCGTTACCCTGTCGGATCTGCGCGACTTCCAGTGGCACGACCGGGACGAGGCGACTGTCCGCTGGATCGACCGCACCGTCGATCTGCGGCACCTGGAAACCGTGGATATGCTGACCTCGGTCTGGGACAATCCCGACATCGCACATCTTCTGGTCAGCTTCGGCTTTGCCGACGGCCAGCATGTGGTGTTTTCCGTCGAGATCCGCCGCGAGGCCGACGAGGTGTTCAACGAGCTGGGCGGGTTCTTCCGCCAGTTCGAGCTGGTGCTGATCGGCGCGACCGAAGAGGACATCGTCAAGCTCCGCACGAATTACCGCAAGGAGCAGGTCAGCCTCTATCCGGTCACGCTCGATGCGGCGCAGCGGCGCGCACTGTTCATGGCCTATGTCGGGCTGGCCCAGCAGCTCGAGGCCCGACCGCGCTTCTACAACACCTTGCTCGCCAATTGCACGACGGTGGTCTACGGGCTGGCCCAGGTCCTGAAAGCGGATTTGCCGATCGACCGGCGGCTGATCCTCTCGGGCCGCCTGCCCGAATATATCGAAGCTCTGGGCGTTCTGGGCGGCAACGGGACGATGGCCGACCGCCGCGCCGCGGCCCTCATCACCGCCAAGGCTCAGGCCGCGGGCGATACGGCGGATTTCTCGGCGGCGATCCGGGCCCATTGACCGGCAGCCCTCCACAAGACAGCCCCTCGCCAGCCAGCCACAAAGCGCGGCAGCGGGCGAGGGTGCCCCTACCCCCTTTCATCTTTCTGAAAATACGCAAAAAACGGTGCCACCCCAAAACACCCTGGGCAAAAGCACCACATCAGCCGCACACGGCATTCAGGGTGTTCAGCCCGGGATCCGCTCCGCGATCCAGCGGGCGAACTCGTAATTCGGTCGTTCGAGATGCGACAGCGCCCCGGGCATCGCATGACGCGACTGCATGCCTTTCCAGACCCGCTCCGTGCAGCCCCGATCTTCGTCGTTCACCGCATCGAGCAGCCCCTTAAGCGCCGCGAAATGCTGCGGCGCCTCGGCATCCGCGGCGAAATCCGGATGCAGCCCGCCACCATAAAGGATCTTCACATGCCCCGGCCCGTCGGGCGTGAGACAGAGATACCAGAAATAGCCCGGCGTCAGCGTGATCAGCAGCGAGGGATAGACCGACAGCAGCCAGGTGCGGTAGCGGTCCTCGCCCTGCAGCGCGGTGTTGTCCTGGTGGGCGATCGACAGCGCGATACTGTCATCTTTCAGGATGTGGTGGAAATTGAAGCCCGGATAACCCTCGGGGCAGGTCATCTTCCTGAGATCCACCGCCCCGCCGATGGTCCCGCCGTGGCACATGGGCAGGTGATAGCTCTCCATGAAATTCTCGGCGAGGATCTTCCAGTTCGTGTTCCAGCGATGCTCCTCCCGGAACACCTCCACATAGTCCTCCATCGGCAGATAGCCGACAAGATCGTCCATCTCCTTGAGCGTCTCATGCGGCTCCGGCAGATCCGGGTCGAGCGTGACCATGATCCAGCCCTTCCAATCCACGCAGCGGATCGCGGGCAGGCCCAGGGCTTCCTTGCAGAACGACCGGTTCAGCTCCATCGCGGGAGCCCCGCGCAGCGAACCGTCGAGATTGTATGTCCAGGCATGGTACGGGCAGGTGATGGTACGGGTATTTCCGCGCCCTTCCAGCAGGATCGACATGCGGTGGCGGCAGACATTCGACATCGCCCGCAACACACCGTCGCGGTCGCGCAGCACGATCACCGGCGCGCCGGCGATCTCCATGGTCAGGTAATCGCCCGGCGCGCGCAGCGCATCGGCCCGCCCGGCGCACAGCCAGCTTTTCGCAAAGACATGCTCCTGCTCCAGCGCGAGGAACGCATCGCTGGTATAGACGGACACCGGCATCGCCCGCGCGGCTTCGAACGGCGTGGCGACGGTGCTGCGCAGCTCGGCTGCCGGATCTTGATAGGTCATCTCTGTTTGTCCCTGACATTCACGCCGCCGCGGCCTCGCGAGGCCGCTGGTCACGCCCATTTGGTTGCGCCGGAATCCCCCTTCGTCAAGGGGCCGCTCCGCAACCAGCCTGCCGGAGAGGTCACCGCCCTGCGACGCGCCCGCAAGGGCGCATCGCGACGATCCGGCCAACGGGTCAGATCACCCGCACCTGCGTGCCGACCGGGCAGAGCTGGAACAGCTCTGCGATCTTCTCGTTGTAAAGCCCGATACAGCCATCCGAGCTGCGGCGCCCGATCTTGCGGGTGTCATGCGTGCCGTGGATGATATAGGCGGGCCAGCTCAGATACATCGCATGGGTGCCAAGCGGGTTGTCGGGCCCCGGAGGGATCGGCTTCCAGTCCGGATACCGTTCGAGCTGCGAGGGAGTCGGGGTCCAGGACGGGCCCACCTTCTTGCGCACGATCCGGGTATAGCCGCGCTTGGTCAGCTCCTCGGTCAGCGGCACCGAGGTCGGGTAGATGCGGTAATCCGCACCGTCGCCACTCCAGAAATGCAGCGCGCGCGAGCCGGTGTCGGCAACGATGCTCGCCACCCCCAGCGTCTCGAAATGGTCGCGCCAGTCCTGCATCGAAAAGCTCGAGATATTGTGTCGGGCAAAACCCTCGGCACGCGCCGCCGCCGGCACCGCCAGAGAGCCCGCCGTTGCGGCGCCCAGAGCCAGAGCCCTGCGCCGGGTGAAGGTGTCGCTCATCTGTCTGCTCCTTGTTCAGCCGCGGCCGGGAACCGGGCCGCGCGGCCTGTCGAACAGATCAGGCTTAATCGAACCTTAAGCCCCGGCGCCTCAGGCCGCCCGCGCCTCCGCGATGGCCTGCCGCAGCATCTCGGCGTCGAGCGCGCCATCGTAGATCGTGGTATTCACGGCGAACCCAGGGGTCCCGCGGAACCCCAGCGCCACGGCCTGAAACCCGTTGCGCGCCAGCAGCCCGTCCCATTTGGCACGGTTACCGCGATAGGCCCGCAGCGCGTCCCGCGCCGGCAGCGCCTCGCCCACCGCCGCATCGACCTGGCGCTGCGTCAGCCGCCCCTTGGTCGCCATGAGCGCCTCGGTCACGGCCTCGTACCGGCCCAGATCATGCGCCCCGAGCGCCAGTTGGCTTGCGCGCACGGACGGAGCGCCGAAAATCGGCCAGTCCTTCAGGACGAGACGGATATTGCCGTCTTCGGCCAGCAATTCGGTCAGGATCGGATGCATGGATTTGCAGAACGGGCATTGGTAATCGAAATATTCCACGATGGTCACATCCCCGTCGGGATTGCCCAGGACCGGCGCGTCGGGGTCGCGCAGCACCGCCTCGACCGTCAACTCCTGCGCCGCCGCGTCACGCGGCAACACGCCGGCCAGCGCGGTGGCTCCGGTCAGGGCAAGCGCCCGTCTGCGGGACAGGATCATTGTCTTTCTCCTTGCGTTTCGGCGCCCAGGGCGCCCGCTACATCTTGCGGCGTCGATGCGCAGGCCGGTAGCCGCGCAAAGACCTGGAGCCCGTCCCCGCCAGTCACGGAGTTTCCTCCGTGATCTCCGCCATGCGCCGGGTCAATTCGGCGCGCGAAATCTCTCCGGTGTGAGACGCGACCAGCCGTCCGCTCGCATCGAAGAACAGCGTTGCGGGCAGCCCTCGGGCGCCCAGCCTCTGCATCAGCGCGCTTTGCGGATCCAGCGCCATATGCGCGCCCGACAGGTCGCCCCGCGCCAGGAAACCCGCGACCTGCGCCGCGCCCTCCCCCTGGTTCGCAAAGACAAAACGCGGCGCGCCGGGGCTCTCGGCAGCCTCGATCATCATCGGCAGCTCGCGGCGGCAGGGCGGGCACCAGCTTGCCCAGAGGTTCAGCACCAGCGGCGCGCCCTGCTCCGCCAGGGCCAGCTCGGTGCCATCGAGATCGCGCAGAACCAGCTCGGGCAGCATCGTCGCGCGCGGGCCCGGCAGCGCCAGAAACGCCACCAGCGCGGCGCCCAAGCCCAGCGCCGTCACCGATGCCAGCGGCAGCGCCAGTTTCGGGGTCCGTACTGCCGACCAGGCGGCCAAGGCAGCGGTCGCGGCCAGCCCCCAGCCGCCCGAAAAGCCGCCCTGCCAGACCCGCAGCACGTCCAGCGGCGCGGCCAGATAGCTGTCGAGATTGCCCAGCACATAGGCGACCCGCGCCGCCACCGCAAAGACGAGCACCAACAACCCCGCCTTCGCCGACAGCGGCACGTCACGGCCACGCCGCCGCAGCCAGCGGTCGGCGATCTCCGCCGCCAGCAGGAAGATCCCGATCCCCACCACCACGACAAAGCGCGCGCCATCGAACACCACCGGCCCGAAGGACACCGCGTTCATGGGCGCCCTCGCACGCGGATAGCGGGATCGAACAGGGGGAAGAGGTCTCGCGTCATTGTCATGGGCTGCGGGCTGGACTGTGGAGCTTAAGCCAGCCTTAAGGTTTACGAAACAAGAGCCACGTCAAGGAGGCAAGATGCGCATTTTGATCGTGGAGGATGACGAGGTTCTGGCCAACGGGCTGTCGGTCGGCCTGCGCCTGTCGGGCTTCACCGCCGACCGGGTCGCCACGCTGGCCGACGCGCGCGCCGCGCTCGAGACCTCGGAATTCGAGGGGATGGTGCTGGACATCATGCTGCCCGACGGGCTCGGGCTCGATCTGCTCGCCGAAATGCGTGCCGGGGGCTCGGCCCTGCCGGTGTTGCTGCTGACCGCGCGCGATCAGGTCCGCGACCGGGTGCGTGGGCTCGACGCCGGAGCCGACGACTATCTCGGCAAACCCTTCGATCTCGACGAGTTGGCGGCGCGGCTGCGCGCCATGCTCCGCCGCCGCGAGGGCCGCGCCAGCGGCGGGCTGCGCTGGAACGGGCTGGACATCGACCCGGCAACGCTCAGCGGCACCCGCGACGGTGCGGCGCTGAGCTTTTCGCGGCACGAATTCGCCATTCTGCACGCGCTGATGGAATACCCCGGGCGCGTGCTGTCGCGCGCGGCGCTGGAAGAGCGGCTTTACGGCTGGCAGGAAGAGGTCGAAAGCAACACGGTCGAGGTGCATATCCACAAGCTGCGCGGCAAGCTCGGACGCGGCTTTGTCGAAACGGTGCGCGGCCTCGGCTACCGCGTCGCGGCCGAAACCCGATGACCGTCTCGATCCGCCTGCGCCTGTTCCTGATCCTCGCCCTTGCCACCGGCGCGGTCTGGCTCTCGGCGGTGGTCTGGATCGAAACCTCGACCCGCGCCGAGGTCGAGCGCGTACTCGACGCCCGGCTGGCCGAGGCGGCAACCATGGTCTCGTCGCTGATCTCGGACCACCGGATCGCGCTTGGCCAGGATGGCCTGGCCACGGTGCCGATCCCGATGGGCCGGGCCGAAGGCTATTCGCGCCAGCTTTCCTGTCAGATCTGGTCGCTCGACGATGGCGGGCTGGTCGGCCGGTCGGACGGGGCCCCCGATGAGCAGCTCACCGCCGCCGATGCCGAAGGCTATTCCCGCTCGGTTGTCGCGGGCGAGCCCTGGCGGGTGTTCACCGTGATCAACCCAGATCTGGGCGTGCGCGTCATGGTGGGCGACAGCCTTGCGGTGCGCGACCGGCTGGTCAGGGACGTAATCGAAGGGCTGCTGCTGCCTGCCGCGGTCATCCTGCCGCTGCTCGGCGCGCTGATCTGGATCAGCGTGGCCCGCGGCCTCGCCCCGCTCGACCGCTTGGCGGAAACCCTGCGCGCCCGCGACCCCTCGGATCTCAGCCCGCTGCCCGAGGGCCCGAGCCCGCAGGAGATCCGCCCGGTGCGCCGGGCCCTCAACGCGCTGTTTGCCCGGGTGGCCGCCGCGCGCGACGTCGAACGCGATTTCACCACCTATGCCGCGCATGAGCTGAAAACCCCGCTCGCCGGCGTCCGGACGCAGGCGCAGGTGATGCGGATGGCGCCCGACGCGGCGACCCGCGACGCGGCGCTGCGCGCCATCGAAACCTCGGTCGACCGCACCGACCGGCTGGTCCGCCAGTTGCTGGAACTGGCCGAGGTCGACCGCGAGACCCCCAGCCACACCGCCACGGATCTTCCCGCGCTGGTGGCGGAAACCGTTGCCGAACTCGACATGCTGGCCCGCAGCCGGGCCGTGTCGCTGGATTGTGACCTGCCCGCCGAGCGCTGCACCGTCGCCCTAAATCCCTTCCTGCTGCGCGCAGCGCTGCGGAACGTGATCGAGAATGCCATCAACGCCTCGCCCCGCGCCGGGCAGGTCCGCGTGGCCCTGCGCCGGGGTCCGGATGGCCTGCGCTTCGACATTTCGGACGACGGCCCGGGCATTGCCCCGGATCAGCGCGCCCACATGGTCGAACGCTTCGTGCGGGGGCCTTCGGGCAGCGGCAGCGGGCTGGGCCTCGCCATCGTCGCAAGCGCCGTCGAGCGCCTTGGAGGACGTCTTGAACTCGGCCAGCGCGACAGCGGCGGCCGGCATGTGGTCTCGCTGATCCTGCCCGGCTGATACCGCCGGGCAGGGCATTGACACGCGCTCATGCGCCGGGGCCGGTGCGCCGGAACGCGAGGCGCATCTGCTTTTCCGTCTCGATCAGCGCAAAGAAGACCGCCCCCACCGCCACGATCAGCAGCCCGTCGGCCAGCGGCACCGGATGGGTGCCGAACACCGCCTGCAACGGCGGCAGATAGGTCACCGCGAATTGCGCCGCCGTCACCGAGATCACGCTGAACCAGACCACCCTGGTGCCCCGCACCGCCGCCCAGGTCAGCGACGTGCCATAGATGTTGCGAATGAAGAACAGGTGGAAGACTTCGAGCACCACCAGCATGTTCATCGCCATGGTCTGCGCCAGCGCCGGCGCATGGCCCTTGTCGATGGCGTAGGCGTAGACCCCGAACACCGCGACGACGAACAGCAGCGACACCAGAACGATGTGCCAGAGCAGCCCACCGGTCAGCAGGGATTCGCCGCGCGGGCGGGGCGGGCGGCGCATGGAGCCGGGCTCGGACGGTTCGAAGGCAAGCGCCAGCCCCAGCGTGATCGCGGTGATGAGGTTCACCCAGAGGATCTGAACCGCCGTGATCGGCAGGGTCATGCCAAGGAACAGCGCGACGACGATGGTCATCGCCTCGCCCGCGCTGGTGGGCAGGTTCCAGCTGATCACCTTCTTGATGTTGTCGTAGACCGTCCGCCCCTCGCGCACCGCCGCCGCGATGGTGGCGAAATTGTCGTCGGCCAGCACCAGCTCGGCGGCCTCCTTGGCCGCTTCGCTGCCCTTGCGCCCCATGGCAATGCCCGCATCGGCGCGCTTCAGCGCCGGCGCGTCGTTCACCCCGTCGCCGGTCATCGCCACGGTCAGCCCGCGCGATTGCAGCGCCGCCACCAGCCGCAGCTTATGCGCGGGCGAGGTGCGCGCGAAGATGTCGGTGGCCAGCGCGGCATCGGCCAGCTCGCTGTCGTCGAGCGCCTCGATGTCGGCGCCGGTCAGAACCCGGTCGTGATGCACAAGGCCGATGCGCGCGCCGATGGCCCGCGCGGTCGCCGCATGGTCTCCGGTGATCATCTTCACCGCGATCCCCGCCGCCTGGCACTCGGCCACCGCGGCCACCGCCTCGGGACGCGGCGGATCGACAAGGCCGATCAGTCCGATCAGGGTCAGACGCCCGGCCATCCGCCCCATCTCGAACGGGGCGTCGCCTTCGGGCATCTCTCCGGCGGCCACCGCGATCACACGCTGACCCTCGGCGGCCAATTCCTCGACCGCGCGATGCCAATGGGCGGTATCGAGCGGCGCCGTCCCGCCGCCGGGCATGCGCTGGTCGGCGCAAAGCGTCAGCACTGCCTCGGGGGCGCCCTTGGCGTGGATCTGCCGCCGCCCGCCGGGATCGCGATGCAGCACCGCCATGTAACGATGCGCCGCGTCGAAGGGGATCGCATCAAGGCGCCGCCATTCCGAAAAGGGGTCCGCCCCCGCGCCGGTGACCTTGCCCGCGAGCGCCACAAGCGCGCCCTCCATCGGGTCGCCCTCGACCCGCCAGCCGGCCGCGTCCTCGTGCAGAACCGCGTCGCTGCACAGCCCCGCCACGCGGGCGAATTCGCCCAGAACCGCATGCTCTGACGGGTCCGCGTCGGCATCGCGCCAGCGGACGGCGCCCTCGGGCGCATAGCCGTTGCTATCGACCGAATAGAGATGCTCGGCGGCAACCAGCGAGGCCACCGCCATCTCATTGCGTGTGAGGGTTCCGGTCTTGTCCGAGCAGATCACCGACACCGCCCCCAGCGTCTCGATCGCCGGCAGGCGGCGGACGATGGCGTTGCGGTTCGCCATGGCGCGCACCCCCACGGCCAGCGTAATGGTCAGCACCGCCGGCAGCCCCTCGGGGATCGCCGCCACCGACAGGCCGACCACCGCCATGAAGAGCCCGCCGAATTCCTGATGCCCGACGTAATAGCCATAGGCGAGCAGGCTCGCCGCCACGATCAGGATGAACACCGTCAGCCAGCGCGCGAAAAGATCCATCTGGTGCACGATCGGCGTGGTCAGGGTTTCGACCCCGGAGAGCATCCCGCTGATCTGACCGATCTCGGTGGCCGCGCCGGTGGCCGTGACCACCCCCCGCGCGGTGCCCGCCGCAACCAGCGTACCGCTGTAGAGCATCGACGTCCGGTCGCCCAGCGCCGCCTCTGCGGCAGCCGGGCCGGTGCTCTTTTCGACAGGCACGGATTCGCCGGTCAGCACGGCTTCTTCGGCCTTCAGCCCCCGTGCCTGCACCAGCCGCAGATCGGCGGGCACCCGGTCGCCCGCCTCGAGCAGAACCACGTCGCCGGGCACCAGATCGGCGGCATCGAGGCTGACCCGCCGCCCCCCGCGCAAGGCGGCGCTATGCGGCGCGAGCATGCCCCGGATCGCGCCCATGGCCTGTTCCGCCCGCCCTTCCTGAATGACCCCGATCACCGCATTGACCAGCACCACCGCAAAGATCACCGAGGTGTCCACCCAGTGCTGCAGCGCCGCCGTGACCACCGCCGCGCCGATCAGCACATAGATCAGCACGTTGTTGAACTGTTGCAGGAACCGCCGGAGCGCGCTGCGCTGCGGCGGCTCGGGCAAACGGTTCGGCCCCCGCGCCCGCAGGCGCGCCTGTGCCTCTTCCTGCGTCAGACCCGCTTCCGAGGTCTCGAGCGCGGCAAGCACCTGCGCAACGGTCTGTGCATGTACATCCGGCTGACCCGGCATCGTCTCTCACCTTCTGCTGGCCGCGCATCGTCGGCGTTTCGTCCGGGGGCAGCCGCCGGCAGGCGGCGGGCTCACCCATGGGTCTATCGGGGATTTGCGACCGGAATTCGAAACCGCACGCGCCCTGCGCGCAATCCTTCCGGGGGGCTATTGAGGCCGAGCATAGATGCCGTCCACGACACCGGAATGACCCAGATCAAACCCGTCTGAAACGGTCAGCTTTCGCTCGCCCCGCTGCTGGCCGGGCCCGCCTCGGGCACCGGCGCGCGGCGGACCAAAAGCCGGTCGATTCGCACCCCGTCCATATCGACGATTTCGACCAGCCAGTCGCCGATATGCAAGGTCTGCCCGGTCTGCGGCAGATCGTGAACACGCTCCAGCACCAGCCCCGCGACGGTCTCATAGGCGGCCTCCGCTTCGAGCCGCAAGCCGGTGCGGGCGGCGAATTCGTCCACCGGCATGGAGCCCGCGACCAGAAAAGAGCCGTCCTCGCGTTCCACCAGCTCGGGCTCTTCCGGATTCGCCTCGTCGAAGCCGCCGGCGATGGCGCCCAGAATATCCATCGGCGTGATGATGCCGTCGAAATGACCGTATTCGTCATAGACCAGCAGCATGTGGCCCGGCGACGCCCGAAGCTGCTCAACGGCCTCCAGCGCCGGCAGCGCGTCGTGAATCGCGATGGCCGGGCGCAGCAGCGCCTCCGCGTCGAACCCCTCCTCCGTCGCGGCGAGCAGGTCGCGGCTGTGCAGCACTCCGGCGATCTCGTCGGGGCCGCCGGCGCGATACGGCAGACGGGAATGGCCGGACTCGCGGAACCGTTCGAGCAGCGTCGCCAGCGATTCCCCCGCCTCCGCGATCTCGACCTCGTGGCGCGGCGTCATCAGCCCCCGCGCGCGCCGGTCGGCAAGCCGCATGACGCCGCCGATCAGCGCAGTTTCCTCCTTCTCGAGCACCCCCGCATGTTCGGCTTCGGAGATCACCAGATGCACATCCTCGTCGCTGACCCTGTTTTCCCGCTCCCCGGACTGCCCGAGCAGCGCCAGCAGCCGTTTGCCGGAGCGGTCGAGCAGCCAGACCACAGGCGCCGCGATCCGCGACAGAACCAGCATCGCCGGCGCGACCCGGGTCGCAATCCGTTCCGGTGCGGCAAGGGCGATCTGCTTCGGCACCAGCTCTCCGGCGACCAGCGACAGATAGGTGATTATGAGCACGACAAGCGTGACGCCGAGATGCTCCGCCACCGCGGGCGGAAGACCGATCCCGACGAGCCGCTCTGCCAGGCGGTTGCCCAGCGTCGCGCCCGAGACGGCCCCGGCCACGACCCCCACCAGCGTGATCCCGATCTGC
This sequence comes from Salipiger pentaromativorans, assembly GCF_024721115.1. Taxonomy (GTDB): domain Bacteria; phylum Pseudomonadota; class Alphaproteobacteria; order Rhodobacterales; family Rhodobacteraceae; genus Salipiger; species Salipiger pentaromativorans. The sequence goes on along the minus strand of NZ_JAMDHK010000004.1, from coordinate 8,548 downwards.
ACTGTCGAGAGGAAGCGGCCCGGCGTTTCCGCAAGCCGCAAAGCTGCCTCCGCCCCCGGCACGCCGCGCGCGGCCTGGGCGCGCAGCCGCGCCGGCCGCGCGGAGACGATGGCCAGTTCGGACATGGCAAGCAGCCCGTTCAGGGCGATGAGCGCGAGAAGAATGAGAAAATCGGCAAGCATGATCTGGAGGGAGAGCCGTGGCCCTCACCCGGAAGGAGCGGAGAGGATGAGTGGCGCAAGTGCCGCGCCCAGCATGAAGGGCTTTGTGCGAGAAGTCCATTTTTCGGCACGCTTGTTCCGAAAAAAGAGGCAGGCCCCGCCAAACCCGGCGCCGGCCAGATCACCTCCGGTGTGGACAGGCGCCCGGCCTGTCCGATCACGACACCAGCCGCATCCTGTCCGGCGCCCGGCTGCTCCCCGGATCGCGGGCCAGCCGGAACTGCCCGGCATCGCGTTCGAGCGCCGACGCCTCGCCCCGCAGCCGCTGCGTCGCCGCCGAGGTCTGTTCGAACATGCCGGCGTTCTGCTGCGTCACCTGATCGAGCTGCGTCGCGGCCGAGGTGATTTCGGTCAGCCCGGTCGATTGCTCCTTCGCCGAAGTGGCGATGGTCGTGACAATCGTCTCGAGCTCATCGACCGAGCGGGCGATGTCGTCCAGGGCCTCGCCGGATTCGTCCACCATGGTCACCCCTGTCTTGACCTGCTGCTCGGCGCTGTCGATCAGCAGCGCGATCTGGCGCGCCGCGTCGGAGGAGCGCTGCGCCAGCGCCCGCACCTCCTCGGCAACCACGGCAAACCCGCGCCCGGCCGCACCGGCGCGGGCCGCTTCGACCCCGGCGTTCAGCGCCAGAAGATTGGTCTGGAAGGCGATGTCGTCGATCACGCCGGTGATGCTCGAGATCTGCTCCGAGCTCTTTTCGATTCCGCGCATCGCCTCGATGGTCTGCTGCACCACGCCATGGCCGGTCCGCGACCGCTCGCGCGCATGGGTCGCCTTTTCGGCGGCGGCCCGGGCATCCCCCGTCGTGGTGGTCACCGAGCCCACGATCTCATGCAGCGCCGCGGTGGTTTCCTCCAGCGAGGCCGCCTGGGTCTCGGTCCGGCGGCTCAACTCATGTGCCGCCTGGTCCAGCGTCTCCGTCTCGGACATGATCAGCCGCACCCCATCGACAATGGCGCCCACCAGGTTGGACACGCGTTCGATTGCGGCATTGAAATCGCGGCGAAGGTTTTCATAGGCCGGCGGGAAGGGGCGTTCGAGCCGCGTCGTCAGATCGCCCTGCGACAGTCCCATCAGCCCGCCGCTCAGCGTCGTGACGACCTCTTGCTGTTCGGCCGACCGCGCCTGCGCCTCCTGCTCGAGCTCCTTCTGGCGGATCAGCCCGGTGCGGAAGACATCCACCCTGCGTGCCATATCGCCGATCTCGCTGCGCGCGGACAGGCCGGGAATATCGCTCGCCGTGTCGCCATCCGCCAATGTGCCCATGCGCTGGTTCATCGCCGCCAGCGGCCGGGTCACGCTGCGCACCAGGAAGAACGAAACCGTGCCCATCACGATCAGGATGACCGCCAGGACCGCAAGCGAAACCCAGACCATATGCGCCAGATCGCGGCGAATATCGGAGACATAGGAGCCCGTGCCGACGATCCATCCCCAGGGGGCGTAATCCTGCACATAGCCGATCTTGGGCTCCGGCTCCTGGGCATCGGGCTTGCGGAACCAGTAGTGCACGGCGCCGCGGCCATCGCGCTCGGCGACACGGACCATTTCCTGAAAGAGCTTGAGCCCCTTGGCATCGGTATAGCCGGACTGGTCGGTGCCCACCCAATCCGGGATCGTCGGGTGGACCTGCATGACGGAGTCGTGGTCGAGTACAAAGAGATAGCCCGCGTCGCCGAAGCGCAGCGTCGTCATCAGCGCACGGCCGCGCTGCTGGGCGGTCTCCAGATCGAGCGTCCCGTCCCGGACCTGCCCCTCGAGCCCGTCGAGCAGGCTGATCGCCGTATCGGTGATGTCCCGCAGGTCGCGTTCCCGCATCGCATAGGCGTTGTCCACGGCCCGCGTCAGCAGCACCAGCGTCAGAACGCTTGCAAGCGCGATCGCCAGCACAACCACCGCATAGATGCGGACCGGAAGCCGAAAGAAGAACGATTTCATCAGTCCAAGAGCCTGTCGTTAGAGAATGCCTTTCCGCACTGTTACTTGGCATTTCCTAACGAGCCCTTAGAGACGGCTCCGAATCTTGCACGGAAGGGCTCCCCGCCGCCGGAAAGCACCGGCAGCGTCGCCGGGTCCGCACAACGCCCCGGGATCGGCGCGACGCTATCGCATCAGAGACGGAAGGTAGAGCGAGATGGCCGGGAACAGCACCAGCAAAACCAGCGTCACAATATCCATGAGGATGAAATAGCTGGCGCCCTGAAAGATCCGCTGCAACGAAATCGTGCCCTTGAGCGCCGAGGCCATCACGTAGCAGTTGAGCCCCACCGGCGGCGTCACCAGCCCGATTTCGAGCAGCTTGATCACGATGATGCCGAACCAGATCATATCCACATTCGCCTGCTGAAGCAGCGGAAAGAAGATCGGCAGCGTCAGCAGCATGATCCCGATGGAGTCGATGAACATGCCCATCAGGATGTAGACGACGGCAATCATCAGAACCAGCAGCACCACGTTGTCGCCCGCGATCTCGGCCATGACGCTGGAGATCGCACGCGGAACACCCGACATCCCCATGAAGCTGGTGAAGAGCGAGGCCCCGATCACGATCACGAAGATCGTGCTTGTCCCGAAGACGGTGTCGCGGATCGACTTTTTCAGCACATCAAGGGTCAGCGACCGACGGAACAGCGCGATCAGCAGGGCGAGCGAGGCGCCGACGGCACCGGCTTCGGTCGGGGTCATGATCCCGGCGAAAATACCGCCGAGCACCCCGAGGACCAGCAGCGGCAGCGGCCAGACATCCCGGATCGCGGCGATCTTGTCCTCGCGCGTCGGTTCGAAGTCGATGGCGGGCGCGAGATCCGGGCGCAGCCGGCACCGGACGACGATCAGGAGCATATACATGAAGGTCGACAGGAGGCCGGGCAGGAACCCCGCCAGGAACAGCTTGCCGACCGAGACCTGCGCGAAGATCGCGAAGATGATCATCAGCAGCGACGGCGGGATCAGCGAGCCCAGCGTGCCCGCCGCCGCGATCGACCCGGCGGCCAGCGACTTGTCATAGCCCGCGCGCAGCATCTCGGGGATGGCGATGCGCGACATCGCCCCGGCGGTCGCCAGCGACGAGCCCGAGGCCGCCGCGAACATCGCCGAGGCCGCCACGCCCGAACAGGCCAGACCGCCCGGCAGCCGCCGCAGCAGGATGCGCAGCGCCGCGAACATGCCGCGTGTCAGGCCGCAGTTGCTTGCGACAAACCCCATGAGCAGGAACATCGGCACCGCGCTGAAGCTCCAGTTCGCGATGATCTCGAACGGGATCGCGCGGGACAGCCCCCACGCGACGTTGAAGCCAAGCCCCGCCCAGACCCCGCCGAACGACACGGTCAGAAGCACGATGCCAATGGGGACGCGCAGGGCAATGAGGGCAAGGACGCAGCCGAGGCTGACAAAGCCGGTTTCCAGCAGCGACATGTTATTCCACCCCGTCTTCGAAATCGGCGCTGCCGCTGGCCAGCAGCCGCGCCGCGGCCTCGCGGTCGGTCAGAAGACGGACACATAACATCAGGCAGACCAGCGCCGAGACCGACATGGCCAGCGGCAACAGGAACCGCGCCGGCCAGATGGTGACGTTGATCGCGCCCATCACCATTTCGCGGCGCTCCATCGCGCGCAGCGCGTCCGGCCAGGAGATCGCCGCCAGCAGGCCGTAGGCCGACGCGCTCAGCAGCAGGACAAAGACCATGACGCCGAACTGCAGCGGCCGGGGCAGCATGGCATAGAACAGGTCCACGTCGATGGACCGCCGCGCCAGCTCGACCGCCGCCAGCGGCATCAGGACGATGCCGACCATATAGTAATAGGAGACGATTTCGAGCGTGCCCGCGATGGGCTGGTTGAAGAGGTATTTCATGCCCACATCGGCGGTCGTGTGGGCAAGCATCGCAAGCACCGGAACCGCCGCCGCCGTCAGCATCGCGTCCGACAGCTTCTCGAGAGGATTGGGTTTCGTCATAGATCCTACCTGTTGGGCTGGCTCTCCCTAAGACCAGCAGCATCCACGTTTTGCCGTCCGCGCCGCCTCCCGCCGTTTGCAGACATTTGTACCCGCCTCGGGCCTTCCTCCCGGCAAACACACGCCGGGCGCGGAACCTCCGGTCGCTTCCCGCAGCTCAAGCGGTTGTCGCGAGAAGCAGGCTCCCGCCGCGCCGACCGCACCGGACTTGCGTCCGGTGTCGTCTGGATCGGGTGCCCCTTCCGCGCTGGCTCTGGCCCGTCAGGCCCCGATTTCAAGCATATGACCGCCCTTGGGCAAGACTAATGCCGATTTTTTATGCCACATGCGGATCTGCTATCGCCTGTCTGCCTGCGGCGGCATCAGGACCGTCGGACACTGCAGCTCCTGCGTGTCCCGAAGCGCCCCGCAAGCCGCGGAGCCACGACCCGGCCATCCCGATCCGGTCCACACTACCCGACCGTGATCTCGACGGTGCCGTTATCCGCCATCTCCGCCATGGTGTCCGCATAAAGCACGATCGAGGTCAGCGGCTGGTCGATGATCGCCGGTCCGGCAACCCGCGTGCCGGGCACCAGCTTGCTGCCGTCATAGACCGGCACCTCGATCTGCCCGCCCAGCTCGCGGATATAGACCTGCCGCACACCCTTGCTGTGCCCGGCGAGATCGGCCTCGCGCGCGGTGCCGTGATCGAGCGGGCCGGTCTTGAGGCGCCCGATGGCCGCCACCGACCATTCGGTGAACTCGATGGCATCGGTGCCGCGCACGAAATAGGTCTTTTCGTGCAGCTTGTGGAACCGCTCGACCAGCGCCTCCAGCATCTCCTCCCCCTCGATCCGCGCCCCGTCGAGCGGCAACGTCAGCTGCCAGACCTGCCCGCGATAGCGCGCCTCGGCGGTGAACTGCATCTCGCGGTCGGCGGGCGCCACGTTCATGCCCGTCAGATACTCGGCGGCCCGCGCCTCGAGGCTCGACAGGATCGCGTTGACGCTGTCGAAATCGAACGTTTCGCTTGTCGTGTACTGGCTTTGCGAAAAGCTCGACTTGATGTCGCTGACCAGGATGCCCGAGGCGCTCAGCACACCGGCGGTGGCGGGAACCAGCACCGTCTTCATGCCCAGCTCGCGCGCAATCGGCACCGCGTGCAGCCCCGCCGCGGCACCGCCGACGACCATGACATATTCCCGAGGGTCGATCCCCCGGCGCACGGTGAACTCCTCGATGGCGGCCACCATGTCCTGCTCGACGGTGAAGCCGATGAGGCTCGCCGCCTCCTCGGTCCCGAGCCCGAGCGGATCGGCGACATCCGCCTTGATGGCCGCCTCGGCATTGCCGGGGCTGAGGGTCATGGTGCCGCTGGCAAAGCTCTCGGGGTCGAGAAAGCCGCGCACCAGATTGGCGTCGGTCACCGTGGCGTGGGTGCCGCCACGGCCGTAGCAGGCCGGGCCGGGATAGGATTTGGCGCTTTTCGGACCGACATGGATCAGCCCGCCCGCATCCACCGTGGCCAGCGACCCGCCGCCCGAGCCGATGGTGTTCACCTCGACCGCCGGGATGCTGAAGGCATTGCCCGCGATGATGCCTTCGCGGTGCATCGAGATGTCCCAGTCGTTGACGATGCTGATGTCGAAACTGGTGCCGCCCATGTCGACCACGATGGCGTTGCAGCTTTCGGCGCCCTGCGCCGCGATGCTGGTGCGGGCCGCCTCCGGTGCCGCCGACGGGCCGGAGAGGCAGAGCGCCACCGGACGCTCCATCGCCTCCTGCAGCGAGGTCTGCCCGCCCGAGGAGGTCACCAGCGTGAGCAGCCCCTGCAACCCGGCCTCGCGCAGCTTGCCTTCCAGCTCGCTCACCGCCCTGCGCACCACCGGCTTCAGCGAGGCGTCGATGGCCGTGGTCGAGCTGCGCCGGTATTCGCGCAGGGTCGGGCAGGTGTAATGGCTGAGGCTGTAGGGGATCTCGGGGCAATGCGCGTCGAGCAGCTCGCCGATCCGGCGCTCATGCGCGGGGTTGGCGATGGACCAGAGCAGGCAGACCGCGATGGCCTCGACCTTCTGCGCCTTGAGCCGTTCGATGGCATCGAGCACGCTGCCTTCGTCAAGCTCGGTCACCACGCCGCCGTCGCTGTCGATGCGTTCGCGGATGCCGAAGGTCAGGTGTCTGGGGATATAGGGCTCGGGATAATCCATCGCGATGCGGATCGCGTCGGGGCCGTCCTTGCCGCCCTCGCGGATCAGCAGCGTGTCGCGGAACCCTTCGGTGCACAAAAGCCCGGTGCGGGCATAGGTGCCCTCGAGGATCGCATTGGTGGCCACGGTTGTGCCGCAGGCGATCTTGTCGCAGCGCGCCAGCAGCGCGGGCCGGTCGATCCCGTAGCTTTGCGCGATAAGGGTCAGACCGTCGAGGATGCCGTCCACGATGCTGCCCGGTGTCGTCGGCGCCTTGTAAGAGCGGACCCGGCCGCCAGATTCACGCAGGATGAGATCCGTGAAGGTTCCACCCACGTCTACCGCAATGTCAATTCTCATGCCGTCGCCACTCTTTCCGCGCGTCGTTTCTGTCTCAGCGTTTCGGTTGCGGCCGGATCGACCTCGCCGCTGTCCGAAAGGATCACCCCGTAGACCTGCTCTGCCCGCCCGCGCGAGATACGCTCGGACAGCACACCCGCCCGCACCTTCTCGGGGTCGCGGTCGAGCGGGTCGCCGTATCCGCCGCCGCCGCAGCTTTGCGACAGGTAGCGTTCCTCCGGCCCGATGGTGACATCGACCGAGATCGGCAGCAGGTGCTGCGCGCCCGCCGCGTCGAGGCGGTAGACATACATCGGCGCGGCCGGCTGCCCGCCGCGCACGCCCTCGGGCGGAAAGGCCCGCGCCGCCGTATTGGCGATAAAGCGCACCTGCCCCGCGCGGGGACGGATGATGCATTCCGATCCCGGCCCGCCTTCGTATTGCCCGGCACCGCCGGAATCCTGCCGGACCTCGAGCTTCTCGATCAGGATCGGCTGCTGCTGCTCGACCATCTCGACGCTGGACTGAAGCAGCATGCCCTGCGAGCCGCCGCTGCCGTAGGTCAGCCAGCCGTCATGGCCCGAAAGCGCGGGCCCGCCCCAGTGCCCGAGGATGAGCTGGTTGACGAAGGGACGGTCGGGCGCGCCGATATGGGTGCCGCTGACCACCGCGCAGGAACCGGGCATGCCGCTGGTGCCATAGGCGGTGCCAAGACCGTCGCGCATCTCCGCGAACATCGACTGAAGATGCGGCACAAGCGCCTGGCAGAGATTGGTGGTGGCCGCCGAGGTCGCCGCCGGAAAGCGCGGCTTGCCGATGGCGGAGCCCTCGCGCATCAGCACCTTCACCCGGCGGAACGAGCCGCTGCAACGGGGCACGTCCGGCCCGAGCACGGTCAGCACCGCCGTCATGCACGACGCCAGCGTCGTGCTTTCGGTCATGTTGATCCCCAGCGGCAGGTTGTCGATGTTGTCGCGCAGGTCGATGGTCACATTCCCCGCGTCCGGGTCGACCTCGATCGTGGCCCGGATGGGAATGCCGTCGGGATAGGCGTCGAGCTCGGAATCGTAGAGCATTTCCTTGGTGGTCCGCCCTTTCGGCAGCTTGCCGATGGCCTCGACCGCCATGCGCTCGGCATAGTTCTGGAAGGAATCCAGAAAGGACTTGAGGCGCCCGATGCCGTATTTCTCGCACAGCGCCTGAAGCCGCGCCTCGCCGGTGCGCACCGCGGCCAGCACCGCGAGGTAGTCGCCATAGAACTGGTCGGGCACGCGGATGTTGGCCCGGCAGATGTCGATGACCTCGGGCACGTCCTTGTAATCGCGCTGGATGCGCACGCAGGGCAGCGTGAGCCCCTCTTCATAGAGATCCCGCGCCCGCGCGCTGTAGGTCGTGGGGGTCGGAAAGCCGATGTCGCCCAGATGCGCGCGCGCGATGGTGTAGAAGGCCACCTCGCCGCCCACGAAGACCGGGGTGCAGACGGTGAAATCGGCGCAATGCGTGTTGCCCAGATAGCTGCTGTTGTTCACGAAACAGTCGCCGGGCCGGATGTCGTCGCCGAATTTCTCGGCCACGGCGCGCGGGATCAGGTCGATGGCGCCCACATGCACCGGCAGACCCAGCGTCAGGCTCACGGTCTGGAACTTGTCGTCCGTCAGGCTGCAGGAAAAATCCATCGCGGTGTTCAGAACGCCCGAACGGCCGGACTTGAACAGCGCGTTTATCATATCGCGGATAATGGCTTCAAACCGGCGGTGCAGAACCACCATTGTGAAAAGGAACGTCTGATCTACCGTTTTGGCTGTGCCGATTTCCATGCAATCGGGCTTTGATTTAGCATACAGGGACCGATTTTGGGCTCGTA
>NZ_JAMDHK010000003.1:352464-486313 GCF_024721115.1 Salipiger pentaromativorans | reverse complement strand
GCGGGCTGCTTGGGCATGATGGGGCTTCCTTCTTCGTCCCGCAAAGTCTATACCAAACCCCTCAGAGCGCGAGGTTTTTCAGACCTTCCATAGGTATGTCCATTCTTTTGCAGGAAAGTTGCATCTGTTTCTGTGAGGTGTCCAAGGGCATAGCGTTCGACAAAATCTCGGTTCGCCATGAAATAGCAACCCGAGTCATCTGCCATGATAATACGTTGGTCAGGAAACTCTCGAAAACTCAGCGGCCAAGTGTGCATCACATCACCAGCATCTGATATAAATTTTGCCGCATTGTCAGCGTTTCCTGAAAGATCTTTTCTCGATAGATTTGATATGAAATCTCGCGTTCGAACTTCCGGGCGTCCACGTCTTCGATGCCATGCAGCGTCACGCCATTTGGGACCCTCTCTATTTTTATCTCCGGAAACATGTATTTCAGGCGCAATATTGCCGCTGGAACGAATTCCTGGAGCTCGAGTGGAACGGGAATATCAACAATTGATTCCGAAGGCACGGCTGTGACCTTTTTGAACTATATTATTTTCAATTTTACGTAGATAATCCCGCTTTGAAAGTGCAAAAATATCTGCGTTGGTACCGTGATATTGCCCCAGGTTCGCTGAACCACACTTCGTCGCGCGGCCTGTGGATGACAACAGTACCCGCTTGGTGGCCTGTGTGTCGTGCTGCCCGACCGATCACGGCTCTCGATTTCAGAAAACCTGGGAAGCAGGAGCGCGGATATGTAGTTACTTTTTCGCAACGCGACCCGGGCTTCACACTTGCCTTTGCTCAACGATGATTAGGGTGGGGAATGAGCTGCCCGACTTGCGTCAGGTCAGGTCGTCTAGCCGAGCGTCTGGAGCGTTCGCTTTCACCGATGCTATCCCGTTTTCGCGAGCGGCTTCGCTGCTATAGGACTCGCTTGTGCCGATCACCTGGCCATTGGAGGCCTTTAGATTGAACATAGGTTTCCCGGCGATGGTTGTTTTTCGCTCGTATCTGGCATCGATTGTCGCATTCGTTCGAATCGAAGCGATGCCATTTTCCGCGCTTGCCTTTTGCTTGTAGCCTTCTCCAACGAGTATGGTTTCGCCATTTCCGGCCTTCAACCGAAAGCGATACTCACCGGCTTTGTCCTCATAGAGTTCGAACTTCCCTGCCATCACACACTCCTTGCGTTTTTGCACCTTGGCCTGCATGAGATACAATCCTGTGGCGTTTGACAAGAAGGTAAACTAGCATCGGTGGTGCCAGCCTAGAATATCATGCAGATCCTTTGGGCGCCCTCAGGTGAGCCGCAAAATAGGCAAATGTCTTTTCGGTTTCGACTGGTGACGGAGTAGTATTGCCGCCACGTCTCGCCGGCACTGGCTGCTGGAGCTCAGAGACACGGCCCGGGCGTCCTCCTTCTGCTAACATTGGCTCAATGTTTGGAGATCTCGTTAGCCAAACGGTTTGCGTGGTCGGCAACGGCCAGGCAACGATCGATCAGTTTGTCGAAACGCTCAGCGCCTTCAAGCAGGAGGCCGTCGTCGACCATATGCGCGTAGTCGGCCGCGAGCGCGGTGCGAGCCTCTCCGTTTGGGACCAGTTGCACATGGCCGTGAACCGCGGCTTCATAGTCCACGGGTGTTCCGTCGGCTGTCTTCTCCGGGAAGAACATGCGCTTGTGCCGCGTCACTGCAGAGGCAAGGTCGCGGTCGGAAATGGCCAGATCCGCGATGCCTGCATCATCGAGGCGTACCAGGTCATGCCAATGGCGCGCGAAGCGCTCCCCGCGAAGCCGTCCCTGGACGCAGAAGACATGGATCGCTGTGGCCTTCTCCCAAAAGGTCCGCTCGGCATGCATCACGCGCGGTGTCACGGTCGGAAAGGTCACGCCCTCGATCAGCCCGTTTGCGTCGCAGGAGACGTCACGCAGGCTCGCCGGTTCGCCCGTCGACCTCGCGCCGAATTCCAGCATGACGCTGGGGGCGACATAGCCGGAGCCAGAAGAGGCGGCCTCGTAATCGATGAAAAGCTTGTCGCCATCTGCCCGTGTCGAGGCTGACAGCCCTTGCGCTGCAATGGCGTCCTGGATCAGGGGCTGCGTCGTTTCGACGACCCATTTCGGCAATCGATCCCGAACAGCTTTCGACCAGCGCTTTTCCTCACTGCGTGTGGTTGGCAGGGGTTCGGCGCGTTCGCCTACCAGATCAGGCGCGATTGCCCGAATGTCATAGGTCAGATCAACATCTTCAGAGAAGCGCTGGATCACCCATAGGCTTTGGAAAGGGATGTTCCGCCCTTGAAAACGAGGTGCTCACCAAGCTCGGAACTGAAGAGGGTCTGAAGGGCCCAGACAACCCAGACGTCCTTTTCGAGCAGGTGCGCGGGCCGCCCGGAGCGATCTGCAGCTACGGCCAGGGCTTCCTTGCGGTCTGCAGGCGGCAAAGACAGGAAGGGTTCAGACATGCGCCGCCTTTCCGACACTGCGTGCAAGCCAGGTCGGGAACTGCGGTGCTGCGGTTACCAATTCGTCAAACGCCGCTGCGGGCAGTTTCTGCTTCAGCGATCTCAGAGCTGTCTCTGCCTGTTCCGGCCCGAGCCAGGCCAGGGCGCGAACAGCACTGCCAGCCGGCCTCTTCCCGAGGGCGAGTTGCCATCGGGGGGCGTGGCGCAGTTCCACGAGTTGTTTGCCCAATGAGAGCGTGCGGCTGCGACCCGAGGTCAGGTACACGGAGCGAACAGGCACTTGCGTGGTCAGGCCGAGTGCATTCGCTTCGGCGGCGCCGGTTGGAACGATGACTTCGCCACGTTGCGCCGCGAGGGCCTCGACGGCCTGTTCCACGGACGGAGCGCGCGTTCCAAACCGGCTTTTGATCGGTCGCAGGTAAACGCCGCGCCCGGCACGGATCAACTGGCCGCGCTCGGCAAGGCGCGACAACGCCTGATCCACACCGGCACGGCTGCCGAGGTGCAGCAGGCCCTTTGCGGCAAGTGGCGCTCCTTCCGGAAGTCCCTCTGCATGGGTCAATATCTGTTCTGCAAGGTGCTGCATGATCGTTCTCCTGTCAGAAATATACGCAGTTTTCTGACAGATTCAATCCGTGCTGTTGAGCGAGGTGAAGAGGGTGGTGGCTTCGTGACGTGGGTAGCAGGTTGGCCTTCGGCGATTTTCAGAGGGGAACACGCCTACCGAAGGCCCTGCAGTTGCAGGCATTCCTTGACGGCTGCAGCCCGCCTCTTGTCCAGGTACTCGGCCAGATCATCGATATGGACGCCTTTGGCGCATTTCTGGGACGCTTCCATGCGGACGAGGGGGAGGGCGATGGAACCAGCCGAGACTTTGCGGATGAACTTGTCGGTACTCAGGCCGAAAAAATCCCTGGCGACATCCTCAGCGGGAATGATCGGTCGCCCGGAATACATCGCTATCAAGAGAAACGCCGTGTTCATGATCCCGGAATGAAACACGATCGCAGAGATGGGAGAAGGGCGCGCAGCCGGTTGTCGGGGAGACGGATAGCATAGAGCGCAAATCGGACGGGAGCGTTGGATCGCGGAGATTTTCTGAAGCGTGTGAATGGGTAGGGTGCAGGCGCTTAGGCCTTTTGGGCGCGTGTCACCACGCCAGGCAAAGCTACTGGAAAGAACGCGACATCAGTGCACCATTTGCGGTGCAGACAGCCCGATATCTCACTGGAGGCGCTACCACTCTGACGATGCCGGCAGGAGGAGGGTCATCCAGGCCCGAGGCACCGCCTTGACGGCCGAGCCCTCTGCGCTCACCGACCAGAAGGCTTTGGTTTGGGCTGATGCATGCGTCGGCTGGTGTTCTTGCGGAAGGTATTGCGCAGATCCTTGTTGATCAGCTCGATGTCGAACCAGTCCGGATCGAAATGCCCGCCGGCCCAGCGAAGGTTGGAGCTGTGGTCCTCGTGGTTCGGATCGCGGATGGTCTCGAGGAAATCGGCATAGGACCAGGGGCCGCCGACGTCCTCGGGCGGCCGGGCACGTGCCCCTTCGGTGCATTCTGCGTGGCGGGGCAGGGGGTCGAGGGACAGCCACTCCTCGATCCGGATCACATGGGTCCAGTCATCGCCAAAGTCGTAGAGGTAAGTGAATGTCAGATCCTGGCCGGTGAAATCCGCCAGCCTGACCTCGGTGTAGTCGAAGATCTGCGGGCCCCCGAAACCATCCTCAAGCTGATCGGGGTCTCCATAGCGCAGCCCGCCGATCCGGAACTCATGCAGATGGCTGTCGGTCCAGCTGAACGCGGCCTGCAGCACCAGATGCAGCCTGTCGAGCGTCCAGTCCGACGGCACGACAAGTCGCCGCCAGATCGGCGGGTCAATCTCCGCCAGAGAGACATGCAGGCGGACGGCATTCGCGGGCTGGTACAAGGCAGGTCTCCCCGATCAGATCGCAAAATCCTCGAGCGATTTTCCCGAAGCCAGCGCCTCGGCGATCCATGCCGGTTTGCGCCCACGGCCGGACCAGGTGATTTCGGCGTTTTCCGGGTGGCGGTACTTGGGCGCAGAGGTCGCGCGTTTCCGGGTGGGAGCGGCTTCCGCAAGCTCGTCGAAACTGAAACCGAGTTCGCGGGCCAAGTCGTCAACCTTGGCGCGGGCCTCGGCCTTGCGACGGTCCTCGAAACTGGCGATGGCCTTCGCAACATTCTTTTGCAACTGCTTCAGCTCGGGAAGCGACAAGGCGTTAAGATCGATATCCGTCATTTGGTTCTCTTTTATTGCCCGTTGGCTTTGAGCCCGAGCTCGCGGGAAGGAAGGCGTCTGGCGCTGGAAAACAGGCACCGCGATTGCGTGTCAGATAAGCGCAGATATCCTGGGGATTACAACACGTCGGGGATTGGGGCTCGCGAGTGTTGGCTTTTGCCTTTTTCAGGCTTGGCTCGGCTGAATGCGAGGATTGTCTGGGGGAACGGCTTCCCCCTGGTCGGCATTGGCGTTGCCGACCGACATACCCCCATCAGGGGGAGACCCCGCAACGCCCCCTGAGAGTGAAAGTGCGGGCGGGTTTTCCGTGACGGGTTGAGGGCTGGAGGAGAGGCCTCCGGCGCCCGTCGCGGAGATCATCCCGATGGCCAGAGAGCATCGCGCGGCCCGCAAGAGCGGTCCGCGCACGAACCTTTATGACGACATCACCGACAAGATCATCGCCGAGCTGGAGGAAGGCCGGCTGCCCTGGGTTCAGCCCTGGGGGACGGCGGCGGCGCAAGCGCCGCTCGCCATGCCGTGCAACGCCAGCACAGGTCGGCAATATTCTGGGATCAATGTCCTGATCCTCTGGGGCGCGGTCATCCAGCAGGGCTATCCAACGCAGCACTGGCTGACCTTCCGCCAGGCGCTGTCGCTCGGCGGTAATGTCCGCAAGGGCGAGCGGGGCACGACAGTCGTCTATGCCGACCGTTTCACGCCTGAAGACGAGAAGCGCCGCGCCCGGGAGGCCGGGGAAGACGCCAACAGCATACCGTTCCTGAAGCGCTTTACCGTATTCAATGCGGCTCAGTGCGAGGGGCTGCCCGACGACATCGCCGTCGAGGCGCCGCCACCGCCGCCCGGGCTGATCGAGCCGCGGGTCGAGGCACTGATCGCCGCGACTGGTATCGACTTCCGGATCGGTGGCAACCGCGCCTTCTATGTTCCCGCGCTCGATTACGTGCAGGTGCCACCTCCGCAGGCCTATTTCGAGCCGATCAACTGGCACCGCACGGCGCTGCACGAGATGGGGCACGCGACAGGACATGCCTCACGGTTGGGGCGGGACTTCTCGGGGAATTTCGGCACGAGGAAATATGCCTTCGAGGAACTGATCGCCGAGATTTCGAGCGCGTTCTGTTGCGCCTCGCTCGGGATCGCCCCGACGGTGCGCCACGCCGATTACCTGGGCCCCTGGCTGGAGGTGATGCGCGAGGATTCCCGCGCGATCGTCCGCGCAGCCTCGCAGGCCAGCAAGGCGGCCGACTGGCTGCTGGCCCATCTGCCCGACGACAGCACCGATGTTGATCGGCAGACCCCGACGGACGGGAGGGCCGCGGCATGATCCTCCTGACCGACACACAGCATGACCGTTTGCTGGCGAATGGCCGCGATCGCGATCAGGATCACATCCCGGTCGTGAAGTTCTTCAATCCCTTCGGCGCCGGTGTCTGGCTTGCGACCGAGCTCGACCTGGACGGCGACATCATGTTTGGCCTGGCCGATATTGGCTACCCCGAACTTGGCTCCTGGAGCCTCAACGAACTGCGCTCCATTCGATTGCCCTTCGGCATGGGTATCGAGCGGGATCTGCTGTTCACGGGGGATTTCCCGATCTCGGTCTGGGCCGAGGCCGCCCGCGAAGCCGGCAGCATCCGCGATGCCGAGCGCCTGCTTTACCGCTCGGGTCGCCTGTCGTCCGGGACATCCTCCGATACGGAGACTCGGCGTTCCTGATTTCCTGATTTCCAGCTTTCCGGCGCTTCTCCTCGTGACGCGGTGAAAGTTCGGCGCCCGGCTGGCTGCCCGTCGGAGAACAGCACCATGACACGAAACACGAGAACATACGCCGTCGAAGCACAGCCGCTCCGGTTCTCCGCTCAGGAGCAGGCCGTGGTCTATGAGGCCCGGCAGATCCTGCTGCGCCACCTCAGCCAGAACCCGGTCCTGACGTCCTGGCAGGCGGTGCTCGATTATTGCGCCCTCACCATCAGGGGCGATGTGGAGCGTTTCCATGTCCTCTATCTCGACCGCAGGAACCGGCTGATCTCCGACGAATGCCTCGCCATCGGCACGGTCGATCATGTCCCGGTCTATCCTCGGGAGGTGCTGCGGCGATGCCTGGCGCTCAATGCCTCGGCGCTGATCATCGTTCACAATCATCCGGCCGGCGATCCCGAGCCCTCGGCGGCCGACCTCACGATGACGAAAGAAATCCGAAACGCCTGTGCGTCCGTTGGGGTAGTACTCCACGACCACATCATCACCGGGGCTGGCCGGGAGACCAGCCTGCGTGCCCGCGGCGAACTCTGATGGTATGCGCGTTCATCCGCGGCTCGGCCATGAGAGTGAAAGGAGTGGGGGGAGTTTCGTGATGGGCTGGTTGCCGGAGAGAGAGGCTCCCCGGCGTCCGTCATGGAGACCCTGACATGGCCACTGCCACTCAGAAGATCACCCTGTCGTCCTCGCGCGACATCCCCTTCAACAAGCTGGTGCTCAGCCAGTCCAACGTCCGGCGGGTGAAGGCCGGCATCTCGGTCGAGGAACTGGCCGAGTCCATCGCCCGCCGCGGGCTGATCCAGTCCCTGCATGTCCGGCCCGAGCTCGACGCCGACGGTCAGGAAACCGGCCTTTTCGAGGTGCCGGCTGGCGGCCGCCGCTATCGCGCGCTGGAGCTTTTGGTCAAACAGAAGCGCCTGAACAAGACCACGCCGGTGCCCTGTATCGTCTCGGAAGCCAGTGACGACATCCTGATCGACGAGGTCTCGCTGGCCGAGAATATCGAGCGTGCGCCGCTGCATCCGCTCGACCAGTTCCGCGCCTTCCAGGTCCTTCGCGAGAAGGGCATGAGCGAGGAGGAAATCGCCGCCGCCTTTTTCGTCGACGCCAGGGTCGTGAAGCAGCGCCTGCGTCTGGTCTCGGTCTCGCCAGCGCTGCTCGAGACCTATGCGGAGGACGGCATGACGCTGGAACAGCTCATGGCCTTCACCGTCTCTGACGACCATGCCCGGCAGGAACAGGTCTGGGAGGCGATCAAGGATAGTTGGCAGAAGGAGCCCTATACCATCCGTCGCATGCTGACCGAGACCACGGTGCGGGCCTCCGACAAACGGGCGCTCTTCGTGGGCATTGAGACTTACGAGGCGGCGGGCGGCTATGTGCTGCGCGATCTCTTTCAGCAGGACGATGGCGGCTGGCTTCAGGACCCGGTGCTTCTCGCCCGGCTGGCAGGCGAGAAGCTGAAGGCCGAGGCCGAAACCATCGCCGCCGAGGGCTGGAAGTGGATCGAGGTCGCCGTGGACTTCCCCTATGGCCATACCAGCGGCATGCGCCGTCTGGCCGGTACCACCATCGACCTGACTGACGAGGAACGCGCCGCGCGCGAAAAGCTCCGGGACGAGTTCGATACCTTGGAGGCGGAATATGCCGAGGCTGACGAACTGCCCGACGAGGTGGATGCGCGCCTTGGCGAGATCGAGGAGGCTCTGAACGCCCTCGAATCCCGGCCGATGCACTATGACGCGGACCAGGTGGCGAGGGCCGGTGTCTTCGTCAGCATCCGCCACGACGGCCAGCTCGCCATCGAGCGCGGTTATGTTCGTGCCGACGACGAGGCGGTGGAAGGTCAGGAAGGGCAGGGTGCCGATGGTTGTTCTCCCGAGGGCGGCGAGTCCAGTGGTGTGCAGCGCGCGGTCATCATGGTGGGTGGCACGGCGACGGAACCCGAGGAGGACGATGAGGTTGAGACCATCCGGCCTCTGCCCGACCGTCTCGTCAGCGAGTTGACCGCGCATCGCACGCTCGCGCTCCGCGATGCAGTGGCGACGAACCCGCATGTGGCGATGACGGCGCTTCTGCATCGGCTGGTCACCGATTGCTTCCTGCCGCATTCCACCAGGGGGTGCCTCGAAGCCCATGTCCGGGAAGTTCATTTTCCGGCGCAGGCCGACGATCTGGGCGAAAGCGCCTCGGCGCGTGCCGTCGCCGAGCGGCACGAACGTTGGGGCGATCATATACCGGCCGACGATGCCGCGCTCTGGGACTGGCTGGCTGATCGGGACGATGACACTCGGATGGAGTTGCTCGCCCATTGCGTCAGCTTCGGCGTCAACGCCTTGCACGAGAAGCCCAACCCTTATGGCGGTATGGGCGTCAGCCAGCACGG
Organism: Salipiger pentaromativorans; assembly: GCF_024721115.1. Taxonomy (GTDB): domain Bacteria; phylum Pseudomonadota; class Alphaproteobacteria; order Rhodobacterales; family Rhodobacteraceae; genus Salipiger; species Salipiger pentaromativorans. The sequence continues at coordinate 477,445 of NZ_JAMDHK010000003.1, read as the reverse complement.
GCTCGACCTGCGCCTGTCCCAGGCCGACAGGCTGGCCCGGGCGACGGGCCTCGACATGGTGGCCGTGGGGTGGCGGCCGACCGTCGGCAACTACCTCGGTCGCGTGACCAAGCCGCGGATCATCGAGGCGGTGCGTGAGGGCGCCGGCGACCGTGCGGCCCAGCTCATCGACCACCTCAAGAAGGGCGACATGGCCCAGGAGGCCGAGCGGCTGCTGGCCGAAACCGGCTGGTTGCCGGAGCCGCTGCGCATGGTCGATCGCGATGCCGATATCGCGATGGACGCCGAGGTCGATTCGGAGGCGGATGATCTGCCTGAATTCCTTGTTGGCGATGGCGAGGATGAAGACGCCACGGAGGACGAGGAGCAGTCCATGGTCGCCGCCGAATGATGCTCAGGCGGGGTGGCCTTTGCTTCCCCGCCACATCCCTTCCGTTTCCGCAGCTCGCCCGGTCCTCGTGACCGGGCTTTTTCTTTGGAGAACCCTGATGCCTGCAACGATCGATATCGACCGAATATTCCGTGAGAACCGCGCCAGTCCGCCATCCGAACGCACGCTGCCCTGGGAGGAAACCTGCGACGGCATCACCGTAGTGGTGGAGCCGAAGCCCCATTGGGCGGACGACATGCGCGCCTTCCGTCTCGAAAGGCGAGAATACTGCCGCTACACCGATTGGGCCGCGAATGGCGGTCATGCCCGGTTCTACGGTCATATCGACACGAACGGCGATGAGGTGATGATGAGAGCGCGGGCGATGATTGCGCGCGAGATCGCTGATGGTCTTTGGGATTGAGCCTTACGTCGCGTTGAAAACGTGCAAGGAGTTTCCCGGGGCTTATCGGCGCGGTGGGTTTGGCAATCTCGGCCCGATCATCGGTACCTCTTTCCAGAGCTGCGGACGATCCGCGCTTAAGGGCAACTTGGACTGTTGCCCGAGCTGGGCCTTCATCCGCCCTCAACAAGACGTGCTTTCCATCGGAGAAATGACGCATGACGACCTTTCTTATCTACCCGCTGGCTGCCCTGGCCGAGATCGCAGGCTGTTTCGCGCTCTGGTCGTGGTGGCGCGGCGCTTCTATCTGGTGGCTCATGCCGGGCGTGACGAGCTTGGTCCTCTTCGGCGGGCTGCTCGCTTTGATCGATACCGAGGCCGCGGGCCGCGCCTTTGCTGCTTATGGTGGGGTTTACATCATCACGTCGCTGCTTTGGATGTGGAGCATGGAGGGGCAGCGACCGACCCTGTGGGACCTGACCGGGGGCAGTCTGTGCCTCCTTGGCGCCTTCGTCATCCTGCTTGGTCCCCGCGCAGTCTGATGCCCTGAGCCTGTCCTGTCCTGCTGCGCCACACCGAGGTTTGCCGTCAGGAAAAATATATGTTGCGCAGCACCTTGCGGCGAGGGGGGCGACCTTCCAGATAGTCGGGATTGTGTCGACGTCAGCCCCGCGGAGTGGCAATCATGATAGAAACCTGGGTGCCGCTGCTGGGCGGTCTGATTTTGCTGGTTGCCGGGGGAGAGCTTCTGGTGCGCGGGGCCGTGCAGGCGGCCGAGCGCATCGGGATCTCGCCACTGGTGATCGGCCTGACGCTCGTGGGTTTTGGAACTTCAATGCCAGAGCTGGTGACATCGGTGCAGGCGGGGTTGAACGGATCGCCGGGCATTGCTTACGGCAACATTGTGGGCTCGAATATTGCGAACATCCTTCTGATCGCAGGCGTGTCGGCCCTCATCTGTCCGATCGTTGTTGCGCGCTCCGCACTTCGCAGGGATGCCATCGTGATGCTGGCGGTCGCAGCAGGCTTTGCGGTACTCGCCTGGGTCGTGCCCATGGGGCGGATGGCGGGTGCTGGGCTCGTGGTCATGCTGATCGGTTACATCTGGTTCGTGATCCATCAGGAAAGGGTCGCGGCCGATGGAGGAGCCCTGCACGACAAGAGCCTGGCGTTGGCAGAGGTCGACCCGGGACTTGCGCCGCCTCATGCGGTGAAGCGTCTTGCCGTCCCCATTCTTATTGCCCTTTCCGGCTTGATACTTGTGGTCGCCGGCGGATCTTTCCTTGTCAGCGGAGCTGTGGCGCTGGCGCGCGGGTTCGGGGTCTCCGAGACGGTGATCGGATTGACCATCGTGGCGGTCGGTACCTCCATGCCGGAGCTGGTCACGTCGGTCATCGCCGCCTTGAAACGCCATGGGGATGTGGCGTTCGGCAACGTGGTCGGGTCGAACATTTACAACATTCTCGGGATCGGGGGAACGACCGCCCTTATCGCCCCGTCACAGGTCCCATCCGAAATCGCAGGGTTCGACGCGCCCGTGATGGTCGCGGTGTCACTGCTCTTGGTGCTGTTTGCAGCTACCGGCCTGAGGATCGGTCGGCGTGAGGGTGCGATTCTTGTAGCCGGATATGTCGCCTACCTCTGGATGCTCTGGCCGTGACGTAGGTACCGCTCTGCCGTCAGATTTCGGCTGAGTTTCAGCAATGGCACGGCAGTCCCATCAGCTCAAGCCGGGGGCTGCCTTAGAGCAAACCTGAAGCTCCAAAGAGGGGGCGGCGCCCTCATGCGCGTCTTCAAGCAGGAAGGGTGGCATCCCTTTGTCGCACGCGTTCGGGAGCCGGAAACGGAGACAAAATTTGGTCTTCCCAATGCCGGCCAAAACCCACTCCCGCACGAAGCGGGCAGTGTGTCGTCTCAGTCGGGACAGAAATCAAATTTCGATATCGATACCGGTCTGAAGCAAGGCCGCAACTTCGGTCTGGATGGGCGTCATCAGATCGACGTCGAGCTCCGGGGTCTCGATGCCGACAACGAGCGCATAACGGGCCTTGCTGTCCGCTCGCCCCAGGGCTCGCCTTTCTCGCCACCAGCCCGAGATCGGGTAGACATAGAGGAAATCGCGCTCCACGAGCTCGACGGCGCTGCCCTCCCAGATATCCATGTGAATGGAGCCGGCTGAGATCGACTTCGGCCCGAAGAACCAGCCGTCGTTGTCTTCGTTGATCGGGCGAGGGTCGTTTTCGCCACGGTCATCCTTGTTCACCCGGCGCAGGAAATTCCCGTCGGTTTCGCGTGCCCGCTTGAGGTCGAAGCGCAACCCAAAAGACTGATATCGGGCAGGATCGATTGCGCTTGCAAAGCTTGGGTTCGGCTCGACAAAATATGAGAGCGTCACCTTGAGGCGCACAGGCTGGTCGCCCAAATCCTCAAGGACTTGTCGGGGCCAGGGCAGGCGGTAGACATGAGCATCCGAGAAGCGCACGCTGCCATTCTCGACCCGGAACGGTTGGATATATTGCTCGGCGACCAACGCAAGATCATCGCGGGCCGAAGCAAGGGCGCGCCGAACATCCGGTACCCCGTATCCGTATTTTCTTGCGAGTGCCTTTCTGTCCGACTTTGACGCGGTCGCGTTGAATTCCGCAAGCATATGCGGCGTCCACCGGGCGCTGTGCACGGTCAGGGCGCGGATGGTTTCAGGCCAATACTCCGGGTGCTCAGCCATGATCCGCGTCGTAAGCCGTGCCGCTTGCGCTGTCGCTGCGCTGGTTGCCCAGAACGGTGTCACCGGATGCGGAGCGACCGATTTCGCCGTGGTCAGCACAGAGAGGGAAGGGAGGCCGGACAGTGCCTCAAACCCTGATCTGCTCAGCGCGCGGTTTCCAGCTTCAAAGACGATCTCCGGCTTGATCGGCGACTGCCCCGAGCGCCAAAGCGCGCTCGTTCGACTGTAGGGGCTGCGGTCCCCGGGAGGTGACCATCCGCGCCAGTCTCGGTAACCGGCTTCTGCGATTTCTGATTTCAGAGTTGTGCCGCCGACCGTCAGGACATTCCATGCCTGTGCAGGATCTTCTCCCGGAAACGCGTCGCCATCGGCAATGTCCTGGGCGCGCGAGCTGTCCGCGATGTTGCCGATCGCCTGGACGAAGAGGCGCCGAATATGGTCCGGGCCTTCCTCGATCGCGTCCACGCCCGCCGAGATCTGGTCGAGAGCAGAGCTCCAGGCCGTGGGCTCCGCTCCCGACCGGTTTTCATTGGTTACGGCCATGCAAAAGACCCTCGGCCGCTCGGCAGCCGATATCTCCGGAAGCGAGCTGGCGGAGGTTGTGATCGCACCATAGGAGCCGGGATCATTTTGCTCGAATCCGTCCGGCGGAAGGATTTTGACGGACTCGAGGCGATGTGCAAGGATTGGACGCGACGCATCTCCCAACGGCATTGTCAGGTCGCCGTGGAGCGCCAGCCCGGCCATTCCGGATCCATGCCCGCTGGGACTATCATCATCCACACCCCAATCTGCGTGCACAGCGTGCATGTCACCCGGAGCCAGGGCAGGTTCAATCAGCGGATGGCCGCGGTTCACACCCGTATCGAGGAGGCACACCGCGGGCACGTCGCGGCCTGGCCAGGTGATCCTTTCGGCCAGATCATCTACGAACGCGTTCGCCATTTCCTCGAGTTCATCCGTGAACACCGTCGGCGTATCGCTCGCTCGCCGGATCTCGGAAATGCCTCCCGTTGAAAACAGCAGCATCTCGATTGCTGCTCTGCGCCCATGCACCGGAAGAACCACGACTTCGGGGAAGTGCAGCCAGTTGTCTTCGCCCCCGACGGTCAGGCCGAGCCGCTGAGCGCTGGTCTCGACACGTTCGAGGCGGTCGGCAAAACACCATAAGGCCCACCACATTTCCGCCTGCGGATCATCGGGCAGAGCCAGAGGATCGTCGCGCCAGAACGTTCGCAAGCGCGCGGCGCGGATATGCTCGACAGGCTCGACGCGGGACTTCTTAGGGGCCTCGGCACCTTCGTCAACTTCCGTAAAGGCGTAATCCCTGAAAACCGCCTCAAAGACATCTCTGGTTTCATCGGGGACGAAGAGGGCAATGCGCCGCGCACCGGTTTCGGAAAGTGTGACGGCGCCCTGGCGTGTGCCCTCGCGCGTCTTCTCCAGCGTGGTCGGTCCCACAGAAGGTGCGAGCTCCACCTCAAGGTAGACGCCGTCGGATGCTGGAGCTCCCTCAGGTGCCCCCAAATCCTCTCGTCCGAGATCAGACGCCTCGAAGGCGGCTTCCAGTTCGCCGACAATGCGCTGGCCATGTTCCTCGCGGATGCGCTGGAGCGGCCGTTGTCGGGCGTTACTGCCTGGGGACTTGTAGTCGCGGGTTGTCGAAAGACCGCTCAGGTCGATGTGACGGTGCTCGTAATCAGCCAATGTGCCCCTGTTCTTCAGAGAACACCGTTCTCATGGCCTGGCGTTTGCGAAGCTCGCGCGTCAGATCGGCGGTGGAAATCTGATTTCGTTCTGAAAGGATTGCCGCTTTCACGGCCTCTTCTGCCGCATGGACAATCTCCGCCTGACTGAGGCAGGTGGCCGCGGCAACAATGGTTTTCCAATTTATCTTGGGATATTTCATCGGCGACAGATGGGCCTTGATAATGGCGCGCACTTCATCTGCTGATGGCATCTCGAACTGCAGAACTTCATCGAAGCGCCGCAATAGCGCGCGGTCGAGAAGAGAGGGATGGTTCGTAGCGGCCACCAGAACACTGTCGGTCGCAGAAGGCTCTTCCATGAACTGCAGGAAGCTGTTCAGTACCCGCCGCATTTCCGCGACATCATTCGTCGCCAACCTGTTGCTGCCCACGGCATCGAATTCATCAAAGAGATAAACACCTCTGCGCTTCTGCGCTTCGTCGAAAACCAGACGCAGTTTGGCGGCCGTTTCCCCCATAAAGCGCGTGATCAGGGTTTCGAGACGGATCACGAACAGAGGAAGATGGAGTTCGCCCGCGAGTGCCTCGGCGGTCATCGTCTTCCCCGATCCCGGAGGTCCGGCAAAGAGGAGGCGGCGGCTCGGTGTCTTCCCATGTTCCCGGAGCCAATCCCGACGCTGTTGCTGAAGCACAACCGCTTCGAGATGACCTTTCACCTCTGCATTCAGCACCACATCGGCAAGATGGATCTGCGGGTCCCGCAGATCGAGAAGGCTGTCGAGGTCTCCACGCGGCCGAGAAAAGGCGATCGGGACAGACGCCCGCGTCCCGCGCTGTGAACGTGCGGCATCCACTGCCGCACGGATATCCTCTGCGGTCGCACGGTGTCCCTGGCGGGCCTCGCCAGCCGCAACCTGAAGCGCGATGGAGAAGAACTGTTCTTCATCGCCTTCCGCCTGGCTTCTGAGCATCGCCAGTATCTGTTTCGCATTTGACACCGCGTCGCCCCAGTCGTCTGTCTTTTCGTCGAATCCTAATTGACTCTCGCGGTTTTGGAAAGATCGGCGTGATCGAAACAAGTCGCACATGGGCATATTTGTTGTGCCCGCAGGTGCGCGTTGCGGGGCTTTGCCCGGCGGATCGCCCTGTATTCACATCATTCGAGCGCTGTGACCTGGCCATCAGAACCACTATCGCACCACGCGCCCATCAAGCGGTCAGGTCGCATGACCGTCATGCCGTGTACAGGGCGCGGAGGGTCACGCGGCGGCTCCAGTTTCAACTTCATCATGTCCCCGTCATCCCATCAAGGCACGTGCCATGGGTTCCATCTCCGGCCTGTAACGCAATTCCTCTGTTGATGCTGCGGTATGGGTTGGCCGGGCGAAGCATCTGCAAGGGGAGATCCGGCACCTGTCGGATGCAAGACACCACCCCCGCTTCCATTCGCTAACCTTGGTCTGATCCGTCTCTTTGACAATCAACCCATGAAGGGTCGGCTTACGCATGCGTGCCGCCCTCGGGGATTCGGAAAACGTCCGAACGCCCGAGGGTGAGTGCAGATCCGGTCAGACACGTCGGGCGCCTGTCGCGCGGGGGATGGTCCCCCGCCTCCAGTGACAGGAGCCAATCCCGATGTCCTATGCAGATGCCACCGCCTTCGCCGCCAGCCTCGCCACCTCGCTGATGGTCGTAATCGTCGTGTTCCAGGCCGGGGACGGAACCCACGGTGCCATGCCGGCCGACGAATTCGACGGCGATGAGGACATGGTGAAGCTGGAACTGGATCCTTTTGAATGAGGCGCGCAAGCGCCTCATTCACCCCCTCCGGCGCATTGCACCCGGACGTCGGCGCTGCGGCCTCTCAAGGCACCTGGAGTTGCCTGCATCAGAAACGCTGAGCCGCCTATGATCCTGGCTCGATTTTCAGATCTGTCTCAGCCTGTTGCAAAGGTTCTGAGCAACAGCCCCGATGAGGGGGGCGTTGACGGTCACGAGGCCTTTCGCGGACTGGGTTGCTGCCACGCAGATAGGGGATAGAGGAGGGACTTGGGCATTCCAATGCGTCACCCGCGCCGTTTCCTGACAGTTGGAAATGCGGTCGTGTTGATGCTATTGATGCCTCGTATTTTCAGTGAAAGGGCAGAGGCATGAGTCTGGGTGACCGGATTGAATTTGCAGGCGGTTCTTATGAGGTGCGAGGCATGGTGGACGGACGATACGTCGTCCGGGTCCGAAATCGGGGCCGCAACAAGGAAGTATACAAGGTTTGGACCGAAAGCGAGCGGAACGATTTTGATAAGGTGCAGAAAAATCGCGCCGACAACGCCGACAGGGACGCGCAAATATACGAACGCAACCTTGCCGGAGAAACGATGAAAAGCCTGGCGCGGGAATTCAGCTTGAGCCCCACCAGCATCGGGCGGATCTGCGCCAAACAGGCACGAAAAGAAAAATCTGGGAACATCCGTCAGTCAAGAACCCGATAACCTCCGTCACGTTCCCATTTCACGATATCAGAGTCTTTTGGAACATCCATATCGTAATAGCTGAACTCAGATGCCTGCTTGATCCACTTATATTGTGCGCGGGTGAACCTCAGCATCATGAGGTTTTCCCGAATTTCCAAATGGATCTGCTTGATATTGGCATTGCGTGCGAAGGCCGCAGATACGAATTCCACTGTGCGATAGCCCGCACCGATAGTCCGGGCGCTGCCGTCCGCTTCCCAAAGTTGCTGGCGCATCGCCGGGCCGTAAGCGTCTCGCATGATGGGCAGCAGCTCCATCTGTTTGCGGACAAGCAACTGCCGGAACTTCTGGCGCTTCTGCCGGGCTTCATCGTTCAGATCCAGCGCGTTGCCTTCCTCATACAGCAATGCCCATGCACCGATGAGCAACAGGCCGGTGTTGATGGTGGCAACGTCGCCGGTATACTTCGATGCCTGCACGCCGGGGATAGAGGCAATCTCCCGGTCCAGTTGCTCGATGTAGCTGGCAACCTTAGCTGCCTGTTCGGCTTGGCGTGTTGCCGCAACTTCCTCCGCCCGCGCCGCGGCTGCGGCTTCAGCCTCAGCTTTTCGGGCGGCGTCCGCAGCCTCAACCTCGGCCTTTCGCGCCGCTTCTGCCTCAGCGACCTTCGCCGCTTCTATGGCGTAGCGTTCGGGAGCCAGGTCTTCCAACTCCGAAAGCCACTTGGTTTGGTCGCGATCTTCAAGTTCTGCCAGATAGGCGGCAGGGTCCGTTGCCCGCAGATCAGCCAGGCGCTGCGTATCCGACACGAGGCCATAGGACGCTGCAGTGGTCAGAAGTCCGACAAAGAACGCGACGGACGCGCTGAATGCGCGGTGCCCCAAGTGAAGTTGGGGGAGCGGTTTGAACACCGCCACCAAAGGTATTACGAGGAAAACCAGCCCGACCCATACCCCAATTTTCGGCGCAACCGTTGCAAGGATCATGCCCGCGATTGTCAGGGCGACAACAATGCCGAATCCTTTCAGAAAAGCTTTCACTTCGACGCCCCTTTCAGATCACGGGTTATAGAGCGAGAACACCCCGCCTTCGAACAGGTACCAAGCGGATTTCCGCGCCTCGTTCGTGACGAATGGATACATCACATGCCGCTTGGCTGGGTTGCCGCCACCCTCACAAGTGATGCGGTGAACGAAAAGGGTTTCGCTGCTTAGCGTCATTTCCTCGCGAAGCGGCAAGAACAATTCAAATTCGGGATTGGTGAAAAAGGTGTCATTGTCATACGGGGTATAGGAGGAAGACTGACCAGCATAGTCGCAGTTATAGAAAACGCCTTCTGCGTATCCGCGATTGAAGGTCTGAGACTGACCGATGACACTTTGCGGGTCGATAAACCACGCTTCGCCGGTGAAACCGACAACCGACCAACGGGTGTCTATGAAGTCAGCCTGCGCTGGGGTGAACAGGAGAGCACCGAATGCGGCGGCCAGGATTGTGGAAACTGGTTTCATAAATATTCTCAGTATTCAAAGGAACGAGGCGATCTCGCGGCATCGGTTTCCATTTCGATGCAGCCTTGAAGGATACTATAAGACCCACCGCTAACCCGCGCGACCTCATCGCAGTAATTGCGCGAATTGCCGGACAGTTGTGACCAAACGGGTTTCAGGACGTCGTAAGCCTGCTGTTCCATATCCATGCAGCCGTTGCGGATCATCGCGGATCCACCGCTAACATCCGCGACTTGTTGGCAGTAGCTTTCAACATCGTAACGGGGAATGGTCTGGGCCTGTGCCGGAATGCCAAAGCACGCAAAGGACACCAGAGAAATAAAACCCACTCTGCTCAATATCCGCTCCAAGTGAAATTTACAATATGTGTCCACACCATAGCGCGAACGCAATCATACTATCCAGATGAAACAGGCCTCCTGGCGGTGTCGCCCTGCAGGAGGGGCGCCCCCGTTGGTGCCGCCGGACAGAGAGAGGCAGAGAAGGGAGGGGGCTCCGTGACGGATTGAAAGCCGGGGGAGAGGCCTCCGGCGCCCGTCGCGGAGATGTCCCGATGAACGCGCTTACTTCCTGTTTTCCGGCCAATGCACTGCCAGCAATGCTCGCAGACGCCGGCCCCTTCAGCCTGATCTGCCTCGGCGAAACCTTGGTTCATGGTCCCGACCTCGGCTCCTGGTCTGTCCAGACCACCTTCCTCCTCGGCCGGTTCCGAGAGCTTGACGAGGCCATTGGGTGTGCCGCGCGTCGGGGCCGCCCCGGCGGGCTTCGCGCGGAATACATGCGGGGTTTCACCCCCAACCTGCTGGTGCTTCAGGACCACCAGCAACGGTTGTGTCTGGCTGGACAGATCACATTGGCCGGCCTGATCTGGTGTGCGCCTGTCGCCTCCGAGGCGGAGGCGCGGCGTGTGGTGCAGAAGGCCTGTCGTCTCCGAGGGCAGGCGATGGCAGCCCAGGATCGGGGCGAATACGAGACAGCGTGTGATCTGCGGCGCGATGCCACCGCCCTCGATGCCCGTCTGGTCGACCCGGCCTGGCGGGGGGCCGTGCAGATCGGGCGGCGTCGGGCCGCCTGATCCCTCATCCGCCTTCCCATCCCCTTCGCCCGGCCTCGCGCCGGGCTTTCGCATTTCAGGAGCCTGATATGGCCGACTATTTCACCCATTTCTCCTGCCTGCTTGACGTGGGTACCCCCGAGAATGCTGCCCGCGCGCTCGATCTCTACAACGCGCTCTCGAATGAGAGCGCCGCTGAAGATCCGCCCTCGGACGGCTTCCTGCTCTCTATCCAGCCAGAACATGGCGGAACCCAGCTCTGGATGCGCGATGATGGCACCGGCGATCCTGAGCATGTCATCCAATTCGTCAAACGCTGCGCGAAGGAGTTCGGTTTGACGGGCCTATGGGGGATGCAATACGCCAATAGCTGCTCACGCCCGAGGATCGACGGGTTCGGCGGCGGGGCGCACGTCCTCGATCTCGCTACCGGCGAGACGGTGGATTGGATCAATACAGATGGCTGGCTTTCCACCGTTCTGGAGGGGGGCAATCCCTATGAGTGAGGTCATCGAGATCACTGTCTATCGCCTCGAAGAGCTTTCCGATGCAGCCAGGGACAAAGCCCGCGCCTGGTATCGTGAGGTCGGCTTCGACGATGACTGGTACGATGCGATCTATGAGGATTTCCAGCGCATCGCGGAAATCCTCGGGCTGAACCTCAAGACCCGAACCGTTCGGTTGATGGGCGGCGGCACACGACGGGAACCCTGCATCTGGTTCCGGGGCTTCTGGAGCCAGGGCGATGGCGCATGCTTCGAAACCTTCTATGCGTACCGCAAGGGTGCGCCACGGCGGATCAGGGAATACGCGCCGCAGGACACCGAACTGCACCGTATCGCCGATGCCCTGCAGGCGGTCCAGCGACGCAATTTCTACCAGATTCGCGCCGATACCGCCCATCGCGGTCACTATTACCATGAGTACTGCATGGTGACCTCGGTCGAGCGTGACAGCCCGAGTTGGCAGGACTCGACCGCCGACGCCGAGGAGGTGGTTATCCAGGCGTTGCGCGATCTGGCTCGCTGGCTCTACCGCCAGCTCGAGCGCGAATACGAGTATCTGTCTTCGGATGAGGTCGTCGATGAGGCCATCATCGCCAACGGTTACACCTTCACCGAAGCCGGCCAACGGTTTGGGTGAGGAGGTTCGCCCTCAGAACTCCTCCCGCAACTCCGCATAGATGGCTTCGATCCGGTCGGCCTCCACGTCGGTCAGAGCGGCGAATTCTCTCGCTCTGGCGCGTCCGGAGAGTCTGCCACCGTTCTGGTGCAGGAAACGAAACAGCAGGTCGAGCACGCGGTCGGGCATGTCGATCAGGCCCGAGACGCGGGACTTGAACCCGTCATAGGCACGCAGGAACCGAGTCTCTGCTGGCAGGTCATGGTCGATTGTCTGGGCCACGCAGGCGAAGAGGAATTCGGCATGGGGCGTGGCATCGAAGAAGCGATAGAAATCGCCTGTGTCGTTCAGCACCTCGACGTTTCCGCGATCGGTTGGGCGCCAGCTGACATGGGGCAGCAGTCGACGCGAATAGCTCTCGAGCACCTGCCGGTAAGCCTCGATCCGTTCGAGGATCACCGCCGACACCGGAAAGACCAGCCCGGGCGGATTGAAGCCGCGTGCAGCAAGCACGTGGTGGATCAGGTAGCGATGGAGGCGCCCGTTGCCGTCCTCAAACGGGTGAATATAGACGAAGCCGAAGGCGAGGCCGGCAGCCGCCAGAACAGGGTCGAGCCCCGGGGCGACGTCGCGGTCGAACGCTTCGAGCCCGGCGATCAGCGCAGGCAGGTCTTCATGCCGGGCGCTGACGTGATCGGGCAGGGGGGCGCCGGTCGTGCGGTCGTGCTCGCCGATGAAGCCGCCCTCCTGCCGCAGGCCCAGATGGACGAAGCGGGCATCGCCGATGACGATGCGTTGCAGGCGTTCGAGTTCTGCCTGGTCGATCGGATGTCGCCCGGCGTCACCGATGATCTGGCCCCAGCGCCGGATACGATCCTGGGGCGGGTTCTCGCCTTCGATCTGGAAACTCGACCGTGAATCCTTGAGCAGCAGGAAGGCCGCCGTGCGCGCCAGCAGATCGGCGGGCACCTCGGCCAGTACCGCGCGGGCTTCGGCTGCCAGATCGCGGGCAATGAAGGCTTCGATTGCCGGAGTGCGGAAGATCATCGGGCAGAAATCCGGGGTGCCGGGCAGGTTGTTGCGGACCCGGTGGCGCGTCGAGGGGGCGCCCTCTGCGTCCCATTGGAGCCTGGCATCGACCACGGGCGCGTAATTGCCGCGTGTAGCGTCGGGCAGCTCCAATTCCGCGCCGAGGAGCCATTCATAGAGGAACCAGATCCTGCGCGCGTAGCTGCCCGTCGGGGCAGCCTCGACAATGGCCTGGATCGGCTCTGGCCCGGTTGCCTTGAACAGCCGCTTGAGAACTGCCAGATCCAGCCCCTCGTAGCGCAGCGCGAAGGTCAGATGACCGATGAGGCTCGCCTCGGGTTCATGGCGGGGCGTGTAGAGGCGCCAGCCGTCGGCCGCGTAGACCTTGTGACGTGGGCCGATGGCGGAAAGTGTCCGGGGCAGGGGCGTTGCGAGCGCATAGGCATCGATCAGCGCAGCATAGCCCGCAGGTGTGGCCTCCTCGGGGAGCCAGCGCTCGTGAAAAACGGTTACGGCAGCTGAAAACGGATTCCTTTGCGCCTGCTCCATGAAATTCAGTTCTTGGTCCCGATGATTGATCATAAGTCGGTGTATCTCATGAATATCGATTACAATCAATGAGGCCTTGCGAAAGTTGATGGGGGCGCGCTGTCGCCCTCGGGTCTGCGAGGTGATGGGGAATGAGGTGCCGAGTCAGAGAGGGGTCGGGACGGGGTGAGCCCCGGCGGTTGAGAGAGAGCGCCGTCCGGGCTTGTCCCTCCCGCTCTCCGAGGATCACCGACATGAACATCTCGTCTCCCGTGACCGATCCGGTCACGCCGCTGGCGGCCGCGCCCGCGGTCCTGGCCGCCGCCAATCTCCTCCTTCCTCCTCTCGAACGCGGTCAAAGCGTCGATACGGCTGTCCTCCGCAGCGCCATGGAAACCGCTTTCGGAGCCTCCGACGCCAGTGGCGCCTGGGACTGGAAGCTCGCCTATGAGGCCGGCGAGGTGGCCACAGTGCTGTTCCTGCGCAAATACGGAAAGGCGCTTTTCCGCAAAGCCGCATCTCCGGTTTCGCGGCTCAATCTGCTGGCGAAGATCGCGGGGTTGTTGCCGACGCAGACCCGGCGCTCCGAGGAAAGCCAGAGCTTCCAGCAGTTCAGCACACCTCTGCCTCTCGGCCTCGCCGCGCTGGCGGCGGCCGCGATCACGCCTGATGACGTGGTGCTGGAACCCTCGGCTGGCACCGGCCTGATGGCGATCCTGGCGCAGGCTGCCGGCGGCTCGCTGATCCTCAACGAACTCGCCGAGACCCGCGCCGATCTTCTCTCTTCCCTCTTTCCGGCCTTTCCCGTCACCCGGTTCGACGCCGCCCAGATCGACGACTATCTGGCCACGGACGCCATGCCGTCTGTGGTTCTGATGAACCCACCTTTCTCGGTCATGGCCAATGTCGAGGGACGGATGGCGGATGCTGCGTATCGTCATGTCGCCTCGGCGTTGGCCCGTCTCACCCCCGGCGGGCGGTTGGTCACGATCACCGGCGCGAATTTCGGACCGGAAGCCAAGGCTTGGCGCGACGCCTTCATACGCCTGCAAGACCGCGGCCGCGTGGTCTTCACCGCTGCCATCGACGGAGCGGTCTTCGCTAGGCATGGCACCAGCATCGACACGCGGCTGACGGTGATCGACAAGCTGCCCGTCGACGATCCGTCAGTCTTCCCGGCCTCGGCAGGAACCGCACCCGACGTTGTCACGCTGCTCGGCTGGATCGAAAGCCAGCTTCCGCTGCGCTTGCCGGTGTCGCTGCCGAAGGTCGCTTCTCCCGTGCCGGCAGCTGCGCCGAAGACCGTGCGCGGTTATCTCGCTCGCGCCACAGCGTCCCGACCCGCCGCCGCACCAGCGTCCGATCCCGAAGGGGTGGAGCTCGAGTATGAGACCGTGGACTGGGCGCCGCCCGAGGGCGCGCGCTTGTCGGACGCGATCTATGAGGAATATGCGCTGCAATCGCTGCGCATCTCCGGCGCCGAGCCGCACCCGACCAGGCTGGTGCAGTCCGCCGCCATGGCCTCCGTCGCACCTCCGAAGCCCTCCTATCGGCCAATGTTGCCCGCCGACATCCGTACCCGGCTCTCCGACGCGCAGTTGGAGACCGTTATCTACGCCGGGGAAGCCCATTTCGATCACCTCGCAGGTGCCTGGACCGTGGACGAGCATTTCGACAAGGTGAGCGCCGCCGCCGAGGATGCTGCCGGCGCTGTCCGTTTCCGCCGCGGCTTCATGCTCGGTGACGGCACCGGTGCCGGCAAGGGCCGTCAGTCGGCCGGGATCATCCTCGACAACTGGCTGCGCGGTCGCCGCAAGGCGGTCTGGATCTCAAAATCCGACAAGCTGATCGAGGATGCGCAACGTGACTGGTCGGCGCTCGGCATGGAACGCTTGCTGGTCACGCCTCTGTCACGCTTCCCTCAAGGCGCAAAGATCACGCTGTCGGAAGGCATCCTGTTCACCACCTATGCCACCCTACGCTCCGATGACCGCGGCGAGAAGGTTTCGCGCGTGCGTCAGATCGTCGAATGGTTGGGCTCCGATTTCGATGGGGTCATCATCTTCGACGAAAGCCATGCCATGCAGAATGCCGGAGGCGGCAAGGGAGACCGCGGCGAAATCGCCGCTTCGCAGCAGGGACGCGCAGGCCTGCGGCTCCAGCATGCCCTGCCGGATGCCCGCGTGGTCTATGTCTCGGCAACCGGGGCCACGACCGTCCACAACCTCGCCTATGCACAACGGCTCGGTCTCTGGGGTGGCGAGGATTTTCCGTTCCAGACCCGCGCTGAATTTGTCGAGGCGATTGAGGCTGGCGGCGTCGCGGCCATGGAGGTGCTCGCCCGCGACCTGCGATCCCTCGGCCTCTATACCGCGCGCTCGCTTTCCTATGACGGCGTCGAATACGAGCTGGTCGAGCACAAGCTCACCGACGAGCAGCGCCGCATCTATGACGCTTACGCTGCGGCGTTCGCCGTGATCCATGGGAACCTGGACGCGGCGATGGAAGCGGCCAATATCACCGGCAGCCCAGACTCTGGTGGGGCGACGCTGAATCGGCAGGCCAAATCCGCAGCGCGCTCGGCCTTCGAGAGCACCAAGCAGCGCTTCTTCGGCCATCTGCTGACCTCGATGAAAACCCCGACGCTGATCCGCTCGATTGACGCCGATCTGGCGGCGGGCCATGCGGCCGTCATCCAGATTGTCTCGACGGGCGAAGCCCTGATGGAGCGGCGGCTGTCCGAGATCCCGACCGAGGAATGGAACGATATTTCCGTCGATGTCACGCCCAGGGAGTACGTAGGCTCGTATTTGCAGCATTCCTTTCCGGTGCAGCTTTATGAGCCCTTCACAGACAGCGAGGGAAATCTCTCCTCGCGGCCGGTGTTCCGCGACGGGCAGCCGGTCGAAAGCCGCGAAGCCGTAGCCCGACGCGATGAGATGCTGGAGCAGCTGGGTTCGCTTCCGCCTGTCCCGGGCGCGCTCGACCAGATCGTCCAGCGCTTTGGCGCCGATCTGGTGGCGGAGGTCACGGGCCGCTCGCGCCGGATCGTGCGCAAGGGCGATGGCACATCGGCCCGCCTGGCCGTCGAGAACCGAGCGCCCTCCGCAAACCTGGCAGAGACCTCGGCCTTCATGGATGACCAGAAGCGCATCCTGGTCTTTTCGGATGCCGGGGGCACGGGACGCAGCTACCACGCGGACCTCACAGTGCGGAACCAGCGCCTGCGGGTGCACTACCTGCTGGAGCCGGGCTGGAAGGCCGATGCCGCCATTCAGGGGCTCGGGCGCACCAACCGCACCAATCAGGCGCAACCACCGCTCTTCCGGCCCATCGCCACGGATGTGAAGGCCGAGAAGCGGTTCCTCAGCACGATCGCCCGTCGTCTCGACACGCTGGGTGCGATCACGCGCGGGCAGCGCCAGACCGGCGGCCAGGGCCTGTTCCGGCCCGAGGACAATCTGGAATCCGCCTATGCCCGCGATGCGCTGCGCCAGCTCTATCTGCTGATTGTGCGCGGCAAGGTCGAGGGCTGCTCGCTGGAGAGGTTTGAATCCGCCACCGGACTGAAGCTGATGGATGCGAACGGCATCAAGGACGACCTGCCGCCGATCACCACCTTCCTCAATCGCCTGTTGGCGCTGACCATCGAGTTGCAGGGCATCCTGTTCTCTGCCTTCGAGCAATTGCTGGAGGCCCGGATCGACGGGGCGATTGCCTCAGGCACCTATGACATGGGGCTGGAGACGCTGCGCGCCGAAAGCTTCATCGTCACCGACCGGGAGGTGATCCACACCCATCCGGGCACCGGCGCGGAAACCCGGCTCCTGACACTGACCGAACGCAAGCGCAACCAGCCGGTCACGCTGGATGCCGCTCTGGCGGAACTGGACGATCCTCGCGCGAGGCTGCTCGTCAACGAGCGATCCGGTCGCGCCGCCGTGCAGATCCCGACCACCAGCGTCATGCTGGACGATGGCGAGATCGAGCGCCGCGTCCGGCTGATCCGGCCGATGGAAGCAATGAACCTGCCCATGCGGGCGATGGGCGAGACCCACTGGGTAGAGGCCGAGCGCGCTGCCTTCGCCTCGGCATGGCAGGCCGAGTTGGACGAAGTGCCGGAGTTCACCGACAGCATCCTGCATATGGTGACCGGGCTCCTGCTGCCGATCTGGAAACGCTTGCCGCAAGACTCCTCCCGCGTCTATCGACTCCAGACCGACGAGGGCGAACGCATCATCGGTCGCCGTGTCTCGTCGGCATGGGCTACCAATGCTTCGACCAGTGGCGTCACCAGCAGCCTGACGCCGGATGCCGCCTATGCCGCGTTGATCGAAGGCCGAACGATCCTTGATCTCACCGAGGGGCTGCAACTGCGCCGCGTCCGCGTCATTGGCGCGAACCGTATCGAACTGATGGGCTTCACCGATACCATGCGCGATCGGTTGCGAACCTATGGTCTCTTCAGCGAGATCATCTCATGGAAACTCCGCTTCTTCGTGCCGGTGGACGCATCGGGGCCGGAGATCATCGGCAAACTGCTCGACCGCTTCCCGGTCGAGCGCATCTCCGAGCGGGGGGCTGCGTGATGGCACGTCTCAACGCTTCCGAACTGGCGCAGCGTCTTGGTCGCCAGGCCGAGGCGGTGTGCCGCCACTATCTCTCGAACGGGCGCAAGCAGGGCAATTACTGGCAGGTTGGGGATGTGCGGAACACGCCAGGCCGCTCCATGTTCGTCCGTTTGACCGGGCCGGAAACCGGTAAGGGCGCGGCTGGAAAATGGACCGATGCGCAGAGCGGGGAACATGGCGATCTGCTCGACGTGATCAGCGAAAGTCTTGGCCTCATCGACTTCGCCGACATTGCCGAAGAAGCGCGCCGCTTCCTCAGCCTGCCGCATCCTTATCTGGAGGCAAAATCCCGCAAGGCCCGAACATCGCCAGCACCATCGGGATCATCCGAAGCCGCCCGTCGCCTCTGGCGCATGACGCAACCGCTCGCCGACAGTCTCGCGGACACGTATCTACGGCAACGCGGCATTGCGGATTTACGCGGAACCGCAAATCTGCGTTTCCATCCGAGCTGCTACTGGCGACCCGAGGGCGATGGGCCGACAGAGGCATGGCCCGCCATGATTGCCGCGGTGACCGACCTCGATGGCAAGATCACCGGCGCGCATCGCACCTGGCTCCTCCGCGACGGCTCCGGTAAGGCGCCGCTCGATCCGCCGAGGAAGGCGATGGGCGATCTGCTCGGACACGCCGTCCGGTTTGACGAGCCGCAGGATGTGCTCGCCGCAGGGGAAGGCATCGAGACCATTCTCTCGCTGCGGCAGGCTTTGCCCACGATGCCGACGGTCTCGGCACTTTCCGCCGGACATCTCGCCGCCATCCTGTTCCCGCCGCATCTGCGCAGGCTCTATATCGTTCGCGACAACGATCCGGCAGGTGACGGCGCGCGGGATAGCCTGGTGGACCGTGCGCACGAGGCCGGGATCGAGGCGTTCACGCTCTCGCCCATTCTGGGGGACTTCAACGACGATCTCGTCACCCTCGGGCTGGAGGCGCTTCGGGCCGGGATCCGGGTGCAGATTGCCCCCGAGGACGTCGGCCGCTTCATGGCCCTGACGCCATAGCCGGCACGGGGCCGGGATCGGGAAACTCTGATCCGGTCATGCGCGGAGGGCTACATCCTGTCATCGGCAGGAGGACCGCGCCTTGGCCTTCTGAGAGGGCGAGCGGCCCACAAACGCTCCGGTCCGGCAATGGCGGCGCCCGACTGATTTCCGTCGGCGGGAAAACCACCCCACGCGACAGGTCGCGCGGGGACCCCGGATTGCCCGCCTTTACAGCGCGAAGCAAATCAGCCGGGCTTTGCCATCAAGGCCCTGAGCCAAAGGGCTCGGGCTGCCAGGCCGGAGCGCCCGTGGGCTTGTCGTCGCCATGAAGGCCGCGACGGTCGCGGTCCAGCCGAAGGACACATCCCATGTATGCCCATGACGAATTCGAACCCGATCACAGCACATCTCCCACCGGCCATGTCATCGAAGAGCTCGAACTCTATGGCTACCGTCCCGCCGAGGGCGAGGCCGACCCCCGGATCACACCCGAGGACAACGCCATCCAGGGCGCGGTTGCCGACATCTTCGATGCCCTGATCTCCACCATGGCCGACACCAGCCTCGATTTCGACCTAGACGAGATCCTGTGGTCCACCGTCAACACCTTCCACCGTGCCGTCGAGCGGACCGAACGCAAACTCGACGATAACGAGCAGGCCCAGAAGCGCCTTCAGCGCGAACAGGACGGCAGCGAGGTCAAATCCGTCCAGCTCGAAACCCTGATTGGTATCGGCCAGAGCCTGATCGAGCGCCGCGACAGCATGGAGACTTTCCGCGACACTGCCGCCGACCTCTACCTACGCAGCACCGGCACGCCCTGGTCGCCGCGCTCCGGTTCACGGGTCAACCATCGCCAGATGACCTCGGCCATGATCGACAGTCGCGACTTCCTCTCCGCCAAACGCAAGGCCGACAATGAGGTGCTCTTACCCGCCGGGCCGAAGATTGCCTTCTCGGGTGGGGATACCACCGATCACCGCCTGATCTGGGACAGGCTTGATCAGGTTCATGCCAAGCACCCCGATATGGTCCTTCTGCATGGCGGATCGCCCAAAGGCGCCGAACGCATCGCCGCCACCTGGGCCAACAACCGCAAGGTGCCGCAGGTCGCCTTCAAGCCCGACTGGACGAAACACGCCAAGGCCGCGCCCTTCAAGCGCAATGACCGGATGCTCGATACCATGCCGATCGGGGTCATCGTCTTTCCCGGCACGGGCATCCAGGAAAATCTCGCCGACAAGGCCCGCAAGATGGGCATTCCGGTCTATCGCCTCGCAGAGGGCAGCGCGTGAGCGCTGCCCTACATTGAAATGGAAGCTTCGAGCCCACCTTGACCATTGCTGCGAGTCGCAGAGACGTCGGCATTCCGGAAAGACGGCTCTTTCAAGTCTGACCTTGGTATTCTTGCGCCAGCACCCCCATGATGAGGTCGTCGTGCCAAGCATCGCCAACACGAGCGCTCTCGCGTTCGCGGCCCTCTTCGATAAAGCCGCAGGCGCGATAGCACCGGATCGCCCGCTCATTGTATGAGAGCACCCGCAAGTCAACCCGGTGTAGCTTCAACGTTCCGAAGCCATACGATAAGATTAATTTGATCACTTCGCGACCCAACCCTTTCCCGAGCTGCGAGGGGTCGTAGAGCCCGATCGCCAGGCGCGCCCGGCTGTCATGGAGATCGAGCCCGTCCAGACGAGCCTCCCCTCATAGGCGGCGATCGACCTCGACGGCCAACAAAGGGGATGCGCAAGGTTCCGCTCCACCCATGACCGGGCATCGCCTTCTTCATACGGGGGAAGGCCCGTCGAGTCGCCTCCAAAGCTGTGCACGATCTCCGGTGACCGCCCGAGAGCCAGCCTTCCGGCAATATCGGAGCTACGGAAGGGACGCAGAAGGACGCGCGCGCCCACAAGCACTGGAATTTCTCGGGTCATTTCGGAATATTGGCATGCTCGCCCCTGTCTGGCTATGCAGAAGAAAGCTGACACTCTCGTATCGGTAACAAAGGTCCACTTCGCCCGAACTGCCGACCTGCGAAATACCTTCTCCGTCGCCCGAATAAAGAATTCTGCTAACTTTCGGTTGCGCCAAGGTGGTGGTGGAAGGCGCGACCGTTCCAATTCATACGGGAGATCCCACCATGTTCGTTCTCGGAATCCTTGCATTTTTTGCCGCCATCGCGGCCATGTGCTGGTTGGTGTTTACCCTCGCGGTCTTCGCCCTGCCGTTCCTCGTCGGACTTCATACCGGCATTTGGGCCCATGGAACCGGCGCAGGCTGGTTCGGTGCAATCCTCGTCGGCGGCTTCGCTGCAGGGTTGACGCTTGCCATCGGTCAGGCGCTGATCATACTCGTGCGCCCGCTCTGGGCGCGGTTTGTCATCGCGCTGATCTTCGTGGTGCCGGCGGTGCTCGCTGGCTTCCACGCAACCCTCGGGATCGCCAGGACCATGATGCCCTCGGAGACATGGCAGATGATCTTCGCCGTCATCGGCGCTGGCGCTGTAGGCGTTTCCGCCTTTCTCCGCATTGCCGGTTCGGCAGCCGAGCCTTCGGACAGCTCTCCCGTGAGCACCTGACACTGCAGGCGATCCGATGAGGCGGGGCCTGATCAGTGCTGGACTGTCATCCTAATCGTCAGATTGCCGGTATGGGGCGGTGTGCGGATCGGCATGAGGCCCGCGTCGCTGCCCGTGGCTGCGCGGTGGTAATGGCGGACCGTTCGAGCGGCAAATCGCACCTGCGATCGCGGGGGGGACGCCGGGCGGGGCGCCTGGAGAGTGATGCGTATGGCCTGTCGCGGGTGAGCCAATTCGCCGGTGAAAAGCCGGTTAGGTTGAGGGGCATCCACGGTTGCCAGCGTCTCCGTTCTGACCCGTCCCATGTCCGCTCCATACGGCCCTTTCAATGGCCTGATCTGGCCGAAGACCGGCTGTGCCTCGACCGGCTTGGCGCAACAGCGCCGCCATAACTTTCTTCCCCTGGGCTGCGCCCATTCCGCGCGGAACAAGAAAGTTCTGCCTGTGCTGTCCAGCCCCCAGCACGCCGGGGGTGCGCCGCCGGTCGTCTCCGGCCTGTCGATCGCCATCGGGCCGCAATGGTGCGGACCCGGAAACGGAAAACGGAGACTTAAAATGGCAACCATCGGCACCTTCAAGAAGACCGGCAACGAATTCACCGGCGAAATCGTCACCCTCAGCGTCCAGGTCCAGGGCGTGCGCATCGTTCCCGACACCCGCGCCACCGGCGAGAACGCCCCCAGCCACCGGGTCCTGGTCGGCCGCGCCGAGATCGGCGCCGCCTGGTCCAAGCGGTCCAATGAGGGCCGCGACTATCTGGGCCTCAAGCTGGACGATCCGAGCTTCACCGCCCCGATCTACGCCAACCTCTTCGACGACGAGGACGGCGAGAGCTACGCTCTGATCTGGTCCCGCCCCAACGGTCGCCGCGGCGAATAACGCCGTCGCGAGGCCCCGGTCGAAAGGCCGGGGCCGACCGCCAAGCCGGGCAACCGAATCGGTTCCCGAAATATGCGACGCCAAAGCGAAAACGCGATGTAAACACGTCAGAATTTTGGTGGTGAAATTCTGATAAGCGACTATAATAGTCGTAGTTCTGGCGTTTGCGCCGGGCCGGATGGGAGGTGATCTGCATGATCACCGCCCGACAATCACGGGCCGCGCGCGCGCTTCTTGGCTGGACACAGGAGCAGCTTGCGGATGAGGCCCGGGTATCTTTGACCGCGCTCAAGCGCCTCGAGTCCGAAAGCGGGCTCGAGGTCTACGAGACCACGCGCGATCAGGTCCGACGGGCTTTCGAGGCGAATGGCATTCTGCTCCTGAACTCCGACCAGGGGATAGGAGTGATGCATGTTCAGGCGAAGGCTGCCTCGAAGGCCTGACCTTTCCGGCAGGTTTTGCAGAGAGCCGAATTGCGCTATTGCCGTGCTCACAAAACTGTCAACTGGCTGTGCTAAGGATGTGCAGCAAACGCCGTGGGGATGCGCGTGACGATCAGCAGCTTGCAGGATGTACCGCCGCAGGGGGACGTGGTGACGGAGTATGACCGTCATCACATGGCGCAGTATATGCGTTTGCTCGATGCTGCAGACGAGGGCGCGAGCTGGCAGGACGCGGCGCAGATCATCCTGGGCCTCGATACGCAGAAAGAGCCGGGGCGGGCGCGCCTGGTCCATGACGCCCATCTTGAACGCGCGCGTTGGTTGAGCTCGGAAGGGTATCGGCAGTTGGCGGCGGGGCGAACCGCCTGAGGAGGTGATGCGTTTCACGCATCACCTGATGCCTTGCGGCGGGCTTCCCAAGTGATTGATCTCTTGGAATCCTTTCTTGTGATCAACCCAGGGGAGAGGCGATGCCATGCAACCTGATCGCTCGAATTGGCGTGACCAGGCCGCCTACGACTATCTCGATGATCTGGCCGCGCCGGACCTCGGCTGGGAATGCCTGCGCCGTAATCCCGAATATCAAGATGACTATGCAGAACTTGCAGGGGGACCACCTGAGAGGGCTGACCTGAGGGATCAGGTCGGCCGTCGATGGGGTCTGTGCTTTCCCGATACGGCCCGGTCTGAGCGCGACTGTTGCAGAGATATTCTGGCGCCCCGAAATCGATACCAGCGCCGTGATCCTCGCGGTCGCCCCCGAGGCACTCGCAGGAGAGACTGGCGCGCCCGGCGATGAGATAGTTGCCCCGAAGGGCAGGACATCCCCGATTGGCAAGCACCTGCGCCACAGGCTGCCGGACGGAACATACCTGCATCTCGTCGTTCCCCTGAAGCAGCACGGTCGGCTTGTGGCTACCGTTCCGCTCGGCCCTGAGGGGCTCGACCGCATGGAGGCGATCCAGCGGCTCCTGGCGGACCAGCACCGCCGTCGATCAATCCCCCGCGACACTCGCCTCACAGCGCAGCAGAAAGCGCGCCTGCGGCGTGTCCTTCAGGCCTCCGACGCCGCCTTCGACGGCGCGACCCAGAAGCAGATCGCCGAGGTCCTGTTCCGGACCGGTCATCTAGACCGCGATGAATGGCAGGTCTCCTCAGCCCGTTTTGCCGTCTCCAGTCTCCTTCGTGAGGGGCGTGACCTGATCGCCGGCGGCTATCGCAAGCTCCTGCGTCACCAGCGCCGCCTCTAGGTCGGCGATCCCGCGCCGCGGTGTGCGAATTTACCCCTGCCAAGTCCCCACTGCATCTGACCGGACGCGCTTCGCCATCGTGGCCGTCATCAGCCGCTGTTTCGCGGCACTGGTCACACACAGTAGGGAGACGCCCGATGTCCGCCATCTCAACCGAACTTCCCCCGCGCTATCTGCGCACCAAGGAAGCCGCGCAGTTCCTCAGCCTGTCCGCTCGCACGCTGGAAAAGCACAGGACCTACGGCACCGGTCCCGCTTACCACAAGCTGGGCGGGCGTGTGGTCTATGCGATCGAGGACCTCCAGGCCTGGGTTGGACGCGGCGCCGTCACTTCGACATCCGACCCGCGCGGGCAGGTGCTGCCGGCGAAACGCCACACGCTCGCCAATCTGCCGCAGCCCGGCCGCTTCGTGCGCTGACGTAGCGGCAATGCCGTCATGACCGATAGACGCAACCCCCGCTCCGAGCGTGGACAGCTCGATCTGTTCCGCGCGCTGCCCGGAGACTTCGCCCCTAGAGATGCGCAGGACCTCATGGCCTATCCCTTCTTCTCCCTCGCCAAGTCGAAGCGGGTCGCGCCGATCGACTTTGCCGCTGGCAACGTCAGCATCCGGGTCGAGGCGGTTCCCGATCACGGTATGGCCACAATCTGGGATGCCGACATCCTGATCTGGGCGGCGAGCCAGATCGTCGAGGCGCGTGACGCGGGTCTGCGCACCTCCCGGCTGATGGCCGCCACCCCATATGAGATCCTCACCTATGTCGGTCGCGGAACCAGTGCGCGGGACTATCAGCGCCTGAAGGCGGCGCTGGATCGTCTGCAGTCGACGACGATCTCCACCTCGATCCGGCAGCCTGCGGAAGGACGCCGCCATCGCTTTTCCTGGATCAACGAATGGCAGGAGCGCAGCGACAGGGAGGGGCGCCCGGACGGCATCGAGCTGATCGTGCCCGACTGGTTCTACCAGGCCGTGCTCGACAATGCGCTCGTCCTCACCATTGATCGGGCGTATTTCGACCTGACCGGCGGGCTCGACCGTTGGCTCTATCGCCTGGTGCGCAAGCACGGTGGCCGGCAGCGGGACGGTTGGCGTTTCGATTTCCATCATCTTCACCAGAAGTCCGGGGCACTGTCGCCCTTCAAGCGGTTTGCCTTCGAGCTTCGCGACATCATCCGGCGGCAGCCGCTGCCGGGCTACACACTCTTTCTCGAAACTGAAGTTGGTGGCCACAAGTTGCTGGCCTTCGAGCCTGCGCCAGGCTGTGGAAAACCTGTGAATGCGCTCGTGCTATCGGGAACCCGGACTATCGTGCCATCAGGAACCGGGGTCTCGTGCTATCAGGAACCCAAACAGGGTGTAACGCACAGAAATAAAAGTGGAATTCGCGCCCTTAACTTAGAATCTAACGAAGACTCTAACTTTGAAGAGCGCGCTGATGGTGTGGAAAACACCATTCGCGGTGCAGCCGGGAAGCTTCGAAAGGCTGCGAACCCGGACGCATCGAGCATGCCTGGTGCTGCCGGATCGCTCCCGGACAGCCCCGCCTCCGACACGGTCCGTCGCCTCGGCTTGGCACGCCTTCCACTCGATCTACCGGGAGATCGGTGATGAGCATCATTCTGAGACCCGGCAAATCATCCGCGATTGAGGGTTCGTCGCTCAGCTTCGACGATATGACCCGCGTCGAATTGATCTGGTTGGAGAAGCAGACCGAGTTCTGGATCCGGTTCGGCGACGGGGCAGGGGAGCAAATACTCGACCGGAGACGCCGCATTGTCTTCTTCCGTCCCGGCTCCGTGTTTGCATTCGTCCGCTGGGTGGCGAATGACTATGGAACCGTCGTCTCGCGCATCGACATCGTGCGGACGATGGCGCCCGGCCGTTCCTATCAGACGCTGCCATTCGTGCGCCCAGGTGGCGAGATTTTGTTGAAGATCGAAGGCTGGCCCAAGGTCGAAGAGGTCTTGCGTCATATCGATGCGATCGAGGGGTTCGGCATCGATGTCGCCGACGTCGATCCCGATCACTGGCGCCATGTCGCCCACTGGATGAAGGCGGGCGAAGCGCCGCGACCCTATACGGCGGAACGCCATGCCGCATGGCTCCGGCGTCGGGAGATCGGAAAATGACCCGTGCCCGCTACATCATGGTGACGGTTGCCGCGCTCGCCGCCGTCATCGCCGGCAGCATTCCGACTGCGCCACGGCTGGTCTGGAACGCCTCGGCCAGCGTGCCGATTGGTTTCTACGCCATTGCGCCGGTGGACCGGCTCGCGGTGCCAGATCTGGTCGTGGTCATGCCGCCCGAACCCTTTGCGGGTTTCATGGCCGCGCGCGGCTATGTCGGTCGCGATACGCCGATCCTGAAGCACGTCGTCGGGCTTCCGGGACAACGGGTCTGCCGTGACGGCGCCGCGATCACCGTCGATGGCAGACACCTGGGGGAGGCGCGAGAGCGCGACAGCCAGGGCCGCGATCTTCCCGTCTGGCAGGGCTGCCGCACCATCGTAGAGGGCGAGGTCTTCCTGATGAACCCGGCGGTCTCTGACAGTTTCGACGGCCGCTACTTCGGCCCGTTCCCCACCTCGGCAGTGATCGGCCGGGCCAGTCCACTGTTCACCGATGAGCGCGGCGATGGTCGCCTCGTCTGGCACGCGCCGGAGCGGTGACGCGCGTCCATGGCGGGACGTGCCAGCGGCCCGCATCCCACTCACCGCATAAAGAAGGAACCTCCAATGCCGCAGATCGGCCAATTCACCCGCACCCCGTCCGGCTATTCCGGACAGGTTCGCACGCTCTCGCTCGACCTGGAACTGACCTTCGTTCCCACCGACAACGTCGATTCAGAGAAAGCTCCCGCCTATCGTATCCACCTCGGTGACGAGGAGGGTCCGGAGGTTGGCGCGGGCTGGAAACACACCGGCGAGACCGCAGGGGCGTTCATTTCGGTCCTGCTCGATGATCCGGTTTTCCGGCATCCGATCCGCGCCCGCCTGTTCCAGTCGGATGAGGAGGGCAGGGACTGGGGGTTGCACTGGACCCGCCCGAAGAAACGCGACGAGCAGGACTGACGATGATCGCGTCCTGCACCCCTCCCGCTTCGGGAAGATGCGGCGCTCGCCGCCGCATTCTCTTCCTTCTTCTTTCCGGCCTCTTCCTCCCGGTCACCGCCACGCAACCGCTTCTGGCGCAAACCGATGTGGCCGAACACGCAATCGCCGCGCATCCCTACGCCGCCCAGGTCACCGAGGCATCGCAGCGCTTCGGCATACCGACGACATGGATCATGGCCGTGATGCGGGCAGAGAGCGCGGGCGATCTGCGTGCAGTTTCTTCCGCTGGCGCGATGGGGCTGATGCAGGTCATGCCCGAAACCTGGGCCGGGCTGCGCATCCGTCATGGCCTTGGCCGAGACCCTTACGACCCGCGTGACAACATCCTCGCGGGCACGGCCTACCTGCGCGAGATGTGGGGCCGCTATGGCGATGTCGCGGCGATGCTGGCGGCCTATAACGCCGGTCCCGCTCGCTACGAAGAATACCTACTGACGGATCGTCCATTGCCGGCCGAGACGCGTGCCTATGTCGCTGCGCTCGCGCCCGTGCTGCTTGGCGAGCGGCCATTGGGCACCGCCATCACTGCAGTCCGGCCGCTCGATTGGCGTGAGGCGGCGCTCTTCATCAGCCGCGACGACGGGACCTCTGCGACCGATCCTGTGTCGCCCCACCCGACGGTCGGCGCCGCTCCTTCACCCGTCCCGGCGGTGCCGCAGGCGGGCATCACCCCGCAGCCTGAGGGCCTCTTCGTCCGGCGGGAGACTGGAGAGGCCCGGCCATGACCCGCGCGACGACACTTCGCATTCCGTCGTGCTCTGGCGTGTCTTCGAGGGCGCGAGGGGTGGCGGGAGGCACCTCGACCGAAGGATGGCAGGATAAAAGGGCGCACGGTGCGCGGCGGTTGGGCGGTTGTTTTTGTTCATGTTTTTGCTGCGTTCCGCACCGTGTGGCGCGTGCGCGCAGCGTGCGAGATGTGCCTAACACTCTGATCTTTTGCGTTGTTTCGCACTGTGCGGGGATTTCCCATGCCCGATGATCGCGAGTTCCGCATCCGACCGGGGCGTATCCGCTCCACCCGGGCGCAGCAGGCCCGGCCCTTCATCGCACAGGCTCTGGCTGCCGCGAAAAAGGCCGGTGGTGGTGTCTCGCGGGCCGGGCGCGTTACCCCGGGTAATCGGTCCCGCTTCGGGCGCGGTCAGCGTGCCAGCATTCAGGCCAACCGCCTCATTACCGCCCGCACACGCGGCGCGGTAGTCAAGGCGCGTGTGGTCCGGCACAGCGGGAAATCCGCGCCTCTCGGAGCCCACCTCGATTACCTGCGCCGGGACGGCGTGACCCGGGACGGGGAGAAGGCCAGGCTCTTCGGATCGGGAACGGAGGATCCCGATGGCCGGACCTTTGCCGAGCTGTGTCGCGATGACCGTCATCATTTCCGGTTCATCGTCTCGCCCGACGACGCGCCGGACATGTCCGACCTGCAATCCTTCACCCGCGACCTCGTCGGGCGGATGGAGCAAGACCTCGGCACGTCACTTGATTGGGTAGGCGTCGATCACTGGAACACCGCCCATCCGCATGTCCATCTGATCGTTCGCGGTATGCGCGATGACGGCCAGGATCTCGTGATCTCGCGGGATTACATCAAGGAGGGGATGCGCGACAGGGCACGGGATCTCATCACCCAGGAACTGGGCCCACGCAGTGATCTCGACATCCGCCGGACGCTTGAACGTCAGATCGAGGCCGAGCGCTGGACGCAGCTCGACCGTCAGTTGCTGCGGGATGCGGGGCGTTCGCGCATCCTCGACATGGCGTCGGATGCGGATCGGCAGCCGGATGCGTTTCACGCGCTGAAGGTCGGGCGGTTGCGCCGGCTGGAAGTGCTCGGCGTCGCCGAGCAAATCGGACAGTCGCAATGGCATATCAGGGACGATGCCGAAGTGGTCCTGCGCGAGATGGGGGAGCGTGGCGACATCATCAAGCGGATGCATCGTGCCCTGACGGACCGGGGGATAGAGCGCGGGTCCTCGAGTTACGTCCTTGCCGCAGAGAGCCTCGATGTTCCCGTCATCGGTCGTCTGGTAGAGCGCGGTCTCGATGACGAACTGAAGGGGACAGCCTATGCCGTCGTTGATGGTGTCGATGGCCGGAGCCACCATATCCGTCTGCCCCATCTCGACGCCGCCGGCGACAGTGCCCCAGGCTCTATCGTGGAACTCCGCACCTATGACGATGCGCGCGGCCAGCGTCGTGTCGCACTGGCACCTCGGTCCGACCTGGAGCTTGCTGCGCAGGTGACCGCGTCCGGGGCCACCTGGCTCGACCGGCAGGCCATCGCGCGCGACCCGCTCGCCCTGTCGGACCAGGGCTTCGGTGCCGAGGTCCGGGAGGCCCTGGAAGCCCGGGCCGAGCATCTGGTCACGGAAGGGCTGGCCGAGCGGCGGGGCGGCAGGGTGGTCTTTGCCCGGCGCCTGCTCGGAACTTTGCGCGACCGGGAGTTGCAGGCGGTTGGCACGCAGCTCTCGGGGGAGACCGGGTTACCGTTCAACAAGGCGGATGCTGGCGACTACGTCAGCGGCCTCTATCGCCAGCGTCTCGCGCTGGCCTCGGGTCGCTTTGCGATGATCGAGGGCTATGGCGCCGACGGCGCGCTCGGCTTCCAGCTCGTGCCCTGGTCCCCCTCCCTCGAAAAGCACCTCGGCCGGGATGTCACCGGCGTCGCACGCGGGGACGGCGGGGTCGATTGGGACTTCGGCCGCAAGCGCGGCCTCGGCCTCTGATCAACACACCGGAAAGGAGCGACAGTCATGTCCGCGACCAAGATCCTCTGGGGGCAGATCTCCATCGTCTTCCTCATCATTCTGGCCACCACCTGGGGCGCGACGCAATATGTGGCTGCAACCCTCGGCTATCAGGCGCAGCTGGGCCCGCCCTGGTTCGTGCTTTTCGGGACGCCCGTCTACTATCCACCGGCCATCTTCTGGTGGTGGTACTTCTACGAGGCCTACGCGCCACCGGTCTTCGCGACGGGCGGGATCATCGCCGCCTCGGGGGGATTTATCGCCATAGGCGTAGCGATCGCCATGTCGGTCTGGCGCGCCCGCGAAGCCCGCAACGTCGCGACCTATGGATCAGCCCGATGGGCCGAGAAGGGCGAGGTGAAGGCAGCCGGACTTCTAGACCCGGATGGCGTGGTCCTCGGCCGCTATGAGCGGGACTACCTGCGCCACGATGGGCCGGAGCATGTGCTCTGCTTCGCGCCGACGCGATCCGGCAAGGGGGTAGGGCTCGTCGTTCCCTCTCTTCTCACCTGGCCCGGCTCGGCCATCGTTCATGACATCAAGGGCGAGAACTGGCAGCTGACCGCCGGATTCCGCGCCCGGCACGGTCGGGTCCTGCTGTTCGATCCGACCAATCCGAACTCCTCGGCCTACAACCCTCTGCTCGAAGTGCGCCGCGGTGAGTGGGAGGTTCGCGATGTCCAGAACATCGCCGACATCCTCGTCGACCCCGAGGGGAGCCTGGAGCGGCGGAACCACTGGGAGAAGACCAGCCACAGCCTGCTCGTCGGCGCGATCCTGCACGTCCTCTATGCCGAGAAGGACAAGACGCTGGCCGGTGTCGCCAACTTCCTGTCCGACCCGCGGCGTCCTGTAGAGTCGACGCTGCGCGCCATGATGCGGACGCCGCACCTGGGCGAGGCGGGGCCGCATCCCGTGGTCGCCAGTGCTGCCCGCGAGTTGCTCAACAAGTCCGAGAATGAACGCTCCGGTGTGCTGTCGACGGCGATGTCATTCCTTGGCCTCTATCGAGACCCCGTGGTCGCCCAGGTCACGCGCCGCTGCGACTGGCGGATCGGCGATATTGTCGGGGGAGTGCGCCCCGTCACGCTGTATCTCGTGGTGCCGCCCTCTGACATCAATCGCACCAAGCCGCTCATCCGGCTGATCCTCAACCAGGTCGGCCGACGCCTGACCGAAGACCTGCAGGGCAAGGATGACCGGCATCGGCTCCTGCTGATGCTTGATGAGTTCCCGGCGCTTGGCCGGTTGGATTTCTTCGAGAGCGCGCTGGCCTTCATGGCGGGCTACGGGCTGAAGAGCTTCCTCATCGCCCAGTCGCTGAACCAGATCGAGAAGGCCTACGGCCCAAACAACTCGATCCTCGACAATTGCCACGTCCGGGTGAGCTTCGCGACCAATGATGAGCGCACGGCCAAGCGGGTGTCCGACGCTCTCGGCACCGCCACCGAGATGAAGGCGATGAAGAACTATGCCGGCCACCGTCTGGCGCCCTGGCTCAGCCATCTCATGGTGTCCCGGTCGGAAACTGCGCGGGCCTTGCTCACTCCCGGAGAAATCATGCAACTGCCGCCGTCCGATGAGATCGTCATGGTGGCCGGCACACCACCGATCCGGGCGACGAAAGCACGGTATTACGAAGATGCACGGTTCATCGAGCGGGTCTTGCCGCCACCCGACCTGGTGGATGTAGGTGCGTCCGGAAAGGATGACTGGAGCAGTCTGGCAGTCCCAAAGCAGGACGACGAACTGGAGTCAGTAACCGAGACGGGATCGGACAATGAGGACCCGACAGCGTCGGAGCGCCGTCTTCAGCCGGAGCTGGCGCATCCCCAGCCGGTCGACAGGCAGACCCCCATTGAGAACGAGTTTGAATTCGAACCAACTGAGGATGACGAGGACGGCGCCATTCGCAATCGGCGCATCATGCAGCAGATGCGAGGTGTCGCGCGTCAGGTCTCCCTCAATCCCGATGACGGCATGGAGCTTTGATCATGACCTTGAGTCGCAAGAAGACGAAGATCTCGGTCTATCTCGATCCTGAGGTCATGCAGATGCTGGCAGAGTTTGCCGCCCGGCGCGACAGATCCCAATCGATGGTGGCCGAGGCCGCGATCGCATCCTTCCTCTCCCCGGATGACGCAGAGCGCCGCGACGCGGTTCTGGCCCGACGCCTGGATCAGATCGACAGGCGGATCACCCGGCTGGAACGCGATGTCGGGATCTCCGTCGAAAGCCTGGCCGTGTTCATCCGTTTCTGGCTTGCGACAACTCCGGCTCTGCCGGAACCCGCAGCCAAGGCGGCTCGGGCCATGGCGGGCGAGCGTTACGAGGCATTCGTCTCGGCTCTCGGTCGGCGCCTGGCCCAGGGGCCGAAGCTGAGGCAGGAGGTGTCGGAGGACGTGGACAACAAAAAAGATCAAATGTGAGGAGACTAGAAGATTTTCCTAATAGGCGGTTTGGCCCCCCGGAGGGAGCCCGGGGAAGGCTCCCCAAAGGCGGGGGTCTGTAAAGACGATGAGTGTGAGGACAATGGCAACGTTTATGGCCCTGGAACGCAGAGCGTTCTCCATCCCCTGCTTTGCGTCATCGACCCAGCCCTCGATCTCAGAGGGCAACAGGCCGTCGGCCCGACTGGCCTCTGCGACCGTGGTCTTGCCCTGAGTGATCTACACGACCAGCGCCGACTTGCCCTTCGCTGTCCACCGCTTGATGCCCTCGTCCGTACTCACACTCATCGCTACACATCTCCCTATAGCATGAGCAAAAAATCAATCAGTCGATACAAGGCTGCCCGGCAGGGCCGCCGCGCCGGTGTGTTTGCTGACTTGGCCCGCCGTCATGAAGAACCGGATGGGGCATGCCCCTGCGTCCGTGGCGGCGTGCAGTTTGGCGTTCAGACCGCCTTTCGTTCGCCCGATCAGACGCCCGCGCTTGTCGTCGGGTCCCCTTTTTCGCCCGCAGCCTCGAAACCGTACGGTGCGCTTTCAGATAGGTTGCATCGGTCAACACGGTCTTCTGCTCTGTGCCTTTGGGTGCCAGCCCCTCCATTATCCGAGCGAAGACGGCCATGTCACCCCATCGCTTCCATCGGTAGTAAAGTGTCTTGGGCGGCCCGTACTCCCTGAGCGCATCACACCACCGCAACTCATTACGATTGATGAAGATAATGCCACTCAGCACGCGCCGGTCGTCAACCCTGAGCTTCCCATGCCTCTTCGGGAAGAATGGCCTCAGCCGATCCATCTGCTCGTCTGTCAGCTAGAAAAGGCCGCTCATCATCACCCCCGTTAGTCCGGGTGCGTGAATCACGCAGACCGCGCAGCATCAAGCCGACTAACAGGCCCTGACCCCAGTCACCGTTGTAGGGGTTCTCAAATCGCAGGGAAGAAATTCGCAGTTTTCGTCTTAAAAATTTGGGCAGTTCTCGCGCAGAAAGATCTCAAAGGCTGTGTAGGTCTCCGGCAAATCGGTTGTGTCGCCACGCTTGAAATGCGCCGCGAAGACCTCCAGCGTCTTGCTCGCCTCGATCCGGGGGTTCTGATCGATCACTGCATCCAGAACGCCCTTGCGTAGTAACTCGCAACGCAGTGGTGTCAGTTCGTGGGTTATGAATACCACCTTCCCGTCAAGCCCCTGTTCCTCGAGTGTCTTTGCGATCCGGTAATTGCCGGCAGAGATGTTATAGATGCCGCGCACGTCCTTCTCGACCTTGAGCGTTCGCTGCACCACGGCTGCGGCCCGTTGACTGTTCTCTTCGCTTTCGGCGATGTCCAGCAGCGTAACGTTGGGAAAGCGCTCGCGAAGAACTGCGCGAAAGCCCATTTCTCGCTCCTGGTGGCCGATAATGCGGTGATAGCCAAGCATGACCAACACCTTGCCCCCCTCGCGCCCGATGAACCTGCCCATCAGGTCGCCCGCAGCGCGGCCGATCCGGCGGTTGTCCGGGCCGATATAGGCAATACGCCCCGACTCCGGCAGATCGCTGACCAACGTGAGGACGGGAATGCGTTTGCTGACGGCAGAAAGGCAGCTTTCGACATCAGGATGAGCAGGGCAACAGATGGCCAAGCCGTCGTACAGGTTTGCCAGTTCGTTGATGCGCTGCACGATCACAGTGGAATTCACAGGGTCGAGATCATGAATGAAGCAGCGGATTCGAAAATCCTCGCTGCGCTCTTCAAGCGTCGAGAAGGCATCACGCATGGCGGCGAAGAACGGGTTGTCCGGTGACGGCAGCAGAACAGCGATGCGTAGAGTCTTTGCATGTGCGCGGTAAATCTTGCGGTCGAGATTGAGCCGCGACGCCCATTCCAGGACCTTCGCTTCCGATTTCGGGGAGACGCCTCCCCTGCGATTCACCACGCGATCAACCGTTGTTACGCTGACCCCGGCGGCTTTTGCGATCTCTTCGAGCGTTGTTTTGTTGGACATATTTCATAAATGGCAGAAACCCTTCATTTCGGCAAGTAGGAAGGTGGAAAGCCTTCATCTATACCAACCTTCACCGGTGCAAGAGGAGACCCACCGGTCACGGGAGGTTATCATGTCGAAAACGAACGATGCACGGGCGCAAGCCAGCGGACTGCGGCTGGGCGTCAGCCCTCTGTCCTGGGTGAACGAGGTGCTCGAGGATCTGGGTCACGATACCCGCGCCGAGACTATCCTCTCGGAGGCGAAGGCCGCAGGTTTCGAGGGCGTTGAAATGAGCCGCGCCTTCCCGAACGATGCCGCTCGCCTGACGGCGATGCTATCGGAGCATGGGTTGTCTCTGGTGTCGGGCTGGTACAGCGGCTTTCTCGCGGAGCGCAGTGTTGCCGAGGAGCTCGAAGAGGTACGCAGCCATGCCGATCAGCTTGAGGCCATGGGGTGCAAGGTCATGGTCTATGGCGAATGTGGCCATATGGCCGAGAACGCTCTGGATGTCCCGCTGTCTGCCCGGCTGACCTTGGCGAGCGGTGAGATGAAGGCCTATGGCGCGCGGCTGACGGAATTCGCGGACAAGCTCAAGGATATCTGGGGGCTCGACTTAGTATACCACCACCACCTGATGATGGTGGCCGAGACCTACGATGAGGTATGCGCGGTCATGGATAGCACCGGGCCCTCGGTGGGGCTGCTGCTGGACACCGGCCACGCCTTTGCCGGCGGCTTCGACTATGCGTTGCTGCTCGAGAAATACGCCCCGCGCATTCGGCATATCCACCTCAAGGATGTGCGCGCCGACCTCCTCGCCCGCGTGCGCGCCGAGGGGATCAGTTTCAACGACGGCGTACGCCTGGGCATGTTCACCGTGCCGGGCGATGGCAACGTGAGATTCGATGCGCTCGCCGAGTTCCTCGCTTCGGGTGCCTATGAGGGCTGGCTGCTGGTCGAGGCCGAGCAGGACCCCGCAAAGGCCCCTCCGGCCGAGACCGTGGCCCGTGCTTTCCGCTTCATCAGTGACACCATTTTCAACCGCGAAACGGTTTGACGCCGTTCGATCGGAGATCACCATGACAAAGAAGACTCTGAACATCGGCCTGATCGGGTCCGGTTTCATGGGGCAGGCCCATGCGGATGCGTTCCACCGGGCGGCGCTTCTCTATCGCAACCTGCCGCTGCGCCCGGTGCTGCACACGGTGGCAGATGCCACCGACGATCTGGCCGCTGTCGCCGCCAAACGCTTTGGATTTGCCAATGCGACCGGCGACTGGCGCACGATGCTGGCCGATCCAGAGATCGACGTGATCGACATCACCACCCCCAACGCCATGCATTTCGACATGGCGATGGAGGCGATCGCCGCCGGGAAGCACGTCTATTGCGAAAAGCCGCTGACGGTGACGCTTGAGGATGCGCGCAAACTCAAGGAGGCGGCGGCCAAGGCGGGCGTCAAGACGATGGTTGCCTTCAACAACATCAAGACCCCGGCCGCGCTGCTAGCGAAAAAGCTGATCGAGCGCGGCGACATCGGCACGCCGACTCGGTTTCGCGGCTGGTTCGACCAAGGGTTCTTCAACGACCCCGAGATGCCGTGGTCGTGGCGTTGCTCGCGCCAGCAGGCGGGCTCGGGCTCACTTGGCGACCTGGGCAGTCACGTTGTGTCCGTCGCGCAGTACCTCATGGGCGACATGGCCAGCGTGATGGGGCAGGAGCAGACCTTCTTCAAGACGCGCCCTGCGCCGGGTGGCGGCTCGGGCTATGGCGCCACCGTCGATGCCAGCGCCGCGCGCATGGAGGTCGAGAACGAGGACCAGTTCCAGGCGCTGGTGACCTTCGCCAACGGCGCGGGCGGTACCATCGAAAGCTCGCGCATCGCCGCGGGAAAGATCTTTGGCGTGTTCTGGGAAGTCTCGGGCACCGAGGGCACCATCGTCATGGATGGCGAGCGGTTCAACGAGCTCAAGATCGCGCGCTACAGCGACACCAAGCATGACCGCGGCTTCAAGACGCTACTTGCGGGTAGCCAGGTCGAACAGTTCGGCGGGTTCTTCGGCTTTGATTTCGCCGGCGGCGGTCTTGGCTATTTCGACGTGAAAGTGATCGAGGTGCATGACCTCGTGTGTGGGATCGCGGGGCAGGAAGGCTGCTTCCCTGACTTCGCCTTCGGCTATGAGAACCAGCGCATCATCGCGGCGATGGAACAATCCGTGGCCGAGGGCCGCCGCGTCACTTTGGGAGAGTGAGATGACCGGAATTGCAATCATGGGGGCGGGCCGCATGGCTCGTGTACACGCAGCCTCGATCGCCGAGGCGGGCGCGCATGTGGCGACGATCTACGATCCCGTAGCCGCCTCGGCCGAGGCGCTGGCCGCAGAGACCGGAGGGCGCGTCGCCGCCTCCCCCGAGGATGCGATGGGCGATGCGGCGGTGGATGCGATCATGATCGCCACCTCGTCGGACACCCATGTCGCGCTGTTGACGCTGGCAGGGCTGACCGGCAAACCGGTACTGTGCGAGAAACCCCTCGCGGCCTCCTATGCGGAATCGCGGGCCTTTATCGAGGCCGCGGGCGAAGACGCGGCGCGCCGGGTGTTTCTTGGCTTCAATCGCCGCTTCGACCGGGGCCATGCCTCTGTCCGCGAGGCGGTGAAGGCCGGGCAGATCGGCCGGCTCGAGCAGCTGACCATCACCAGCCGCGATCCGTTCCCGCCGCATCTCGACTACATCCCGCGCTCGGGCGGGCTGTTCCGGGACATGATGATCCACGATTTCGACATGGCGCGCTCCATCGTCGGATCCGAGATCGTGTCGGTCACCGCGCATGGCTCTTCGGTGGTCGATCCCGAAATCGGCAAGCTGGGCGACGTCGACACGGCTTCGGTCACCATGCTGGCCGAGGACGGCACCATCGTGACGATCCTCAATTCCCGCCGCTGCGCCTTTGGTTTCGATCAGCGCATCGAGGCCTTCGGGGCGCTTGGCATGGTGATGTCAGACAACCCGCGCCAGTCCGGCTTCCGAAGCTTCAGCAAGGAGGCGCCGGGCACTGACGCGCCGATCCTCGAGTTCTTCATGGAACGTTACGGCCCGTCCTACACGGCCGAGATCAAACTGTTCCTCGACTGCGCCCGCGAGGGCCGCGATATGCCGGTCAACGCCCTGGATGGTCACATGGCCGCCTATCTGGCCGAGGCCGCAACCGCCTCGCTCAAGCAGGGCAAGACCATCCATCTCACCGGCCTCGATCAGGAGTTCGACGCATGAGCCGCCACGCAGACACCATTGCCATCGTCACCGGCGGCGCGCAGGGCGTGGGCCATGCCATCGCCTCGCGCCTCGTGGACGAGGGCTGCACCCGGCTCATGCTCACGGGGCGCAGTGAGGCCAAGGGCGCGAAGGCCGTCGAAGGCTTTGCCGCGCGCGGGGTCGAGGCCGAGTTCACGTCGCTCGACCTTCAGGATCCGGCGGGCTGCCTTGCGCTGGTCGAAAAGACCGTGGCACGTTTCGGCGATGTCACCGCGCTGGTCAACGCTGCGGCGTTGGGGGCGCGGGGCAGCATCACCGATACGTCGCCCGAACTGTTCGACGAGATGTTCAACACAAATGTACGCGGGCCGTTCTTCCTGATGCAGGGTTTTGTGCGGCATCGGCTGACGGCTGGCGGCGGCGGGCATATCGTCAACATCCTGTCGAACTGCGCCCATTGCGGGCAGTCCTATCTGTCGCCCTATTCCTCGTCCAAGGGGGCGCTGGCGACGCTGACCAAGAACGTCGCCAACGCGCACCGTTTCGACAGGATCCACTGCAACGCGATCCTGCCGGGCTGGATGGACACCCCCGGCGAGAACGGCACCCAGCGCAAGTACCATGGCGCGACGGACGGCTGGCTGGAGCGGGCAGAGGCCGGGCAGCCCATGAGGCAGCTTGCCAAGCCGCACCAACTCGCCGGACTGGCGGCCTACCTGCTCAGCGCCGAAAGCGGCGTCATGACGGGGGCGCTCATCGACTATGACCAGAACATCCCGGGCGCCTATCCCGAATAGGCCCCGCGATCACCGGCCCCGGCGAGCGGGGCCTCCATAACCAGGGAGGAGACCTGAACCATGAAGAAACTTCTGTTTGCATCGGCCGCACTGGCCTTCGTCGCGGGGGCAGCATCCGCCGACCGCTATGTCTTGATCACCCACACCATGGGCACTGACCCATTCTGGCCCATCGTTGAGACCGGCGGGCGTGAAGCGGCCGAACAGATCGGAGCGGAATTCGAGCACAACTTTGCTCCGTCCGGCGACATGGCCGATATGGCACGGCTGATCGAATCTGCCACCGCAACGCAGCCTGACGGGATAATCGTGTCACTTCCTGACCCCGATGCTCTGGGGGGCGCGGTGACCGCTGCGACCGAGGCCGGCATTCCGGTGATAACGATCAACTCGGGCGAGGAGTATTCCAAGCAGTTCGGTGCCATGATGCATATCGGCCAGAGTTCAGCCGTCGCCGGGCACGGTGCGGGCGAGCGATTGCTGGAGGAAAAAGGGGAGATTGGCCGGGCGCTCTGCCTCAACCACGAGGCGTTCAACACCGATCTCGTAACCCGCTGCGAAGGATTCTTCGACGCCATTGGCCAGGATCTGAATATGATTGACGTCTCCAACGACGTCGCACAGATCACGACGCGGACGGCGGCAGCGCTACAGTCGGACCCCGAGATCGATACGCTGTTGGCGGTGGCACCTCACACCTGCGAAGCGGCCACAACGGCAATCGAGGAAGTGGGAGCTGAGGATGTGAACCTCGTCTGTTTCGATCTCAGCACCGGCGTCATCAATCTTATCGAGGCGGGGAAGGTCGATTTCACTATCGATCAGCAGCCGTACATGCAGGGCTATCTCGGGGTAATCTTCCTCAACCTCTATAACACGCGGTCGGGCATGATGCCGCCGATCGACGTGCCGTCAGGGCCGGGATTCGTCGACCAAGGCAACGCCGCCGCAGTGCAGGCACAGGCCGGCACTTATCGCTGATCCAGCAGAGCACACTCGCCGGGGGGCGGCACATGCCCCCCGTTTCAGGGTCGGGAGGAAATCATGACAGATACGACAACACCCGCCGGAAGTACCACCGGTCGGACCGAGGCAGACCGGTTGCAGAAGGGCAGCCGCCTGTCGAGGCTGGTCCGACGCCCGGAAATCGGTGCCTTCGTGGTGATGCTGGTGGTGATCGTCGCCATCGCCTTTGCTTCGAACGGCAATGCCTTCAACCCGCTGGGGCTCAAGAACAACTTCTCGGTTATCGCTCAGTTTGGGATCATCGCGACGGGCGCCTGCCTGCTGATGATCGCCGGAGATTTCGACTTGTCGATTGGCTCGATGATCGGCTTTGCGGGCATGTCGATGTCGATGATGCTGAAATGGGGACTGCCCTTTGGCCTCGGCCCGGCGACACCGCTCACCGCCTTCGCGCTGACGCTGGTTATGACGCTGGCCATCGGCTGGCTGATCGGCACAATCGTGGTGCGCTCGCGCCTGTCGAGCTTCATCGTCACGCTGGCCTTCCTCTTCTTCCTGCGCGGCCTGACCGAGGTTTGCTTCCGGGTCATCAACAAGTCGACGCAGATCTCCGGCCTGCCGGATTTCAAGGAAACCTCGTGGTTCGCCGACCTCTTCGGAGGCGAGGTTTTCGGCTGGGCTTATGACATCTGGTTCATGCTGGGCGGTAACCTCAACCGGGCGGGCAACCAATGGGTCACCGGATTCGATGCGCGCTTCCTGTGGTGGATCATCGTCGCCTTCGTCGCCTATATTGTACTGTCCCGCACCCAGGCCGGAAACTGGATCTATGCCACCGGTGACAATGCCGACAGCGCCCGCGCCAACGGTGTTCCGGTCGACCGGGTTCGCATCTCGCTGTTCATGTTCACCGCCTTCTGTGCCACGCTCTTCGCCGCCTGCCAGGTGTTCGAGACCAACACTGCAGACGCCGCCAAAGGCAACCTTAAGGAGCTCGAAGCCATCGCCATCGCCGTCGTGGGCGGCACGCTGATGACCGGCGGCTTCGGCTCTGTGCTGGGCGTGGTGTTCGGCGCAATTACCTTCGGACTCGTCGCCAACGCCGTGTTCTTCATTCCGTCCATAGACGGCTCGTACTACCGCGTCTTCGTCGGTGTGGTGCTGCTGACGGCGGTGTTCCTCAATGAAAGCGTCCGCAAGCGCATCACAGGAGGGTTGTGATCATGACCGAGACTATCATCCGGACCGAAGGACTGGTTAAGAAATTCGGGCCATTCACCGCGCTCAACGGCATCGACCTCGAGGTGAAGAAAGGTCAGGTTCTGGCGCTTCTGGGCGACAACGGAGCCGGTAAGTCGACGCTGATCCGCATCCTGTCGGGGGTGCACAAGCCGACCTCGGGCAAGATCTTCGTGGAGGGCAAGGAGGTCTCCTTCAACTCCCCACGAGATGCCTCCGAAGCGGGTATCGGCACGGTTTATCAGGATCTTGCGATCAACCCGCTGATGAGTGTGACACGTAACTTCTTCATGGGCCGGGAGCTTTACAAGGGGCCGCGTCCCTTCGGGCTGCTGGACATGAAGACTATGGACGAGATTGCCCATGCCGAGATGGTCAAGATCGGCATCGACGTGTCCGATCCGCGCCAGGCCGTCGGCACCATGTCGGGCGGCCAGAGGCAGACGCTGGCCATCGCGCGGGCAATCTACTTTGGCGCCAAGGTACTGATCCTTGATGAGCCGACTTCAGCTCTGGGGCAGAAGCAGCAGATGGGGGTGCTCAAGACGATGATGAAGGTGCGCGCCCAAGGCGACATCGCCATCATCTTCATTACCCACAACGAGATCCATTCTCAGCTTGTGGCCGACAGCTTCACCTTCCTCGCGCTTGGCGAAGTCATCGGGCGTGGCGGCAAGGACGAGCTGGAGCATGACGAGATCCGCCGCCTGATGGCGGGCGGTGCCGAGATCAGTGATCTCGCGAAGGAACTTGCAGCCGTTTCGGTCGGCTGAACCGGAATGACCCCGAACCTCCTCCCACAGTGAGGGGTCGCAAGCGCCGGAAGGGGATTTCTTCCACCCTTCCGGCGCCACCAGAAAAGAGAGCCGCAAATGAGAAAGACACTGGACGTCATCACCATCGGCCGCGCGGGGGTGGACCTCTACGGCGCGCAGATCGGCGGGCGGCTCGAGGACATGGGCTCGTTCGACAAGTACATCGGCGGCTCGCCCACCAACATGGCCTGCGGCACCGCACGGCTGGGGCTGAAGTCGGCACTGATCTCGCGCGTCGGCGACGAGCACATGGGCCGCTTCATCCGCGAGGAGCTGGTGCGCCACGGCGTCGAGGTCGCGGGCGTGAAGACCGATCCGGAGCGGCTGAGCGCGCTGGTGATCCTCGGCATCCGGGATCAGGAGCAGTTCCCGCTCATCTTCTACCGCGAGAACTGCGCCGACATGGCGCTGTGCGAGGACGACGTGGACGAAGCCTTCGTGGCCTCGGCCCGCGCCGTGGTCGCCACCGGCACCCATCTTGCGCATGACACCCCGCGCGCGGCGGTGCTCAAGGCGCTGGCGCTCGCGCGCAAGCACGGCGGACAGACGGCGCTCGACATCGACTACCGGCCGAACCTCTGGGGCGTGGCGGGGCACGGCGAAGGCGAGAGCCGTTTCGTCGAGAGCGCGCG
This sequence comes from Salipiger pentaromativorans, assembly GCF_024721115.1. Lineage (GTDB taxonomy): Bacteria > Pseudomonadota > Alphaproteobacteria > Rhodobacterales > Rhodobacteraceae > Salipiger > Salipiger pentaromativorans. Next base: position 435,778 of record NZ_JAMDHK010000003.1, on the reverse strand, counting down.
GGTGACCGCGAGCCTGCAGGAGGTGCTGCACCTCTTCGACCTGATCGTCGGCACCGAGGAGGAATTCCACATCGCGGGCGGCTCGACCGACACCATCGAGGCCCTGCGCGCAGTCCGCGCCGTTTCGGGCGCGACGCTGGTCTGCAAGCGCGGCCCGATGGGCGCGGTGGCCTTCGAGGGCGAGATCCCCGACAGCCTCGACGACGGCCAGACCGGCCCCGGCTTCCCCATCGAGGTGTTCAACGTGCTGGGCGCGGGCGACGGGTTCATGTCCGGTCTGCTCAAGGGCTGGCTCGATGGCGAGACATGGCCGGTGGCGCTGAAATACGCCAACGCCTGCGGCGCCTTCGCGGTGTCACGCCATGGCTGCACGCCGGCCTACCCGAGCTGGGACGAGCTGCAGTTCTTCTTCGACCGGGGCATCGTTCGCCCCGACCTGCGCAACGACGCCGAGCTCGAGCAGGTGCACTGGGCCACCAACCGCCACGGCGACTGGTCGACGGTGCGCACCTTCGCCTTCGACCATCGGATGCAGCTCGAGGAAATGCAGGGCTACACGCTCGAAAAGGGCGGCGCGTTCAAGGAGCTGTGCCTGCAGGCGGCGCTCAAGGTGCAGGACGGGCAGGGCGGCTATGGCATCCTCTGCGACAACCGCATCGGGCGGTCCGCGCTGCATGCGGCCAGCGGCAGCGGGCTCTGGATCGGGCGGCCAACCGAGCTTCCGGGCGCACGCCCGATCCGGTTCGAGCCCGAGCTCGGCGAGGATCTCGGCCAGTTCCGGGAATGGGCGCGGGAGAACGTGGTGAAGCTGCTGGTCTTCTGCCACCCGGGCGACGACGCGGCGACGCGCGAGCTGCAGGAGGAGCGCGTCAAGCGGCTCTTCACCGCGGCGCGGCGCAACGGGCTGGAGTTCCTGCTCGAGGTCATCCCCTCGAAGGTCGGCCCCGTCGACGACGACACCACCGCGACGCTGATCCAGCAGTTCTACGACGCGGGCGTCTACCCCGACTGGTGGAAGCTGGAGCCGTTCAAGACCGAGGCGGCCTGGGCCAGGGCGGTCGACGCCATCGAGCGCAACGACCCGCGCACCCGCGGCATCGTGGTGCTGGGCCTCGACGCGCCCGAGGCGGAGCTGGCGCAGAGCTTCGAGCTGGCGGCGCAGCAGCCGCTGGTGAAGGGCTTCGCGGTGGGCCGCACGATCTTCGGCGACGCGGCGCGTGCGTGGATGAAGGGCGAGATGGAAGACGCAGAGGCCGTGGAACAGATGGCGGGGCGCTTTGCCCGGCTCTGCGGCCTCTGGGATGCGGCGCGGGCAGAGGCCCGGCGGACCGCCGCCTGACACGTGACGGGGAGAGGGGGCGCTGCCCCCGTCCGCTGACGCGGACTCCCCCGGGATATTTCTGGCCAGAGGAAGCAGCAACCCCTTGGCCATTCGAATGGGAGGGTGCCGGAATGAGCACGATCAGGCTGACCGCAGCGCAGGCCATGGTGAAGTGGCTCTCGGTGCAGATGACCCCGGAGGGGGACAGGTACATCGACGGGATGTGGGCGATCTTCGGCCACGGCAACGTGGCGGGCATCGGCGAGGCCCTGCACGCCTATCGCGACGTGTTCCCGACCTGGCGCGGGCAGAACGAGCAGACCATGGCCCATGCGGCCATCGCCTATGCCAAGGCATCGAGGCGCACCCGGGCTATGGCGGTGACCTCGTCCATCGGGCCGGGGTCGACCAACGTGGTGACGGCGGCGGCGCTGGCGCATGTGAACCGCCTGCCGCTGCTGATCGTGGCAGGTGATGTCTTCGCGACGCGGCGGCCCGATCCGGTGTTGCAGCAGGTCGAGGATTTCGACGACAGTACGGTCTCGGCCAACGACTGCTTCCGCCCGGTGTCGCGCTATTTCGACCGGATCTCGCGGCCGGAACACATTCTTTATGCTCTGCCGCGTGCGTTGCGGACGATGACCGACCCGGCCAATTGCGGCCCCGCGACGCTGGCCTTCTGCCAGGACGTGCAGTGCGAGGCTTTTGACTACCCCGAGGAATTCTTCGAGCCGCGCGTCTGGCACATCCGACGACCGCGCCCCGACCTTGATGAGCTGGGTAGGGTCGCGGCGCTGGTGCGCGCCGCGAAGCGCCCGGTGATCATCTCCGGGGGCGGCACGGTCTATTCGCAGGCGGAAGAGGCGCTCGGCGCCTTCGCCAGCAAGCACCGCATCCCGGTGGCCGAGACGCAGGCGGGCAAGTCGGGGCTGTCGCAGGAGCATCCGATGAATTTCGGCGCTTCCGGCGTGGACGGCTCTGCCGCGGCCAACGCCGCGTCGCAGGCCGCCGATCTGGTGATCGGGGTGGGCACGCGGTTCCAGGATTTCACCACCGGCTCGCGCACCTTGTTCGGGGCCGGGGCAAAGCTCGTCTCGATCAATATCCACGGCTACGACGCCGCCAAGCACGGCGCGGAGAGCCTCGTGGGGGACGCCAAGGTGACGCTCGAGGCGCTGTCGGAACTGCTGGGGGACTACCACGCCGAGGCGCCCGACGCCGGCGCCCGCGAGGACTGGCTGCGGGCAGTCGATGTCTATTGCGCGCGGCCCGACGATCAGGCTGCCAAGCCCACCGACGGGCAGGTCATCGGCGCGGTTCAGCGCGCCACCGGCGCGGACGCCGTGGCCATGTGTGCGGCGGGCACCATGCCGGGGGCGCTCAAGCTGCTGTGGAAGCCGAGCCAGGGCGGCTATCACATGGAATACGGTTACAGCTGCATGGGTTACGAGGTTGCGGGCGCCATGGGCCTCAAGCTCGGCGCGCCGGAGCGGGACGTGATCTGCTTCGTGGGGGACGGCAGCTACATGCTCGCCAACTCCGAGCTCGCGACGGCGGTGATGCGGCGCATTCCCTTCACCGTGGTGCTGACCGACAACCGTGGCTACGGCTGCATCAACCGGCTGCAGACCATGGGCTGCGGCGGCGAGCCGTTCAACAACATGTACGTCGACTGCAACGTCGAGGTGCAGCCCGAAATCGACTACGTGATGCACGCGGCCTCGATGGGCGCGCATGCGGTCAAGGCGTCGGGCACCGACCAGCTCGAGGCGGAGCTGAAGGCGGCGCGGTCCCGCGACATCCCGACCGTCATCGTCATCGAGACCGTCGCGAAGGACTTCCCCGGCACCGGGCTCGAGACCTCGGCGGGCGAGCACGGGTTCTTCTGGGACGTCGCCGTGCCCGAGGTTTCGGTGCGCGCGAAGCAGCGCGACCGCTTCGAGGAATACCTTGGCCAGATCGCCAGTGCGCGGCTGGTGAACTGAGCCGGCGAACGGAAGAAGATGATGATCAGATTCGGCACCAACCCCATCGCCTGGGCCAATGACGATGACCAGAGCCTTGGCGCGGACATACCGACCGACCGGATCCTCGACGAGGCGGGGCGCCTTGTCGGCTTCGACGGGATCGAGAACGGGCATCGTTGGCCGCAGGACCCAGAGGCGCTGCGCGTGATGCTGGCCGGCCACGGGCTGGCCTTCATCTCGGGCTGGCATTCGCTGAACCTGCTGGCGCAGTCGGTCGAGGAGGAGAAGTGCGCGATCCAGCGGCACCTGGACCGGCTGAAGCACAATGGCTGCGAGGTCTGCATCGTCTGCGAGACGTCGAATTCGATCCAGGGGCTGGCCGTGCCGCTGTCCGAGAGACCGGTTTTGGACAGTGACGGGATGACCGCCTTCGGCGCGAAGGTCGAGGACATCGCGGCCCATTGTGCGGCGCAGGGGATCACACTGGTCTATCACCACCACATGGGCACCGTCGTCCAGAGCCCGGAAGAGATCGACGCCTTCATGGCGGCGACCGGCCCCGATACGGCGCTGCTGTTCGACGCCGGGCACTGCCTGTTCGGCGGTGGCGAACCGGCCGATGTCCTGGCGCGCCATATCGAGCGCGTGAGGCATTTCCACGCCAAGAACCTGCGTCCGGCGATCCGGGCGCGCGTCGCGGATGAGGGCCTCTCGTTCATGGACGGGGTCCGTGCCGGTGTGTTCACGGTGCCCGGCGACCAGGAAGGCGCGATCGAGTTCGCGCCCCTGCTGCGCCTGCTGGCAGAGCAGGGCTATGACGGCTGGATCGTGATCGAGGCCGAACAGGACCCGGCCGTTCGTAATCCGCTGCTGTACCAAACCCTTGGGCTTCACACCCTGAAACGCATTGCCCGCGAGAGCGGCCTGATCTGAGGATCCCGACATGAGCCATCTTCTGCACCGCCCCTTCGGCACCCATGGCAAGGTACACGAGATCACCCCGACGTCGGTTGGCTGGCGCTACGTCGGTTTTGGCCTCTATCAGCTGCGGGCGGGGGAGCGCGTTTCCGAGGCCACCGGCAGCAACGAGGTCATTCTCGTCATCGTCGAAGGCAAGGCTTGGCTACAAGGCGCAGGGCGCGACTGGGGTGAGCTGGGCGAGCGCATGGATGTCTTCGAAAAGACCTCGCCACATTGCCTTTACCTGCCCAATGGCAGCGACTGGAGCGCGGAGGCCACGACCGATTGTACCATCGCGGTCTGTGCAGCCCCCGGCAATGGCGGCCACGAGGCACGGCGCATCGGCCCGGAGGGCATCGCGCTGACCCAGCGGGGCGAGGGCGGTAATACGCGCTTCATCAACAATATCGCGATGGAGAACGAGGACTATTGCGACAGCCTGCTGGTCACCGAGGTGTTCACCCCGGCGGGCAACTGGTCGTCCTATCCCAGCCACCGTCACGACGAGGATGACTTCCCGCGCATCACCTACCTCGAAGAGACCTATTACCACCGGCTGAGCCCGGCGGAGGGCTTCGGCATCCAGCGCGTCTATACTGACGACCTGCAACTGAACGAGACCATGGCGGTGCATGATGGCGATGTCGTCTGCGTGCCGCGTGGCCACCATCCCTGCGGCGCGCCGCACGGGTTTGAGATGTACTACCTGAATGTGATGGCCGGGCCACTTCGCAAATGGCGCTTTGTCGCCGCTCCGCCGGTGGAGCATTTGTTGTAGGCGCGCAAGTGATCCGCCTTGGCACGGTACGTGGCGGCAAGGCGTGGCTTTTTCCTTTCCCTCCTTCAAAGTGTGCCAGCCGGGGCCCTGCGGGCGGGGCGCGGGAACGTCACGACCCTCGCCGTTTCCCTGTCTTTGCACGCCACGCTACTAAGCCCCTCGGAACCCTGTTGAGTCCTAGGCTTTTACGTCTTTCTTAATCGACCCCGATCCAGGGCGGCCTGTTGGAGGCGCCCGCAAGGGAACGGGGCCGGCATGGCGAAGACCGATCAGAGACCAGAGGTGATCCGGAGAGGCGCGCGGATGCTGCGCACCGCGCTCGGGCCGGCGATCGCCGGGTTTCTGGACGACCCCATGACCGTCGAGGTGATGCTCAACCCCGATGGGCGGCTCTGGGTCGACCGACTTTCTGAGGGGCTGGCCGACAGCGGCAAGATGCTGAGCGCAGCGGACGGCGAGCGCATCGTTCGACTGGTCGCGCACCATGTCGGCGTCGAAGTTCATAGCCTGTCCCCTCGCGTTTCCGCAGAACTGCCGGAAACAGGCGAACGCTTTGAGGGGCTGCTTCCGCCCGTGGTCGCCGCTCCGGCTTTCGCCATCCGCAAACCCGCCGTCGCCGTCTTCACCCTCGAAGATTACGTCACCGCCGGAATCATGACCCCGACGCAGGCCGAGGCGCTGCGCCTGGCGGTCGCCACCCGCGCCAACATCCTCGTCGCCGGTGGCACCTCGACCGGCAAGACCACGCTGACCAATGCGCTGCTCGCCGAAGTGGCCAAGACCTCCGATCGTGTCGTGATCATCGAGGACACCCGAGAGCTGCAATGCTCAGCGCCGAACCTCGTGGCGATGCGCACCAGGGACGGTGTTGCAAGCCTGTCCGATCTGGTCCGGTCCTCGCTGCGTCTACGCCCCGATCGTATTCCGATCGGCGAGGTGCGTGGCGCCGAGGCGCTGGACCTGCTCAAAGCCTGGGGCACCGGCCATCCCGGCGGCATCGGCACCATCCATGCCGGATCCGGGATCGGCGCGCTGCGCCGTCTCGAACAGCTCATCCAGGAAGCCGTCGTTACCGTGCCCCGTGCCATGATCGCGGAGACCATCAACCTCGTGGCCGTCCTGTCCGGACGTGGTTCCGCACGCCGTCTGGCCGAACTGGCCTGTGTCGAGGGCCTCGGGTCGGACGGCGACTACAGGATTTCACCTGCCATTTCAGAACCCGCCATCCCTCACGAACCAGGAGATCTCGAATGATCCGTCACGCCTTGCGCATTCGCCGCCACATCGCCACGGCAGCCGCCACTACTTACGTCAGCCTGTTCATCGCTCCGGCTGCGCACGCCTCCGGGTCTTCCATGCCCTGGGAAGCGCCTCTGCAATCCATTCTCGACTCCGTCGAGGGGCCGGTGGCCAAGATCGTGGCGGTGATCATCATCATCGTCACCGGTCTGACGCTGGCCTTCGGCGATACCGGCGGCGGCTTCCGGCGGCTGATCCAGATCGTCTTCGGGATTTCCATCGCCTTTGCGGCCTCGTCCTTCTTCCTGAGCTTCTTCAGCTTTGGTGGCGGAGCGCTGATTTGATGGTGACGACCGTTGGCCCGCAGGGACACGAAAGGCTCCGGGGGAGCGTTTCGAGGGAGGAACGCCATGAGCGGTAGCGAATGGCAGAGTTTCGAGGCCCTCGACACGGTGCCGGGGTTCAGCGTGCCGGTTCACCGCGCGCTGACCGAGCCGATCCTCCTCGGCGGAGCCCCGCGCTCGGTCGCCATCCTGAATGGCACGCTCGCCGGTGCGGTCGGCCTCGGACTTCAGCTCTGGCTGTTAGGGATCCTGATCTGGGCTGTCGGCCACATCGCTGCCGTCTGGGCGGCCAGGCGCGATCCGCTCTTCGTCGAGGTCGCGCGCCGCCATCTGCGCATTTCCGGTCATCTCTCGGTGTGAACTCCCATGATGAATCTCGCAGAATACCGCCGCACCGCCTCGCGCCTTGCCGACTACCTGCCCTGGGTCGCGCTGGTCGGGGAGGGCGTGGTCCTCAACAAGGACGGCTCGTTCCAGAGAACGGCGAAGTTTCGGGGGCCCGATCTCGACAGCGCGGTCGCGGCCGAACTGGTCGCGGTCGCCGGGCGGCTGAACAACGCTTTCCGTCGCCTCGGTTCCGGGTGGGCGATCTTTGTGGAAGCACAGCGCTCTGAGGCCGCGACCTATCCGGTGAGCACCTTCCCGGATGCGGCATCGGCGCTGGTCGATGCCGAGCGCAAGGCCGGTTTCGAGGAGGAGGGGAGCCACTTCGTATCCGGTTATTTCCTGACCCTCCTCTGGCTTCCGCCTGCCGAGGACGCGGCGCGTTCGGAGTCCTGGCTCTACGAGGGCCGCGAGACCTCAGGTGTGAACCCCTGGGAACAGGTGCGCGGCTTCATCGACCGTACCGATCGCGTGCTGGCGCTGCTCGAAGGCTTCATGCCGGACTGCCACTGGCTCGATGACGCCGCTACGCTGACCTACCTGCATTCGACGATTTCGACCAACCGGCACCGCGTGCGCGTGCCCGAGGTGCCGGTCTATCTCGACGCGCTCTTGCCCGACCAGCCGCTGGCCGGCGGGCTGGAGCCGCGCCTGGGTAATCATCACCTCCGCGTCCTGACGATCACCGGCTTTCCCGGCGCCACGACCCCGGGCCTGCTCGACGAACTGAACCGGCTGGCCTTTCCCTATCGCTGGTCGACCCGGGCCATTCTCATGGACAAGCTGGACGCAACCAAGCTTCTGACCCGGATACGCCGCCAGTGGTTTGCCAAGCGTAAGTCCATCGCCGCGATCCTCAAGGAGGTGATGACCAACGAGCAATCCGCGCTGGTCGACACCGATGCCGCGAACAAGGCGGCCGATGCGGACTTAGCCCTGCAGGAACTTGGGGCTGATGTGGCTGGCATGGCCTATGTCACGGCCACGATCACGGTCTGGGACGAGGACGTCCGCCGCGCTGACGAGAAACTGCGGCTGGTCGAGAAGATCGTCCAGTCCCGCGATTTCAGCGTCATGGTCGAGACGGTCAACGCCGTCGATGCGTGGCTCGGAAGTCTGCCCGGCCATGCCTATGCCAATGTCCGCCAGCCACCGATCAGCACATTGAATCTCGCCCATATGATCCCGCTCTCGGCGGTCTGGGCGGGGCCGGAAAAGGATGAGCATTTCGGCGACGCTCCGTTGCTCCACGCCAGGACCGAAGGCTCCACCCCGTTCCGGTTTTCTCTGCATGTGGGGGATGTCGGGCACACCCTGGTCGTCGGCCCGACCGGCGCGGGCAAATCCGTGTTGCTGGCGCTGATGGCGCTTCAGTTCCGCCGGTATCCTCGCAGCCAGATCTTCGCCTTCGACTTCGGCGGTTCTATCCGCGCCGCTTCGCTCGCCATGGGCGGCGACTGGCATGACCTCGGCGGAGAACTGACCGACGCGGACGAGAACTCCGTCTCGCTGCAACCGCTGGCCCGCATTCACGAGACGTCAGAGCGTGCCTGGGCGGCCGACTGGATCGTCGCCATCCTGACGCGCGAGAACATCCAGATCACCCCGGATGTGAAGGAACATATCTGGACGGCACTGACCTCGCTGGCCTCGGCCCCTGTGGGCGAGCGGACCATCACCGGTCTCGCGGTCCTGCTGCAGTCCAACGACCTCAAGCAGGCGCTCCGCGCATACTGCGTGGGTGGACCCTATGGCCGGCTGCTCGATGCCGAGACCGAACAGCTGGGTTCGGCGGATGTGCAGGCCTTCGAGATCGAGGGGCTGGTGGGAACAGGCGCGGCGCCCGCCGTCCTCTCATACCTGTTCCACCGGATCGGTGATCGGCTCGACGGACGCCCGACGCTGCTCATCATCGACGAGGGCTGGCTCGCACTCGATGACGATGCCTTCGCGGAGCAGCTCCGCGAGTGGCTGAAGACGCTGAGGAAGAAGAATGCTTCGGTGATCTTCGCGACGCAGAGCCTCAGCGACATCGACGGCAGCGCCATCGCGCCTGCTATCATCGAAAGCTGCCCGACGCGGCTCCTGCTGCCGAACGAGCGGGCTATCGAGCCGCAGATCACGGCTATCTATCACCGCTTCGGCCTCAATGACCGGCAGATCGAGATCCTCGCGCGGGCGACGCCCAAACGCGACTACTACTGCCAGTCGCGGCGCGGCAATCGGCTGTTCGAGCTGGGTCTCAGCGAAGTCGGGCTGGCGCTCTGCGCGGCATCGTCCAAATCGGATCAGGCGCTGATTGCCGAGATCTGCGCCGGGCACGGCCAAGACGGCTTCCTCGCCGCCTGGCTGAAGGCGCATGGCCTCGATTGGGCCGCCGATCTGATCCCCGACCTCACCAATCTCGCCATCGACGCGGACGGGGCATCTCCGGCCTCCGCTGTTGTTGAGGACGCCGACATCGACCTTGAAGAAGAGGAAGTCACACCATGACACGCAAGATCACGCCCCGGTTTGCCGGCCCGTCGCTGCTCGCCCTCGCGCTGGCGATGCCCATGGCCATGTCGCCCATCGCAGCGCCGCCCGCGCACGCGCTCTTCGGCATCGGCGGCGGGCCTTTCATCGTCTATGACCCGACCAACCACGCGGAAAATCTCCTGACCGCGGCGCGCGCTCTGGAGCAGATCAACAACCAGATCGCACAGCTCCAGAACGAAGCGCAGATGCTGATCAACCAGGCGCGCAATCTCGCCAACCTGCCGTATTCCGCGCTCCAGCAGATCCAGCAGAACGTCAGCCGCACGCAGCAACTCCTGGCCCAGGCGCAGAACATCGCCTTCGACGTGCAGAGCATCGACCAGATGTTCCAGCAGGACTATGGCAACCTTTCCCTGACGGCGACCGACCAGCAGCTGATCGCCGAGGCCCGGTCCCGTTGGGAGAACACCGTCGGTGGCCTGCAGGATGCCATGCGCGTGCAGGCCGGTGTCGTCGGCAACATCGATGCCAACCGTGCCGAGATGTCCGCGCTCGTGGGGCAGAGCCAGAACGCGGTCGGTGCTCTGCAGGCCACGCAGGCGGGCAACCAGCTCCTCGCCCTGCAATCGCAGCAGCTCTCGGATCTGATCGCGGTGATCTCGGCAAACGGTCGCGCCAATGCGCTGACCGAGGCCGAGCGCGCCACCGCTGCGGAACAGGGCCGCATCCAGCGCGAGCGCTTCCTGACGCCGGGCGCGGGCTACCAGCCCGGCAACGCGCAAATGTTCAACTGAGGCCGGGAGGGGAGACGATGGAGGGGAAGGCGCTGGCCCGGATCGCGGCCATCGTGTTCGTGGCGATCGCGATCACCGCCACGGTGATCGAGATCACACGCGAGGAAGCTCCCGTGCCGGCCAGCACCGCGCACGCGCTCCAGCCGTCTGCCGATCCTCTCCGCGCGACGCTGCGCCGGTGCCAGCAGCTTGGCGTGGCCGCTTCCAGCGATGCCGATTGCCTCGCCGCCTGGGCCGAAAGCCGTGACCGGTTCCTCGGCCGGACGCCTGCACCCGAAGCGCAGCAGCGTCCGGGAGATCAGTGAGCCATGGGTGGAATCGGCGTCATCGACAACTTTCTGGGCATCTTCACCAGCTATATCGACAGCGGGTTCGGCCTGCTCGGGGGCGAGGTGGCCTTCATCGCCACCACGCTGATCGTGATCGACGTGACGCTGGCCGCGCTGTTCTGGGCCTGGGGCGCCGATGACGACATCATCGCCCGACTGGTGAAGAAGACACTCTTCGTCGGCGTCTTCGCCTATATCATCTCCAACTGGAACAACCTCGCCCGGATCGTCTTCGAGAGCTTCGCGGGCCTCGGTCTGATGGCCTCGGGCACCGGGTTCTCAACTGCTGATCTTCTGCGCCCCGGCCGCGTCGCCCAGACCGGGCTCGAGGCCGGACGACCGCTGCTCGAAAGCATCTCCGATCTGATGGGCTGGGTCGCTGTCTTCGAGAACCTCGTCCAGATCCTCTGCCTGTTCTTCGCCTGGGCGCTGGTGATCCTCGCCTTCTTCATCCTCGCGGTGCAGCTCTTCGTCACCCTGATCGAGTTCAAGCTCACGACCCTCGCGGGCTTCGTGCTGATCCCCTTCGGCCTCTTCGGCAAGACCGCCTTCATGGCCGAGCGCGTGCTGGGCAACGTCATCTCCTCAGGCATCAAGGTTCTGGTCCTCGCCGTGATCATCGGCATCGGATCGACGCTCTTCGGTCAGTTCACCGCGGGTTTCGGAGGCGTGACGCCGACCATCGATGACGCCATGGCGATTGTGCTGGCCGCCCTGTCTCTGCTGGGCCTCGGTATCTTCGGCCCCGGCATTGCCTCAGGTCTGGTGTCCGGCGGGCCGCAACTTAGCGCGGGGGCGGCCATAGGCACCGGCCTTGTCGTTGGTGGTGCTGCGATCGGGGCCGGAGGGGCGACCATGCTCGCAGCGCGCGGGGCCGGGTCCGCGCTCTCCGGAGGTGCCACCCTCGCACGCGGCGGCGCCACCGCGGCGGGCGCTGCCTCGAGCGCCTACACGCTCGGCTCGATGGGTGGAGGTGGTCTCTCCGGTGGGATGGCTGGTGTAGCGCGCGCCGGGGCCGCCGCTGCGGCATCACCGCTCAAGAAGGCCTCCTCTCGCGCGGCTGGCGGGATCCAGTCCAGCTACGCCGAGGGCGTCAAGGGCGGTGTTGCGGCGACGGGCGGAACCACCTCGATGGGCACGGTCGGCGACGCGGCACCTGAGCTTGGCAGCTCCAGCCCGTCCGCCTCCGAGGGCCCGCCAGCTTGGGCGAAGCGCATGCGCCATAGCCAGGCCGTGAGCCATGGCGTGCGCGCTGCCGCCCACGCCGTCCGGTCGGGTGACAGCCACGGCTCGGGCTCCTCCGTCAATCTCTCCGAAAGGGATCGCTCATGAACCTCTTCAGGCGCTCCGCCACGCATTATGGCAAGACACCTCAACCAGAGACGCCTTACCAGAGGGCTGCGCAGGTCTGGGATGAGCGTATCGGCTCCGCCCGTGTTCAGGCCCGCAACTGGCGCTACATGGCCTTCGGCAGCCTGATCCTCGCGGCGGGTTTTGCTGGCGCCCTGGTTTGGCAATCCGCACGCGGCACGGTAGTGCCCTGGGTCGTTCAGGTCGACGCGCTCGGCGAGGCCCAGACCGTCGCTCCGGCCTCCGCCGATTACGAGCCGACCGATCCGCAGATCGCCTTCCATTTGGGTCGTTTCATCGAACAGGTCCGGTCGATCCCCGCCGATCCGATTATCGTGCGGCAGAACTGGTTGCGCGCCTATGAGTTCACCACGGATCGAGGGGCGGCCGCGCTCAACGACTTCGCTCGCGCGAACGACCCGTTCACACGCGTCGGTCGTCAACAGATCGCTGTCGAGGTGTCCTCGGTCATCCGGGCCTCGCCGGGATCGTTCCGCGTTGCCTGGACCGAGCGTCACTACGAGAACGGTCAGCTTTCCACGACCGAGCGCTGGACCGCGATCCTGACCGTCGTGATCCAGACCCCGCGCCGCGCCGAGCGCCTGCGCGCCAATCCCCTCGGAATCTATGTCAATGCGATCTCCTGGTCGCGGGAGATGAGCCAATGACTGAAACTCATGTTCGTGCAATCAGGTCTTCGAGCGTCAGGAGGCCGATGTTGGTGGCCCTGCTGCTATCCGCATCCGTGCTGGCGGGATGTGCCAGCAACCGGGTGCCGGAATTCAGCTACGACGAGTCCGTGCCGCCGCTGCCCACTCCGCCCGCCTCGGCTGCCGAGGAACGTCCTCGGCCGCTGCATAGGCCGCCGGCCTGGACAGTGGCGCATGGCGGAGCGGCGGCAGGCACACCGACTGGCCGTATCGAAAACGCCAATGCGGCCGCCCGAGTCGAGCCGCGCCGCGAGGGTTATTACAATGCGATCCAGATCTATCCCTGGTCGGAAGGTGCTCTCTATCAGGTCTATGCCGCGCCGGGTCAGATCACCAATATCGCACTCGAGCCGGGCGAGCGCCTAACCGGCGCAGGCCCGATCGCCGCAGGGGATACCACGCGCTGGATCATCGGCGACACGGAGAGCGGGTCCGGATCCACCGCCCGCGTCCACATCCTCGTCAAACCGACGCGGGACGATATCTCGACCAATCTGGTGATCAGCACTGACAGGCGGGTGTATACGATCGAGCTGCGTGCACGCGAGGCGCTCTACATGCCCTCGGTCGCCTGGGCCTATCCGGCAGCGCCCCGTGGTGGGCGACAGGCTGTAGCAACCGCGCCGACCATTCCGGCGCCCTCTGCCCGCAATCATCGCTACGGCTTGCAGATCCAGGGGGAGAGCCCGCCCTGGCGCCCGGTTTCCGTGTTCGACGATGGCCGTCGCGTTTATGTCGTCTTCCCGGCTGGCATCGCCCAGGGCGAGATGCCGCCACTCTTCGTGCTCGGCGCCGACGGAGAACCGCAGATCGTCAACAGCCGTATCCACCGGAACGTGCTGATCGTGGATCGCCTCTTCGGTGCGGCGGAGCTCCGTCTGGGGGCAGGAGACCGCCAGCAGGTGATCCGGATCGTGCGCATGGAGGAGCGCGAGGCGGATGCGCGGACGGAGGGGGATGCGCAAAGGGGAGGGGCGTCATGAGTGACACCAATCCTGCAGCGCCGATGCGTCTGCGCCCCGATCCGCCGCGCGTGACGAGGCTGTCGCGCAAGGTTCTGGCCGGTGTCGGAGCGGTCGCGCTGTTCGGCATTGGGGGTGCGCTGATCTATGCTCTCCAGACCCGTGAGGCAGGGCCGGGAGGTGGAGAACTCTATTCCATCGACAACCGACCGGCCGCGGACGGGCTGGAAGGGTTGCCGTCCGACTATACCGGACCGGTTCTGGGACCCGCACTGCCCGGTGACCTCGGGCGGCCGATCCTCGACGCGCAGGAGCGGGGAGTGCCCGTAGGCCCTCCGCCGATTGTGGGACCGACCGTCGATCCGGACGCGGAGCGCCGCCGGGCAGAGGAGGAAACCGCGCGCCTGAGCGGTGTCTTCTTCCAGACGGCGTCTGGCAGGGCAGCGACGGCCGGGGTCGGCGTGAGTCTTCCGGGCCTGGGGGGCTCCGAGCAACCTGAGGGGAGCCGGCATACGGCTTTCCTCAACGGTCCGGTGGACCGGCAAACCGTCGCATCGGATCGCATTCAGCCGCCAGCCTCGCCGTACATCCTTCAGGCGGGAGCGGTGATACCCGCCGCGCTCATCACCGGCATTCGCTCCGATCTCCCGGGGCAGATCACCGCGCAGGTCACCGAGAATGTCTATGACAGCCCGACCGGATCGCTGCTGCTGATCCCACAAGGAACCCGCATCATCGGCCAATACGATGACGGTGTGACGTTCGGCCGACGCCGCGTTCTGCTGGTCTGGAACCGCCTGATCCTGCCGGGTGGTCAATCCATCGTTCTCGAACGTCTGCCAGGCGCGGATGCGAGCGGCTATGCCGGCCTCGAAGATGGCGTCAACTACCATTGGTGGGATCTGATGCGCGCGGCGGGTCTGTCCACACTGCTCGCGATCGGCGCGGACATCGCCACCGATGACGAAGACCGCCTGGTCCAGGCGATCCGCGATGGCGCGGTGGACACGATCAACCAGGCCGGTCAGCAGATCGTACAGCGTCAGTTGCAGGTCGCGCCGACACTGACCATCCGTCCGGGGTTCCCGGTCAGGATCATCGTCACCCGCGATCTGGTATTCGAACCGGCAGGAGGTTGATCATGTCGAAACTCAAGCTTGGGCCTTTGCCCGATGACAAGCCGGTGAAGGTGACAGTGGAATTACCCGCGTCCGTTCATCGCGATCTGGTCGCCTATGCGGAGGTGTTAGGGCGGGAGACAGGCCAGCCTGTAGCCGATCCTGTCCGGCTGATCGTGCCGATGCTGGAGCGGTTCATGGCGACGGATCGCGGGTTCGCGAAGGCGAGGCGTGCGGCTCAAATCCACAGAGATGCTCACTGATAGCCGCGCTTCTTTCCGCTTTCCGACCCTGCTTTTGTCCTCGCCATGCTCAGAAGACGCCTGAACGCGGGGTTGTCGTTATTCGGCGACCAGATTGCAGAAAATGGAAGGCGCTCGCCCTTGATCGGGCGAAAGACCACTCCCGGATGGTTCGTCACCGTCATCGCCTCGCTGACCACGGTCAAACCTCGCCCAATGGCAACCAATGACAGCAGGTTATCTCGACTTACGGATTGCACGTGTATGTCAGGGTGCCAACTGAGGTCTGCCAGCTTCCTCACCAGATAGTCATAGATCTCTTGGCCCGGCGCTGTTTCGCTGACCATGAAAGCCTCGCCGCTAAGCTCGCGCCAGTCGACTGCTGTCCGGATGGCTAACTCATGGCGTTCAGGCAGGACAACGAAAACACCTTCCGACCACATCAATGCGCTGTCGCAATCTTGCCAGGTTCGGGTTCCGGTTAGGAAAGCGACGTCGAGTTTGAGCCCGCGAATGGCAGCGACGTGTTCTTCCGGGTTTCCATCGATCAATTCGATCTGCACATGATTGTGCTGCTCCCCGAAGGAGCGCAGCAATTCGGCCAGAAAGCCCGAGGCAATCGATGAATAAATGCCAACTCTTATACGGCCGTTTTCCGATCTGCCAAGTGCCGCCATCGCGTGCAAGCTCTCATCAAGCCCGCGAATTATCTGACGTGCGCGAGGTAGAAATTGTTGCCCGGCGCGGTTTAGGGCCACACCGCGTCGATGACGGTGGAACAAGGATGTTCCGAGGCGATCTTCGAGATCGCAGATGCATCGACTGATTGATGACTGCGGGACACCCATCGTGCTTCCAGCCTTTCGGAAACTGCCATGATCGGCTGCATTAACGAAGCACCGCAGGTGCCGAAACTCAATGTCACGTGCTCTCCTTTTCATCGTGTGTCATCCGCTCGATGCCCCCATAGGTGGGTCTCGCACTCGATCGTGCAGGGTTCTGGTGCCGTGCTTTTTACGAGATCGTTCGTCCATTTTAGCTATGTGAACTGCTAGGAAGTACTTTTGCGGAAGACCAGTCCCGGGCAACTGCCTGAAGTTCCAACCGGACCTGCATCGCTCTCTCCCGATTGGATTTAGCCGTCCAAGACTGGAGAAGTGTAGGTCGTCGTGCCGACAGCACGGTGCCGCCGGCACGCCATTTGGCATCAGGCGTTTTTCACCTCGATGCGCTTGACCTTGGCCTGCGCCTCCGGGGTCTGCGGCAGCTTGATCGTCAGCACGCCGTTCTTGAAGCTGGCATCGGCCTTCTCACCGTCCACTCCCGGCGGTAGCGGGATCGTGCGATAGATCGCGCCATAGCTGCGTTCGGAGAGATAATAGCCCTTCTTCTCCTCCTGCCGCTCGATCTTCTTCTCGCCCTTGATGGTCAGCATGTCGTCGGTCACGGTGACCTCGATGTCCTTCATTTCCATCCCGGGCAGTTCGATCGATACCTCCACGTGATCTTCGGTCTCGACCACGTCGGATTTCGCGTCGCCGCCTCCCCAGGGCCAGTCGAAATCGCCGACGCGGTTCCAGAAGCCTTCAAACACACGGTTCATGTCGCGTTGAAGGGTGGCGATGGGGTTCTGGTCATCACTTTTCGGGTCGGGCGCATGATCCTTCCGCGCCCAAGGGATCAGGTCCTTGATCTGCATGTGAGTTCTCCTTTCTTCTTTTGGGTGCGACATGTCGGGTTTACGAAGCCGTTACCGTGATCTTTTTGGGTTGGGCTTCCGCTGCGCGCGGCAGCGTCAGGGTCAACACACCGTTCGAGACCTGCGCGCCGATCTTGTCGGGGTCGAAGTCGTCGGACATGGTGAAGGCTCGCTCGAAATCGCCCTCGCCGTATTCGGCATAGGCCAATTGCAGCTTCTCGGGCTGCGTGGCATGGACCTTACCTCGGATCGTCAACACGCGCTTTTCGAGCGTGATATCCACGTCTTCGGCGGCGACGCCCGGCATCTCGAGCATCAGCGTCACCCCGTCAGTCGTTTCGACGATGTCGGTCAGCGGCCTGTAGATACGACGGCCGGTGGTGGTTTCCGGTGTCTCGGCCGCGGTCTTGTCGGCAGTATGTGTCACATCGTTGGTCATGGATCGGTCCTCCTCTTACGCAGCCTTGATCTCGATTTTCCGCGGCTTGTCCTCTTCGGGACGGCCGATCACGATGCGCAGCACACCGTTGGTCATCCGCGCCTCGACCTTGTCCTCTGCGGCCACGAACGGCAGCCGAACCGAACGAGCGAACTTGCCAAAGCCGCGTTCGTTGCGGTGCCAGCGGCCGCCTTCCGGAATTTCGGGCGCCTTGCGCTCGCCAGAGAGCGTCAGGACATTTTCCTTCACGGAAATGTCGATGTCGGCCGGGTCAACGCCAGGGAGTTCTGCAGTGATCGCGACTGCCTCGTCGCCCTGCCAGACGTTCACGGCGGGGAAAACGGGCTGGGTCACGCGGCCAGGAGAGGTCCTGTCAAAATCGCGCAGCATCGAGCGCATCAGCGCAAACGGATCGCTGCGACGTGTGTAGGTGGGATAGAGCATGTTTCGCCTCCGTCGTTTCAGTTGACGGCGTGGATTTGTCACCACGCCACTGAACGCCCGCGGAGAACGGACATGCTTCAAGGTTCGCCATTTCGGCGGCGGTCTGGTGCGTTCGCGTCTGCCATGCGTTCCTCTCAGGCGAACGTCAGGCGGTCCGCTGAATCAGCCGAACCTGTCGCGTATCCGTGAAACCCCAACTGGGCATTCCGCTGCGGATAAAGTGTTGCTTGTTTGCAACTTCAAGGCCTCAGCGCAAAAAAGTACTCATCGATAGACGCCCCAGGGCCCGTAACGCGGCGTGGAGACGCGCACAGCCCGCGGTGCGTTCAGGGGAACGGACGGTGGGACCGGTCGGCGGGGTCCGGAAAGTGCACGCAGTCGCCGGACTCGATCGGCGGTGGGCGGGTGCGTGCGCAGGATCGAGGGTTCGGGGATGCGGCGGCCGGGCAGGAACATCTCTTCCCAGACCCGCCCGATGCGGCGTTCCAGCTTGAGGAGGGCCGAAGCGAGGCCATCGGGATCGCCGGTCAGCTCGGCGCCGCCCCTGTCGGCATCGTATTCCCGGGCCCGCGACAGCGCGAGCTGAAGAAGGGCCATGATCGTGGGTGAAAAGATCAGGACAAGTGGTACCTGCCAGGGCACATAAGCCGCGCCGGCCAGGATGAGCGGCAGGTTCAGCAGCAGGATGAGTTGCCCAACCCAGGACGCGAGCGACACCGCGCGCGACATCGCGTCGGCCAGACCCATGATCCAGAGATCGCGGTTGGCGATGTGAGCGACCTCGTGCGCCAGGACCCCGGCCAGTTCGCGCTGGTTCATCAATCGCAGAAGACCATCGCTGACGCAGACGGCGCTTTCATCCGGAGAGCCCATAGCGAAGGCGTTCGGTATCTGGCTCGGTACATAGTAGAGTTCCGGTACACGCGGCAGCCCGGCGCGGCGTGCGAGTTCGGCCAGTATCGCCATGCCCTCTGGAAATTCCCGCCCGCTGAGCCTGCGTGCGCCGTAGGCGTTCAGCAACAGGCGTTTCGGGATGCCGGGTGACAGCAGCAATCCCAGCAAGGATCCGATGACGATCGCAATCGCCAAGCCCTGTCCCGCAATCGCCGAAACGATGAACCAGGCGATAACCGCCATACCCGCCAAAAGCAGGATGGATTGAAGCAGGTTCAGGAATTGGTGGCGCGGCGTTGCAGTCATGATCGCAATAAACTTCACTCGCAGCTAACGGGAAGTGGCACACCACGGGATGTAAGAATTTTGGGCATCGTTGCCAGCTTCGATCTTCATGTCGGATCCCTCTTGAACTCGGCTCAAGCAATACCAATCTGGCCGGGTGTGATAAACCAGCAACATCTCTACGGGTTGGCGCCGAGGAGATAAGGGGATGGAAAAGAGAACCGAATTTAATATCTGGTACTGGATCGTCGCATTTTTTGCGGTGATCTTTATTCAGGATCTGATCGCCAGCTACCGCAGCACCGCGCCGATCAGCTATAGCCAATTCGAACAGTATCTAGCCGACGGCGACATCGCTTCGGTTGCGGTCGGGTCCGATACGATCACCGGTACATTCGGAGCTCCCATCGACGGGCGCTCGGGCTTCGTCACCACGATCGTCGATCCCGCCATTCTTGAACGGCTGGACGACGCGGATGTCGAGATCACCGGCATTCCGCAAAACACCTGGATCGGGGCGCTTCTCTCCTGGGTGGTGCCGGCAGTGGTCTTCTTCGGTCTCTGGATGTTCGTCTTTCGCAAGTTCGCCGAGCGTCAGGGTTTTGGCGGCTTCCTGCAGGTCGGCAAGAGCAAGGCCAAGGTCTACATGGAGAAGGAAACCGGCGTCAGTTTTGCCGATGTGGCCGGGGTCGACGAGGCCAAGGCCGAGCTGGAGGAAGTGGTCGATTTCCTGAAGACGCCCGAGGAATACGGCAAGCTCGGCGCGCGGATCCCGAAAGGTATCCTGCTGGTCGGCCCGCCGGGTACCGGCAAGACGCTTCTGGCGCGGGCCGTGGCGGGCGAGGCGGGCGTGACCTTCTTCTCGATCTCCGGCTCTGAATTCGTCGAGATGTTCGTGGGCGTCGGCGCCGCAAGGGTGCGCGATCTGTTCGAGCAGGCCCGCAAGAACGCACCCGCGATCATCTTCATTGACGAGCTCGACGCGCTTGGTCGCGCCCGCGCCTCCGGTCAGATGGCCGGCGGGCATGACGAGCGTGAGCAGACGCTGAACCAGCTTCTCACTGAGCTGGACGGGTTCGACCCGTCGTCGGGGATCGTGCTGCTGGCGGCCACCAACCGGCCGGAAATCCTGGACCCGGCGCTGCTCAGGGCCGGGCGCTTCGACCGGCAGGTGCTGGTGGACAAGCCCGACAAGAAGGGCCGCATCCAGATCCTCGGGGTACACATGAAGAAGGTGACGCTCGCACCGGATGTGGATGCCGAGAAGGTCGCCGCGCTGACCCCGGGCTTTTCCGGAGCGGACCTGGCAAATCTGGTCAATGAGGCGGCGCTATTGGCAACCCGCCGAAAGGCCGATGCGGTGACCATGGAAGACTTCAACAACGCGGTAGAGCGTATCGTCGCCGGGCTGGAAAAGCGCAATCGTGTTCTGAACGCGCGCGAGCGGGAAATCGTGGCGCATCACGAAATGGGGCACGCGCTGGTCGCGATGGCGCTGCCGGGGGTCGATCCGGTGCACAAGGTCTCGATCATCCCGCGCGGGATCGGTGCGCTCGGCTATACGATCCAGCGCCCGACCGAAGACCGCTTCCTGATGACCCGCGAGGAACTGGAGAACAAGATCGCCGTTCTTCTGGGCGGGCGTGCGGCCGAGAAGGTCATATACGATCACCTTTCGACCGGTGCCGCCGACGACCTGGTGAAGGCAACCGACATCGCCAGGGGCATGGTCGCGCGCTACGGCATGGACCCCGATCTGGGCCATGTCAGCTATGACACCGAGCGGCCCGGCTTCCTTGGCACGGGGGATCAATCCGCCTGGCTCAACCGCCGCCACAGCGAGGCAACGGCCGAGCGGATGGATACCGCTGTCAAGGCGATCATCGACGACATCTTCGCACGTACGGTCGCGCTTCTCGACGCGAACCGGGCGCTGCTGGAGGAAACGTCCCGCGATCTGCTCGACCGCGAGACGCTGGACGAGCCCGACCTTCGGGCCATCGCAGAAAAGGTCCGCACTCAGGAGGTCGAGGCGGCCTGAATATAGAGACCCAGTCCGGACGTTCCGGCTGGGAGCATGACGGAGGTGAAAAATGGCAAACGGCATCTGTGATATCTGCAAATCCCGACCTGCCAGCTTTCGTGCGCAGGTCTCTGTCAACGGTGAACGCAAGGTGATGGAGCTTTGCGACGAGGACTACCGCAGGATCGCCCGACGGCAGGGGCGTAGCGCATCGCCACTGGAATCGCTTTTCGGAGGGCGCTCGCTCTTCGATGAATTCTTTGGCGATGCCGGTGGCCTTTTCGATCGGTTTGGCGAAGATCAGGGGCAACCCGTCCCGATCCGACAGGCGGGGCGCACCGCGCGGCGCGGCGGCATCAATATCGCTGACCGCCTGAGCGAACAGGCCAACCGGCTTTTGCAGGAGGCGGGCCAGAAGGCGCATGAATTCGGCCGGACCGAGGTTGATACGGAACACCTTCTGCTGGCGCTGACCGGCTCGGATGTTGTCCGCACGGTGCTGGGGCAGGTCAAGATCGACGCCGACGATCTGCGCCGCCAGATCGAGAGCGAAGCGAAGAAGGGCAACGCAACGGGGGAGGACCGTGAGATCGGCGTCAGCCCGCGGGTGAAGGATGCGCTGAACCGCGCCTTCATCGCCTCGAACGAGCTGGGCCATTCCTATGTCGGCCCCGAACACCTTCTAATCGGTCTCGCCGAAGAGGGCGAGGGCGTGGCGTCGAGCATCTTGAACCGGCTGGGCCTGACGCCGCAGGCGCTACGCCAGCAGGTGACGAAGGTCGTCGGTCAGGGGGCCGAGGAAGGCCGTGTCGAAACCCCGTCGAGCACGCCTGATCTGGATGAATATAGCCGCGATTTGACCAAGCTGGCGCGCGAGGGCAGGCTCGACCCGGTGATCGGCCGGGCGCGTGAAATCGAAACGACGATCGAGGTTCTGGCGCGGCGCAAGAAGAACAACCCGGTGCTGATCGGCGAACCGGGTGTCGGCAAGACCGCGATCATCGAGGGGCTGGCGCAGCGCATCGTCGCGGGCGAGGTGCCCGAGGCGCTGCGCGACAAACGGCTGGTCGAACTCAACATCAACTCGATGGTGGCCGGATCGAAATATCGCGGTGAGTTCGAGGAGCGGGTCCAGAAGATCCTCAAGGAGATCGAGGCCAACAAGGCCGACATGATCCTGTTCATCGACGAGATCCACACCATCGTCGGAGCCGGACAGGGCGGCGGCGAAGGCGGGCTCGACATCGCCAATACGTTCAAGCCGGCGCTGGCCCGCGGCGAGCTGAACCTGATCGGCGCGACCACCCTGAACGAGTACCAGAAATACATCGAGAAGGACGCCGCGCTGGAGCGCCGCTTCCAGCCGGTCTATGTCGATGAGCCGACGGTGGCGCAGACGATCATGATCCTGCGGGGCCTGCGCGACACGCTGGAAAGCCACCACAAGGTGACGATCACCGACGAGGCCATCGTCGCGGCGGCCGAGCTTTCCGACCGCTACGTCACCGGCCGCTTCATGCCCGATAAAGCCATCGACCTGATCGACCAGGCTGCCGCGCGCGTGAAGATCAGCGCTACCGCGCGTCCCGTCGATGTCCAGGAGCTCGAGGCTGAGGTCGCCCAGATCCGGCGCGAGCAGGACTACGCCGCGGGGAGGAAGCAGTTCGACCGTGCTGCTGAACTCAAGAAAGAGCTTGAAACGAAACAGGTCGAGCTTGACGAGTTGATGGAAACTTGGAAGCGCGACCGGGCCTCTGCGACGGCTGAAGTGCGCGCCGATCACGTGGCGCAGATCGTCTCGAAACTGACCGGCGTGCCGGTGAGCGAACTGACGACAGAAGAGCGCGAAAAGCTGCTGAAACTCGAGGACAAGTTGCATGAGCGGGTAATCGGCCAGGAAGAGGCCATCCATGCCGTTGCCGACGCCGTGCGACTGGCGCGCGCCGGGCTGCGCGAGGGCTCCGGCCCGACCGCGACCTTCCTGTTCCTCGGCCCGACCGGCGTTGGCAAGACCGAGCTGGCCAAGACTCTGGCGGAGACGATCTTCGGTGATCAGGATGCGATGATCCGCATCGACATGTCCGAATATGGCGAACGTCACGCGGTCGCGCGGCTGGTTGGCGCCCCGCCGGGCTATGTCGGTTACGACGAGGGCGGCCAGTTGACGGAACGGGTCCGGCGCCGGCCCTATTCTGTCGTGCTGCTCGACGAGATCGAGAAGGCGCATGCGGATGTCTATAACATCCTGCTGCAGGTCTTCGACGATGGCCGCCTGACCGATGGCAAGGGCCGCGTGGTGGATTTCACCAACACCATCATCATCGCCACGTCGAACCTCGGTTCCGACATCATCCAGCGCAACCTTCGCAAGCGCGGAACCAAGGAGTTCGACGAGGCCGGGCAGAAGGCCGAACTGATGGACGTTCTGCGCGTTCATTTCCGGCCCGAGTTCATCAACCGGATCGACGAAATCATCGTCTTCCATTCTCTGAACCAGTCGGAAATCCGGCAGATCGTCGAGCTGCAGCTGGCCCGCGTCGCCCGCACGGCGATGACCCAGGGCGTCGAGCTCGACTATGACGGAAGCGTTGCGGAGCATTTCGGAGCGGTGGGTTTCCGGCCAGAGTTCGGCGCCCGCGAGTTGCGACGGCTAATCCGGTCGGAGCTGGAGACCGAGCTCGCCCGCGAGATGCTTTCGGGCCGGATCGAGGACGGCGACAAGGTGCGCGTCGCCTGGACCGCGGATGATCAGAAGATCACGTTCCAAAAGCTGGAGAGCGCAGGAGAAACCGAGGCCCTCGGCGAGCCGGGCAATAGCGATAGCGAAGAGACCGAGCCTGCCGCCGAATGACGGCCCGTGCACCGGCGACGGTAACGCCGCCGGTGCCGCAATCCGAAGAGAGGTAAATCATGATGAAAGGACATAACCGCCCCCCATTCCGGCCGAAGATCCCCGGAACTGACCTGACATCTCCAGACGTGCCGACAGCGTTGATCTACAGGCCAGCTCGCTCGTCCCACACCTCCGCTCCAATCAGGCGGCAGCATTGGATACTCGAGTTTGAGCCGGCCCGGGCGCCGGTCATCGAGCCTCTTATGGGCTGGACCGCAACCGAAGATCCCTATCGTCCGATCCGCCTGACATTCCCTGATCTCGACAGCGCCATCGCCTTCGCGGAACGAAACGACTGGCAGTATATCGTGCGCCACGAGCCGGACAAACGTCGATCCGTGCCACCGCGCCGCTTCTGGTGGGAAACCGTGCCAACCAGCAAGGGAGCCGATGCTCCTGGCGCCCATCGCATCGAGACAGGCCACCGACCGAGTTCCGGGCACCAGCTTCACCGAGGCATCGACGCGGCCAGCGTTCGTGATCTCTCAGCGGAACTCGCGACGGCTGCAGACCCGGTCAGTGAAGCGAGTGCTGAGTCCTTCCCCGCGTCCGACCCACCGGCGTGGATCGGGGCGACTGTCTATGGAAGCGGGCGACGTTGATGCACGCCGACCAGGGGCTGTTGGAGGCCGCCGCGTTGCTCGCCATGATGGCTTTTTGCCATGTCGCAATCTGCGCACGGCTTGGCATCCCCGCACTGGTCGGTTTCCTGCTGTCCGGCATTGTGATCGGGCCGTCGGGTCTGGGGCTCATCGCGGAGGGTGCAACACTGACGCTTATCGGTGAGGTCGGGGTGATCCTGCTTCTCTTTGCGCTTGGTCTGGAATTCTCCCTCGACAAGCTCGTGTCGCTCCGGCGACTGATCTTCGGGCTCGGTCTGGCACAGGTGCTCGTAGTCGGAGGGTTAGTCACCGTAGGGCTCCTCGTCTTTACCGAGATCGCGCCGGCGGCGGCGGTTCTGATCGCTGGCGCGGTCGCGATGTCGTCGACCGCGCTTTGCCTCAAGGTCCTGGCGGGCGGCGATGCGCTCGGAACGCCTCAGGGACGGGTCGCGATCGCTGTTCTGCTGTTTCAGGATCTGGCGGCCGTCGGCTTTCTGGCGTTTCACGATGTCATCGCCGCAGCCGGAGCCGTGGGAAGCGCGCACGACGTCCTGAAGATGGTTGGGGGCATGGGCGTGCTCGTCGGGGCGCTCTTCATCGCCCGGTCAATGCTTCAGCGGCTTGCCGGATGGGTCGCAACCCAGGGCGAGGCTGAACTCGCACAGCTTCTGGCCCTGACCGTAGCCTTGCTCGCGGCCATTATTGCGCAGGGTGCGGGTCTTTCGCCGGCGCTCGGTGCATTCACTGCCGGCATGATGATCGCCGAGTGCGACGCTCGCCAATTTGTCGAACGGGAAATCAGGCCGTTCCGGGATTTGTTCGTCGGGGTGTTCTTCATCGGTATCGGAACTCAACTCCATATAGGTGCGGTTTGGTCGACATGGCCAACGGTGTTGGCATGGCTTTTTGTGCTCATGGTGGTGAAACTCGCGCTTGTTGTTGCCCTGACCCGCATGTTCGGAGAACAGCTCGAGACTGCGCTTCGCGCGGGCGCCATCCTGGCCCATGGCGGCGAATTCAGCTTGATGCTCATCTCTGTCACGACTGCCTCCGGCCTGTTGCAAGCCAAGGTCGCCGAGCCTCTGTTCCTCGCGTTGGGGCTGAGCATGCTGATTGGAGCGGTTGTGGTTCGTCGCGCAGCGTAAATGCGACCGACGCACACTCAGCAGTTGCCTGCTTCGCATAATATTTTTGGGCATCGTAGGGGTTGAAACTCCAAAGCCGATTTCTAACTGAACTTTTTGCAGGGGTTCCCTGCTATCTGACATCGCTGTTTTGCGCAGGAGGTTTTGCCGGGCAAGGCCATCTCGCGTTCCGGCACGATGGTCCGGCGGATGGCAGTGATCTTGTATCACGACTGTCCGAATTCGAGATGCCACATCCGGCGGTCATGCCCAGGCGGGGTGATCGTAGACGACCTTCTCGCGTCCATTGTTGAGGCTTCGCTCAGAAGAGGAGGTTTTGCCGATGAAGATCGCACAGATCGCACCGCTGGAAGAAAGTTGCCCGCCGCGTCTCTATGGGGGAACAGAAAGGATCGTCTCCTATCTCACCGAGGAACTGGTCAGGCAGGGCCATGAAGTCACGCTGTTCGCCAGCGGCGACAGCCGGACCAAGGCCCACCTGGTCCCGTGCAGCAAGGAAGCGCTCCGGCTCGATCCGAACGTGAAGAACTCGCTGCCGTGGCATGTCGCCATGCTGGAGGAAGTCCGCTTGCGGGCCGATGAATTCGACGTGCTGCATTTTCACATCGACTTCCTGCATTATCCCATGGCGCGCGCATTCGCCGATCGCATGGTGACGACCATGCACGGCCGGCTCGACGGGCCTGATCTTCGTCCCTTCTATGCGACCTTCCCGAACTATCCGCTCGTTTCGATCTCGGACGACCAGCGCCGTCCGCTGCCCTTCGTGAACTGGGCAGGGACCGTCTATCACGGACTTCCCAAGACTCTGCTGCCCTTCACCGAACGCCCGAACGGCGACTATCTTGCTTTTCTCGGACGGATTTCGCCGGAGAAACGGCCGGACCGCGCCATCGAGATAGCGGTGCGAGCGGGGATGCCATTGAAAATTGCTGCTAAGATCGGCGATGCGGATCGCAAGTATTGGGACGAGATCATAGCACCGATGGTCGATGCCCATGACAATGTCGAGTTCATTGGGGAAATTAACGAAGAACAAAAAGCCGAGTTTCTCGGGAACGCGCGGGCGCTGTTGTTCCCTGTCGACTGGCCTGAACCTTTCGGTCTCGTGATGATCGAAGCTATGGCTTGCGGCACGCCGGTGATCGCATGGGCGAATGGCTCCGTGCCGGAGATCGTAGAGCCTGGGCTGACTGGCTATGTAGTGAATTCTCTGGAAGATGCCGCCGCAGCTGTGGGGAAACTGAACCGAATCAGCAGACGAATCGTGCGCGAGACGTTCGAAGAACGCTTCACTGCGGACCGCATGGCGCGCGACTATGTCGAAATCTATCGTGGGTTGCCGGGCGTCGACGCTGTTACGATGCCGCTCCCGCATATGCTCGGGGGCCAAGGGGCTCAGGTCCTGCATGCAGCGGAATGAGAGCGAAGGAGAATAAGATGACCGAGGCGCTGCAACAAACGGGCTTACGTGCGTCGCAACTGGTCGCGCCGCTGGCGCAATTCTTCATCCCGGCGGCAGCCTCCTTGCAGGAACGGCGGCCACGAACCCTGAAGCACGGCGATACCTTCGCCGTGTTCGATCACAATGGCGATGTGCTCTCGGGGCCGGGCAGCCCCGAGGGCCTGTTCCATCGCGACACCAGGTATCTCTCGCATTACTATCTGACCATCGGGGGAGAGCGGCCCATGCTGCTCTCGTCCACATTGCGCGACGATAACGCGACGCTGACCTGCGATCTGACGAATCCCGATCTTAATGACGAAACCGGTCGCTGTCTGATTGCGCATGATCGCATCCACATGCGCCGGACGCGGTTTCTCTGGCAAGGCACCTGTTATGAGCGGCTGGCGGTACGCAATTTTGACGAGGTCGCACATGAAGTTACCTTGGAAATCGCCTTTGAGGCCGATTTTGCGGATATTTTTGAGGTCCGTGGCCGGGTACGGGCCCGCCGGGGAACGTCGCTCTTGCCGGAGGTGGATGGCTCGCACGTACTCTTGTCGTACCGGGGGCTCGACCACAATCCACGTAGCACCGCTCTGCGTTTCGATCCTGCGCCTGCGCAGCTTGAGCCGGGGAAAGCCGTCTATCGTCTGAGCCTCGCCCCCGGCGAAACGCGTTCGCTCTTTATCGAGATCGGCTGCGACGCGAATGGGGCCGAGGATCCTCCGTCGCGCCTGTTTTTCCGCTCCTTGCGGGACGCGCGCCGCGCACTCAGACGTTCCTCTTCCCGCGCAGCCACGGTGCAAAGCTCCAACGAGATTTTCAATGAGACCATGCGCCGTTCGGTCTCGGACCTCTACATGCTCATGACCGATACGGAGGAGGGGCCCTATCCCTATGCGGGCGTGCCCTGGTTCAGCACCGTGTTCGGTCGCGATGCTCTGATCACCGCCCGGGAAATGCTCTGGCTCGACCCGGCGGTCGCGCGGGGCGTTTTGCTGCATCTTGCGGCCAACCAGGCGACGGAATTCGATCCGCATACCGATGCCGAGCCAGGCAAGATCCTTCATGAAGTGCGTTATGGCGAAATGGCGGAAACCGGCGAAGTTCCGTTCCGGCGCTATTACGGCAGCGTGGATTCGACACCGCTGTTCGTGATGCTCGCCGGGGCGTATTTCGAGCGCACCGGCAATCGGGAGGTGCTGGAAACACTCTGGCCGCATGTCCGTGCGGCGCTCGATTGGATCGAGACCTATGGCGATCGGGACGGCGACGGTTTCGTGGAATACGGGAGGCGCAGCGACAAGGGGCTCGCCAACCAGGGGTGGAAGGACAGTCATGATGCGGTGTTTCACGCCGATGGGACGCTGGCCAATGGGCCGATCGCGCTTTGCGAAGTGCAGGGCTACGTCTATGCCGCCCGGCTGGCCGCGGCCGAGATCGCACGGGAACTCGGTCATGACGGGATCGCGCAAGAGCAGGCGCGAAAGGCCTCGGAACTCAAGTCCCGTTTCGACGCGGCGTTCTGGGACGATGAACTTGGGACCTATGTGCTTGCCCTCGATGGTGACAAACGGCCCTGCCGAGTACGCAGTTCGAACGCGGGCCATCTGCTCTGGACGGGAATCGTCCCGGAGGAGCGCGCCGAAACGGTCATTCGTGCCCTGATGGGGCCGACGTCTTTCTGCGGATGGGGAGTGCGGACCATTGCCGCGGGTCAGGCACGATACAATCCGATGAGCTATCACAACGGGTCGGTTTGGCCCCATGACAATGCGCTGATCGGGGCGGGGCTGGCGCGCTACGGGTTCCGTGAACAGGCCGCGCGTATATTCGAGGGCATCTTCTCCGCCGCCACCTATATCGATCTGAGACGGTTGCCGGAGCTGTTCTGCGGTTTTCCGCGCCGCGAGACGCAAGGGCCGACCTTCTACCCGGTGGCCTGTACGCCGCAGGCCTGGGCGGCGGGAGCGCCGCTGTTGCTGCTTCAGGCCTGTCTCGGGCTGCGCTTCGATGCTGAGGCGCGTCAGGTGATCTTCGAGCAACCGATCCTTCCGGAGTTTCTGGGAGAGGTCGTCCTGCGCAATCTGCGCCTTGATGGTGGATCCGTCGATGTGGCTCTACGCAGGTCGGGCACCCACGTGGTTGCCGATGTTCTGCGTCGCGACGGACCGGTTCGGGTGATCGTAACCACCTGAAGGGACGGGCTGGCGCCATCTTCTGCGCCAGCCCGATTTCTGTTACAGTAGATCGTCTTCTTCCTGATCGGCTTCGAGCAATTCTACCAACCGGGCGACCCGGCCCGATGGGAAGGGGCTATGGGCATCGACCTGCGCTTCATCCGCCTCGACCCAGGCCTTGGCACGGGCAAGCTCGGAGGCGTCAGCGCCGGTGCGCAGAATATCAGACAGAAGTGTAGGATCCGTGCCGGGACCCAAGATGCTCTTCACGTCGTTCTCGGTCATGATCTCCTCCTTTCGAATGCTACAAGGAAGTGCGTGAAATATAGGATTTCTGTTCGCAGAAAAAAGTTTTGAGCATCCTCTTGAAACCGTAAGGTGCTGTTCCAAATCAATTTATGCTGATCGCCCAGATGGGGATCGGTGACAAGGCGGGACGCCGTTCCTGCGGTGCTTCCGACGTCTGTACCCATGTTGCTCAAAGGAGGATATGGCTATGGCAACGAGACTTGATTTTGCACCTCTGTTCCGTTCGAGTATCGGTTTCGACCGTATGCTCGACGCACTTGAGGCCGCCCGTCGGGTGGAAACGCTCGACAACTGGCCGCCCTACGACATCGTCAAGACCGGCGAGGACGACTATCGCATCGACATGGCGGTGGCGGGCTTTGCCGAAGACGATCTGACCCTGACCCAGGACAAGAACATGCTGATCGTGTCGGGCCACAAGGAGACTCCCGATGGTGACGACGGTGCCAGCTATCTCTATCGCGGCATCGCCGGTCGGTCGTTTGAACGTCGGTTCGAACTGGCTGATCACGTCCGGGTCGAAGAGGCCACCTTGTCGAACGGTCTGCTGACTGTCCAGCTGAAGCGCGAGGTCCCCGAGGAACTCAAGCCGCGTCGGATCGAGATCGCGTCTCCTGAGGCGACCGAAGGTCTCGAGACCAGGCAGCTCGAGACGGCTCGTGAGCCGGAACCTGTCGCGGCCTGAAGCACCTCGGGCCCAGGATGGGATGCTCCGGCCGCTTTCTTGGCGGTCGGACGCCGTTCCCGAAATCTGGAGGGTAAGTAGTGAACTTGATCAGTGGAGATTTCACAGCACAATCACATGCCTCACCCATTCCGAGCCTGGCCGGTTCGCGACCCGACTGGGACTCTTCTCTGCCGGACGATGCGGTCGCCCGGATCTGGAAGCCGTCGAAATCGGCGATGACCTCGGGGCGCGCGGGTACGCAGGGCTGGAAGATGAGCTTTCCGCGCCGGACCGGTCCTTGGCTCGAGCCTTTGATGGGCTGGACGGGTGGGGACGACACGATCCAGCAGATAGACCTGAGCTTTCCGACGCTGGAAGCTGCTATTCGCCATGCAAAGCGTCTGGGGGTGGCTTACGAGGTGCATCTGCCGGCAGGCGAAGCCGCGCGCGGTGCCGCCCGGGCACGGGACAGGCAGGCCGGGCTGTGGTCCGATGCCACGCTTTCTCGGCTCGGCCTGTCGGAGATGCGGCAAACCTATCGCGACGCGATGGCCGGCGCCAAACGGCGGGGCGATCCGAAAGGCGGCGATGATGGGCGTCCTCCCATTGAGGTTGCTTCGGACGCCAGCCTGTCGTTGGAGGCTCGCCGTTCTATCCTGATGAACTGGGCCTACACGGAGTATCTTCAGGATGTCGCCAGCACCGAAGGCATGCCGGAAAACCAACGTGAATCGCAGCTTGCCGAGGTTGAACGAGCGCTGTTGGCGCTTGAAGCGGCGGTGGCCGCCGACGGCATGTATCCGTCCGTTGAGGAAGGGAGGGCGGCATGAATCCCTTCGTTGCAATTGATGCCCAGCAGGCGGTGCCCGATCGTTTCGCTCTGGTCCTCGCCGCGAGCGCCCGCAGCCGGGCGCTGAAGGCCGGGGCAGAACCGCGGGTCGAACCTAAACGGCAAGCCACCGAAGAGCTTGCCTTGGAAGAGATCGCGACCGGCGCGATTTCGCAGGAGGAGTTGTTGCCCTTCCTGCCTGCGCCGGCGCCCAAGCGGCTGGCTCGGCCGCATTGAATCCCTGGTGAAGAGAAAGGAGGTAACACCATGAGCAAGACCTGGACTACGAACTATGACAAGCTTGGCGACGGCATCAGCCTTCTCGCGGGCCTCGCCCTCGCTGGGTTGCCCTTCGTCATCACGATGACCGATATTGCCTTCTGGAGCGCCCTGCTGACAGGCGGACTGATCGCAGTGCTTTCCGCGATTGCACTTTGGCGACCGCATGAAGGGCTTGACTGGGCGCGAGTGGTAACAGGTATTTGGGCGGCCATTAGTCCATGGGTGCTTATTGACGGTTTCACCTTAGCAGTCTCGCTCGCCCACCTGGCGCTCGGCCTGATCGCACTTGCATTCCCAGCTTGGCGCCGATGGAAGGACGACGGTGGAAGTTCAGCGCTGACCGCCTAGTAAGATTGCCGGCCCCGAGACTGGGCCGGCAATATCTTGAATCTGCCGCAGACAAAGTCTCAGGAGCTTTCTGAAAAGGAGATGAAATTCTCTGCCATTAGTGTTTATTCAAGTTTCTGATAATCCACAAATGGCCCGCTTCCTGAAGCGCTTCGAGGATTGCGATGTCAAGGCGGTCGAGCTCACTGGTCGGCATGTTCCACCACAGATTCCGTTAATTCATCGGGAGTTTGCCGCAAAGGCCGATGAATTGCCATTCCCGTTATGCGTTCGGCAAGGGACACTCCAGAAGGGTAAACACCAGGAGAGTCGCATGAGCCGTCGTTTCGTTATGGTGCCGGGCATCGGGGGATCCGGCCCTGAACATTGGCAGAGTCATTGGGAAACTCTCTATCCGAACACCCTCCGGATAGAGCCAAATTCCTGGGATAAGCCCGACCTCGCGGACTGGTTTGCCGCCCTGGACCGGGCGGTCGCCGCAGCACCTTATCCGCCGGTGCTGGTATGCCATTCGCTCGGGTGCCTGCTTTTCGCCCATTGGCGTGCGGCGTCGTCCCGGGCGATCGCTGCGGCATTTCTTGTTGCCGTGCCGGACCCGAGCGGGCCGGCTTTCCCGGCGCAGGCAAAGGCATTCGGAGCGTTACCTGCAACGGGGTTTGGTGAGCGGCCGGTGTTGGCCGTCGCAAGTGAGAACGATCCCTATGATCCGACGGCGAGTGGGATAGCCTGGGCTGCCAGGCAAGGCGCCTGGCCACGCCGTCTTGGCCCAAGGGGCCATTTGAACGAGGCGTCGAACCTCGGCGCCTGGCCCGAAGGCCAAGAGCTTCTGGCAGATTTTCTGGACGAGATCGGAGAGTAGCCATGGACGTTGCAACTGCATTGCTGAGCTTTTCCATTGCCGCGGCTTTGCTGACGATCACACCGGGGCTCGATACAGCCCTTGTTCTGCGGACGGCGGCGGTCGAGGGGCCGCGCCGCGCGATGCTGGCGGGGGCAGGGGTGGTGACCGGGGTGCTGGCATAGGGATTGATTGCGGCTTTGGGGCTCGGTGCAGTGCTGGCCGTATCGGAACTGGCTTACCGTTGCCTTCAGCTTGCCGGCGCGGCCTACCTGATCTGGCTGGGGATCGGGATGTTGCGGGGGGCGTTCCGTGCGCGAGAGCCGGGGGTTCCGAGGGTCATGGCGCCTTCCGCCCCGAATTGGTTCCTGCGTGGGGTGATGACCAACCTTCTTAACCCCAAGGTCGGTGTCTTCTATATCAGCTTCCTGCCGCAGTTTCTGCCCGTGGGCGTTCCGGTGGTGCCGTTCAGCGTCCTGCTCGCGGGGATACACGCGTCGATGGGGCTGATTTTCTTTGCAGCGCTGACTGCCGCGACAGTGCCGTTTCAGAATGCCCTGAACGGCCCCCGCCTGCCTCGGCTCCTCGACGGGGTTACCGGCAGTGTCTTGATCGGGTTCGCCCTGCGACTGCTGACGGAGCGGCGCGTGGGATGACCTCAGATCTCCATCCGACGCTGCAACTGACCGGGCGTAATCCCATGGGCGGCATGAAAAGCGGCCACGAAGCCGCTCGCGGTGGCGTAGCCGGCGGCATGGGCTGCATGCTGCACGCTTTTGCCGGCCATCAAAGGGGCAATGGCGCGTGCCAACCGAAGGTCGCGCACCCAGGTGGCCCAGTTTTGCCCGGTGTCGCGACGGACGAGCCGTTGCAGGCTGCGCCGCGACAGCGCCAGTGCCGCGGCCCAGTGGTCGAGCGAATGGTCGACCCCATCGAGATGTGCCAGCGCGATACGACGCAGGCGCGGGTCGGCAGGCAGGGGCAGTGTGGGCGCAGGGGCGGGGCGCGCAAGTCGGTCCCACAGCACGGCTATCAGCCGGGCGAAGGCGGGCTCTTGCCGGTCGGCGCGGCTGGACCCTGCCAGGGTGCGGAGAAGTTCGGCCTCCAGCGCTTCGAGTGGGAAAGGCGTGGGGGCCTTGGGCAGCGGTGCCGCAGCGGGCCGGGTGTAGAGGTTGACCGATTTCCGCGCGCCCTCGGCCCGGATGCGGTGGCGGTGCGTCGGCGGAAGCCAGATCGCCATGCCGGGAGAGAGAAGATGCAGCCTCCGTCCTGTCTCGATCGTCACCGGCCGGTCCGGGCACCAGGCGATCTGTCCGCGCCAATGCGCATGCGCCTCCGGCATGGTGCCGGATGTGAAGCTCGTGATCCTGCCGATCACCGGACTTCCATCCTCGACGAATCCTCCAATCTCATCGCGCTGCATGTTGGCACCTCCGGGGTATCATCTGGCACCGGTCCGACACAATTTTCCAGCGCTTCCGTCAGGATCGCGCGGAGGCGGAGGGGAGGACCGGATGGATATGACGACAATAGCGCTGCTCACGGGCGCGGGGCTGCTCGGCGGACTGTGCAATGCGATCGCGGGCGGCGGCACGTTTTTTACCTTCCCGGCGCTGCTGGCCGTGGGGCTGCCGCCGGTGACGGCGGGCGCGACCAGTGCAGTGGCGATTTGGCCCGGCCATGCAGCCAGCCTGATTGGCGAAGGCGCAGTGCTGCGGCAGGAACTGATCGCGCGGCCCGGACGCGTCGCGGTGTTTGCGCTGGCCTCGGCGGCGGGGGCCGGGCTGTTGCTGGTGTCGGGAGATGCGCTGTTCCGGCAGTTGGTCCCCTGGCTGCTGCTCTTCGCGACGCTGCTGTTTGCGGCAGGGCCCATGCTCAACTGCTGGCTCGCCCGCCGCGGGGTGTCGATCGGGCCCGTCCTTGCCGCGTGCGCCGAAGGCGTCGTGGCCCTTTATGGTGGCTACTTTGGGGCAGGGCTGGGGGTGCTGCTGCTGGCGCTGCTGACCGTGACGGGGGACGACGATCTGAAGCGGCTGAACGTGGTCAAGAATGCCTTGGCGACGCTTGCGACCAGTATCGCTGTCCTGATCTTCGCCTTTGGCGGCGCGGTTGCCTGGGGGCCGGCTGCCCTGGTCTTCCTGGGGGCGGCGGCAGGTGGTGTCATCGGTGGCCGGCTGGCGCGCCGGGTGAAGCCGCAATTCCTGCGCGCCGCGATCGTCTGCCTCGGCCTGTTGCTGGTCTGGCACTACGCGTGAGCCCGGGTCGAGGCGCGGAACGCCTCGCGCAGGGCCGTGGTGATGCGCCCGACAGGCCAGGTGCTGTGCTTGCCGGGGCGGTCCAGCGAGACCACGGGGCGAAGCTCGACCGACGTGCCCGTGACGAAGACCTCGTCCGCTGCATCCAGATCGTCGAGGCTGACGGTTCCTTCATGAACCGACAGGCCAAGGCCACGCGCAAGGTCGAAGACATGGCGCTTGGTCAGGCTGTCAAGAAAGCATGTGGGAAGGGGAGACCGAAGCCTGCCGTTCCGGACGAGGACGATGTTCGTGACCGTCGTTTCGGCGACATGGCCTGCCATATCCAGCATGAGCGCATCGTCATGTCCGCTACGGGCGGCTGCGGCCCGCGACAAGGTTCCGGTCATGTAGAGCCCCGAGCATTTCGAGGCGGTCGGCGCCGTATCGGGCGCGGGGCGCCGCCAATCCGACAGAACCAGGCGCAATCCGCCGGTCCCGTCCCCAAGGGCGGTCTCCACTGGCCAGTCCCAGGCCGCGATTGCGGTATGGATCCGGCAACCATGCGCCGATACGGTGACGCTTTCGCTGCCGCGCCAGGCGATCGGTCGAACATAGGCGTCCTTCAGTCCGCCAGCCCAAAGCACGGCCTCGGCGGCGGCCTGAAGATCATCGACCAGCCATGGGAGCGTGTAGCCGAGAAGTTCGGCCGAGCGCTGCAGGCGCCGGAAATGCTCCTTACCCAGAAACAGGCGACCGTCATAGGCGCGGATCCCTTCGAAGACCGCACCGCCGTTGTGCAGAGAGTGCGTCAGAACATGCAGCGTCGCCTCACCGGACGGCAGAAGCGTCCCGTCGAACCAGACGGGGCTCGTCGTATCGACGAGCGGGACCTTCACGGCTTCGGTCAGCATTCGGGATCTCCCAGTTCGCGGATGGTGGGACGATCTTCAGGCTCAGGAGCCGGGCAGGCGAGTGAGCAGTTTTCAGGCGCTGATGAGAAAGCGTCGTTCGCGTGGTGCCGGTTATCGGCGATAGTCGGTTTGTGAGGATCTATGGATAAACAAGTACCCTTTCGGCTGAATGTGCCCCTGAACGCCCTGCGAGCCTTCGAGGCCGCGGCGCGCCATCTCTCTATCAAGGAGGCGGCGCTGGAACTTGGCGTCACGCCATCGGCCGTCAGCCACCAGTTGCGCGGGCTTGAGGATGCGCTCGGCCTGACATTGATGCGACGGGTCGGCCCGGCGCTCGAACTGACAGAGGCCGGAGCAAGACTCGCGCCCGATCTGAGCGAGGGGTTTTCCCGGATCATCGAAGCGGTCGGCGGCCTCAGACAGGATCGCAACGCGGGCCCCTTGCGGCTGTCGATGTTGCCGACTTTCGCGGCCCATTGGTTCTCGCCCCGGCTGACGCGCTACCCGTTCGAGCGCAACGGTTTCGATCTGCTGATATCCACGACGCAGGAGGCTGTGGATCTGTCTGCGGGAGTGGCCGATGCGGCGGTGCGGCATGGGCAGGGCCAATGGGATGGGTTGCAGGCGGACCTGCTGTTCGAAGAAACCGTGAGCCTGTTCGGTGCGCCGCCCCTGAGCAAGGATGACCCCGACGAAATGCGGGCGCAGATATCGGGCATGACCTTGTTTCTCTCGCAGTATCGGAAAGAGAACTACGCGCGATGGAACGCGACGTTGCCGGGCGGGCCGATCCGGCCTGCTGCGGTGATGATGGTCGATTCCGCCGGACTCGCACTGCGCGCGGCCATGGACGGGGCAGGAGTGGCGCTGGCAGGCGTGGAGATCGCCGCCTTCGACGTCGGAGCCGGGCGGTTGAAACAGCTCTTTTCACATTGGGCTCATACGGGCGGAGGCTACTTCCTCGTCTATCCCGAGGCGCTGGCCAGGGACCGTCGCGTGCGCAACCTGAGCCGCTGGATGATCGAGGCCTCGGCCGGGGAAAGGACCCTCGCGCAAAGGCAACAGGAGCCGGGAGCAGATTGAATGAATCGTATTGAAGCGGCTGCGGTCGAAATCCGGCGACTTGAGGAAAACGACCGCGTGGCATGGGAAGACCTCTGGCAAGAGAACCTGGACCATTTCGCGGCACCTGATCGAGCCCGCGCGGACATGCCCGTCATCTGGCAGCGCCTCTTGGATCAAGCTGCGCCGCTTCTCGGCTGGCTGGTTCTCGTTCAGGGGCAGGCCGCCGGGCTGGCGCATTTGGTCCTTCGTCAGCACAGCTTCAGCACGGCCCAGATCGCGATCCTGGAAGATCTCTGGATCGCGCCTTTCGCGCGCGGTCGTGGTCTGGCGGAACGGCTTGTCGAGCGACTGGTTCAGGAGGGGCGCGCGCAGGGCTGGCGCCGCATCGAATGGGAAACCGGCGTTGAGAACCTGGTTGCGCAGCGGCTCTATGACCGAATTGCCACGCTCGATCCGGTGAAACGGTACCGAATCGACCTAGATTGAGCGGCGTTGGCTCAGCTCGATCCGAAAACTGTCCCAGGGCGCGGTATCGGCGATCGACAGATACAACCGTTTCGCCGTCAGATTGTCCTGCGGCACCAGCCAGCGCAGATGGGTCCAGCCGCGCGCGGTACCGATCTCGGTTAACTGGCCAATCAGGGCGCGGGCAAGGCCGCTTCCCCGGGCCTCTGGCATGACGAAGAGATCGTCGAGCTGACCGGCACGGCTTCCTGAGATGATCTCGGGCAAGTCGAAGGCCAGCGCAAAGCCGGCAAGCGCGCCGCCATGATCCGCCCCGAGAAGCAGCAGATCCGGCTCGGCGACGGAGCGCTCGATCAGAGGTGTGGCCTGTTCCGGCGTCATCGCCTTGGCCGGTCCGCCCATGGCTCTCCGATAGGCCGTCATCAGATCGGCAAGGCGCGGAGCATCCGCGGCTGACAGTCGGCGGATCGTCGGTACGATCACCATCCGCCGGTCCTGACCCACTCTGTCATCATCTCCATTCGGTCCCAGCCCCAGAAAGGCTCTTCATCGACGATGAAGAAGGGAGATCCGAAGACACCCCGTGCCACCGCATCTTCGCCGATCCTCCGGACCTTTTCTTTCAGGGCAGGGTCGGCGATGCCGGCCAGAAGGGCGCCGGGCTTGAGACCGAACTCTGGGGCGAGCCGCGAGACAGCTTCGGGTGAGGCGGTGTCGAGACTGTCGTTGAAATACAAGGTGAAGACCCTCTTCGCGAAGGCAGCAGCAAGTTCAGGGTGCTGTGTTTCAACCCAGTAGAAGGCGCGCGTCGCCGCCAGGGCGACATGGGGATGGTTGGCGGGCAGCTGGAAGGTCAGGCCCTGGTGCCGTGCGATCCGCGCCCAGTCGCGCCGCGCATAGTCGCGTTTCAGTGGCGTCGACGACAGTCCGCGTGCCCCTGTCACCTTGTAAGCGGTGCCCAGCATGTAGGGTCGCCAGAGCACGGTCCGACCCAGGTCTGCCGCGATGGCCTCAATCCGCTGCGCAGCGAAGAAGGCGTAACCGGACGAGAAGTCGAACCAGAACTCGAGGGACCTCATGGCTCTTCGCCGTTCCAGTAATCGACCGCATCCGCGGTCCGGAAGGAACTGGCAACCCGGCGCTTTGCCTTGTCACCTCCGGGCGCGGCGCCCGCGAAGACCGTCAGCTTGCCGCTGTCGGGATAGGCCATCACATCAGGCTCTCGCATGGTGCTGACCGCGACATATCGCAGAGGTTCAGTGCCGGTTGCGATCAGCTGATGGGCCGTTTCGGCGCCACCCGCAGGGCAGACCACCACCATGCCGGCTGCGACCGGGTACCGGTCGGGGCCGAACCGCAGTTCGCCGGTGCCCGAGAGAATGATGAACATCTCGTCATTGGCGTGATGGGCATGGAAGGGCCAGGTCGTTTTGCCGGGCGGAACCTCCACCAGCCTTGCCCCCAGATGCGTCGCACCGAGTGGGGCGGCAATGGCCGCCATGGCGGCATGAAAGCGGGTGCCATAGCTCTGTGGCGACAGGTCCAGATCGTCGAGCGTGACGACGGGGCTGCGTGGCATGCGATCCTGGGTCATTTCGGTGCCCTCCTGCGAGAAGAGAGCGCCAATCCGACCGGTCCCGCAATTGAATTGGCTTCAGGTGAGCCGTAGCAAAGCTCATTTGGCGTGATTTCCCTTTCAAAGGAAGCTGTTCTCGTATTGTCGGACCTGAGACGAATGTGGACACCAATGCTTTATCGCTGGAGACCTGACGCTCCGCCATCGCGGCCGAACCCTGAAAGGCCCGCCCCAGCGATGCCCGCCGAACGCTTCGAGGTGGCGGCTGAAGACGGGTATCCGATCAGGGGTGGGATCTGGCACGCAGACACCGGCCCTGTCGTCGTGCTTCATGCCGCTACGGCGGTTCAGGCGCGCTATTACGCACGGTTTGCATCCTGGTTGTCCGGGCAGGGGGCGACGGTCCTGACCTTCGACTATCGCGGGATTGGTGAGTCCCGCTCCACGCCGGTGAAGGATTTGCAGGCGGGATGGGTCGATTGGGGCGTCCTCGATGCTGAGGCGGTGCTTGCCTATGCTGGCAGGCGCTGGCCGGATCGTGCGCTCTGCGCCGTGGGCCATTCAATCGGCGGCTTCGCCCTGGGGTTGGCGCGCACCTCGGATCGGCTGGACCGGATCGTGACGGTTGGCGCGCAATTCGCCTACTGGCGCGATTACGATCCCCGCCAGCGGCGCGCGATGTATCTGAAATGGCATCTCTTCATGCCAGCCGTGACGCAGCTCTTCGGCTATTTTCCCGGGGCACGGCTTGGATGGCTCGAGGATGTGCCGCGCGGCGTGGTGCGCGACTGGAGCCGGATGGGGCCGCGGTTCGAGACAAGTGTTTGCTCCGCTTTGGACCCAGCAGACCTTGCAGCGCGTCATGGCGCCACCCGGGCGCGGCTCCTGGCCATCGGGTTGACAGATGACCCGTTCTGCACCGAAGCTGCGGGGCAACGATTGCTCGACTACTATTCCGGGGCGGATCGAACCCATCTGCGGATCGCGCCCTTGGATATCGCGGTGCCCGAGATCGGGCATTTCGCATTCTTCCACGCCCGTTTCGAACAGACGCTCTGGCCGCTTGCCGCCGCATGGTTGCTTTCCGGTCGACTGCCCAAGGATGCTCCGGGGCGGATCGTCTTTCCGACAGGCTGAATGCAGGTTTCTTTCCAGCAGGACCACTATGAACGATCGGCTTTTTGTTATTACCGGCGGCCCGGGATCGGGCAAGACGACGCTTCTGTCCGCACTGGCGCGGCATGGTCTCACAACAATGCCCGAAGCAGGTCGCGCGATCATTCAGGATCAGACCCGGATCGGTGGGACAGGGTGGCACGGTCAGGACCGGCAGCTTTTTGCAGAGCTTATGCTCGGCTGGGAGATGCGCTCGTGGCACGAGGCGCAGGGGATCGACGGTCCGGTGATCTTCGATCGCGGCATTCCCGATGTGATCGGATATCTCCAGCTTTACGAGGGCGAGGCGCCCGCACATGTTCACGCGGCGGCCGAGTTCTACCGGTATCGCGCGACGGTGTTTCTTGCGCCGCCCTGGCCCGAGATATTCGGTCAGGATGCACAGCGCGCGCAGGATTTCGACGAGGCTGTTGCGACGGCAGAGGCAATGGAGCAGGCCTATGCCATGGCGGGATATGACCTGCTGCCGCTGCCTTTGGCCACGGTCGAGGCGCGGGTCGATTTTGTTCTGGAGGTTTTGGATCAGTCCGTCTGATCAGGACGCGTCACCCAGATCCAGCTCGCCCCGCAGGACGATACAGGCGGCCCCGCCGATGGTGATCCGCAGCCCTTCGGCTGTCGTTTCCCAGCCCGCGTGAACCAGCCCGCGCCGGCCCATCTCGACCCCTTGCTCCGACAGGTAACTGCCCCGAGGCACCGCGTCGCGATGCGTGGCGATCCACGCAGCAATGGCACCATTGCCAGACCCACAAACAGGATCCTCGGCCACGCCCTCACCCGGAGCGAAGGTGCGTACACGCAGGCGTGGCGTGGCCCCGGACCCGCTGTCCGCAAAGACCGTGAGCCCTGCCGCGCCGAGCCCATGGCAGACCCGCTCGATCAGGCCGAGGTCGGGTCGCAGGCCGGTCAGCGCCTGAAGGTCGTGCAGCTCAAGCAACAGCCATGGAACCCCCGTCGAGACGATCCGATGCGGGCTGTCCGCGAGCATATCGAGCGGAAGGCAGATCGCCTCGGCAAGTTCAGCCTTGGTGACCGGCACATCGCGGAATTGGGGCGTCGCCTGCGTCATCGTGTAAAGGTCGTCTTCGACGCGGATCGGCACCAGTCCGATGCCGCATTCCTGCGTCAGGCTTTGGGGCGTTCTGCTTTGCTCGCCGCAAAACGCATGGGCGGCGGCGATGGTCGGATGACCGGCGAAGGGCAGTTCGCGCACCGGGGTAAAAATGCGGGCGCGATAGTCCGCGTCACCGGTCGGGCGAAGCAGGAATACGGTCTCGGAGAGGTTCATCTCGCGCGCGATGCGTTGCATGATCTCGGTGGACAAGTCGTCGGCGTCGAAGACCACCGCCGCCGGATTGCCGAGCAGTGGTCGGTCCGAAAAGGCATCGATCTGAAGCATGCGTTTCTTCATGGTCGGTAAGTCCTTGCTTTCAGCGCCCGTAGCGCGCTGTCAGTGTCACACTGCCGAGGCTGTGCGCGTGGATCACGTAGCCGGCGAGGGCGGGCATGGCGCTGGCGTCCACCCCCAGGCTCGGCACGTCGATGGCATAGACGGTGAACTCGTAGCGATGAGGGACTGCGCCCTCAGGCGGGCAGGGGCCACCGTAGCCGGGCTGCCCGAAATCCGTCAGGGACTCGACGAGAGGGGCGGGCAGGTCGCCGGAGGCGCCCGCGAGCATCGCTCGTGTGTGCGCCGGAATATCCAGAACGATCCAGTGCCACCAACCGCTGCCGGTCGGGGCGTCCGGGTCGTAGACCGTAATCGCGAAGCTCTGTGTTCCCGCGGGCGGGTCATTCCAGAGCAGGTGCGGGGATTGGTTGAGCCCCTCGCACCCCATGGTCGAATTCACCAATTCCGTGCGGATGGTTTCACCCTCCCGCAGATCGCGGCTGTCCAGATCGAACGCGTGAGCGACAACGGGAGCGGCGGCGAGCGACATTGAGCACAGGGCAGTACGGCTTAGGTTCAGCATCATGAATGTCTCTCCTCGACTTCCATGATATGACGGTATTCCAATGCGTTAGAGGCGGCGAATGAGAAGCTTTCAGGCGCACGGTAGAAATGATCACCGAACCTTGTCCAGACCCAGGGCGCGACCTTGATGCAGAGCCATCCACGCCAGTGCGACGGCTTGCAGACCGGCAATCAGCACGATGAACGTGACATGGGCGGACGAAATGCTCCACCCAAGCCGAGCCAAAGCCTCGATGCCTGCGCCGACGCCGCCCTGCATCAAGAAACCGGTGAGGACGGCGCCGAGATTGAGCATGGCGATAGCGCGGCCGGACACTGCGTCGGGTAGCAGCCGGACCAGAAGCGCGTAGGCAAGGATGGGACCCGCGGTGAAGAGCCCGTAGCCAGCCCAGAGGATGGTCTGCAGGGACGCGCCTGCACCGGCAATTGCGAGCTGACCCAGCACAAAGCCAAGCGTCAGGGCGAACGTCAGGTGGAACAGGTGCCGGTCGGTGCGGGCGATCCGATCGGCGAGCAGGCCGAAGCCGAATTGCCCCAAGATGACGGCAAAGGAGAGCGCCATCAGGATACTCGCTGCCGTAGTCGACGGGAGATCAATCGCGTCGCGCAGCCAGACCCCAGCCCAGAGCCCCTGATAGGCGACCCAGGCTCCCTGACAGAGGGCCGAAGCCGGTGCGATGGTGAGAAAGGTGGGGTGCGTGAGGACACCACGCAGTCCCTTCAAAGCCGGTTCCGGGATCGCGGGTGCGGCCCGTTCCCTCGTCTGGGGCGGAACCACCGCGGCGATGATCAATGCAATGGTGGCTGTGACGCCGGCGAGACCCAGAAAAATTTCGCGCCAGCCGATTTGGCGTAGCAGCCATTCGGTCGGGCTGGTGGCCGCCAGGGAGCCAAGGCCGGCCGCTGCAATCGTGATGGCGTTTACCAGGGGCAGGCGCTCCCTCGGCCACCACAGGGTGTTCGCCTTGTAGGCGCCGGTCCAGCAAGCGGAAAGTCCGAGGCCGATTATGAAACGCGTCAGGACGAGCATGTGGGCTGTTTGTGCCCCGGCGAAGAGCGCGGATGCGACGACAGCCAGGAAGAGCGTAGCCACCAGCACGCGTTTCGGCCCGAACCTGTCCAGGGCCTGGCCGACGAACAGCTGCGAGCCGGCCAGTGCGCCAAGGAAGGCGGAGGTCATCATGCCCATGGTCGCAGGCTCAAGCTGAAACTCGGCCGTGAGACGAGGCTCCATAACAGCGTTCACATTTCGAAAGAGTTCGGAGAGCAGGTAGGCGAAGGTGAATGGCAGAGAGATGAAGACGATGCGGCGCAACGGGGCCAATCGGGCTGGGTCAGTCATGCGCGTGGCCGGACCAGATGCAGCAGTCGTCCCTCAGGGAGTATACCCGCCCAAGCTCGTCGGTTTGCTCGGCACGATCTTGAATGGAGCCCGTTTCGCCAGATCGGTGAGGATAAGAGACGAAGGACAGAAATGTCAGCAGGATGGCCGTGACCCAAAGAAGTGCAAGTCGTTGAAGACCCGACAGGCCGGGTGTCGGTGTCCCGCCAGAGGCGGCGCTCAAGGATTTTCTGAGATCATTGATGTTCATGGCTTCTGGCATCCGCTCTTTGTCTCAAGTGCTAGCCGGGAGCCGCCTCCACGCCGATTGAGAAGGTCTCAACCGAGCGGGAGATTTTGTCAGGGGCGGGCTAGAGCCAATACATCGGATGGTGCGCTAAATCCGTCGGGACGGCCGCATGGTCGTCGACCGGATACCGGTCGCCGGCCGTATCAGGGGCGGAGACGAGCAGGATGCGCAGGTCTTCGGGCCCGTTGTTCTGCACCAAATGTCCCAGGCCCGGGGGGATTTCCAGGGCCTCTCCCACCTTGGCCAAGAGGATACGACCCGGAACCTTGATCGTCAGTTCCCCGGCAAGGACATAGAAGATCTGGCGGGAGACCCGATGATAATGTGGTGCTTCGGCACCGCCGGGCGGCAGCCGCTCTTCGCGCAGCGAAAGCTCGGGGCGATCGACCAGTCTCCAGCCGTCGCAGCCGTTACCCCAAGGGTAGTGGTTTGCGTCGGTCGCGCGCACGGGGCCCGTCATTCCTCGGACCCGTAATAGGCTTCGCCCAGAAACTGGACGCCGTCGCGAAACCGCATGTGTTCGCAGGCATGCCTGACCCGACCGCCGGCTCGCGACACATAGAAAACCGTCACGGATTGCGCCTCTTCGTCTACGGCGAGTCCGCTCAGTTCGAAGTGAAGATCGGGCACGCGTGCCAGGGCGTCGGTCCAGTACTGCCGCAGGGCGTCCTTCCCAACGATCTCAGCGTTTCCCGCCACCTGCTTGGCGAGAGGGCTGATGAAGACGGTGTCTTCGGCGAACGGCGCGAGAACCGTCTCCACGTCATGCGCGTTCCAAGCGGCGATCCAATGCCTGGCATGGGTTTCAAGGCCAGTGCGGGAAAGTCTTGTCATTCTTCCGGTATCCTTCTCCGTCCGCTTTGGCGGTCGGGACTGACTGTCATGCGGCAGCATGGCGGCTCGCAATTGAGGAATTTTCCGGAGGTCCTGAGGATTTCGCGGCGACAATCACAGAGAGGAAATCTCAATATCCGCTGAGGGATCCGAAATTCATGGCTCTGGGCACGGGGTGCATTCTCTGGGGGGGGAAGATACCGGAGGTGACCATGAACCCGCGATGCACGGCCGCCCCAACGCAAGAGCACGAGAAAGACAGTCTTGCATCACGCCCGGCCC
This sequence comes from Salipiger pentaromativorans, assembly GCF_024721115.1. Classification (GTDB taxonomy): domain Bacteria; phylum Pseudomonadota; class Alphaproteobacteria; order Rhodobacterales; family Rhodobacteraceae; genus Salipiger; species Salipiger pentaromativorans. The sequence goes on along the minus strand of NZ_JAMDHK010000003.1, from coordinate 391,326 downwards.
GGCTGCCGCGCCGCTTTCGGGCCTTTTACCGCTTGAGCGACGCGGAATTGATGGATCTGGGATTGGACCGCCAAAATCTGCCGATCTTCAACCCTGTTCAGGCCATTCGCCGAGAAGACCTGTTCTAGCGCGAAGCGGGCAGGTCTGGCGTGTCATGCAAGCAGATCAGGGTTTGCATCCCCGTCGCGACATGTTTGCGGCGATCTCCATCAACGCCCCATACATCGAGCTGGCAGATGGTCAGTGTGCGACCATTCTTGATCACGCGGCCGACAGCCTCGAGATAATCTCCTTGCGCCGGGCTGATCAGGTTCAGTTTGAACTCGACCGTCAGGACTGAACTGCCTTCGGGGAAGAGGGTAAACCCAGCGTAACCGCCTGCGCTGTCGGCGATGGCCGATGTTCCGCCGGCATGGAAGTAGCCATGCTGTTGCGTGAGTTCTGGACGGAACGGCAGTCGCAGCGTGACAAGCCCCGCGCGTACATCCGCCATTTCCGCCCCGAGATGCGCCATAAGTCCCTGTCGCGCAAAGCTTTCGCGCGCTCGAATGATGATTTCCTCAGAAATTGGATCGCCGACCTGCATATTCTTACTCCACATCTTGGCAGGGGAAGTATGCATGAGGCAGAGGTCTCAGCGCGTGAGGAATTCTCAGTCCCAACTGAATGTTAGGCGCCGGAGCATAGCGTTGTGCGGCCCTCGGCTGCCTAAGATTCGCGATTCAGGGCCTGCAACAGTTCCATTGCCGTTACGGCTAGAGGCTCTGGCACGAAGGGCGGAAATTGTGAATTCGCTGCACGTGCGAAGGTTCTCTGCCGAGAATACAGAAGTGGCCATTCACCGCTTTTACCAAACGCCACCCGGCCGTGACTCCTTTCGCAGCAGACATCAGGGCAGTCTGCTTCAAGATGATATCTCTACGTGGTCGGCACTCCGCTTTCACTTAAACTGGCAGAGCTGTCCAGAACGCGTTTGTCGAGAATCGTCTGCAAGAGGTCCGCGACCCCTTTACCGTTTAGGTGGAGGCCGATCTCATCGAGAGGCTTGTCTTCCGAGGCGGTCTGCGATCCCCAGTTGAAACTCGTCACCACGATGTCGTCATGATCCCAGAGCAGAGCCTTTCCGTGCAGCATGGCATGCTTGCTTTGGATTCTTCTCAGGTCGATACCCCCGCCGGCCATCTCCCCGGCGGCGCGCACGTCGCGCTTCTTCACTTCACCGGAGGGCACCGAGTAGAGCGCCTGAACCGTCTCAATGCGCTCCGACGCCACCTGTGCCGGATCGAAGACATTCTGGATCATGGGCGACCCCATCCGGTGTGTCATCACCACCAGGCGTTCCTTCGCATCATGAGCGGCGCGCCGAAGCAGCGGCAGGTGATCGGGCGCGGGGAGGATGCGAAGCGTTACCGGGATCGCATCTTCTGTCGGGTCAGCGTCGAGCAGCCGTCCGGGCTTCAGCCTCAGTGCTGTCCGCATGGCCTGCATGGCATCGCGCGAGTCGCGGGCGGTCGGCACCGCTGCGGTTATGGCCCCGAAGAGTTCGAGGCAGGCGGCGACAGCGCGGTCGCGCAGCTCGAGCGAGAGCTCGTGGGCGCGGAAAGGCGACTGGAGCCAGTTGCAGGACCCCAGCATTGCACGAGCGCCATCGCTGCCGTCGTCAGCTACGAGGATCTTTGCGTGGCTATGCACCGGTTCGAGATGAGTTGCGACGCCAGCGCCGGCCGCCCGCAACCTGGTCTGGAGCTCCGCCATCGCTCGCGTGTGCTTGCGCTCTTCGTCGAGAGAAGAGCCGAAGAAGAGGTGGAGCCGGACCCCACGCCGAACGGCCCTTTCCAGGGCGGCCCAGACACGATCCTGTCCATGCCGGGCTTTCGCGTCGTCCTGCGCGGCAACGAAAGTCGAGAGCACGAAGACATCGCTGCGCGCTGCATCCACAACTTCCTCGAGGCGGTCGAGGTGATCGCCGCCGCCAAACAGGATCTGATCCGGCGCCACAGTCGTCTCGATCGGTGAATCGAGACAAGCCGGTCGTGCCGGCTGGCTGGACCGGGCGGCTGGAAGGCGACCGGAGGCGAGATGCTCGCGCACCGCCGCGCACAGCGCGTCGCTCGCGCCTTCGGGAAGCGCACCCTCCCGTGCCCGGTCGAGATCAAGGTGGATGAACCGCTTCTCAAAAAGGGAATGGTTGGCGCGCACCATAGCGAAGACCTCGCCGGGACGCAGCGACGAACTCAACAGATGGCGCACGCGCTCTTCCATGGACGAGTCAGTCTCGGCCTCGTCGGCGTTCGGAAAGTCGACGATCGTCGCACCTTTTGGGATTTTCTTCACAGGCTTGATCACCACCTCGCGACGGCGAAACACCGAGCCACCCAGCTTGTCGAAGACGAGGCTCACCGTCATCTCGCGGCGCTGCGCCCGTTCAGGGAGCGATCGGCCGGCCAGCAGGTGGGCGCGCGCGGCATCGGTCATCGCAAGCGCGGGCTCGGGCGCGATGCGAACTTCGATCAACCCGAACCGCATCAGCCGGCTCACTGCCGCTTCTGCCACCTGACGGGGAATACCAAGCTCAGCTGCCACCGAGGCGCTGGTCCCGGGCTTCTCACGCAACGTGAGAAGCACCTCCTCTTCGACGGGGCTCCAGCCCCATCGACGCTCGATGATGGCACGTGCACGATACCAGACCGCTGGGATCAACAGCGTCATTGAACCACCTTCCCGTCCTCACCGCAGGCGATGATCGAGGCCGTGGGAGTCGTGTCCGGATCGTCCGGCGCCGCCATCAGGTCGATCCGTCTCAGCAACGCCCCCAAGAACTCGAGGTCATGTCCGGGCCCGCGTCCGGGTTCGGACCATTTGACCGCGTTCTTGAGGAAGCCGGTTGATGTTACGAGCACGAGCTTGTGCTTGGCGCGGCTGAGCAACACGTTCATGCGCCTTCGGTCGCCGAGGATGCCGAGGGCGTGCCGGCCCATCTTTTGATTGTTGCGCACGGTGGTCACCACCACCAGGTCGGCCTCGCCACCCTGGAAGCTGTCGATTGTCTGAACGAACACGCCGTCGCCCTTGGGGCTGGCGAAGCCGTTCAGGAGCTTGGTCTCAGGATCGACGCGCGAGGCCACGCGCGCATGGAGAATGCGGCATTGTGCCGTGTAGGGCGATAGGATCGCGAGCGTCGGAGTGGCGCCATTTGCAGGGCTCAGCCGGTCGAGAGCCTCGAATAGCGCTGCGGCCTCGGCCCGGTTGCAGGGCGAAGTGCCTTCGTATGTCTCGAATGCCTGCACCCGGGTCCGGCTCAACGACGGAAGGTCGAATAGGACGACGGGAGCTGACAGCGCACCACTGGCCGGAGCGATCGGGCAGGGGCGGTCCGCAATGCGATCCACCGTTGTCAACTGCCCACCGTAGAATGTGTCGGAAACCAAGCCGCAGATCGCGGGGTGCATTCGGCTCTGTTCGGTGAGCATCGAGACCGGCCCATTCCGGGCATGGGTCATTTCCTCTGTCGTCTCGGCGATCTCGCGGAAGGGCTGCTCCAGTCGGAGCGCTGCGCCGAGTGCGTCGGCACGGAGTATCGGATCGTTCGCCAAGACCTCGAGCGACATCCAGACTGCGTCCGGGAGGTCGGACACTGCGTCGATCAACTCGGGAGCGTCGGCGAGCAGCGCTTCACCGGCATCGTCGCGGTAGAGCCGCGCCTTGCGCTCGGCATCGAACGGCGCGAGCTGGCGGTGGTCGCCGATCAGGACCCGACGGGCCCCCAGAAGCAGAGGGCCGATGAGTTCCGGGCCGCTCGCCCGCGCCGCCTCTTCCACGATCACCCAGTCGAATTGCTCACCCTCGGCTACCATCTCTTCGATGACAGAGGAATTCGCCGTCGCCAGCGTCACGTCTGCACTGCGCAGAATCAGATGCTCCGTGTCCCGCAAGATCGCCTCTCCCTCAGGGTCCACATCGCCTACGGGACCGGTCCTGCGCAGGACCCGCTCGACAGCTTCCCGCCGGCGGCGCGAGAGAGGGCTCGCATCGCCAAGCACGAAGGCGTCGAGGAGTGTGCGCGCCTGGTCTCGAAGTTGGGTGTCACTTAGATCCGGCGCAGGTCGCTCGATGCGCACGACGATCGGATCGCGCTCCGCCTGCGAGAGATGCTCGCGCAGCTTGCGCTCCATCTCCGCAAGTGCCTCGTGGTTTTGCGCAGCAATGAGGACGCGCGCAGTCGGGTGGGAGGAGAGGATGCTGCTGACCAAGCGGGATACGAGGAATGTCTTTCCCACGCCCGGCGGACCGACAATCAGGTCGATCGAGTGGCCGCGACAGATCGCTTCCCAAGCATCGGACTTTGATGGGTCGAGTTCGTCAGGCGGGGCGCCCGGCGCAGCAATGGCGCTCAGTGCGGGATCAAGCCCGACGCTCTGAGGGTTTCCGATCGCCCGGAGGAGTTCAACGTTGTCTCGGGCCGTGACGACATGCCGGAGCCGTCGGCGGATCTGGGTTTCGGTGCCTCGGTCCGGCCGCGGCCGCAACAGCACGTGCGCCTCTACAGGCAAGTTTCCCTCGTGACGAAAAACGTAAAGCCGCCGTCCGCCTTCATCGACGACGTCCTCGAGATATAGCTTTGGCACGGTAGGGCCCAGAGTAAGGGCGTCCGACACCGTAAGGGTCCATTCCGCAGTGCCATCATCGCGCAGCATTTCACGTTGCAGTTCGGCCGCCGCCTCCATGCGCCCGAACGTGGCCCGCCAGCGATCGCGCATCACATCGGTGCGCGCGGCAACTCGCACAAGGCCTGTCTCGGGGGCATCGATAATTTCGGCCGGATAGTGGTGCAGCCGTCCTTCGAGAAGTGCAGCCACCTCGATCAGGACCAGCGCATGCCATTCGACAGGATCGACGGCGCTCAGGGCCGTCGCCTTGTCTGCCCCGACCGATTTCCAGGCCATCGCCCCACCGCCGGTCCGTGCGACGCGGTCGCGGGCCTCGTGAAGGTCGCGTGCGACATGCACTCGTGCGTCGATCGTTTCGGACTCAATCGCGCCGTCACCCGGGCCGCGCACTCTGCAACCCGTGATGCGGCCAATCCGATCGTTGTCAGTGAGAGGACGGACATAGTAGACCGCACGCTGGCTGAATATTTGGATTGTGCCGTCGTGGCGGCCAGGATTGCGCCAGGCCTGCGGTGCGTCAGCTGTCAGGTCATCCTGGATGAAGGCCAGCAGAGCGTCTGTATCCGCAGCGGCTATGAGCCCTCGCGTCAATGCTGGAGCATCGCGCCGTAGGAGATCGCGACCTGGTGCCGCCACCAACTCATACCGGCCACTCGAGCCCACCCGCTCCAGTTCCAAACACAACTCCTCGATTTCGGCAGCCAGAGCTTCACCCTCGATGAAGGCAAATTGGGGCGGCAGTCGGAGTCGGTCGAGCAGGCGCTGTTCTGGCGGTAGGAGCGCCATGCCGTCTGCGTCGCTCTGGAGCAGGAGCCGAGCGGCAATGGTCCCGAGATCGCGCCAATCTTGGCTGTGCGAGACGACGGTGCCGGGTCGCAAAAGACCAGCGCCTCCGCTGCCAAGTGAGCCGATATGGACACAGCCTTCGTAGCCACCGAGCTTCAACTCCAGAGGCTCCATGTTGACCGTGAAGATGGCGCCATCAGCGATACCGCCATGGACGAGATCGGCTGCATGGAGATGTCCCAGTCCCCGAACGAGCCGACCGATCTGACGCCAGATTCCGGCCCGACCTGACAAAGTCCGCGCGCCATCTTCGAGCATTCGGCGGCTTCGGCCAGTGAGTGTCGCCAGCGTTCCGTCAGCGCCAGCCAGACGGATTCCAATCTCTCGATCATCTTCGACGAGGTCGATCACCTCCAGCAGGACCTCGCGTGCGGATTTTCGGGCTAAAACACCTCGGACGCGCCGCACGGTGTCCGCGAGTATGCGCGCGACATCGTAATCGACCGCAGCGCCGGTCTTTTCGATTAGCCATAGCAGATAGGACTCCCCATCAGCATGATCTGTCGCCATCCAGAGACCTGACGCACTCCGAAAACGTTCTCCTCGGATGCCGTGCTCCATCTCGAAACGCTGATCCAGCGGCGCCATCGATTTGACCTTGTGCTGCCTTTGCCTCAACCGGCGACCTTCTCACTGCTTGCATTCGCTCGATATTGTGCCCGCGAATGCACGAAACACAAGGGAGGCCGTGAGCTTCTTGATAAACGGGACGGCAGAGGTTTCGATTTCAGCCGGCTTTAATGGAGCACAAGGCTCGAATGGCCGTCTTGGTGTATTGCGCCGCAGCACCGGCGATTATGATGAGCGGCCGCTCTGGGCCGGAGGCGTAGGTATTCAAGCGTGCAGCGTGCCATTTTGGGTGGTCTCGCTCTTTGGCATCGATATTGGACATTCCCCTTGCGGTGAATGAAAGCCCACCGGGTTTCATACGTATTTTGGCAGTCCGTTCGCACCCTGAATGGGGCAGGTCAGGTCATTCTATGTGCAGGCTTGATCAAGCGACGATGTCTGCGTCACCCTGACTCAGCCAGACCCCAGCGAAAGAAGAGTGCGGCGGAACTCCACCTCGCTCAGCACCACCTCGCCCGCGCCAAGCGCCTCGGCGTAGCTGAGGGCGCGGGCGGTTAGGGTCTGGGCGTTCTCGATGGCGCGGGGCAGGGCAAGGCCCGCCCGATGCCCGCGACCACAAGCCCGGCGAAGAGATCGCCGGTGCCGGGCAGGGCGATCGGCAGGCGCTTGGTCGGGTGGCGGCTGAGGCCCTCGGGGCCCAGGAGCACCGTCTCGAGTTGCCCGGGGCCGGTGTCGTCGAGCACGCAGCCGGTGGCGATCAGATGTGCTTCGCGCGCGATGTGCAGTGCTTCGCGCGCCGCTTGAAGATCGGCCAGCGTGTGGATCTGCTGCCCGGTGAGCCAGGAGAGTTCGAAGGGGTTCGGCGTGGCGATGTCGGCCAGCGGCAGGAGGCGCGCGCGCATCACGCCGGCGATGGCTTCGGAGACATAGAGGCCCGGCCCCTCGTCACCCATCACCGGGTCGCAGATGTAGCGCAGGCGCGGGTTCGCGGCCTTTGCCTCGGCCACGAAATCCGCCACCATCTCGGCCACGTCGAGCGAGCCGATATATCCGGTGAGGATGTAATCCGCCCGCTCGGGCAAGCCGCGTTCGCGCGCGCCTTGCAGCAGGTCGGAAAAGAACTCGGGCGGCAGGGCGCGGCCGCGCAGGGTCGGGTAATCGGGTGTATTCGAGAAGACCACGGTGGGGATCGCCGCCACCTCGAGGCCTGCCGCCTGCATCGGGAAGAGCGCCGCGGAATTGCCGACATGGCCGAAGACCACCTGGCTCTGGATCGAAATGACGAAAGGGGGGCGTTTCATGCGGTGCCGTCCAGTCTTGCGCTCCAGTCCTCGACCCGGCGGCTTTCCAACCGCCGGACCGCGTATTTGCGCCAGCCCTCGGCCAGGACATCGAGCGCGGCGATGCCTTCGAGTTCGACCAGGTTCATCCGGTCCACATAGAGAGCGTGCCAGAGCCGCCGTAAGGTCCAGTCCGGTGCCAGGCGGTCGATCAGGTCCAGCCCATCGCCGGGGGCGGCGGTGCCGGATTCAAGCACCCGGTAATACCACCCGGTGCGCCCGGTCTGCTGCACCCGCCGCGCCATGTCGGGCACACCGAAGCGGTGGTTGAGCTTCCAGCAGGGCTGGCGCCCCTGCGAGACTTGGATCAGCGCGCCGCCCAGCCGGAATGTATCGCCGACGGCGACCTCCGCTTCGGTGAGCCCGGCGGTCGAGATATTCTCGCCGAACCCGCCGGGAGCGGTCAGCACCGGAAGGTCACCGAGTTCCGCGCGCCAGTCGCTATAATGATCGAGCGGATAGTGATGCACGGCCTTCTCGACGCCGCCATGTACGCGCCGGTCGGCCTGTTCGTCGCTTTCGAACCCCTCGGGGCCAAGCGTCAGCGGGTGGGTGACCGGCGTCTTGCCGATCCCGCTCAGGGTGGTGCTTCCGGGCAGGGGAGCGGCGCGACCCGTCAGGAGTGTGACGAGTCTCATCCGTCCAGCTCACGCAGCCATTGTTTCAGCATGGCCTGACCGGCGGTCCGCAGCGCCAGGCCATGTGCCTTGGCATCCTGCCGGAGGGCCTCGGGGGCAATCCCCGCCTGCGCCAGCTCGGCGTTATGGCCGATCAGCCAGCGTTCGAAATCCGGCAGCATCCCGGCCTCGGGGTGGAATTGCAGGCCGAGAATATTGCGGCCCCGGGCGAAGCCCTGTGTTTCGCAGGCGGGGGTCGCGGCGAGGCGCTCGGCTCCGGCAGGCAGTTCGAAGCCCTCGCCGTGCCATTGCAGCACTCGAATGTCCGAGAGGTGGACAAGAGGGCCGGCCCGGCCGGGCGCGGTCAGGGTCAGGGGCGCGAAGCCGATCTCCTTTTCGGCAATGGGCGCGACACGGGCTCCGAGGGCCGCGGCCATGAGCTGTGCGCCGAGGCAAATGCCGAGGGTCGGGCGATTCGCCGCCAGCCTCATGGCCAGCCAGTCCCGCTCTGCTGTCATGCAAGGATAGGCGGCGCCGTCGTTCACGCCGATCGGGCCACCCAGCACCACGACCAGATCCGGTTCCAGCGGGTCGGGCAGTGGGTTCACCGCCGCCTCGATTTCGCGCAGCTGGTAGCCGGCGTCCCTCAGAACCGGGGCAAAGGACCCGAGGTCTTCAAAAGCCAGGTGGCGCAGGATCAGGGCGGATTTCATGGTCGAAGCCTCTTGCGGTTTTCGCCTCTGTCGCAAAACACTGGCCTATCCAAAAGTGCCAGTATGAAAGATTGTGATAGGCCGGTTTTCGACATGCGCGAACCTCTTGCCCTCGAGATGGAGCCGGGCGACGACCGCCCGCTGTTCCTCGCCATTGCCGAGGCGATCACCCGTGACATCACCCGCGGACGCCTTAAGCCCGGAGCGCGGCTGCCCGGCACGCGGGCGCTGGCGCGCGAGCTGGGGGTGCACCGCAACACGGTGGATGCCGCCTATCAGGAGCTGCTGACCCAGGGCTGGCTGCAGGCCGAACCTGCGCGGGGCACCTTCGTGGCGCAGGATCTGCCACAGGGGATGCTGGCCCGCAGGTCAGCGCCCGCGCCGATGGACCCGGTGGCGCCGCGCGCGGAGCTCGCCTTCACCGACGGTGCGCCGGACCCCAAGCTGGTGCCCGACAAGGCGCTGGCCCGGGCCTTTCGCCGGGCGCTGCTGTCGCCCGCCTTCCGCGCAGGGGCGGATTACGGCGACGCGCGCGGCACGTCCTCGCTGCGCGAGGCACTGGCAGGCTATCTCGCCACAGACCGGGGCGTGGTGGCGGAGCCGTCGCGGCTCTTGATCACGCGGGGCAGCCAGATGGCGCTGTTCCTGGCCGTGCGGGCGGCGCTGTCGCCGGGCGAGGTCATCGCGGTGGAGGAACCGGGCTATCCGCTGGCCTGGGAGGCGTTCCGCGCGGCGGGGGCAGAGGTGCGGGGCGTGTCGGTGGATGGCGGCGGCCTGCGGATCGATGCGTTGGAGGCTGTGCTGGCTCGCGATCCGCGCATCCGGGCCGTCTATGTCACGCCGCATCACCAATATCCGACCACGGTGACGATGGGCGCGGCGCGGCGGTTGCAGCTTCTGGAGCTGGCGCAGCGCCATGGGGTCACGTTGATCGAAGACGATTACGACCACGAGTACCGGTTCGAGGGCCGCCCGGTGCTGCCGTTGGCCGCCCGCGCGCCCGAAGACCTGCCGCTGATCTACGTGGGCTCGCTGTCGAAGCTGCTCTCACCGGGGATCCGTCTGGGCTATGCGCTGGCGCCCGAGCCGTTGTTGATCCGCATGGCCGAGGCGCGGGCCGCCATCGACCGGCAGGGCGACGCGCCACTGGAGGCGGCGCTGGCGGAACTGATCCGCGATGGCGATCTCGGTCGTCATGCCCGCAAGGCGCGGCGGGTCTACCGGGCGCGGCGGGATCTGCTGGCGGCGCTGCTGGGGGAGCATCTGGCCGGGCGGGCGACATTCGATCTGCCCGCCGGTGGCCTTGCCCTGTGGCTGCGTTGCGAGGGGAGGTCCGCCGAGGATTGGGCCAAAGCCGCGGGGCAGGCGGGACTGGCGCTGCTGCCGGGTACGCGCTTTGCGCTGGAGGGCCCGGCGCCGCAGGCCTTCCGGCTGGGCTATGCGGCGCTGGACGAAGGGCAGATCTCCCGGGCGGTGGAGATCCTCGCCCGAAGCGTTCCGGGCTGAGCCTATTCCGCCGCGACCCGGGGCCGGGCCTGCGCGGGGGCAATGTGCATGCCAAGCCGGGTCAGCAGGTCCTGGTCCTTCCACGCCGCCGGGTTGCCGGTGGTCAGCAGCTGGTCGCCCACGAAGATCGAGTTCGCCCCGGCAAGGAAGCACAGCACCTGTAACTCGTCGCTCATCCCAGTGCGCCCTGCCGACAGGCGCACGACCGAGGCTGGCATCAGGATGCGGGCCAGCGCCACGATGCGCACCAGCGCGAAGGGATCGACGGCCTGGGCGCGCGCCTGCACCGGCACGCCCTCGATCTCGTTCCACAGGTTCACCGGCACGCTGTCGGGATGCGCGGGGAGTGTGGCCAGCGTCACCAGCATGGCGATACGGTCTTCCTCGGCCTCACCCATGCCGAGGATGCCGCCACAGCAGACCTTGATGCCACCCTTGCGGACCTGCTCGACCGTGTCGAGCCGGTCTTCCATCGTTCGGGTGCTGGCGATCTGCGCGTAATACTCGGGCGAGGTGTCGATGTTGTGGTTGTAGAAATCCAGGCCCGCCGCCTTTAGCCGCGCGACCTGTTCGGGCGACAGCATCCCCAGCGTCATGCAGGTCTCCAGCCCCAGATCCGAGATGCCCCGCACCATGTCGCAGAGCTTGTCCATGTCGCGGTCCTTGGGGCTGCGCCAGGCGGCCCCCATGCAGAACCTTTGTGCGCCCGAGGCCTTGGCGCGCCGCGCGGCGGCCAGAACCTCGTCGGTTCCCATCAGCTTGGTGGCCTTCACCCCGGTCTCGTGATGGGCCGATTGCGAGCAGTAGCCGCAATCCTCGGGGCAGCCGCCGGTCTTGATGCTGAGCAGGCTCGCGGTTTCGATCGCGTTGGGGTCGAAATGCGCGCGGTGCAGGGTCTGGGCGCGATGCATCAGGTCGGCGAAGGGCAGGGCATGGATCGCCCTGGCCTCCGCCATGGTCCAGTCGCTGCGGATCATGCCGCGCGGGTCCGGAGGCGGGCGATGGCCGCGATGAGGCCCGAGGCCAAAGCCAGCTTGACCAGATCGCCGAGCAGGAAGGGCGTGAGACCCGCGGCCAGCAGCCCCTGCGCCGGGACATAGAGCGCCAGCCAGGCGAGGCCGAGGGCATAGACCACGGCGAGGCCCGCCAGCATCGCCAGGAAGCGCCCGATCAACCCGTGCCGCTGCGCCAGCCAGCCGGTCAGGCCCGCCCCCAGCAGGTAGCCCGCAAGATAACCGCCGGTCGGCCCGACCATATAAGCCAGCCCGATTCCGCGTTCCGGCGTGCCCGAGAAGACCGGAATTCCCAGGGCGCCCGCCGCCAGATAGGCCGCCATTGCCGCAAAGCCGATCCTCGGCCCGAGCGTGGCAGCGAGGAAGAAGACCGCCAGGGTGTGGAGCGTCATCGGCACCGGCCAGAACGGGATCTGGATCTTGGCGCCCAGCGTGATCAGCGCCGCGCCGCCGAGCGCCAGCGCAAGGCCGCGCCCGAGCGCGGCGGGACGGGTCAGAGAGGGGGTGAGAAATGCCATGGGTCTTGTCCTCCGAAGATAGGCATCGAATCTATCTATAATTACGGAGGCGTGGAGGGGTAACGGCAATCGAGATTGTAGATAATTATCCGGGAATCTCGTAAGTCTCTCTGGCGTCGGCATTCTTCACCGAGGGTTTGCGCTTGCCGATCCAGCCGACATGGCGCGCGAGCGTGGCACAGGCAAGGTCGGTCTGCCCCTTGCGCAACGCATCGAGAATGGCGCGGTGATCGTGATCCGTGCGCGCCTCCCAGTCGCGCCGCCAGGCGGCGAAGAGGAACCGCGCGCTTGCGGCCTGCAGGTCGTCGATCGTCCGCAGAAGGCGCGGCATCCGGCAGGGGGACAGGATGAGCCGGTGGAAGTGACGGTTCGCTGCCTCCCAGTCGCGCACGGTGCTGGCGCTGTCGCCGTGGCGCGTAACCTCTTCTGCTTCCTGCAGAATAGCGCGTGTCATATTGGGCGAGGCGTGGCGCAGGGCGAGGCTTTCGAGGCTGGAGCGCATCTCGGCCACCTCGCGCAGTTCGGCTACGTCGAATTCGGTTACGCGAAAGCCGCGCCTCGGTTCGCTCTCTGCCAGACCCTGGGTCTGCAACTCGCGGAAGGCCTCGCGCACTGGGACATGGCTCGCGCCGAACTCGGCAGCGACATGGTCCTGCCGGAGCCGCGCGCCGGGCGGAATCTCGCCCGAGATGATACGGTCAGCAAGGACGCGGGCGATGCGGGCGGACTGGGTCTCTTCAGGGGCGTGTTTCATGAATTGTAGATAATTCATACTGCGCCGCCCGTCGACAGTTAAGGTGGGCTTTGCGGCTCATCTGTCATCGTCGCCGTCTTGTAGGACCTGGAAAGCCTCTGCAGGCTCAGGCAGCCTTTGGTTGCGATGTTGGGAATTCGCAATTCGTAAAGATCAGCGGGTCCGACACGTCTTCCTTCTTTCGGAGGTCGGCCGACGCATCGGAAGGTCAGGATCGTCCGCCAGCCCCCGAGAACGTGCCAACTTGCTCTGACGTCGATATCTCTCCATGGGATGATCGCCTCGGGATCTATGGCGTTCATGAGGATGCCCTGCGCCGTGAATGTCAGTATCGGGCCTTTTCGTCGTCCGTACTTCCAATGCAGGACGACGGGCGCAAACCCCAGTGGCACGGCCAATGCCAGAAATGCCACCTGAGAGGGCCTGCCATCGACGCCGGGCTCCTGACTGAGAGACATCGCCACCGCGAGAGCTGGAACGAGGAGGAGCCCGGCCATGAGCCAGAACCCGGCAAGCCGAAAATATGACAGCCAGATCACCAGATCAGGCATCGAATGCGCGTGGCGTGCCTTGTCCACCTTCAGAGCCAGAACATGAGGCACGTTGCCGATGCGAGCGCCGCGAGGGTTCGATTTGCGCGCCTGAGGCTGGTCGGGCTCGACAGGTGGCGCCGCAGGGCGGATCCCATGGCAGACCAGACGGCCATGCATGGGGTGCCGATCAATGCGAAGGCGAAGCAAATGATCAACAATTGGGGAAGAACCGCCTTTTCGGGCCGCAGAAATGCCGACACGGCGGTGAGCGCGATCAGCCAAGATTTCGGATTGATGAACTGGAACAGCAGCGCCTGAGAAAACGAGATCGGGGTGGCATTGGGTGATTGCGCCAGCGCATCGGCTTTCCATAGCTTCAGGGCGAGCCAGAGCAGATAGAATGTCCCAGCCACCTTGAGTGCCAACTGGATGCTGGGAAACTGTGCGAAAAGGCTGCTGAGACCGGCGGCCACGAGCAGGATTTGGGAGATTACACCGGTCGGAATGCCAACGATCTGCGGTATGGTGCTCCGAAAGCCAAACACCAGCCCCGCGTTCGCGAGAAGCATGTTGTTTGGTCCCGGGGTGATCGACATGACAAAGGCATAGAGCGCCAGCGCCCCGATCGTCGCAATCTGCATTTTCCGCGTCCTCTGATCCTCCCAACGACACGATGGTCGAGCGTTCTGTCGGACAAGGCGATTGAGAAGTTCTCAACCGGGCATGAGCGTCCAAAAACAAATTTGGGAGATGTGTTCTGAACGCGGTGCGGATGCTCTTGGCTCACAACGTCGCTACTCGATGGCGATGACCTGTCTCGCTCCCTCTATTCTCGGGGGTGGGCTTCTGCCACAGGGATCTGAAACGCGCCGCCGAGGCGATCTCGATGCGGCTTCAGCCCCAGGATACCGCCCTGACGAAGATGAATGGGCCCTGTGACGCAAGGCCGGATGCTGCTGAACGAGGTACAGCCGGGTTTGCACACGACTGGCTATGAGATGAAGTTTGAATTCGATCTGCCCTTGATCGAGGGGGTTTAGGAGGATGTGATCCCCTGCAGTACACTCGTCTCGGGTGGGCTGCAGGCCCTTGCGGGCCTGCAGGGAGATTGTAGCCTATCCTAGCCGTTCCATGAAGATCACGTTGTCCTCGACCGTTTCGCCAAGAACCTCGGCCCGGGTGCCGGTGCGCGCGATGGCGCAGATGCAAAGCCTCCGCCACTGACGGGGATCGAGCGCGAGCGAGGCCAGCGTCTCATCAGCGGTTGGAAAAATCGTGTCCTCGGTTGCCTTGGATCCCGGCGGGTGCGAGGCGTGCTCGGTGATCAGAAGGCGCCCGCCGGTGGACACCGCGCCTGCCGCCCGGGCCAGCACACGCGCGCGCGGCCAGTCTCGCGGTGATTGCAGGAAGCTGGCCACGACGAGGTCGAAACTGCCTTTCGGGAAGGTTTCGGCCAGATCGTGTTCTTCGAAACGGATATTCCCGGCCAGTCCGGCGCGGCTGGCGCTATCAGCCGCGTAGTCGAGCGCCACATCGGAGACGTCCACCGCCGTCACCTGCCAGCCCTGCCGGGCCAGCCAGAGCGCATCGTCCCCTCGGCCGCAGCCCAGTTCCAGCGCACGCCCCGGTGCCAGCGGACCGGCGAACTGGGACAGAACGAGCCCGGGCTTGCCGGATGTGTCGCCGGTCTTGTCGCGGTAGCGGTCGTTCCAGAAGTCTCGTGTGGTCTGTTGCATGGCGATGCTCCGTCAGGCCGCAGCGGTCAGATCCGGATCGAAGATCAGCGAGCGATGCGCGGCGCCGCCTGCCATCACGCCCGCCGCCGCGGCGATCGTGGCATTGGGCATGGGGCTGGCAAGGTCGCCGGCGGCGAAGACGCCGGGCTGGCTGGTGGCCTGCATCGGGTCGACGGCCACATAGGGGCCGGTTGGTCCGTCCTTCATGGTGCAGCCTAGCTGCGCAGCCAGATCGCAGGAGGGCGCTGTGTCCGGCGCCAGGAACAGCCCCGCCAGCGCGATCTCACGGCCGTCGTCCAGCCGTACCCCGTCAAGCGCCGGGGCGGCGCCGATCAGCGCCGCGACAGGCGTTTCCTCGACCGTGACGCCCCGGGCGGTCAGGCTTTGCCGCTGTTCCCCGGTCAGCAGGAGCACCCCTTGCGTGAAGAGCGTCGTCGGCCCCCAGTCGGGCAGCAGCATCGCCTGATGCAG
This sequence comes from Salipiger pentaromativorans, assembly GCF_024721115.1. GTDB lineage: Bacteria > Pseudomonadota > Alphaproteobacteria > Rhodobacterales > Rhodobacteraceae > Salipiger > Salipiger pentaromativorans. Next base: position 376,042 of record NZ_JAMDHK010000003.1, on the reverse strand, counting down.
CGCCGCCTCGCCGCGCGCCAGAACGCCGACCGGACCGCCGTTCAACTCGTAGCCATGGCAATAGGGGCAATGCAGCACCGTGGCCCCCCAGCGTTCGGACAGCCCCGGGAGATCGGGCAGGCTGTCGCGCACGCCGAAGGCCAGGACCAGCCGCCGCGCGGTGATGTCTCCACCCTCTGCCAGTGCCACCCGAAATCCGTCCCGCTCGCGCGCAGCTGAAACCGCCGCGCCGTCCTGGAAGGACAGGGTGGGGTAGGCCGAGAGTTCATGTCTGAGGGCGGCGCGGATGTCCTGCGGGGGACGCCCGTCCTGCCCGGGAAACCCGTGCGATGCGGCGGCAAAGCGGTTACGGGGGGCGCCGGTGTCGAGAACGCAAACGCGTCTGCGGGCGCGGGCAAGCTGCATCGCGGCGGCCAGCCCGGCAAAGCTGCCGCCGATGACGAGAACATCGTGATCCATGGTGGTTCCCTTTAATGTATCACTGAAAGTTACGTGATTCGGTGCGTCATTTCAAGACATGAAACTTTCATTGTTACGTGAGTGCTGCTAAGGAGCCTGAAGAGGCAAGGAAAGGAAACCCCATGGCGCGCGATCTTCGTATGTCCCGGATGCTGCACGTCTTGATCCACATGGACCGACATGTCGGGCGTGCCACTTCGGAACAGATCGCGCAGATGATCTCGACCAACGCCGTGGTGGTGCGCAGGATGATGGCGGGGCTGCGCGAGCGGGGGATCGTGTCGTCGGAAAAGGGTCATGGCGGTGGCTGGCAGCTTGCTTGCCCGCTGGCCGAGATCAGCTTGCGCGACGTCTACGAGGCGGTCGGCCACCCGCCGCTGTTCAACATTGGACCGCAGGCGGATCCGTCGCCCTGTCTGGTCGAGCAGGCGGTCGACGCGCGGCTCGATGCGACGCTGGCAGAGGCCGAGACACGGCTGCTGGCGCAATTCGCCGCGATCACGGTGGAGGAGGTCGCGCAGGATTTCGAGCGTCGTTTCGAAGAAAGCGGCCATACGGTGCCGTTCCCTTGGCATGGCGCGACGGGGGAATGATCGGCGGTGGCACTATCTGTGCCGAGATTGCAGCGATGTGAGCCGCCAGAAGTCATTTCCAGATGTGAAGGCTAGGCAACCCTGCTTGCCGCGAGCGCATGGAGACCCTCTGGGCGGATGTGGGTGTAGCGGCGCAGCATTTTCCAGTCCTTGTGCCCGGTGACAAGGGCAACCTGTTCAATGGTGAAACCTGCCTCGAACAGTCGACTGGTCGCTTCGTGGCGCAGATCATGAAAATGCAAATCCTCGATGCCCAAGGTACGGCAGACCCGTCGGAATGCCGTGCCGATTGAGCGTCCGTTGTAAGGGAAGATTCTGCCGCGACTGCCCACCAGCGCACGTTGTTCTTCGATCAACGCGCAGGGGTCGTAACCAGAAACGGACAGCAGCGGGATGCGTTGGTCGTTGCCCGTCTTGCGGCGAGGGTCTTTGCGGTCCCGGATGAGCAGCATTTTGGTTCGAGGGTTGTAGTCTTCCCATCGCGCCCGAGAGATTTCATCTTGTCGCATGGCCGTCGCGATGGCGAAACGCACGACGCGCGCTACGGGGATGAACTGTCGTGGGTTGCTTTCAAGCGCCTTCAGGATCGCGTCGATCTCCTCTTCGCTCGGCCGACGATCCCGTTCGTTGCCTTTGCCCACCAGTCCGAGCCGGGTGAGCGCTATCCGAGCGAGATCAACTCCTTCGGTTGGGGCGATGATGCCGTGAACGGCGGCAGCATGCGAAAGGATCGTCTTGATGTATCCGAGGTCGATGCCAACCGTTACCGGGCCGGCCCCTTCTTTGGCGCGCTGACGACCGAACTCGACGAGCTTTTCCCGGCCGAGCTCGGCGGGTTTCAAAGCCCCGAGGCGTAGCGCAAGAAAATCCAGGCTCGCGGCTTTCGACCTACCGAGCGTTCTCCCGACTTCCGCCAGATCCGCTCTGTGAAGATCGATGAGGTCTCCGAATGTCTTGGCCGTGGCAACGCGAGTGTGTATAGGTTCCCCCCGATCGATCTTGCCCTCAATGGTCCGCGCCCAAAGCTCCGCGTCACCGCGGCGCAGGAAGGATTCACTAATGTAGTGCCCTTTGCGTCTGACCTGGACTCGCCAGGAGCCCGAAGGAAGCTTTGATATGGTCGCCATTTCGTGTGCTCTATGTGTGCAGTGCGCGGTCGAAACGTGGCGAAAAGGGGCGTATTGGGTCGTAGATTAGAGTGCACACGCCGCCGCGCAATGAGTTGATACTACTGGAAAAATGACGAAATATCAAGCACATAGACTTGCCATTGCGCCTATGATGGACTGGACGGACCGGCATTGCCGTTATCTGCATCGCCTGCTGTCCCGCCACACGTTGCTTTACACCGAGATGGTCACCGCGCCGGCGCTGGTGCGCGGGGGCGCCCTGCATCTGCTGGACTTCAACCCCGAGGAACATCCCGTAGCCCTGCAACTCGGCGGATCGGATCCGCAGGAGCTCGCAGCGGCGGCGCGGCTGGGGGAAGAGGCGGGCTATGATCAGATCGACCTCAATTGCGGCTGCCCGTCGGACCGGGTCCAGTCGGGAACCTTCGGCGCGGTGCTGATGAAGAGCCCCGATCTTGTCGCCGATTGCGTGGCGGCCATGCGCGCGGCGGTGTCCTGCGAGGTCACCGTGAAATGCCGGATCGGCGTCGACGATCAGGAGCCGCGCGACGCCTTGCCCGCCTTTCTCGAGCGCGTCTCGGCGGCAGGCTGCCGGCGGGTGACCGTCCATGCCCGCAAGGCCTGGCTGAAGGGGTTGAGCCCCAAGGAAAACAGGGACATCCCGCCGCTCGATTACGCTTTGGTGCAAGAGATGAAACGGGCCTTTCCCGACCTGCACGTCTCGATCAACGGCGGAATCGAGAGCCTCGAGACGGCCGAGGCGCTGCTGGCCTCCGGGCTGGACGGGGTGATGATCGGACGCGCGGCCTATCACCGGCCCTGGGAAATCCTTGCCGATGCGGATGCGCGGATCTTCGGCGCGGCGGGCCCGGTGCCGGCGCCGGAAGAGGTGGCGCGTGCCATGCTGCCCTATATCGACCGGCATCTGGCCGCGGGCGGGCGGCTGCATCAGATCACCCGGCACATGCTGGGGCTGTTCGCGGGCCGCCCCGGGGCGCGGGGATGGCGGCGGGTGCTGTCGGAAGAGGCGGTTCGCGACGGCGCCGGCCCCGAAGTGATCGAGAGGGCCCTCGCGCGGGTGGCCGTGGCGGCCTGAGCCTTGCGCCCCGGCGGGGGCGGGGCTAAGCGGCATGGGACCCATCCGAAGGACCTCCCATGTTTGATCTCAGCACCTTGCTGCCCCTTGTGGGGCTTCTTGTCGTCACCAGCGCCTTCGCGGGGCTGATTGCCGGGCTGCTGGGGGTTGGCGGGGGGATCGTGCTGGTGCCGGCGTTCCTCTTCACCTTCGAGACGCTTGGCTACGGCAGCCCGCAGGTGATGCAGATCTGTCTGGCGACCTCGCTTGCCACGATCATCGTCACCTCGATGCGTTCGGTCCTGTCGCATAACAAGAAAGGCGCGGTGGAATGGCCGATCCTGCGTGCCTGGGCGCCGGGCATCGCGGTGGGCGCGCTGATCGGGGTGATGATCGCCGCGCGGCTGCGCTCGGATTTTTTGCAGGCGCTGTTCGGCTGCATCGCCATCGGAATCGGGCTTTATTTCGCCTTCGGGCGGCGGCACTGGCGGCTGTCAGGCCAGATGCCGACCGGGGTGCTGCGCGCGGCTCTGTCGCCGATGGTGGGGTTTCTGTCGGTGCTCATGGGGATCGGCGGGGGCAGTTTTGCCGTGCCGCTGATGACGCTCTGCTCGGTCCCGATGCACCGGGCCGTGGCGACGGCGGCGGGCTTCGGCGTGCTGATCGCGGTGCCCTCGGTGCTGGCCTTCCTCTTCGTGCCGGTGCCGGCAGAGGTGCGCCCGCCGGCGACGCTGGGCTCGGTGAATATCGGCGCCTTTGCCATCGCCATCTCTATGACGCTGATCACCGCGCCGCTGGGCGCGAAACTGGCGCATTCGGTGGAGGAAAAGACCCTGCGCCGGGCCTTTGCGGTCTTTATCCTGGCGGTGGCCCTGAACATGCTGCGCAAGGCGTTGTTCTGAGCCTCAGCCCTCGCGCCGCCCCGCGCGGCCGCCCCGGCGGCGGGTGAGCTGCGCCTTGCGGGCGGGCAGCTCGGCCATGAGGGCGCGGCGTGCTTCGGGGCTGAGCCGCGACCAGGCGGCGATTTCGTCGATGCTGCGCAGGCAACCGGTGCAGAGCCGCGAGTCCGGATGGATCACGCAGATCTTGATACAGGGGCTTTCGATCTCGTCGCGCTTCCAGACCTCGTCGCTCATGGCTCAGCCCTTCAGATGGCGCAGCCGGTCGAGCGCGCCCTGCAGGATGTAGGAGGCGGCCACATGGTCGATCAGCTCGGCGCGTTTCTTGCGCGAGGTGTCGGCCTCGAGCAGCGCGCGCTCGGCGGCGACGGTGGAGAGGCGCTCGTCCCAGAAGGTGATCGGGCCCGGCCAGAGCTGCGCGAAATTGCGCGCGAAGGCGCGGGTGGACTGGCAGCGCGGGCCTTCGCTGCCGTCCATGTTGCGGGGCAGGCCCAGGACGACGCCGGCGATCTCGCGGGCCTCGAGGATGGCCAGCAGCCGCTGCGCGTCTTCGGTGAATTTCTTGCGCTTGACCGTTTCCAGCGGCGTGGCGACCGTCAGCAGACGGTCGGAAAGCGCCACGCCGATGGTCTTCGTGCCAAGGTCGAGCCCGGCCAGCGCCCGGTCGCGGGGCAGGGCGGTGGCAAATTCGGCGATCTCCTCGACGATCATCGCAGCACGCTCCGGCAGGGGACAGGTGCGCCCGTCACTCCGCAACGCCGGCCTGCACCGCTCCCTGCCGTACCGTTTCGAGCATTTCGGGCCGTCCCGCGAAGACGGTCTGGGCCTCGGCCCAGATCGCGCTGGCGCGCTCGGTATCGCCCAGCACGCCAAGCGCGCTCAGCATCCGCGCCCATTCCTCGGGCGATCCGCCATCGGTGGCGAGCCGTTCGCCCAGCCGGTCGACCATGCCGCGGATCATGTCCTGACGCTCCTCGGCGGTCATCTCCGAGGCGGCCTCGACATCGGCGTCGCTGGGGCCGGCCATGAACGGGCCGCGCGGGGCCATATTTGCAGGAAGCTGGTAATTGTTCTCGCCCGCGGCCATGGCCAGATCGACGATCTGCTCGCGGATCGGCGCCACCCAGGGATCCTCGGGTGCGCTGTTGCGCAGAAGCTGGTCCCAGATCCGGAACGCCGCGTCGGGACGGCCGGTCTGCGCCATCATCAGCCCGCCGTAATAGCGGGCGACCCCGTTCGACGGATCGCGCGCCATGACCTCGTCCAGCACGCGCTCGGCCTCGGGCGACACATAACCGCCCGCCGCCAGCACCAGCATATCGGCCAGGTCGGCGTAGTCCTTGGCGGTGGCGCTCTGGCCTTTCAGCTCGATCAGCCGCCGCTGCGCCGCATAGGCGGCCTGGTAATTGCCCAGTGCCGCTTCGGCGCGGGCAAGCAGGACGTGCCCCTGAATGTCGTCCGGGCGGGTTTCCACCGCGCCGCGCAGGCGATCGACCAGCGTCAGGTAATCGGCAGGCGCTTCGGCCGGCGGCTGCACGGGAAGCTGCGCCTCGACCTCCTCCTGCGCGGGGCGGTTGGCCCGCAGCTCGCGCGCGGCGGCGATGCGGTCCTTCAGCCCCAGATCGCCATAACCCGGCGCGCCCAGCGTGGTGTAAAGCCCGAAGGTCCCCGCGATCAGGGCCAGCACGATGCCCACCGCCATCGCTCGTGACGGGCCCTGTCCCGCCGTGGTGCCGGTCTTGGCGTCGCGCATCCGCGAATCCGCCGAGAGGATGCGGCGCGAGACCTCGGTCTTCAGGCGCTCGGCTTCCTCCGGGCCGATCACGCCGCGCGCGGCGTCGCGCTCGATCTCCTTGAGCTGGTCGCGATAGACCTGCAGATCATAGGCTTCGGCCGGCCCGGTCTCCCGCCGCCCGCGCATCAGCGCCAGCACCAGCAGCGCCGCCACGACGAGCGCCGCCGCGCCCGAGACGATCCAGAATAGGGTCATGCTCTCTCCCGTGTGTTTCCGGACCATGTATAGGCGCGGGGCCGCGGAAAAAAGGGCCAAGAGGCGCGGCCAAATGGCAATGTCGCTTCGCAAGCCCCGCCTTGGCGGTTGCGGTCGGGGTTCCGCTTGTGGTGAGGTCCGGACAGAAGAGGACATGCCGTCCCGGATTCGAGGCCCGATGAAACGTTATTCCGCTTTTGCCATCGCCCGCGAGGCCGCCCGTTATCACACCGGCTGGGGACGCGCCTGGCGCAAGCCGCAGCCGAAAGCGCGCTATGATGTGGTGATCGTCGGCGCGGGCGGGCACGGGCTCGCAACCGCTTATTATCTGGGCAAGAATTTCGGCATCAAGAATGTCGCCATCATCGAGAAGGGCTGGCTGGGCGGCGGCAACACGGGCCGCAACACCACGATCATCCGCTCGAACTATCTTCAGGATCCTTCCGCTGCGCTTTATGAGAAGGCGCGCTCGCTTTACGAGGGGCTGAGCCAGGACCTGAACTACAATGTCATGTTCAGCCCGCGCGGCGTGATGATGCTGGCGCAGACCGAGCATGAGCTGCGCGGCTATCAGCGCACGGTGCACGCCAACCGCCTGCAGGGCATCGACACCGAGATGATCTCGCCGCGCGAGGTCAAGCGGCTCTGCCCGATCATGAATATCGACGGGCCGCGCTACCCGGTGCTGGGCGCGCTCTGGCAGGTGCGCGGCGGCACCGCCCGGCACGATGCGGTGGCCTGGGGCTATGCGCGGGCCTGTTCCGACATGGGCATGGACATCATCCAGAACTGCGAGGTCACCGCCGTGCTGCGCGAGGGCGGGCGGGTGACCGGCGTCTCCACCACCCAGGGCGACATCTCCTGCGACAAGCTGGGCATCGTGGTGGCGGGCCATTCCGGCGTGCTGGCCGAGATGGCGGGCTTCCGCCTGCCGCTGGAATCGGTGGCACTGCAGGCGCTGGTCAGCGAGCCGATCAAACCGGCCATCGACGTGGTGGTGATGGCCAATACCGTGCACGGCTATCTCAGCCAGTCCGACAAGGGCGAGCTGGTGATCGGCGGCGGCACCGACGGTTATATCAACTACGCGCAGCGCGGCAGTTTCCAGCATGTGGAGGAGACGGTGCGCGCGCTGATCGAGACCTTCCCGATGATCTCGCGCCTCAAGATGCTGCGGCAATGGGCGGGGATCGTGGACGTGACCGGCGACCGCTCGCCGATCCTGTCGAAAACCCCGCTCGAGGGCTGCTATATCAACTGCGGCTGGGGCACCGGCGGGTTCAAGGCGATCCCGGGCTCGGGCTGGGGCTTTGCCGAGCTGATGGCCAAGGGATCCTCGCCGCTCACCGAGGCCTTCGGCCTGAACCGCTTTCGCGAAGGCCGTTTCATCGACGAAAGCGTCGCGGCGGGGGTGGCGCATTGAGCGCGGCCACCGGCAGCGATCTGCCCGTGGGCCCGCGTGTTACGGCGTCACTTGCCGCCCATCGCCCGTTTCATCTGGAACGGCGCCGGCGCCGCCAGCCCCACCAGACCGGCCAGCGCGCCATGACCGTCATTGCAGGGCGGGTGCCAGCTATGGATGAACTCGCGCGCGATCATCGCGCGGTCCTCGGGGCGTGCCAGCGCCAGCCCGCCGATCGTGTCGAACCCCTTGGCCTCGGCCCGGTCCCAGGGCCCGCCAGGGCGCCGGTCGTGCAGAAGCTGGCGCCCCAGCGCCTCGGTCTCGCCGACATAGAGCACCTGCGCCTGCACCGAGCGGCCCTCGGGCATCCGCAGATACAGGTAGACCGCGCCGGTGTCGGTAAAGACCGTGTCGGGGGTGAAAAGTTCGACCGGGTATTGCCGGCCGCGGTGACTCGTCAAGCTGAGGGTCAGCAATCTGCCCATCTCTCTGCCCTTTCTTTTTGCCTCGCCGTTAGCGTAACCGCAAACTGCGGCGGGGATGCAAACGCGACGTTGATTTCGGCCCATGGGCCGTGCGGAAGCGGCGATAGCTTCAAATTTGTGCATGTTTTCCGCAGCCCTGCCGCAAGAACGGCAGCGCGGGAACGCGCCCCGGCCTTCGCGCGCGGCTTCCGCGCCTGTCCGCTCTTCCAAGGAGATGCCCCATGCTGACCCTGCCTTGCCCCTGCTGCGGCGCCGATGCCGCCGAGATCGAGCTTGTCCCCGGCGGAGAGGCGCATCTGAAACGCGAGGGACCCGGCGCCTCCGACGAGGCGGTCGAGCGCTATCTCTTCGAACGCGAGAACCCCAAAGGTGTGGTGCTGGAGCGCTGGCGCCACGCCTATGGCTGCGGCAAGTGGTTCCTCGCGGCGCGCGACAGCGTCACCATGGAGGTCTACGGCACCTATCCCGCTCAGACCCACGAACCGCCGCAAGAGATCCGCGACCGCATCGCCCGGCGCCACCCGGACTGGGCGCAAGGCGCATGAGTCTTCATCTTTCGACAAATACTCCCGCCGGAGGCTCCGCCGGCGCCACGCATATGAGGTCCGAGTCATGAGTACGCGACTGGCCAAGGGCGGCCGCCTCACCGACCGCAGCAAGCAGATCGGTTTCACCTTCAACGGCAAGCGCTTCACCGGTTTTGCCGGCGACACGCTGGCCTCGGCGCTGCTGGCCAACGACCAGATGTTGCTGGGCCGCAGCTTCAAGTATCACCGCCCGCGCGGGGTCGTGGCCTCCGGTGCCGAAGAGCCCAACGCGCTGGTCGGTCTCGGGCAGGGCGCGCGGTTCGAACCCGATCAGCGCGCCACCACCACCGAACTGTTCGACGGGCTGGTGGCGGACAGCCAGAACCACTGGCCGAGCCTCGAGTTCGACGTGGGCGAGGTGAATGCGAAACTGGCGCGCTTCCTGCCGGCGGGGTTCTATTACAAGACCTTCCTCTGGCCGCGCGCCTTCTGGAAACATCTTTACGAACCGGTGATCCGGCGCTCGGCGGGGCTGGGCAAGGCGCCGCATCCCGAGGTGCGCGACATCGACCGCTACGAACATTTCCATGCGCATGTGGATCTGCTGATCGTCGGTGGCGGGGTGGCCGGGCTACAGGCGGCGAAAGCCGCCGGCGCGGCGGGGGCGCAGGTGCTGCTGATCGAACAGGGCGCGCATTGGGGCGGCCGCGCCCCGGTCGATGGCGGCACGATCGACGGCATGGCCGCCGCGGACTGGGTGGCGCGGACCGTGGCCGAGCTGGAAACCATGGAGAACGTCCGTCTGCGCCTGCGCTGCATGGGTGCCGGGGTCTACGACCATGGCTATGTGCTGGGCTATGAGCGGGTCACCGATCACAAGCCCGGCGCACATGGTCCGCGCCACCGGCTCTGGCGCATTCGCTGCAAGCAGATCGTCGCCGCGACCGGCGCCATCGAACGCCCGCTGAGCTTTGCCGGCAACGATGTGCCCGGGGTCATGCTGGCCTCGGCGCTGCGCGATTACGTGGTGAATTACGGCGTGTCGGCGGGCGACCGCACGGTGGTGGTCACCAATAACGACGACGCCTATCGCACTGCAATCGTTCTGAAAAAGGCGGGGCTTGCGGTGCCGGTGATCCTCGATGCGCGGCCCCTGGGGGGCGGGGCGCTGATGGAGGAGGCGCGCGCGCTGGGCATTCGCGTGGAGCCGGGCCGCGGCATCGCCAAGGTGCTGGGCGGCAAGCGGGTCACCGGTGTCGCCACCTGTCTGCAGGCCGGCGAAGGTTCGGTGCTCGAGGAAATCCCCTGCGATGCGGTGGCGATGTCCGGTGGCTGGTCGCCGGTGGTGCATCTGTGGTCCCATTGCGGCGGCAAGCTCGCCTGGGACGCGGAAAACGCCGTGTTCCGCCCCGATCCCACCCGTGCGCCCACCGGCGCCGATGGCGCGCCCTTCCTCGGCACAGCCGGCGCGGCGAGCGGGGCCTTTCACCTCTCCGATACGCTGGCCGATGCCGAGAAGGCTGCGGTCGCGGCCGCCGAGGCGCTGGGCCATGCCGCAACCGCTGCCCCGCCGCAGGCCGAGGCCGCGTCCGAGGCAGCGCTGCTGCCGGTCTGGCTGATGCCGCAGGGCGCCCGCGCCGAGCTGCGCATGAAGGCCTTTCTCGACTACCAGAACGACGTCAAGGTGTCCGACGTGCAGCTTGCCGCGCGCGAGGGCTACGAAAGCGTCGAACACACCAAGCGCTACACCACGCTGGGCATGGCGACCGATCAGGGAAAACTGAGCAATATAAACGGACTCGCGGTGCTTTCTGATGCGCTTGGCACGCCGGTTCCGCAGGTTGGCACCACCACTTTCCGCCCGCCTTATACGCCGATCAGCTTCGGCGCCATCGCCGGCGAGGCGCGTGGCGAGATCTTCCAGCCGCTGCGCCGCACGCCGATGCAGGACTTGCACGAATCGAACCATGCGGCCTGGGAGCCGGTCGGCCAGTGGCGCCGGCCCTATTGCTATCCGCATCCCGGCGAGGCGAAACGCGACGCGGTCAACCGCGAGATCAATGCCACACGGCAATCTCTTGGAATCCTTGACGCATCGACGCTTGGAAAGATCCTGGTAAAAGGCCCGGATGCGGGCCGGTTCCTCGACATGATGTATACCAACATGATGTCGACGCTGCCGGTGGGCAAATGCCGCTACGGCCTGATGTGTAACGAAAACGGCTTTCTGATGGATGACGGCGTGGTCGTGCGTCTGTCGGAGGATAGCTGGCTCTGCCACACCACGTCGGGCGGCGCGGATCACGTCCACGCCCATATGGAAGACTGGCTGCAATGCGAATGGTGGGACTGGAAGGTCTTCACCGCCAATCTCACCGAGCAATACGCCCAGATCGCCGTGGTCGGTCCCAATGCCCGCAACCTTCTGGAAACGCTCGGCGGCATGGATGTGTCGAAAGAGGCGCTGCCTTTCATGACCTGGGCCGAAGGGGCGCTGGCCGGCACGCCGGCGCGGGTCTACCGCATCTCCTTCTCCGGTGAACTCAGCTACGAGATCGCCGTGCCCGCCAATCGCGGACGCGCCTTCTGGGGCAAGCTGCTCGAAGCCGGGCGGGCGTGGGACATCACCCCTTATGGCACCGAGGCGCTGCATGTGATGCGCGCCGAGAAGGGCTTCATCATGATCGGCGACGAGAGCGACGGCACGGTGATCCCGCAGGATCTCGGCCTGTCCTGGGCGATCTCGAAGAAGAAGGCGGATTTCCTCGGCAAACGCGCGCAGGAGCGGACCGACATGGCGCGGGACGACCGCTGGCAGCTCGTGGGGCTGGAGACGCTCGACGGCTCGGTGCTGCCGGACGGGGCCTATGCCATCGCGCCGGGGCGCAATGCCAACGGGCAGCGCAACACCCAGGGCCGCGTGACCTCGACCTATTATTCGCCGACGCTGAAAAAGGGCATCGCCATGGGGCTGGTCCGGCACGGGCCCGACCGCATGGGCGAGGTGCTGGGCTTTACCGCCGAGGAGCAGGATCACACCGACGACAAGCCGACGCTGGTCGAGGCGCGCATCGTGAGCCCGGTCTTCTACGATCCGGAAGGGGAGAAACAGAATGTCTGATGTCATGGCCCCTCTGGACGGCGCCCGGTTCGACGGGCTGGTCACGGTCGAGGCGCTGCCCGCGCAGGGGCAGATCACCCTGCGCTGCGAGGTCTCCGACGATTACCGCGCAAAGCTGAGCGGGCTGCTGGGTCTGGCGTTTCCCGAACCGCGCAAGGCGGTTTCGGACGGGGACCGCGCGCTGCTCTGGATGTCGCCGGACGAATTGCTGCTGCTGCTGCCCTATGACGAGGTGCCGGAGATGCTGGCACGGCTGGAAGAGACCTTTCCGAACTGGATCCTGCTGGCGGTCGATGTCTCGGACGCGCGGGCGCATTTCCGGCTGAGCGGCGCGCCTTTGCGCGATGTGCTTTCCAAGCTGGTGCCGGCGGATATGGCGCCGGGCGCCTTCGTGCCGGGGGATGTCAAGCGCAGCAAGCTGGCGCAGGTCGCGGCGGGGATCTGGCTGCGCGGGCCGGAGGAGGCGCAGCTTTTCTGTTTCCGCTCGGTCGCCGATTATGCCTTCCGGGTGCTCGCCACCGCGGCGGAGCCGGGAGGCGAGGTCGGTTTTCACGGCACCTGACGGCGGCGGAACATTTGCCGGTCTGGCACGTTTTATACGGTGACATCGCTTGACCTCGCGCCATGCGGGTCTAGGAATGGTTTACAAATTCACTCAACGCCAAGAGGACACCTCACATGTCGTTCGAACTTCCCGATCTGCCCTATGCTCACGATGCGCTTGCCTCCAAGGGCATGTCCAAGGAGACGCTGGAATATCACCACGACCTGCACCACAACGCCTATGTCACCACGCTGAACAAGCTGGTCGAGGGTACCGAATGGGCGGGCAAGAGCCTCGAAGAGATCGTGACCGGCACCTATGCCGCCGGCGCGGTGGCGCAGAGCGGCATCTTCAACAACGCCTCGCAGGCGTGGAACCATGCGCAGTTCTGGGAGATGATGGGCCCGGGCGACAATTCCATGCCGGGCGAGCTGGAAGCCGCGATTAAGGAGAGCTTCGGCTCAGTCGAGAAATTCAAGGAAGATTTCGCCGCCGCCGGCGTGGGCCAGTTCGGCTCGGGCTGGGCCTGGCTGGTGAAGGACACCGATGGTGGCCTCAAGATCACCAAGACCGAAAACGGCGTGAACCCGCTCTGCTTCGGCCAGACCGCGCTGCTGGGCTGCGACGTGTGGGAGCATTCCTATTACATCGACTTCCGCAACAAGCGCCCGGCCTATCTGGCCAACTTCCTCGACAATCTCGTGAACTGGGAGAACGTGGCCAGCCGCATGTGATCCGGCCGCGATCCTGAAAACGGAAAACGCCCCGCGCAAAGCCGCGGGGCGTTTTTCTTTTTGCCTGTTGGCGCGCGGGGGGCTCAGCCCCGCTGCCGGGCACGCCACAGCGTGAAGAGACCGGCCGCCACGATGATCGCGGCCCCCAGCACCACATTCGGGCGCAGCGTTTCGCCAAAGACCGTGAGACCCAGGGTCGAGGCGAAGACCAGTTGCAGATAGGCGAAGGGCTGCACCGCCGAAGCCTCGGCCACCTCGTAGCATTTGATCAGGGTGAAATGCCCCAGCGCACCGGTAAAGCAGAGCACGATCATCCAGCCCCAGTCGGGCGCGGTCATGGGTTCCCAGAACCAGACCCCGACAAGCGTGGCGGTCACCGCGCCGGAGACGCCGGTCCAGAAGAAGGAGGTGGCGGCGCTGTCGCGGCGCGCGACATAGCGGGTCAGCAGCCCGTAAAGCGCGAACATCAGCGCCGCCAGCAGCGGCACGGCAGCGAAGGGCGAGAACACCCCGCCCGAGGGTTGCAGGATGATCACCACGCCGACAAATCCGACGCCGATCGCCGTCCAGCGCCGCCAGCCGACCTTTTCCCCGAGAATCGGCCCCGAGAGCGCCGCGACCAGAAGCGGATAGGCGGTAAAGACCGCGTGGCTTTCGGTCAGCCCGAGCAGCACGAAGGCGGTCACCATCACGCAGATCTCGGCGACCAGAAGCACGCCGCGAAACGCTTGCAGGACGGGCTGTGTGGTGGCCGCCGCCGCCTTCAGCCCGCCGGCCTGCCGCCCGGCCACCGCCATCACGAAGGCGGCAAAGAACCAGTAGCGGATCATCACCACCATATAGACGTTATAGGCCTCGGAGAGATGCCGCGAGATCCCGTCCTGAAGCGCGAAGACAAAGGTCGTCGCGACCATCAGCCAGATGCCGAGCCGGGTGTTCTGTTCTGCCATCAGGAAAGCCTCGCCACGGTCATGTGCCGCTTGCGCCCGTATCCCGGCGCGCGGGTGACGGCAAAGCCCGCTGCCTCCAGCGCCCGCCGGACATGGCCCGCCGCCGTATAGGTGGCCGCCGAACCGCCCGGGGCGGTGTGGCGCGCGACCTCCGCCATCAGCGCGGGCTCCCAGAGCTCGGGGTTCTTGGCAGGAGAGAACCCGTCGAGGAACCAGGCATCGGCCAGGCCCTCCCAGCGCGGCAGGGTCTCGCGGGCATCGCCGGGGACCATCTCGAATCTCAGGTCGGGCAGGGCGATACGCTGCGCCCCGGCGCGCCAGTGCGGCGCCAGTTCGGCGGCGATCCCGGCCAGCTCGGGAAAGGCGGCCTGGGCGCGGATCATGTCCTCTGCGGCCATGGGGAAGGCCTCGAAACTGGTGACGCGCAGCGTGCCGGGCCGGCCCTGCGCGCGCCAAAGATGCAGCGCCGCCAGCAGGTTGAGCCCGGTGCCGAAGCCCAGCTCGGCAATGTGGAACCCGTCGCGGAACCGCTCGGGCAGGCCGTTGCCGGCCAGAAAGGTGTGGCGGGTTTCCGCAAGCCCGTTGTCGAGCGAATAATAGGGGTCGTCGAAGCGGGGCGACACGGGCACCCCGCCGTCGCGCCAGAGCGGCGCATCGGGCTGGTTCGTCATGATCGTCTGTCCTAGAACTGGCGCGAGATTGGACGGGAGGCACGGGAATGGCAAGGCTGGACGTGACGGTGCGCGGGGCGGGGATTTTCGGCCTCTCCATCGCCTGGGTCTGCGCGCGTTCGGGTGCGCGCGTGCGGGTGGTGGACCCCGCCGGGCCCGGTGCCGGATCGAGCGGCGGTCTGGTGGGCGCGCTGGCGCCGCATGTGCCGGAAAACTGGAACCCGAAGAAGGCGTTCCAGCTCGACAGCCTGCTCATGGCCGCGCGGTTCTGGGCCGAGGTGGAAGAGGTCGGCGGGGTCTCGCCCGATTATGCGCGCAGCGGCCGGCTGCAACCGGTGGCCGATGCCCGCGCGCTGGAGCTGGCGCGGGCGCGGGAGATCACGGCGCGCGATCTCTGGGGCGCGGCGGCGGCCTGGGAGGTGATCGCGGCGGAGGCGGCAGGCGCCTGGGCGCCGCTCACCCCGACGGGCTGGCTGATCCGCGACACGCTGAGCGCGCGCATGTCGCCGCGCCGCGCGGGCGCGGCGCTGGTGGCGGCGCTGGCGGCGATGGGCGTGGAGATCGTGGCGGAGGCGCCGGACGACGGCGCGGTGGTCTGGGCGACGGGCTGGCGCGGGCTGCTGGATCTCTCGGAGCGGCTGGGCAAGCCGGTCGGCAACGGGGTGAAGGGGCAGTCGGTGCTGCTGCGCCACGATGCGGGTGCGGTGCCGCAGGTCTTTGCCGGCGGGCTGCATATCGTGCCGCATCACGACGGGACGGTGGCGCTGGGCTCGACCTCGGAGCGCGATTTCGACGCGCCGGATACGACCGACTCGCAATGCGACGGGCTGGTCGAACGGGCGGTGGCCGCGATGCCGGTGCTGCATGGCGCCGAGATCGTGGAGCGCTGGGCCGGGGTGCGGCCGCGGGCGAAGAGCCGGGCGCCGATGCTGGGGCCCTGGCCCGGGCGCGAGGGGCATTACATCGCCAATGGCGGGTTCAAGATCGGCTTCGGCGTGGCGCCGAAGGTGGCGCAGGTCATGGCGGCGCTGGTGCTGGAGGGGCGCGACGGCATCCCGGCGGGGTTCCGGGTGGAGGACTCGCTTTAGGCGCGTATTTTTAAAGAGAAGAAGGGCAAGGAGCCGCACTGGCCCTGTCTTCTTCTCTTGTCAAATACGCAGCCGGAGCTGTGGATGAAGCGCCGCGCTCAGTCGAACTTGCGCGAGGGCGCCAGAACCTTGGCCTCGCCGACCAGCACCTTCTTGCCATCCACAGAGCAGAGGCAGTTCAGGGTGACATGACGCTTGGCGTGGTCGATTCCGGTGACCGTGACCTCGGCATAGACGGTGTCGCCGGGGCGCACCGGGCCGAGGAATTTCAGCGTCTGGCCGAGATAGATCGTGCCGTGGCCCGGCAGTTGCTCGCCGATCACCGCCGAGATCAGCCCCGCCGTCAGCATGCCGTGCGCGATGCGGCCCTCGAAGATCGTGTCATGGGCGTAATCATCGTCGAGATGTACCGGGTTGCGGTCGGTCGAGACCTCGGCAAACAGCTCGATGTCGCGGTCCGTCACATGTTTGCGCAGATGGCGGCTCATCCCCATCTCGATGTCTTCGATGCAGATCGTTCCGCGCGGGAAGTTATCGAACATCTCTGCCTCCATGAACTTTGGCCCAGTAATAAATATGCGAGTCACCGCCCGCAGTGGGCAACTTTATTACTTCGCGGATGCAGAAAATCAAGAGGATTCGCCCCGACACGGGCAAACTGTTTGTGTCGGGGCGGGATCGGATCAGCGCAGGAAGCCGATGGAATAGGTCGGAGAGATGCCTTCTCCGGCGAGAAAGGCGAGCAACGCCTCCTCATGCGGGTGTTCGCCGGTGCGGGTCTCCTCGGCGGCGAGCCCGCCGGTGACGAAGAGCGAATCGAGATCCTCGCCGATGGCGCCGAGGATGTCGGTCTTGACCCCGTCGCCCACCGCGAGAATCGCGGAATCGGGCAGGTCGGGCGCCACTTCGTAGAGGCGCCGGCGGGCGAGGTCGTAGATGGCGGGATGCGGCTTGCCGAAATAGAGGCTCTCGCCGCCCATCTCGGTATAAAGCGCGGCCAGTGCCCCGGCGCACCATTCGCGTTTCTCGCCGCGGTCCACGACGATGTCGGGGTTGGCGCAGAGCAGCTTCAGCCCGTTCTGCTTGGCATAGAGGAACTGCGGGCGCAGCGCGGCGGGATCGGCGCCGGCATCGAAGGGGCCGGTGCAGACGATGCCTTCGGCCTCTTCCAGCGGCACCCGTTCGATCGCCACCGGCGAGTCGATCAGCTTCAGCGGTTCGAAGAAGGGCAGCTCTGCCTCGGTGCCGACGAACCAGACCTTGTTGCCGACCGTGCCCTGAAACATCGCGGAGCGGGCGGAATCGCCCGAGCTGGCGATATTGTCCCAGCAATCGTCGGGCACGCCGAAGGTCACGAGCTGTTTGGCAACCTCGGCGCGGGGGCGCGGGGAATTGGTGACCAGCACCACGACACCGCCCTTGGCGCGATAGGCTTGCAGCGCCTCGACGGCCGCGGGAAAGGCGGTCACGCCGTTGTGCAGACAGCCCCAGAGGTCGACGAACATCGCCTCGTAGTTGTCGGAAATATCGGAGAGAGTTTCAATAATCTGGGTCATGGTGGCCTCTGGCAGAAATCTGGCCCTTTGATATGGCCTGATCGGGGCCATGGCCACCCCTCGCGGCGCTCAGAGATCCGCTGTTACCCGATAGGCAAACCGGGCCTCGGCGCCGGGCGCGAGGCTTTGGCTGTAGGGCCGCTCGGAGATCTGCGGAGAGGCGCCGCTCTGGGCCGCCATGCCGTGCCAGGGCTCGACGCAGAGGAAGGGCGCGCCGGGTTTGGTCCAGAGCGCGAGGTTCGGCAGGTTCTCGAAGGCGAAGGCCAGTTCCGGCCCGCCGGGCACGCCGTAGCGCAGCCCGGCGCCGGCGCCTGCGGGGAAGATCATGGCATCCTCCTCGAACTGCTCGGGCATCAGCGTGAGCTTGCCTGCACGGAACGGCGAGGGCAGGCGGTCGGTGGGTAGAAGCCCGTCATGCAGCCGGGCCATGGCCGGCTCGGCACCGTTGTCGAGGCGGATCTCATGCGGTTGGCCCTCGGCGCCGGGCAGGGGCCAGGCGAAGGCCGGGTGAAAGCCGAAGCCGAAGGGCATCGCGCGGTCGTCGCAATTGGCGATCTCGACGGCGACCTCCAGGGTGGCGCCGTGCAGCCGGTGGGTGACCGCGAGCCGGAACGCAAACGGGTAAAGAGCGCGTGTCTCGGCGGTGTCGCGCAGGATGTGGCGGCAGGTGTCGGGCGCGTGTGTGTCGAGGGTAAAGCGGGCGCGGCGGGCAAAGCCGTGTTGCGCCATTTCGGCCTCATGGGCGCCCACGGCGATGCGGTTGCCGGGGGCGCGGCCGACGATGGGAAAGAGGATCGGCGCACGGCCGCTCCAGAAGGCGGGATCGCCGTGCCAGAGCAGTTCGGCGCCATCCGCCGTGCGCAGGGTCTGAAGCTCGGCGCCGAGCGGCGAGACGGTGGCGGAGAGGGCGCCGCTGTCGATGCGGATCGGGGTCTGCTGGTCCATCGGGGTCTCTTCTCCTGGCTCCGGTGCCAGCAGAGTGCCGCAGCCCCGGGGCGAAGGCCAGTGCCCGCGCGCCGGGCGCCATGGGGTTACCGGTCGGGCGGGGTCCAGTCGGCGGGCGGCACCTCGCGGCGTTGCAGGCGCAGGGCCAGACCGGCGGTCACGCCCAGACCGATGGCCACGGTGAGATCGGCGAAGATCGTCAGCGCGCAGGTCATGATCAGCAGGAAGCGGTCGCTGCGGCGGCCTTGCAGGAAATGCGCCTTCCAGTGCTGCGGCTCGCTCATGTTCCAGGCGGTGAGCAGCAGCAGCCCGGCCAGCGCGGGCATCGCCAGCATCGAGGCGAGCGGTGCGGCCACCAGCATCGCCAGCAGGATGGTCAGCGCGTGGACCAGCCCGGCCACCGGCGTGCGGCCACCGGCGCGGATATTGGTGGCGGTGCGGGCGATGGCGCCGGTGGCGGGCAGCCCGCCGAAGAGCGACGAGCCCAGGTTGGCGGCGCCCTGGGCCAGCAGCTCGGCGCCCGAGCGGTGCCGGAAGCCGGTCATGCGGTCGGCCACCATCGCCGAGAGCAGCGATTCCACC
The DNA here is from genome assembly GCF_024721115.1 of Salipiger pentaromativorans. Taxonomy (GTDB): domain Bacteria; phylum Pseudomonadota; class Alphaproteobacteria; order Rhodobacterales; family Rhodobacteraceae; genus Salipiger; species Salipiger pentaromativorans. Next base: position 357,291 of record NZ_JAMDHK010000003.1, on the reverse strand, counting down.
CCGGCGAGGAAGGCGATGATCAGCGCCGAGGGCAGCAGCTCGCGCAGGGTTGCGGGGGAAAGGTCGGGCAGGGCGGGCAGGGGCAGGCCGCGCGGCAGGGTGCCGAAGCGGTCGCCCAGCGTCTCGACCGGCAGGTCGAACAACGCCACCGCCCCCGAGGTCAGCGCCACCGCCACGATCAGCCCGGGCCAGGCCGGGGCCAGACGGCGGAAGAGCGTGATCAGCGCCATGGTGGCCACGCCGATGCCCAGCGGCCAGAGCGCGATCTCGCCCCGTGCCTCCCAAAGCGCGGCGATCTTTTCCAGCGCCTCGGCGGGCATGGGCGCGGAGAGGCCGAAGAGATCCTTGAGCTGGCTCAGCGCGATGATCGCGGCGATGCCGATGGTGAAGCCGTTGATCACCGGTTCGGGCACGAAGCGGATCAGCCGCCCCGCGCGCAGGAACCCGGCGGCCAGAAGGATGAGCCCCGCCATGAAGGTGGCGGTGACGAGGCCGGAGAACCCGTGCTGATGGATGACCCCCGCCACCACGACGATGAAGGCGCCGGTCGGCCCGCCGATCTGCACCCGGCTGCCGCCGAGCGCCGAAATCAGGAACCCCGCGACGATGGCGGTGATCAGCCCCGCCTCGGGCCCGGCGCCCGAGGCGATGGCAATGGCAAGGCTGAGCGGCAGCGCGACCATCGCCACGGTCACGCCCGCCCAGAGATCGGCACGGAAAGTCTCTGCGCTGTAGTCACGCAGAGTCGTCAGGATTTTGGGTGTCATTCCTTACCGCTACTCCCGCAGACCCCTGACAAGCAAGCGGCATATGCGGCCAAACGGGGCGAGAGCGCTTGAAAAAGATCATTGAATAGCAAGCTATTTAATTTTACATAGCATGGTATCTAAAATCGAGAGGATGAAAGACATGAAAGTTTCGAAGGGTCTGGCCGTGCTGGCGGCAGCGGTTCTCATCGCCGGCGCGGCGGCGGCAGAGGTGACGCTGATCAACGTGTTCGAGGTGCCGGAAGGTCGGCAGGAGGCGGCCATCTCCGCTTGGGAAAGCGCGCGCGATTTCCTCCAGCAGCAGCCGGGCTATATCTCGACCGCCTTGCACGGGTCGCTCGACCCGCAGGCGCGGTTTTCGCTGATCAATATCGCCCGCTGGGAAAGCCCGGCGCATTTCGCCAGGGCCATCGCGGCGATGCGTGAGGCGGGCGCCTTCCCGCCGGTCGAGGGCGTGGTGCCCAATGCGGCGCTTTACGAGGTCGTGCGCGGCGAGTGAGCGCGCGACAAAGAAAAATGCCGGCTGCGCGTGGCAGCCGGCATCGTCTTTTCCGGGGGCCGTGCCCCGGGGATCAGACCTTGAGGTTCGGAATGATCTGCTTTTTGCGGCTCATGATGCCGGGCAGGACGACGGTGTCGCCCGCAACGCTGGCGCCAAAGCTCTTTTCGGCGACGGTCTTCACCAGGTCGTTCGGCACCAGCAGCGTGGCCTCTTCCTTGAGGATGTCCACGACAAACAGCAGCACCTGATCCACGCCGTCCTCGGAGGCCACGGTCTTGAAGGTCTCCATCAGGCTGTCCTTGCGGCCCAGCGGGATCTCGGGCGCGGTGGTTTCCAGCACCGAGACGCGGAACTTGGTGCCATCGACCTCGTATTCCTTGGAATCCATGCGGATCAGCTCGGCGTCCGAGAAGGCCGAGACGTCGGATTTCGCGGCGAACATCTGCGCGGCGAACTCGGTGATGTTCACCCCCAGCTCGGCGGCCAGCTTCTCGGCGACGGCCTTGTCATGCTCGGTGGTGGTGGGCGAGCGGAACTCCAGCGTGTCCGACAGGATGCAGGTCAGCGCGGCGCCCTTGATGGCCTCGGGCATCTTGGCGGCGTCGTCGCCCATCAGATCGACCATGATGGTGGCGGTGCAGGCCAGCGGGCGCACGGTGATGTCGATCGGGCCTTTGGTTTCCAGGCCGCCCACCAGCTTGTGGTGGTCGATGATCGCGGTGATGTCGGCCGCGTTGATCGAGGCCGGCAGCTCGGCGGGGTTGTTGGTGTCGACGATGACGACCGGCGCATCCTCGGCCACGTCGGCGATGATCTCGGGCTTTTCCAGACCCCAGTGCGACAGCATGAAGGCGGCCTCGGTGTTGGGCTCGCCCAGCAGCGCGGGCTTGGCGGCCTCGCCCTTCACCTCGTTCATGTACCAGGCCCAGACGATGGGGCTGCCGGTGCTGTCGGTGTCGGGGGACTTATGGCCGAAAACCAGGGTGGTCATTGGAAATACTCCTTGGGTGGGTATCGGATTTCGCGCGCCTTATAGGAGCGGGGGCGGGACTTGTCACCCATGGAAATCGGCGCCGCCACCGCGTGAGCGCAAACGGTCGCGGATTTGTGCCGTGACCCGCGGCGCGGCCCGGATCGGCCGGGCGGGCATCATGGTTCCGGGGCGTGGGGCAGGCGGTTCCTGCGCGGCTGGGGCATCGGCGCGGTGCCGCGCCCGGGTCGGGCGCGATCCCTTTTTCATTTACGCCTTCCGAGACTCCTGCTATTCGGCGCGCATCCGCCTCGAAGCGGATTGTTCAGCATTGAACTAATTTGGGAGCCCGGCTGCTCATGTCCGACACCGCCCAGGAATCCGCGCGCCAGGCGGCGCTGTTCTACCACGAAAACCCCAAGCCCGGAAAACTCGAGATCCGCGCGACCAAGCCGCTGGCCAATGGCCGCGACCTCAGCCGCGCCTATTCGCCCGGCGTGGCCGAGGCCTGTCTCGAGATCAAGGCCGATCCGCAGGCCGCCGCCCGTTATACCGCGCGCGGCAATCTCGTGGCGGTGGTATCGAATGGCACGGCGGTGCTGGGGCTGGGCAATATCGGTCCGCTGGCCTCCAAGCCGGTGATGGAGGGCAAGGCCGTGCTCTTCAAGAAATTCGCCAACATCGACTGTTTCGACATCGAGCTGAACCAGCCCGACCCGGAAAAGCTCGCCGAGATCGTCTGCGCGCTGGAGCCGACCTTCGGGGCGATCAACCTCGAAGACATCAAGGCGCCGGATTGTTTCATCGTGGAAAAGATCTGCCGCGAGCGGATGAACATCCCCGTCTTCCATGACGACCAGCACGGCACCGCCATCGTCGTGGGCGCCGCGGCCACCAATGCGTTGCATGTGGCGGGCAAACGGTTCGAGGACATCAAGGTGGTCTCTACCGGCGGCGGGGCGGCTGGGATCGCCTGCCTGAACATGCTGCTGAAACTCGGTGTGAAGCGCGAGAATGTCTGGCTTTGCGACATTCACGGTCTCGTCTACGAGGGCCGGGACGAGGATATGAACCCGCAAAAGGCGTGTTTTGCGCAGAAGACCGACAAGCGGACGCTCGACGAGGTGGTCGCCGGTGCCGATCTGTTCCTCGGTCTCTCCGGTCCCGGTGTGCTGAAGCCCGAACATGTGGCGCAGATGACCGCACAGCCCATCGTCTTCGCATTGGCCAACCCCACCCCCGAGATCATGCCCGATGCGGTGCGCGCGGTGGCACCCGATGCGATCATGGCCACAGGGCGCAGCGATTTCCCCAATCAGGTCAACAACGTCCTCTGCTTTCCCTTCATCTTCCGCGGCGCGCTGGATGTCGGCGCGACCGAGATCAACGACGCCATGTCGGTGGCCTGCGTCGAGGGCATTGCGGCGCTGGCCCGCGCCACCACCTCCGCCGAGGCGGCGGCGGCCTATCATGGCGAGCAGCTCACCTTCGGGCGCGATTACCTGATCCCGAAACCCTTCGATCCGCGCCTGTCCTCCGTGGTCTCCTCGGCGGTGGCCAAGGCGGCGATGGACTCGGGCGTGGCGACGCGGCCGCTGGAGGATCTGAAGGCCTACAAGGACAAGCTCAACGCCTCGGTGTTCAAGTCGGCGCTGCTCATGCGCCCGGTCTTCGAGGCCGCGCGCTCGGCATCGCGCCGGATCGTGTTTGCCGAGGGCGAGGAAGAGCGTGTGCTGCGCGCTGCGCAGGCGATCCTCGAGGAAACCACCGAACAGCCCATCCTCATCGGCCGGCCGGAGGTGATGGAAAGCCGTTGCGAGCGCATGGGGCTCGACATTCGCCCGGGCCGCGATTTCCACATCGTGAACCCGCAGGACGACCCGCGCTATCGCGATTACTGGGAGACCTATCACAAGCTGATGGCGCGGCGCGGGGTGACGCCGGATCTGGCGCGCGCGATCCTGCGCACCAACCTCACGGCGATTGCGGCAATCATGGTGCATCGCGGCGAGGCCGACAGCATGATCTGCGGCACCTTCGGCGAATATCGCTGGCATCTCAACTACATCACCCAGGTGCTGGGCGAGGGGGGGCGCGAGGCGCAGGGCGCTCTGTCGCTGATGATCCTCGAGGACGGGCCGCTGTTCCTGGCGGATACCCAGGTCTGGACCGAGCCGACGCCCGAGCAGATCGCCGCGACGACCATCGGCGCCGCGCGGCATGTGCGCCGCTTCGGCCTCACGCCCAAGATCGCGCTATGTTCGCGGTCGCAGTTCGGCAACCAGAGCGACGGCTCCGGCCCGCGCATCCGCGCCGCGCTGGACATCCTCGACAGCCAGCCGCGCGATTTCATCTACGAAGGCGAGATGCATGTGGACAGCGCGCTCGACCCCGAACTGCGCGAGCGTCTGATGCCCGAGAACCGCATGCAGGGCGCGGCGAATGTGCTGATCTTCGCCCAGGCGGATGCGGCGAGCGGCGTGCGCAACATCCTGCGGCTCAAGGCCGGCGGGCTGGAGGTGGGGCCGATCCTCATGGGGATGGGCAACCGCGCGCATATTGTGACGCCCTCGATCACCTCGCGCGGG
>NZ_JAMDHK010000003.1:299841-352405 GCF_024721115.1 Salipiger pentaromativorans | reverse complement strand
GCGCAGCCCTCCCCCAGCCCCCCTCCCAGTCACCCCACCGGCCCGATGCGGCGAGCGGGGGACCTTCATCGGCCGGTTCAGAAATCGACCAGATGCTTGCTGTTCTTCGAGATGCGCTCGGACAGCCGCCGGGCCCGCCTGCCGGCGATGAGCGGCCGGGCGGCGGTGTATTGCGACATGTCCGGGAACAGCGCAAAGATCTCGCGGCGCGCACCGCTCGGCAGCGTCTTGAGGGCCTCGGGGCCCAGATACAGGCTTTCCGTCGCCGCGCCGCAGGAAAACACGATCTGGTGGCGGTCGAAGAAGAAATGCCAGTAGGTCAGGCTGCGGACATCCTCCGCGATCTCGATGCCGTCCGAGGCCAGAAGATGCTTGGCCGCGATCAAGACCTCCTTCTCGTTGAACATCCGCATCGCGACGGCATTGCTGATCAGCACGCGGTGCTGCGGAGAGACCAGGATGTCGCTGTCCGGCCGTCCGCGCCCCAGCGCATGGGCGCGGATGCGGATCGGCCGCAACTCGGGCCTGAGGTCGAGCGCCTCGGCGTCGAGCTGGCGGCAACCGATCCAGCGAATGGGCTGATAGCCGTTGTCCATGGTCATCACGAGCTTGCCGACCCGGAGCCGTTCTACCGGAACGTCGCCCGAAACGGTGGCCACCGGCGTGCCGGCCACGAAACAGGCCACGGCGGCGCCCGGAAAGATGAAGGTGTCGGCGCTCAGATAGGTCGCCTGATTGGCAAAGAACTCCGCCGCTTCATCCGCGGTCATCGGGACTTCGACATTGACGGACTGGGTCAGCAGGCCGCCATCGGATGTCAGGTGCAGGATACCGTCGTAATAGGCGCTTTCGGGTGGGCCGAGCAGGGTGGTGTCCAGTTCCAGGGTTCGGCCCTGGACGATGAACTCATCGGTCGCCTGCATCCCGGTGACATCGAAGGTTACCGGTGTGAGGCCGCCCAAAACCGAAAGCGTCGGGGGGGAGTAGGTGAAGGTTCCGGTGCCGGCCGGTCCGGAATAGGCGACCGAATAGTTGGTCAGCAGACCGCTCAGCGTGCCGAGATCGAGGGTCGAGGCGTCCAGGAACATGCTGGAGGTGTCGTAGACCTCGAACGTCATGCTGCTGAGCAGCGAGGCGTTGAGCAACCCGTTGTCGATGGTCAGGTTGCCGCTGTTCTGAACCGCGAATGTGGGGCTTGATGCCGCCTGGATGCCCACGATGGAGTCGATGGTGACATCGACGCCGTCCACCGTCAGGGAGCTGTTTCCCAGCGCCGTGATGTGAAGGACATCGCCGTCGCTCGCGTTGCCGCTGTCGATGACGTAGTCGGGATTTGCGAGCAGGTCGATTTCGAGGATCGCCATTGCCTGTCACCTTCGCAGGGGGCGGGCGGAGCAGGGCGGTTCTGTCCAGGGGCCGGATGGCCCCGTCAGCGTCCTGACCTGGCTGGGCGGGGTCGCGCGGCTCTGGCCGGTGGCAAAGGACATAAGGTCTGCGTCCACCGCCCGGACAAGGGGCGACGGCGCGCGATTCAACGATGTGAGATTCATTCCGTACTGCGCTCTGTGTTGTTGTTATCCGGAAACCCAAGGAACTCGGGACGAAACGGAGCTATTGGCCAGCCGAGTCGCTCGGCAGAGCTCTCCCATGGATTGAATTTACTTTTTCGTAAAACCTTAAAAGTTGTATACCCTACAATCTTTCAAAAGTATACGTAAAGTTGAATCTATTTGATTTGCTATTTCTAGTTTTTTGATTTTAAAGGAATTTTCTTGAAAAAAGATGTGAATTCCAGATCCAATGAGGTATTTTAGCACCTCATTTGCGCTGTGTGAAGGGGGAGGGCGTATTTACGCCCTGTAAGGATCTTGCTTGTGGGGTTTGCATTTCATCATTTGATGACTTTGCAAATCTGCGAAATATTCGCAGAATATCTCTTCTGGGTGGAATATTTGCAAAAATTTGCAGGGAAATTTTCGCTGAAAACGCAAATTTCCTGCGGTTTTCTGTCCTGTGGGGCGGTAACAGGCTTGCTCCCGAGGCGGTGGCGCAATTATCCCAAATGAACAGGTCGAAGAGGAGGAGCTTCCGATGGGCTACAAGGACGTATACGACGCGTGGAAATCCGACCCCGAAGGGTTCTGGATGCAGGCCGCGCAGGCGATCGACTGGGTCAAGGAGCCGTCGAAGGCACTCTTCGACAAGGGCGACGACATGTACGAGTGGTTCTCGGACGGCCTGGTCAACACCTGCTACAACGCCGTGGACCGCCATGTCGAGGCAGGCCGGGGCGCCGAAATCGCCATCATGCACGAAAGCCCGATCACCCATGCCACCAAGGGCATCACCTATAGCGAATTGCAGGCCCGCGTCGCCTCGCTGGCCGGTGCGCTCAAGATGCGCGGTGTGGAAAAGGGCGACCGCGTCATCATCTATATGCCGATGATCCCCGAGGCGCTCGAGGCGATGCTGGCCTGCGCCCGGATCGGCGCGGTGCATTCGGTGGTCTTCGGCGGCTTTGCCGCGCATGAGCTGGCCGTGCGGATCGACGACTGCACCCCCAAGGCGATCATCGCCGCCTCCTGCGGGCTCGAGCCGGGCCGCGTGGTGCATTACAAGCCGCTGCTGGACGAAGCCATCGAGGTCGCCGAGCACAAGCCGGAATTCTGCGTCATCTTCCAGCGCGAACAGGAAGTGGCCAAGCTGATCGACGGGCGCGATTTCTCCTGGCACGGGTTCCAGTATGGCGTGAAGCCCGCCGAATGCGTGCCGGTCGAGGGCAATCACCCGGCCTATATCCTCTATACCTCCGGCACCACCGGCCAGCCCAAGGGGGTGGTGCGCTCCACCGCCGGGCATCTTGTCGCCCTGCAATGGACGATGAAGAACATCTACAATATCGAGGCGGGCGACCGGTTCTGGGCGGCGTCCGATGTGGGCTGGGTCGTGGGGCACAGCTATATCTGCTACGGCCCGCTGATCACCGGCGCCCAGACCGTGGTGTTCGAGGGCAAGCCCATCGGCACCCCGCATGCGGGCGTGTTCTGGCGGATCATCCAGAACCAGCGGATCAAGAGCTTCTTCACCGCGCCCACCGCCCTGCGGGCCATCCGCCGCGAGGACCCGGACGGGGAATGGATCAAGCGCTACAAGCTGCACGACCTTCAGGCACTGTTCCTGGCGGGCGAACGTGCCGATCCCGACACGATCAAATGGGCGCAGAAACATCTGGGCGTGCCGGTGATCGACCATTGGTGGCAGACCGAGACCGGCTGGGGCATCGCCGCGAACCCCATCGGGATCGAGGAGCTGCCGGTCAAGCTGGGCAGCCCCTCGGTCCCGATGCCCGGTTACGACGTGCGCATTCTCGACGAGGGCGGTCACGAGGTCGCGCCGAACACGCTGGGCGCCATCGCAATCAAGCTGCCGCTGCCGCCGGGCACGCTGCAAACTCTGTGGAACGCCGAGGCGCGCTACAAGAAAAGCTATCTCACCCAGTTCCCCGGCTATTACGAGACCGGCGACGCGGGCATGAAGGACGAGGACGGCTATCTCTACATCATGTCGCGCACCGATGACGTGATCAACGTCGCGGGCCACCGCCTGTCCACCGGCGCGATGGAGGAGGTTCTGGCCTCGCATCCGGATGTGGCCGAATGCGCGGTGATCGGGGTCGGCGACGAGCTGAAGGGCCAGATGCCGCTGGGCTTCATCTGCCTCAGCTCGGGGGTGACGCGCGACCATGCCGAGGTCTGCAAGGAATGCGTCAAGCTGGTGCGCGACCAGATCGGCCCGGTTGCGGCCTTCAAGCTCTGCACCGTGGTGGACCGCCTGCCCAAGACGCGCTCGGGCAAGATCCTGCGCGGCACCATGGTCAAGATCGCCGATGGCGAGGCGTTCAAGATGCCCGCCACGATCGACGATCCGGCGATCCTCGACGAGATCCGGGTCGCGCTGCAGGGGCTGGGCTACGCCAAGAAGGTGCCCGCCTGACGCATCGGCGAAACCGTGACAAGACAAAAGCGCCGGTGATGCTCACCGGCGCTTTTTCATGTCGTGGGGGCGGGGGCCCGCGCGGTCACTCGACGAAGGTGACCGAAACCTCGGGATCGCCGGGCAGCCCGGTATAGCGCAGATTCGCGCCGCCGGGGGCCTTGGCCACGGGCAGCAGCGGGCCGAAGGAGCCGACGCTCACCACATCGCCGGGCTGGAAGGTGATGCCTTTCGACAGCAGCCACAGCACCGAGTTCACCGGGTTGCCCAGAACCGCCGCGCCGGGCGCCTCGGTCAGAACGGTGCCGTCCGCCGCCATCAGCGTCACGGTCATGCCCGCCAGCATGTTCAGCATGGCGGCGGGATCGCTGACCGCGATCTCGGGCCCCATGACGCCAAGGCGTGGGGCCACGCCCATGGCGGTCAGGGTCTCGCCGGTGATCGGCTCTCCCTTGGCCAGCGTCATGTCGGGCAGTTCGATGAACGGGCGGATGGCGGAAATATGGGCCATGGCCTCTTCGGGCGTTGTCGCCTGATTGATGGCCGCATCGCCGATCACCAGCAGCAGATCGGCTTCCAGCATCGGGATGGTGCCGAAGGCTGCGGGCACCTCGGCACCGGCCGGCAAGAGCATGTCGCGGTAGAGCACGCCATGCACGGGCTCGGTCACGCCAAAGCGGTCCTGCGCCGGTTTGCTCGTCAGCCCGGCCTTGTAGCCGACCACCGGCCCGAGGCTTTCTGCCAGCACCGCCGCCAGCTTGCCCTGGGTGCAGAGCGCATCGTCCATATCGCCCCCGGCGCCAAGCGCCCTGGCCGGGGTCCTGGACAGGTAGCTTTGCACAAAGGTCGCGATCTCTGCGTCGTTGGCGCAGTCGGCAAGGGCCGCCCCGCCAAGCGGGATGATGGCCAGCGCGGCCAGGAATGCGCGAAACATGAATGATCCTCCTCCCGGATAACGCGAGGAGACTGCCAGCCGGTTTCGCGTTTGGCAATCGCGCTCAGCCTTCGTAAAGCTCCAGCGGCAGCCCGTCGGGATCGGCGAAGAAGGTAAATCGCCTGCCGGTCAGCGCGTCGGTGCGAATGGGTTCCACCGTGACGCCCCGCGCTTCCAGCCAGTCCTTGGCTGCGGCCACATCTTCGACGGTAAAGGCCAGATGGCGCAGCCCCTTGGCCTCGGGATGAGAAGGGCGGTCGGGCGGGGTGGGGAAGCTGAAAAGCTCCAGTTGCCCACCCTCGGGCAGCGCGAGGTCGAGCTTCCAGCTCTGCCGCTCATCGCGCAGCGTTTCGGCGATCACCCGCAGCCCCAGAAGATCGACGTAAAACGCCCGGCTGCGGGCATAGTCGCCGCAGATCAGCGCGACATGGTGAATGGCCTTGAGCTGCATCCGGTCTCTCCACGGGGCGCCCGGAGGGCAGGGCGCCGTCGCGGGGCAGGGTAGGCCGGTGTCGGGCAGGGGGCCAGCCCCGTGTGGGTCCAAAGCAAAGGCCCCGGCACGGGCCGGGGCCTTCGGGCAGTGATATGAAAGGCGCGTCAGGCGGCCATATCCGCGAAAAACGCATCGACCTTCCGTTCGGCCTCGGCCTTGGCGAGACCGTAGCGCTCCTGGATGATCCCGACGAGCTGTTCGCGGTTGCCCGCCGCCCTGTCGAGATCGTCGTCGGTCAACTCGCCCCACTGCTCTTGTACCGAGCCCTTGAGCTGCTTCCATTTGCCTTGAACAATATCCCAGTTCATCGTTTCTCTCCCGTTCTGGAGTTTTCCCGCCTGCTTGCGGGCTTCAGACGGAAAACGAGGCCGGACGGGGAAAGGTTCCGACCCGTTCAGACGAACTGTTCGCGGATCAGCCGCTCTTCGAGCCCGTGGCCGGGGTCGAAAAGCACGTGATGCATGACCGAGGGTTCGGACCGAATCTCGACCCGCAGCACGTCGCGCACCGACTGGCTGTCGGCCTCGGCCATGACCGGGCGCTTCTCGTGTTCGAGCACCTCGAAGGTGACCTCGGCGGTTTTGGGCAGCAGTGCGCCGCGCCAGCGGCGGGGGCGGAAGGCGGCGACGGCGGTCAGCGCCAGCACATCGGCGCCGATGGGCAGGATCGGCCCGTGGGCGGAGTAGTTATAGGCCGTCGATCCGGCAGGGGTGGCGAGCAGCGCGCCATCGCAGACCAGCTCGGGCATGCGCAGCTTGCCGTCCACATAGATGGCCAGCCGCGCCGCCTGCGGGCCCGCGCGCAACAGCGAGACCTCGTTGATCGCCAGCGCCTCGTGTAGCGTGCCGTCGAGCTTGTGGGCGCGCATCGAGAGCGGGTTGATCACCGCCTCCTCGGCGGCGGCGAGGCGCTCTTCCAGCCCATGCTCGGAATATTCGTTCATCAGAAAGCCGACGGTGCCCCGGTTCATACCGTAGACCGGCACCGCCAGTTCCTGGGTGCGGTGCAGCGTGTGCAGCATGAACCCGTCGCCGCCAAGCGCCACGATCACGTCCGAGCCCTCTTCCGCATGATTGCCGTAGCGGCGCGTCAGCCCGGCCAGCGCGGATTGCGCGATGGGCGCGTTCGAGGCGCAGAAGGCGATTTTCAGCGACATGACTGTCCTTTGGGGTTTCCTCGGGTCGTCCCGCGGTTCCGAAACAAGCACAAGTTTTCCCGGGCCGCCAGCCATGCCGCGCGATAATTCCGATATGCCGCTTTGACGCCTTTGCGGCGACGCCGCTTTCCTTTACCTAGGCGCCACGTGACGAATCCATGACATCGGAGACCCGCCTCATGAACGCCCCGCACCGCGACACCGGCTTCTTCACCGAAGATCTCTCGACCCGCGACCCCGAAGTCTTTGGCTCCATCCGGAACGAGCTCGGTCGTCAGCGCGAAGAGATCGAGCTGATCGCATCCGAGAACATCGTGAGCTACGCCGTGATGCAGGCGCAGGGCTCGGTGATGACGAACAAATACGCCGAAGGCTATCCGGGCAAGCGCTATTATGGCGGCTGCCAGTATGTGGACGTGGCCGAGACCCTGGCCATCGAGCGCGCCAAGGAGCTCTTCGGTTGTGAGTTCGCCAATGTGCAGCCGAACTCCGGCAGCCAGATGAACCAAGCCGTGTTTCTGGCGCTGCTGAAGCCGGGCGACACCTTCATGGGGCTCGACCTCAACTCGGGCGGCCACCTGACCCACGGCTCGCCGGTGAACATGTCGGGCAAGTGGTTCAACGTCGTCTCCTACGGCGTGCGCCAGCAGGACGAGATGCTCGACATGGAAGCGATCCGCGAGACCGCGCTCGAGCACAAGCCCAAGCTGATCGTCGCCGGCGGCACCGCCTATTCCCGCGTCTGGGACTGGGCCGCCTTCCGCGCCATCGCCGATGAGATCGGCGCCTATCTGATGGTGGACATGGCGCATATTGCGGGGCTCGTGGCCGGGGGCATGCATCCCTCGCCGCTGCCGCATGCGCATGTGGTGACCACCACCACCCACAAATCCCTGCGCGGCCCGCGCGGCGGCATGATCCTGACCAATGACGCCGACATCGCCAAGAAGGTGAACTCGGCCGTGTTCCCCGGCCTTCAGGGCGGCCCGCTGATGCATGTGATCGCCGCCAAGGCCGTGGCCTTCGGCGAGGCGCTGCGCCCCGGCTTCAAGGATTACGCCGCTCAGGTGGTCAAGAACGCCCAGGCGATGGCCGACCAGCTCATGAAGGGCGGGATCAACATCGTGTCGGGCGGCACCGACAACCACCTCTGCCTCGCCGACCTGCGTCCCAAGGGCGTGACCGGCAAGGCCGCCGAGGCGGCGCTGGGGCGCGCGCATATCACCTGCAACAAGAACGGTGTGCCCTTCGATCCGGAGAAACCCTTTGTGACCAGCGGCATCCGTCTCGGCTCTCCCGCCGGCACCACGCGCGGCTTCGGTGAGGCCGAGTTCCGCCAGATCGCCGACTGGATCGTCGAGGTGGTCGATGGGCTCGCGGCGAATGGCGACGAGGGCAATGCCGAGGTCGAGGCCAAGGTGCGCGGCGAGGTGGAAGCGCTCTGCAAGCAGTTCCCGCTTTATCCGACGCTCTGAGCAGGGGCTGAGAAAGATCTATTCAGCCTTGGAGATCAAGGCGCGACGCCCTCGCAGATGTCTGCGGGGGCGTTTTTATTTGGGGTGGCGGATGTGCAGGACGGAGCGGTTGTTCACCCTAGGCTGCCGCCGTTGCAATCATGTGGCAGGCGGTGTGGCACCTGCGACAAAAACTTGCGACACGAAAAAAACCGATCTGTCGCAGGTTTCAGGAGTTACGCGACGGCCCGCCGGCGATCTGCAATGGCCTGCTCAACACTAGGAGCGGCATGGTCCCCAAACCACTGAATCATTTTCTGGATGCCGTCCCCGGCCGGAGCTGTATCACCTGCGCCGATCAGTTCCGCGCTTGCCTGCGAAATTGCAACGAGAATGCGGGCCGCCTCCGGCACATAAGGCAGGTCTGCCGCTTGGTCGTGGCGTTCGCGGATGATCTGATAGCGAAGGTTCTCCGGTAGAGTCCACGCACTGACAAGGAAGTCGTGAACGCTGACCTGCTGGCCTGCAACATCAATGGTCGCGTCTCGATCGCTTTCAGTATAGCCGGCCGCCTCAATCCGCTCACAGGCATCAATCGCCGCGCTCATCATTTCCCGGATTAGATTCCAGTCGGTTTTCATATAGCTCTCCTCTTTCGAAAATTCCTGAAACCTGCGACACCTTGCTCTTCGGTGCCATCCAACGGAATACCGTTTACCATAGCTTCCATGCCGCCATGTTCCAACGACCGTACTGGGCTCATAGCTGCCATCGCCTTCGAAGCGGTCTCGCCCACAGATAGTCCTGATCGACATACAAAAAGGGCCGGCGCATCCGCACCGGCCCTTTCCGATAAGCCAAGACCGAAAGATCAGCCGAAGACCGCGCCGTCTTCGCGCCACACGGCGATGACCGCCGAGCGCGGCTTGCCGGCGCCGTCGGGCCAGGAACCGCCCGGGTGCTGGATGCCGACAAAGGCCACCTTGCCGTCCGGCGACCAGGTCAGGCCGGTCACCTCGGCGCCGTTGGGCGCGGTGAGGAAACGGGCGATCTCGCCGGTTTCCGGGTTGCCCACCAGCATCTGGTTGTTGCCCTGACCGGCGAACTCGCCCTCGTTGCTGTCGTCGCCATCGGTCTGGATCCAGAGCATCCCGTCCGACGAGAAGGCCATGCCGTCGGGCGAGTTGAACATATTGCCCTCGGTGACGTTCTCCGACCCGCCATAGGCATCGCCATGCACCGACGGGTTGCCCGCCATCACATAGAGATCCCAGGTGAAGTCGTCGGCGCCGTGGTCTTCGCCTTCGGGGCGCCAGCGCACGATCTGGCCGTATTTGTTGGCCTCGCGCGGGTTCGGGCCGCCGACCGGCGTTTCGTCACCGCCCGCGTTCGGCTTCAGGCCGCGGCGCGAGTTGTTGGTCAGCGCGCAATAGGCCTCGGCGCGCAGCGGGTTTGCGGCGATCCATTCCGGGCGGTCCATCGTGGTGGCGCCGACCTTGGAGCCCGCCATGCGCGAGAAGACGAGGATCTCCTCGAGGCTCATGCCGGTGGTTTCGGGCGTCAGGGCCAGCCATTCGCCGCTCAGGTCGTCGTTGAACCTGGCGACATAGAGCGTGCCGTCCGACAGCAGACCGTCGGTCGGCTGGCCTTCGGCCCAGGTGCCGTTCGAGACGTAGCGATACATGAACTCGCCGCGCTCGTCGTCGCCCATGTAGACCACGATGCGGCCATCGGCGGCCTGCACCATCTCGGCGTTCTCGTGCTTGAAGCGGCCGAGAGCGGTGTGCTTGACCGGGGTGCTGGCCGGATCGGCCGGGTCGATCTCGGTCACCCAGCCGTGGCGGTTGGGCTCGTTCGGCTCGTTGCTGAGATCGTAGCGCGGGTCGAATTTCTCGTAGGCGTAGCGGCCTTCGCCGCCGATGCCGTAGCGCTTGAGGCCGTCGGTCTCGTCATAGGCGCCGGTCGCCCCGAAATAGCCGTTGAAGTTCTCTTCGCAGGTCAGATAGGTGCCCCAGAGCGTCTTGCCCGAGCCGCAGTTGTTCATCGTGCCCTTGGGGCTCATGCCTTCGGGGTCGGCCTTGGTCTTGACCAGATCGGCGCCGGCGGCGGGGCCGTCCATGGTCATCTGCGTCTCATGGGTGATGCGGCGGTTATAGGGGCTGTCGATCACGACCGAATAACCGGCATCGGCCTCGGCGATTTCCAGAACCGTGACGCCCTGCATGTTCTTCAGCATCGTCACCTCGTCGGCGCTTTGCGGCATGCCTTCGGAGGCGGCGGGCAGGTTGATCTTGGGGTTCACGTATTCCGAGTTGATCGCCAGCAGGGTGTGGCCCTCGTGGGTGAAGGTCTCCATCCCGTCGGTGTTCTCGCCGAACACCTTGTCCGACATGGCGACGGGCACGCCGGTGTCCGGCGAATAGGCGCCCTCGGCGTCCGAGAACAGCGCGTCGCCCCAGCGCACCAGCGGCTTCCACCGATAGCCGGCGGGCACATGGATGTCGTGGTCGGTGGCGATGCCGATCGGGGTGAAGGCGAAGCCGGCGGCCTGGGCCTGCGCGGAGGTGGCCGAGCTCAGGACGCCCGTGCCGAAGACGGCGGCGCCGGAGCCGAAGGCCAGCGCGCCCCCCAGGAAGCCGCGGCGCGAGATCGCGCGCTCGACAACCGCGTCGAAGCCGTTTTCGGCAGGGCGCGGGTCGCGCAGTTCGTCAAACTCGTCCCACGACAGATCGACGGTTTTCTTGATGTCCATGAGGGGATACCCTTTGGCTGAATGCTATGAGAGATGGATATGCCTGTGCGCGCGCACGGCAGGGACCTTGGCGCTGGCTGCCAGTGCTTTGTTTCCGGAAGGTGTAAATCATATGAAGGTTTTGTGTCGGCCCGTGCCCGCGCCAATCTGCCGCAGAGCCGCTTGACCTCTTCTCCGGAGTAAAGGACAAATCGACAGGCCTGCGCCCGTGGCGCGGCGTCGGAAAACCGGCCTTGCGACAGGCGGTTTCCGGCTCCTCCCGGAGTCGCCAAGGGCCCGCATGCCGTCACGCTCCGCTTCTCCGCTCATCGTCCTGCGCATCCCGGCCTTCCGCAACCGGTGGATGGCCTCGCTGGTCTCCAATCTGGGCACGCTGGTGCAGTCCGTCGGCGCGGGCTGGATGATGACCCAGATCAGCGACAGCGATGCGATGGTCGGGCTGGTGCAGGCCAGCGTGACCGTGCCGATGATGCTGTTTGCGGTTTTCGCCGGGACGCTGGCGGACAATCACGACCGCCGCAAGGTGATGATCGGCGCGCAGCTTTTCATGATGGCCGCGGCGGTGCTGCTGACGGTGCTGGCCTGGCTGGGGCTGATGACGCCCTGGCTGCTGATCCTGCTGACCTTCCTGATCGGCACCGGCACGACCTTCTTCAACCCGTCCTGGCAGGCCTCGATGGGCGACATCGTGCCCCGAGACGACCTGCCGTCGGCGGTGGCGCTGAACTCGATGGCGTTCAACGCCATGCGCTCGGTGGGGCCGGCGGTGGGCGGGATCATCGTGGCGCTGGCCGGGGCGTCGGCGGCCTTTGCGCTGAACGCGGTGAGCTATGTGGCGATGATCGTCACGCTCTGGCGCTGGAAATCGCCCGCCGCCGACACCCGCCTGCCCCCCGAGCCGCTGCGTCTCGCGGTCGGGTCCGGGTTGCGCTATGTGGCGATGTCGCCGAACCTGACCAATGTCATGGGCCGCGCCTTTCTCTTCGGGCTGGGATCGGTTTCGGTGCTGTCGCTGCTGCCCGTCGTGGCGCATGAGCGGCTGGGCGGCGACGCGGTCACCTATGGGATCATGCTGGGTTTTTTCGGGGTCGGTGCCATCGGCGGCGCCTTCGGCAACGGCTGGCTGCGCGAGCGCTACGACAACGAGCATATCGTCCGCTTCGCGGCGCTTGCGGCCATGCTGGGCGCGCTGGCGATGAGCGTGGCGCCCACGATCTGGATCGCGCTGCCCGCGCTCATGCTGAGCGGCGCCTCCTGGGTGGTGGCGCTGTCGCTCTTCAACGTGACGGTGCAGCTTTCGACGCCGCGCTGGGTGGTGGGCCGCGCCATCGCGCTTTATCAGAGCGCGGCCTTCGGCGGGATGGCAGGGGGAAGCTGGCTCTGGGGGGCGGTTTCGGACGGGCAGGGGCTGACCGTGTCGCTGATCGTGGCCGCGCTGGTCCTTGCGGCCGCGGCCGCCGTCGGGCTGAAACGGCCGCTGCCGGAATATGGCGGGCTGGATCTGTCGCCGCTGGATCTGTTCCGCGAGCCGATGCTACAGCTCGACGTGCAGCCGCGCAGCGGCCCCATCGTCGCGATGACCCGGTTCGAGATCGACCCCAAGGACGTGCCGGAATTCCTCGAGGTCATGGCCGAGCGCCGCCGGGTGCGGATCCGGGACGGGGCGCAGAACTGGGTGCTGATGCGCGATCTCGAAAACCCGCGGATCTGGGAAGAGACCTATCACGTCCCGACCTGGGTCGAGTACATCCGCCACAACACCCGCCGGACGAAGGCCGATCACGGCACCTATGCACGGCTGGTGGCGCTGCATCGCGGTCCCGAGCGGCCGCACACGCGCCGGATGATCGAGCGTCACGCCATCGCGCGGGGACGGGGCGGGGTCTATCGTTTCGATGTTTGAGTGGCGCGCGTCAGGCACGGCTTGATGCAGCGTCGCGCCGGCCACCCGGTGTTCGCGGACCTGCGCGGCGCGGGAAACGGGTTCACAAACGAAAACCCGCCGCCGCGCGGGGCGGCGGCGGGTTGAACCGGCCCGAAATCAGGCGGGGTTCTTGGTGTAGCGCAGATAGGGCAGCTTGACGTCGATCTCGCCGTATTTCTCCTGCGCCTGCTCGTCGGTGAGCGACAGCGCGACGATCACGTCCTGGCCGGTTTCCCAGTTTGCCGGGGTGGCCAGCGGCTGTTCGTAGGTGCGCTGCAGCCCGTCGAGCGCGCGCAGCACCTCGGCAAAGTTCCGGCCCACCGACATCGGATAGATCATCATGAGCTGGATCTTCTTGTTCGGGGCCACGATGAAGACCACGCGCACCGAGGCGCTGTCAGCGGCGGTGCGGCCGTCGGGCAGGTAGGCGTCGGCGGGCAGCATGTCGAGCGCTTTCGACACGGCCATGTCCTCGTCGGCGATGATCGGGAAGCCCGCGGGCGCGCCGGCGGTCTTTTCGATGTCGCTCTTCCACTGCTTGTGCTCGTCGACCCCGTCGACCGAGATGCCCATCACCTTGGTGCCGCGCTTGGCCCATTCGTCGGCAAGCTGCGCGACGGCGCCGAATTCGGTGGTGCAGACCGGGGTGAAATCCTTGGGGTGCGAGAACAGGATCGCCCAGCTGTCGCCGATCCAGTCATGCAGGTCGTATTCGCCGAGGTCGGTGACGACGTGGAGATTCGGGAGGGTGTCATTGATACGGAGAGCCATGAGGAGTCCTTTCCTGTCCAAATTGGTCGGTTTTGGTCTTCCCGTTTTAGATACATTCTAAGGATACGAAGTAAAGACCCCTGCTTGCGGCTTCCGGGGCGGGGTGACAGAGTGTCGCTCAGCAAGGGATTTGATCAAATCGGGCCTGAGGAGAGACACCATGATCGAGAAGCGCCAGTTCTATATCGACGGGGCTTGGGGGGATGCGCGGGAGGGCCGTGACCATACGGTCATCGACCCCGCCACCGAAGAGCCCTGCGCGGTGATCGCGCTGGGCGGTCAGGCGGATACCGACGCGGCGGTGGCGGCGGCCAAGCGCGCGCTGCCGGGCTGGATGGCCACGCCGGTGGCCGAGCGCATCGCGCTGGTCGAAAAGCTGCTCGAGATCTATATGGCGCGCGCCGAGGAGATGGCCCAGGCGATGACGCTGGAGATGGGCGCGCCCATCGCGCTGTCGCGGGTGGCCCAGGTGGGGGCGGGCGGCTTCCATCTGAAGAACTTCATCGAGGCGGCCAAGCGCTTTGAGTTCGAAAAGCCCTTCTCCGAGGCCTTCCCCGACACGCATATGATCCACGAGGCGGTGGGCGTCTGCGCGCTGATCACGCCGTGGAACTGGCCGATGAACCAGGTCACGCTCAAGGTCGGCGCGGCGGCCATCGCGGGCTGCACCATGGTGCTGAAACCCTCCGAGGAAAGCCCGCTCTCGGCGATGCTCTTTGCCGAATACATGGATGCGGCGGGCTTCCCCAAGGGCGTCTTCAACCTGGTGAACGGCGATGGTGCCGGCGTTGGCACGCAGCTCTCCTCGCACCCGGACATCGACATGGTGAGCTTCACCGGCTCGACCCGCGCCGGCCGGGCGATCTCCAAGGCCGCGGCCGAGACGCTGAAGCGCGTGCATCTGGAGCTGGGCGGCAAGGGCGCCAACCTGATCTTCGCCGATGCGGACGCGGCGGCGGTCAAGCGCGGCGTGCTGCACATGATGCAGAACAGCGGGCAAAGCTGCAACGCGCCCTCGCGCATGATGGTCGAGGCGCCGATCTACGACCGCGTGGTCGAAGAGGCCGCCGAGGTCGCCGCCAAGGTCACGGTCGGGGCGCCTTCCGAGGAGGGCAGGCATATCGGCCCGGTGGTGAACGCCACGCAGTTCGAAAAGATCCAGGCGCTGATCGAGACCGGCATCAAGGAGGGCGCCCGTCTCGTGGCCGGCGGTCCGGGCCGTCCGGAAGGCTTCAACAAGGGCTTCTACGTGCGCCCCACGGTCTTTGCCGATGTGACGCCCGACATGACCATCGCGCGCGAAGAGATCTTCGGCCCGGTTCTCTCGATCATGAAGTTCGAAAGCGAGGAGGAGGCCGTCGCGGTGGCCAACGATACCCCCTATGGCCTGACCAACTATGTGCAGTCGCAGGACACCGGGCGCCGCCACCGGCTCGCCCGCCAGCTCCGTTCGGGCATGGTCGAGATGAACGGCAAGAGCCGCGCCCCCGGCGCGCCTTTCGGCGGCATGAAGCAATCGGGCAACGGCCGCGAGGGCGGTATTCTGGGCATCCACGATTTCCTCGAGATCAAGGCGGTGAGCGGCTGGGCCGCCGAATAAGACCGTCTGCGGGAGGCGGTGCGCGTCATCGCCTCCCCACACCTTTCCGGCCCTTTCATCTTTCCGGCAAATACTCACGGCGCAACGGTGCGGTTGAATACAGCGATCGTGCTGAAATCATCCGTTGATGAAGACGGTCCGAGGGTTTCGCGTCCACTTATCCGCCACGCAGTCTTGTTGTCCGGTTTCGATTCCTGTGTCCTTGGCGCGAAACAAGGGGCGCAGCGCCGCCGCGCCCGGCGGTTGCCCGTTCGGGCGGGCAGCCGCTTTGGTGACGTAAGCGCCTCGCTGAGAGGTCCTTCCGATATGGCCGGGACAAAGGAAGGGATCCAGCATGTCGTTTCGGCAGCCCGCAGGCAGCCGCTGGGCCCGGCTTCCGTCGGGCCCATTCTGAACCTGCATCGCGCTTGGCACCGGTCGGTGTGTCTCCAGCCCTAAAACGGCGCCTTCGCGCGGAACTTCACACCCGCGCCGCCATCGGGGTGATGCAGCCGCAGCTCCTCCGCATGCAGCATCATGCGCGGGTAGTCTGCCGCCGTTCCGGGCGCATAGAGCGGATCGCCCAGGATCGGATGCCCCAGCGCCAGCATATGCACCCGAAGCTGATGGCTGCGCCCGGTCAGCGGGTGCAGCCGCACCCGGCTTTCGGCGTCGCTGGCCTTCATCACCCGATACTCGGTCAGCGCCGGCTTGCCGGTCTCGTGATCGACCTTCTGCAAGGGCCGGTTCGGCCAATCCACGATCAGCGGCAGATCCACGGTGCCTGTCTTCGGCTCCAGCCGCCCCGCGACGCGGGCGATATAGGTCTTTTTCGTCTTCCGCGCCTCGAATTGCTGGCCGAGACGTTTCTGCGCATGGGCGGTCAGCGCAAAGACCATCACGCCCGAGGTGTCGCGGTCGAGCCGGTGCACCAGCCGCACGGTGGGAAAGGCGCGCTCGAGCCGGGCGATCAGGCAATCGGCCAGATGCGCGCCCTTGCCAGGCACCGAAAGCAGGCCCGCGGGTTTATTGACCACGAGGATCTCGTGATCGGCATGCAGGACGGGGATGTCGCCCGAGGGCGGGGAATAGCTGTCGCTCATGGCGCTTCATGTGGCAAAGCCGGGACGCGGCTGCAAGCCTCAGGGCAGCGCGGTCGCCGCCAGCGCCACCCCATAGGCCATAAAACACAGCGCCAGCCCCCGCCGCAGCCAGAGATTGGCCACCGCCCCCAGCGCCGCACGCCCCAGCCCCGCGCCAAGCGCGGTATAGGTGACATAGCTCGCGGCGGTGAGGGTCAGCGCGGTGGGCAGGATCACCCGCATCTGCTCCCAGATCGGAACCTCCGGCATCACGAATTGCGAAAACGCTGCCAGATAGCCCGCGACGGATTTGGGGTTGATCGTCGCGATCAGAAAGGCGCGGAGATAGAGCGAGCCCGAGGCCGCATGCCCCATCGCCAGGGGCCGGGCGGCGGCGCGCCAGTTGCGGATCCCGAGCCAGAGCAGCACGCAGGCCCCCGGCGATCTTGGCCAGCAGAAACCCTGTGGGCGAATGGGCGATGAGCGCGGTCACCCCCGCGGCCGACAGCAGCAGGAACAGCAGCGCCTGGGTGAGGATTCCCAGAACGCCCCAGAGCGCGCGGACAAAGCCCGCGCTCATTCCGGTCTGGATGCAATTCACCGCATTGGGGCCGGGCGAGGTCACGAAGACCGCCCAGAACAGCGCGAAGACGCCCCAGGCCTCCCAGCTCATCGCGCGAAGGTGGCGTCGAGAATCGCCTGCAGCGCCTCGGCATCGGCGGGGGTGAAGGCATCGGGGCGGTCGCTGTCGATGTCCAGCACGGCGATGAGGCGCCCGCTCCGGTCGCGCACCGGCAGCACCAGCTCCGACCGGGTGGAGCTGGCGCAGGCGATGTGCCCGGGGAAGGCATCGACATCGGGCACGAGCTGCGCCGTGCCCGTGCGGGCACAGGCGCCGCAGACCCCGCGCGTAAACGGGATGGTCAGGCAGCCGTGGCCGCCCTGATAGGGGCCGATCTTCAGAAGCCCGGGCGCGGTGACCCGGTAAAACCCGGTCCAGTCGAACCGGTCGTCCGCATGGTGGAGCTCGCAGGCGAGTGTCGCCATGAGCGCGATCGGATCGTCCTCGGTCTCGGTGAGGGCGGCGACGGTGCGGGCGAGGCTGGGGTAATCGGCCATGACGGTGCCTTTATCGGATCGGGGAGGGGGGAGAGGGGGGCAAAGCCCCCCCGCCCGTCGGGCGGTTCCCCCCCCCTGGGCTCGGAGGGCGGGGAGGGGTCACAGCCGCTCGATGGCCATCGCGGTGCCTTCGCCGCCGCCGATGCAGATCGCCGCGACCCCGCGTCTCAGCCCGCGCCTTTCCAGCGCGTTCAGCAGGGTGACGAGGATGCGCGCGCCGCTGGCACCAATCGGATGGCCAAGCGCGCAGGCGCCGCCATGCACGTTCACGACATCGCGCGGCAGGCCCATCTCGGTCATGAAGGCCATCGGGACAACGGCAAAGGCCTCGTTCACCTCCCAGAGATCGACATCGGTCTTTTTCCAGCCGATGCGGTCGAGCAGCTTCTGCGCTGCGGGAATCGGGGCGGTTGGAAAGAGGTTCGGCGCCTGGGCGTGGCTCGCGTGGCCGAGGATGCGGGCGCGGGGCAGGGCGCCGCTCCGCACTGCCGCGTCGAGCGTGCTCAGCACCAGCGCCGCCGCCCCGTCGGAGATCGACGAGGCATTGGCCGCGGTGACCGTCCCGTGCTCACGGAAGGCGGGCTTCAGATGCGGGATCTTCTCGGGCCGGGCGCGGGCGGGCTGTTCGTCGCGGGTGATGATCTCTTCGCCGGTGCGGGCATGCACCGTGACCGGGGTGATTTCCGTGTCGAAGGCGCCGCTGCGCTCGGCATCCCGCGCATTGTCGAGCGAGGCGATGGCATATTGGTCCTGCATCTCGCGGGTGAACTGGAAGGTCTCGGCGCAGTCCTCGGCGAAGCTGCCCATGAGGCGGCCCGTGTCATAGGCATCCTCGAGCCCGTCGAGGAACATATGGTCGATCACCCGGTCATGGCCGATGCGGGCGCCGCCGCGCATCTTCGGCAGAAGGTAGGGCGCATTGGTCATGCTCTCCATGCCACCGGCGACGATGGTGGTGGCATGGCCGAGCGCGATCCGGTCCCAGGCCATCATCGCCGCCTTCATCCCCGAGCCGCACATCTTGTTGAGCGTGGTGGCGGGCACCTCCGCGCCGAGCCCCGCCTTGAACCCGGCCTGCCGGGCCGGCGCCTGGCCCTGTCCGGCGGGCAGCACGCAGCCCATCAGCAGCTCGTCCACCGCCGGGCCGCCGGGCCGCCGGCCTCGGCCCGCGCCGCCCGGATCGCCGCGCCGCCCAGATCGGCGGCGCTGAGATCCGAGAACATGCCCTGAAAGCCGCCGATGGCGCTGCGCGCCGCGCCGGTGATCACAATATCCGCCATGCCGTTTCCTCCCGGTTCGTAGAAACCCTGAATACCGAATGGTAAGGTTTGCCGTCTAGCCTGCCGTTCGGCGAAGCAACGCGGGGCGCGACCATGCAGCTCACCATTACCGAAGCGGGCGATCCGCAGATCATCCGTGTCGAGGACGGGCGGATCGATTCCGCCGTGGCGATCCAGTTCAAGGATGCGGTGCGCGAGGCCGTCTCGGCCAGCGCGACGCGGGTGGTGCTGGACCTGGGCCATGTGGAGTTCATCGATTCCAGCGGGCTCGGCGCGATTGTCGCCGCGATGAAAGGGCTGTCGCAGGGCCAGCGGCTCGACCTCGCCGCGCTGCGTCCGATGGTCGACAAGGTGTTCCGGATGACGCGGATGGATACGATCTTTGTCATTCACGACACGGTTGAGGCGGCGCAGGGCGGCAGCGGCAACTGAGGAGGCGCTGGGGAAGGAACCGAAACCCGATGCCGGACAGGTCTGAAGAGGGCGCGCGGCTGGCGTTCGAGATGACGCTCGACAGTACGCCGGCAGAGGTGCGCCGTGCGGTCGACCGGGCGCAGCGGGCGCTGGGGCGGTTCGGTTGGTGCGAGGAGCCGCGCAGGGCGGCCGAGCTGGTTCTTGCCGAGGCGCTCAACAATATCGTGGAACATGCCTATGGCGAGTCCCCCGAGGGGCGCATCCACGTCGCACTGACGGCGACGGCGGTGCAGGCGGATCTGGTGGTATGCGACTGCGGCGGCGCGATGCCGGACGGGCGGCTGCCGCCCGGGGAGCCGGTGGATCTCGAGATGGGGCTGCACGATCTGCCCGAGGGGGGATTCGGCTGGTATCTGATTCGCCGCCTGGCGGACCGGCTTGTCTATCGCCGCTGCGGCGGTCACAACCGGCTGGAGATCCGCATCCGCAACGCCGTCGCCCGGGGCAGCGCGGACGATCCGGCCTGAAATGCGATTTCTCGCGGAATTCCCTGAAACTGCCGCAATCCCATCGCAATGCCGCCCGAATGCAAGGCGATACAGAGAGGGTAGCTGCATATGGCTTCCCTCGGCGCCGCGCCGTTTCAGCCCCCACCCAGTGCGTGGCGCCGAGGTACTTCCCCCAACCCCTTCCAAAGACCCGAGGCCCGGCCGATCTTGCGGCGGGGCGTTTTTGCGTTTTGGCGCCGTCCTGCGGCGCAGGGCGGGTGCCGTGGGAAAACCTTCAACGGATCACATTTTCGCCCGAATGCAGCGCGATACAGAGAGGGTAGCTGCATATAGCTTCCCTCGGCGCCACGCCGTTTCAGCCCCCACCCAGTGTGTGGCGCCGAGGTACTCCCCTCCGACAAATCAAACCGATGATCGCCCCGCAGTCCAGTGCCGCGCTGCGCGATCCCCGGGACCATGCGACGGTCGTCCTTCGAAAGACCCCGGTTGCGCCGCAATTCGGCCCATTCGGCCCGCAAGGATCTGATTTGACCAGATTATTCCCCCTTGCGGAGTGCCTCCATGTACGGACCCATCGCTGCCTGCGAATCCTATGTCTTCAACGCGTTCACGCTCGCCGGGCGCGCCTCGCGCTCGGAATACTGGTGGCCGACGCTTTTCGTGGGCGTGCTGACCCTGGCCGCAGGGGTCGCCGATGCGGTCACGGTCTTCCGTGCGATGAACGGGAGCGGGGCGATCTCCACCAGCCTGTTGTCCTACTGGTCGCCGCTCGTGTCGCTGCTCACCGTCGTGCCGGGCTTTACCTCGGCGATCCGGCGGCTGCACGACACCGGGCGCTCGGGCTTCTGGGCGCTGGTGGTGGTGATCCCGATGGTCGGCTGGCTGATCTATATGGTGCTGCTGGCGCTGCCGTCGGAAGCGCGCGCGAACGATTGGGGGCAGCCGCGCGTCGGGCCGAATGCCTTCGGGCCACGCAGTGCCCGCGACACGGGCGACACGCCGGCGAGCAAGGCGCGGGGCAAGCGCGGCCATACCCCCAGCGCCATCGATTCCTATGCGGTGCTGCTGCAAAGCGAGGCCGAGCCCTCGCCCGAGGAAATCGCCCGCCGCCGGCAAGAGGTCCACGAGTATTTCATGCGCAATGTCTCGCGCCGGGCTTCGGCCTGACCGCACCTGCACCCTCCCGCAGGGCGGGCGGCGCTTTGCGGCGGCGGCGCCCGGCGGTAGACGACCGGGCGCGTCAGACAGGCCGGATCAATAGCTGAACTGGCTGTAGATCCGGCTCAGATCGCCGTTCCAGTCGCCGTTGTAATGGTCGAGAAGCTCGTCGGCGGGCACCTTCCCGGTGTCCACGCTTTCCTTGAGCGCATTGAGGAAATGCGTCTCGTCGGGCAGCATCCCGCCCGCGCCCTTGCAGCCGCGCGCCTTGAGCCCGGCCTCGGCAATCTCCAGCGTCTGCTTGGCGAGATCGTGCATGTTGATGCCGTTGACCTCGGCCTGCAGCGCCTCGACCGAGGCGGCGACGCGCAGCCCCTGGCGGGTCTCGGCGTCCCAGCCCTTGACCAGATCCCAGGCCGCGTCCAGCGCGCCCTGGTCGTAGGTCAGCCCGACCCAGAAGGCCGGCAGCGCGCAAAGCCGCCGCCAGGTGCCGCCATCGGCGCCGCGCATCTCGATGAATTTCTTCAGCCGCGCCTCGGGGAAGATCGTCGTCAGGTGGTCGGCCCAGTCCGACAGCGTCGGTTTCTCGCCGGGCAGGGCGGGCAGCTCGCCCTTGAGGAAATCGCGGAAGGACATCCCCAGCGCGTCGATATATTTGCCGTCGCGGTAGACGAAATACATCGGCACATCGAGCGCGTAATCCACATAGCGCTCAAAGCCGAACCCGTCCTCGAAGACGAAGGGCAGCATGCCGGTGCGCGCCGCGTCGAGATTGCGCCAGACATAGGAGCGGTAGCTTTTCAGCCCGTTGGGCTTGCCCTCGAAGAAGGGCGAGTTGGCGAAAAGCGCGGTGGCCACGGGCTGCAGCGCCAGCGCGACGCGCATCTTTTTCACCATATCGGCCTCGGAGCCGAAATCGAGATTCACCTGCACGGTGCAGGTCCGCCGCATCATCGTGGTGCCGGTGGTGCCGACGCGGCCCATATAGGCATCCATCAGCTTGTAGCGGCCCTTGGGCATGAGCGGCATCTCGTCATGCGACCATTCCGGCGCGGCGCCGAGCCCGATAAAGCCCACGCCGATCTCGTCGGCGACGCATTTCACCTCGCGCAGATGCTCGTTCACCTCGTCGCAGGTCTGGTGGATGGTTTCCAGCGGGGCGCCCGAGAGCTCCAGCGCGCCGCCGGGCTCCAGCGACACGTTGGCGCCATCCTTTTCCAGACCGATGAGATGGCCGCCCTCGCTGACCGGCGACCAGCCATAGCGGTCGCGCAGCCCTTCCAGAACCGCCCGGATCGAGCGCGGCCCGTCATAGGGCAGCGGCGCGTGGGTGTCGGTGAGATAGCCGAATTTCTCGTGCTCGGTGCCGATGCGCCAGTCGGATTTCGGTTTGCAGCCGGCGGCCAGATATTCTGCGAGCTGGGCGTGATCTTCGATCAGGCCGCCGCCGGATTGAGGGATGGACATATGGGCGCTCCGATTGTCTTGGCCTGTCGCTTTGAAGGTCAGGCATGGGCGGAATGACCTACCTTGTCAATGCAGACGGAGGTGTGTGGAATTGCACGAAGCGGCCTGCCAGATGGTCACCGGGCGCTTTGACGCGCGGCGCATCTCGGCCAGCATGCGCTCGGTCTGCAGGCCGGGCAGGGTGGCGAAGGCGTCGAAAAGCGCGTCCGCGCCCTCGGCGGTGAGCGGGATGGCCAGCGGCGGCTGGCCGGTCTGGTGCAGCAGCCAATGCGCCGGTTTGCCGCCGGGATCGAGGGTCAGCGCCGTGAGCCCGTCGAGATCGGCGACACCGCCGGAGAGCGGACCGAAATAAGTGATGCGGCCCTCGACCACCTGCACGATGCCGGGCCCGCCGCTGCCGACCCGGAACCGCCCGCGCTGGATGCCCGCGATGAGCAGCAAAATACCTGCGATTGCCACCACATAGCCGATCCAGTGCAGCAGCCCCCCGCCGGTGAAGAAGGCCCAGTAGAGCCCCAGCGCCAGCACCCCCGCACCGAACAGCGCCTCGCGCCATTGTGATAGCGCCGCCTGCGCTTCGGGCCGGATCATGCGCCGGGGTCCAGTTGCATGGCCTCGGGCAACATCGCGATGCGATAGCCGCCGACCCGTTCGAACCCGATGCGCGTATAGGCGCGTGCCGCCGCGTCGGAGGCGGCGAACAGCACGCCCAGCCGGGCGCCGCCGTCGCGCAGCTCGGCCAGATAGGCCGCCGTGGCGATTCCGGCGAGCCCCGCGCCGCGCCGCTCGGGGGGCACAAAGACGCCGCCCATCTGCACCGCGTCGCCTGCGCGGGCGTTCACCGCGCACATGGCCACGGGCACGCCGTCGCGTTCCAGAATCCGGGTGCGGCCGCCGTTGATGGCGATGCGCGCGCGCGCCAGCACGGCCTCGGCGTGCTGGCCGCTATCGGGCACAGCAAAGCCGGTTTCGGTCAGATAGCGCGCGAACCAGTCTTGCAGCAACCGCAGGTCCGCCTCTGTCGGCGCGCGCAGACCCGGATCGCGGGCAAGGCGGGCGTCCAGCGTCAGGCGAAAGAGCGGCTCCAGCCGGTTCAGATGCCAGGCCTCGGGCGGCAGGGGCAGGGCGTCCAGCAGCACCTGCACCTGATCGTCGGGCCCCGACACGCCCTGCAACCAGTAGCCGCGCAGCAGATGCGCATAGGTCTGCGCCTCGGTATGGCTCAGGCCGGGGAGCTGGCAGTTGACAAATCCGCTGTTGCTGCAACCGAAAATGCCCGTGATGCCCTCGCCGGTCTCGCGCAGGAAAAACGCGGTGCCGTGGCGGTGTTCGGTGTCCTCGGTGCCATGGGCCTCGAGATTGCCGAGCAGGAACATCGAGCTTTCGATATGGCGTTCCAGAAACAGCGCCATCGGGCCGGCATCCGCCGGGGTGGCCTTGCGGATCATGTCCAGTCTCCGTTTTCCGCCTGCCAGAGCGCCAGCGCCGCCACCGCCGCGGTATCGGCGCGCAGGATGCGCGGCCCCAGCGCGATCACCCGGGTCTGCGCCATGGCCCTGAGCCTTGTCCGCTCGGCATCGGAGAACCCGCCCTCGGGGCCGACCAGAATCGCCGCGGGGGCGAGGACGCCCGCAAGGGCGGAGGAGCGGCTGCCCGCCTCCGCCTCGTCGCAGAACAACAGCCCGCGTTCGCCGGGCCACTCCGCCAGCAGCCGGTCGAGCCGCACCAGCTCCGCCACCTCGGGCACGAAACAGGCGCCGCATTGCTCGGCTGCCTCCAGAGCATGGGCCTGAAGCCGGTCCTGCCGGATGCGCTCGGAATTGGTGAACTGCGTCTGCACCGGGAGGATGCGCGACACCCCCAGCTCCACCGCCTTCTCCACGATGAAATCGGTGCGCGCCTTCTTGATCGGCGCGAAGAGCAGCCAGAGATCCGGCGGCATGGTCTGGGCCCGCGTCTGCGTGTCGCAAAGTGCCATGCCACCGCGCTTTCCGGCCTCGGAAATCTCGGCATGCCACTCGCCATCGGCGCCATTGAACAGCGCCACCGCGTCGCCGGCGCCCAGCCGCATCACGGAAAAGAGATAATGCGCCTGCTCCCGCGTCAGCGGGACAGGTTGTCCCGCGCCCAGCGGGTGCTCTACAAACAGGCGAACCTTTGCAGTCATGAGGCGCACCATATGAGCCATCCCGGAACAACGCCAGAGGCAGACGGACAGGTCTCGGACGCGGTCCGCGGCAACTGGGTCGATCACTGGGCCCCCGCCTGGGCGCGCCCCTATCTGCGCCTCTCCCGCGCCGACCGTCCCATCGGCACCTGGCTTTTGCTGCTGCCCTGCTGGTGGGGGTTGCTGCTGGCCATGGTGCACGACGGCGGGGCCTCCTGGTTCGATCTCTGGATCTTCCTGGGCTGCGGCATCGGCGCTTTCCTGATGCGCGGCGCGGGCTGCACCTGGAACGACATCACCGACCGGCATATCGACGGCTCGGTGGCGCGCACCACCTCGCGGCCGATCCCCTCCGGGCAGGTCAGTGTGAAACAGGCGCTGGCCTGGGCCGGGGCGCAGTCCCTGGTCTCTTTCGGCATCCTGCTGACCTTCCCGCCGATGGCGATCCTGCTGGGGGTGATCTCGCTGCTGCCGGTCGCGGTCTATCCCTTTGCCAAGCGCTTCACCTGGTGGCCGCAGGTCTTTCTGGGCATCGCCTTCAACTGGGGCGCGCTTCTGGCCTGGACGGCCCATACCGGATCGCTCGGCCTGCCGGCGGTGCTGCTCTATCTGTCGGGCATGGTCTGGACGCTGTTCTACGACACGATCTACGCCCATCAGGACAAGGAGGACGACGCGCTGATCGGCGTGAAATCCACCGCCCGGTTCTTTGGCGACGATGCCACGCCGAAATGGCTGGCGCGGTTCCTGGTCGCCACGGTGGCGCTCATGGGGCTGGCGATCATCGGCGCCGCGCCGCGCGGCGAGATCCTGCAACTCGTGATCCTGATCGCCGGGCCCTGGGCGCTGGGCTGGCACCTGATGTGGCAGATGCGCCGGCTCGACGTGAATGACGGCGCCCGGCTGCTCATGCTCTTCCGGTCCAATCGCGATGCCGGGCTGCTGCCTGTGCTGTTTTTCGCCGCCGCTCTGCTCGCCTGATTGCGCCCCGGGGTCCCGGAGCGTATCAGGGCAAAAAACAAGAAAAGGAAGCCAAGGCCGATGCGCTTGTCCAAGTTCGCCATCCCCGCCGCGACCCTGCTTGCCGCCGCTCTCATCTGTGTCATCGCTGCATTTTTTGCCGTCCGCCTGGTGGAAGACAGCTCTCGCATCGGCGTGGAGACCGCGCTCGATCTGGAAGAGTTGGACTGGGCCGAGGTCGATGTGAACGGGCTGCAGGTCTTTCTGATCGGCGAGGCGCCGGACGAGGCCGCGCGCTTCCAGGCGGTGACCGTGGCGGGCCGGGTTGTGGATTCGGCGCGGGTGATCGACCAGATGCTGGTGGCCGAGGCCGCCGATCTGCGGCCGCCGAGCTTTTCCGTCGAGATCCTGCGCAACGACGAGGGGATCTCGGTCATCGGCCTGATTCCCGCGTCCATGGACCGCGACGATCTTATCGAGAGCTTTGCCGATCTGGCGGGCAGCGGCGGCGAGGTTTCGGACCTGCTGGAAGTCGCGGATTTCCCTGCGCCCGAGGGCTGGGCCCCGGCGCTGCGCTTTGCGGTCCGCGCGCTGCGGGAGCTGCCGCGCTCCAAGGTTTCGGTGCGGGCGGGCGAGGTCGGCATCAAGGCGATGACCGACAGCGAGGAGGTCCGGCGCCGGCTTCTGGCCGATTTCGAACGTCGCGCACCCGAAGGGGTGGAGCTGGCGCTCGACCTGTCGGCGCCGCGCCCGGTGATCACCCCCTTCACGCTGCGCTTTCTCATCGACGAGGAGGGCGCGCGCTTCGACGCCTGTTCCGCCGATACCGAGGATGCGCGCGCGCGCATCCTGGCGGCGGCGCGTGAGGCGGGGGTGGCCGAGACCGCGACCTGCCGGCTGGGGCTGGGGGTGCCGACGCGGCGCTGGGCGGATGCGGCGGTGCTGGCCATCGGTGCCGTCCGGGAGCTGGGCGGCGGCTCGGTGACCTTCTCGAATGCCGATGTGGCGCTGCTGGCGCCCGAGGGCACCGATCAGGGCCTGTTCGACCGTGTCGTGGGCGAGCTCGAAAACGCGCTGCCCGAGGTCTTTGCGCTGAAGGCGGTGCTGCCCGAGACGCCTGACGCACAGGACCAGGGGCCGCCGGAATTCACCGCGACGCTGAGCCCCGAGGGCTCGGTGCAACTGCGCGGCCGGCTCAATTCCGAAATCGCCCGCCAGACCGCCGACAGCTTTGCACGCGCGCGCTTCGGCTCGGAGGCGGTCTATACCGCCGCGCGGGTCGATGAGGATCTGCCCTCGGGCTGGGCGGCGCGGGTGCTGGCGGGGATCGAGGCGCTGGGCGAGCTCTCCAACGGCGTGGTGCGGGTGACGCCCGATCTGGTGAGCGTGGCGGGCAATACCGGCAATCCGGAGGCCAATGACGAGATTTCCGGGCTGCTGGCGGACAAGCTGGGCGAGGCGGCGGAGTTCGAGATCGACGTGACCTATCAGGAAAAGCTCGATCCGTCGCTGGGGATTCCCACGCCCGAGCAATGCGAGGCGCAGATCGTCGAGATCATCGGCGACCGCAAGATCACCTTCGAGCCGGGCTCGGCCAATCTCGATGCCTCGGCCAAGGATGTGATGGACGACATCGCCGAGCTGCTGAAGCTCTGCGGCGACATCCCGCTGGAGATCCAGGGCCATACCGACAGCCAGGGCCGCGAGTCGATGAACCAGCAGCTCAGCCAGGACCGCGCGCAGGCGGTGCTGGACGCGCTGCGCAACCGCCGGGTGCTGACCTCGGCCTACCGGGTGAAAGGCTATGGCGAGGAGCTGCCCATCGCCGATAACGGCACCGAGGAGGGGCGCGAGGCGAACCGCCGGATCGAATTCCGGCTGATCCGCCCCGATCCGGTTGCGGAAGAACAGACCACGCTGGAAGAGCTTGAAGAAGGCGCCGCAGAAGGCGATACGGAGGCCGCCGGCGCGGAAGAAGGGGCAGGAGAATGAACAGGACCGAATTCGTGATCGCCACCGCGATCATTCTCTTTGTGGCCTTCTGCATGGGCTGGTTCGCGAACTGGCTGGTGCATCGTTTCAAGCGGGTGAGCCAGGCGGATGTGGATCAGCTCGAACGCATGAGCCAGGAGCTGCACGAGGCCGAAGAGACCCGCGACCAGGCGATCACCTATCTGCAGCAGCGCGAGGCGGAGCTGACCAACCAGCTTGCCCAGACCGAGGCGGAACTGTCGGCGGCGATGGACGGGCTGCGCGAGGCGCGGCGCGAGGCCGAGGAGCTGCGCGTCTGGATCGAGCGCAACCAGGGCGGCGCGGCCTGATCCCGCGGAGCCGCTGACGCGGCGCAGGGGAGCCTTGAGACGCCTCCGGCGTCGCAAGGCGGCGGGGCCCTCTGGCGGGCGCGGCGGGTCTGTTGCGATGGCGTGCCCGTGGCGCGGTCGGGCCGTGCGTATTTGCAAAGAGAAGAAGCACCGGGGCCTTGGGTTTTCATTTCCCCTGCCGGCTCGTAAGAGGCGGGGGAAAGGAAGGTGCTTCATGTCCCATGTCACGCTGGTGCGTCACGGTCAGGCCAATACCAAGGCGCGCGACGAGATCTCTTATGACCGGCTGAGCGATCTGGGGCGGCAGCAGGCGCGCTGGCTGGGGGCGCATCTGCGCGGCACCGGCGAGCGCTTTGCGCGGGCCTATAGCGGCACGCTGACCCGGCATTGCCAGACCGCCGAAGAGATGGATCTGGGGCTCGAGGTGGTGCGCGATGCGCGGTTCAACGAGCTTGAGTATTTCACCATGGCGACGCTTTTCGCCGAGCAGCACGGGGTTGCGATCCCGGTGAATCGCGAGGGCTTCATCCTGCATATGCCGCGGCTTTTCACCGTCTGGCGGGAAGGTGGCCTGGAAGGAGCACCCGAGAGCTTTGCGGATTTCGAGGCGCGGGTGTCGGAGGCGCTGCGGGAGGTTGCGGCGGGTGAGGGACGCGCGGTGGTGGTGACCTCGGGCGGGGTGATCGGCTTTGCGATGCGGGCCACGATGGGGCTGGGTATGGGCGCGCTGGCCCATGCCTGCCTCGCCATCGAGAACAGCTCGCTGAGCCGCTTCCAGCCGCTGGCCACCGGGCTGGCGCTGACCCAGTTCAACGCGGTGCCGCATCTGGACGGGGCCGGGCGGGCGCATGCCCGGACGCATCTTTGAGCCGCGGGTTTTCCCGTGGCACCGGCTGCGATAGCGTGGCGCGAAACGAACGGAGTGAGAGCATGACACATCTCTGGGTGCGCGCCGAACAGCGCCCGAACGAGGACCGGGTGGGGATCACCCCCGAGGGGGTGGCGGCGCTGGTGGCGCAGGGGATGCGCGTGACGGTGGAGCAGAGTCGCAGCCGGGTGATCGGCATCGACGGCTATCGCGACGCCGGGGCGGAGATCGCCGTCGAGGGCAGTTGGCCGGAGGCGCCGCGCGAGGCGCTGATCTTCGGTCTCAAGGAGCTGCCGGAGGATGGCACGCCGCTGGTGCACCGGCACATCATGTTCGGCCATGCCTATAAGGGGCAGCCCGCGGGGCAGGTGCTGCTCAGGCGTTTCGCGGCGGGCGGTGGCGCGCTTTACGATCTGGAATATCTGGTGGATGCCGAGGGGCGCCGGGTGGCGGCGTTTGGCTACTGGGCGGGCTATGCCGGGGCGGCGGTGTCGCTTTTTGCCTGGGCGGCGCAGCAGGCGGGCGGGATCTGCGATCCGGTTTCGGTCTGGCCCAATTCGCCGGAGATGGAGGGCGATCTGACCTCGGCGCTGAATGCCGCCGCCGGGCCCGCGCGGCCGCGTGCCATCGTGATCGGCGCGCTGGGGCGCGTGGGACGGGGCGCGAGCGATCTTTGCGCCAAGATGGGGGTGGAGGTCACGCAATGGGACATGGCCGAGACCGCCCATGGCGGACCGTTCCCCGAGGTGCTGGCGCATGAGCTGTTTCTCAACTGCATCCTGGCACGGCCGGGCACGCCGGTCTTTGTGCCGGCCTCGGCGCCGGGCGATCCGCGCCGGCTGACGGTGATCGGCGACATCGCCTGCGATCCTGACAGCGATTTCTCGCCCGTGAAGGTCTATGACCGCGCCACCAGCTGGGAGGCGCCGGTGCTGCGGGTGCATGAGGATCCGCCGCTCGACGTGATGGCGATCGACAATCTGCCCTCGCTGCTGCCGCTGGAGAGCAGTCGGGATTTCGCCGGGCAGTTGCTGCCCTGGCTGAAGGGGCTCGATGCGCTGGACGAGGGCGTCTGGGGCCGGGCCCATGAGACTTTTCTGGAATTCAAACCGGAGGCAGGGGCATGATTCACTGGTGCGGAACGGGGCTTTCGTCGGTGCCGGGGCTGCGGCGGCTGATCGCGGACGGCCATGAGGTGACGGCATGGAACCGCACGCCTGAGAAGGCGCGCGCGGCCGTGGGCGATCTGACCGACGCGATCCGGGTCTTCGACCTGCCCGCGCTGGAGGCGGCGCTGGCGCCCGGCGATGTGGTGGTCTCGATGCTGCCCGCCGACTGGCATGTGCCGCTGGCGGAGCTGGCGATCTCGAAGGGCGCGCATTTCGTCTCGTCGAGCTATATCGCGCCGGAGATGCGCGCGCTCGACAGCAAGGCCAGGGCGGCGGGCGTGGCGCTGGTCAATGAGGTGGGGCTCGATCCGGGGATCGACCATCTGATGGCGCATGATCTGGTGCGGGCCTACCGCGCCTCCGATGCCTTCGACGCCGAAAACGCCCTGAGCTTCGTGAGCTATTGCGGCGGCGTGCCGAAACAGGCCAACGCCTTCCGCTACAAGTTCTCCTGGGCGCCGGTGGGCGTGCTGAAGGCGCTGCGCTCGCCCTCGCGCTCGATCCGGCATTTCACCGAGCTGAACGTGGCGCGGCCCTGGGATGCGCTGGGGCGCTACGATGCGCCGCTCGATCCGCCCGAGAGCTTCGAGGTCTACCCCAACCGCGACTCGCTGCCCTTCATCGCGCAGTATGAGTTCGGGCCGGACTGGACGGTGAAGGATTTCGTGCGCGGGACGCTGCGGCTGAACGGCTGGGCCGAGGCCTGGAAGGAGATCTTTGCCGCGGTCGAGACGGCGGATGACGCGGCGCTGGCGGATCTCGCGGCGGAGCTTCTGGAGAAGAACGCCTATGAGGAGGGCGAGCCCGACCGTGTGGTGCTTTGCGTCTCGCTGAAGGCCGAGAAGGCGGGCGCGACGGTCTGGCACAAGACCTGGGTGATGGATGCCTGGGGCGACGCGCGCGGCACGGCGATGGCGCGGCTGGTCTCGGTGCCGGTGTCGCTGGCCATCGAGGCGGTGCTGAACCGCGAGATCGCGCCGGGCGTGTCGGCGGCGCCATCAGATCCGAAGCTGGTGACGCGCTGGCTGGGTGAGGTGCAGGGGCTGGCGCAGCGGCTGATGCTGGTGGACGAGGGCTGAGAGGAGGGCGTCCGTTCGGTTTGGTGGGCAGATTGCCCACCCTACATCCAGGCGGTGTCCGGGCGCGGAACAAGGCCGCAGGCCGCCGCGCCATCGCCGGCCCGTTCGGGCGGGCTGGCGATCTGGTGACGCTTGCGATGCGTGTCGAGGTCCTTCGGATATGGCCGGGATAAAGTAAGAGGTTCGACGGGCAGATCGCCACCCCACGGGCCGGCGCTGACGCGGCAAACCCGAGCGTCTGATCCGGCTGCAATCCTGCCAACCGCTCATATACGCACCCCAAAAAATGCGGGCCGCGGAGGCCCGCTTTTCCGTTTTCGTCCTGTCGCGTGGGGCTCAGGTCCGCCGGGTGCGGTGGGCAGGATTGCCCACCCTACACGCGCCGTGCAGGCCGATGATGAAATGACCGCTTCGCATTGCCCCACATCAGGGCACCGCGCAAACGTCGTAGGGTGGGCAATCTGCCCACCGCACCAGAGCCTCCACCCAACAAAAAAGCGGGCCCCAGAAGGCCCGCTTTTCTTTTTGCATTGTCGTGAGAGGCTCAGCCGCCCCAGACGTAGACTGCGGCGAAGAGGAACAGCCACACTACATCGACGAAGTGCCAGTACCAGGCGGCGGCTTCGAAGCCGATATGCTTGGTCTGGGTGAAATCGCCCTTCAGCAGCCGCAGAAGGCAGACGAAAAGGAAGATCGTCCCGATGATCACGTGCACGCCGTGGAAGCCCGTCGCCATGAAGAAGTTGGCGCCGTAGATGTTGCCCGAGAAGCCAAAGGCCGCGTGGCTGTACTCATAGGCCTGGAACACGGTGAAGATCATGCCGAGCACGATGGCGATGATCAGGCCCCATTTCATGTCTTCGCGGTTGTTCTCATGCACCAGCGCGTGGTGCGCCCAGGTGGCCGCCGCGCCCGAGCAGAGCAGGATCAGCGTGTTGATCAGCGGCAGGTGCCAGGGATCGAAGGTCTCGATGCCCACCGGCGGCCAGGGGCCATCGACCGCGGGCGAGTTCGGGCCCATCGGGTAGAGCGCGTGTTTGAAGAACGACCAGAACCAGGCGAAGAAGAACATCACCTCGGACATGATGAAGAGGATGAAGCCGTATTTCAGCCCGATCTGCACCACCGGCGTGTGGTCGCCCACACGGCTTTCGGCGATCACGTCCGACCACCAGCCGAACATCACGTAGAGCACGGCGACGAACCCCGCGAGGAAGATCCAGGGGCCATGGTCGTGGAACCACAGAACGGCCCCGAACAGCATGACGAACGCCGAAACCGAGCCCATGAAGGGCCAGATAGAGGGGTTCAGAATGTGGTAGTCGTGGTTCTTAGCGTGCGCCATCTCGTTTCCCTCGTTGGATAGGCGTTCAGTTCACGGAGCTTTCGTCCGCAGTCTTCGTATCGAGCGCGGCCTGCGTCTCTTCGGGCAGGTCGATCTCGTAGAATGTGTAGCTGAGCGTGATGTGCTTGGTGTATTTCGCGTCCCGGTCGTTGACGATCTCGGGATCGACGAAGAAGCTCACCGGCATCTGCACGCGCTCGCCCGGCTGGAGCACCTGCTCGGTGAAGCAGAAGCACTCGATCTTGTCGAAATAGGCCCCGGCCTCGTAGGGGTAGACGTTGTAGCTCGCCTGGCCCGCGACCGGGTGGTCGGTGGGGTTGTATGCCTCGTAAAAGGCCAGCCCCTCTTCGCCGATGCGCAGGGTCATCTCGGTCTGGACCGGCTTGAATTCCCAGGGGAAGCCGCGCGCCTTGGACCCGTCGAAGCGGATCTTGATGGTCCGGTCGAGGATCTCGCCCGCCGGGCCCTCGGCGACATTGGTGGTGCCGCCAAAGCCGGTCACCCGGCAGAACCAGTTGTAGAAGGGCACCGCCGCCCAGGCCATGGCGCCCATGAAGACCACCACGCCGACGAGCTGGAGAAGCGTCTTGTTCTTGCCGTCAGTTGCCATTCTGCACCTGTGCGTTGCCCTGGAGCGCGGCAGAGAAGTTGCCGCTGGTCACCTTGACCACCGTCATGCCGAAGACGATGGCGATGAAGGCCGCCAGCACCAGCCCGACGCCGAGATTGCGTCCGAAGCGGCGCTTGTGCAGTTCGTGTTGCTTGGCGATGCTCATGCCCAGCCTCCCAGCCCGAATTGCGCCAGCCCGGCCTCTGCCAGAATCGCGCCGAAATGCGCGAAGAGGTAGAGCAGTGAGAGCTTGAAGAAGCGCTTCTCGGTTTTGAAATTGTCCGCTTCCGACTCCGCTTCGTCGCGGCGGAAGATCTCCCAGGCGCCCTTGAGGAAGAGCGCGTTCAGCACCAGCGCCACGGCCAGATAGACCGGCCCGCCGACGGCGGTGAACCCGGTGCCGATGGCGAGCGCCGCCAGCAGCACGGTGTAGACGAGGATATGCACGCGGGTGGCGCGGCGGCCGTGGGTCACGGTCAGCATCGGCACGCCCGCATCGTCGTAATCGGAGCGCATGAAGAGCGCCAGCGCCCAGAAATGCGGCGGCGTCCACATGAAGGTGAGGCAGAACATCAGCACCGCCTCGACGCTCACCGAGCCGGTGGCCGCGGCCCAGCCGATCATCGGAGGGAAGGCACCCGCGGCGCCGCCGATCACGATGTTCTGCGGCGTCGAGCGCTTCAGCCACATGGTGTAGATCACGACGTAGAAGAAGATGGTGAAGGCCAGCAGCCCGCCCGCAAGCCAGTTGGTGGCGAGGCCCAGGAAGACGCAGGAGAAAGCCGAAAGCGCCAGACCGATGGCCAGTGCCTCGCCCGGCTCCACCCGGCCTGCGGGGATCGGGCGCTTGACGGTGCGCTTCATCACCGCGTCGATATCGGCGTCCCACCACATGTTCAGCGCGCCCGAGGCGCCGCCGCCCACGGCGATGAACAGGATCGCGCAGAAGCCGATGAACGGGTGCACCGGCACCGGAGCGGCCAGCAGGCCGACCAGCGCCGTGAACACCACCAGCGTCATCACCCGGGGCTTGAGAAGGGCGAAGTAATCGCCGAACCGTGCCTCTCCGGGCTGGGCTGCGCTTACGGTGGTGTTGGTGCTGAGATCGGTCATGCGAAGATCTGGGGCTCTTTCAGGTCGTCAGGGGCGCGCCCGGCGAAGGGCGCGCCGGGAGGGCTCAGGAATTGGCCAGGAACTGGCGCACATCCACATAGCCGCCTTCCTCTTCCGAGGCGGCGAGCCAGGCGTCATAGGCTTCCTGGCTGACCACTTTCACGGTGATCGGCATATAGGCGTGCGAGATGCCGCACAGCTCCGAGCACTGGCCGAAATAGACGCCTTCGCGCTCGGCGGCGAACCACAGCTCGGCGATCCGGCCCGGCACCGCGTCCTGCTTCACGCCGAAGGCGGGGATGGTCCAGGAGTGGATCACGTCGGCGCCGGTGACCTGCATCACAACGGTGGCGCCCACGGGCACGACGACCGAGGTGTCGGTGGCCAGCAGCCAGTCTTCCTTGGCGTAGCCGGCCTTCACCAGTTTCGCTTCCATCGCCGAATCGAGCACATAGGCGCGGGCGCCGGCCTCTTCGTCCTCGGCTTCCAGCGTTGCGGGCTGGCCGATCATGTAGCTTTCATAGGCCAGATCGGTGCCGATATATTCATAGCCCCAGTACCACTGGTAGCCGGTGACCTTGATGACGATGTCGCCCTCGGGGATCTCCTGCTGCTTGAACAGCACCGGCAGCGAAAACGCCCCGATGACCACGAGAATGATGATCGGCGCGATGGTCCAGGCCACCTCGATGGGGGTGTTGTGGGTGAAGCTGGCGGGGGTCGGGTTGCTGCGGCGGTTGAAGCGGATGAACGCAAAGACCAGCAGCGCCACCACAAACAGCGTGATCGCCGTGATGATGATCAGCAGCATTCCGTCCAGCCATTGAAGGTCGCGCGCCAGCTCGGTGGCGGCGGGCTGGAAGCCGACCCCCCCCATGTGCGGGCGTCCCACCACCTCCAGGTCCTGAGCGATGGCGGGCGCGGCCAGAAAGCTGGTCATGAGCCCGGTCAGCATCGAAATCTTACGCATGTGTCACCTGATCCGGTTGTCGTTCTTGTTCGTTCGCAGGAGGATACGAACCGGGCGGTGCGCCCGGGCGAGACCTCCTCCCCTCAAAGTTCCGCTCTTTAAAAAGCACAATCCGTGCATCAAATAAAGCAGGTCTGGCGCGTCAAAAAGGCGCTTTTTTTGATCTGGATCAAATAAATCGAGGTAACCCCATGGCCGAAGCCCCCTTTCGCCCCTTTGAAACAGCGCTGGACCCCGACCGGACACTGGCGCAGCTGCGTGCGGCGCTGGCGGGCGCCGAGGACGGGGAATTGTTCCTCGAACGGCGGCGATCCGAGGCGCTGGTGCTCGATGACGGGCGAATCAAGACCGCGAGCTACGATGCGTCGGAGGGATTCGGCCTGCGCGCGGTGAAGGGCGAGGTGGCGGGCTATGCGCATGCGACCGAGCTGTCGGAGTCGGCGATCGCCCGCGCGTCCGAGACCGCGCGGCTGGCGGTGGGTGACGGCGGGGGCGTGCTGGCGCCGCCGCCGCCGGGCACCAACCGCAAGCTCTATACCGATGCCGACCCGATCGCCGGGCAGGCCTTTCCGGTCAAGGTCGAGACGCTGCGCGAGATCGACGCCTATGCACGCGCGCTGGACAAGCGGGTGGTGCAGGTGACCGCCACCATCGCGGCGAGCTGTCAGGAGGTGGCGATCCTGCGCCCCGAGGGCACGCTGGTGACCGACATCCGTCCGATGACCCGCGTCACCGTGAGCGTGATCGTGGAGGAGAACGGCCGCCGCGAGGCCGGCAGTGCCTCCGGTGGCGGGCGCTTTGTCCTCGACGGGCTGCTGGAGGCGCCCGACTGGCAGGAAAAGGCGCGCGAGGCGCTGCGCGTGGCGCTGGTCAACCTGCGCGCCGAGGCGGCGCCCGCGGGCGTGATGGACATCGTGCTGGGGCCGGGCTGGCCGGGCATCCTGCTGCACGAGGCCATCGGCCACGGGCTGGAGGGCGATTTCAACCGCAAGGGCTCCTCGGCCTTTGCCGGGCTCATGGGCCAGCGCATCGCGGCGCCGGGGGTCACGGTGCTCGACGACGGCACGATCCCCGACCGGCGCGGCTCGATCACCGTCGATGACGAGGGCACGCCCTCGGGCAAGAACGTGCTGATCGAGGATGGCATCCTTGTGGGGTATATGCAGGACCGGCAGAACGCGCGCCTGATGGGCGTGGCACCCACCGGCAACGGGCGCCGCGAGAGCTATGCCCATGCGCCGATGCCGCGCATGACCAACACCTATATGTTGGGCGGCGAGGCCGATCCGCAGGACATCGTGGCCGATCTGAAAGACGGGATCTGGGCGGTCGGTTTCGGCGGCGGTCAGGTGGACATCACCAACGGCAAATTCGTGTTCTCCTGCACCGAGGCCTACCGGGTGAAGAACGGCAAGGTCGGCGCGCCGGTCAAGGGGGCGACGCTGATCGGCGACGGTGCCACGGCGTTGCAGCAGATCCGCGTGCTCGGCAACGACATGGCGCTCGATCCGGGCATGGGAAATTGCGGCAAGCAGGGGCAGTGGGTGCCGGTGGGCGTGGGCCAGCCGACGGTGATGATCGGCGGGCTGACCGTGGGCGGCGCACAGGCCTGATCCCGCGCGGGCGCGGTGGGCAAATTGCCCACCCTACGATTTCTCGGTGCCGTTTACCGCCGGTTAAGGATGTCTGCGGTAGATCTGGTCCTGCAAGCAGATGGGGCACAGGGATGACCGAGGACAGCAGCAGCTCTTCTTCCACTCACCCCCCACTCCCACCCACCACGGAAGACGATCGGCTTTCCTGGCTCCGTCTCTTGCGCTCTCGCCGGGTCGGCGTGACGACCTTCTGGCGGCTTCTTTCCGAACATGGCACGGCGCAGGCGGCGCTGGCGGCGCTGCCCGAGGTGGCCGCCGCGGCGGGGGTCGCGGAGTACCGGATCTGTCCCGAGGGCGTGGTTCTGGCCGAGATCAAGGCCGCCCGGACCTTTGGAGCGCGCATGGTGCCGCGCGGCGCGCCGGAATATCCGTCGCTTCTGGCGGAGATTTCCGATCCGCCGCCGCTGCTCTGGGTCTCCGGCGATCCGGCCTGCCTGTCGCGGCCGATGGTGGCGCTGGTGGGCGCGCGCAACGCCTCGTCTCTGGGAACGCGCATGGCCAGGGTGCTGGCGCGGGGGCTGGGCGATGCCGGGCTGACCGTGGTCTCGGGGCTGGCGCGCGGCATCGACGCGGCGGCGCATCACGCGGCGCTCGACAGCGGCACGGTGGCGGTGATGGCCGGGGGCGTGGATGTGCTCTACCCCTCGGAAAACACCCGGCTCGCCGAAGAGATCCGGGCGCGCGGCGGCGCGCTGGTCTCGGAGCAGCCGATGGGGCTGCAACCGCAGGCCCGGCATTTCCCGGCGCGCAACCGGATCGTTTCGGGCATGGCGCGGGCCACGGTGGTGGTGGAAGCGGCGGCGAAATCCGGCTCGCTCATCACCGCGCGCTGCGCGCTCGATCAGGGGCGCGAGGTGCTGGCGGTTCCGGGCCATCCGCTGGACGCGCGGGCAGGGGGCTGCAATATCCTCATCCGCGACGGCGCGCGGCTCATCCGCCACAGCGAGGATGTGACCGAACTCCTGGGGCCGCTGCCCCGCACCGCCGCGGTGCAAGCCGAACTGCCGCTCGACGCCCCGCCGCCGCTGCCGCCGGCAGCACCGGAAACGCGCTCGCTGCGCGACACCGCCGCATTGCACCGCGAGATCCTCGCGCGGCTCGGCCCCGCGCCGCTGGCCGAGGATCAGCTCATCCGCGATCTGGCCGAACCCTCCGACAGCGTGGCCCCCGCGCTCACCGATCTGGAGCTCGAGGGGCGGATCCTGCGGCAGCCCGGCGGGCTGCTCTGCCGGGTGACATAGCGGCTGATTTAAGCGGCAGACGCCGGCGCAAACCCGTGTTGCAGGCGCGGCATCCGGCCTCGGATTGACATTTCCCCCTTGCGCCCCACATGTTCCGCCGCCATACGCGCCTCGCGCTCAGCCTGTGGTCGTATTTCCAGGAAAGGTGGTCATTTCATGCCCGTTGTCGTCGTCGAATCCCCGGCCAAGGCCAAGACAATCAACAAGTATCTGGGATCCGATTACACCGTTCTGGCGTCCTACGGCCACGTCCGCGACCTGCCTCCGAAAGACGGCTCGGTCGATCCTGAGCATGATTTTTCGATGACCTGGGAGATCGGCAGCGACTCGCGCAAGCATGTCGCGGCCATTGCCGAGGCGCTGAAATCCGACAACGCCCTGATCCTCGCAACCGACCCCGATCGCGAGGGCGAGGCGATTTCCTGGCACCTGAAAGAAGCGCTGACCAAGCGCCGCTCGATCAAGAAGGACACCGCCGTCAGCCGCGTGACCTTCAACGCCATCACCAAATCCGCCGTCACCGAGGCGATGAAGAACCCGCGCGAGATCGACGCGCCGCTGGTCGAGGCCTATCTGGCCCGCCGCGCGCTGGACTACCTCGTGGGCTTCAACCTGAGCCCGGTGCTCTGGCGCAAACTGCCGGGCGCCCGATCGGCCGGGCGTGTGCAGTCGGTCTGCCTGCGGCTCATCGTCGAGCGTGAGATGGAGATCGAAGCCTTCAAGCCACGCGAATACTGGCAGGTCAAGGCGCTGCTCACCACGCCGCGCGGGCAGGAATACGAGGCGCGGCTGACCGTGCTGGCGGGCAAGAAGCTCGACCGTTTCGACATCGAAAACGCCACCCAGGCGGAGCTGGCGGTGCAGGCGATCACCTCGCGCGCGCTCAAGATCGCCAGCGTCGAGGCGAAACCCTCGACCCGCAACCCCTCGGCGCCGTTCATGACTTCGACGCTGCAGCAGGAAGCCAGCCGCAAGTTCGGCATGGGCGCGCGGGTCTGCATGAACGCGGCGCAGCGGCTCTATGAGGCGGGGCACATCACCTATATGCGAACCGACGGCATCGACATGGCGCCCGAGGCGGTCAGCGCCTGCCGCGACGCCATCGCCGACCGCTACGGCAAGGAATACGTGCCGGGCAGTCCGCGCATCTACAAGAACAAGGCCAAGAACGCGCAGGAAGCGCATGAATGTATCCGCCCCACGGATATGACCAAGGATGCCGCGAGCCTGAAGCTGCGCGAGGACGATCAGCGCAAGCTTTACGATCTGATCTGGAAACGGACGCTCGCCTGCCAGATGGAAGCCGCGCGGCTGGAACGCACCACGGTCGAGATCGCCAGCGAGGACGGTCAGGTCGGGCTGCGCGCGACGGGGCAGGTGGTGCTCTTCGACGGGTTCCTCAAGGTCTATGAAGAAGGGCGCGACGACGTCGAGAGCGACGACGACAAGCGCCTGCCGCAGATCATGACGGGCGAACCCGCCGCCTTTGCCAAATCGAGCCTTCAGGCGCAGTTCGACAAGGCCAGCGACAGCGCCGCCGATGTGGTCGAAAGCGCTTCGGCGGGCATGCAGAAAAGCGCCGCCGCCGTGCTGTCGCAGAACGGTGCGGTGCTGGCCACGCAGAGCTTTACCCAGCCGCCGCCGCGCTACACCGAGGCGACGCTGGTCAAGAAGATGGAAGAGCTGGGCATCGGCCGCCCTTCGACCTATGCCAGCGTGATCGGCACCATCCAGGACCGCGAATACGTCCGCAAGGAACAGAACCGCCTGATCCCCGAGGACAAGGGCCGGATCGTCACGATCTTCCTGCTGAACTTCTTCCGCACCTATGTGGGCTACGAGTTCACCGCCGAGCTGGAAAACGAGCTCGACGAGGTCTCGGCGGGCGAGATGGATTACAAGCAGCTGCTCGCCAAGTTCTGGCGCGATTTCTCGGCGGCCATCGCCGAGACCTCGGAGTTGCGCATCTCCGAAGTGCTCGACGTGCTGGACGAGGCGCTGGCGCCGCAGCTTTACCCGCCGCGCGACGACGGCTCCGATCCGCGCATCTGTCCGAAATGCGGGCAGGGGCGGCTGCATCTCAAGACCTCGCGCACCGGCGGGTTCGTCGGCTGCGGCAATTATCCCGAATGCACCTACACCCGCCCCATCGCGGGCGAGGGCGCCGATGGCGAGGAGCGTCTGCTGGGCATCGACCAGGAGGACGAGATCTGGCTCAAGGCGGGCCGTTTCGGGCCCTACGTGCAGCGCGGCGAGCCGACGCCCGAGAACAAGAAGCCGCCGCGCGCCTCGCTGCCCAAGAAGGGCGCGAATTTCCTGCCCGGCTGGTCGCCCGACGACATGACGCTGGAAAAGGCGGTGACGCTGCTGACGCTCCCGCGCGAGATCGGGATGCATCCCGATGGCGGGGTGATCAAGGCCAACCTCGGCCGCTTCGGCCCCTATATCATGCACCAGCTGCCCGACGAGGC
Organism: Salipiger pentaromativorans; assembly: GCF_024721115.1. Lineage (GTDB taxonomy): Bacteria > Pseudomonadota > Alphaproteobacteria > Rhodobacterales > Rhodobacteraceae > Salipiger > Salipiger pentaromativorans. The sequence continues at coordinate 312,351 of NZ_JAMDHK010000003.1, read as the reverse complement.
GAAGCCGGTCTATGTGAACCTCAAGGAGTTCCAGGAGGTTTTCGAGATCGGGATGAACCATGCGGTCGAGCTTCTGGCCGAGAAGCGGGCCAATCCGGGTCGGGGACGCGGTGGGGCTGCCAAGGCGCTGAAGGAGCTGGGCGAGCATCCGGACGGTGGCAAGATCGCCGTCTACGAGGGGCGCTACGGGCCGTATGTGAAATGGGAAAAGGTCAACGCGACGCTTCCCAAGGAGACCGAGCCGGGCGACGTGACGCTTGAGGCGGCGCTTGCGCTGATCGCCGAGAAACAGGCGAAAAAGGGCGGTAAGAAAAAGCCCGCTGCCAAGAAGACGGCCACGGCGAAGAAGGCTCCGAAGAAGGCGGCGGCGAAGAAATCCTGACGCTTCGGCGCTCCGGAACGGGGATTTGCACTGCTTTTGAGCGAAAAAGTAACGGGATATTCGCCTGATTCGCGAATTTTCCCGGTTTTTCGTGATTTTTTCGCATCGTGGCGAGTCTGCAAGAAGATGTGATTGGAAAATGGTGCGTCGAAGCCCCATTTTTAAGCGTATATTTCTTGAAACGAAGGAAACAAAGGCAAAGCCATGGCTGACAAGCTGTATTCCCGCCGTGCTCTCATGGGTGCCGCCGGTGCGGCGGCGCTGCTCCCGGTCGTTCCGGCGCAAGCGCGGGCGAAGAGTTTGGTGCGCCACAATATCTCGAGCTTTGCCATGCAGGACTGGCGCGACCATTTCGAGACGCCGGGCGTGGCGAGCATCGTTGCCGACACCGCTTCGCGCGCGCTGCATTTCTGGAATGCCGACGGCACCGGCTATCGGGTCTATCCGACCTCGGTGCCGAAGACCGATGAGCTGACCAAGCGCGGCTATACCGAGATCGTGCGCAAGGTGGTGGGCCCGTCCTGGACACCGACTCCCTCGCAGCTCGAACGTTATCCGGACTGGAAACCGATCCCTCCGGGGCCCGACAACCCGCTTGGCACCCATGCGATGTATCTGGGCTGGCCCGCCTACATCATCCACGGCACCCACGACACCCGCAAGATCGGGCGCCGCAGCTCGGATGGGTGTATCGGACTTTACAACGAGAAGATCGCAGAGCTGTATCAACTCTGCCCGATCGGCACGCAGGTGCGGGTCATCTGACCCTCCCTTCCCCGAGAGCTTTGCAGAGGTGGCGCGAAAGGCGCCGCATTCGTTGACTTTGCAACGGCATCGCGGCACAACATCCTGCAATTGCTTCAGGAGGGGAGTTTTCCATGAAGAAGGTCTACGGCTCGGCGGCGGAAGCGCTCGATGGGCTTTTGCAGGGCGGAATTTTGATTGCGGCGGGGGGCTTTGGCCTGTGCGGCATTCCTGAACTGCTGATCGACGCCATCGTCGAGAGCGGTGTGAAGGATCTGACCATTGCGTCCAACAACTGCGGGGTCGATGGGTTCGGCCTCGGCAAGCTGCTGGATACCAAGCAGATCAAGAAGATGATGTCGTCTTACGTGGGCGAGAACGCCGAGTTCATGCGCCAGTACCTGTCGGGCGAGCTGGAGCTCGAGTTCAACCCGCAAGGCACGCTGGCCGAGCGTATGCGCGCCGGCGGCTGCGGCATTCCGGGCTTCTACACCAAGACGGGTGTGGGCACTGTGATCGCCGAGGGCAAGGAAGTGAAGAACTGGGGGGGCCAGGATTACATTCTGGAAGAAGGCATCTTCGCCGATCTCTCCATCGTCAAGGCGTGGAAGGCGGACACCACCGGCAACTGCATCTTCCGCAAGACCGCGCGTAACTTCAACCCGCCGGCGGCCATGTGCGGCAAGGTCTGCGTGATGGAAGTGGAAGAGATCGTCGAACCCGGCGAACTGGACCCCGATCACATCCACCTTCCCGGCATCTACGTGCACCGCATCATCAAGGGCGAGCACGAGAAGCGGATCGAACAGCGCACCGTGCGCAAGCGGGAGGAAGCGTAATGCCCTGGGATCGCAACCAGATGGCCGCGCGGGCGGCCGAGGAACTCGAAGACGGCATGTATGTGAATCTCGGGATCGGCATCCCGACGCTGGTCGCCAACTACGTGGGCGACAAGGACATCACGCTGCAATCGGAAAACGGCATGCTGGGCATGGGCCCGTTCCCCTTCGAGGGCGACGAGGATCCCGACCTGATCAACGCCGGCAAGCAGACCATCACCGAACTGCCGCGCACCGCCTATTTCGACAGCGCCACCAGCTTCGGCATGATCCGGGGCGGCAAGATCGCGGCGGCGATCCTGGGCGCCATGGAGGTCGATGAAAAGGGCGATCTGGCGAACTGGATGATCCCCGGCAAGCTCGTGAAGGGCATGGGCGGCGCGATGGATCTGGTGGCCGGTGTCGGCAAGGTTATCGTGGTGATGGATCACACCAACAAGCATGGCGACAGCAAGGTGCTGAAGGAATGCACCCTGCCGCTGACCGGCAAGGGGGTGGTCGACCGGATCATCACCAATCTCGGTGTGCTGGATGTGGTCGAGGGCGGATTGAAGATCGTCCAACTGGCCGATGGCGTCAGCGAGGAAGAGCTGCGCGCCGCAACCCAGGCGACGATCGTCGACTGACCTTGTCTGTTCGTCTCTGAACAAAGAAAACGCGGCCCTGGGGCCGCGTTTTTCGTTTTCAGCCGTGCTTTGGGGTCAGCTTTCGGGGGCGGCAGGGGCCGGCGGGGTGGCGGGCTCTGCGGCGGCCTTCTTGGCGGCGGCGGTGGGGCGCTTGGCGGCGGTGGTGGCGGTCGTCGTCGCCTTTTCCGCGGCCTTCTCGGTGGCCTTGACGCTGGCGGCGGCGGTGGCTGTCACATCATCGGCCATATCCTTGCCGACGGCCATCAGCAGCTCGAAAGCCGAGGTCTGGACGCTCTTGGCGACATCGCCATAGGCCGCCATATGGTCGGACAGGCTCTGCACCTGCGAGGACGCGAAATCGGCCATGGCCTGCGCATAATCCACGGGCGCGGGCTTGGCCTTGGACAGATCGCCCATGCGGTCCAGCGTCTCCATGGTCCAGCCCACCGAAATCTCGGTGGTCTTGCCGGCGGCGTCGAGCGCGATGGCCGAGGCTTTCTCGCTGAAACCGGCCGAGGTCTTCCAGGCGTCTTCCATCGCCGCGGTGTCCATCGGCCAGCTGCCCATCATGTCTTTCAGGGTGTCGGTGAAATCTTGCGTCAGTGCCATGTGTCGGTTCCTCCTTGCGGAATTGCGGCGGATGCTCCGCCTTGGCTTACGCTAGGGTAATGTTGACGCCGCAGTGCAGCATTGCAAGCCCCGGAGCGTGAATTTCAGGAAAGTTTCATGAAATGAGCGGCTCTCCGCCCAGATGGGGGTGTCTTCTTAACTATATGAATTTAAATAAAAAAGGGCGGGCTCAAAATAGAACCCGCCCCACGTCATTGCGCCGGATTGGGAGGAGAGGGGCGCAATGTCTGTGCCCGGCCCAAGGGAGGAGGGGCCGGGAATGCGATTACTTCGCGGTCGCTTTCTTGGCGGCGGCGGTCATGTCGTCGGTGGCCTTCTTAACGGCGGCGGTGGCGTCTTCGGTGAAGTCCTTGCCGGCGGCCATCATCAGTTCCACGGTGTCCATCTGGACCTTCTTCGCGATCTCGGCGAAGGCGGCCATGTTCTCGGCGGCGACTTCAGCCTGGGCGGAGGCGAAATCGGTCATCGCCTTGGCGTAATCGGCCGGCTCTTTCTTGACCTTCGACATATCCGTGAGCTTGGCCAGGGTGTCCTTGGTCCACTTGGCGGAGATCTCGGTCGACTTCTCGGCGGCTTCCAGAGCAACGGACGACAGCTTTTCGTTCAGCGTCGCGGTGGTCTTGAAGGCTTCGTCCATGGCTTTGGTGTCCACGGGGAAGGAGCCCATCATGTCTTTCATCATGGCGGTGAAGTCTTGCGTCTTGGCGGCCATTGCAAAATTCCTGTCTGTCTGCCCCGGGGGCCCACCCCCCGTATTCATCGGCTGACAAGAATATGAATGCTGCGGTGCAGCATTTCAAGTGAAATTTCTGCAACGCAGCATAATTCTGCAAATGGTTGATTTTACTGGTTGGCTTTCACGCGCACATAGGTGCCGGGGGCGGGGCAGAGCGGCGGATGGGCCGAATCACCCGGTTGACGTGCGGGCACCAGCTTGCCCGAGCGCTTGCGCAGCCAGGCCTCCCAGACCGGCCACCAGCTGCCTTCGTGGAAGCTGGCGGTGTCCAGCCACTCCTCCGCGCTCAGGCTCAGGTCGGGGTTCAGGTAGTGGCCGTATTTCTTCTTGCTCGGCGGGTTGACAATGCCGGCGATATGGCCGGACTGCCCGAGGATGAAGTTCTTGGAGCGCGATCCCATCTTCTGTACGCCGCGGTAGCAATCCTTCCACGCGGCAATGTGGTCGGTCTCGGCGGTGACCGACATCAGCGGCACATCCACATCGTGCAGGTCCAGCGTCTCGCCCATCAGCTCGAACCGGCCTTCCGAGAACTTGTTGTCCTGGCACAGCCCGCGCAGATACTGCATCGCCATGCGCCCGGGCAGGTTGGCGCCGTCGCCGTTCCAGTAAAGCAGATCGAAGGCCGGCGGCGTCTCGCCCATCATGTAGGAGCGGATGGCCGGCGTGTAGATGAGATCGGTGGAGCGCAGGAAGGAGAAGGTGCGCGCCATGATGAAGCTCTTGAGGATGCCGCTCGCCTTCACCTCCTGTTCGATCCCGTCGATGAAATCGTTTTGCAGGAAGGGGGTGAACTCGCCCTGATCGCTGAAGTCGGTGAGCGCGGTGAAGAAGGTGGCGGATTTCACCTGCTTGTCGCCGCGTTTCTTGAGCAGCGACAGGGTGAGCGCCAGTGTGGTGCCGGCGATGCAGTAGCCGATCACATTGAGCTGCTCGACGCCGCAGATTTCCCGGACGATGCGCATTGCCGTCAGGAACCCGTCCTCGACGTAATCCTCGAGCCCGACATCGCGATAGCTCTCATCCGCATTGACCCAGCTCACCACAAAGAGCGTATAGCCCTGATCGGTGATCCAGCGGATCAGGCTGTTCTCGGGTTTGAGGTCGAGAATGTAGTATTTGTTGATCCAGGGCGGGAAGATCAGCAGCGGCGTTTCGCGGACCTTGTCGGTGGTCGGCGCATATTGGATCAGCTCCATCATGCGGTTGCGCCACACCACCTCGCCCTTGGCGGTGGCGATGTTGCCGCCGACCTCGAAGGCGTTCTCGTCCACCAGACGGACCACCAGCTCGCCATTATTGGCCTCGAGATCCGCGACAAGGTTCTCCAGCCCCCGCACGAGGCTCGCCCCCTCGGTTTCCAGCGCCTTTTGCAGCGCGTCGGGATTGGTGGCGAAGAAATTCGTCGGCGCCATCATGTCGGTGATCTGCTGCGCGAAATAGCGCAGGCGGCGCTTTTCGGTCTCGTCGAGATCCTCGATCTTGCCGACCGCGTCGCGGATCGCCTCGGAACTGATGAGATATTGCTGCTTGATGTAGTTGAAATAGGGATTGCTGTCCCAGAGCGGGTTCTTGAAGCGGCGATCCTTCGGGCCGGTATCCTCGGGCGGGGCGAGCTTGCCCTCGGCCAGCGCCTGCTGGGCCTCGATGAAATGGTGCAGGGATTTGCCCCAGTATTCCACCTGCTGCTCGAACACCTTGGACGGGTTGTTCAGCCATTCCTGCCAATAGGCCTGGGCGGCCTTGGAGTAGAGCGTCGGCTCGGGGCCTTGCAGGGCGGGATTGGACGGCTTGCGATGCGCAAGCGCATCCATCAGCCGCTGGGTCAATTCCTCTACCTTGGCAAGATTGTCGTCCAATTTTTCGCGTTCAGGGCTGATGACGCCACCTTTTGTTGTCATAAGCGCGAATCCCCCCTATCTTCTCCCATACTTAGAATAACGATGCCAAAGCCGCGGGCAAAGCGGTGAATCGGTTCGAGTTCGGGCAAGTCTTGGGTGCAGAGGGGAGAAATGCAGACCGGGGCCGGGTGCCTGGCTATGTCACGGAACAGGAGACCCGCTCATGCGGTACATGGCGACCTACGATCTGATGGAGACGCTGCGCAACACCAACCAGTGGCTCGGTGCAACGGCGAAGTCGATGGCGTCCTATCCGGCGCTGGCAGTGATGCCGAACCCGATGATCAGCTGGCTTGCCGCCTGGGGCGAGGTGACCGAGCGCAGCTTTCAGCGCATGGTCGTCAAGCCGAGCTGGGGGATCCGGTCGATCACCTGCGCCGACGGCCGCGACCACCTGGTCGAGATCGAGACCGTGGTGGAGAAATCCTTTGCCGATCTCATCCATTTCAACGTGGTCGGGCGCGAGACCAAGCCGCGCAAGATCCTGCTGGTGGCGCCGATGTCGGGCCATTACGCGACGCTGCTGCGCTCGACGGTGATCTCGCTCATCCCCGATGCCGAGGTCTATGTGACCGACTGGAAGAACGCCCGCGACATCCCGGTGAGCTGCGGCAAGTTCGATGTCGAGGATTACACGCTTTATCTCATGGATTTCATGCGCGAGCTGGGCCCCGAGACCAATGTGATCGCGGTCTGCCAGCCGGCGCCGCTGACGCTGGCGGCCACCGCCTATCTGGCCGAGCTCGACCCGGATGCGCAGCCGCGCACGCTGACCCTGATCGGCGGGCCCATCGACCCCGACGCCACCCCCACCGACGTGACCGATTTCGGCAATCGCGTGACCATGGGGCAGCTCGAGGAATCGATGATCCAGCGCGTGGGGTTCAAGTACAAGGGCGTGGGGCGGCTGGTCTATCCGGGCCTGTTGCAGCTCACCTCCTTCGTGTCGATGAACGCCGACCGCCATTCCAAGGCGTTTTCCGAGCAGATCCTGCGGGTGACGCGCGGCGAGGCCTCGGATCACGATGCGCATAACCGGTTCTACGACGAATATCTGGCGGTGATGGACATGACCGCCGAGTTCTACCTCTCGACCGTCGAACGGATCTTCAAGAACGGCGAGATCGCCAAGAACAGCTTTGTGGTCGCGGGGCACAAGGTGGATATCGGCAAGATCACCGATGTCGCGGTGAAGACCGTCGAAGGGGCCGAGGACGACATTTCGGCGCCCGGGCAATGTATCGCGGCGCTGGAGCTGTGCACCGGGCTGCCCGAGAGCAAGAAGGCGAGCCATCTTGAGCCGGGCGCGGGCCATTACGGCATCTTCGCGGGTAAGAGCTGGCGCAACAATATCCGGCCGCTGGTGCTGGAGTTCATCGACGCAAATGCCGGCAAGACCCGCAAGGCGGCCAACGCCGCCTGATCCGGTGGGGCGCCTGCGGCGCGCAGGGTGTCTCGGCCCCCGTCCTTGCCGGGGGCCTCGGGGGGCTCTGGCGGGGGTGACGCCTTGTCCGGGGCGTTGCGATTCCGGCGGGGTTTGGATTTTGCGTATTTTAAAAAGAGAAGAAGGCCAGGGGCGGTGCTTTTGCCCTTCTTCTCTTTCCAAATACGCAAATATCGGTGCGTCGGGCCGGGCGCGAGGCGCGTGGGTCAGAGACCCTCGAAGGCGCAGAGCGCGTGCACATCCATGCCCATCGCCTCGAGCTTCTGGCGCCCGCCCAGATCCGGCAGATCGACGATGAAGGCGCAGCCGATGATCTCGCCGCCCAGCCGTTCCACCAGCTTGATGCCCGCCTCGGCGGTGCCTCCGGTGGCGAGCAGGTCATCGACCAGCAGGATACGTTCGCCGGGTGCGATGGCGTCGTCGTGGACCTCGACCACCGCCTCGCCATATTCCAGCGTATAGCTTTCCGAGATCACCGCGCCGGGCAGCTTGCCCTTCTTGCGGATCGGCACGAAGCCCGCCGAGAGCTGATGCGCCACCGCGCCGCCGAGGATGAAGCCGCGCGCCTCGAGCCCCAACACCTTGTCGAAATGCACCCCGGCATAGGGGTGCAGGAGTTGGTCGATGGCCATGCGGAAGCCGCGGGCATCGGCGAAAAGCGTGGTCACGTCGCGGAAGACGATCCCCTCATGCGGGAAATCGACGATGGCGCGAATATAGTCGCGGACCTGTTTCTGCTGGATCATCGGCGGGGCTCAGGCGGCGCGGCGCAGGGTGGCGGTCAGCAGCCCCATGCCGATCAGCGCGGTGCCGCCGGCGCGGGTCAGCCAGGCGATGACGCGGGGCCGCGCGATGGCGCTGCGCAGACGGTCGGCGGCCAGCGCATAGACCAGCGCGTTGAGCGCGGCGAGCCCCACGAAGGTGGCGACCAGGATCGCGAATTGCGGCAGCAGCGGGCGGCTGGCGTCGAGGAACTGCGGCACGAAGGCGATGAAGAAGGCGATGCTTTTGGGGTTGAGCGCGGTCACCGCGGCGGCATGGGCGAAGACGCCCCTGGGGGTGACCTCGGTGCTGGGCAGGGCCAGCCCCTCTTTCGGCGCGGAGCGGAGCAACCTGATGCCGAGCCAGACGAGATAGGCGGCCCCGGCCCATTTCAGCACGGTGAAGAGCAGCGCCGAGGTCAGCACCAGCGCGCCGAGCCCGGCCAGCGAGAGCGACATGGCGGTGAGATCGCCGAGTGCCACGCCAGCGGCGGAGGCGACGGCGACCGAGCGGCCCTTGGAGAGCGCATAGGACAGCACCAGAAGCACGGTGGGGCCGGGGATCAGCAGCAGCGCGGTGGAGGCGGCGACGAAGGTCAGCCAGAGATCGAGGGGCATGGGCGGGAGTCCTGAAATCGTTTCCGGTACTGTGGCGCCCGCGTGCCGGCGGTGCAATCCGTCGCGCGAGCCGGCGATGAAAAACCGGGCCTTGCTGCGGGTGTTTTTGGTGTGGAAAACACCCATAGATTGTTTTTGGTCGTCTTTTCCGGCATGATCCCGCCATTCGAGCAGATTCATTTGACCTTTTTCGGAGATTGAGATGACCCAAGTTTTGTTTTCAGCGGCCGTCTGTGCCGTGGTGCTCGCCACGGTCGCTCAGGCGCAGCCGCAAACGCCCCCGGTCCCGACCTGTCCGGAGACGCATTACCAATGCGGCCCCGGCATCTGCTGCCCGAAATAGGAGGCACCGATGTTCCGGATCGTTCTTTCCGCCGTCGGGCTGACGACGGCGATGCTGGTGGGGTTCTCCTTCCTCATGGGGATCAGCAAGATGGATGTCTCCATCAAGCACGAGATGCAGCGCCATGTGGTGGCCGAGCCGTTCGAGGCCGGCGATATCGTGGCGCTCTCGCCCGACGGGCAGCGGCTCGAGGGGCTGCTCTGTTCGCTGGATCTGCGCTCGCCGGCACGGCGCGACAGCGAAATCCGCGCACGCTATTACAATATGGTCGATGACACGCAGGAGCGGTTTTTCCGCTACGTGCGCGCGGCGAAGGCGCTGTTCGGTCTGCCCGCCGAAGACGGGGCGCCCGCCGACAATGCGCTCTTCGGGCGTGGCCTGACCTTTACCGGCGAGGTCAGCCGGGTGGTCGGCCAGATCGAGGAGCGCATGCCCGTGGACTGCTGGTGCAACGTCGCCCGGGCGGTGGTGGAGCGCAAGAACAAGGCCTGCGTCGTCGAGAAATCGCTGGTGGAAACCACGCTGGAAGCGGGTGGGGACGGCCACAGGCTGCGCACCACCGTGGGGATCAGCTTCCGTCCGGAACCGATCCTCGTCAGCGATCCGAGCGCGCTGGCCGCGATGTGCCCGACGCTGAACACCCGGGCGGTGGCGCCGAAAGATCAGGATTGCGGCGGCACCAGCGGATTCACCTTCGATGTGGTCGCGCGCGCCAAGGTGGGGCTGATCCGCGAGGCGCCGATCCCGGGCAATTAGGCGCCGTCGAGCACCCGCCCGGCGACCGCATCGAGCCGGGCCAGCAACGCCGGGTCGCGCTTGTCGGGCGCGGTGAGCAGGGCGTGATCGAGCGCGCGGTCGCAGCCATGCGGGCAGGGCGCGCGCTCGGTGCCGAGCAGGGCGGGCAGCCGGCGCACCATGCTGCGCGCCTTGTCGGCATTGCCCAGCAGCACCTTGACGATGTCCGAAATGTCCACCGCGCCGTGATCGGGGTGCCAACTGTCGTAATCGGTGACCATGGCGACGGAGGCGTAGCAGAGCTCGGCCTCGCGGGCGAGCTTGGCCTCGGGCATATTGGTCATGCCGATCACATCCGCGCCCCAGCTTTCGCGGTACATCCGCGATTCCGCCAGGGTGGAGAACTGCGGGCCCTCCATGGCCAGATAGGTGCCGCCGTCATGCACCGTGATGCCCGCGTCCCGCGCCGCCGTCAGGCAGGCGGCGCCGAGCCGGGGACAGGTGGGATGGGCCACCGAGACATGCGCGACGCAGCCGGTGCCGAAAAAGCTCTTTTCGCGGGCGAAGGTGCGGTCGATGAACTGATCGACGATGACGAAATCGCCCGGCGCCATCTCTTCGCGGAACGAGCCGCAGGCGGAGACCGAGATCACGTCGGTGACGCCCAGCCGTTTCAGCGCGTCGATATTGGCGCGGTAGGGGACGGAGGAGGGGGAATGCACATGGCCGCGCCCGTGGCGCGGCAGGAAGGCCATCTTCACCCCGTCGAGCGTGCCCGTCAGGATCTCGTCCGAAGGCGTGCCCCAGGGCGAGGCAACCGCCGTCCAGCGCTTGTCCTCCAGCGTATCGAGGTCGTAGACGCCCGATCCTCCGATCACGCCGATCATGGTCTCTGTCATGCGAGCTGCTCCGTGCGGTTCGGCGGCAGCCTGCAATGGCCGGCGGGAGAAGGAAAGGGGCCGCACCCGCAAAGAGGGAAAAACCTTGCGCCCGGGCGCAGGGATGCGGCGGAGGGGGGCACACCGGCCGGCACGCGCCGGGAACGAGAGGCCGGATCGCCCGCAGGGCCCGGCGGAGGCCCGGCCGAACGGGAATTTCGAGCAAGCGGGTGGTGTTTTTCACCGTGGTGCAGTACCCCGGCCCCGCGCGCAAGCAACGAACAGGACAGACCCGATGGCCAAGGCCCTACTGGCTCGCTACGCCAGCCGCATTTCCATGCCCGACCTGAGCATTCACCCGACCGGCCGCCTGACCCCCGGCCAGATCAAGACCGATGTGCTGTCGGGCCTGACCGTGGCGCTGGCGCTGGTGCCCGAGGCGGTGGCCTTTGCCTTCGTCGCAGGGGTGCACCCGCTGGTGGGGCTGTATGCGGCCTTTATGGTGGGGCTGATCACGGCGGTCTTCGGCGGAAGGCCCGGGATGATCTCGGGGGCGACGGGGGCGCTGGCGGTGGTCATGGTGGCGCTGGTGGCCGAACACGGGGTGGAGTATCTCTTTGCCACGGTGGTGCTGATGGGGATCCTTCAGATGATCGCCGGTGCGCTGCATTGGGGCAAGTTCATCCGGCTGGTGCCGCATCCGGTGATGCTCGGCTTCGTCAACGGGCTTGCCATCGTGATCTTCCTCGCGCAGCTCACGCAGTTCAAGGTGCCCGGATCGGGCGGCAGCGAATGGCTGAGCGGCATGCCGCTTTTCCTGATGCTGGGGCTGGTGGGGCTGACCATGGCGGTGATCTGGGGCCTGCCCAAGCTGACCCGCGTGGTGCCCGCGCCGCTGGCGGGCATCGTGGTCACCGCCGTTCTGGTGATCGCGCTGGGGCTGGACACGCCGCGCGTCGGCGACATGGCCTCGATCGAGGGCGGGTTCCCGACCTTCCATATTCCCGCGGTGCCGCTGAGCTGGGAAACCTTCGAGATTATCGCCCCTTACGCGGTGATCCTCGCAGCTATCGGGCTGATCGAAAGCCTGCTGACGCTGAACCTTGTGGGCGAGATGACCGGCCAGCGCGGCGGCGCCAGCCAGGAATGCATCGCCCAGGGCGCCGCCAATACGGTGACCGGCTTCTTCGGCGGCATGGGCGGCTGCGCCATGATCGGCCAGTCGATGATCAACGTGAAATCCGGTGGCCGGACCCGCATCGCCGGGATCGTCGCGGCGCTGTTCCTGCTGAGCTTCATCCTCTTCGCCTCGCCGCTGATCGAGATGATCCCGCTGGCGGCGCTGGTGGGGGTGATGTTCATGGTGGTGATCGGCACTTTCGCCTGGAACTCGCTGCGCATCCTCTTCCGGGTGCCGCTGACCGATGCCTTCGTGATCGTGCTGGTGACCGTGGTGACGGTCTATGAGGATCTGGCGGTGGCTGTGGTCGTGGGCGTGATCGTCTCGGCACTGGCCTATGCCTGGAACAACGCCCGCCGCATCCATGCGCGCAGCTATGTGACGCCGGAAGGGGCCAAGGTCTATCAGGTGCAGGGGCCGCTGTTCTTCGGGTCGTCGGACGGGTTCACTGAGCTCTTCGACGTCGCGGGCGACCCGTCGTCGGTGATCGTCGATTTCGCCGACAGCCGCGTTGTCGATCAGTCTGCGCTTCAGGCGATCGAGGCGGTGGCGGCGAAATACGCCGCGGCGGGCAAGCGCCTGCAACTGCGGCACCTGTCGCGCGACTGCCACAAGCTGCTCACCAAGGCCGGGCATCTGATGGTCGATAGCGATGACGACCCCGATTACGCGCTGGCGGTCGACTACCATGTG
>NZ_JAMDHK010000003.1:109402-299767 GCF_024721115.1 Salipiger pentaromativorans | reverse complement strand
TGCGGCGGGCCGCCGGATCCGGCGGCCTGCTCCGAGCTTTCTGGCCTGGGTTGGGGGGCGGGGCCGCCGCTGTCCGCGGCGGCGCCCCGACGTTACTCCCCGGGCCGTTTCAGCGTGAACTTGTCGCGCACCACGGTGTAGTCGCGATAGCCCAGCCGGGCGAGCGGGTGGAAGGTGGTGACGTCGAACAGCCCGTCCACCAGACAATCGTCGCGCAGATGCACGCCGACGACCTCGCCGAAGGTGACGTAATTCGCCTCGCCGGGCAGCCGCACGATCTGCACCACCTTGCATTCCAGCGCCGCCGGCGCCCTGGCCACGCGCGGGCAGTCGATGCTCTCGCATTCGGCCTTTTCCAGCCCGGCCATCTCGAACTCGTCGCGCCCGGCCTCCCAGGGGCCCGAGGTCACGTTCATTGCGTCGCACATGGCCTCTTCGACCACATTCACGCAGAACACCCCGTGTTCGCGAAGCTGCGCCACGGTGTCCTTGGTGTCGCCCCGGTCCTCCTTGGCGGCGGTCGAGGCGAACATCACCTGCGGCGGCTCATAGGCGACGGCGTTGAAGAAACTGTAGGGCGCCAGATTGTCCCCCAGCGTGCCGCGCGTCGAGATCCATCCGATCGGACGCGGTGCGACGATGGCGTTGAGCGGGTTGTGCGGCAGGCCATGCCCCTCTTCGGGTCGGTAGAACATTGCTGTCCTTTCAGATGTTTGCGCATATATGGAACAGAGATAGGCCGGATCGCGGCCGATTGCACGGGAGAAGCGGCGCTGTTCACGCTGTCACAGGAAAAGCCGGACGACTGGTGGGAAATCGAGGCACTCTACGACCTCAGCTTCGCGCCGGGGCGGACCCTGCTGTCGTCCTACCGGCTGCGCGACGACGTGCCGCCGGTGGCGGAGCTGTGCCGCATCGCGCGCGACGAGAACGGCATTCTGGGCGGCGCCATCCGCTATTGGCCGGTGCGCATCGGCGGCTGGCAGGCGCTGCTGCTGGGGCCGGTGGCGGTGCACCCGACGGCGCAGGGCGAGGGGCTGGGCGCGGCGCTGATCCGCGACACGGTCGAACGCGCGCGGGCTCTGGAATGGACGCGCATCCTGCTGGTCGGGGACGAACCCTATTACCGGCGCTTCGGCTTCCGCAAGCTCGAGGGGGTGGTGATGCCGCCGCCGACGAACCCGGAGCGGGTGCTGGGGCTCGAACTGCGGCCCGGCGCCTGGGAGGGCGTGACCGGCGAGGTGACGCGCAACGCTTGAAACTTCGCGCCGGGCCCCGATCTTTTGAGGATAGGGAGCTGACCGGAGAGGCCCGATGACCGGAACCGAGCTTGTCGCCATCGACAGCAGCGCCGAGATCGCGGCGCTGGCCCGGCGCTACCGCGCCGCCGGCGGGCTGGGGTTACAGGTGCTGAACGTGCTGGGCACCCAGGCCGAGAATCTGCTCGAGCGTTTGCCCGACCGGGTCAAGGACCGGCTGGAGAGCGCCACCGAGCGCGCGCTGGAAACCGCGCTGCGGGCGGCGGCGGGATCGCGCGGGGTTGTGCCGGATCAGAAGGGCTGGCTCAACACGGCGCTGGCGACCGCCATGGGCGCGGCGGGCGGCGCGGGCGGGCTGCCCTCGGCGCTGGCGGAACTGCCGGTGACCACCACGGTGCTGCTGCGGGCCATCCAGGGCATCGCCGCCGAGCATGGGTTCGACCCCGATCTGCCCGAGATCCGCCGCGAATGCCTTGCGGTCTTTGCCGCCGCCGGGCCGCTCGATCATGACAACGGCGCCGAGATGGCGTTTCTCTCGGCCCGGGTGACCCTGACCGGGGCGACGGTCCACGCGATGATCCGGCGGGTGTCGCCGCGTTTTGCCACGGTCCTGGGGCAGAAACTGGCCGCGCAGACCGTGCCGGTGCTGGGCGCGGCCATGGGGGCGGCGACGAACTATGCCTATACCAGCTATTACCAGCAGATGGCGCAGGTGCATTTCGGCCTCATGCGACTGGCGCGGGACACCGGGCAGGAGCGCGAGGCGGTGATCGCCGCGCTGCGGAGTGAAATGGCGCGGCTTGGGTAACTTCTTGTCAAAACGACTGGTCTAGAAAGGCTCTGCGGAGAGGCGAAGCGCTCTTCGCGGGGGCCTTCCCCGGCCATGCATGGGGGCTGCCCGAGGGGTGGTCTCACCGGTTTCCGGGGGGCGATGGCCCGACCCCGCGCAGAAGGCGCGGGCAGTGTCCGCTGCCAGAACGGCGCGCGGCGCGCAACAGACAGACGACGCCCGGCCGCGGAGGAGATGCCCGGCCGGGCGGAGCCTGTGCCGCAGGGCTCAGGGCCCGGGCGACAGTTCCAGCAGCTCGATCCGGTTGCCGAACGGGTCATCGACATAGATCCGGGCCAGACCGGGCAGGTCGATGTCGCGGCGCCAGGCGCAGCCGGCGGCGTCGAGCCGCGCGATGGCCGTGGACAGTGCTGTGACCTGAAAGGCCGGATGCGCCTTGCGCGCGGGGGCAAAGGGCTCTTCGACCCCCAGATGCACCCGCAGCGGGCCGCGTTCGAACCAGACGCCGCCGCGCGCGCGCAGCGCTTCGGGTTTCTCGACCGTTTCCAGACCCAGAACCCCGGCGTAAAAGGCGATGGCCTCGGTCTCGCCACCACGCGGCATGGCGAGCTGCACATGATGTTGGGCAAGAAGCATGGCAATATCCATTTGTATGCTTTTGCATACCGTACCGGGCGCCAATCAGAATGTCGAGCGCACGGTGGGCAGATTGCCCACCCTACGAAGCGCTCTCCGCTAGGGTGGGCAATCTGCCCACCATCCCCGAGCGCCTCAGCCGCTCCAACGCAGGTAATCGAGGACGGAGGCGCGCACCGATTGTTCGCCGCGCTCGCGGGCGTCGCAGATCACATCGTAAAGCGCATCCAGATCGGTGCGCATGATCAGGCTTTTCACCGGGCCGATCGAGGCCGGGCGCATCGACAGACGGTGCAGCCCGATCGCCGCGAGGCAGACCGCCTCGATGGGGCGCCCGGCATCCTCGCCGCAGAAACTCAGCGAGGTGCCCGATTCCGAACAGCGCTGAACGATGCCTTCGAGGAAGGTCAGGAAGCTGACGTTCAGCGTGTCATAGCGCCGGCGGACGCGCTCGTTCTCGCGGTCGGCGGCGAAGAAGAACTGCTTGAGATCGTTGCCGCCGATGGAGATGAACTCCACATCCTCGAAGAATTTCTTCGAAGCATAGGCGAGGCTCGGGGTTTCGAGCATCGTGCCGATGGTGATCTTCTCGGGCACCACATGACCGAGCTTTCGCTCGATGGCGACGGCCTTGTCGACCTCGGCGCGGGCGGCGCGGAATTCCTCGTATTGCGCGACGAAGGGGAACATCACCGACAGCGAGCGCCCCTCGGCGGCGCGCAGCAGCGCCTGGATCTGCATCCGCATCACACCGGGCTTGTCGAGCCCGACACGGATCGCCCGCCAGCCGAGCGCCGGGTTCGGCTCGTCGGTGGGTTTCATATAGGGCAGCACCTTGTCCGAACCGATGTCGAGGGTGCGGAACACCACCGGCTTGTCGCCCGCCGAATCCAGAACCCGCTTGTAGACCTCGACCAGTTCGTTGCGGCGGGGCATCTGGTTGCGGATGAGGAATTGCAGCTCGGTGCGGAACAGGCCCACCCCCTCGGCGCCGGAACTGGGCAGCGAGGGCAGGTCGGCCAGAAGGCCGGCATTCATGAACAGATGCACGCGCTTGCCGCAAAGCGACATCGCCGGTTTCTGGCGGATCGAGGCATAGCGCTCCTGCGCCTGCGCCTGCATGGCGATCTTGTCGCGGAAGGCGCTGACCACGCTTTCGTCGGGGCGCAGATGCACCAGCCCCTGATCGCCATCCACCATGATATGGTCGCCGTTCAGCGCCTCGGTGGTGATGCGGGCGGCGTGGATGACCAGCGGAATCGCCAGCGCCCGGGCGACGATCGCCGCGTGGCTGCCGACCGAGCCCTCCTCGAGCACGATGCCCTTGAGCCGCCGGCCGTAATCCAGCAGCTCTCCCGGCCCGATATTGCGGGCGATGAGGATCGGGTCGGTGGGCATCTCGGCGCCGGTCTCGCTGCCCTGGCCGGTGAGGATGCGCAGCAGCCGGTTCGACAGGTCGTCGAGATCGTGCAGCCGCTCGCGCAGATAGGCGTCGGCCACCTGCGCCATGCGGGCGCGGGCGGCGGATTGTTCCTTTTCCACCGCCGCCTCGGCGGACAGCCCGCGGTCGATGTCCTCTTCCATGCGCTTCCGCCAGCCCTTGGAATTGGCGAACATGCGATAGGCCTCGAGCACCTCGAGCTGCTCGCCGCTGGCGCCCGCCAGCATCTCATCGACGCTGACCCGCAGCTTCTCGACCGCCGCCTTCAGGCGCTCGCGCTCGCGCTCGGGGTCGTCGGAGACGAGGTTCGTCACCACCACGCGCGGTTCGTGCAGCCAGACATGGCCCTCGGCGGTGCCCTCCTGGCCGGTGACGCCGCGCAGCATCGTCGCCTGGGTGTGGCGGGCCTTCAGAGCCGCGCCCTCGCCGACAAAGGCGCCGAGCTCGGCCATCTCGGCCAGCACCATCGCCACCACTTCCAGCGCATAGATCTCGTCGGCGGTGAACTCGCGCTTGGCCTTGGTCTGCACCACCAGCACGCCCAGCTTTTCGCCCAGCCGCTGGATCGGCAGGCCGAGGAAGCTGGAAAAGATCTCCTCGCCGGTCTCGGGCATGTAGCGGAAGCCGCGCTCGGAGGGCGCGTCGGCGGTGTTGACCATCTTGCCGGTGCGCGCCACGCGGCCGACCAGACCCTCGCCCAGCTTCATGCGCGTCTGGTGCACGGCCTCCTTGTTGAGACCCTCGGTGGCGCAAAGCTCCAGCGTGTCCTCGTCACGGAACAGGTAGATGGAGCACACTTCGGTGCCCATCGAATCCGCCGTCAGATGCGTGATCTTGTCCAGTCGCGCCTGACCCGCGGCCTCTTCGGCCATGGTGTCGCGCAGCCGGCCAAGCAGCTTGCGGCTTTCGCTTTCCGAGCCATCCGGCATATCGGTCAGACCTGTCCCCGTCCCAGCATAAGGCCGGCCCGGATCATCTCAGGCCGCCTTCTCCAGTTCGAACGCATCATGCAGCGCCTGAACCGCGAGTTCCATGTATTTCCGGTCGATGAGAACGGAAATTTTTATCTCGGAGGTTGTAATGACCTTTATGTTGATCCCCTCATCCGAGAGTACCTTGAACATCTTGGCTGCCACGCCCGTATGCGAGCGCATGCCGATTCCCACCACCGAGATCTTGCAGACATTGGTGTCGGCGACGAGATCGTGGAAATTGATCTCGCCCGCCTCCTTGGCCTTTTTCAAGGCCTCCTCGGCGCGGGCCACCTGGTTCGTCGGGCAGGAGAAGGTCATGTCGGTGCGGCCCTCTTCCGAGATGTTCTGCACGATCATGTCCACATTGATCCCCGCCTCCGAAAGCGGGGTGAAGATGGCGGCGGCGATGCCGGGGCGGTCGGCGACCGAAATCAGGGTCATCTTGGCCTCGTCGCGCGAATGGGCGACCCCGGAAACAACGTTCAGTTCCATGATTTCCTCCTCGTCGCAGACCAGCGTCCCGGCCTCGTCCGATTGTTCCTCAAAGCTGGAGAGCACCCGCAGCTTGACCTTGTAGCGCATGGCCAGTTCCACCGAGCGCGTCTGCAGCACCTTGGCGCCGAGGCTCGCAAGCTCCAGCATCTCCTCGAAGGCGATGCGGTCGAGCTTGCGGGCCTTGTCGCAGATGCGCGGGTCGGTGGTATAGACCCCGTCCACATCGGTGTAGATGTCGCAGCGCTCGGCGTCGAAGGCGGCGGCGAAGGCCACGGCGGTGGTGTCCGATCCGCCCCGGCCCAGCGTGGTGATGCGGCCCTCGGGCGAGATGCCCTGGAAGCCCGCGACCACGGCGACGCGCATGCCCTCGCCGAATTTGCGGGTGATGTTCTCGGTCGGGATGTCGACGATGCGGGCAGAGCTGTGGGCGGAGGTGGTCATCAGCGGCACCTGCCAGCCCTGCCAGCTGCGCGCCGGAACGTCCATCTCCTGAAGCGTCAGCGCCATCAGCCCGGCGGTGACGTTTTCGCCCGAGCTGACCACGGCGTCGTATTCGCGCGCGTCGAAGAGCGGCGAGGTTTCCTCGACATAGCCCACGAGCTTGTTGGTCTCGCCGGACATGGCGCTGACGATGACGATCACGTCATAGCCCTTGGCCACCTCGA
The DNA here is from genome assembly GCF_024721115.1 of Salipiger pentaromativorans. Lineage (GTDB taxonomy): Bacteria > Pseudomonadota > Alphaproteobacteria > Rhodobacterales > Rhodobacteraceae > Salipiger > Salipiger pentaromativorans. The sequence continues at coordinate 293,507 of NZ_JAMDHK010000003.1, read as the reverse complement.
CGCCCACGCGCTTTGCCGCCCGCCGGATCCGGTCGAGCGTCGCGACGGAGGTGCCGCCGAATTTCATCACGAGAACGGGCATGAGGCTTTCCCCGGGGTGGTCTTGAATCAGCCGGGGTTTACGCCGGGGGGGCGGTTCGCGCAAGAGGCGGCGGGGTCTGCCCCGGGGCGGGGCGGTTTTTTGAGTATTTGCAGAAAGATGAAAGGCCGGGGTCAGGGCGTTCGGTAATCGACCGCCCGCAATGTGCCGTCGTTTGCATGGGTTTCCATGCCGGGCACCACATCGGTGTTCTGCGCGGTCACCGCGCGCCAGCCGGTGGGGCCGCGCTGGAGCACGAACAGCAGGATGGTCTGGCGCGGACCGGCGGCGGCGCCATCGGGCAGGCGCTGGCCGGTCAGGGTGAAGCGGCAGCGCACCAGCGCGATGTCGTCGCCCAGCCGCCGCACGGCGATACGGCCCGGGCGCAGCTCGGTCCCGGCGAAGAAGCTCTTCAGCGCGTAGTCATGCGGGGCCGCGATCCGGTCGCGTCCGGTCCACCAGAGCCCGGTGACATTCACGAAATCCGCGTCTTCGGTGAAAAGCGCGGCAATCTCGGTGCCCTCGCGCGTCGCCCAGGCGCGGGCGAAGGCGGCGGGGAAGGCCTCGGGTTCAGTAGGCGTGGGGCTGGCCATCCCAGGTCTCGAAACAGCCGGTATTGCCGGGGCCGAGCGCCTCGAGCCGGTCGGCGAGGCCGCGTGCGGCCATCTCCGGGGTGATCTCGGCGGCGGTGCCGCCCATATCGGTCTGCACCCAGCCCGGATGGTAGATGCCGACGGCGATGCCCATGGGTTTGAGATCGGTGGCGAGGTTGCGCCCGAGGTTCAGCGCCGCCGCCTTGGAGGCGCGGTAGATGTAGCTGCCGCCGGGGGCGCGGGTATGCGAGGCCATCTGCGAGGAGATGATCATGATCCGGGGCGCGCTGCCCTGCCGGAGATTCGGCAGCAGCGCCTGCACGCTCAGGAACACGCCGGTGACATTCACCGCGAATTCATCGGCCCACATCTGTGCCGGGTAGCCATCGGCCAGGGCCTGTCCCTTGTCGAGATAGACCCCGGCGTTGCAGATCAGCGCATCGAGCGGGGCGCCGTCCAGCCGTTCGGCCAGCGCGGCCACCGAGGCGGGCTGCGTGACGTCGAGCGGCTGATAGTCCGGATGGTTGCGGGCGGTGCCGATCACCTCGGCGCAGCGCGCCGTCAGCTCGCGGTCGAGCGCGGCGCCGATGCCGCGGTTGGCGCCCGTGATCAGGATGCGCATATCAGTTCGATCTCCGTGTCGGTCGGAAGGGCAGGGGGGCGACGGGCACGCCGTCCTCGATCAGCTTGCGGGCCTCGTCGCCGCGCGTCTCGCCCCAGATCGCACGTTTCGGCGCATCGCCGGAATGCATCGCGCGGGCTTCGCGGGCGAAATCCTTGCCGACGTAATCGGAATGTTTCTCGATCTCGTCGCGCAGCGCTTTCAGCGCCTGCTCTTCGGGCGAGGCGCTGTCGCTCAGGCTGGGCGCGGGGCTGTCGCCGGGTTTGTCGGCGCCGGCGTTCACGCGCGGTGCCATCAGATCCTTCTCGACCTCGGACGTGCCGCAGACCGCGCAGGTCACCAGACCGGCGGCGTGCAGCTTGTCGAAGGCGCTTGCGGACTGGAACCAGCTGTCGAAGCGGTGGTCCTGCGCGCATTTGAGAGAATAGCTGATCATGGACTTTGCCCGACTGTATCCTGAAATACCTAACCTTTCCGCAAGGAAGTTCAAGCGGCGCGATAGGGGGGGGCTCAGCGGCCGAGGGCGTTGGGATCGAAGCGCAGCAGGATCTGCGCCAACTCCGCCTCGGCCACCAGCGTGGCGGCCTTGGTCCGGCTCATCCAGCGCCGCTTGCGTTCGCCGCGTTCGGGAAAGCGTTTTTCCAGCCGGGCGACCTCGACCGGAAAGACCATCGCGAGATGCAGATGCGGGTCGGTATGCTTGGTATAGGTGTAGCCGCCCACGCAGTTGCGATGCGGCGTGCCCCGGACACCGGCCTCTTCCCAGGCCTCGCGCGCGGCGGTCTCGGCAGGGGTGCGGCCGCGCATCGGCCAGCCCTTGGGCAAGGTCCAGCGCCGACCGCCGCGGCTGGTGATCATCAGGATCTCGAGCTTGCCGCCGCGCAGGCGATAGCACAACGCCGCGTATTGCAGGTGCGGAACCTGCGCGGGCCGGGCGGTCTGGGGTTGGTTGGGGGCGGAAATCAGGGGCATGGCGCGGATGCGAGACGACTCGCGCCGAGAGTGACGCGCTCAGCCCGCTGCGTCCAGCCGCTCTGTGAGTTCGCGCACCAGTTCCTGCGCATCTGCCTCCGGACGCAGCGCTGCCTGCGCGGCGCCTCCCAGGGCGTCCTGGGCATCGGGCGGGGCGAGGCGGATCAGGGCGGCGCCCAGGTCCTCGGCGCTCGCGACCTGGAGTGCGGCATGCGCGGCGTCGAGCCGGGCGAAGGGTGCGCGGAAATTCGCGACATCCGGGCCGTGCAGAAGCGCCGCGCCGTAGGCGGCGGGCTCGTAGGGGGTGTGTCCGCCGCGGTCGGTCAGCGTGCCGCCGATGAAAATGCGCCCCGCCAGCGGGTAGAGCAGCCCCATCTCGCCCATCGTGTCGGCAAGATAGACCTCGGCAGTGGCGGGATCCTGACCAAGACTGCGCCGGGCGCAGGACAGCCCGGTCTCAACGATGAGGCGCAGCACCGCCTCGGCGCGGCGCGGATGGCGCGGAGCGAGGATCAGGCGCAGGCCGGGGATCTCGGCGCGGGCGCGGAGATGGGCGGCCAGAACCACCTCTTCCTCGCCCTCATGGGTGGAGGCGGCCAGCCAGGTCAGGCGGCGGTCGAACGTCGCGCAAAGCGCCGGATCGCGCCGGGTCTCGGGCGTGTAGAGCGCCTTGAGATCGACGACGGGCCCCGCCGCTCTTGCGGGCAGGCCCGCCGCGCGGTAGCGGGCGAGAGAGCCCGCGTCCTGGGCGGAGACATAGGCGATGCGCCGCAGCAGCCGGCGTTGCAGCGCGCCGAACAGGCGCCAACCCCGGGCGGTGCCCTCGGTGAGTCGCCCGCCCATGACGAAGACCGGGCCGGGGCAGGTCAGCACCCGGTGCGGCCAGAGTTCCGATTCCATCGCGATATGGCCGCGGACCTGCCATTTGCGGTGCATCCGCCGCGCCACCCAGCCCAGATCGAGCGGCGCAAGCCGCGCCGCCAGCCCCCAGCTTTGCGCCAGCGCGACGCCGGTGGGCGAGTTGCAGGTGACGAGCAGGGGCAGATCGGGACGGGCGCCGCGCAGCGCGTCGACCAGCGGCCGGGCCGAGGCCAGCTCGCCGTTCGAGGCGGCGTGCAGCCACAGATGCGGGCCGGGCTCGGCGGGGCCCGCCGCGAGCCTCTGGCGCAGCGCTGTCCGATCGCGCCGCAGCACCAGCCCGGCGAGAACCCAGAGCGCGAAGATCGAGACGAGCAGGCGATAAAGCAGCATGGAACCCCTTCCGGGCGTTCCCTCGCGCCCGCAGGGCGGGCTTAGGCCGGGGGCGGCATCGTGGCAAGCCTTGCCGCCGGGGCCAGGGCGGGCAGAGGCTCAGGCTTCGAGCTCGGCGTCCCAGTAGAGGAAGTCGAGCCAGCTTTCGTGCAGGTGGTTCGGCGGGAATTTCCGCCCCACATTCATCAGCTCGGAGGCGCCGGGCTGCCGCGGGATCTTGCGCAGGGACATGCCGGCGCGGCGCAGCGATTTCGATCCTTTGCGCAGGTTGCAGGGTGCGCAGGCGGCAACCACGTTTTCCCAGCTCGTCACGCCGCCGGCGGCGCGGGGCACCACATGATCGAAGGTCAGATCGCCCTTGGATCCGCAGTACTGGCAGCGGAATTCGTCCCGCAGAAAAAGATTGAAGCGCGTGAATGCCACGCGCTTCCTCGGTTTTACGTAATCTTTCAGCACCACCACGCTGGGAATTCTCAGCGTCATCGACGGGCTTCGGACCTCCTCGTCGTATTCGGCGATGATGTCCACCCTGTCGAGAAAGGCCGCCTTGACCGCCTCCTGCCAGGGCCAGAGCGACAGCGGGTAGTAGGAAAGCGGCCGGTAATCCGCATTCAGCACCAGCGCCGGGTGATGTTTCAGCGCGGAAGGTTCCCTGACAAAATGGGTTCTGAAATCGCCGTCCATGGAGTGAATCGTTCCCTGCCCTGTCTGCCCGTCTCGAAGCACCAGAGCGGGACGTCCCGCCCCAGCCTGAAAATACTATATCTCGCGTTTTCCCTCTGGCAAGCCTCGCAAGATACAGTGTTGACGTCAGCAGTAACGCGGCTTGGTAAAGCTCATATGACAAGCGTTTGAGGCCTGCGGGCAGGGCAGGATCCCGCCCCGGGGTCCGGGATTTTCCGAAAACGGCGCGACTCGAGTCGCAACGAGCGTTGCGGCGACAGGGGATCGTGGCGGGGGATCGTGGCGGGGTGGCGGAAAAAGAAAACGGCGGTGCCCAGGGAGGAGGAGAGGGCACCGCCGTCAATTTTCCGGAAACCCCAGGGAGGAGGAGAGGGGCTCCAGAAACCTGTTGGACCGTTCGGTCCGAATGAGAGTGCGACGGTGCCAGGGAGGAGGAGAGGCACCGTCGCGGTCACGAAAGGCCCAAGGGAGGAGGAGAAGGGCCTTCGTTCCGGTGGAGCCTTGCAGCCCCGAATGAGAGTGCGGCGGGGTCAGGGAGGAGGAGAGACCCCGCCGCGGCATCGAAGGACCCCAGGGAGGAGGAGAGGGGTCTCCGAACTGTCGGGCGTCAGTGCCCGGATGTTAGGTGCGACGGTGCCAGGGAGGAGGAGAGGCACCGTCGCGGACACGAAAGACCCAAGGGAGGAGGAGAAGGGCCTTCGATGTCTTGGGCCTTGCGGCCCTTTTGTTCTTTGCGGCGGCGGCCTCGGGAGGAGGAGTGAGGCCGCCGCCGATATCGAAGGGCTCAGGGAGGAGGAGAGAGCCCTTCGAAACCAATTCCGTGTTTCAGGCGCCGTAGGCGGCCTGCCATGCGATCCTGCGGATCATCGAGCGATGCAGCCCGAGGTCACCCAGTTCGCGGTTGCTCAGCGCCGCGAGTTCGCGGAAGGTCTCTTTATAGAGCCGGCGCCGGGCCATCTGTTCGCGGAGACCTGCGGCGAAAGTGGCGAAGCGTCCGGTCAAACCGCTTTGGTTGCGCGAGTTCTGTTCGGTTGCGTATGCCATTTGCGTCTCTTGCCTGCGTGGGTCTATTGCGTCGTTGGCCTTAACTTGGGCTAAATGCTGCAACTGCACAATCCCGTGGAAACTCAATGCCGCTATGCGGCGGGCGCATAGGGCGCATGGCTGAGAGCTAAGCGAAAGCAATGCGTTAAGCGTAAAAAATGAGCGGAAAGAATGTGAGGATTGCATCCACAGCAAAGCGACCTTACGTCGGCTTGCAGAAATGGAAAGGATGTCGAATGAGCGGGACAATCGAGGCGGTGAAATCCGCGCTGGCGCGACTGGCGTTGCCCGACGGGGGAAACCTGATTTCCAGAGATATGATTCGTGCTTTGGCCGTCGAGGACGGCGCGGTGCGTTTTGTCATCGAGGCGCCGAGCGCCGAGATCGCGCGGCAAATGGAGCCGTTGCGCGCCGCCGCGGAAAAGGCGGTTGCGGCGGTTCCCGGGGTGCAGAAGGTCACCGTGGCGCTGACCGCGCACGGCCCCGCGCCCAAGCCGCCGTCGCTGAAAATCGGCGGGCATCCGCAGCCGCAGGAAAGCCGCATGAATCCGCCGGGCGTCAAGGCGGTGATCGCCATCGGCTCGGGCAAGGGCGGGGTGGGCAAATCCACCGTCTCGTCGAATCTGGCCGTGGCGCTGGCGCGGGCGGGCAAGAAGGTGGGTCTGCTCGACGCCGATATTCACGGCCCGTCGCAGCCGCGCATGTTCGGGGTCTCGAAACGCCCGGCCAGCCCGGACGGCAAGACCATCATCCCGCTCGAGGCGCATGGCGTCACGCTGATGTCCATCGGGCTGATGCTGCCCGAGGACAAGGCGGTGGTATGGCGTGGGCCGATGCTGATGGGCGCGCTGCAACAGATGATGATGCAGGTGGCCTGGGGCGAGCTGGACGTTCTGATCATCGACCTGCCGCCGGGCACCGGCGACGTGCAGCTCACGCTCGGGCAGAAGAGCGATCTGGCCGGTGCTATCGTGGTGTCGACTCCGCAGGATGTCGCCATGCTGGACGCTAAAAAGGCGCTCGATGCCTTCGCGACACTCAAAGTGCCGGTGCTTGGCCTGATCGAGAACATGTCTCTATATATATGTCCCAATTGCGGCCATGAGGCACATCTGTTCGGTCAGGGCGGCGTGGCGGCCGAGGCCGAGCGGCTGGGGCTGCCGGTGCTGGCGCAGCTTCCGATCGACCTGGAAACCCGGCTTGGCGGCGATGCCGGCACGCCGGTGGCGCTGGGCGACGGGGTTATGGCACAGGCCTATGCGCACCTGGCCGACCGGCTGATCAAGGGCGGGATCGTCTAGCGGCGGCAGCGCAGGCACCGGGCCACCGGGTCAGGCGACCTTGTGCAGTTGCAGGATCATGTCGAGCACCAGCGCGGCCGGATCGACATTGACCGCGCGCGCATGGCGGGCGCGGTCGCCCGCCTCCTGCGCGATCTGCGCCCAGGCGCGGCCCTTGGCCGGGTCGGGAGCGAGCCGCGCCAGCATCGCCGACTCGCCCGGCGCGGCCTCGGGGGCGGGGGGCTGGCCGGTGACGCCGGTCCGGGCGAGCCGCGCCAGCAGCGTGTCCATCAGCGTCAGCGTCAGATCGAGCCGCGCCTCGTTGGCCTTGCCGGCGGTGCTTTCGCCAAGGGCGATGGCGCGCGGCCGGTCGAGCCGGGGCAGGGTATCGAGGATCTGCACCAGATCGCCGTAAAGCCGCAGCCCGTCGTGATTGAGCAGCCGGATCGCCGCCCCGACCGAGCCCACCGACAGCGCCGCGAGGGCCTGCGCCTCCTGCGGGGCGACCTCGGCGCCCGCCTGGGCGAGCGCGCGGGCCATGTCCTCGGGGCCGAGCGGGGCGAGGCGCAGCTCGCGGCAGCGCGACCGGATCGTCGGCAGTAGGCGCGAGGGCTGATGCGCCACCATCAGCAGCGTGGTCCGCGCCGGCGGTTCCTCGAGCAGCTTCAGGATGGCGTTGGCGGCGTTGGTGTTCAGCTCGTCCATGCTGTCCACGATCACCACGCGGCGCCCGCCCTCGGCGGCCGAGAGGGTGAAGAAGCCCTTGAGCTTGCGCACCTCGTCCACGGTGAGCTGGGTCTTGAGCCGCTTGGCCTTGTCGTCCCAGGCGCGGCGCAGCAGGAAGAGCCCGGGCTCGGACAGCGCCAGCATGCGCCGCGCGACCGGGTGGTCGGGCGCGATGTCCAGCGTTTCGGGCGGCGGCGGCGCACCGAACAGGCCGTCTCCGGCATCGGGGTCGGGCGTTGCCAGCAGAAACCTTGCGATGCGCCAGGCGAGCGTTGCCTTGCCAAGCCCTTTCGGTCCGGTCAGCAGCCAGCCGTGATGCAGTCGGCCGGAGCTATAGGCCGAAAGGAAATCCCGCTCGGCCTTGTCCTGTCCGAAGAGGCGCGGGGTTTCGCGCGGATGCGGCGCGCCCTCGACGCGGTCGGGCTGGGGAATCTCGGTGTCGCTCATACCCGCGCTTCTAGCGCGGCGCGGACATCCTCCGCCACCGCTTCCGGCGCGCGGTTGCCGTCGATCACGCGGAACCGCCCGGCGAATTCGGCGGCCAGCGCCAGAAAGCCCGCACGCATCTTTTCCTGTAGCCCGAGGCCGAAATCCTCGAACCGTTCCTCGGGCGTGGCGCGCGCCTTGGCGCGGGACAGCGCGGCGGCGGGATCCATGTCGATGAGAATGGTCCGGTCGGGCTCGACCCCGATCATCAGCTCGTGCAGCGTGTCCACCGCCTGGCGCAGATCGCCGCGCGAGAGACCCTGATACATGCGGGTGGAATCGGCGAAGCGGTCGCAGATCACCGTGGCACCCCGCGCCAGGGCCGGGCGGATCGTGCGTTCGAGATGATCGCGCCGGGCGGCGGTGAAGAGCAGCAGCTCGGTTTCCGCCGACCAGCGGTCGGGGTCGCCTTGCAGCACCAGCGCGCGGATCTCTTCCGCGCCCGGCGAACCGCCCGGCTCGCGGGTCAGCACCACCTCGCGGCCCTCGCCGCGCAGGCGCTCGGCCAGAAGCCGTGCCTGAGTGGACTTGCCAGAGCCGTCGATGCCTTCGAAACTTATGAACAGCCCGGTGCCGCGGGTCACATCGCCTCCCCGGACGGCTGTTCCTGCAGGCGGTTGAGCAGCACCTGGCTCACCACCATCATGCGCTTGGCAAAGCCACCGCCGGCCACCGCGCGGGCGGCATAGAGCGGCACCCGATGTTCGGGCAGCCCCTCGGGGCGGATGATCAGCTCGGCCAGTTTCTGGCCCTCGGTGATCGGCGCCTTGAGCGGGCCGGTATAGACCACCTCGGCGTCAAGCTGGGTGCCCGGCGTCACCGGCACCAGAAGCGTCACATCCTCGCGCGAGACCAGGCCGACGCTGTCCTCGGCGCCCATCCAGACCTTGGCGCTGGCGATCTCGGTTTCCTTGGTGACCAGCTTGCGTTCGGCGAACTGACGGAAGGCCCAGTTGACGATCGCCTCGCTTTCCTCGGCGCGGGTGCGGTCGGTGTCGAGCCCGGTGATGGCAAAGATCACCCGCCGCTCGCCCTGCGTGGCCGAGCCCACCAGCCCGTAGCCCGCCTCGGTCGTGTGGCCGGTCTTGAGCCCGTCGGCGCCAATGCCGAGTTTCAGCAGCGGGTTGCGATTGTTGACGTTCTGCGGCGCGCGGCCGTCGAAGGCGAACCGGGTCTCGGAGAAGATCGGGTAGAACTCGGGGAAATCCTCGATGATATGGGTGGCCAGCAGCGTCAGGTCGCGCATCGACATGCGGTGCCCGGGCGCAGGCCAGCCCGAGGCGTTGGCAAAGGTCGAATTGGTCATGCCGAGCTGCTGCGCGCGCCGCGTCATCAGCTTGGCAAAGCCCGGCTCGGTGCCGTCGGGCGACAGCGCCTCGGCGATCACCGCGCAGGCATCGTTGCCCGAAAGCACGATGATGCCGCGCAGCAGATCCTCGACCCGCACCCGGTCGGTGGTGTCGAGGAACATGGTCGAGCCGCCATAAGACATGGCATGCGACGAGACCGGCAGCCGCTCGTCCAGCCGCAGCCGGCCGTCGCGGATCGCCTCGAAGGCCATGTAGAGCGTCATCAGCTTCGACATCGACGCGGGCGGCAGCGCCTCGTCGGCATTCTTGGCCATCAGCACCGTGCCGGTGGTGTAATCGAGCACAAAGGCCGCGCGGGCGCGGGTGTCGAAGGCGCTGGCCTGGCTGGCGATCAGCGCCACCGCCGAGGCGGCGGCAAGCAGCCGGCGGAGGGAACGGGAAAGGATCATCGGGCAGCTCCTTGTCCTTGGTTTCCCCGGGCCGCGCAGGGCCGGGGGGTCAGTTGGTCACGGCATAGGCGTCGGTAAAGCCCGCCGCCTTGATTTTCTTCAGCAGCGCTGCACGTTCCGAGCTGCTCTGGGCCGGCCCGACGATCACCCGCCAGAAGGTTTTCCCCGAGCTGGACTGTTTCAGGACGGTCGGCACCATGCCCGCCTGCCGCATCGCGGTGGCGGTGTTATTGGCGTTCTGCTCGACGCTGAAAATGCCGATCTGAAGATAGGGCTTGTCCAGTTTCGAGGTCGGTTTCGGCGCCGGCTTCGGCGCGGCGGCGGCGGTCTCGGTTGCCTGCGGCGGCGTGGCCGGGGCGGCGTCGATGGCGGCGGCGGCCGCGCCGGCCACCGGATCAAGCGTCCCCTCGGAGACCTCGGGCGCCTCGGGCACGGCGGTGGTCTCGGCCTGGGCGGCGGGCACCGGATCGGGATCAGCGGGAACTTCCTCGCGGCGCAGCGCGATCACGTCGAGATTGGTGGGGGCGCCGGCCAGCATTCCCAGCGCCGCGGCGGCATCGGACGAGACCTGAAGCCGCGGCCCGGGGGTTTCGTGTTCGCGGCGGAACAGGGCGCCGATGACGAATTTGCCGTTCTGCTGGTTGCGGACGATGACGCGCTCGGGGTCCTTGACCTCGGGGTGGGCGACCCAGACGCCGCCCAGCGAGGGGCGCCCGTCCCAGAGCCCGGCCTCGGTGGCGTGGAACACCTCGGGCGCCTCGATGTCGCGTTCGACGCTGCGTCCGGCGCGGCTGACGGTTTCGCTGCCGCTGTCGGCGGCGGTATCCTTGGGTTGCAGGAAGGCGGGCATCTGGCCCTCGTCGCAGCCGCTCAATGCGGCGGCTCCGGCCACAAGCAGAACGGCCGGCCATGCCGCGCCCCGCCGCTTCGGAAACTCTCTGCCCATGTCCTGCCCCTTGCCTGTCCTGAGGGTCGTCTTGCCCTTGTGCCTGCTCTGCGCCCCGGATCTTTGCGCCGGGTTTGATGGTTCGTGACGGGGCTGTGGCCCGGATCGGCCTGCCTCAACCGCCTTGGGCCGGGAAGCCCGGCCGTTGCGCGGGAGACTAGCGGCTTGGCCGTTTCAAGGAAAGCCCGCAATGCCGTGATCGGCGGTTTTTCCCCGGGCGCGCGCTTTCAGAATCGCGTGAGCGCGGGTAGAGGTGCCGGACCGGAGGTTTGGCAGAGTGGTCGAATGCGGCGGTCTTGAAAACCGTTGGGCGTGAGAGCGTCCCGTGGGTTCGAATCCCACAGCCTCCGCCACCGGCTTGGCCCCCTGGATATCGGGGCCGTTGGCCGGGACGTTCTTCTCGTTTATCCGGGCGCTGGCGCCGATGTTTCGCTGACAGGCGGCCTGTCAGACAGACCCGGCGCGACGAGCGCGGATGTACTTTCACGCGCCCGCGAGGGGCGCGACCGATCTCCCACCACCACGCCCCAATGCGCGAGGGTGTTTCTATCCACGCGCCCGCGAGGGGCGCGACCAGTCAGGTATGTGCGGTATGGCCCATTGGTGCCAGTTTCTATCCACGCGCCCGCGAGGGGCGCGACGCCCGACATCGGGTCGATCCCGTGGAGGCCAGAGTTTCTATCCACGCGCCCGCGAGGGGCGCGACCCACATTCACGCTATCGGAGCCTCCGGCTTACCCGGTTTCTATCCACGCGCCCGCGAGGGGCGCGACCGAGGTCGAGCCCATAGGGCAGCTCGTCGCCGTGTTTCTATCCACGCGCCCGCGAGGGGCGCGACGATTTCTCGGCGGGCTTCTGGGAAGCGCGCGCGGGTTTCTATCCACGCGCCCGCGAGGGGCGCGACGATGCGACACTGCTCGCGCGGGCCAACCACACGGGTTTCTATCCACGCGCCCGCGAGGGGCGCGACTTACCGTCCCGGCCCAGAATGCCGCCGGCATCATGTTTCTATCCACGCGCCCGCGAGGGGCGCGACGACACGAGCGCCCAGACTTGGCCGAGACCGTCTGGTTTCTATCCACGCGCCCGCGAGGGGCGCGACCAGTGACGAGCCGCAACCCAAGAAGACGGTGGCGTTTCTATCCACGCGCCCGCGAGGGGCGCGACGGCCTCGAGCGCGCAAAGCCGGTCCCCCGCCGCGATGGTTTCTATCCACGCGCCCGCGAGGGGCGCGACACCCGACAGGTAAGGTGGGGGCCTATCGCAACGGGTTTCTATCCACGCGCCCGCGAGGGGCGCGACGTGAAGGGCGAGCCTGGCATCCTCGAAATCTACGTTTCTATCCACGCGCCCGCGAGGGGCGCGACGACCGCAGCGCGCCGCCATCTCGGAATGGAGATGCGTTTCTATCCACGCGCCCGCGAGGGGCGCGACAAGGCCATCTGGCCGAATATTCACGCCATCATTGTTTCTATCCACGCGCCCGCGAGGGGCGCGACGACCATCCCAGCCGCGCCAGAAATAGGATCGAGCCGGTTTCTATCCACGCGCCCGCGAGGGGCGCGACTAGGCCATCCCATGATGTCCCGGCGTCCAGCCATGTTTCTATCCACGCGCCCGCGAGGGGCGCGACCAAATGACCACCATGGTGCGCCGTCCAAGAGGGCGTTTCTATCCACGCGCCCGCGAGGGGCGCGACTTGCAGGCCATGTGCGCCTCGGCGCATTCGGCGCGTTTCTATCCACGCGCCCGCGAGGGGCGCGACTCCAGGGCCTCGTTGATGGTGTCCAGTTCGGTCTGGGTGTTTCTATCCACGCGCCCGCGAGGGGCGCGACGTAGATATATATCAAGATACTGATTTTATTGAGTTTCTATCCACGCGCCCGCGAGGGGCGCGACCTGGGTGCAGGACTGCGACCGCTCTACCTACCAGTTTCTATCCACGCGCCCGCGAGGGGCGCGACCCTGTAGGCCGTATGCCTGCCGATTATCTAGCAGTTTCTATCCACGCGCCCGCGAGGGGCGCGACATAAGTCTGGTGTAGCTGGACCTAATAAAGACCAGTTTCTATCCACGCGCCCGCGAGGGGCGCGACAACCGGAGTGCGGACTGAGCGTCAAGATATAGCTGTTTCTATCCACGCGCCCGCGAGGGGCGCGACGCATACCCTTGGGTGTTTACCCAGACGGAGGCAGTTTCTATCCACGCGCCCGCGAGGGGCGCGACCGATTCTACAGTAGGTGCCGTACTATATGCTGCTGTTTCTATCCACGCGCCCGCGAGGGGCGCGACTTCGCTCGGTACTTACATCTCTGACCTCGTGTAAGTTTCTATCCACGCGCCCGCGAGGGGCGCGACCCTCATCCCCACCCTTATGCGTACTATTGACGAGTTTCTATCCACGCGCCCGCGAGGGGCGCGACATTGTAATGACCAAACGTCTTCGTAGAGGGGAGGGTTTCTATCCACGCGCCCGCGAGGGGCGCGACAACCGGAGGGCGGACTGAGCGTCAAGATATAGCTGTTTCTATCCACGCGCCCGCGAGGGGCGCGACCTGCTGGCATCTTTAGGTATGTTAGGCCCCCACCAGTTTCTATCCACGCGCCCGCGAGGGGCGCGACATGTTCTTATTTCCTATTACTACTATAAACTAGTTGTTTCTATCCACGCGCCCGCGAGGGGCGCGACTAGAGAGTTACATACAGACTATTACTGATGTTCTGTTTCTATCCACGCGCCCGCGAGGGGCGCGACATCCCAATTCGTGATCAGATTGATATTGTTGATGTTTCTATCCACGCGCCCGCGAGGGGCGCGACGGTCTCTTGTTACTCGGTTGAAAGAAAAAGGGAAGTCGCCGCATTTTCGCGAACCTCCCATCGCCGCATTCGTCTTGGCGGTCCGTGGTCGCAACATCCTTGGCTAAATCGTTGCCCCGGCACGCGCAATCCGGTTCGCGACCCCATGAGCTCCAGCCGGGGCGCTTGGGGTTCGCATCAGAAGATCAGCGGCCCGTCGAAATCCGTGGCGGGCTTGGCGCCGACATGCTCGACCTTCGACCGCCAGTTCGCCCCGAGCATGTAGAAGCGCAGGCTGTCCTGCTCGGGATCGATCAGCGCCACGAGACGGGCGCGCAACGCCGTCCAGAGCGCCGGGGACAGGTCGCATTCGAAGACCGAATACTGCACGCGCTGGCCGTAATCTTCGCAGGCCTTCGCGACGCCGCGCAACCGCCGGCGCCCGGCCGGGCTGTCGGTGCGGACGTCGTAGGTGATCAGCACCAGCATGTCACCTCCAGATCCAGGCGGGGTAGCCGTCCAGCTCGCCGCGCAGATGGCGGGCGAGGAGCTGCGCCTGCATCTGCGGGAACAGGCCGAGCGGCGCGGTTTCCTCGAAAAACGGATGCCGGACGGTCTCGCGCTTGCGCTCCTGCCAGGCCTTGAGCACGGTTTCGCGCCCGTCGTCGGAGAGCAGCACCGCGCCGGTTTCCTCAAAGCGGAAATCGCCTGCCGACAACTGCCGGCGGTTCAGGAGCGTCAGGCAGGTGCGGTCGGCGAGCGGGGCGCGGAATTCCTCCATGAGATCGAGCGCAAGGCTCATGCGGCCGGGACGGTCGCGGTGCAGAAAGCCCATTTGCGGATCGAGCCCATGGGTCTCGCAGGCCGCGCGGCAGTCCTGCGCCAGCAGCGCGTAGAGCAGCGACAGAACCGCGTTGACCGGGTCCAGCGGCGGGCGGCGGCTGCGGTTTGCAAAGCTGAAACCGGGGTTGCGGATGAACTGCGGGAAGGCGGTGAAATAGGCATTGGCGGCCTCGCCCTCCTGGCCGCGCAGGGTCTCGAGATCGGGGGCGTCGAGCGCCAGGCGGGCGGCGTCCGACAGGCGGCGTTCGCAGGTGTCGAGCAGGGCAAAGGGCGCGGGATCCATGGTCTTGCCGTAATCGCGCAGCACGCGGCGCAAGAGGCCGCGCTGGTTCGCCGCCTTGGCGGCGACCACGGATTGCGCGACGGGCAGCGCCAGAGCCGGCGAGTCGCTCGCCTTGTGCTGGGCCCGGCGCAGCAGCACATTGCCCGATTGCGGCCCCTCGACGCGGGCGAGGAACCGTCCGGTGGTGGAGAGATAGGCGATGGAGATGCCGCTTTCGGCGCAGAAGGCCATGAGCGGCGGGCTGATTGTGGCCTGGGCGAAACAGACGATCTGGCCGAGCAGATGGGCGGGCGCGCGGCCGCGGTCGTGGCCGTCTATGGCGACCACCACGTTCTGCCCGTCCTTGCGCAGCGCTGCACCCTCGGAGGTCACGTAAAGCGTGTTGAGGAGCTTCTTCATTCGGGGCCGTCCGGGATCGCGTCGCTGGCCAGGGCACGGGCCATCCAGCCGCGCACCGAGGGCGGAGATTCCAGCACCTGCGGGCGGCAGAGCGAGAGGAGCGAGCAGGCCTTGCAGCGTCCGGCCGCGTAATGCGCAGGCGGAAGCCTCCCGGCGGCGAGCGCGCTGCGGGCCTCATTGGCGATGGACGATGTCAAAGAGCGCAGGTCTTGGTCGAAGCTTATCACGACGCGCCGGCGTGTCTCGCCGTAAAACAGCGCGCCCTCGGGGATGGTCTGGCCCGTCATGTCTTCGAGGCACAGCGCCTGGGCGCAAAGCTGGACCTCGTCGGCGCGGTGCGCTTTGGGGCGGCCGCGCTTGTACTCGACCGGGTAGACTCTGCCCTTGTGCAGCTCGACCACATCGGCCACCCCGTGCAGCCCCAGCCGCTCCGAGCCCAGTGCGACCGCGCGCAGGCTGCGGATGCCCTTGTGTTTGTCGCTGGTGCCGCCGTCGGCGCGGGCATGCAGCACCCGGCCCTCGGCGGTGAGCTGGTTCTCCGCCCAGAGCCGTTCGACATGGATCAGGGCGCATTGGCGCGGGCAGTAGAGCCAGTGCTGAAGCGCCGAGATCGGCAGGCTGATGTCCTTGGCCTCAGGCGGCACCGGACCAGGGGCGCAGCAGGGTGACGCCGGAGGGCAGGGCGCTGTCGTCCACCCGGATGTCGTAATCGGAATAGGCGCGGGCCGGGGGCCAGTTGTGGGTGCGTTCGTCGCCCGCGGGCAGCACCTCGTCTCCACGTTTGCGCAGCACTGCGATGCGCTCGAACAGGCGGTGCGCCTGGGCGTTGCCGAGCGCGCTGTCGTGTTTGAACATCACCAGCTCCTGCGCCGCCATCTCGCCGCGCGCCGCCGAACGGTCGAAGTCGAACATGTCGCGCAGCGCGGTCCAGAACAGCGCCAGATCCTCTTCGGAGAAGCCGGTCTTTTCCGCCAGCTTGGCGTTGATGAATCCATGCACCACGTAAAGGCCGAAGGGCACGATGTGCTTGCGGCCCATGGTGCGTTCCTTGTCCACATCCTTTTCATTGGTCACCGAGGAGCGGGTGATCGACACTTCCAGAGGCATGACCGGCTCGACCGACCGGGCAAAGGAGAGCTGGACGGGGCCGCGCACCTGGCCTGCGTTGACCTCGGTGGTCATCACCGCGCCGAAGGTGCGGATGTCGAAAAAGTTCCGGCACATCCAGCCGGTGATCTGCGCCGCCTCCTCGGCCTTTTTCGGCAGCTTCTTGGATTCGGGTTTGAGCTCCAGCGCGTCATAGGCCTTTTTGTGCAGCGTGTTCAGCACCGCGCGTTCGGTGAAATAGATGCCGAAGCCCGGCTCGTCGCCCTTGGCCATGGCGATGTAGTTCCGCACCTTGCGTTTCAGCGCCACGTCGGTGACGAGGCCGTTGTTGGTCTCGGGGTCCATGCGGGGCAGGTTGCCCGCGTCCGGGTCGCCGTTGGGGTTGCCGTCCTTGACGGTGAAGAACAGCGCGAAATCGTAGCGGTTGGTCAGAGCGGTCATGTGGTCTCCCCCTCGGCGACCGGGTGTTCGGCCCCGGCATCCTTCGGTTTCTTGTGGTATTTCTGGTGGTAGTAGCCGGCGACGAAGCGCCCCTGATCCTCCAGCGTCAGGCTGCCGGGCAGGTTCGGGTCGAGCCCGGACCAGATCTGCCCCATCTCCTCGTCGAACCAATGCGCAAGCCCGCCCTTGTCGGATTTGCGCAGGTTCGACAGGTGATGCGTCGCGGTCTTGGTCAGCAGCGGAAAGACCCGCGCGGGCGTGGCCGAGGCGGCGGCGAAATAGCGGTCGCGGATCGTCGCGTTCAGTCCCGGCAGCGCCGCCTGCTGAATGCTTTCGAGCACCGCGAAGAGGCGTCCGAGCCGGTAGGGGGCACTCGGGTTTTCGGGATCGAGGCTCACGGGAAATTCCTCCTTGAGATTGCGGGCGATGACCGCCTTGCAGATCGCGGCGCGGGCGCCGTTGATCACCCCGTCCGCGCGGATGCGGCCGATCACGGCAGCGAGCAGCAGGCGCGGATAGGGCGTGCCCAGCAGCACGGCGCGCATCAGATCGCCGCCCAGCAGCGGCGGGATGTTCTCGGCCTTGTGCTGGAGCGCGGTTTCGTAGAGCAGCGCCCAGACGGCGGGCGGGCGCTTCCACGGCGCGGGCTCGATCGCCAGATCGTCACGGAAGCGCTGCACATGGCGGGCGAAATCTCCCAGCGTGCCGGGCAGCCAGAACCGCACCGAAAGTCGCGCGGCGTTGGGCGCGAGCCCCAGCACATAGACCCGCGTCGAGGGGGCAAAGCGCGGATCGTCGGGCACGCGCCCCTTGGCCAGCGCCTCCATCGCGAATTGCAGCTTCAGATGCGCGGTTTTTTCGTCCTCGCCCATCTCATCGGGATTGGGGGCGTCGAAGAGATCGCCAAAGACCATTTCGGCGGCTTCGTCGGCCTCGCGCGTGGCGGTTTCGGCCCAGAACACCGTGGTGGTGTCGCCGATGCGCAGCGCGCGCCGCCCCGGACCCTTGCCCGAACGGGCCAGAAGCGCGTTGAGCGCGGTGCCATAGGCAAAGGCGGCATGTTCCGAGACAGGGGCGTTGTCGCCCTGCTTGTGACCGAAGGATTCAAAGGCCGAGGCGTTGAACGACACCAGCGAGGCGCCCGAGCTTTGCGCGCCCATCACGCCCTTTATGCTTGGGTGCAGCCGTGCGGGCGGGGCCTGTTCGCCGGTGACCAGGCAGAGTGGCCCCTCGGCGTCGGCTGTGGGCACGATGAGCGACCGTGCGGCGGGGCGCCGGTGCAGGTAGCGCCCGCGCTCTTCGAAGCTGAAGACCACGTTCTGATCCAGGATCTCGGGAGGCAGGGCCTTTGCGGCGAAATCCTCCCAGGACCAGGCGTCGAGAAAGGCCAGAAAGGCGCGCAGGCCGGGATCGTCCGTGCCATCGAGCCGTTCATGATGGCGCGCGACAAAAGCGGCATGCTCGTCCGCCGTGCGGTGTTCCTGACAGGGTTGCAACTGGCCCGCGTCGTCGGGGAGAGGTTTCTTGCGCGCGTCCTTGAGCGCCGTGACGCCCAGCACATAGGCGGTCTTGTCCCAGAGGAAATTCGGCGCGATGCCCGAGGAGCGCTTGATCGCCGCCGGCACGGACAAGGTTTCCGGCACCATCCGCTTGCCCTCGGGCGTCAGCAGGGAGTGGCAGGCGATCAGCTTTCCATCTGCGCTCAGCACCAGCTCGGCGCCGATCTTTTCGTCGGAATAGCCCGGCGCCGGAGCCTCGCCCGCCTCGGCCATCCGCTCGTAAAGCGCGGCCAGAGACGACAGGATCGTCATCGCGCCAGCCCCGCCTGCCGGGCTTTCTCCACGTCGATCACGCCGTCCTCCATGCGCGCGTGAAAGAACAGCGCGTCGCGCCCGCGGTCATAGGCGATGTCATAGAGCATCCAGCCCAGATCGCGGTTCCGATCCGCTGCGGGCAGGGCGGTTTCCGGAAAGCCTTCGACCAGCGTCACATCGGCGGGAAACTCCCGAACGCCAAGGCAGGGCTGGTGGAAATGCTGCCCCTTTTCCGCCCGGCGGCGCGCCATCTCGATATGTTTCGCGGGGTTGTCCTCGGGGCCCGCTTTCGGCGTCATCTCGAGATGCGCCTCGACGCCATAGACCACATTGCGCAGCGCCATCATGGCGCGCTGCTGGCGGTCTTCGTCGACATTCAGGTGCAGCCCGGCCACGGATCCCGCCTTCATCGCTGTCTTCACATTGCTGGCCGGGATCTTGGAGGCAATTTCATTGCGGCGGATGTTTTCGAACCGGACCGGCGCCAAGACGTGAATGCGGTCGATCACCCAGAGAATGGCGGGTTTCCAGTGGATTGCCTCGATGATTCCCCGCGCGGCAGAGGGTGTCATGACATCGTAGGAAACACGCTCGACCTTCATTTCAGGCCGGGTGAAACAGGCGTAATCGCCTTTGATCAGCAACTTTATACCGTAGGACATTCAAACATTCCGGACTTATTCTGATCTGAAGCCTCGAACGGTTCTCTGTCAACAAGAACCGCTCTCAATAGCTCAGAAACCCCAGATCCTCCCAATCGTCCCATTTGAGCCCGGTCTCCCCGTCATAAAGCTCCGGACGGTCGAGGAGCAGGAATTGCAGCCCGAACTCCGTTTCCCGAAGCGGCACCAGCAGACCGGCGCCAAGCATCTTTTGCCGCGCCTTCTCGGGGATCTGCACCTGATAGCTTTGCAGGAGGCGCGCCACGGCGCCCGCGCTTGTCAGATACTGCACCTTCTCCCAGTCGCGGTCGGGAAGGCCCCAGTCGCCGCCGCGGATCACCACCGGCATCGCGCCTTCGGGGATCATGCGAAAGGCTTTCGCGACAGAGGCATAGGGGAGGTTCAACTCGGCCCCGCCCCCGGCATTGGCGATGGCTTGCAGGATCGGGTAGTCCTGGCCGTCCACCTTGCCCGCATCCATCTTCTGTTTCTTCTGCCAGAAGACATCCTTGAAATAGGCGTTGATCGCCTCCAGCGAGAGCGGGTCTTCGGAAAAGCGGGTCAGCACGCTTCGTGCGGTCTCGGCCAGTTGGTGCAGCTCCTCGGGGGGCTTGTATTGGCCTGCCTCCTCTGCGGCCGGTTCAAAGACCACCACCCGGCCCGGCTCGGCGCCCTCGGCGTTGCGGTTGCAGCGCCCGGCGGCTTGCACGATGCTGTCGAGCCCGGCAAGCGCGCGGTAGACCACGGGGAAACTTACATCGACGCCCGCTTCGATCAGGCTGGTGCTGACAAGCCGGACGGGGGCGCCGCTGGCGAGTTGCCCCCGCACCTTTTCCAATACCACCCGGCGGTGCCGCGCGGTCATATTGGTCGAGAGATGGCAGGCGTTCGGCACATCGCGGATCAGCTCGAAGACCGCGCGCGCCTGCCGCCGGTTGTTGAGGATGGCGAGCCCGCCCTCGGGCGCGGCCAGCCGGTCCGCCAGCGCCGCGTTGGAGAGCGGGCCGGCCTGCTCCACGCGCACGCGCTTCAGCTTTTGGTACAGGCCCTTCGGATCGGGCGCGAGTTCGCGCAGGGGCAGGGGGCCATCGCGCGACAGCGCTTCGGGATGGGGAAACCCGTCCTCCTTAAGCAGCGCAGGCTGGGTCGCGGTGCAGAGCACGAGGCTGCTGCGATAGCCCCGCGCCAGTTCGCGGATGGCGGCCAGGCTTGGCCGCAGAAGCGGGCGCGGCAGGGTCTGCGCCTCGTCGAGGATCACCACCGCATTGGCGATGCGGTGCAGCTTGCGGCAGGGCGAGGTGCGCGCCGCGTGCAGGCTTTCGAAGAACTGCACGGCGGTGGTGACGATGACGGGCCGGTCCCAGCGCTCGGCGGCGGTTTTGAGATCGCGCGCCTCGTCGTCTTCGTGCTCCTGCCAGTCGAAGGCGGAATGGTGTTCGAGCACGGTCCTGCCTTGCGGATCGTCCAGAACCTTGCGGAACACCGCCGCCGTCTGCTCGACGATGGAGGTGTAGGGGATGACAAAGATCACCCTGTCCTGCCCATGGGCTATTGCATGGTCGAGCGCAAAGCCGAGCGCCGCCAGCGTCTTGCCGCCGCCGGTCGGCACGGTGAGGCTGAAAAGCCCCGGATCGCGCGCGGCCTGCGCCCGCACATGGGTGTGGACCCCGTGGCGCAGGGCGTTGACCGGACCCTCGCCGCTCAGCTCCGCCATATGCGTGTCGAGGCGGCGGCGCAGTTCGTCCAGCGCGACGGGTTCGGGCTCGGGGGCCGCGCGGCCCTCGGCGCGGTCGTAGAAAGCGCGGGTCTCGCTCCGGTCGGCATCGACAAGGGCGGAAAACAGCATCCGCCCGAGGAAGGCGAAGTGATAATTGGCGTTGCCGAGGTCCTTCCCGTCGAGCTCCGCGAGCGCTGTTGGGCGTTTGGTCAGCCTGGGGACGGGCCAATCCTCTGGCGGCAAAAGAACCTGCTCCTCCTCTAGACGTGCGCGCAGTAAACGCTCGGGCCCACCGCCATCGCTCAACCCCGCGTGATGGCCCAGGACGATCTGTGCCATGATGGCGGAGAGTGCATGGGGCTGACGAAAGAACAGATAGCGCGCGCCGGCCGCTGCGTGGGGTTCGTGGATATCGGAGTTGTGCAACCGCTCCTGGAAACGCGGCTTCGTCTTTCCCAGGTCGTGCGCCCAACCGATGATTTCTCCGAGCTCCGGGGCGAATGCGGAGGCATTCCGGCGCGTACTCCGCGCAACGGCGAAAGAATGGTCGAGGAGCGTCTCCCAGTCGGCAGGGCCACGGTCCTTTAGGGAATGCGCGTAAATCATTGGCTCCGGATTTTTGATTTTCATAGCCAGAAGAGGACGGTTGCGGTGAGTGCGGTCGCTGATAGGAACAGGGTCAGGCCGCTATTCTAGCGTATGCATCGTTTCTGGAGAACTACACCGTTTTTTAACTCGGAACTGCCCGCCGACTTTCCCGGGCTGTGACCGGTGTGGAATTGCAGGCGGGCATTGACGTTCACCGAGGCTGATCCCGGCGACTGCGTCGCTTCCAATGGATTGGACAGTTTCCGGAGTGATTAAAATTGGGCTCTCCGTTTGCTGGTCGGTGAAACACCGCTCGGCAGACGGTTCTCTGCGATGGGCGGTGCGGGGCGGTCGGTGATGATATCCGGCAAGCCGTTCCTCAGAGCGACGCCCCAAGATCTGCCGGCGCTTTGGGGGCGACGCCTCTTGCCCTTCTGTCTATTTGGCGCCCCTCGGTTTCGGAGCCGGGAGGGCTTTGCGCATCACCTTGCATGTTGAAGCGACAAGGGGCGGTGCGGGGGCCACAGGCGATGCGGGGATGGCGCCCTGTGGAGGGGCCGTGCCGAGGCCGGGATCGTGCATGCCGGCGAAGACCCGGTCTTTGCCCGCCACCCGATGCGCAGCTTCCGTTCCGACATGTCGCTCGCCGGGCGCCCGGCGGATGTGCTGGAGGGGCTGCTGGACCTCCTCGGCCCGTTGTGGCCGAAAGGCGAGGCGCTTACGGCCAAGATCGCCGCGGACCGCGCGGCCTCCCGCGCCAAGGGGGAGCCGAAAGAGGCGCTGACGCCGGAATATATCAGCCGGGTGATCGGCGAGATCGCCGCGCCAGAGGCGGCCATCGTCAACGAATACCCGCTGCGGGTCGAGCATTGCCCGCGCACCGAGCCCGGCAGCTATTTCGGCCTGTTGCCCGCATGCGCCGGGTCTGGGACCGGGCGCTGATCGTCAAGGGCGTGCTGCATCCCGACGATGCTGTCGCGGCGGTGGAGGCCGGGGGCGACGGCATTCTGGTCTCGAACCGTGGCGGGCGCCAGTCCGACGCGGCGCCCAGCCCCGCCGAGGTGCTGCCGATCATCCGCGACAAGGTGGATGGCAAGGCGACGCGGCTCTTCGACAGCGGCGTGCGCTCGGGGCTCGACCTGGCGCTGGGGGCGGAGGCTGCGTGCTGCGGGCGGGCCTCCCTCTATACGCTGGCGGCGGTGGGGGACGGTGGAGGCAGCCATTTCGCCGGGTTGATCCCCGAGGAATTCGCCGTCACCATGGCGCAGTCGGGGGCATAGAGCGTCTCCGATCTGCCCAATGTGACGATCCGGCACCGCGATGCTTATCCAGCCTGACCCCGACGCGCATCCGTTCTGGCGCTTTTCCCTCGACCGCTATGGGCGGTCGGGGGTGCCGCCGCTCTGTCTGGAGATCCAGGAAGAGACCGGCGCCGATGTGAACCTGCTGCTCTTCGGGCTCTGGCTGGGGTCCGAGGGCTGGGGCATCACAGGGGCGGGGGCCGCGCGCTGCGCCGGGGAGGTCTCTGCCTGGCATGCCGAGATCGTGCGCCCGCTGCGTGCGGTGCGGCGGCGGCTCAAGGGCTGGCAGGTCTGCCCCGAGGCGCCGCGCGAAACCCTGCGCGCGGGCATCCAGAAATGGGAGATCGAGGCCGAGCGGCTGGAGCAGGGCATGCTCTTTGCGCTTTATGAAGGGCTGATGGTGGCAGAGCCCGCGCTCGTTGAGGCCGGCACTGACCGCGCCGCGACGATGACGGGAAATCTCGACACCTTCGCGGCCCTGGCGCCCAAGGGCAAAGGCGCAGCGGAGCCGCGCGCCAAGCTGGTGGCGCTCTGCCTGTAACGCCGCTCAGGCGTCGTCTTTCCAGCGCTTGACGGTGCCGGTCTCGATGTCGAACATATCCACCACCCGGCCCAGCATATGGCCGATCATGTCGTCCAGCGTCTCGGGCCTGGCGTAGAAGGCGGGCACCGGCGGCGCGAGGATGGCGCCGATCTCGGCCAGCGTGGTCAGGGTGCGCAGATGACCCAGATGCAGCGGCGTCTCGCGCAGCATCCGCACCAGACGGCGGCGTTCCTTCAGCACCACATCGGCGGCGCGTGTGGGTAGGGTCGAGGTCACGCCATTGGCAATCTCGGAGGCGGAGCGCAGCGAGCAGGGCGCCATCACCATGCCCAGCGTGTGAAATGAGCCGCTGGAGATCGAGGCGCCGATATCCTCCGGCTTGTACCAGCGGTCGGCCAGCGCGCGGATGTCGGCGATCTTCCAGCTGGTCTCATGCGCGACGGTGATTTCGGCGGCCCTGGCCAAGACCGACAGTACCAAGACCGGCCTGACCGCGTTCAAGCTCACGCTGCCCGGTTTCATCGTGCCCTTCGCCTTCGTCTACAACCCGGCGCTGGTGATGAACGGCGCGTGGTACGAGATCGCGCTGGTCGCGACCACCTCGATGCTGGGCGTCTATGCGCTGGCGGGCTCGGTGGTGGGCATGCATCTGCGCCACTGCCGGGGGCTCGAACGGCTCGCCGCCTTTGCCGCCGCCGTGCTGCTGATCCGCTCGCTGGCGGTGGGCTGTACCACGATCACCAAGCCCGCGCCGCAGAGCGTGCTGGCCTTCCACGAGAAGCGCGCGCCGAAATTTCAGGAGAGCTGAGCGCGTCTTGGCGCGGAAGGGCCGCCAGCCTTGCACGGGTGGGTGGTTCCGTCCCCTCTGCCGAAGTCTTGCACCCGTTTCCAGCTTTGGCGACAGCCATTGCCGGAGGCGGATGCGCGCATGTCAGGGACGGGTATCGGCGGCGTGAGAGCCACCGGGCGCGACCGGGTCCGAACGCCTCCGGCGCCCTGTCTCGGGGCCGGGACCGGGACTGTGGTACAGGGCTACTGCCCGTGCCGGCCGGATCGGGCCTACAACCCGGCGCATGAAACGCCTTAGACATTTTGCACGACAGCGATCGGCGCTGGCACGTCCCATGTTGCAGCGCCTCGCGGCGGCCACAACTTTTGCGATGGCCGCGAGCGTTGCGGCGTCCGGCCCTCTTTCTCCCGTCCGGGTTCAGGACGGGGACGGGCCGGTCGAGGTGGATGTCGCCCTTGTTCTGGCCGTCGATGTCTCGCGCTCGATGGATCCGGGCGAGCAGATCCTGCAACGCAACGGCTATGCCGATACGATCCGCTCTCCGGAGTTCGTCCGGCTGATCACCGGGGGCCGGCACGGCGCCATCGCCATCGCCTATTTCGAATGGGCGGGCCCCGGCGAGCAGAGGCTGGTGGCCGACTGGCATCTTCTGGACAGCGCCGAGGCCGCCGCCGATTTCGCGGCGCGTCTGCAAAGCGCGCCGATCTCGCGCGCGGCCCGCACCTCGATCTCCGCTGCCATCCTGCATGCGGTGGATCTGTTCGAACGCAGCCCTTATCGGGGCGAGCCGGTGCTGGATCTTTCGGCGGACGGGCCGAATAACGAGGGCATCCCGGTGACCGCGGCGCGCGATCTGGCCGTCGCGCGGGGCATCACCATCAACGGCCTGCCGATCATGCTGCGCGATCCTGCCGCCTCGCCGGTCGATATCGAGGATCTCGACCTGTATTTCCAATATTGCGTGGTCGGCGGAGACCGTGGCTTTGTGATCCCGATCACCTCCAAGGATCAGTTCCGGAGCTCGATCCGTACCAAGCTGATGCTCGAAGTGGCGCGGGCGATGCCCTCTGCCCGGGCCGAGCCGATCCGGATCGCCGGGCCGAGGGTGTCCTGTACCATCGGCGAGGAGTTGCAGCGCAGCCGCGACCCGCTTTGATCGCAGAGCATCGGCGTTGCGAAAGACGGCGGTCCGGATCGGGCCGCCCTTTGTCTTTTCGGGGCCGGGCAAAGGCGCCGAAAATCGGCGGAAAGGCAGATGTGCTAGTCACGTACCACCACCGGAAAAGCGAAGTGTATTACCCCTTTTCCACCTGTCGGAGGAGTGGGTAAATGACACAGCGGAATGCCGCGAACAGTCTCATTTTGTTGGTTTTCCCTGCCGCCTTTTGCGCGGCCGGTGCGGCTTTTGCCGACGGTGCGGGAGGGGAGAGCGAGGGGCAGGAGCTGTTCAAGCGCCAATGCGCCGCCTGCCACACGCTCGACCCCGAAGCACCGCCGCGGCAAGGGCCGCCGCTGCACGATATTTTCGGGCGCAAGGCGGGCACGATCGAAGGGTTCAAATACTCTTCGGGTCTGGCCGGGGCGGAGGTGGTCTGGGACGAGGAGAGCCTCGATGCCTGGCTGACCAATCCGCAGAAGATGATCAAGGGCACCTTCATGTCCTACCGCCAGGCCAAGCCCGAGGTGCGCGAGAAGGTGATCGCGTTTCTGAAACACATCGAGTGACGCGCCATCCGGTTTCGGAGGGCTGAGCGCCGCATGCCGTGACGCCCGATTCAGGGCGGGTGGCTTTTGCGGCCTAACATAAAGAAAATATTCGAGAAATTTTCAATCCGAGTGTGTGAAACCACCGCAAGTAGGTAAGAAGGAGAGCCAAAATGCGACTGGTCGACAAAAGATCAAAATACAACCGGCGGACGGTCCTGAAAGGGATGGCGACGGGCGCTCCGGCGGCGGCATTCGCCGGCAGCATGGGGCTGAGCATCGAGGACGCCTGGGCCGACAGCGGCAAGGCGCTGTCGCCGGCGACCATGAAGACGCTGGCCAAGATGGCCCGCGACATCTATCCGCACGACTTCCTGTCGGATCATTTCTACATCGTGGCCGTCATGCCCTGGGACGAGAAGGCCGCGCAGGACGATGCGCTCAAGGGGGTGATCGAAGCCGGCGTGGCCCAGCTCGACAGCCTCGCCACCACCCGCTTCAAGGCACCCTATGCGGGGGTCGGCTGGGAAGAGGACCGGGTCGAACTTCTCGAAGAGATCGAGGACTCGGAGTTCTTCCAGAGGATCCGCGGCGACCTTGTGGTGTCGCTCTACAACCAGAAAGAGGCATGGCCGAAATTCGGCTACGAAGGATCGTCCTTTGAGCATGGCGGCTATCTGCACCGTGGCTTCGACGACATCGACTGGCTGCCGGAAGACTGAGGATACACGAAATGGCAAATTTTGACCTGAACGACGACAGCCTTGTCGTGATCATCGGTTCGGGGGCCGGCGGCGGCACCTTGGGCAACGAACTGGCGCAGAAGGGGATCAAGGTCGTGATCCTCGAGGCCGGTGGCCGGTACGAAAAAGAGGATTTCATCAACGACGAATGGGAGAGCTTTGCCCAGCTCGGCTGGCGCGACATGCGCACCGGCTCCGGCTCGTGGCAGGTGGCGACGGATTTCCCGAACCTCCCCGCCTGGATCGTGAAGGCGGTCGGCGGCTCCACCACCCACTGGGCCGGCGCCTCGCTGCGCTTCAAGGAGCACGAATTCCGGACCCAGGAGACCTATGGCAACATCACCGGCGCCAACCTGCTGGACTGGCCGATCACCCTGGCGGATCTCGAGCCCTATTACGAAAAGGCCGAGGACAAGATGGGCGTGACGCGCACCAACAACATCCCCGGCCTGCCGCCCAACAACAACTTCAAGGTGATGGCCGCCGGCGCCAAGCGCATGGGCTACAAAGAGGTCCATACCGGGCGCATGGCGATCAACAGCGAGCCGCGCGATGGCCGCGGGTCCTGCCTGCAACTCGGGTTCTGTTTCCAGGGCTGCAAGAGCGGCGCGAAATGGTCGACCCTCTACACCGAGATCCCCAAGGGCGAGGACACCGGCAATCTCGAGGTGCGGCCGAACAGCATGGCCATCCGCATCGAGCATGACGACGCCGGCAAGGCGACCGGCGTGGTCTATGTCGATGGCGACGGCAATACCCAGCGTCAGAAGGCGCGCGTGGTCTGCCTGGCCGGAAACTCGATCGAGAGCCCGCGCCTGCTGCTGAACAGCGCCTCGAACATGTTCCCCGACGGGCTGGCCAACAGCTCGGGAGAGGTCGGGCGCAACTACATGCGTCACGTGACCGGCAGCGTCTACGCCGCCTTCGAAAAGCCGGTGCATTTCTATCGCGGCACGGTCATGGCGGGGATCATCCGGGACGAGTCGGAAAACAACCCCGGACGTGGCTTCGTCGGCGGCTACGAGCTGGAGACGCTGTCGCTGGGCGTGCCCCTGATGGCCGCTTTCATGAAGCCGGGCGGCTGGGGCCGGACCTTCACCTCTGCACTCGACCAGTACGAGAACCTGGCCGGGATGTGGATCGTCGGCGAGGACATGCCGCAGCAGACCAACCGCATCACCCTGCACTCGACCATCGTCGATCAGAACGAGATGCCGGTCGCGGATGTGCATTACGACGATCACCCCAACGACGTGATGATGCGCAACCATGCCTATGAGCAGGGCTCGGCGCTTTACAAGTCGGTCGGCGCGGTCGCGACCTATCCGACGCCGCCCTATCCGAGCACCCACAACCTGGGCACCAACCGGATGAGCGAAAAGGCGCGGGATGGGGTCTGCAACAAATGGGGGCAGACGCATGACGTGTCGAACCTGTTCATCTCGGATGGCAGCCAGTTCACCACCGGTGCCTCCTGCAACCCGACCCTGACCATCGTCGCTCTGGCGATCCGGCAGGCGGATCATATCGCCGACGCCATGTCGAGGAAGGACCTTTGACACAACCTTAGGGCGGATTCAGAGAGCCTGTCTGACAGATCATTCGAGGATCCCGGTTGTCCGGGGTCCTCGATATTTTATTGAGGGATGGGAGTAAAAATCAGGCCGATTTATATTCTTTCTGCGCGGCGATTTTTTCGATTTCAGCGAAGACACGAATATAATTTTCGCCCAAAATTTTTCGCGTATCGGGGTCGGAAAAGCCGCTTCGTTGCAGATGCTCCGGCAGATTTTCGGCGCCGGTATAATCCGGAAACAGGCTTGTTTGCAGCCCCGCCCGGTCCGTGCCGATGGCGACATGATCGACACCGATGTCCTGCGCCAGACGGTAGAGCCCGGCGGCATAGCACTCGGGTGTCGGAAAGATCGTCGCGTTCGGCCAGACACCGATCAGCCCGCCGGTGGCGGCAATCTCGCGCGCAATCTCGGCGGGCATCAGCCTGACATTGTCATCGCCCGGGTCGCGGATCGAGCTGTGCGAACAGATCACCGGCGCCGCGCTGCAAGCGATCACCGCGCGCATCGCCCGCTCCGACAGATGGGCGAGATCGACGATGATGCCCAAGGCGTTGCAGCGCTGGACAACTTTCTTCCCGAAAGCGCTGATACCGTTGTGACTTTCCTCTTCCGTCTGATTGTCGGCAAGGGCGCTTTTCAGATAGTGGACCAGCCCCATCTGGCGCAGCTTGTGGCGGTCGTAATCACGGTCGATGCGCGACAGATCGCCACCCAGATGGTCGGCCCCTTCGATGCCGACGACGATGCCCGGAGTGCCGGTTTCGCTCAGCGCCGCCAGCTCGGCGCTGCTGGTGATGCGCTGCACCTCGCCTGCGGCGACCATCGATTCGATGATCTCGAACACCTTGGCCACATAGCGCCCGATCTGCCGGTCGTCCGTGGGCGCCGAAACCGAGATACCGCCCGGCGTGAAGGCCAGAAGCGGCCCGTCGGGCACCACGTTCAGAACGGCGACTGAAACGCGATTCCGCCGCAGGGCGCCCGCAAAATCCTCGGGCGCGGTATTCGGATAAAGGATGCGCCTGGAATGGCAGTGAATATCTATAAGCATTGGGTGTGTCATTTTCAAAACTCCCGGTCTTTCATTCCCGACTATAGGCGCAATTCGAAATCGTGACGAGAAAAACCATGCGGTACAGGCATGCTACCTAGGCGCGAACGACCCCCGTTACTCTCAGCTACGAGAGTGACGACGGATCCCGTCCTGCAAACATGGAGCGTGTAATGGCCGACTATCCCCATCAGGCAACGGCGATTTGTGGAATCGGGTGCAGGTTTCCCGGTGGCGTCACCGATTCCAAGAGCTTCTGGCAGCTTCTGACCGAGGGCCGCGACGGGGTCACCCCGGTGCCTGCGGACCGATGGAACGCGGCGCGGTTTCACGATCCCGAGGGCAAGGCGCCGGGCAAGATGTATGTCAACGCGGGCGGCTTCCTGCAGCAGCGGCTCGACATGTTCGACGCGGGGTTCTTCGGCATTTCCCCGCGCGAGGCCTCGCGGCTCGACCCGCAGCAGCGGCTGCTGCTCGAGGTGGCGTGGGAGGCGCTCGAGGACGCGGGGATTCCGCATGACAGTCTGGCCGGCTCCTCGACGGGGGTGTTTGTCGGCGGCTTCATGTCCGACAACCTTCTGACCCAGCTCAACCCGCTGAACCGCGACCTGATCGGGCCGCATAGCGAGGTCGGCGCGACGCTGGGCATCCTGTCCAACCGGCTGTCGCATTTCTTCGATCTGCAGGGGCCGAGCCTGACGGTGGACACCGCCTGTTCCTCGTCGCTGACCGCGTTCCATCTGGCCTGCCGGGCGCTTCAGGCGGGCGAGTGCGATCTGGCGCTGGTCGGCGGCGTCAGCGTCATGACCCGCCCCGAAACCCCGATTGCCATGTGCAAGGGCGGCTTTCTGGCCAGGGATGGCCGGTCCAAGAGCTTTGATGCGCGCGGCGACGGCTATGGCCGGGGCGAGGGTGCCGGGGTCGTGGTGCTGCGGCGGGTCGCGGATGCCGTCGCCAGCGGCGATCCGATCATCGCGCTGGTGCGCGGCACCGGGGCGAACCAGGACGGGCGCACCGACGGGATCACCGTGCCCAATGCCGACGCGCAGGAGGCGCTGGTGCGCCGCGTCTATGCCGGTGCCGAGGTGGCGCCCGCCCAGATCGGCTATATCGAGGCGCATGGCACCGGAACCGCCGTCGGCGACCCGATCGAGGCGCGGGCGCTGGGGCAGGCCATCGGCGCCCATCGCGCGGCGGGCGCTCCGGCGATTGTCGGATCGCTGAAATCCAACATCGGCCATCTCGAAGCGGCGGCGGGCATCGCCGGGATCATCAAGGCGGCGCTGGCGCTGCGCGAAGGCGTGGTGCCGGTGCTGGCGAATTTGCAGACGCCCAACCCCACCATCCCCTTCGATGCGCTGGGGCTGCGCCTGCCGCTCGAGAACATCGCGATGACCGAGCCCAAGGGCGAGCGGTTCTATGCGGTCAATTCCTTCGGCTACGGCGGCTCGAACGCGCATGCGCTGCTACAGGACTGGGCCGGTGCCGAGGCCGCGCCCGAGGCGGTGCCGGACGAGCCGTCTTTCCGCCTGCTGCCGCTGTCTGCGCGCTCCGACGAGGCGCTGCGCCAGACGGCGCTGCGCCATGGCGATCTGCTGGGCGCGGGGGCTGCGGATCTGGACGACATCTGCCACTCGGCCGCCTGCCGCCGCCCGCATCTCGACCACCGGCTTGCGGTCACCGGCGCCAGCGCGGCGGAGATCGCCAGCCGGCTCACGGCCTGGGCCGAGACCGGCGAGGCCGAGGGGGTGAGCGTCGGGCGCGGGCGCCCGCAGGCCGAGGATCCGGTCTTTGTCTTCACCGGCATGGGGCCGCAATGGTGGGGCATGGGGCGCGCGCTTTATGACAGCGAGCCGGTGTTCCGCGCCGCCGCCGACCGGTGTGACCTGGCCTTCCAGCGCTGTTCCGGCTGGTCGATCCTCGGGGAAATGCGGCGCGACGAAGCAGACTCGCGCATGGAGCGCACCGAGATCGCGCAACCGGCGAATTTTCTCCTCCAGGTCGCCCTGACCGAGCTCTGGCGCTCCTGGGGCGTGGTGCCCTCGGCGGTGGTCGGGCACAGCGTGGGCGAGGTGACCTCGGCCTATGTTTCCGGCGCGCTGACGCTCGAAGAAGCGGCCGAGGTCTCGTTCCACCGCAGCCAGTTGCAAAAACGTGCCGCCGGTGCGGGCGGGATGCTGGCCCTGGGCGCCACCGAGGCGCAGGCGCAGGCGCTGGCCGCGCCCTATGCCGGGCTGGTCTCGCTGGCCGCGAGCAACAGCCCCAATGCGGCGGTTCTCGCCGGCGACATGGCGGCGCTGGAAAAGATCGCCGCAGAGGCCAACGGGCAGGATCTGTTCAACCGGTTCCTCAAGGTCGAGGTGCCGTATCACAGCCCGGCGATGGACCCGCTGGAAACGGATCTACTGGCGGCGCTGGCGCATCACGACCCGCGCGCGCTCTCGATTCCCGTCTGGTCTACGGTGACCGGCAAACGCGCCGACGAGGGCGCCTTCGACGGACCCTATTTCTTCCGCAACATCCGCGAGCCGGTGCGCTTTGCCGCGGCGATTGCCGATCTGATCGCGGCGGGTCACCGGAGCTTCCTCGAAGTCGGCCCGCATCCGGTGCTGTCGGGGGCAATCCGCGAATGCGCTGCCGAGGCCGGTGCCGAGGTGGCGCTGGTCCCTTCGCTGCACCGCAAGCGGCCCGAGCTGGAGACCGCGCGGGGCGCGCTGGCCGCGCTCTACACCGGCGGCGGGCGGATCCGCTGGGGCGAGGCCGCGCTTTGGCGGGGGACATTCTGCGCGCTGCCGCATTACCCCTGGCAGCGCGAGCTGCACTGGGAGGAAAGCGCGGCGGCCCGGCAGGACCGGCTGGGCGGCGAAGGCCACCCCTTGCTGGGCGATCCGCTGCCCTCGGCGGCCCCGGTTTGGGAGCGCGAGATCGGCGGTGCCCGGATGGCCTGTCTCCAGGACCATGTGGTCGACGGGCTCGCGCTGCTGCCCGGCGCCGCCTATGTCGAGGTCGGTCTGGCGCTGCTCGCCCGGCTGAGCGGGCGCAAGGCAGGGCGGCTGACCGATCTCGACTTCGGACAGGCGCTGGTGCTGGATCAGGCGGCCTGGCCGGTGTTGCAGGCAAGCTGGGACCCCGAGACCCGCAGGGCCGCCATCCACAGCCGCGCCGATGCGGGCGCCGACTGGATGCGCCACGCGCGGATGACGCTGGACAGCCTGCCGCTGGCCGAGCCGCCGCGCTGCGATCTCGGCGCGCTGCGGGCGTCTCTGGACTGCGCGATGTCCGGTGAGCGGCATTATCGCCGGATGTCCGACCGTGGGCTCGACTACGGCCCGGCCTTTCAGGGGGTGCGGCGGCTGTGGCTCGATGCCGGGGCGGCCAACGTGCTGGCCGAGATCGAGGCGCCGGAGGGCATTGCCGGGGGCCTTTGCGACTATGCGCTGCATCCGGCGATCCTGGATGCCTGTTTCCAGACCCTGCTTGAAACCATCGCCGACCCGGCCGACCGCGATGTCTATGTGCCGGTGCGCATCGAGTCGCTGCAATTCTACCGCCCGCCCGGTCGCAAGCTCTTTGTTCAGGCCGAGCGGCGCCCCTCGGCGGATCGCGCGCTGTGCGGCGATCTGCGGATCATCGACGAGACCGGCGCGCTTTGCGCCCGCTTCGAGGGCATCGTCGCGCAGGCGCTGACCGACCGCCGCGCGCAGGACCGCGAGCGTGCAGACGACCGGCTGTTCGGGCTGAAATGGGTCGAGCGCCCGCCCGAGGCCGCGCGTATCGTCGGGCGGCAACTGGTGCTGTGCCGGCAGACCGATGCGGTGCTGGCCCGGGCCGAGGCCCTGGCCGCCCAGATCGACACTGCCGATCTGGTTGCGGCGCATGATGTCACCGGCGCCATCGCGATGCTCGACGATGCTTTCGGGCCCGAGGCCGCGCCCTCCCGCTATGGCTCGGTGGTTCTGCTCTGGGAGACGAAGGAGGCCGACGATCCGGTGGGGCTCGAGCTGGCGTCGGATTTCCTCGATCTGGTGCAGCATGCGGCCCGGTTGCAGGCGCGCCACAGCTTCGGTCTCGATCTGGTGACGGTGTCGGCGCAGGCGCCCGGAGAGGATCTGCCGGCGGATGCGGCGCTGCGCCAGGCGGCGGTGACCGGGCTGGCCCGGGTCGCCATCGCCGAGAACCCGGCGCTGCGGCTGCGCGTGCTGGACATCGACACGGCGGAGGAGACGCTTGTCGCGCTGGCCCGAGAGGTGCAGAGCTTAGTCCATGACGACGATGTCGCATTGCGCGGCACGCGGCGCTTTGCGCGCCGGTTGACCACCCTGTCTTACGACACGCTGGCCGAGCTGCCGCGCCGCGCGCTTTCCGAGGACACCGAGGCGGCCTTGCCCGCCGGAGAGGCCGAGATCGCGCTGATCGAGGCGGTGCAGCCGGCGGGCGAGGATCCGGTCCATGCGCTGGCCGAGATCCGCGCCCTGGGCGCGGGCTGCGCGGGGTTGGCGGTGGGCGACAGGCTCGCGCTGCGGCTGCCCTCGGCGCGGGAGCGCCAGCGGGTGCCCGCCGAGGCTCTGGGCGCGGATCGGGCTGTCGTGCCCGGGCCGCTGGCGCAGGTGACACCGCTGCTGGCCGATGCCTGGCATGTGGTGCGCGCGGTGGCGCGGCTGGAGCCGGAGGACCGCGTTCTGCTGCTGGCGACGGCCGATGCCCGGGGCTGCGCGGTGGCGCAGATGGCCCGCGCGCACTGCGCCCGGCTGGTCGTCGCAACGCCCGACGCGGGGTCGGTCGCGATCTTCTCCGGTCTCGGAATCGACGCTTTCGCCTGCGAAACGGCGGAGGCGCTCGACAGCGGGCGGGCGCGGCTGGGCGGCACGGAGGCGGATGTGCTGATCGGGCTCGGGCAGGGCAGCGCGCTGGCGCTGTTTCAGCGGCTGCTGGCGCCGCAGGGCCGTATGGTGATCTGGCAGGACGGCGACACGGCGGCGCGCCCGCCGGTGGGGCTGGGGCCGAACCAGAGCCTTCTGCCGGTCAACATGACCCGGCTGCGCAAGGCGGCGCCGGAGCGGATCGCCTCGGCGGGGCCGGCGCTGCGGAGTTTTGTGGAACACCACCCGGATCTGCACATTCCAATGGAGGCGCGGGCGCTCGAGGTGGCCGAACCGGCACCGGTCGCAACGCGGACGCTGCGTTTCGATCCGGCGAAATCCTATCTCGTCTCGGGCGGGCTGGGCGGCTTCGGTCTGGAAACCGCGAAATGGCTGGTCAGCCTCGGCGCCCGCCATCTGGTGCTGGCGGGACGGTCGAAAACCCATTCCGACGAGGTGCTCGAAGAGATCGCGCTGCTGCGGACGCAGGCCGGCAGCGTCGAGATCGCCTCGGTCGATGTCACCGATGCGGCGGCGGTTGCCGAGCTGGTGGCCGGGATCGAGGCCGGCCCGGCGCCGCTGGGCGGGGTCTTCCACGCGGCAGCGGTGCTGGATGACGGGCCGATGGACACGCTGCGCCGGTCCCAGCTCCGTACTGCGATGCTGCCCAAGGCACTTGGCGCCTGGAACCTGCATCTCGCCACAAGGGATCTGCCGCTCGATCATTTCGTGATGTTCTCGTCGATTTCCTCGCTGGTCGGCAGCCCGGGGCAGGGCAGCTATGTGGCGGCCAACGGCGTGCTCGACGCGCTGGCGGCGCACCGGGCCGCGCGCGGGCTGGCGGGCTCGGCGATCTGCTGGGGCGCGATCAGCGAGGTCGGCATGGCGGCGCGCCGCAAGGAGATCTCGGATTATCTCACCGGGGTCGGCTTTGGCCTGATGAAACCGCAGGAGGCGCTGGCCGGTCTCGCGCCGGTGCTGGCCCAGGGCACGGCGCTGGTGGCCATCGCCAAGATGGACTGGCCGACGCTGGCCTCGTTCTATCCCGGCTGGCGCGCGTCGCAGCGCAACGCAGAGATCGTCGCGGCGGTGGACGAGGCGCAGGCGGCCGGCGGCGGCGGGCGCATGAGCGAGGAAGAGCTGGCAGAGCTGCCCGACCGGCTGACCGGGATCGTCGGCGGCGTGCTGGGCATCCCCGAGGACCGCATCGACCGGCAAAGCTCGCTGGTGGCGCTGGGGCTGGATTCGATCCTGGCCATCGAGATCCAGTCGCGGATCGAGACCGGGATCGGGGTCAAGCTCTCGGTGCTGGATCTGCTGCGCGGCGTGTCCATCGCGGATCTCTGCAAGCGGCTCGAAGAGACGCTGCGCGCCGCAGAGGCGCCGCCCCGGGCGGTGCCGGGGGCCGTGCCCGAGCCGGAGCCTGACGAGAATGCCGACATCGACGCCTATCTGAGCGGGCTGAGCGATGCCGAGCTTGCGGCGCTGGTGGGCACGCCGGCTCAGGCCGAGGAAGAACGGGTATGAGCGGCGCCGACGCCACCGCCATGCTGCGCGCCAAGGCGCGTGAGATCCTGCTGCGCCAGACACAGGACGGCACCCGCGTCTGGCCCTGTTCGGAAGGCCAGACCGCGCTGTGGTATCTGCACCAGTCGGCGCCGCGCAGCCCGGCCTATAACGTGGGCTTTGCCCTGGCGCTGGCCGATCCGCCCGACATCGCGGCGCTGCAACGGGCCTGTCAGGCGATGGTCGACCGCCACGACGCGCTGCGCGCCCGGTTCGAGGACCGCGACGGCGTGCTGTGGCAGAGGATCCTCGCCGACAGGGAGGTGCCGCTGCGCCAAACCGCGCTCGATGGTGCGACGCCCGAGGCGCTGCGCGAGACGGTGCAGGCGCATCACGACGCGCCCTTCGATCTGGAGACCGGGCCGCTTTACCGCTTCGAGCTGTTCCGGCAAAGCGCGCGGTCGCATGTGCTGCTGGTGACGGCGCATCACATCGTCTGCGACGGCTGGACGCTGTGGATGCTGATGGACGAGCTGGGCGCGCGTTATGCCGGCGACAGCACGGAGACCGGCCCGGGGCCCAGCTATCGCGACTATGTGCTGCGCGAGCGCGCGGCGCTGACCGCGCCGGGCGCCGCAGCGAGCTGGCGCTACTGGGAGCAGCGGCTGGAGGGGGTGCCCCCGGCGCTGACCCTGCCGATCGCCGGGCCGCGCCCGTCCGAGCCCTCGCTGAGCGGCCTGTCCTGCCCGCTGCGCCTGGGCGCGGGGCTGACCGCGCGGCTGCGGAGCCGTGCCCGCGAGGCCGGCGCCACCCCCTATGCCCTTCTGCTGGCGGCCTTCCAGGCGCTGCTGCACCGCTATTCCGGCGAGTCCGACATCGTGATCGGCGTGCCGGTGGCGGGGATGCGCGAGGGCGCCTTTGCCCGCGTCGCGGGCCATTTCGTCAACCAGCTCCCGATCCGCTCCGGGCTCGACGGCGACCGGCCCTTCGATGCGCTGGTGGCCGAGACGCTCGAACATCTGCTCGACGCGCGGGAACATGGCGGGCTGCCCTTCGGGATGCTGGTCAAGCGGCTGGCGCCGCCGCGCCACCCGGGCTGTTCGCCGGTCTTCCAGTCCTCGATTGTGCTGCAGCGCGCGCCGCAGCCCGGATCGGTGTTCGATCTTCTGGCGCCGGAGGGCGAAAGCCGGCCCGGCAACTGGGGCGGGCTCGGGGCCTCGGCCTTCGACATCCGCCAGCAGGAAGGCCAGCTTGACCTGACGCTGGAGCTGATCGACGGCGAGGCCGAGATCTTCGGACGGCTCAAGGCCGATGCCGCGCTCTTCGGGCAGGCGGAGGTGGCGCAGATCGCCGAGAGCTTCGTCACCTTGCTGGCGGATGCGCTCGAGGCCATGGACCGCCCGCTGGGCGCGCTGCGTCTTCAGCCCCAGGCGGCGCGGGCGCTGTGTCTGGACGCGGCGGGCGACATCGCCACGCGGTTTCCCGTCGAGACCGATCTTGGGTCCGCGTTCCGGTCCACCGCCGCCCGCCACCCCGACCGGATCGCGCTGAATGGCGTGGGTTTTGCGCTCAGCTATCGCGACCTCGATGCGCGCTCGGACCTGCTGGCGGCCGAGTTGCAGCGCCGTGGGCTGGCTGGCCAGCGCATCGGCCTTTGTGTCGAGCGCTCGGTCGAGATGCTGGTGGGGATGCTGGGCATTCTCAAGGCGGGCGGCGCCTATGTGCCCATCGACCCGCAGAGCCCCGCCGAGCGCCAGCGCTTCATCCTCGCCGACAGCGGGGTCGAGATGCTGCTCACCCAGGCGCATCTGGTCGACCGTGCGGGCGAGGGCGTCGACGTGCTGTGCCTCGACAGCGACTGGCCAGCCATCGCGCAGGGCGGTGGCGCCGTGCCGGTGCCACCGGGCGATCCCGACCGCGCCGCCTATGTGATCTACACCTCGGGCACCACCGGGCGGCCGAAGGGCGTGGTCATCACCCATCGCAACGTGCTGCGGCTGTTCCTCACCACCGACGGTTATTACGGGTTTGTTACAGAGGATGTCTGGCCGCTGCTGCATTCCTTCGCCTTCGACGTGTCGGTCTGGGAGATCTGGGGCGCGTTCCTTTATGGCGGGCGGCTGCTGATGGTGCCGCACGAGACCGTGCGCGCGCCGGACGATCTGGTCACGCTGCTGGTGGCCGAGGGGGCGACGGTGCTGAACCAGACGCCTTCGGCCTTCCGGCTGTTGACCAAGGCCGCGACCCTGCCGGATCTGGCGAAAGAGGGGCGGCTGCGGCTCATCAGCTTTGCCGGCGAGGCGCTCGAGCCGCAGATCCTGCGGCCCTGGGTGGCGCTGGCGGGCGATGCGCAGCCGCAGATCGTCAATATGTACGGGATCACCGAAACCACGGTGCATGCCATGTACCGCCGCATCCGGGCCGAGGACATCGACCGGCCGTCGAGCATGATCGGCGAGCCCTTCCCGGATCTGCGGATCTACCTGCTGGACGACCGGATGGAGCCGGTGCCCTTTGGCGTGCGTGGCGAGATCTATGTCGGCGGCGACGGGGTCGGCGTGGGCTATCACAACCGGCCCGAGCTGACGGCGCAGCGCTTTGTCGCCGATCCGTTCGGGCGGGAACCGGGCGGGCGGCTCTACCGCTCGGGCGATCTGGCGGTGCGGCGGCGCAACGGCGATGTCGAATACGGCGGCCGCGCCGACCGGCAGGTCAAGCTGCGCGGCTTCCGCATTGAGCTGGGAGAGGTCGAACATGCGCTGGCCAGCCACCCCGCGTTGCGCTCGGCCATCGTGCGCCCGGTGGGGCAGGGCGAGGAGACCCGGCTGATCGGTTATGCGGTTGTCCGGGACGGGGCGCAGAGCTCGGTTCAGGCGCTGCGCCAGCATGTCGCCGGGCGGTTGCCCGATTACATGGTGCCCGCCGATGTCGTGTTTCTCGACGCCTTCCCGCTCAATGCGAATGGCAAGATCGACGACGCGGCCCTGCCACGGCCCGACCGGGGGCAGGACAGCGTCGCCGCGATGGCGCCGCCGCGCGACTGGACCGAACAGCGGCTCTTGCGGATCTGGCAAAACCTGCTGCGCCGCGACACGCTGGGCATCGACGACAATTTCTTCGCGCTCGGCGGGCATTCCTTTCTGGCGGTCGCCATGATGGCCGAGATCGAGCGCGAATTCGGCGTCCGGCTGCCGGTCTCGGCGCTGATGAGCCGGCAGACCGTGGCGCGGCTGGCCGAGACGCTGCGCGCGGGTGCCGGCGGGGCCTGGTCGCCCATTGTGCCGATCCGCGAGGGGCAGGGGGAGCGGCGGCTTTTCTGCGTCGCGGGGGGCGGCGGAAATGTCGTCTATTTCTACCATCTCGCCGCGCATCTTCCCGAAGAGATCGGGTTCTACGGCATACAGTCCTTCGGCCTGGATGGAGCTCCTCCCAAGGCCAGTGTCGAAGAGGCGGCGCGCGGGTATCTAGCCCATATCCGCGCGCTGCAACCTTCGGGGCCCTATCTGCTGGCGGGACATTGTTTCGGAGGCTGGGTGGCCTACGAGATCGGCCGCCAGCTTGTGGAGATGGGCGAGGAGGTCGAACTGCTCGCCGTGCTCGATGCGCCGGGGCCGGGGCTTGCGGCCTCCTGCGGTGCCGGCCGGCCGGCCTCCGACGATCCGGTCTGGGTGGCGAAATTCGCCAAGGCCTTTTCCGAGGACAGCGATGCCGCGCTCGATCTGCCCGACGATCTGTCGGGCGAGACGCAGGACACGCTGCTGCGGCGGATCGCGGGCGGGTTCGAAGCCGCCGGCATCGTGCCCTGCGGCGCCGGCGAGGCACAGGTCCGCGCGCTGTTCCGCGTCTTCCTGTCGAACAGCACCGCAATCTACCGGCCCGAGCAGCGCCCGACCCTGCCCATCGCGCTGTTCCGCGCGGCGCAGGCCCATCGCGACTACGATTATTCCGCCGTGGACGACGCCGCCCGCGCCTTCGGCTGGGACCGCTTCGCCACCGGCCCGGTCGCGGTGACCGACACGCCCGGCCATCACATCACCATGCTCGCCGAACCCCATGTCGCCGAGCTGGCCCATGCTCTTTCCCGCAAGCTGACGCAGTAGAGGTTACAGTCATGAACGAGGTCAGATCCGTCGAATCCCTGGACGACCGCAGAAACCGGCGCTTCAGCGCCATGGTGGAATTCAGCGGTGCGCTGTCGGACAACGGAAATTACGATTCCCTCCACGGCGCGTCGCCGAAACCCTTTTTCGAGGGGCGCACCACCAACGGCCCCGTTGCCGGGGAGCTGCTGGCGCGGAGCCTGGGGCTGAGCGTGCAGCCCTCGATGCATCTGGTGGGGCCGGTCAAGGGCAGCAATTTCGCCGTGCGCGATGCCATGGCCGCCGGCGACCGGCCCGGCGACCTTGCCGGACAGGTCTCTGCCTATCTCGACAGTGTGGACGGCGCGGCCGACCCGAATGCGCTCTATTTCGTCTTCAATGGCGGCAACGATGTCATCCAGGCGGTGATGACCCAGGACAATGCCGAAAGCGTGCAATTGCTGATGGATGCGATCGACGGGCTCGAACGGGCGCTGCGGCGGCTGGTCGAGGCCGGGGCAAAACACGTCATGGCGCCCGATTTCATCGACGTCTCGGTGCTGCCGCTGATCCGCATGCAGGGCGATCCGGCGCGGGCGCAATTGCTGTCGGAAATCTACAACCGCTGTTTCCGCCGAATGCTGCTGGCGCTGGAGCAAAAGCTCCAGATCCGTTTCCTGCGCTGGAGCTTCGACGCCTTCTTCCGGCGTCTGCTGAGCGACGGGGCGCAATTCGGCTTTGCCAATACGACCGAGCCGCTGGCGCCGTTGCTGGAGGCGGGCGGCCGCGACGAGGGCAGCCATGTGTTTCTGACCGAGGTCTTTCCGACCACCAAGGTGCATCAGCTCATGGCAGATTCCATCCGGGAGGCGATTTCGAGCCGGGAGGCGCGGGAATGAGCCGGGTCGAGCGGCTCGATGCCGGAAGCGCGACCGCCGCGCTGGCCAGCTATTCGCGGGCGGTTCGGGTGGGTGACCTGATTTTCGTCTCGGGGGCGCTGGCCCGGCTGGACACCGGTGAGATCTCGCATCCGGGCGATGCCAAGGCGCAGGCCGAGGTGATCCTCGACCGTATCGCCGCGGCGCTGGCGACGTTTGGCGCGGGGCTCGACGATGTCGTCGAAACCAAGGTCTATGTCGCCGATATTTCCCGGTGGGAGGGTGTCGGCGAGGCGCATGGCGCGGCATTCCGCCGGGCGATGCCGGCGACGACGCTGCTGGAAATCGCGCGCTTTGCCCATCCCGACGCGCTGGTCGAGATTTCGGCGGTGGCCGCGGTGACGGCGGGATGAGCGGCGCCGGGCGCGGGCTGGGCCGCATTGCGGCCCGGCTGCGCGCGGGGCACGGACTGCCCGTCTACAGCCCGTTTTGCCGCGACGGCGCCTTTGTGGTGCTCTTCATGGCGACCGGGCGCATCGGCCCCGGCCAGATGCGCGCACTGCTGGCGGCGCTCCATGACGAGCAGCGCGCCCGTGCCGCGCAGTTTCAGCGCCCGGCCGACCGGCGGGATTACGTGGCCGCCCACGGGCTGATGGCGCTGACGGCGCGGCGCGCGGGTCTGGGCGAGGCGCGCCTGAGGCAGCCCGCGCCCGGCGCGAAGCCGCGCCTGCACCTTCGTTCCACCGCGCCTGCGCCCGATGCCAGCCTGAGCCACTGCCGCGGCGCGGTGGCTGTCGCGCTCTGCTGGCAGGGCCGGATCGGCGTGGATGTCGAGCCGTGTCTGAGGGAGGACATCGTCCGCGGCGCGGCTCTGTTCTGTGCCCCGGCCGAGCTGCGCGCCGGCTCCCGGCTGATCGGTCAGGCGGTCCCCCGCCATTTTGTCCGGCTCTGGACGCTCAAGGAGGCGATCCTGAAAGCGACGGGCGCCGGTCTGTCGCAGGATCCGCGAGGGATCATCCCCGATCTCGGTCACGGGCTGCCCGAGGCCGAACCGGCGCTGGCGCGGGGCGGCCCGGGCTGGGAGTTGCGGCACTGTCCGGCGGGAGCGGATCACGCGCTTTCCATGGCGGTTCTCCGGGGGCCGGAAACCGGCGCGGCAGGCTTGCGGCAGGGCGCGCGCGCCGCCGTCGCCGCATGCGGGGCCTGAGGCGATGCGGAATTCGGGACATCGGCGCGCAATAAAAGGACTTGTGCAATCCGGTTTTCCGGGGATGCGCAATTTTTGCGGGGCGTTTCGGGAATTGCGATTTTCCGGGGCGATAAAATCCGCCGCAAAGAGGGTTCGGTCTTGATCCCTGCCGACGCCTGCGGGCAGAATGGAATGGTTGAACGTCTTCGGGGTGGCGAGGGCGGAATGGGAGGAAGTCAATGTGTAGGATTTTTACCGATCTGGACCCGCAACTTTATGTATCGCAGGTCAGATCGGTGCGGCTGAATGGCCATTCGACGTCGATCCGTCTGGAGGCTCTGTTCTGGAAGGTTCTCGAGCATATCTCCAGCGAAGAGAACAAGAGCCTCGGAAAGTTCCTCTCCACCCTGCATGACGAGGTTCTGTATTTCCACGGCGAGGCCACGAATTTCACCTCTCTGCTGCGTTGCGCCTGTCTGGCATTCATCACCCAGAACGAGATCGACGACCTCGAAGGCCTTCTGGGGACGGGGCTTTCCAGCAAGCCGCCGAAACGGATCGGCAGCGAACGGTGCAAGACGCTTGAACCGGCAAACTGGGCGATGCGCCAACGGGCGTGACGGGTTCTGCGCGTCGCGAGCGGTGCCGGAAGCCGCTCGGATGGACCGGCGCCGGGGCTTGCGAAAAAGCGTTCGGAAAACGCGGCGGCG
The DNA here is from genome assembly GCF_024721115.1 of Salipiger pentaromativorans. Taxonomy (GTDB): domain Bacteria; phylum Pseudomonadota; class Alphaproteobacteria; order Rhodobacterales; family Rhodobacteraceae; genus Salipiger; species Salipiger pentaromativorans. The sequence continues at coordinate 251,481 of NZ_JAMDHK010000003.1, read as the reverse complement.
GTGCGGACGACCCGCGCTTCCGGGCGCCGGGGCGGTGCGCTCTCGCGTGGTGCTCGGTGCCATGGTCCAATCGAAAACGGCGGGCGGGAGATGGAAATCTGGCGTTTTCCGATGCGCGACGGGTATATTTCGATGATATATTCGGATTTTGGAAATAGACGCGCTGATAGCATGAATAAATGAATGCCGGTCTAAGTCTCCGGTTCGGCGCCGTGGGAGCGTAACGTCTTTTTGATAGGTTTCGGCCAATTCTTGCCGAAAGGATCGAAGATGGAGGTTTCCTTTCCGTCTCATATGTCGCCTTCACAGGAAATTATCTCGGGAAAATACGCGCTGGTCTGGCGCGAAAACCCTGTGCCGCTGGCATTGCCAGTATAGCGGCACAAGGGGGCGCCTGAGCCCGCCCGGAAAAGATGCCGGCGGAATCCGGCGAGGGTGCCCGCTTTCCCGAAAAGAGCGCATTTTAGAGAACTCGCCGGCACCGCACCCGCATCCCGCGTTGAGCGGAAACGCCGGCTGTGGCACCCTGCGACGGTATCGCCGCCGGAGAACGGGAGGGCCGGGTCTGACACATGCCATGCCATCGCTGCTGCGATACCCGGCGCTTGACGGCAAGACCTTCCTGGTCTGCGTCGGCGCCGCGAAATGTGCGACAAGCTGGCTGCATGGCTATCTGCACAGCCTGCCCGACGCCACCGTCTCGCCCCTCAAGGAAGTGCATTTCTTCAACGTCAGGTTTCCACAGAACGCGCTGGGCGACATGGAGGGGCTTGCCGTGGCCCGGCTGCGCTTTCACCTCGGTCAGCCCGGCGATCCGGTGCAGAACCTGCGCGACAGGCCGAATTTCCGCGCCAGCGTCGACCGCGCCCAGATGGTCTATGACGACAATGCCTATTTTGCGCATTTCGCGCGGCTCTGCGGCCCCGAGACCCGGGCCTTTTGCGACATAACCCCCGCCTATGCCGCCATCGGCGCCGAGGGGTTCGCTTATCTTCGGGCGTTTGCGGCCTCTCAGAAAGTCGCGCCGAAGCTGCTGTTCATCCTGCGCGATCCGGTCACGCGCTTCTGGTCGCAACTGCGTCAGCTCGAACAGCTCAACCCGGAGAACGACGCGCTGTGCAAGTGGCCCGAGGCGTTGCGCTCGGAGGCGCTGCTGGCGCGCGCCGATTACCGCGCCACCATCGAGGCGCTCGAGGCGGTCTTTCCGTCGGACGATCTGCTGTTCCTCTTCTACGAGGATCTTCTGGCCGATCACAGCCTGCGCCGGCTCTGCGCCTTTGCCGGCCTGGCCTTTCGCCCTCCGCAAACCCGCGCGCCGCAGAACGAGACCGAGGTCCGGACGCCGCTGCCCGATGCCGCGCGCGAGGCGTTCCGCACCCGGCTGGCGGATCAGTACAGCTTTTGCCGGGCGCGCTTCGGGGATGCCGTGCCGGAGGGCTGGGCAGCCTGAGCGCCCGACCGGATCGGGGCGTCGGGTATTCCTGACTGATGGGCGCGCTCCCTTTCAGCTATCTTGATCCCCGTTCAGAGCATTTCCTGGACAGCGGCGCTTTTCGGAGCGCATTTGAAAAAGGAGTTGATCATGGCTGAAGATGGACTTGGATTTCTGTTCTGGGAAACCGCCGATGGCAAGACCATCGCCGACGACCATGCGGTCCGCAACGCCAGTAACGCGCTGAGCTGGCCGAACGGCAGCTTTCCCGCCGGCGACCATTACCGGGCCTTCGAGAATTTCGGCAAGGCGCAAGAGGTGATCGCACGCAACATCGACACCCCCCGCGATGCCGAGCCGGTCTGGGAGGACAACGTGCCGCCCGATCTGACCGATGGGTTCGATTTCCTGCTGTAGCGGTGTGTTCCGGCAGCGGGGCCGCGTGGCACTGCGCCTCGTGGGGTGCAGTGCCCGTCAAGCGCCCGCCGCCGCAGCCCCGAGACCACATCGCGCCGAAAAATGACATCTCGCGGGCAGAATGCGTTTGAACTCGGCGCGCGCTTGCGCCTTTCATGCAGGCGATGTCGGGTGCGCCCTCGGGGGCGCCCGCGCCTTGGTCCGCAGTCTCGAAAGGTCTCATTATGGTAACGCGACGCGACATGATCGCCTCTCTCGCAGCGCTGGCCACGCCGGCAATCGCCCGTCCGGCATTCGCCGCCACCGGCGACTGGGACGCTTGGGATGCGCAGGTGACGCCCGCCGAGTTCGATCTCGGGACAAGCAATCCCTGGGGCCTGCATCCGCGGCTGCTGCCCCGGCGCGTGACCGCCAATCCGGGGCTCAAGCCGGGCGATATCCATGTCGATGCGGTGGCGCGCTATCTCTATCACATCCAGGCCGACGGCAGCGCGATGCGCTATGGCGTGGCGATCGGGCGTGACGGGCTTTACGAGCCCGGCGTCTACACGATCAAGCGCAAGGCGAAATGGCCGACCTGGACGCCCACCGCCGCAATGGTCAAGCGCGAGCCCGAGCATTACGCCCATTGGGCGGGCGGCATGCCTCCGGGCCCGGAAAATGCGCTGGGGTCGCGGGCGCTTTATCTCTATGTGGGCAATCGCGACACCTATCTGCGCATCCATGGCACGCCGGCGCCGCGCTCCATCGGGACGCGGGCCAGTTCGGGCTGTGTGCGCATGGTCATGGCGCATATCAACACGCTCTACGATGAGGTGGAGACCGGCGTTACCGCCTATCTCTACCCGACCGACGGCAGCGCGCTGTAACGCCCGCGCCCCGGCTCAGCTTTGCGGCCGGGTGCAGATCGGGTTGCCGTTTGTCGTGCGCAGCGGCAGCAGCGTGGTCTCGACCGGGCCGCTGTGGCTGTACCAGTAGCAGCCGTCTTCGGTGCGGATCCGCGCCGTGGACAGATCCTGATAGGGCGCCGCGATGGACGAGACCGACTCGGGCACGGTGACAAGACCCCGCGTGCCCGTCACGTCGCTGGTGGGCACCGGCTCGCAGGCGGCAAGGCCCAGAAGGGTCAGGGAACCTGCCAGAAAAGCCATGGGTCTGGTCATTGTAATCGCACTCCGCTTGATCCGTCGTGGACGCACGGTGGCATTCTACCGCCAGAGCCGCAAGCCCGCCCGAGCGGCCGAGAGGCCGGGCGGGGACTCTCTACATCACTCATGTCGTGGAACGCCACTCAGGCCGCAGACGAGGCGGGGAGGCAGAGGCTTTGCGGGGCGATTTTACGACACCAGGCCCCGGACCGCATGGGTGCGGACCAGATCGCGCAGATCGCTGTCGCGCAGATGCGGGAAGGTGTCCAGCGCGAAGACAAGGCTCAGCGCGACCATGGTCAGCCATTCGGCGGTTTCGGTCTTGTCGTGGCAGGTGAAGTCGCCGCGATCCATGGCGGCGTCCAGATAGGGGACAAAGAGCTGCGTGCCCGACCGGGCGAGAAAGCCGGATCGGGTGGTGAACCACGGCAGAACCAGCCCCGGCTCGAGCTCTATCATGCGCTGGAACAGCGGGTGAGAGCGAATGCTCAGCACGAACAGCGTGACGCATTCGACGATGATGTCCTCGGAGGAGGTCGAGCCGTTCAGCCCGGACAGGATGGAGCTTTGCATCCGGGACAGTTCGCGGCGCATCAGCGCGGTGGTGATCGCGCTGCGATTCTTGAAATGGTTGTAGATCGTGGCGCGGGACAGCCCGCTATTGGCGGCAATGTCGTTCACCGAGGTACGGCGGTTTCCGAACTTACTGAGACATTCGGCAGTGGCGTCGAGGATCCGGTCGTTGATTTCCCGGTGGTCTGACTGACCTTTCGGCGTGATCCTCTTGTTCATGATCTGCTCCCTGTCCGTGGTTCAGTGACTCGCGCCGGACGTTGTCATCCCTCGGCGGGGCCATCGCGGCTCGTTCGGGCCGAGCGCAAACTTCCCTACACCCGTGGCTGCGGCATTGAAAGGGTGCCGCAGCCACAGGGGGCATTCCGGCCCGGCAGAGGCCCCGGGATGGGGGTTTGCCGCGCAATCCGCCCAAGCGCTGTTCGTTTTCTGTCCCGGTATGTCCCGGAAATGCCGGCAAAACCTTTGGCCCGTGCCTTGCCGGGGCGGAACGGGCCGGGCGGTCTTTGTGCCGATCTGGAAGAGGGCCAAGGGCGCGCCTTTCGAAAGCATCGGTCGGACGGGCGCTGTATCATGCGCCGACAAGGGTAAGCTGTCGCGAGCCTATCGCGGGAGAGGGGTAAAGTAAATGAATTGACAGAAATCGTCCATTTGTATATCTGGATGACATGGGAGTGAGAGGTTCCCATCTGTAAAAGGGCTCGGGCCTCGGCGGCGGGCTGCTTTTGCTGGGAGGAGGACTGCATCAGCGACGTGCCGGAGTGCCGGCACTGCCCGCCCGGACACCGGCTGCGGGCGGATCGGGATGTCGGGCGCCGTCTCGTGCGACGGGCCGGCTGTCTGGCGTCTGGCCGATGCGGAGGAGGGAGCGCATAGTGACGACGGCACCAAACTTCGGCGACGATCTGTTCTTTTCGGAAGAGCATATCGCCTATCGGGATCAGATCCGGCGCTTTGTCGCCACCGAGATCAGCCCCAACATCCAGGCATGGGACGATGCGGGGACGTTTCCGAGAGAGCTTTATCGCAAGGCGTCGGAGGTCGGGATCCTGCCGGCGCGGTTTCCCGAGACATATGGCGGCATCGAGATCGACCGCTTCTTCACGATGATCCATCACGAGGAAATCGCCTTTGCCGCACCGGCGGTCGGGGCCAATCTGACAACCCATACATTGGCGCTGCCGCCGATCCTGAGCCACGGAAGCGAAGAGCTGCGCGCGCGGATCGTCCCGCCGGTCCTGTCCGGCGACTGGCTGGCGGCTCTGGCGATCACCGAGCCGGGGGGCGGCTCGGATGTCGCCAGCATCGCCACAACCGCGCGCCGGGATGGCGACCACTATATCGTCAACGGCGAAAAGACTTTTATCACCGGGGGGATGCGGGCCGATGTTCTGACGGTGGCGGTGCGCACCGGCGACCGCGGGCGCGGCGGGATCTCGGTTCTGGTGGTCGAGGGAGACACGCCCGGGCTGACGCGCATGCGGCTGCGCAAGATGGGCTGGCACTGCTCGGACACCGCGACGCTGCATTTCCAGGATTGCCGCGTGCCCGCCGCCAATCTGGTCGGCGAGGAAAACCGGGGTTTCGCGATCCTGATGAACAATTTCAACGACGAGCGGCTCTATATCGCCGCCTCTGCCTATGGCACCGCCCGCGCGGCCTTTGAGGAGGCGCTGGACTATGCGCGCATCCGCAAGACCTTTGGCAAGCCGATCCTCGAACATCAGGTGATCCGCCACAAGCTGGTGGATATGGCGCAGAAGCTGGCGGCGACCCGCGCCATGCTGCTGTCGGTCACGCTGCGGGTCGATGCGGGCCGGGCGCCGGTGGGAGAGCTGTCGCTGCTGAAGAACCAGGCGACGCAGACGCTGGCATTCTGCGCCAACGAGGCGGTGCAGATCTTTGGCGGCGCGGGGTTCATGAACGGCTCCAAGGTCGAGAGGATCTATCGCGAGGTCAAGGTCATGGCGATCGGCGGGGGAACCGAGGAAATCATGAAGGAGCTTGCCGCGAAACAGCTTGGCTTCTAATCCGCGCGGCCCCGTTCCGGCGGGGCCGCGCGGTCAGCGGCGGTTCGGCCGGACCCTGTTCAGAGGAGGCGCTTCGGCGTGAACGGGTCGGCGGAACCGCCGCGTGCGACGGTTTGGGAGAAATGGGAGGACCTGCGAATGAAGGCGAGGCAACGCGCCAGGCTGGGCGAACGGAAATACTCGATCGAGTACGGGGAGAATGGCGAAATCCTTCTCGGCAAGGACGAGCCGCTCCGGCCCTATCCGGACAGATTCACCGAGGCGCTCGAACGCTGGGCCTGGCTTGGGCCAGACCGCGTCTTTCTGGCAGAGCGCGACGGCGAGGGGTGGCGGACGGTCTCTTACAGCGAGGCGCTGGCGCGGATCGAGCGGATCGGCCAGGCGCTGTTGCAGCGGCCCGATCTCGGGCCGGACCGGCCGATCATGATCCTGTCGCCCAGCACCATCGACAACGCGCTTCTGGGGCTGGCGGCGCTGCATGTCGGGCTGCCCTATTCGCCGGTGTCGCTGGGCTATGTCACCCTGTCGAGCGATTACGCGCGGCTTCAGCACGCTTTCGACATCCTCAATCCCGGCATGGTCTATGTCTCTGACGCCAGTCGCTTTTCCGAAGCGCTCATGGCCGTGGTGCCGGAGCGGGTCGAGATCGTGGCGGGCGCGGGGGCGCTGCCGGACCGCGATGTCACGCCCTATGCGGCGCTGCTCGCGGACGAGCCCGGCGATGCCGTGACCCGGGCCAAGGCAAGCGTCACAGGGGACACGGTGGGCAAGATCCTGTTTTCCTCGGGGTCGAGCGCCAATCCCAAGGGGGTGATCAACACGCATCGGATGCTGTGTTCCAACGCGCGCATGCACGGCCAGGTCTGGCGCTTTCTTCAGGACCGCCCGCCGGTGACGCTCGACTGGGCGCCGTGGAGCCACACGCTGGGGTCCAACATGGTCATGGGGATCGCGATGTTCCATGGCGGCGCGATCTATATCGACGATGGCAGCCCGACGCCCGAGGGGATCAAGCGCACCGTCGAGAACCTGATTTCGGTCGAGCCGAACTTCTTCCTCGCGGTGCCGGGGATCTATCAGCTTTTGCTGCCGCATCTGAGAGAGGATGCCGCCTTGCGCGCGGCGTTTTTCGGGCGGATGCAGGTGTTCTTCTACGCGGGGGCCAGCCTGCCGGAAAAGGTCTATGCCGATCTGCGCGATCTGGTGCATCGGGAAATGGGCCGGGCAATCTTTACCACCTCGGGGTTCGGCGCGACCGAGACGGCGCCCACCACGATCACCTGCACCTGGGATCCGGGAAAATCGGGCATCCTGGGGCTGCCGATGCCGGGAACGCAGGTCAAGCTGGTGCCGAACGAAGGGCGCTACGAGCTGCGCGTGAAGGGTCCGAACGTCACGCCCGGATACTGGCGCAACCCGGAGGCGACGAAAAACGCCTTCGACGCGGATGGCTGGTACTGCATGGGCGACTCGGTGCAGTTCGCGAACAAGGACGACCCGATGGAGGGGCTCGTCTTCGAGGGGCGCCTGTCGGAGAATTTCAAGCTCGTCAGCGGCACCTGGGTCGCCGTGGCGCCGCTGCGCGCCCACGCGACAGAGATGCTGGCGCCCGTCGTCAACGATGTCGTCGTCACCGGCGAGGGGCGGGACGAGCTGGGCCTCGTGCTGTTCCCGATCCTCGAGCAGTGCCGCAAGCTGCCGGGCTGCGAGGGTGCCGCAGGCATCGCGGATCTTCTGAGGCTGCCGCCGTTCCGGAAATTCCTTCAGGACAGGCTGGACGCGCTCATCGCCGAGGGGAGCGGGTCGTCCACGCGCCTCACCCGGGCGGTGGTCATCGACGAAGATCCCTCGGGCATGGAGCTGACGGACAAGAAGACCCTGAGTTTCGCGGCGGTGCTGAAGCGGCGCTGCGACAAGATCAGGGCGCTTCATGACGGTGAAGAGGGCCCGGAATATTTCTATGGCCACCTGTGACCGGCACCCGTCGCTGACGTGACCGGCCCCGCGGTCCGCGCGCATGCGGACCGCGGCCTTCCCGGCGCGGCACATGCGTTCGGCCCTCTGCCGGGCCGGTTTGTGCTCCCTTTGTGCTGTGCCGGGATCCCCTACCGGCGCCTCTGGCGCCGGTAGGGAACAGCCTGTGTTTCGGGCCGATCTGCCTCCGGTTTTGCCGTCGGGAGGCATCTGAGGGGCTGTGTGGAAATCTAAATAAAGTATTAGTTTTTATATTCTTACGTTGTTTTCTTTAAGTTTATCAAGATGCTGTTTGGTCATGAAATATACTAGTTGACAATAATTGTGTTATTGTCCAATCATGACGCAACAAGCCGGCCCCATATGGCTGGACCCCGTGTGTTTCAAGAAAAGGAAGGACGCAGATGAAGCTCCCCGAGGAAATCAAGTACGAGAAGGACGGGCCTGTCGCGATCGTCACCTTCGACCGTCCCAAGGTGAACAACTCGCTGACGCCGGACATGATGGCCGGGCTCAACGCGGCGTTCGACGATTTCAACCGGGATGACAGCCTGCGCGTCGCCATCCTGACGGGCGCGGGGGACAAGGCGTTTTGCGCCGGGGCGGATCTCGAGCAGACCATTCCGATCATGGCCTCGGGCAATTTCGACCAGCTCATGGGCGATCCGAGCAAGCGGTTCTTCTCGGATGTCTTCAAGCCGATCATCGGCGCGGTGAACGGCTTCTGCGTGGCCGGCGGGATGGAGATCCTTCAGGGCACCGACCTGCGCATCGCTTCCGAGAACGCGGTGTTCGGGCTGGGCGAAGTGCGCTGGGGGCTGGTGCCGGGCGGCGGCTCGCACGTGCGCCTGCCGCGTCAGATCCCCTGGGCCGTGGCGATGGAGATGATCCTTACGGGGCACCCGATCTCGGCCGAACGGGCCTATCAGATCGGCATGATCAACAAGATCGTGCCGCAGGAGGATCTGATGACGGAGGCGCGCAAGCTGGCCGATGTCATCTGCCAGAACGGCCCGATGGCGGTGCAGACGGCCAAGGAGATCGTCGTGCGGTCCTTTGCGCTCGAGGCGCCCTTTGCCTTCGAGTCGCATCTGACCAAGAAGGTCTTTGCCTCGAACGACGCCAAGGAAGGCCCGCGCGCCTTCATGGAAAAGCGCAAGCCGGTCTATTCCGGCAACTGAGCGCGCGTCGAGGGAGGAGGACAATCCATGACTACGCTGAAAGATCAGGCCTGTATCGTCGGCATCGGCGAGACCGAGTATTACCGCAAGCCCGGCTCGGGCATGAGCGAGCTGAAGCTGATGCTTCAGGCATCGCAGCGCGCCATCGCGGATGCGGGGCTCAAGGTCTCGGATATCGACGGGCTGATGGTGCCGATCCTGGGCGGCACCGCCGAGGATTTCGCGGCCAATCTCGGGATCGAGAACCTGCGCTACGCGGCGCAGGTCAATATGGGCGGGGCGGCGCCCGTCGCATCGCTTCAGACGGCGGCGATGGTGGTGGCGAACGGCATCGCCGATTACGTGCTCGTTCCGGCGGGCTGGAATGGCTATTCGGGGGTGCGCGCGCGCGAGATCACCGAGGCGGATATCGAGTTCCAGCTCGGCCACACCGCCCGCGACTACTATCTGCCTTTCGGGTTCAACGCGCCGCCGCAATGGTATTCGGTGATGGCCCGCCGACACATGCACGATTACCAAACACCGCCCGAGGCGCTGGGCGCCATCGCGGTGGCTTGCCGCAAGCACGCTCAGTTCAGCGAAAAGGCGATCATGCGGGGCAAGCCTCTGACGATGGAGGATTATCTTGCCTCGGGCTGGATCTCGGAACCCTATCGCCTGTTCGACTGCTCGCTTGAAACCGATGGCGCGGCGGCGGTGATCGTCACCACGCCCGAGCGTGCGAAGGCGCTGACGGGGCATGCGCCGATCTATATCTCCGGCGTCGCCGAGGGGCATCCCTATCCGGCGGACGACATCATCAACCGGCCCGACATGTTCACCATCGGGCTGACCCATGCCGCGCCGAAAGCCTATGAGATGGCGGGGATCGGCCCAGAGGACATGGATTTCGCCCAGATCTACGACTGCTTCACTTTCGAGGTGCTGCAACAGATCGAAGAGGCCGGGTTCTGCGCCCGGGGCGAGGGCGCGGGCTTTGTCCGCGACGGCGCGATCGAGCTGGGCGGCAAGCTGCCCATCAACACCCACGGCGGGCTTCTGTCCGAGGCGCATATCCTGGGCATGACCCATATCACCGAAGCGGTGCGCCAGTTGCGCCACGAGGCCGGGGACCGGCAGGTCGAGGGCGCAAGGGCCGGTCTGGTGACCGGCTGGGGCGATTTCGGCGACGGCAGCCTCGCGGTCCTGACCCGGAAGTGACCGGTCGGCGACGCAAGGCTTCAGACAATCGGTTACGGGGAGGAAACGACATGGCATCAGAGACGACGACCGAGGGGAATTACACAAAACCGCTGCCCCGGCTGAAGGGCATGACCGGCGAATGGTTCGGCTGGCTCAAGAAGCACGAGCTGCGCTTTCAGAAATGCACCGGCTGCGGGCACTGGCGGCACGTCCCGCGCGAGCTTTGCCCGGAATGCGGCAGCGACGGCTGGGAATGGGCGCGTTCGTCGGGCAAGGGCAAGCTCTACACCTGGACGACGACCTATCGCCCGATGCACCCGTCCTTTACCGAGGTGCCCTTCGCCCAGGTGGTGATCGAGATGGAGGAGGGGCCGCGCGTCCTGTCGCATATCGTCGGGACCGGGGTGGAGGAGCTGGATTTCGACATGCCCGTCGAGGTGATCTTCGACGACGTCACGCCCGAGGTCACGCTCGCGAAATTCCGCAAGTCGGGGGGGTGAGTGTGCCGCGATGCTCAACCTTTCGATCCTGCTGGAAGACAGCGCCCGGCGCTTCCCGGAGCGCGAGGCGCTTGTCGCGGGCGACCGGCGGCTGATATATCGCGAGGTCGATGCCGCCGCGAACAGGGTTGCCAATCTGCTGGTGCAGAGGGGCCTCTGCCCGGGCGACCGGGTTGCGCTGAGCTGCGCCAACCAGCCCGAATTCTACATCTGCTACTACGGCATCCTGAAGGCGGGTGGCGTGGTGGTGCCGCTGAACGTCATGCTCAAGGGGCGCGAGATCGCGTTTCAACTGACGGATTCCGGGGCGCGGGCCTATCTTTGCGCCGAGGGCAGCCCCGAGCTGCCCATCGGCGAGAACGGGCGCAAAGGCTTCGAGGCGGCCCCGGGCTGCACCGATTTCATCGCCATCGGCGCGCCGCCGGCGGGCGCGGGATCGCTGGCGGCGCTCACGGCGGGGCAGCCGGACCGGTTCGATTATGTGTCGCGGGCCGCCTCGGACACGGCGGTGATCCTTTACACCTCGGGAACGACCGGGCAACCCAAGGGCGCGGAGCTGAGCCACAGCAACCTGCTTGTCAGCGCGCTGACCTGCACGCGGGTCATCGGTTCCCTGCTGTCCCGGCACGAACGGCACCTCGTCGTGGTGCCGCCGTTTCATTCCTTCGGCGCGACGATGCACATGAACGGCGGGTTCGGCGCGGGGGCGACGCTGGTCCTGATGCCGCGCTTCGATCCCGCGCAGGCGGTGGCGCTGATGCGGCAGGAGAAGATCACCTTCTTCGCCGGTGTGCCGACGATGTATATCGGTCTGCTCGAGGTGCTGGAGGAGAGCGCCGCCACCGACGAGATCGCGGCCACCCTGCGCGTGGCCCTTTGCGGCGGGGCACCGACGCCGGTGGATGTCATCCAGCGGATCCATAACCGGCTGGGGGTCCGGGTTCTCGATGTCTACGGGCTTTCGGAATGTTCGCTGACGATGTTCCTCGATCCCGAGCAGGATTACAGGCCGGGTTCCATCGGGGTTCCCGGCTGGGGGATCGGGGTGCGTCTGGTCGATGACGAGGGCGCGCCGGTCGAGGGGCACGGGCCGGAGCAAGTGGGCGAGATCGTCATTCGCGGGCCCAATGTCATGAAGGGCTATTACAACCGCCCCGAGGAAAACGCCGCCAGTCTCGAGGGCGGCTGGTTCCGCACCGGCGATCTGGCGCGGCGGGATGCCGAGGGGTTCTATTACATCGTGGACCGGGCCAAGGATCTGGTCATTCGCGGTGGCTACAACGTCTATCCGCGCGAGATCGAGGAGGTGCTGTCCACCCATCCGGATGTCGTTCTCGTCGCGGTGGTGGGGGTGCCGGACCCCCGGCTTGGCCAGGAGATCAAGGCGGTGGTCGTGCCCCGCAAGGGCGCGGCGCTGACCGCCGATGCGCTGATCGCCTGGGGCAAGGCGCAAATGGCGAATTACAAATACCCGCGCATCGTGGAATTCCGTCCCGAATTGCCGATGACCTCGACCGGAAAAATACTCAAGCGCGCGCTGCGCGCCGCCGAGTAAAGACGGGCCCCGGCGGCGGAGTGGAGGACGCCGCCGAGGCTTCGGGACGAAAAACACAATAAATCAAAGGGAGGAAGAAATGGAATTTCGAAAGAAGATGGGCCATGTCCTGGCTGCGGCATTGTCCGTATCCGTCATGGCGACGGCCGCCGCCGCGGAAATCCGCATCGGCGTGTTGCTGAGCACCACCGGCCCGAACGCCTCGATCGGGATCCCCTATAACAATATGCTCACGGTCGTGCCGGACACTTTCGGCGGCGAGAGCTTCCGCCTCATCCATCTCAACGATGCGTCGGATCCCTCGACCTCGGTGCGCAATGCGCGCAAGGTGATCAACGAGGATAAGGTCGATATCATCATCGGCGGGTCGAGCTCTCCGGCGGCGCTGGCTATCGCGGAAGTGGCGGAAGAGACCCAGACGCCTTTTCTGGCCCTCTCGGCGGTCAACCAGCAGGTCAAGGGCATGGACTGGGTCTTTGTCGTGCCACATGCGGTGGACACGATGCTGACGCCGGTTGTGAACGACATGAAAGCGGAGGGTGTGACGCGCGTCGGCTATATCGGCTACAGCGATGCCTGGGGCGACATCGTGCTTGGCGCGTTTCAGGCCATCACCGAAGGCACCGGCATTTCCGTGGTCGCCGAAGAGCGGTTCGCCCGCGCCGACACCAGCGTTGCCGGCCAGGTCCTGAAGCTGGTCGCTGCCCGTCCCGACGCGGTGCTGGTGGGGGCCTCGGGCGTTGCCGCCGCGCTGCCGAACGTGACGCTAGTCGAGCGCGGTTTCAAGGGCCCGATCTTCCACACCCACGCCACGATCATCCCCGAGTTCCTGCGGGTCGGCGGGGCCAAGGTCGAAGGCGCGATTGCGCCCTCGGGTCCCTTCGTCGTCGGCGAGCAACTGCCCGAAGACCATCCGCTGAAGGCGACCGCAGCCGCGGCGGCGGCGCTTTACGAGGCCGCGTTCGGCGCCGGCAGCAAGAACGCCTTCGCGGGCTATTCCTATGACGCCTTCGTGCTTGCCGCCACCGCGGCGGTCAAGGCCGCCGAAACCGCCGAGCCCGGAACCGGGGCCTATCGCGCGGCGGTGCGCGCGGCGATCGAGAACAGCGGCGACGAGGTGATCGGGGCCACGGCGATCTATGCGATGACCCCCGAGGACCACACCGGGGTCGATGAGCGCAGCGTCGTGCTCGTCCAGGTCACCGACGGCGCGTTCAAGCTGAAGCCGTGACGCGCTGAGACCGGCCGGGCCGCCCCGTCACGGCGGCGGTCCGCCCGCCAGACAGATCTTACCGAAAGGGTGCTCCGGATGGATTTCGGCATCTTCACCTTCCTCTTGCAGGACGGGCTCAACAGTGCGGCGATCTACTGCCTGATGGCGATCGCGATCATCCTCGTGTTCACGACGACGCGCGTGCTTTTCGTCGCGCAGGGCGACTTTCTCGTCCTCGGTGCGCTGACCCTGTCGCAGTTGCAGCTGGGCCGGGTGCCGGGCACCGTCTGGATCCTTGCCGGGCTTGCGCTGCTGGCCTTCGCGATGGAAGGCGCGCAGGCGCTGCGGGAACGCAGCCGCCGGCGGGCGCTGCGGGCGGTGCTGTTCTGCCTGCTGGTGCCGGCGCTGGTCGGCGGCGGCGTCGCCTGGTTCTCGGGCAAGGAACTGGGGCTGGCCATCGACATCCTCGCCACGATCGCGCTGGTTGGGCCCATCGGCCCGCTGCTTTACCGGATCGCCTTCCAGCCGCTGGCGGACAAGAGCATTCTGGTGCTGATGGTCGTTGCCACGGCGGTGCATTTCGTCATCATCAGCCTGTCGCTGATCTTTTTCGGGGCCGAGGGCTGGCGCACCCCGGCGCTGACCGATGCCCAGTTCGCGCTTGGTCCGGTGCTGATCTCGGGGCAGGTGATCGCGATCATCGTGACAAGCCTCCTGCTGATTGTGGTGCTGTTCCTGTTCTTCAGCAATTCGGTCTATGGAAAGTCGCTGATCGCCACCGCCTCCAACCGGGTGGGCGCGCGGCTGATGGGCATCAGCACCGCCCAAAGCGGCATGTTGTCCTTTGCGATGGCCTCGGCGATCGGCTGTGTCTCGGGCATCCTGATCGGTTCCATCACCACGATCTATTACGACACCGGGCTCGTGCTGACGCTGAAAGGGCTGATCGCGGCGGTCTTCGGCGGGCTTGCGAGCTTTCCGGCCGCCGCCGCGGGCGCCGTCATCCTCGGGCTTATCGAATCCTACTCGGCGTTTTTCGCCAGTGCCTACAAGGAGATCATCCTGTTCAGCCTGCTGATCCCGCTGCTCATGTGGCGCTTCGTGCTTGCCGGCCACCAAGACCTGGAGGAAGAGGCATGAGCCGTCTCGTTTTCGCCGCCGCCGCGATCTTCGCGCTTTTCGCGGCGCCGCTGGTCTTTTCCGAACACCGTATCGTGTTGATGAATTATGTCGGGATCGCCACGCTGGTGGCGACCGGGCTCTACCTGCTCACCAGCATCGGCGGGCTGATCTCGTTCGGACAGGCGGCCTTTGTCGGCGTCGGCGCCTATACGACCGCCTATCTCGCCACCGCCCATGCGATGCCGGCGGGGCTGACGCTGGTCATCATGCTTGCGGTGAATTTCGCCCTGGCGCTGCTGGTCGGCGCGATCACGCTGCGGCTCTCGGGCTATTACCTTTCCATCGCGACCATCGCCTGGGGGCTTGGGGCCTATTACCTCTTCGGTACGCTGGACATGCTGGGCGGTCATACGGGGATCGGCAATATTCCCGGGATCACGGTTCTGGGCGTGTCGCTGACCCAGGCGCGGGCCTTTTTCTATCTCGAATGGAGCATCGTCATCGCGATGATGATCGCCGTGCACAACCTGCTGCACTCGCGCGAGGGCCGCGCGGTGCGGGCGCTGAAAAGCGGCGGTGTCATGGTCTCGGCGATGGGCATCGACATCTTCCGCACCCGCATCGCGATCTTTGTCGCGGCGGCGATGCTTGCCGCCATCGCCGGCTGGCTCTTTGCCTATATGCAGCGCTTTGTCAGCCCGGCGCCATTCAACCTGATCGCCAGCATGGAATATCTCTTCATGGCGGTGATCGGCGGCACCGGCTCGGTGGTCGCGGCGCTGCTGGGGGCGGGGATCGTCGTCGCGCTCAAGGACGTGCTGACCAATACGCTGCCCAAGCTGCTCGGCAGCAACGTCAATATCGAGGCGCTGGTCTTTGGCGTCGCGGTGGTGGCGATCCTGCAATGGAGCCCCGGCGGGCTCTGGTCCCTGGCGCGGCGGGTCGGCGGCGTGCTGCCCGCGCTGCGCACGCCCGACCGCAGCCCGAGCGGCGGCCGGACGCTGCCGCGCAAGCTCCGCAAGGACCCCGGTGCAGAGCTGCTCAGCATCACCAATGTCGGCAAGCGCTTTGCCGGGCTGGTGGCCATCGACGATGTCACCATGTCCGTGCGGGCCGGCGAGATTGTTGCGCTCATCGGGCCGAACGGCGCCGGAAAAACCACACTTTTCAATATCATCACCGGCGTTCTTAAACCCAGTTCCGGCACGGTGTCCTTCTGCGGCGACCAGGTGAGCGGACGGCTGCCGAACCGGATCACCGAGCTTGGGATCAGCCGGACCTTTCAGCATGTGAAGCTCGTCCCCACCATGACGACGCTGGAGAATGTCGCGCTGGGCACGCATCTGCGTGGCCGCGCGGGGTTCGTTGCCGCATCGCTGCGCGCCGAACGCGCCGAGAATGCGGGCATGCTTGGCGAGGCGGCGGCGCAGATCGCGCGGGTCGGATTGCAGGGCAAGGAGGCGCTGTCGCCCACCGACCTGCCGCTCGGCGACCAGCGCATCGTCGAGATCGCGCGGGCGCTTGCCTCCGATCCCTATCTTCTGCTGCTGGACGAACCGGCGGCGGGGCTGCGGCTGACCGAAAAGCGCGCCCTGGCGGATCTGCTGCGGTCGCTGCGCGCCGAGGGGCTGGGCATCGTGCTGGTGGAGCATGACATGGAGTTCGTGATGGGGCTGGCCGACCGGGTGGTCGTGATGAACTTCGGCCGCCAGATCGCCGAAGGCACGCCCGCGGATGTCCAGAGCGACCGCGAGGTCATCAGGGCCTATCTGGGAGAGGAAGCATGAGCTCCGAACACTCCAACGAGACCGAGGCGGTTCTGGCCGTCAACGACCTGCATGTCGCCTATGGCAATGTCGAGGCGCTGTTCGGGGTGAGCCTCCGGGTGGATCCGGGCGAGATCGTCTCGGTGATCGGCGCGAACGGCGCCGGCAAGACCACCATGCTCTCGGCGATCATGGGGCTGCTCCGGTCGCGTGGCGAGATCCGGCTGCGCGGGCGGGACATCGCGTCGCTGACGGTCGAGCAGCGGGTCGCGGAACATGTCAGCCTGGTGCCCGAGACACGCGAGCTGTTCATGACGATGAGCGTGGAAGACAACCTGATCCTCGGCGCCTTCCGCCCCTTCACCAATGGCGACCGGGACTACCGGCAGACCATGGACGAGGTGTTTCACCGGTTTCCCAAGCTGAAGGAGCGGCTGCGCCAGCAGGCGGGCACGCTGTCGGGCGGCGAACGCGCGCAGCTTGTGCTGGGCCGGGCGCTGATGTCGAAGCCGCAGCTTCTGATGCTGGACGAGCCCAGCCTCGGCCTGTCACCGATCATCACGCGGGAGATCTTCAGCATCATCTCCGACCTGACGGATGCCGGCACCGCCATCGTGCTGGTCGAGCAGAACGCCCGCGCGGCGCTTCAGGTCAGCACGCGGGCCTATGTGCTGGAGAACGGTCTGGTGACGATGGAGGGCCGCAGCGAGGCGCTTTTGGAGGATCACCGGATCTATGACGCCTATCTGGGCAAGCGGACGCGGGACGCGGGCTGAGCCCGGGCGCCGGAGGGGGATATGGACATCAAGCTCTTGGGGTATTTTCTCCGCATCGTCGAGCTGGGCAGCATCAACAAGGCCGCCATCGACCTGGGGATGTCCCAGCCGACCCTGTCGCGCAATCTGGCGCTGCTCGAACATGAGGTTGGCACCGATCTTCTGGTGCGCAGCCGTGGCGGGGTCCGGACGACGGAGGCGGGGAAGATCCTGCGCGACCAGAGCCGGCCGCTGCTGCGGCAGTTCGATCTGCTGCGCGAACAGATCGGCCAGAAAGCGCAGGGCAATGTAACCATCGGGTTTCCCACCGCATTGCGCAGCGTGCTGACCCGGAAATTCGCCGAGCGGATCCTTACCCGGAACCTGGGGATCAAGGTGCGGGTCAGCGAGACCGTCAGCCATATGCTGCGCGAGCAGATGGACGCCGGGCTGTTGGATATGTGCATCGCGCCGGAAGACACCTCGCTCAATCAGGAGCACCGCCAACGGTTGCTGGTGCGCGAGCCGCTGGTGCTTGCCGGCGGGCCGCGGTCCGGGTTGTCGCCCGACCGGCCCGTCCGTATTCGGGATCTGGCGGGCCGCAAGATGATCATCCCGGCCAGACCGAACCTGCTGCGCGCGAAATTCGAGCACGAGATGGCCCGCAAGGGCGCCACGCTCGACGTCGCGATGGAGACGGACACGCTGGCGCTCTGCCTGGAGCTTTCGGCGACCGGGCTCGGCTACACCGTCGTTCCGGCCAGCGCGATGACCAACCCTGTCGCCAGCGGCCGGGTGCTCTGGGCGCCGGTCGAGGGGCTGACCCTGGGCTGGGCGCTCTATTCCAACCCGATGCGGAACCATAGCCGCGCGGTGCGGGAATGCCGGAAGGAGATCCTCCAGATCCTGCGCGAGACCGCCGGCGGATCGGGCTGGTCCGGGGCGGTTGCGCCGCGGGAGAAGGATTGCGTCTGAGGCGCATTCCTTGAATTGCGATCCCTATTAATGGCGGGGATCTTTATGGAATAAAATGACCCTCTCTTTTTTTGAGGGGGGTGTCTATTTTGTTTCTGAAGATTTCAGATTCAACGTTGTTCTCTGGTTTCGATGGGGCGTGCTGTGGGCGGGTGCTGTATTTTGCAAGTGTGTTTATATCCAGGTGGTTGTCCTGAAAGTTATGCCGAATGTGAATAACGGTCATAGGGGATGGATCATATCCTTTCAGGGTGGATTTCAATAAAAAATGAATCAGTAGAGTCGAATGCGGAATTGCTTTCGAGGCGGTGCGGGATCCGAAATTCCTGCGCCGGATTGCGGAAAGGGAAATCGGAATGGGACTGCCTGCGGTGGAGCCTGACAAGGTCACTTCGGTCGGCATGCTCGGCGCCGGATCGGTCGGGGCGGGCTGGGCCTCGCTGATGCTGGCCAAGGGGCTTCGGGTGAATGCCTATGACACCGGCGAGGGGGCCGAGGCGCGGGCACGGGCCTTTATCGCCCGGGCCTGGCCGTCGCTGCGCAAGCTGGGGGTTGCTTCTGCCGCCGAGGCGCCGCTGGACCGGTTGGTCTTCTATCCCTCGCTGACCGATATGGTCGAGGCTTCGGACGTGATCCAGGAAAACGCGCCCGAAGATCCCGCGATGAAGCGCCGGCTGATCGCCGAGGCCGACGCGGTGGCGCCGGTGGGCAAGATCATCCTTTCCAGCACCGGCGGCGTGCCGCCGACCGAGCTTCAGGCGGATTGCGCCCATCCCGAGCGTGTCGTCGTGTTCCATCCTTTCGTTCCGGCGCATCTCATGCCTCTGGTCGAGATCGTGCCGGGGCTCGAGACCTCGGCGGAGACCACCGCCTGGGCCATGGGGTTCGCACGGTTCCTGGGCAAGCACCCGGTGCAGCTCAACCGGGAATCCGTGGGCCATATGGCGAACCGGCTTCAATTCGCGCTGGTGCGCGAAGCGGTGCGCTGTCTTCTCGAAGGGCTTGCCACCCCGTCCGACATCGACGCGGCGGTCCGCTACGGGTTGGCGCCGCGCTGGATCCTGACCGGGGGGCTGATGACCCTGCACATGGCCGGTGGGGCGGGCGGGATGCGGGGCATTCTCGACCATGCCGGCGGCGCCATCGAACAATGGTGGCGCACCGGCGATCCGCTCTGCCTGACCGAAGACGTGCGGGCGGCGCTGATCGCGGCGGGGGCCGAGCTGTCCAGCGGCGCGGCGAATGACGCCTGGGGCGCGTGGCGCGACGACCAGCTTGTCCCGCTTCTGAACATCCAGTCGCAGGCGGATCTGTCTCAGCCCGGTCTCAACGGAAAGGCCAGCCTATGAGCGCTGTGCGTCACGATCTCTGGCAGGCGGGCCTGCCGGAGTGCCTGAGCGCCGAAACGCGCGGGGGCATCGGCATCCTGACCCTGAACCGGCCCGCCAAGCGCAACGCGCTGAACGACGCTCTCGTTCTCGGGCTCGAGACGGCCTTTGGCAACGTCCCGGAGGAGGTGCGCGCCATCGTGCTGCGCGGCGAGGGCGACCATTTCTGCGCCGGGCTCGACCTGAACGAGCTGCGCGAGGCCAGCATGATCGAGAGTTTCCATACCTCGGGCATCGGCCAGCGTCTGAACAACACGCTTCAGTTCTGCCGCGTGCCGGTGGTCAGCGTGCTGCATGGCGCGGTGATCGGCGGCGGGCTGGAACTGGCGGCGGCGTCGCATCTGCGGGTGGCCGAGCCCTCGGCGTTCTACGGCTTGCCCGAAGGCATGCGCGGGATCTTCGTGGGTTCGGGCGGCTCGGTGCGGCTGCCCCGGCTGATCGGGGCGGCAACGGTCATGGACATGATGCTGACCGGGCGGACCTACGGCGCCGAGGAAGCGCATCGCGACCTGCGGCTGACGCAATATCTCGTCGGTCCGGGCGAGGGGCTCGCGAAAGCGATGGACCTGGCCGAACGTATCACCCGGAACGCGCCGCTGGCCAATTTCGCGATCACCCAGGCGCTGCCGCGCATCGTCGAACAGGCGCCGCAGGAGGGGCTGTTCACCGAGATGCTGATGGTCAGCATCGCGCAGAACGACGAAGAGGCAAAGCGCCGCCTGCGCGAATTCCTCGTCGAGAAGAAGAACAAGGTTCAGCGGTCATGACGATCCCCGACGGGTTCTCGACGCTGGGACCGCTGATCGCCGAGGTCTGCCGCCGCCATGCCGGCCGCGTCGCGCTGCGCGACGGGGCCGGGCGAGAGACCGGGTTCCGGGCCTTCGGGCACCATATCGCGGAGCTGAACGCGGCGGTGGCCGCACGCGGGCTGCGCAAGGGCGACCGGGTGGCGGTGCTGTCGCGCAACCGCCTGGAATTCGCCGAGATCTTCGGGCTCGCCCAGTCGGGCCTGGTGATCGTGCCGCTGAACTGGCGGCTGACGGCCGAGGAACTGCGGCGGCTTTTGCGGCATGCGGACCCGGCGCTGATCTTTGCCGACCGCGACCACCTGCCGGTCATCGAGGCCGCGCAGGGCGATCTGCCGGACCTGCGCGGGGTGATCTGTTTCGACGGTCCGGCCGGCGCTGCGGAGGGCTATGTGCGTTTCCGCAGCGGCCCGCACGCGCCGGCGCCTTCGGTGGCGGTCGCTCCCGAAGATCCGCTCTGCATCATCTACACCAGCGGCACCACCGGGCAGCCGAAAGGCATCGTTCTGTCGCATCGCGCGGTGCTGGCGAACATGCGCTGCGCCGCCTCGGAGGTGCTGGGGCTCGGTGCCGACGACCGGGTGCTTGCGGTGATGCCGTTCTTTCACGTCGGCGGGCTGTGGTTTCATTTCTATCCCGCGCTGATGAGCGGCTGCACTGTGACGGTCCTGCCGGAGTTCGATCCGGCGCGGGTGATCGAGACCCTCGAGCGCGACCGGATCACCGTCGTGCATCTGGTGCCCACCATGGTCGCCGCGCTCGTGCGGGCGCCGCAGCGCGCCGATCACGACCTGTCGCTGTTGCGGCTGATCTTCTACGCCGCGGCGCCGATGCCCTCGGCGCTGCTGCTGGAGGCGATGGAGGCGCTGCCGCTCTGCGCCTTCGTGCAGGGCTATGGCTCGACCGAGGCGGGCATCGTGTCGATGCTGGACCCGCAGCATCACCGCCGCGCGGTGCTGTCCGGCGATGCAAGGCTGCTGCGCTCCTGCGGTCTGCCGGTGGCGGGTTGCCAGGTGCAGATCCGTGGCGCCGGGGGTGCCATGGCCGGACCGGGTGAGATCGGCGAGCTTGTGGTCTCGGGCGCCGGCTGCCTCTCGGGGCTCTGGTCGGAGGGCGTCACCGCCAGTCCCGAGCTTCGGGACGGCTGGCTGCGGACCGGGGATGTCGGCTTTGCGGATGCGGAGGGGGTACATTTCCTCGTCGATCGCAAGAACGACATGATCATCACCGGTGGCGAGAACGTCTATCCCACCGAGGTCGAGGACCAGCTCATGGGCGTCTCGGGGATCGCCGAAGCGGCGGTGTTCGGGCTGCCCGATCCGAAATGGGTCGAGCGGGTCGTCGCGGCCATCGTGCCACGGCCGGACTGCGAGGTCTCGGCCGACCGCGTCATCGCCGAACTGCGCGCGCGGCTCGCATCCTACAAATGTCCGAAGCAGGTCTTCATCGTCGACAGCCTGCCCAAGAGCGGGGTCGGCAAGGTGTTGCGCCGGGCGCTTCGGGAGCAATTCTCGGAGGTGTCCGGATGATGGTCAGATCGGCCTGCGAAGAGGCGGAGGAGTTCCGCGATCACGTCGCCAGATGGGTGGACGAGCGGCTTGTGCCGGTGGCGCAGGACATCGACGAGGAGGGCGATTTCCAGCACGCGCTGACACGCGAACTGGCCGGGCTCGGCTATATCGGCACGCTGTATCCCGCCGAGACGGGCGGGGCGGGGCTGGAAAACCCCAACCTGTGTTTCGCGATCCTTTGCGAAGAGCTGGCGCGCGGTTCGATGGGCTTTGCGGCGGGCATCTGCATGCAGGGCTCCACCGCCACCTACACGATCCAGGAATGGGGCAACGCGCATCTGCGCGAGACCTATCTGCTGCCGGCGCTGCGGGGAGAGAAAATCGGCGCCTTCGCCATCACCGAGCCCAATGCCGGCTCCGATGCGGGGTCGCTGCGGACGCGGGCGACGCGGGTCGATGGCGGCTGGGTGCTCAGAGGCTCCAAGATGTTCACCACGAACGGGACCGTCGCCGATTTCATCACCGTCGTGGCCAGCGTCGATCCGGACAAGGGCGCGCGGGCGCTCGAGATGTTCGTGGTCGATACCAAGTCCGAGGGGTTCCGCGTCGGCCAGAAGCTCGACAAGTTCTCGGTGCGCAGTTCGGACACTGCCGAGCTGGTCTTCGACGATGTTTTCGTGCCCGACGATCATGCCCTGTCGAGCGAGACCGGCAGCGGCTTTCTGAACGCCTACCGGTCGCTGACGGTGGACCGGATCTTTACCGCCGCGCTGGCCGTTGGCAATGCGCGCAGCGCCTATGACGCCGCGCTGCGCCATTCCCGCGAGCGCAGCCAGTTCGGGCGCCCGGTGGGAAATTTCCAGGCCATCCAGTTCCGGCTGGTCGATATTCACGCCCGCATCACCACCGCCGCGCTGCACACCTATCACGCCGCGCAGATGGCCGACAAAGGCCAGGAGATCACCATCGAGGCGGCGGCGGCCAAGCTGGTCGCCGGCGAGGAATGCCACCGCGCCTGCCACGAGGCGATGTCGGTCTTCGGCGGCTACGGGCTCATGCGGGAATACCCCGCCCAGGTGCATCTGCGGGATTCCTATTTCCCGATGATCGGCGGGGGCACGAACGACATCATGAGAAAGGTCATTGCCGGCCAGCTCGGTCTCTAGCGCCGGGCGGGCGCGCCGGGAAACGCATGCAAAACCCCAATATCCGCCGCGAGGAGAGCCACTGAGGGGGCGGCGGATCATGCTGAGGAGGAGAAGATGTCAGCGCTGAGAATGACGGCCATGAATGTGGGGCCGATGACGCTTGAGAAAGCGAAACTTGTGACCTTCGCCCCCGGCGAGGTCACGATTCCGACCACGGCGGCGGTGCTGGAGCATCCCGATCACGGGGTGATCCTGTGGGATACCGGGATCAACGAGGCGGTGGCCGATCCCGAGCGGCGCGACAGCTATTGGGGGCCGGGCATCTTCGACGCCTTCGGCGCGCATGCCTTCACCCGCGATCATGTCATCGACCGGCAATTGGACAAGCTGGGCATCAAGACCTCGGATGTGCGCTATGTGGTCTATTCCCACCTGCATCTCGATCATGCGGGGGGCATGGCCCATTTCCCCGACGCGATCCATGTCGCCCAGCGGGACGAGCTGCGCTACGCGCTGTTCCCCGATCCCTGGACCAGCCCGGTCTACTGCCAGAACGATTTCAAATCCGTCCACCAGCTAAACTGGAAGCTCATCGACGGCGATTGCGACCTGTTCGGGGACGGCAGCCTCAAGCTCATCCGAACGCCCGGCCACGCGCCCGGCCATCAAAGCCTGATCGTCGATCTGCCGAACCGCGGACGCATCGTCCTGGCGGCGGACGTGTCGCATCAGCGCGACCAGTTCGAGGCGTTCATCCCGATGCCCTGGGACTGGAGCGCCGGCGCGATGACGGCCTCGCGGCAGCGCCTGATGCTGCTCGAAAGCGGCGGCATCCCGGCCTTCTTCTGCCACGAGGGGCTCGACCTCGAGCGGCTGCCGACCGGCGGCACCTATTGGGACTGAGCCCAGCACGACAACAGGGAAAAAGAGTACAAGAAAATGTCCAATACTGCGGTGGAAACATACGATGCGGTGATCATCGGCGCGGGGTTCGGCGGGCTGCATCTGCTGCGCCGGCTGCGCGACAAGGGCCACAAGGTTCTGCTTCTGGAAGCGGGGCAGAATGTCGGCGGTGTCTGGTACTGGAACTGCTACCCGGGCGCCCGGGTGGATTCCATGGGGCACATGTATCAGTTCTCGGACCCGGAGCTCTGGCAGGACTGGGATTTCACCGAGCTCTATCCCGGGCGCGAAGAGGTCGCGGCCTATTTCGACTATGTCGACAAGAAGCTGGATCTCAGCAAGGACATCCGCTTCGGCACCAAGGTCACCTCGGCCCGGTTCGACGAGGAGGACAGGGTCTGGACGATCTCGGCCGAGGATGGCTATGCGGTCCGGGCGCGGTTCCTGCTGCCCTGCCTGGGCTTCGCGGCGAAACCCTTCACGCCGGACATCCCCGGCATGTCGGATTTCAACGGGGTGGTGCAGCACACCGCGCTCTGGCCGCAGGGCGGGCTCGACATGACGGGCAAGCGGATCGCGGTGATCGGCACCGGCGCCAGCGGCTTGCAGGTGGTGCAGGAGGCCAGCAAGGTCGCCGAACAGGTCACGGTCTTCCAGCGCACCGCGATGCTGGCCCTGCCGATGCGCCAGCGCAAGATCTCGAAAGAGGAAAGCGCCCAGCTCAAGAAGGACTATGCGGCGGCCTATGCGCTGCGGGAAAAGACCTTTGGCGGCTTCGATTTCGACTTCATCCCCAAGAGCGTGTTCGAGGTCAGCGACGAAGAGCGCCGCAAGACCTTTGACGCGCTTTGGGAGAAGGGCGGGTTCTACCCGTGGCTGGCGAATTACTACGACACGCTGATGGACGAGAAGGCGAACCGTCTCGTCTATGACTACTGGCGCGACCGCACGCGCGAGCGCATCAACGACCCCAGGCTGGCCGAGATCCTCGCCCCCACCGATCCGCCGCATCCCATCGGCGTCAAGCGCCCTTCGCTCGAGCAGACCTATTTCGAGTGTTTCAATCTCGACAATGTCTCTCTCGTCAATCTGCGCGAGACGCCGATCGAGCGGATCACCGAGACCGGGATCAAGACGACGGAGGCCGAGTATCCCTTCGACATAATTGTTCTGGCGACCGGTTTCGACGCGATCTCGGGCGGCATGCTCAGCATCGACATCGTGGGCAGCAACGGCCGCACGATCCAGGAGCGCTGGAGCGAGGGGCTGGCCGCGCATCTGGGCATGGCCACCTCGGAATTCCCGAACATGTTCATGGTTTACGGCCCGCAGAGCCCCTCGGCCTTCTGCAACGGCCCGTCCTGCGCCGAGTTCCAGGGCGACTGGGTCGCCCGCGTGGTGGACGACCTGATCGTCAAGGGCAAGACCCGGATCGAGGCGACGCCCGAGGCGGACGAGACCTGGCGCAGCGACACGGTGCAGACCTCGGACATGTTCTACAAGGCGAACTCCTGGTACATCGGCGCCAATATTCCGGGGAAGCGGCGCGAGATGATGGTCTATGCGCGCGGGATCCCGGATTTCCTGCAACGCATCAACGCCTGTGTGGACGAGGGCTATTCCGGCTTCGTCGTGAACTAGGGGCCCTTCGGGACGTGCGGGGGGCGGCCTGACCGCCCCCCGGTGCCGGGCCGCCTGGACCGGCTCCGCGGGATTATCGGGAATAAGGCAATGTATGCGATTACGGGAATAACCGGCAAGGTCGGCGGCGCCATGGCGCGCGCCTTGCTCGACGGGGGCGAACGGGTGCGCGCGGTGGCACGGAACGCGCAGAAACTCCAGCCCTGGGCCGCGCGCGGCGCCGAGCTGGCGATTGCGCGCATGCAGGATGCCGACGCGCTGGCGGAGGCGTTTTCCGGCGCGCAGGGCGTCTTCATCCTGCCGCCGTCGAATTTCGATCCCGCGCCGGGGTTTCAGGAGGCCGCCGAAGTGGTCGCCGCCGTGTCTGCGGCGCTGGACCGGGCGCGGCCGAAGCGGGTGGTGTGCCTGTCCTCGGTTGGGGCGCAGGCGGTCCAGACCAACAATCTGTCGCAGCGCACGCTGATGGAGGAGGCACTAGGCCGGCTGGATCTGCCGGTGGCCTTCCTGCGGCCCGGCTGGTTCATGGAGAACTTCCGCGGCGACATCGTTTCGGCGCGCGACAGGGGGGTCATCGACAGCTTCCTGCAACCCGCCGACCGGGCGATCCCGATGGCTGCGACGGCGGATGTGGGAGAGTTGGCGGCAGAGATGATCCGCGAGACCTGGAGCGGCACGCGGATCGTGGAGCTAGAGCACGAGATCCGGCTCGCCCCGGTCGATGTGGCGCGGATCATGTCCGCGCATCTCGGCCGGCCGGTCGCGGTGCGCGAAGTGCCCCGCGACCGCTGGGAGGACATCTTCCGCGCCTCGGGCATGGTCAATCCGCTGCCGCGCATGCGCATGCTCGACGGCATCAACGAGGGCTGGATCGACTTCGAGTCGCCTCCCGACAAGACGGTCAAGGGGCCGACCACGCTCGATACGGTCCTCCGCCGTCTCTTCGAAGATTTCACCTGACTTTTGGCAATGGGAACATCATGAAACTCGCGACCTATCAAAGCAGCGGCGGCCAGATCCGCATCGGTATCGTTCACGCGGCGGAGACACGGGTCTTCGATCTCGCGGCGGCGGCAGAGCGGGCGGGCACCGAGGGGGCCGCCTTCCGGAGCATGCTGGCGCTCATGGAGGCCGGCGACCGGGGGCTCGACGCTGCGCGCGGCCTCTTCGACACCCGGGGCGGTGACACGTCGCTGAGCGCGGCACTGTCGGAGGTGCGGCTGCTGTCGCCGGTGCCGGTGCCCGGCAGCATCCGCGATTTCGTCGCCTTCGAGGGCCATATGCTGGGCGCGCCGGCGGCGCTCATGGCGCTCAAGGCCGAGCTGGCCGGAGAACCTGTGCCCGAGCCGCCGGCCAATCCGCAGATCGCGCCGTTCTTTCTGCACCATCCGAACTTCTACAAGGGCAACCGCTATTCGGTGATCGGCACCGACACCGGTTTCCGGCGCCCGCGCGGCTGCACGCATCTCGATTACGAGCTGGAGTTCGGCATCTATATCGGCAAGGGCGGCGAGGACATTTCCAAGGCCCGGGCCCGCGATCACATCTTCGGCTACACCGTCTTCAACGATTTCTCGGCACGCGATTTCCAGATGTCGGAGGTCGGCAACATCACCGGCCCGGCCAAATCCAAGGATTTCTCGGGCGGCTATGCCATCGGGCCGTGGATCGTCACCGCCGACGAGGTGCCCGACGCCTATGCGCTGCGGATGCTGTCGCGGGTGAACGGCGAGCTGTGGTGCGACGGCGCCACCGACGGGATGATTTACAGTTTCGAGGACATGATCGCCTATGCCTCGCAGGACGAGAGGCTGCATCCGGGCGAGTTCTTTGGCTCGGGCACCGTCGGTCTGGGGACCGGCATGGAGCTGGGCCGCTATCTTCAGGACGGCGATGTCATCGAGCTGGAGGTTGAGGGATTGGGCGTGCTGCGCAACCATGTCCTGCCTGCCAAGGAGGAAAGCCAATGACCCGATTGTCCGCCCCCGCCGAGATCGGCGGCCCGAACCGCCGCACCGTGCTGGCCAAGCCCGTCGAGGGCATCGCCCAGGCCGAGCATTTCGCGCTGGATACCGCGACGGTCGCGGCGCCCGCGGCGGGCGAGATCCTGGTCGAGAACCATTACCTGTCGGTCGAGCCCGCGATGCGCGGCTGGCTTGCCGACAAGAGCAACTATTCCGCGCCGATCGGGATCGGCGAGGTGATGCGCGCCATCGCCGTCGGCAAGGTGCTGGCCTCGGGCGATCCGGCCTATGCCGAGGGCGACATCGTGACCGGCTGGTTCGGCTGGCAGGAGGCGGCGACGGTCGGCGTGGACAAGGTGATCCGCAAGGTGACCGAGACCGACCTGCCGGTCTCGCTGTCGCTGGGGCTGCTCGGGCTGAACGGTCTGGCCGCCTATCTCGGGCTTACCATCGCCGGAGAGCCGAAGCCGGGCGATACGGTCGTTGTCTCCACCGCTGCCGGATCGGTCGGTTCGGCGGTGGGGCAGATCGCGAAGATCCTCGGGTGCCGCACGGTCGGGATCACCCGGGGCGGGGCCAAGATGGCGCTCTGCCGCGAGACCTTCGGCTATGACGCGGTGCTGGACTATGCCGCCGAGGATCTAGAGGCCGGGCTCGCCGCCGCCTGTCCCGACGGGATCAACGTCTATTTCGACAACACCGCCGGGCCGATCAGCGATGCGGTGCGCCAGCAGATCGCGGTCGGCGCGCGCATCGTGGTCTGCGGCACCGCCTCGATCTCGAGCTGGGATCCGGTGCCGCAGGGGCCCCGGGTCGAGCGCGATCTGCTGACCAAGCGGGCGCGGATGCAGGGCTTTCTGGCCTTCGATCACGCCGACAAATCCGCCGAGGCCTTTGCCACGCTGGCGGGGTGGATCCGCGAGG
Source organism: Salipiger pentaromativorans (assembly GCF_024721115.1). Lineage (GTDB taxonomy): Bacteria > Pseudomonadota > Alphaproteobacteria > Rhodobacterales > Rhodobacteraceae > Salipiger > Salipiger pentaromativorans. The sequence continues at coordinate 223,376 of NZ_JAMDHK010000003.1, read as the reverse complement.
GCCGTCTTGCCTGGCGCGAGGACGTGCTGGAGGGGATCGAGTCCTGTCCGGATGCGATTGCCGGGCTCTATCGCGGCGAGAACATGGGCAAACGCCTGATCCGGCTGCGCTGAGGCGCGCCGGTGGCGACAGGGACGGAGGAGAGGACCATGGCAAAAGGCTACAAGGCGCTTCTGGCGGAGGCGGACGCCCTCGTGACATCGCTCGAGGTCGGCGAGGTGGCGGAGATTTCCGGCGATGACGGCTATCGGCTCATCGACATCCGCGATGTGCGCGAGGTCGAGCGCGACGGCATGCTGCCCGGCGCGATCCTGGCGCCTCGCGGCATGCTGGAATTCTGGATCGACCCGGAAAGCCCCTATCACAAGCCCTTCTTCGCCGAGGACAAGGCGTTTGTGTTCTACTGCGCCTCGGGCTGGCGGTCGCTGCTGGCCGCGCGGACGGCGCAGGAGATGGGGCTCAACGTGATCAGCATGCGCGGGGGGTTCTCGACCTGGAAAAAGGCCGGCCTGCCGGTAAGCGCCCGCGAGAAGGGCGGGAAGGCGTCGTGAGCGGTGCCGCCGGACATCCCGCAAGCGGCCCGGCGGCGGGCAGCGCCTATCGCCGCGGCTACGCGGCGTGGCAGGAGGACCCCGAAGGCTTCTGGCGCGCCGCCGCGCAGGAGATTTCCTGGGTTTCGCCGCCGGCGAGGATCTTTGATCCCGACAGCGGCGCCTATGGGCGATGGTTTCCCGATGCCACCTGCAACACCTGCTACAATTGCATCGACCGGCATGTGGCGGCGGGGCAGGGTGCGCGGATTGCGCTGATCTACGACAGCCCGATCACCGGTCGGGCGCGCCGCTACAGCTTTGCCGAGTTGCAGCGCGAGGTGGCGGCACTGGCCCAGGTGATGCTGGATCGCGGCGTGGCGCCGGGCGACCGCGTGCTGATCTACATGCCGATGGTGCCCGAGGCGGTGTTTGCCATGCTCGCCTGTGCCCGGATCGGCGCCGTTCACGCGGTGGTCTTCGGCGGGTTCGCGGCGGCCGAGCTGGCCAGCCGGATCGACCATGCGGAGCCCCGCCTGATCGTCTCCGCCTCCTGCGGCATCGAGCCGGGCCGCGTCATCGCCTACAAGCCGCTGCTCGACCGTGCGACGGAGCTGTCCGCGCACAAACCCGCGGCGCGGATCGTGTTGCAGCGGCCGGAACAGCCCTGCGCGATGACCGAGGGGCTGGATGTCGATTACCGGCAGGCCGTCGATGCGGCGATGGCGGCGGACAGGCTTGCCGGCTGCCGCACGGTCGCGGCGACCGATCCGCTCTATATCCTCTACACCTCGGGCACCACCGGTCAGCCCAAGGGGGTGGTACGTGAAAACGGCGGTCATATGGTCGCGCTGAAATGGTCGATGCAGAACGTCTACGGCATGGCCCCGGGCGAGGTCTTCTGGGCGGCCTCCGATGTCGGCTGGGTGGTGGGCCATTCCTACATCGTCTACGGGCCGCTGTTGCAGGGCTGCGCCACCGTTCTCTTCGAGGGCAAGCCCGTGGGCACGCCGGATGCCGGCACCTTCTGGCGGGTGATTTCCGAGCACGGGGTCTCGGCGCTGTTCGCCGCGCCCACCGCGATCCGGGCGATCCGGCGCGAAGATCCCGGCGGCGCCTTCATCGGGCGCTGGGATCTCTCTTGTCTGCGGCAGATGTTCGTGGCCGGCGAACGCGCCGATCCCGAAACGATCATCTGGGCCGAGACCGGTCTGAACGTGCCCGTCATCGACCATTGGTGGCAGACGGAAACCGGCTGGGCGATTGCGGCGAACCCGGCCGGTCTGGGTCTCTTGCCGGTGAAATACGGCTCGCCCGGCGTCGCGATGCCGGGTTACGACATCCGCGTGCTCGACGACGAGGGCGCGCCGCTGCCGCCGGGCGCGCTGGGCAATATCGCCATTCGCCTGCCGCTGCCGCCAAGCTGCTTTGCCACGCTCTGGACCGCCGATCAGCGGTTTCGCGACACCTATCTCAGCCGGTTTCCGGGCTATTACGACACCGCCGATGCCGGCTATATGGACGAGGACGGCTATGTCTTCGTGATGTCGCGCACCGACGATGTGATTCAGGTCGCGGGCCACCGCCTGTCGACCGGCGCGCTCGAGGATGCGGTGCTGGGCCATCCGGATCTGGCGGAATGCGCGGTGGTGGGCATTGGCGATGCGCTCAAGGGGCAGGTGCCCTTCGGCATCGTCGTGATGAAGGCGGGAACGGCGCGCGGCGAGGCCGAGATCGCGCGCGAAGTGTCGCAGCGGGTCCGCGAGACGGTCGGCGCCATCGCCTCGCTGCGCGGGGTGCTGGTGGTCGCGGGGCTTCCCAAGACCCGCTCGGGCAAGATCCTGCGCGGAGTGATCCGCAAGATCCTCGACGGCGAGCGCTGGAGCTACCCGGCCACGATCGAGGATCCGGAGCGGCTCGACGCCATTGCCGAGGCGGTTGCGCAGATGCGCGCGGGCTCCGCATGAGACGGGGCCCGCCGGAGGACAGGGACAAGGGAGAGGACAGATGCCGCATATTTCCGTGACGCTGATCGAGGGCAAGAGCGACGATCAGAAACGCGCGCTGGCGCAGGCCATCGCGCGGGAAACCTGCCGGACGCTGGGGGTGGATGAGAAATACGTCTCCATCGAACTGACCGAGCTGGCCCGGGAGGACTGGCAAACCCGGTTCTATCCCGAACATATTGCCCCGAAGCTCCCGGAGCTGCTGAAAAAGCCGTCCTATTAGGCCGCGCCCGGGGACGGCCGGAAGCGGGCTTGTGGCGGTTTCCACGTCCGCTGAGCCCGGTTGTCGCGCCGGTTGCACATCGCCCGCCGCGTCGTTGTCTCTTTGGAGGGCGGGAACTGCCGCCCCCTGCACACTCCCGGTGGCCTCTCCCCGGGGGGCGTCGCCATGATCCGGTGTCTGGGCCGCGTCACGCATCGGCGCATGCGGCTCGTCCCCGGGCATGTTGTCCCCGCCGTGGCGTCTTGGCCGGTTCCGGCCGCTCCCCGTGCCACGCGGCTGATGTCGCTTCGGGCGATTTCTTGGCCGATTGATGCGCTCAGCTCATGAGTAAGTGTTGGTTTGCGTCGATTATCGCGGCGGCCCCCATGGCCTAGATTGTGGGCAGACGGAGCGGGGGCCTGCTGGGCGTTCCCGATGTGTCGGCGCCATGCGCCAGCCTCTCCCCGGCCGCATGGGCCGGTGCGCAGGCTGGCGGCAGGCCGTGCCCGGTCCGGTACGACAGCGGCTCGGATGAGCCCCAGACGAAAGGAAGAAAAGATGATCCTGCAAGAAACCTATACCCTGCCCAATGGCGTGAAGATCCCGAAACTCGGTCTCGGCACCTGGATGATCGACGATGACAAGGTCGCCGAGGCCGTCATCGCGGCGACGAAGCTGGGATACCGTCACATCGACACCGCCCAGGCCTATATGAACGAGCGCGGCGTCGGCGAAGGCGTGCGCGCCAGCGGCATCCCGCGCGAAGAGATGTTCGTGACCACCAAGCTCGATGCGGGCATCAAGACCCATGACGCCGCGGTCGCCGCCATCGACGGTTCGCTCGAAGCGCTGGGGCTGGATTACATCGACCTGATGATCATCCACAGCCCGCAGCCGTGGCAGGATTTCAGCGGCGAGGACCGTTTCTTCGAGGGCAACCTCGCGGCCTGGAAGGCGCTGGAAGAGGCTTATGAGGCGGGCAAGATCCGCGCCATCGGCGTGTCGAACTTCCAGAAGGAAGACCTCGACAACCTGCTCGACAATGCCTCGGTCAAGCCGATGATCAACCAGATCCTCGCGCATGTCAGCAACACGCCCTTCGAGCTGATCGACTATTGCAAAAGCAAGGGTCTGCTGGTCGAAGCCTATTCGCCGGTCGCCCATGGCAAGATCCTCGACAATGCCGAGATCGGCGCCATGGCGGCGAAATACGGCGTCAGCATTCCGCAGCTCTGCATCCGCTACGTGCTCCAGCTCGGCCTGCTGCCGCTGCCGAAGACCGCGAACCCGGATCACATGCGCGACAACGCCGCGCTCGATTTCGAGATCTCCGACGCGGATATGGAAGCGCTGAAGACCATCGAGCAGATCAAGGATTACGGCGACGCAAGCGTCTTCCCCGTCTACGGCGGCAAGATGTAAGCGCGGCAGGCTCCAAAGCCGGGGCCTCTTGCCGGTATTCGAAGCGCCCCCGCAGCCCTCTGCGGGGGCGCTGACCTTTCCGTGACTGGCGCCTTGTCCCTTGGTCGTATAGCCTTTGCTCCGGACCGGACATAGGATCGCCGAAGGCGCTCCGGCCTTCGGTGGGGCGCTGGATGCGGGAGGAGAGGAACCATCACGCCAGCTTCGGAACATATCGACAGGATCGTGAAGGCCGTCGTCTCGGACAAGGCGGCGGCGAAATCGTCGCTTGCGGCCTCCTGGCGCCGCTCGATGCAGCATCACGGGCTCGATCCGGCCGAGCGCCGGGCCAGCGAGCGGCTGGACCGCAAGGCGCTGGACGAGGCCCGGGGTGTTCACGAGCGCTTCATGCTGGTCGCGGGACCGAAGCTCGATCAGCTTTTCGGGCTGGTGGGCAGCTCGGGCTGCGGGGTGCTGCTGACGGACAGCGACGGGCTGGTGCTCGATCAGCGCTGCGGCGATGCGGATGCGGCGGTGTTCCGCGACTGGGGGCTCTGGCCCGGCGCCGACTGGAGCGAGGCGCGCGAGGGCACCAACGGGATCGGCACCTGTCTGGCGGAACAGCGCCGGGTGACGATCCACCGCGACGATCATTTCTTTGCCCGCAATATCGGGATGAGCTGCATGGACGCGCCGATCTTCGGACCCGACGGCGCCATCGTGGGCGCGCTCGACGTCTCTTCGGCCCGTGCCGACCAGACCGAGGGGTTCAACCGGCTGATCGCGGCGACGGTGGCGCAGACCGCCCGCGCGATCGAGGCGGATTTCTTCCGTGCCTCCTTCCCCGAGGCGCGGATCGTGGTGGGCGATGGCGACGAGGCCGATGCATCGGTGCTGGTGGCGGTGGATCGCGACGATCTGGTGATCGGCGCCACCCGCGGGGCGCGCCGGGCGTTCCATCTGGAGGCGAAAGGCGCGCTGAAGCCGCGCCCGGCCTCGGATCTCTTCGGCCGCGACGAGGGGCCGAGCGGGTTCGAAAAGGCCGAGCGCGCGGCCGTGGTGCGCGCCCTGACCCGCGCCGACGGCAATGTCAGCCAGGCCGCGCGGGCGCTGGGCATCGGCCGCGCCACGCTCTACCGCCGGATGAAGCGGCTGGGGCTGGGGGAGTAGGCGGCGGACCTATTTCCGCGCTCCTGGTTTCTTCTCTTTCCAAATACGCAGATCGGGGCGGCAGCCAAAGCTGTCGTTTCTCGAGCGAGCACGGAATGGTGACCGCCCGTCAGACCCGGAAAAGACCTTGCCGCATGCACAAGACAAGCCGGGTACAGCGTCATGCCTCCGGCATGCCCCGTTCGGGCGGGCTCCCGATTTGTTGACGCCCGTGCCTGGCTTCCAGGTCCTTCGAATGTGGCGGGGATAAAGGAAGGTCTTCCACACATGGTGCGGCGCGTCACGGGCCGCCACTGGGCCCGGCGCCTTCGGCTTGAGTCCGGGCCAAGGGCGCGGGGATTGAGGAGGCATGTCCGCTGACCTGCCAATTGATCTCATCCGCGAAGCCGAAAAACGCTCCATGAGCCCTGCTCAAACACCCGGCGAACCCCCGAACTCCCGCCCCGGATCCTCCTGGTCCGGCGCAATCGTCCCGCGCAACTGTCTCACTGCTGAGACACATGTCCGAGACACCCGACCTTGGTCGGGATGACAGCGCGCCCCCGTATGGCCACCTTCGCCTCAGACCCGGGTGGAGGATCCGGGATGCAAGGAGGACTGCACAGCATGAACGTCATGACCGAAACCGAAGGCAAATATGCCTCGCCCTTCAAGGCCCGCTACGACAACTTCATCGGCGGCAAATTCGTCGCGCCGGTGAGCGGCCGCTACTTCGACAACATCACGCCGATCACCGGCGGCAAGGTCTGCGAAGTCGCCCGTTCCGACGCCGCCGATGTCGAGATGGCACTGGACGCCGCCCATGCCGCCAAGGATGCCTGGGGCGCAACCTCGCCCGCCGAGCGCGCCAACACGCTGCTGAAGATCGCCGACCGTCTGGAGGAAAACCTCGACATTCTCGCCCAGGCCGAGACCTGGGACAACGGCAAGCCGATCCGTGAGACCACCGCCGCCGACATCCCGCTGTCGATCGACCATTTCCGCTATTTCGCCGGTGTCCTGCGCAGCCAGGAAGGCACCATGTCGGAGATCGACGCCGACACCGTCGCCTATCACTTCCACGAGCCGCTGGGCGTCGTCGGCCAGATCATCCCGTGGAACTTCTCGATCCTGATGGCGGCCTGGAAACTGGCACCCGCGCTGGCCGCAGGCAACTGCATCGTGCTGAAGCCTGCCGAGCAGACCCCTGCCGCGATCATGGTGCTGGCCGAGCTCATCGCCGACCTGCTGCCCGCCGGTGTGCTGAACATCGTCAACGGCTTCGGCGCCGAGGTGGGCGGCCCGCTCGCCGAGAGCAACCGCATTGCCAAGATCGCCTTCACCGGCTCGACCGAGACCGGCCGCATCATCATGAAGGCCGCCACCAAGAACCTCATTCCGGTGACGCTGGAGCTGGGCGGCAAATCGCCGAACATCTTCTTCTCCGACGTGATGGCCGAGGACGACGCCTTTCTCGACAAGGCGGTCGAAGGCTTCGTGCTTTTCGCCTTCAACCAGGGCGAGGTCTGCACCTGCCCGAGCCGCGCGCTTGTCCAGGAAGACATCTATGAGGAGTTCATCGCCCGCTGCATCGAGCGTGTGAAAGCCATCAAGCAGGGCGACCCGCGCGACATGGCGACCATGGTGGGTGCCCAGGCCAGTGCCGAGCAGCAGTCGAAGATCATGTCCTACTTCACCATCGGCCGCGAAGAGGGCGCCGAGGTGCTGGTGGGCGGCGATGCCGCGCGCTTCAACGGCGATCTGTCGAATGGCTTCTACATCCAGCCGACGATCCTGAAGGGCCACAACAAGATGCGCGTCTTCCAGGAAGAGATCTTCGGCCCGGTCGTCTCGGTGACCACCTTCAAGGACGAGGAAGAGGCGCTCGCCATCGCGAACGACACGATGTACGGCCTCGGCGCCGGTGTCTGGACCCGCGACGCGAACCGCTGCTACCGCTTCGGCCGCAAGATCGAGGCGGGCCGTGTCTGGGTGAACAACTACCACGCCTATCCGGCGCATGCGGCCTTCGGCGGCTACAAGCAGTCGGGCATCGGGCGCGAGACTCACAAGATGATGCTGGACCACTACCAGCAGACCAAGAACATCCTGATGAGCTACAACCCCAACAAGCTGGGCTTCTTCTAAAAGCTCCTCCCGTCCGGGGCACCCCTTGCATCCTGCCCCGGACGACCCCTGTGCCCGTGTGTCCCTCCCATGGCCGCACCGGCACATCTGCGGTGCCTTTCTTCTCCTCTCCGCAAAGGCACCGCATTTTCCCCCGTCCAAACAGAACCGCCCTGTGGCGTCCCGGTCTCAGACCTAGGTCGCATCGGCAGGGGGGCAGCGCCTTGCTAGGGTGCGGCCTATGCGGTCTCTGGTCTTCACTCTGCTCCTTGGTCTTTGCGCTCTCTGGCCCGGCTTTGTCCGGGCCGAGCCGCTGGACCGCGCGGCGATGTCGGAATTCGTCTACGCGCCCTATGTTCTGGGCGAGGAGCTGGGCGACAAGGGCCTGTGGGAGCTTCTGAACAGCGGCGGCGGTCTTGCGGGCTATGCGTTCGAGACCGAACTTATAGCGCCGCTGCCGGGGTTTTCCGGCGCGCCCATCAATGTCTTCGTGATGCTCGATCTCGACGGCCAGTTCCTCGACGTGCGGCTGATCTCGCACAACGAGCCGATCTTCGTCTCGGGGCTGGGCGAGGCGCCGCTGCGGCGGTTTCTCGAACAATATGCGGGCCATTCGATGTCCGAGACCATGGTGGTGGGCAACGCCTATGGCGCGGGCGACAGCGGCTCGGCGCTGGTCTATCTCGACGGGGTGACCAAGGCGACCGCCAGCGTGCGGATTGCCCATGAAAGCATCATGGCCGCCGCTCGCGAGGTGGCCCGCGAGAAGATGCAGGGCATCTCTGCCGGGCCGCCCGCCTATCCCGACCCCGATCACGACGAGCCGCTCAGCTGGGAGGATCTGGTCGCCGAGGGGATCGCCACGCATAAGATCGTCACGAATGCCCAGGTTGAGGCGCTGTTTGCCGGGACGGTCTGGGCGGATGACGACCCCGAGGCGGCGGCGGACCCGGAGGGCGCCTATCTCGACCTCTGGATCGTCGATCTCGGCCCGCCGAGCATCGCCCGCGCCGCGCTGAGCGCCGATACGCTGGGCGAGTTGCAGCGCTTTCTGGCGATCTCGCCCGACGAAGAGCCGATCCTGTTGATCGAGGCGGGACGGCACGGGCTGGTCTCGCCCGATTTCGTGCGCAACACCGCGCCCGACTGGCTCTCGGCCGGGCAGGACGGGCTGCCGGTGGCGCTGCGCGACGCCGATCTGCTGGTAGAGCTGGCCGAGGGCGTGCCCGAGGGCACGGCGATGATCCTGCGCACCGACCGGCGGCTGGGCTTCGATCCGTCGCGGGACTGGACGCTCAGGGTCGAGGCGGTGCGCGCGCATGGCATGTTCCAGCCGCAGATCGGACGGCAGGAACTGATCGTCGGCCACAGCACGCCCGAGCGGTTCTTCCTCCGCCCCGGTGCGGTCGAGACGCTGCCGCCCTGGCGCGAGGCGATCCTGAACCGGCAGACGGATCTGGCGCTGCTCTGCGGCTTTCTCATTGTCCTGTTGCTGGCGGTGGGACCGGCGCAAAACCGGCTGGCGGGGTTGCGGTATTTCACCCCAGTGCGGCTGGGCATGTTGGCGGCGATGACCGGAGTCGTGGGCTTCTGGGGGCAGGGGCAACTGTCCATCGTCACGGTGCTGGGGGTGATCCGCACGGCGTTCGAGGGCGGCAGCTTCGCCTTCCTGCTCTACGATCCGTTCTCGCTGCTGGTCTGGGGCGCGGCCATCGCGGGATTCGTACTCTGGGGGCGGGGGTTCTTCTGCGGCTGGCTCTGCCCCTTCGGCGCGTTGCAGGAATTCGCCGCGCATCTGGGGCGCCTGCTGCGCCTGCCGCAGATCGAGCCCGCGCCGCGCTGGGACCGGCGGCTGAAGGGGCTGAAATATGTCGTGCTGGCGGGCATGATCGCGGTGGTCTTTGTCGCGCCGGGCGAGGTCGATACGGTGGCCGAGATCGAGCCCTTCAAGACCGCCATCACCACGCATTTCCTGCGCGCCTGGCCCTATGTCGCCTGGGCGGTGGGGCTGCTTTTGCTGAGCGCGGTGCTGTTCAAGGGGTTCTGCCGCTATCTCTGCCCGCTGGGAGCGGTGATGGCCATTGGCGGGCTGCTGCGCGGGCGCGACTGGATCGCGCGGCGCAAGGAGTGCGGATCGCCCTGCCAGCTCTGCCGCGTGCGCTGCCGCTACGGCGCTATCGAGAAATCCGGTAAGATCTCTTATTCCGAGTGTTTCCAGTGCCTTGACTGCGTGAAGATCCATGACGATCCGAAACAATGCGTGCCGCTGGTGCTGGCGGCGAAAGCCCGCAAGCGCCCGCTTCCATCCGCTGAGAGAGTGCCCGCCGAATGACCCTGACCCGGCGCAGATTTCTGAGCATCTCGGCGGCGGCGCTCTGCGCGGGTCCGGCGCTGGCCATGTCGCCCGCCCGCTGGCGCGGCGTCGCGCTGGGGGCGGAGGCGGAGATCACCCTGCACGGGCCGGGGGCCGGGGACGCGCTGGCGGCGGCTGTGGTGCGGCTGCGCGCGGTCGAACGCTGCTTCAGCCTCTACGATCCTGGCTCGGAGCTGTCGCGGCTGAACCGCGTCGGGCGGTTGAGGCCGTCGGAGGAGTTTCGCGCGCTGGTTTCCATGGCGGAGACCGTGCATCGCGCCACGGACGGTGCCTTCGATCCCAGCGTCCAGCCGCTCTGGCAGGCGCTGGCGCTGGGCGGTGACGTGGATGCCGCACGTGCTGTGGTCGGCTGGGACCGGGTGGCGCAGGGCCGGGAGATCGTGCTGGGGCCGGGACAGGCGCTGACCTTCAATGGCATCGCGCAGGGGTTTGCCACGGATGCGGTGGCGGAGCTGCTGGCGGCGCGGGGCTTTGATCATGCGCTGGTCGATGCGGGCGAGTTCCGCGTGCTGGGCGGGCCGTGGCGGCTGGGGCTGGCCGATCCCGCGCAGGGCTATCTGGGCACCCGCACGCTGACCGGTGCGGCGGTGGCCACCTCCAGCCCCGGGGCGCTGATGCTGGGCGATACCGGCCATATCCTCGATCCGCGCGGGCAGGGCGGGGCGCGCTGGTCGACGGTGAGCGTCGAGGCGGAGCGGGCCGCTCTGGCGGATGCGTTCTCCACCGCCTGCTGCCTGATGGCGGCGGAGGAGATCAGGCAAGCTGCAAAGGCGCTGCCGGGCATCCGCCGCGTGACGCTGGTGAATCGGGACGGGGATTTGCGGACAGTTGCGATTTAGGAGGTGTCGGGCGGTGGGGGCGGTGGGCAAATTGCCCACCCTACGAAGGCGACGCCACCGCCCAAGACGTGCTCCGGGGCCGCGTGGAGGCATTGCGGTGCCCTGCGCGACCCGCAAATACGCCTGTCAGAGCTTAGTAGAAGGTGTAGGTTTTTCCGCGTCCTGGCCCGCTCCGGTAGGTGAAATAGAAGGTGCCCTTCTTTTCGCCGATGACGAAATTGTATTTCCTGTTATTCGCCTGGTCGTGGACCTTGACCGTCCCGGAGCTGGTGATCTTATAGGTGCCCTCTTCCCGCGACCCGTTCTTGTGGGTTGTCCAGAACGTGCCGTCCTTGTTGAAAACGCTGACAGAGCCGCCCGAATAGACACGTTTCTGCGCCGTCAGAACTTCGAATGCCTTCTGGCCGTTGAATTGTTCGGCAAGTGCGGCAACGGGGGCGACGGCGAGCGCGGCGATCAATATCAGAAATTTCATGCCTCTGACCTTTTACTGGAATGCAATCGGCCAAAAGCTGCCATAGAGAAAGACGAAACTCAACGGAAAGAGTCATCTTTCCGGTGCGAGATGCGTCAGCCCGTGATCCGCAAAGATCGCCGCGATCCGCCCGTCCTCGAGCCCCGCGCGAATGGCATCGTCCACCGCATAGCCGAGCGCGCGGTAGCGCATATGCACCGCCACCCCCACGGTCCAGCGGCTGACGGCAAAGCCCGCCAGCGGCGGCTGGTGGATGCCGATGCCCGGCGCAACACCCGCTTCGAGCTGCGCCAGAGGCCCCATGGCCGCCATGGTCTCGCCCTCCGCCAGCGCGCCCATCGCGGCGGCGTAGCTTGGATAGCGCCGCACCCCCTGCGCAAGCTGCCCGCCGGCAAAGGAGGTGAGGTAGAAATCCGAGATCGAGTCGTTCTCCACCGCCACCGTGTCGAAGCGGAAATAGGCGGGCACAGGCTTGTCCTCGGGATAGGCCTCTTCGCGATAGGCGATGGCGATCTGCTCGGCGGCGTATTGGCCGGTGAACACGACCTGCTCCACGCGGCAGGCATAGGCGCTGTCATAGGGCACATGCAGCATGACGTTCGAGACGCGTCCGCCGATCACCGGCCCTTTCCAGACGTTGTTGCGCAGATCCGCGTCGAGGTTCTCGCCCGCCGGCACCAGATGAAAGCGCGGCTCCACCCCGAGATCGGCGGCGATCAGCCGGCCGATCTCGATGTCCACACCGGCGGGCTTGCCCTTTTCCTCATAGGACCAGGGCGGGAACTCCTCATAGGCCGCGAAGTCGATATAGCCGCGCTCGAGAATCGTATCGAGATCCTGCCCGACGATGTCGCGGCTGGCGTTCTGCGGTTTCGGCTGGGGGGTCCAGTCCTCGCAACGCGCGAAAGCCGGGCCTGCAAATGCAAGCCCGGCCAGCGCGGCGATCACATGACGCCGCAACATTTCAGTGCGCCGCAGACAGCCCGATCGTCAGCGTCTCGGCGGCATGCGCCGTCGCCGTGGGATCGGCTGCAAGCTGGTTGGCGGCGCGGAAGGCGATGCTGTCGGCGACGGGCGCGCCCGACAGCGTCTCGATCTCGCCCGCGATCTCGGTCAGACGCGCCTGGAGGGCAGAGACATCGCCCTCGCCGGCGGCGAGCTGGTCGCGGATGGCTTTCAGCTCGTCCGATTGGTCCTCGATGGCGGAATCGTCCGGGCGTGCCTCGATATAGGTGCGGATCGCCCAGGCGGCTTTCTGGCCCAGAAGCTCGCCGAAGGCGGGCATCTTGGTGATGCCGTTCTGGGTATAGCCGTGGCGGAAGCGCTCGATGAACCATTCGTCGCCGTATTCCTCGGCCTCCAGAAAGCGCAGATCCGGGGCCAGACCGCCCGAGATCACCTCGAGCCCGTGGCAGCGGGCGCAGTTCTGGTTGTAGCCCGAGGAGCCGATCTCCACCGCCTTCAGCCAGACATCCTCTCCGGCGTCGCGATAGGGGTTCTCGCTTAGCCACTCCTCGCCGACCTCTGGCAGCATGTCGGTATTGACGGGCTGCGGGGCGACATCGCCATGGGCGAAGGCAAGGTTGGCGGCGGCGACGAACACGGCGGCACCCATCAGGACAGGGCGCGAAACTCTTCTGGCGGACATGGGACCTCCTCCGTTTCCACTGGTTTCATTTTGGTTAGCAAGGGTCCCCTGCGGGCCATATTGGACCTTGGTCGCGAAACCCGCCCGTCTCCGACCATGGTCTTACGGCGGCGCGGCGCGCGGCGGCGTAGTCTGCCGTCAGGGAGGACTACTCATGCGTGTCATCGGGCTGGCTGCCGTGTTTTCGCTGGTGCTGGGGGCCGCTGCGGCCTCCGAGACCAAGCTGCGCATCGGCTATTTGGAGGTCGAGCGGCCCGCGCCGCCGGTCTTGTCGAATCTCGACGCGGTGCCCGAGGATCTTGGCCTCGCGGGCGCGCGGCTGGGGCTGAGCGACAACGCGACGACCGGCAGGTTTCTCGGCCAGACCTACACCATGTCCGAAGTTCTGGTGCCCGAAGGCGGCGACGCAATCGCCGCGGCGCGCGCGCTGCTCGCCTCCTCGCGGGCGATCGTGCTGGACGCGTCCGCCGAGGTACTGACCGCCATCGCCGATCTGCCCGAGGCGCAGGGCGCGCTGCTCTTCAATGCCACGGCGCCCGATGCCGTGCTGCGCGACACGGACTGCCGCGCCAATCTGCTGCACACGATCTCGTCGGACGCCATGCGCGCCGACGCGCTGGCGCAGTTTCTGGTGCAGCGGCGCTGGACCGATGTGGCGCTGATCAAGGGCGGTCACCCCCGCGATCTGGCCTTCGCCGCCGCGCTGCGGGCCTCCGCCGGGAAATTCCGCCTGAAGCTTGTGGGCGAGAAAACCTGGGTCTTCGACGCCGACATGCGCCGCAACGCCAGCGCCGAGGTGCCTCTTTTCACGCAGGATTTCCGCGATCACGACGTGCTGCTCATCGCCGACGAGATCGGCGATTTCGGCCGCTATGTGGTCTATAACACCTGGCTGCCGCGCCCGGTCGCGGGCTCGGAAGAGCTGGTGCCGCAGGCCTGGGCGCCGGTGGTCGAGCAATGGGGGGCGGCGCAGCTTCAGTCGCGCTTCGAGGATCAGGCCGGGCGCGAGATGGCGCCTGAGGATTACGCCGCCTGGGCCGCCCTGCGGGCGCTGGGCGAGGCGGTGACCCGCACCGGATCGGACGATGTGGCGGTGCTGCGCGCCTATATGCTGTCCGGGGATTTCGAGCTGGCGGGTTTCAAGGGCCGCCCGCTGAGCTTTCGCCCCTGGAACGGGCAGCTTCGCCAGCCCATTCCCATCGTCACCGACCGGGCGGTGGTGGCAACCGCGCCGCTCGAGGGGTTCTTTCACCAGGGCAACGAGCTCGACACGCTCGGGCGCGACGCCCCGGAAAGCGCCTGCCGCGCATTCGAGGAGCACTGACATGCTGAGACTGACTTTTGCGCTGGCCCTGCTGGGCGCGCCCGCCGCCGCCGGCGAAATCTGGGTGACCAATGAAAAGGACGACACGATCAGCGTGATCGACACCGCAACGCTGGAGGTCACCCGCACGATTCCCACCGGCGAACGCCCGCGCGGCATCACCTTTTCCCACGATTATTCGCGGGTCTATATCTGTGCCTCCGACAGCGACGCGGTGCAGGTGATGGACCCGGTCTCGGGCGAGATCCTGCACGATCTGCCTTCGGGAGAGGACCCCGAGCAATTCGTGCTGCATCCGGACAACCGGCGGCTCTATATCGCCAATGAGGATGACGCGATCACCACCGTGGTCGATACCGAGACCCGCCGGGTGATCGAACAGATCGACGTGGGAATCGAGCCAGAGGGCATGGCGGTGAGCCCGGACGGAAAGATCGTGGTCACCACCTCGGAAACCACCAATATGGCGCATTGGATCGACACGGAAAGCGAGGCGATCTTTGCCAATACGCTGGTCGACTCGCGTCCGCGCCATGCGGAATTCGTCAAGGACGGCGCCGAGCTGTGGGTCTCCGCCGAGATCGGCGGCACGGTCACGGTCTTCGACACCGCGACGCAGGCCGAGAAGGCGAAACTCCATTTCGCCATCAAGGGCGTGCATGAGGATCGCATCCAGCCGGTGGGGTTCGAGCTGACACCGGACGGCAAGACTGCCTTTATCGCGCTTGGTCCGGCAAACCACGTCGCGGTGGTCAATGCCGAGACCTATGAGGTCGAGGAGTATCTGCTGGTGGGCCGCCGTGTCTGGCACATGGCCTTTGACGGCGATCACAGCACGCTTTTTACCACAAACGGGATCTCCGGCGATGTTACGGTGATCGACGTGGCAAAGCGCAAGCCGGTGAAGACGATCAAGGTGGGGCGCTTCCCCTGGGGGGCGGCCTATCGTCCGACCGGGGGCTGAGCTTCGGCTGCGATCTGGGAGAGGAGACGAGGATGCGGAACATTCTGACGGCCCTGTGCCTGCTGGCGACGGCGCCAGCCTGGGCGGCGGGGGACGAATACGGCACCACCAACCCCGAAGAGCTGACCTGGCAATCGCTGCGCGACCGCGCGGCGGAGGGCGACACCGACATGATGGTCTGCGCCTCGGGCTATCTGATGACGAAATCCGGCGATCACGCCACCGCCCGCACGATCTTCGAGGCCTGTGCGGCGGCGGGCTACACGGCTGCGATGACCTGGATGTCCTATATGGAGCAGAACGGTTTTGGCGGCGAGTTCGACCCCGATGCGGCGGCGGAATGGGACCGGCAGGCCGCCGAGGCGGGCGACCCGGTGGGCAAGTTCAACCACGGTGTGAACCTGATGCGCGGCTTCGGCATCGCTCGGGACGAGGCTGCCGGGCGGAAGCTGATCGACGAGGCGGCGGGCGCGGGGCTGCCGGTGGCGAAGCGGTTACAGGGCGCGGGCTACGACCTCGACGAGATCACGCCGGACGCCGATAACTGGCGCTATGCGCCGGTGTTCTGAGGGGCGGTTGGCCGGCAAAACAGAATTCAGTGAACGGCCCGATCCGGCCGTTAAAGGCAGTGGTTCCCAAGGCTGCATGCTGGCGCCGACGCGTCGGTACGGCTCCATCCAGGCAGATCAACTGCGGCCCCGGAAGCGGCGACCGCCCGTTTGGTGAATACAGGCGCCTGCCTATAGGGGCGCTCGCGTAATGTTTGCGAAATAGGCGGTTTGCGTTGGCAATTTCGAGCCGCCGTTGCGCTGAAGATAACGGCTGAGAAAGCTCCGATACAGGCCGTAACGGACGCGCTGGCGACTGCTTTTCGAGTCGATATTGGGCCCGTTATGGGACAGGACTTCTCGTCCTTCGCGCTTCAGGACAATGCGGCCGTCATTGCGCTTGGACCAGTGAACGTCGAGCACGAAATCTTGCCACCGCCCACGGACACCGCGCGCGACGCGGCGTATGACAACGGGCCGCAGCGGATTCATCCGGTCGCCCTGCAAACGAGACGGATCGTGCAGCACGAAGTTGATATCGTTGCCAACGAGCTCCATCGTGATCGAGGGCTTTCCGGTCCCGTGGGGCTTGACCTGCCAGAATATCAAATTCGTCGGGCCCACGTCCGGCGTATCGGCGGGAAAGAAAACCGAAAACGTGTAGCGATAGCTGTGCCCTTCCAGATTTGCCGTGCGGCTTTCGATGAGCTCGGCGCGCTCGCGGTCGTTTCGACAATCATCTCCCCTGCAAGCCCCACCCGGCAGAGAAAATGCCCTCACGGCAGTCCCAGAGGGATGCGCAATGTTTCGCGTAATTCCCATGGTCGAGCCGCGCGCGGCGTCTCGATCAAATTTCCCGAAACCCGATTGTGCGGAGGCGATGGACGCCGACACCGCGAATATCAAAAAAAGACACGCAAGAAATAGATGACGCATAAGAAATACCTGGATCAATGGGCGTGAATGTACCTCCTGAGCATGCATTGCGCGCCTGTACCCGTCAACGCCCGTCCCGGCGGGGTGGATGACGCCCGCGCGCCGCAAAACCGTGAACGAAGCGGCTTCAGATCCGCGTTTTGTGCAGGCCCGGCTTCCATGGCCACGGATCCACCCCACTTGGCGGCGTTGTTGAGGGGCGCGCAGGCCCGCAAGCCGCCATAAACCCTCTCGCCAGAGGGGCTGCCCGGCCTTCCGGAGCGTCCCTGCCTTTAGACCATGGTGCAATACCCCTCTCCCCGCGCCGGCGGGATACTCGGGGCGGTCACGCGGGCCCCTTGCGCGAACGGTGCGTTGCGCGTGTCCGAAACGATTGCAAAACCCCGGGAGATCCCCATGCACCGTTACATCGCCCTTGCCGCGCTCTGCCTTGCCACGCCGGCGCTTGCCAACACTTTCGACGAGGTCAAGGTCTCGGCTGGAAAGCAGTTTTTCGATTCCGAATGCCGCCGCTGCCATGCCGTTGATTCCAAAGATCCTTCCTATGGTCCGCCACTGGAAAACGTGCTGTATCGCGGCGCCGGAACCTACCCCGATTACGACTATTCCACCGCGCTTTCCGCCTCGGGAATCGTCTGGACCCCGGCGGCGCTGCGGGCCTGGATGGAGGACAATGACGGTTTCATGCCCGGCACCAAGATGCGCCATGTGGGCATCGAGGACCGCACCGTTCAGGACTTTATCCTGTCCTATCTCGCCGCGATCACCACGCAGGACAACCGCGCCATCGAGGGTCAGGACTGACCCTGCCGAAAGGTCTTACGACCATGGTGCAATTCATCTTCGGCGCTCTGCCGGAGATGCTCTGAACCGGAGGGCGGCCAAGCGTGCCGCGGATTCCGAACCGTCTCGAAGGGAGGACACAATGAACCGCTTCATCTTGGCCGTGACCGCCGGTCTGCTTGCCGCCGGCATGGCACAGGCGCAGGTCACCGAAGAGGATCTGGCCAACGACCAGACCATGACCAACCAGGTCGTCACCAACGGCATGGGGCGCCATCTGCAGCGCTACAGCCCGCTGGAGACGCTGAACAAGGACAACGTCAAGAACCTGATGCCCGCCTGGGCCTTTTCCATGGGCGGCGAAAAGCAGCGCGGCCAGGAAACCCAGCCGATCGTCTATGACGGGGTGATGTATGTTACCGGCTCCTATTCGCGGATGTACGCCATCGACGTGAAGACGGGCGAGGAAATCTGGCAATACGATGCGCGTCTGCCCGAAGGCATCCTGCCCTGCTGCGACGTGATCAACCGCGGCGCCGCGATCTATGGCGACAAGATCATCTTCGGCACGCTCGACGCCCGGCTTGTGGCGCTCGACCGCAAGACCGGCGATGTGGTCTGGCGCGACAAGATCGCCGATTACAAGGCGGGCTATTCCTACACCGCCGCGCCGCTGATCGTGAACGGGCTGGTGATCACCGGCAACTCGGGCGGCGAATTCGGCATCGTCGGCGAGGTGCAGGCGCGCGATGTCGAGACCGGGGACATGGTCTGGACCCGTCCCGTCATCGAGGGCCACATGGGCACGTTGAACGGCGAAGAAAGCACCATGACCGGCACGCTCAACGCCACCTGGCCGGGCGACATGTGGAAGACCGGCGGCGGCGCCACCTGGCTTGGCGGTTCCTACGATGCCGAGACCGACACGCTGGTCTTCGGCACCGGCAACCCGGCGCCCTGGAACAGCCACCTGCGCAACGCGGGTACGCCCACCGAAGGCAACACCGGCGACAACCTCTATGCCGCCTCGCGTCTGGGCATCGACCCGGCCACCGGCGAGATCAAGTGGCACTTCCAAACCACCCCGCGCGAGGGCTGGGACTATGACGGCGTGAACGAGGTCGTGGCCTATACCGACGCCGACGGCAACAAGCGCTTTGCCACCGCCGACCGCAACGGCTTCTTCTACGTGCTGAACCGCGAGGACGGCTCGTTCGTGAGCGCCCATCCCTTCGTCAAGGACATCACCTGGGCGAGCGGCATCGACGAGACCGGGCGCCCGATCTACAACGAAGACAACCGTCCCGGCGATCCCACCGCGGCGGCGGATGGCGGCAAGGGCGAGGTGGTGTTCTCGGCGCCGGGCTTCCTGGGCGGCAAGAACTGGATGCCCATGGCCTACAGCCAGAAGACCGGGCTGTTCTACGTGCCCTCGAACGAATGGGGCATGGACATCTGGAACGAGCCGGTGACCTACAAGAAGGGCGCCGCCTATCTCGGCTCGGGCTTCACCATCAAGCCGATGTACGAGGACCATATCGGGTCGCTCAAGGCCATCGACCCGGCCACCGGCGAATGGAAATGGGAATACGAGAACGAGGCGCCGCTCTGGGGCGGGGCGATGACAACCGCCGGCGGGCTGGTGTTCTTCGGCACGCCCGAGGGCAAGTTCATCGCGCTGGATGACGAGACCGGCGAAGAGCTGTGGTCGTTCCAGACCGGCTCGGGCATCGTCGGCCAGCCGATCACCTGGGAGATGGATGGCGAGCAATATGTCTCCATCGTGTCCGGCTGGGGCGGCGCGGTTCCGCTCTGGGGCGGCGAGGTCGCCAAGAAGGTGAACTATCTTAATCAGGGCGGCATGGTCTGGACGTTCAAGCTGCCCAAGCAGCTTGCCTCCGCCAACTGATCTGACGGACAGACGGTGCAGCGATACGCCGCGGATGCGGCGTATCGTTTTTTTGTGGCGCGGGCCGGTCTGACGGTGCGGGCTACTCCAGCTCCTGAAGCCGGTTGCGCAGCGCCTCCACCTCTTCGAGATAGCTTTGTCCGGCGCTTCCCAGCGCGCGGCGCGTCTCGATCGCCAGCAGCCGCAGCACCGCCATGGCACCGGAATAGGCATCGGCGAATTGCGTCGTGTCGACCTGACAGTCGATGGTCCAGGTGGCATGGGCCGGGGCCTCGCGGATCGTCTGATCGGCCATCAGCAGGATGCGGGCCCCGCGCGCGGCGATTTCCTCCACCACCTGGTTGAACCCGGCCGGACGCCGGCGCAGCCCGATCACCACCGCCAGATCGCCCTCGGTCAGCAGCGCGATGCCCTCGGCCTGGGTCTGGCCGGGCAGCAGCAGCGGCGACACCGCGCGCCGGATCTGCCCGAGTTGGGCGGTGACGTATTGCGCCAGAAAATGGCTGTTGCGGTAGCCCAGTGTCCGGATACGCGGCGCGGTGGCCATGGCCTGCACGATCTCGCGCAGGGTCACCGGGTTGAGCCGCGTGAGCGTGCCTTCGAGCACGTCGATCTCGCTTTTCAGGATGTCCGAGATCCGCTTGCTCGCCGGCGCGCTGTTGCCGGTGTAAAGCGGCGATCCGGTCGCGCGCATCCGGCGCGCCTGCTGCCGGGCCTGTTCGAAACTGTCATAGCCGAGCCGCCGGAAGAACCGGCTGACCGTCGCGTTCGAGGTGCCCGCCTGCGCGGCCAGCTCCGTCGCGGTCAGCACCGCCAGCTCGGCGGGATTGCCCAAAAGGGAGTCGGCGATGCGGCGCTCGCCGTCGGGCAGGGCGCCATAGGCCTCGTGAAGCCGCTGGGACATCGTCTTCTCCGTCGCGGCTGCTGCTTTGCCGGGCATCTCTCGTCTCGCTTGTGTGAAAAATTGATTTCATTATTGATCGATGTAAGAAAAGTGGATTTCAATCGGGGCGTCAAGTGATCCCGACGAGGCGAATCGAACCGTGTCCCAACTCTCCGTCACAGCCAGAGTCTGGAGCCTGCGCGTGAACTGGCTTGTCGAGCGGGTCTGCGTGGCGCTGCTCGTGCTGCTGGTGCTGGATGTCTGGCTGGGGGTTCTGGTGCGCTACGCGATCCCGCTGCCGCTGACCTTCACCGAAGAGCTGGCGCGCTACCTGATGATCTGGATGGCGCTTCTGGCGGTCTCTTCGGGCATCGCGCATCGCGAACATATCGGGGTGGAGTTCGTGTTCTCGCGCCTGCCCGCGGGGGTGCGGCGCTGGCTGGCCATCGCCTTCGACGTGATCGCCTTCGCCTTCTTCGCGGCGCTGTTCTTTTACGGCATCGGCTTTGCCGTGAAGGGGTTCTCGCGGCTGACGATGATCTATTCGATCCCCAAGGGCTGGCCCTTCATGGGCGTGCCGCTGGCGGCGTTCATGGCCTGCGTGCAGCTCCTGCTCACCGGCATCCACGATGTCTTTGCCGAGCGCGCGCCGGACAGCACCGGCGCGGCGCTTCCCCCGATGGACGAGGATTTCTGACATGGGTGCGCTGATCGTTGCCATCGCCTTTTTCGGGCTGCTCGCCTTCGGAATGCCTGTGGGGTTCGCCATCGGCGTGGCCGGGGTGGTGGGCATTCTCGATATGGGGCCGCGTTTCATGCAGATGGTGCCGGACCGGATGTTCGCCGGGCTCGATCTGTTTCCCTTCCTCGCCATGCCCTTTTTCATCCTCGCGGGCGAGATCATGAACCGCTCGGGCATCACGCAGGGGCTGGTCCGGCTGGCCGATGCGCTGGTGGGCTGGATGCGCGGCGGGATGGCGCATTCCAATATGGTGGCGTCGGTGATGTTCGCCGGGCTGACCGGCAGCGCCACCGCCGACAGCGCCGCCTTCGGCAACACGCTGGTGCCGGCGATGCAGAAGGCGGGATATTCGCGCCCCTATGCCTGCGCCGTCACCGCTGCCGGGTCGATCATCGGGCCGACCATTCCGCCCTCGACCCTGGCCATCATCTACGGCTCGATCATGGGCGTGTCGATCGCCGGGCTTTTCGCCGCCGGAATCCTGCCGGGGCTGCTGATCTGCGCCATCTGCATGGGCGTCATCGCGCTCACCGCAAAGCGCAAGAGGCTGCCCAAGGGCGAGGGGCGCCCGTCGTTCCGCGCCGTGGGCGCGGCGCTGAAAGAAGGCTTCCTTGCCGCGCTGCTGCCGGTCTTCATCCTCGGCTCGATCCTCGGCGGCTTTGCGACGCCGACCGAGGCCGCCGCCATCGCCGTCGCCTATGCGCTGGTGGTGGGCGGTCTGGTCTACCGCGCGCTGAGCTGGCGCGATCTTTACGAGATCGGCGTGCGCACCACGCGCATCACCGGCGTGATCTTCCTGATCATCGCCTCGGCCTCGATCCTCGGCTGGTGGATGACCTTCAACCGCATCCCGCAGGCCATCGCGAGCGGGATGCTGTCGGTCTCGGACAACCCGATGGTCATCATCGCGCTGATCCTGCTGCTGTTGCTGCTGATCGGGCTGGTGATGGACATCAACGCCACGCTGATCATCCTCGCCCCGGTGCTGGCGCCGCTGACGGTGCAGATCGGCATGGAGCCGGTGCATGCCGGCATCATGATCATTCTCGCGCTCAATATCTCGCTGATGACGCCACCGGTCGGCGCCTGTCTTTTCGTGCTGGCCTCGGTCACCGGCGAAAAGGTCGAGGCGATCACCAAGGAGCTCTGGCCCTTCATCCTGGCCGAAGTCGCGATCCTGATCGTCGTCGCCTACTGGTCCGACCTGACCCTCTTCATTCCAAGACTGCTCGGGCTCTGAGATCCGGGCAACCAACCAAGGGAGCAAACCGTATGAAATTCCTCGCAACCACCGCCCTCGCAGCCGTCATGGCCACCGGCGCCTTTGCCCAGGACATCACCATCCGTCTGGCGCATCTGAACCCCGAAGATCCCTTCGGCTCGCATTCCGGCGCCATGTCGGCGGTGTTCAAATCGCTGGTCGAATCCAATTCCAACGGCCGGATCGAGGTGCAGCTCTTCCCCAACGGCCAGCTTGGCAAGGATAACGAGGTGATCGAGCAGGTGCGTTCGGGCCTCGTGGAAACGACGATCTCCTCCTCGGGCGGGATGGCGCAGCATTATCCGCTGGTGGGGGTGTTCGACATTCCCTTCGCCTTCCCGAATATCGGCGTGGCCTCCAAGGTGATCGACACCGACAGCGCCTTCGGCCAGACATTCGTCGCCGATCTCGAGGCGAAGACCGGCCTTGAGGTGCTGGGTCTGCTGGATTCCGGCGGCTTCTTCGCCTTCACCGACAGCGTGCGCCCCATCGCCAGCGTCGAGGATATGGACGGGCTCAAGATCCGCACCATGACCCTGCCGACTCATGAGGCGATGATCTCGTCGCTGGGCGGCCAGCCGACGCCGTTGCCCTGGGCCGAGGTCTATACCGCGTTGCAGACCGGCGTGGCCGATGGCCAGATGAACCCGGTGCCGATCATCGCCTTCGCCAAGTTCGACGAGGTGCAGAAATATCTCTCGATCACCAACCACCTGATCACGCCCTATATCTGGACGATGAACGCCGATTTCCTGGCCTCGCTGTCCGAAGAGGACCAGTATCTGGTGAAATGGGCCGCCGATGTCGCCACCGATGCCGGCCGCGCCATGAGCCGCGTCATCGAAGCCTCGGACAAGGGGCTGCCGGCGCTGGCGGCGAAGATGGAGGTGAATGTGGTCACCCCCGAGGAGCAGGCCAAGTTCGCCGAGGCCGCGCAGCCGGCGGTCCGCACGCTGATCGCGGAGAAATATGGCGCCGAGGGCACGGCGATGCTCGATGCCATGATGGCGTCGATCGAGGAAGAGAAAACCGACTTCTGATCGGCGCAGCCATTGCCGGGGCGCGTTCCGTCCCTTTCGCGCCCCGGCAAACCCGTGCAAGACACGGGCGACAGGAAAGACCCCAAGGACAGCGCATGACCACCGAATTCACGCGCGGCGCGGGCACCGACGCCGCCTTCACTCTTTGCCTCAACCCGCTGGCAGGGAAAGACAAACCCTGGACGGCCGAACAGGATGCGATCCTGTCCGATGCCGGTCTGGCGCTGGCGCGCGCAACCGTGTCCGGCTGGCCCGGCTATGCCGAGACGCCGCTTCACGCCTTGCCCGCGCTGGCCGCCGAGCTGGGCATCGCGGCGCTGTCCTACAAGGACGAGGGCGCGCGGTTCGGGCTCGGCAGCTTCAAGGCGCTAGGCGGGGCCTATGCGGTGACCCGGCTTCTGGCCAAGGAGCTGTCGAAGGCGGTGGGGCGGGCGGTCACGATGGCGGAGGTGACGCAGGTTGCCTTTCCCGAAGAGGCCGCGAAGATCACCGTGTGCTGCGCCACCGATGGCAATCACGGGCGCTCGGTTGCCTGGGGCGCGCGGAATTTCGGCTGCGGCTGCGTGATCTTCATCCACGCCACGGTGTCGGAGGGGCGCAAGACCGCCATCGAAGCCTATGGCGCCGAGGTGCGCCGCTGCGCCGGCAATTATGACGACAGCGTGCGCGAGGCCCAGCAGACGGCGACGCGCGAGGGCTGGTTCGTGGTCTCCGATACCTCTTACGAAGGCTATATGGAGATCCCCAAGGATGTGATGCAGGGCTATGAGGTGATGGCGGCAGAGGCCTTCGACGCGATGGCCGTGCCGCCGACCCATATCTTCCTTCAGACCGGCGTGGGGGGGATGGCCGCCGCCGTCACCGCGCAGGCGGTGCGGCGCTGGGGCGCCGCGCGGCCGCTGGTGGTGCTTTGCGACCCGGATCTGTCCGCCTGCTGGCTGGAAACGATGCGGGCGGGCAGTCCGACCCCGGTCGAGGGCGATCTCGACACGCTGATGGCGGGGCTGGCCTGCGGCGAGGTCTCGGCGCTGGCCTGGGAGATTCTGCGCGATCATGGCGATGCGGTGATGGCGCTGACCGACGCCTCGGCCATCGCGGCGATGCGCCGGCTGGCGCGGCCCGGGGGCGGCGATCCGGCGATTGTCGCGGGGGAATCCGCCGTCGCGGGGCTTGCGGGGCTGGTCGCGGCGATGGGCGACCCCGAGGCGCGGCGGCTTCTGTCGCTCGGTGCGGACTCGCGGGTGCTGGTGTTCGGCACCGAGGGCGACACCGATCCGGCGCTTTACGAAGAGCTGGTCGGGCGTTCGGCAGAGGCCGTGCGCGGCGGCGCGGCATGACCCCCGCCATTTCCCCGGCGCGGTTGATGCGCCGTCTCACGGCGCTTGGCGAGATCGGCGCGCTGGAGGGCGGCGGGGTCTGCCGTCTGGCGCTCGGCGACGCCGACAAGGCCGGGCGCGACTGGCTGGTGGCCGAGATGGAGCGGCTGGGGCTGGCGGTCTTTGTCGATGCCATCGGGAATATCTGGGGGCTGCGCGCGGGCCGGGGGCAGGGCGCCCCGGTCATGGTCGGCTCGCATATCGACACGGTGGCGACCGGCGGGCTCTATGACGGCGCGCTGGGTGTGCTGGCCGGGCTGGAGCTGATCGAGACGCTGAACGAGAACGGCATCGACACCGAGGCGCCGGTGGCCGTCGCCGCCTTCACCAATGAGGAGGGCGCGCGCTTTGCCCCCGACATGATGGGGTCGGGCGTCTATTGCGGGGCGCTGGGGCGCGACGAGATGCTGGCCGTCACCGCGACCGACGGCGCGGGTGTGGTGGGCGCCGAGCTTGATCGCATCGGCTATCGCGGCAGCGCCGCGCCGGTTGTCCCTGCCGCCTATCTGGAGCTGCATATCGAACAGGGCCCGGTGCTGGAACGCGAGGGTCTGCGGATCGGCGCGGTGACCGGGGTGCAGGGCATTCACTGGACCGAATTCACCGTGCACGGTCAGACCAATCACGCCGGCACCACCCCCATGGCGCTGCGCAGGGATGCGGGGCAGGTGGCCATGCGCATCGCGCGCGAGGCGGATGCCATCGCCGCCGCGTTCGGCCCGCCGCAGGTGGCGACCGTGGGGGTGTTCGAACTGTCGCCGGGTCTGGTCAACGTGGTGCCCGAGACGGCGCGGCTGACGGTCGATCTGCGCAACACCGATGGCAACCGGCTGAACGAGGCGACAAGGCGCCTGACCGGGTTTGCCGAGACGGCGGCGGCGCAGGCGGGCTGCACGCTGAGCACCCGGCCGCTGGCCCGGTTCGCGCCGGTGGGGTTCGATGCGGCGCTTGTGGGCAAGGTCGAGGCGGCGGCGCGCGCGCGCCAGATGAGCGTGCGCAGGATGCCCTCGGGGGCGGGCCATGACGCGCAGATGTTCGCACCGCTCTGCCCCACGGCGATGATCTTTGTCCCTTCGGAGAAGGGGCTCAGCCACAATGTGAAGGAACATAGCGACGAGGCGGATTGCGCTGCGGGCGCGCAGATGCTGCTCGACCTCGTCTGCGATCTGGCAGGAGCACGGATATGAGCCGGAAATTCGTCGTCGCGGGCGCCCAGATGGGGCCGATTGCAAAGGACGAGCCGCGGGCGTCCGCCGTCGCGCGGCTCTGCGCCATGATGCGGCAGGCGCATGCCCGGGGGGCGGCGCTGGTGGTCTTTCCCGAACTGGCGCTGACCACCTTCTTTCCGCGCTGGTTCATCGAGGAACCCGCCGAGATCGACCGCTGGTTCGAGACCGCGATGCCCAACGAGACGGTGCAGCCGCTATTCGATCTGGCGCGGGAGCTGGGGATCGGCTTTCACCTCGGCTATGCCGAGCGCACGCCGGAGGGGCGGCATTTCAACACCGCCATTCTGGTGTCCGAGGCGGGCGAGATCGTCGGCAAATATCGCAAGATCCATCTGCCGGGACATCGCGGGAACGAGCCCTGGCGCCCGTTCCAGCATCTCGAGAAGCGCTATTTCGAAAAGGGCGATCTGGGCTTTCCGGTCTATGACACGCTGGGCGGAAAGCTGGGCATGTGCATCTGCAACGACCGGCGCTGGCCCGAAACCTGGCGCATGCTGGGGCTGGGCGGGGCCGAGCTTGTGGTGCTGGGCTATAACACGCCGCTGCATTACCCGCCCGCGCCCGAGCACGATCACCTGCAATATTTCCACAACGAACTGTCGGTGCAGGCCGGGTGTTATCAGAACGGTCTCTGGGCGGTCGCCGTCGCCAAGGCCGGGATGGAGGAAGGCTCGGAACTGATCGGCGGCAGCGTGATCGTGGCACCCACCGGCGAAATCCTCGCCCGTGCCGCGACCGCGGGGGACGAGGTGATCACGGCGGAGATCGACCTCGACCGCTGCACCGAGATCCGCGCCAATGTGTTCAACTTCGCGCTGCATCGCGAGCCCGAGGATTATGCGCTGATCACCGCGCCGAAATGATCCGCTCCCGGCTCAGTCGAAAAGGTCCAGCTCTTCGTCGATGGCGGCGAGCGTGGCGATGCGCTGGCTGACGCTTTCGGGGTTCTGCCCCATATAGGCCACCGCCATCAGCCGCAGCACCGAGAGCATGGTGGCATGGGTCGCCAGCACGCCATAGCTGGCCGCATGGCAGGGCAGGACGATGTCCGAGAACCGCTCGGCCTGCGGCTGGAAGCCGTGATCGGTGACCGTCACGATCCGCATCCGCGTGGTGCGGGCATGGGCCAGAAGGCTGCGCAGCAGCTTGGGGCGCGGCTCGAAAGTCAGCAGCACCAGCACGTCGCGCGGGCCCGCCGTCGACAGCTCGTTGGCCCAGCTCAGCCCGGTGCCCTGCAATTGCGATACCCCGTGGCGCAGCCGCGAGAACATCGAGGCGCCCATCGCCGCCATGCCGTGTTCGTCGCCGAACCCCAGGAACCAGACCCGCGGCGCATTGGCCAGAAGCGATGCCAGCTCGGGCATCAGATCGGCGCGCATTTCCTCGAAGGTGCGGGTGATGTTGCGCAGCTCCAGCTCGAGGTGATCCGAGATCGTCCGCCCCAGGCCGATGGGCTCGGGCGTCGATTCGAGCTGGGCGTAGGGTTCGCGCCGGTTGCGCTCTTCCCGGGCCTGTAGGCGGACTTCTTCAAAGTCCGCATAGCCGAGATTGCGGAAAAAACGGGCAGTCGTCGCTTTCGAGACACCGGCGATCGAGGCCAGCTCGGTCGCAGTATGTGTCTCTACAAGGTTCTGATTTTGCAGCAGAACTTGCGCAATCTTCTTTTCGCTCGAGGTCAGGCGCGCCTGCCGCTCCTGAATTCTGAGGATCAGTCTTGAGGCCATGGGACGGAATTCTTCTTGACGAAAGAAACTGGTGTTTCATGTTCATGAAACAGTGAAACACATGAAATGATCAAGATGTCGACCTCCAAGGTTATCCGCGAAAAAATATGGACCAGGCTGCATGACGTGGCGAGGCCCGATACCCGCTTTCATCTCAATTTCGCCGAGGTGATCCCCGATTTCGAAGGCTCGGAGACGGCCACCGACGCGCTGGTCGCCGATCCGGCCTATCAGGCCAGCGGCTTTGCCTTCATCACCCCCGACAATTGCCTCGCCGATCTGCGGCGGCGGATGATCGAGGCGGGCAAGCCCTTTGTGATGTCCACCTATGGCATCTACCGGGGCTTCCTGCTGATGGAGCCCGAGCGCGTGCCCGAGGGCGCGGCGCTCTATGCCTCCTGGCTCGACGGGATGGAGCATTTCGGCCGCCCGATTACGCTGGAGGAAATCGCCCGCCGGGGCCGGTTCGATTACCTGGTGACCGGCGCCTCGGCGGTGTCGGTGAACGGTGTGCGCTTCGGCAAGGGGCACGGGTTCTTCGATCTCGAATGGGGCATGTTCACCGATCTCGGCCTCGTCGGCGAGACGACGCCGGTGCATGCGGTGGTGCATGACGTGCAGCTTGTCGAGGATCAGCTGCAACCCTCCGAGACCGACATCCTGGTCGACAAGATCTTCACGCCCTCGCGCACCCATGTGGTCGAGCGGCGCGCCAAGCGCCCGCGCGGCGTGAAATGGCCGCTGCTCGACCCCAAGCAGATCGCCGAGACCCCGCCGTTGCAGGAGTTGCAGCGGATTCAGGGCCTTGCCTGACCTTCTTCACCGTCAAATGAGAACCCAGAGGAGACACCCATGACCCTCAGACTGACCCGCCGGGGCTTTCTCGGCACCGCCGCCGCCGCTGCGGCCAACCCTCTGCTGCCGCGCTCCGCGCTGGCGGCCACGCCGCTGACCATGCAGGCGGCCTGGATCAACGATGCCGAGTTCGCGGGCTATTTCCTGGCCATGGACGAAGGCTATTACGCGGCCGAGGGGCTCGATCTGGGCTATCTCTCGGGCGGGCCCGACGTGATCCCCGAAAGCACCATCATCGCGGGCCGCGCCGATCTGGCGCTGACCACGCCCGACACCACGATCAAGGCCATCGCCGAGCAGGGTGCGCCCTTCAAGATCATCGGGGCGCAGTATCAGAAGAACCCCATCGGCATCGTGTCGCTGGTCTCGAACCCGATCGCCGAGCCCAGGGATCTGATCGGCAAGACGCTGGCGGTGCCGCCGGTCAATGTGATCTCGGTCAACGCGATGCTGAAGCTGAACGGCATCGACCCGTCGCAGGTCAATATCGTGCCCTATGCCTACGATCCGACCCCGCTGATCAAGGGCGAGATCGACGCCAGCCTCGATTTCACCACCAACGTGCCCTACACGATCGGCCAGCAGGGCGTCGAGGCGACCTCTTTCCTGCTCTACGATTTCGGGTTCACCATCTACAACGACACGGTGGTGGTGACCGAAGAGGTGCTGGCCGAGAAACGCGATCTGCTGATTGCCTGGCTGCGGGCGTCGCGCAAGGGCTGGGAGGAGAACTTCAAGGACCCCGCCGCCTGGCCGCCGAAATGGGCCGACAGCCATTTCAAGGGCACCGGGCGGACCATCGACAACGAGGTGTTCTTCAACACCGCGCAGCAGCCGCTGATCGAAAGCCCGTCAGGCATCTTCGCGATGACCGGCGAGGACATCGAAAAGAACCTCTCGGCGCTGGGAGAGGTCGGCATTGTCGGCAGCCACGACATGTTCGACACGTCGCTTCTGGACGCGCTCTGATGCAGGTGCCGGACGGGATCGCGCTGGACGGGGTCGGCAAGACCTTTGCCGGCCGCGGCAAGGTGGTCGAGGCGCTGCGCGATGTCACCCTGTCCTGCCCGTCCGGCTCTTTCACCGCGATCATCGGCCCTTCGGGCTGCGGCAAATCCACCGTGATGCGGATCGCGCTGGGGCTCGAGAGCGCCGATGCCGGACAGGTCCGCATCGCCGGCGCGCCGCCGCTTGCCGCGGCGCGCGACGGTGTCACCGGGGTGGCGTTTCAGGACGCGGCGCTTCTGCCCTGGCGCACGGTGCGGCGCAATGTCGAGGTGCCGCTCGAAGTGCTGCGCCAGCCGCTGCGGGCCAATGCCGCCAAGGTTCAGGCAATGATCGAGCTGGTGGGGCTCAAGGGCTATGAAAACGCGCTGCCCGGCGAATTGTCGGGCGGGATGCGCCAGCGGGTGGCCATCGCCCGGGCGCTGGTCACCCATCCCAAGGTCCTGTTCATGGACGAACCCTTTGGCGCGCTGGACCAGATTCTGCGCCGCCAGATGAATCTCGAATTGCAGCGGATCTGGGCCGAGACCGGCTCGACCGCCTTTCTCGTCACCCATGGCATCGACGAGGCGGTGTTCCTTGCCGACCGGGTGGTGGTGATGCACGCGAACCCGGGCCGCATCGTCGAGGTGATCGACATCCCCTTCGCCCGCCCGCGCGCGCCCGAGCTGTTCTCCGATCCGGCCTTCCACGCGGTCTGCGATCATATCGCAAAGGTGCTGCATGGCGGCTGAGGCGTCGCGCTGGAGCGGGCTGCGCAACGCGGCGATCCTGCTGCTCCTCTGGGAGATCGTCGGCCGCCTCGATCTGGTGGCGGGCGGCGCGCTGCCCGGTCTCACCGAGATCCTGCACCGGCTCTGGATCGACCGGGCGGATTACCCGCTGCATATCTGGGCCACGCTTTACGCCTCGGGGCTGGGCTTTGTGATCGGCAATCTGGTGGGGATCGCCGCCGGGGTGATCTTTGCGCTGTTCCCCGCCGCGCTGCGGGTCTTTCGCGGGGTGAATATCGCCGTCTTCGCGCTGCCGCCCATCGCCATCGCGCCGATCCTGGTGCTGACGCTGTCGGGCATGGCGCCGCGCGTCACGCTGGCGGCGATGGGGGTCTATTTCGTCACCATGACCGCCACGGTCATCGGCATCACCCAGGCCGACAGCCGCGCCCGGGACCTGATCCGGGCCTATGGTGGCGGGCGCTGGGACGTGTTGCGGCTGGTGCAGCTTCGGGGCGCGGTGCCGGCGATCCTGGCCGGGCTGCGCGTCGCCGCGCCCAACGCCGTGCTGGGCGCGATCCTCGCCGAGTTCGGCGGCGGCGGACGCTGGGGGCTCGGCACCTATCTGCTGGGGTCGCTCGGCCGGGGCGAGCCGGACCGGCTCTGGGGCATCGGGCTGGTGGCCACGGTGATCGCCGGGCTCAGCTATGCGGGCTTTGCCCTGCTGTCGCGGCGCATGCTGGGCGCCAGCCGCGCGGTGACGCTGAACGCCGCGGTGCCCGAGGCCGCCCCGGCGAAACTGTCGCCTGTGCCGCGCCTGCTGCTGGGGCTGGCGGCGATCGCGATGCCGTTTCTGCTCTGGTGGGGTTTCATCCGTCTGACCGGCGTGCCCGATCTGATCTCGAAAACCCCCTGGGGGGTGATCGACTACCTCTTTCTCGGGCGCAGCGCCGAGAGCGCGCAGGCAAGGCTTCTGGCGGCGCTGGCCGAAACCCTGCCGATCACCTTTGTCGGGATGCTGGCGGGGCTCGGCTTTGCCTTCCTGCTGGCGATCTCCTCGCGGCTTTTCCCCCGCGCCATCGCCGCCTTCATGCCGGTGGCGCTGATCACCCAGACCATGCCGCTGGTGGCGCTGACGCCGCTTCTGGTGCTGATCCTCGGGCGGGGCACGACGCTGACCCTGTGGGTCACCATCTCGGTCACCTTCTTTCCGGCCTTCGTCACGCTGGCGCAGGGGCTGGCGCTGGTGCCGCGCAGCGCCGAAGAGCTGCCGCGCGCCTATGGCGCCAGCCGCTGGACCGAGATCCGCATGGTCACCATTCCCGCCTCGCTGCCCTATCTCTTCGCGGCGACCCGGCTGACGGTGCCCCGGGCGCTGCTGGGGGTGATGATCGCCGAGTGGCTGGCGACGGGCAAGGGGCTCGGCAATCTGCTGAACCAGTCCCGGGGTTTTCTGGATTACGGCATGATCTGGAGCGTCGCCGCCGTTTCGGTGGCGCTGTCGGTGCTGTTCTATCAGATTGTCGTGGTCATCGAACGCCGCGTGCTGCGGCGCGTGGGGATGTCCTCGGCGGAATGACCGGCGCGCCCGGCGGCTGAACCCGCCGCCGGGCGCGCGGTGCGGCGTTATTCCGCCGCAACCTGCGCCGCGCCCGGTGTGTAGTTGAGGATCGGGCCGAGCCAGCGCTCGACCTCTTCCACCGCCATGCCCTTGCGCGCGGCATAATCGACCACCTGGTCGCGCTCCACCTTGGCAACGCCGAAATAGTAGCTGTCGGGATGGCCGATATAGAGCCCCGAGACCGAGGACCCGGGCCACATGGCATAGCTTTCGGTCAGCTCGACGCCGGTGGCCGCGGTGGCATCCAGCAGCTCGAACAGGGTGGTCTTTTCGGTGTGGTCGGGTTGTGCCGGATAGCCCGGGGCCGGGCGGATGCCGGCGTAGTGCTCGGCGATGAGATCGGCGTTGCTGGCCGTCTCGTCCGGCGCATAGCCCCAAAGCTCCTTGCGCACCTTCTCGTGCATGCGCTCGGCAAAGGCTTCGGCAAAGCGGTCGGCCAGCGCCTTGACGAGAATGGAGGAATAATCGTCGTGCTTGTCCTCGAACGCCTTGGCGATGGCGATTTCCTCGCGGCCCGCCGTCACCACGAACCCGCCGACGTAATCCGGCGTGCCTTCGGGCGCGACGAAATCCGACAGCGCCACATTGGGCCGGTCGCCGCGTTTGGCGGTCTGCTGGCGCAGGGTGAAGAAGGTGGCCAGCTCCTCGGCGCGATCCTCGCCGGTGAAGAGGCGGATGTCGTCGCCCACCGCATTGGCCGGCCAGAAGCCCACCACGGCACGCGGGTGGAACCATTTCTCGGCGATGATCTGTTTCAGCATCGCCTGCGCGTCGGCAAAAAGCGCGCGGGCGGCCTCGCCCTGTTCGGGATCGTCGAGGATCTTGGGATAGACCCCCTTCATCTCCCAGGTGCGGAAGAAGGGCGTCCAGTCGATATATTCGGCCAGTTCCGCCAGATCCCAGCCGTCGAAGACCCGGGTGCCGAGAAAGCTGGGGGCCGGCGCATGGTTGCCGAAGTCGAGCGTCAGCGCATTGGCGCGGGCATCCTCCAGCGGCAGGCGTTTCTTGGCCAGCTCCGCGCGGGCGTGTTTCTCGGCCACATCGGCATATTCGGTCTGGATATTGGCCACATAGCCGGGTTTCTGCACCGGCGACAGCAGCGAGGAGACCACGCCCACCGCGCGGCTGGCATCGGTCACATAGACCGCCTGACCCTTGCCGTAGCGCGGGTGAATCTTCACCGCCGTGTGCACGCGCGATGTGGTGGCGCCGCCGATCAGCAGCGGGATGTCTAAGCCTTCGCGCTCCATCTCGGAGGCCACATGCACCATCTCGTCGAGCGAGGGGGTGATGAGGCCCGAGAGGCCGATCACATCCACGCCCTCGGCTTTGGCGGTGGCGAGGATCTTTTCGGCGGGCACCATCACGCCCAGGTCGATGATCTCGTAATTGTTGCAGGCGAGCACGACGCCGACGATGTTCTTGCCGATGTCATGCACATCGCCCTTCACCGTCGCCATCAGCACCTTGCCCGCCGCCTCGCGCCCGTCGCCGCCGGTGAGGCGCTTTTCCTCTTCCATATAGGGCAGCAGGACGGCCACGGCCTGTTTCATCACGCGGGCGGATTTCACCACCTGCGGCAGGAACATCTTGCCCGCGCCGAAAAGATCACCCACCACGTTCATCCCCGCCATCAGCGGGCCCTCGATGACATGCAGCGGACGCTCGGCCTGCTGGCGGGCCTCTTCGGTATCGGCGTCGATGAATTCGGTGATGCCGTTGACCAGCGCGTGTTCCAGCCGCTTTGCCACCGGCAGTTCGCGCCACGACATGTCCTTTTCGCGGGTCTTGCCGCCGCCCTGGCCGCGGAATTTCTCGGCGATCTCCAAAAGGTTCTCGGTGGCATTGCCGCCGTTCGCGGGTTTGCGGTTCAGCACCACATCCTCGCAGGCCTCGCGCAGTTCCGCGTCGATCTGGTCGTAGACCGCAAGCTGGCCGGCGTTGACGATGCCCATGTCCATCCCGGCCTGAATGCCGTGATAGAGGAACACCGCGTGCATCGCCTCGCGCACCGGCTCGTTGCCCCGGAACGAGAAGGACAGGTTCGAGATGCCGCCCGAGATATGCACATGCGGGCAGTCGCGGGTGATGCGGCGGGCGGCCTCGATGAAATCGACGCCGTAATTGTCATGTTCCTCGATCCCGGTGGCGACGGCAAAGACGTTGGGATCGAAGATGATGTCCTCGGGCGGGAACCCCACCTCTTCGGTCAGGAGCTTGTAGGCGCGGGCGCAGATCTCGACCTTGCGGTCCTCGGTATCGGCCTGGCCCTTTTCGTCGAATGCCATGACCACCACGGCGGCGCCGTAGCGGCGGCAGAGCCGGGCTTGCTGAAGGAAGGTTTCCTCGCCCTCTTTCATCGAGATCGAGTTGACGATGCATTTGCCCTGCACGCATTGCAACCCGGCCTCGATCACCTCCCATTTCGAACTGTCGATCATGATCGGCACGCGGGCGATGTCGGGCTCGGCGGCGATGAGGTTCAGGAACTCGATCATCGCCTGTTTGCTGTCGATGAGCCCCTCGTCCATGTTGATGTCGATCACCTGCGCGCCGTTCTCGACCTGATCGCGGGCCACATCAAGCGCCGCGGCGTAATCGCCGTTGGTGATGAGCTTCTTGAACCGTGCCGAACCGGTGACGTTGGTGCGCTCGCCCACGTTCACGAAGGGAATGTCCTTGGTCAGCGTGAAGGGTTCGAGGCCCGAAAGCTTCATCAGCGGCTGCGCCTCGGGGATCTTGCGCGGGGCGTGGCCCGCGACCGCCTGCGCGATGGCGCGGATGTGGTCGTAGGTCGAGCCGCAGCAGCCCCCGACGATGTTCAGCAGACCCTCGCGGGCAAATCCCGCGATCTGCGCCGCCATCTGCTCGGGCGTCTCGTCGTATTCGCCCATCTCGTTGGGCAGGCCCGCGTTGGGATAGGCGCAGATCATGGTGTCGGCGACACCCGCGATTTCGGCCAGATGCGGACGCATGGCGGCGGCGCCAAGCGCGCAGTTCAGACCGACGGTCAGCGGCTGGGCGTGGCGCACCGAATGCCAGAAGGCGGTGGGCGTCTGGCCGGAAAGAGTCCGGCCAGACAGGTCGGTGATCGTGCCCGAGATCATCACCGGCAGGCGCTCGCCGCGTTCGGCGAAGACCTCTTCGCAGGCAAAGATCGCGGCTTTGGCGTTCAGCGTGTCGAAAATCGTCTCGATCAGCAGGATGTCGACGCCGCCGTCGATGAGCGCGCGCACCTGCTGGCCATAGGCTTCGCGGAGCTGATCGAAGCTCACCGCGCGGAAGCCCGGGTTGTTCACATCCGGGCTGATCGAGGCGGTGCGGTTCGTCGGCCCGAGCGCGCCGGCGACAAAGCGCGGACGGCCGTCCTCGGCCTCGGCGCGGTCCATGGCGCGGCGGGCGATCTGGGCGCCGTGATAGTTCAGGTCGTAGACCGCGTGTTCCATGCCGTAATCGGCCTGCGCGATGACGGTCGAGGAAAAGGTGTTGGTTTCGGCAATATCGGCGCCGGCCATGGCGTAGAGATAGTGGATCTCTTCGATGGCCTCGGGCTTGGTCAGGTTCAGGATGTCGTTGTTGCCCTGCTGCGGCTTGTCGCTGTCATGCGGCAGGTGGCAGGTGCAGGCCCCACCGCCGCAGCCCTGGAAATCGCCCTCAACCAGCCCGAGCTTCTGGATCTGCGTGCCCATGGCGCCGTCGAGGATGAGAATGCGGTCGCGCGCCGCGTCGTGCAGGCGGGCAAAGACGGGCGAGCGGGGAAGAGCTGTGGCGGCCATCGCGGCGATTTGTCCTTTTTCGGGTTCGGGCCCTGTCTAGGGCAAATGGCTGCGCAAGCGAAGGTCATAATGATCATGCTTTTCATGAGGCAGATTCATCTTGGGTCGGGGACGATGCCGGGTCGCAAGCGGCTGTCACAAAGGAACGGACCGGCAGGTCCGTCAAAGAGAAATCCAGATATTGACGTCGATTGGCGCGCGTGCGCAATATGTCGTTGTCTTGGTGCCCGCGACTCGTTGCGGGTGAAAAGGGAAGCCGGTGAGAATCCGGCACTGCCCCCGCAACTGTAAGCGGCAAGCCAAGGCCCCGATCCACTGGCAGGGACAGCCGGGAAGGGGGGCCGAGGCAGTCGAGCCGCAAGTCAGGAGACCTGCCAGGACAACGACACGACACCGGGCGGTGGGTCCGGGAGCTGTGGTCGGCGCGGGTGTCCGCGCCTGTCCGCGTCTCTCCCTCCATCGCCCAACAGGCAGACAGAGACAAGGGACGGACCATGAGCATCACCGTGTATTCCAAACCCGCCTGCGTGCAATGCACCGCCACCACACGCGCGCTGGCCGCCAAGGGCATCGCCTTCGACCTGATCGATCTCACCGAGGACGCCGACGCGATGGCCCGGGTGACCGAGCTTGGATACCGTCAGGCGCCGGTGGTGATGGCGGGTGACGATCACTGGGCCGGCTTCCGCCCCGACAAGATCAGCGCGCTGAGCTGAGTGTCTTGGGCGGGCTGGTCTATTTCTCCTCGCGTTCGGGCAACACGCAGCGCTTCGTCTCCCGGCTCGGGCTGACGGCGCAGCGGATCCCGATCTCGCCCGAGGAGCCCATGCCCGCCCCCCGCGCGCCCTTTGTTCTGGTGACGCCCAGCTATGCCGACGGGCAGGGCCGGGGGGCGGTCCACAAACAGGTGATCCGGTTCCTCAACGACCCGGACACGAGGCAGCATCTCCGCGGCGTGATCGCCGGCGGCAACCGCAATTTCGGGGCGTTGTTCGCCCTGGCGGGCGATGTGGTGGCGCAGAAATGTCGCGTCCCCGTTCTCTACCGGTTCGAGCTGGCCGGCACAGAGACCGACATCGCCCGTGTCAGAGAAGGACTGGACAGGTTTTGGAAGACGCACTTCTCGACCGCGATCTGAACGACGCAGCCCCCGCCAAGGCGGTGCCGGTGGAATGGCAGGGTCTGGATTACCACGCGCTGAACGCGATGCTGAACCTCTATGACGACGAGGGGAAGATCCGCTTCGACGCCGACCGCATGGCGGCGCGGCAGTATTTCCTCCAGCATGTGAACCAGAACACCGTGTTCTTTCACTCGCTTGAGGAAAAGCTGCGCTATCTGGTCGATGAGGGCTATTACGAGGCCCATGTGCTGGGCCAGTATGACGACGCCTTCCTGGCAAAGATCTGGGACGCCGCCTACAAGATCAAGTTCCGCTTTCCGACCTTCCTCGGCGCGTTCAAATACTACACCAGCTACACGCTGAAGACCCGCGACGGGAAGCGCTATCTCGAACGGTTCGAGGACCGGGTGGTGATGGTCGCCCTGACGCTGGCGCGCGGCGAAGAGGCGCTGGCGATGCAGCTCATGCGGGAAATGCTCGGCGGCCGGTTCCAGCCGGCGACGCCCACCTTCCTCAATGCCGGCAAGGCGCAGCGCGGCGAGCTGATCTCGTGTTTCCTGCTGCGGCTCGAAGACAACATGGAAAGCATCGGGCGCGGCATCAACTCGGCGCTGCAACTGTCGAAGCGCGGCGGCGGTGTGGCGCTGATGCTGACCAATATCCGCGAGCACGGCGCGGCGATCAAAGGCATCGAGAACCAGTCCTCGGGTGTCATTCCGGTGATGAAGCTTCTGGAGGATTCCTTCAGCTACGCCAACCAGCTCGGCGCGCGGCAGGGCGCGGGGGCGGTCTATCTCAATGCCCACCACCCGGACATCCTGCGGTTCCTCGACACCAAGCGCGAGAATGCCGACGAAAAGATCCGCATCAAGACGCTGAGCCTCGGCGTGGTGATCCCCGACATCACCTTCGAGCTGGCGAAGAAGAACGACGACATGTACCTGTTCTCGCCGCATGACGTGGAGCGGGTCTATGGCAAGGCGTTCTCGGAGATCTCGGTCACCGAGAAATATCACGAGATGGTGGATAACCCCAGGATCCGCAAGAAAAAGATCAATGCGCGGGCGTTCTTCCAGACCATCGCCGAGATCCAGTTCGAGAGCGGCTATCCCTATATCATGTTCGAGGATACGGTGAACCGCGAGAACCCGGTGGCCGGGCGGATCTCCATGTCGAACCTCTGTTCCGAGATCCTTCAGGTCAACGAGGCGTCGGAATTCAACGACGATCTCGGCTACAAGCATCTGGGCACGGATATTTCCTGCAACCTCGGCTCGCTCAACATCGCCAAGGCGATGGATGGCGGCGATCTCGGCGCCACGGTCGGCACCGCGGTGCGAGCGCTGAACGCGGTGTCCGAGATGTCGTCGATCGACTCTGTGCCCTCGGTGCGGCGCGGCAATGACGAGAGCCATGCCATCGGGCTCGGCCAGATGAACCTGCACGGCTTCCTTGCGCGCGAGCGGATCCATTACGGCTCGCCCGAGGGGATCGACTTCACCAATATCTATTTCGCCACCGTGCTCTATCACTGCCTGCGCGCCTCCAACGCGCTGGCCAGGGAGCGGGGGCGCAGTTTCGTGGGCTTCGAGGCGTCGAAATACGCCGACGGCTCGTTCTTCGACAAATATGTCGAGCGCGACTGGCTGCCGGAGACCGACACCGTGCGGGCGCTCTTCGGGCGCTTCGGCGTCGAGGTGCCGGGGCGCGAAGACTGGGCCGCGCTGCGCGATGCGGTGATCGAGGGCGGGCTCTACAACCGCAACCTCCAGGCGGTGCCGCCCACCGGCTCGATCAGCTATATCAACAACGCCACCTCGTCGATCCACCCGATCACCGCCAAGATCGAGATCCGCAAGGAAGGCAAGATCGGCCGCGTCTATTACCCCGCCGCCTTCATGTCGAACGACAACCTTGAATTCTACAAGGACGCCTATGAGATCGGCGCCGAGGCGATCATCGACACCTATGCGGCGGCGACCCAGCACGTCGATCAGGGCCTGTCGCTGACGCTGTTCTTCAAGGACACGGCGACGACGCGCGACATCAACCGGGCGCAGATCTATGCCTGGAAGAAGGGGATCAAGACGATCTACTACATCCGCCTGCGCCAGATGGCGCTGGAAGGCACCGAAGTGCAGGGTTGCGTGTCCTGCTCGCTCTAGGCGCGGCGGGTGGGCAGATTGCCCACCCTACTTGGCCGGGCGCGCGTTCGGTCTGCCAGCGTCGGGTACATATGGCGGCGTGGGGCGGAGAGCGTGTTCTGGAGTATTTTGAGAAAGATGAAAGACGCAGGGCGGCGCACCGCCCGTAGGGTGGGCAATCTGCCCACCGTCTGTCGCACATTTAGCCCCGTAGTCCGAAGGGTCACACCATGAAAGACATCGCCCAAACCCGCCCGGTGCCGCGCGCCATCAACTGGAACCGCCTTCAGGACGACAAGGATCTGGAGATCTGGAACCGTCTGACGGTGAATTTCTGGCTGCCGGAAAAGGTGCCGCTGTCGAACGACATCCAGAGCTGGTCGCAGCTCACCGAGGAGGAGCAGCGGCTCACCATCCGGGTCTTCACCGGGCTGACGCTGCTCGACACGATCCAGAACACCGTCGGCGCGCCCGCGCTGATGGCGGATGCGGTCACCCCGCATGAGGAAGCGGTGCTGACCAATATCGCCTTCATGGAGGCGGTGCATGCGCGCAGCTATTCCTCGATCTTCTCGACGCTGTGTTCGACGGCGGAGGTCGACGAGGCGTTCCGCTGGTCGGAGGAGAATGCGCAGCTCCAGCAGAAATCGCGGCTGATCCTCGACGAATACGACGCCACCGCCAACCCGCTGCGCAAGAAGGTGGCGAGCGTGTTTCTCGAGAGCTTCCTGTTCTACTCGGGCTTCTACCTGCCGATGCACTGGTCGAGCCGGGCGCGGCTGACCAACACCGCCGACCTGATCCGGCTGATCATCCGCGACGAGGCGGTGCATGGCTATTACATCGGCTACAAGTTCCAGCGCGGGCTGGAGCGGTTGTCCGAGGCCGAGCGCAAGGAGATCAAGGATTTCGCCTTTGCGCTGATCTTCGATCTTTACGACATCGAGACGCGCTATACCGAAACGCTCTACGATCCGCTGGGGCTGACCGAGGATGTGAAGGCCTTTTTGCATTACAACGCCAACAAGGCGCTTCAGAACCTCGGTTTCGAAAGCCTGTTCCCGGATGAGCTTTGCAAGGTGAACCCGGCGATCATGGCGGCGCTCAGTCCCAATGCCGACGAGAACCACGATTTCTTCTCGGGCTCTGGGTCGTCTTACGTGATCGGCAAGGCGGTGGCGACGGAAGACGAAGACTGGGATTTCTGACCCCTCGCGGCGGGCCGGGGCGGCTCTGGACATTGTCCGGCGCCCGGCCGAAGCTCCGGGAAACGCAACCGGAGGGCCACCGATGGATCGCAGGATGAGTTTGCACGACGTCGAGGCGGCGGCGGAGCGGATCCGGGGCCGGGTGCGGGAAACGCCTGTCAAACCCTCGCCCGGACTGTCGGCACGGGCGGGCGGGCCTGTCTGGCTGAAATGCGAACACCGGCAGGAAACCGGCGCCTTCAAGCTGCGCGGCGCCGCGCATGCGGTGGCGCGGCTCGGCGCGGTTGCCGGGGTCACCACCGCCTCGACCGGGAACCATGGCCGGGCGCTGGCCTTTGCGGCGCGGCAGCGCGGGGTGCCGGCGGTGATCTGCCTGTCGCGGCTGGTGCCCGGCAACAAGCGCGAGGCCATCGCCGGGCTCGGGGCCGAGGCGCGGGTGACCGGCGCCAGCCAGGACGAAGCCTTCGAAGAGGCGCGGCGGCTGGAGCGCGACGAGGGGTTTGCGCTGATCCCGCCGTTCGACCATGCGGATGTGATCGCGGGACAGGGGACGCTTGGGCTCGAGATCCTCGCGCAGCTCCCCGATGCGGCCACCATCGCCGTGCCGCTCTCCGGCGGCGGGCTTCTGTCCGGTGTCGCGCTGGCGGCGAAGGCGCTGCGTCCCGGCATTCGCATCGTCGGCATCAGCATGGCGCGCGGGGCGGCCATGGCGGCGAGCCTGGCCGCGGGCCATCCGGTCGAGGTGGCGGAGCTGGAAACGCTGGCCGACTCGCTGGGCGGCGGCGTGGGGCGCGACAATCGCCTGACCTTTGCCATGTGCCGCGACCTGGTGGACGAGGTGATCCTGCTGAGCGAAGCGGAGATCGCCGCCGGCCTCCGCCATCTCGCGCGGGAGGACGGAGAGATCGTGGAGGGGGCCGCCGCCGTCGGGGCGGGGGCGATCCTTGGCGGCAAGCTGCGCGCGGATCGCGGCCCGCTGGTGCTGATCCTGTCGGGCGGCAACATCGACCCGGCGCTGCACGCCCGGATCATGAGGGAGCAGGACGCATGAGCGACATTCGTATTCTGCACGAGGCGGATCTGCGCGCGCGGATTTCGCTGGATGCCGCCGCCATCGACGTGGTCGAGGCGGCCTTTGCCACGCTGGCGCGGGGCGGGGTGGCGATGCCGCCGATC
Source organism: Salipiger pentaromativorans (assembly GCF_024721115.1). GTDB lineage: Bacteria > Pseudomonadota > Alphaproteobacteria > Rhodobacterales > Rhodobacteraceae > Salipiger > Salipiger pentaromativorans. The sequence goes on along the minus strand of NZ_JAMDHK010000003.1, from coordinate 182,285 downwards.
CTGTCGATGCACATGCCGGACGTGAATGGCGAGGTCGACGTCAAGACCGCCTATGTGCCCGGGTTGCCGGGCTTTGCGGTCAAGATCTCGCCGGGGTTCTTCGACAACCCGGCCAAAGGCTTGCCCTCGACCTCGGGGCTGATGGTGGTGCTGTCGAGCGAGACGGGCCGGGTGCGGGCGGTGCTGCTCGACAACGGCTATCTCACCGATGTGCGGACCGCCGCCGCGGGCGGCGTGGCGGCGCGGCATCTGGCGCGGGCGGATGCCCGCCGGGCGGCGATTTTCGGCGCCGGGCTTCAGGCGCGGATGCAGCTGCGGGCGCTGGCGCTGGTGCGCCCGATCTCCGAGGCGGTGATCTGGGCGCGCGATGCCGCCAAGGCGCGGGCGCTGGCCGAAGAGCTGAGCGGCGAGGGCATGAGTGTGCGGGCCTGTGCCGATCCCGCCGAGGCGGCGGCTTTCGGCGACATCGTCGTGACGACCACGCCGGCCACCGAGCCGATCCTGCGGGCGGAGTGGCTGCGTCCGGGGCAGCATGTGACCGCCATGGGCAGCGATCAGTCGGGCAAGAACGAGCTCGATCCGCAATGTTTCGCGCGGGCGGATCTTTATGTTGCCGACCGGGTCAGCCAGACCCGCGATCTGGGCGAGCTGCGTGCGGTGCTGGCGGCGGGGCTTGCCCCCGATCCCGCCGGTCTCCCCGAGCTTGGCGAGATCGTCGCGGGCCGCCATCCGGGCCGCACGGCACCTGAACAGATCACCATCGCCGACCTGACCGGCACCGGTATTCAGGACACCGCCATCGCGACCCACGCGCTGGGGGCCTTTGCCTGACCGGCGCGGCCCGGGTCAGGAGAACCGGGCGATGTCGAAGGGCGCCATGTCGATGGGCGGGGTGCGCCCGGCGGCGAGATCGGCGATGAGCCGGCCGGTGATACCGCCCATGGTCAGCCCGAGATGCCCGTGGCCGAAGGCGAAATAGGTCTTGTCGCGTCCGGGCGCGCGGCAGATCACCGGCAAGCTGTCGGGGGTCGAGGGGCGGTGCCCCATCCAGGGGGTGACCTTGTCGGTCCGCAGGTCGGGCAGCGCCTCTTTCGCGAGGCCCAGCAGGCGGTGGGCGCGGGCATAGTTCGGCGCCATGTCGAGCTTGGCCAGTTCCGCCGTTCCGGCGATCCGCAGCCCGCCCAGCATCGAGACGGCGCCGAATTTCTGGTCGCCGAAGATCAGTGGCCGCTGCGTCTCGACGCCGGGATCCGCCAGCATCAGGTGATAGCCGCGTTCGGTATCGAGCGGCACATAGGAGCCGAGCTTTCTGGCCCAGGGTTTGGAATAGGCGCCGGTGGCGATCACAAGCTCGTCGAGCGCATGGCGCCCGGTCGCGCCGATCAGATGCCGCTGGCCGCTGCCGTTGCTGTCGAGATCGGTGATCTCGTCCTGGATCCAGGTGCCGCCGGCGGCCTGAAAGGCGTCGGCCAGCCTGCGGGTAAAGACCGCCGGATCGCGAACGCTGATACAATCGTTGAACAGCAGGGCGTGGCGATAGATCGGCGCCAGGCAGGGTTCGAGCTGGCTCAGCTCGCCGACGGGGATCTCTTCCATCTTGACGCCATGGGCCCGGCGCAGCGCATGTGCGGAAGCCGCCGCCGCATAGGCGGCATCGGTCTTGTAGAGATAGAGCTCGCCGGTCTCGCGCACCATATCCCATGCGCCGGCCTGCTGGATGAGCGGGCGGTACGCCTCGATCGCGCGGTCCAGGATCGTGCCGAGGGCGTTGGCGGCGTGGGCCACGCGCTCTGGCCGGGCAGAGGCGATGAAGCGCAGCAGATAGGGCATGAGGCGCGGCAGATATTGCCAGCGGATCAGCAGCGGCCCCTCGGGGTCGAGCAGCATCTTCGGAACCTGCCGCAGAATGCCGGGATTGGCCAGCGGGACCAGCCCGCCCACCTGGATGATCCCGGCATTGCCGTAGGAACAGCCCGAGGCCGGGGCGGCGCGGTCGATCAGGGTCACCCGATGGCCGTCGCGCAGAAGCTGAAGGGCGGTGCAGACACCCACGGTGCCGGCGCCCAGAACGGTGAAATGGCGTGCCATGCGCGTCAGGCGTCCAGCGCCGCGACAAGCGCGATCTCGATCTTCAGATCCGGACCCGCGAGGGCCGCCCCGATACAGGCGCGGGCGGGCTGGTGGCCCGCCACCACCCAGGCGTTCCAGGCCGGCGCGATCTTTGTGCGGTCGGCGATGTCGGCCAGCCAGATCGTCGCCGAGAGCACCCGGTCCTTCGACGTGCCGGCCTCGGCGAGCATGGTATCGAGCCGGGCAAGAATGTCGGCGGTCTGCCCTTCGACTGGCAGGCTGTCGTCCGAGGCCACGATGCCCGACACGAAGAGCAGGCCGTTATAGGCGACCATGTCCGACTTGTGTCCGGACGGGGCGAAATGGGTGATCATGTTTTGCGGTCCCGTAGAGATGGCAATCTACGCGCCGCTCCCGCCGGGGCGGGGGGCGCTGAGGCCGCAGTCTGCGCGGCGCCCGCTATTCAGGGAATGCCGTCGTTGTCATATCAGATATGGCAAATCGCGGCGGTCGTGCGGACCGCCGGTTGCGGGCGCTCAGGCGATGCCATGCGTGCGCATGAGCGTGTCGAGATCCCGGCGGTAGGTCTGGATCTGGCGCCGGATGATCGTGGCAAGCTCGAGCGCGCCTTTTTCAAGCTGACGGTTGCGCGGCGAGACAAGCGAGAACGAGACCGTCAGGTCGGGCTCCACGATGGCCGCCCCGAAGGCGTCGGGCAGGGTCAGATAATTGGTCAGCGAGCCGAAGGGCAGCACCGCAAAGGCCTCGCCCTTGAGGGCGAGCGTGCGTGCCGTCACCAGGCTGTCGATCTCATAGACGACATTCAGCGCGGTGCCGTGGCGCCGGGCGGCGGCATCCAGCGCGCGGCGCAGCCCATGTGCGCGGCTGGCGGAGATCAGCGGCAGACCGTGCAGCCGCGACAGCGGGATCCGGCCGCAATCGGCGATGCCATGCGCCCGCGCCGCCTCGGCATTGCCGAGCAGGACCACGCGGTCGGTCAGCACGACCTCGGCGAGCAGCTCGGACGAGAGCCCGGCGTCGTAAAGCAGGCCGAGATCGATGCGGCCGCTCAGCAGCATCTCCTGAATGATGCCGCTGCCGCCGCCGGTCACCTGCAACGTGACGTTCTTGTGCTTCTCCTTGAACCGGGCAAGGCATTGCGGAACGAAGTTCTCGCCCAGGAACTGTACCGCGCCGATCGAGATCGTGCCCTGAAGCTCCTTGGAGGCGACGTTCACGCGGCTCCTGAGGCGGTCGAGCTCGTCGAGGAAATCGCGCGCGATGCCCAGGAACTCCTCGCCCGAGGAGGTGAGCCGCACGCCGCGGCCGTTGCGGTAGAAAAGCTGTGCGCCGATATTCTGTTCGAGCGCGCGCAGGTTGCGGCTGAGCGAGGGCTGGTCGATGCCGATCATGGCGGCGGCCCCCGAGATGCTGCCCGCCTCGGTGATCCTGACGAATTGCTGAAGCTGTTTCTCGTTCATCCGTGCCGCTGCGATGATGAATCTACCATATCTGTTATGACAGCTTGCTCGATTGCCGCGAAAAAAGACCAGACCTAAGCTTGGTCACATCAGGCGGCGTCTCTGACCGATCTCCTCTCTAACCGCCTGTGTCAAAAGCAAAAACTGCGAAGTTCTTGTGAGCTGCGCGTCCTGGGGCGTTTCCGGGGCCGCGTGTCTCTGCACAGTTTGTCCGCACATCAAACAGGGAAATCCGATGCTACCCTCCTTTCTTCTCACCTCTTCCAGCGGACGGGCGCTGACCGCCGCCGCTGTCACCGCCTGCCTGGCGACCCCCGTGCTTGCCGACCAGACGCTCGATGCCGTCAAGGAACGCGGGGTGCTGAAATGCGGCACCGCGCTGGACGTGCCGGGGTTCGGCTATCCCGATTCCAACGGGGTGCCCGGCGGCATGGATGTCGATTACTGCAAGGCGCTCGCGGCGGCGGTGCTGGGGGATGCCGAAAAGGTCGAGTTCATCCCGCTCACCACCACCACGCGCTTTCCGGCGCTGCAATCGGGCGAGGTCGATGTCCTGTTCCGGCAGGTGACGACGACCTTCACCCGCGACACCTCGCTGGGGTTCCTGTCCGGGCCGGTCACCGTGTTCGACGGGCAGGGCATCATGGTGCCCAAGGCGCTGGGGGTGACCAAGGCGACCGAGCTTGACGGCGCCACGGTCTGCGTGACGCCGGGGTCGAATTCCGAGCTGACCATCGGCGATTACTTCCGCGCCAACGGCATGGAGTTCAAACCGATCAGCATGGACAATTTCGACGAGATGCGCAGCGCCTTCTTCTCGGGCCGCTGCGATGTCTTCACCTCGGACCGCACCTATCTGGGCTCGATCCGCTCGGTGGCCGAAAATCCCGACGATTACGTGGTGCTGGACGAGACCCTGGCGAAATCGCCGCTGGCGCCGGTGGTGCGGCAGGGCGACGACCAGTGGTACAATATCGTCCGCTGGACGGTCTATGCGCCCATGATCGCCGAAGAAATCGGCATTACCAGCGAGAATGTCGATGACAAGCTCTCGGAGGGCGCGCCGATGATCCAGCGGTTCCTCGGCAAGCAGGCCGAGTTCTTCGAAGGGATCGGGCTGGAGGACGACTGGGCTTATAACGTCGTCAAGAGCATCGGCAACTACGGCGAGCTCTACGAGCGCAATCTCGGCGCGGGCTCGGCCATCGGCCTCGATCGCGGCGACAACAATCTCTACTTCAACGGCGGCCTGCATTATCCGCCGCCCCTCCTGTGACCGATCGCATGAACGGCGCAAAGACGCGCGGCCCCCTGAGCGGGGGGCCGCATGACCGGCAGGGGCATGGAGCATGTTGAGAACGCTTGCAAACGATCATCGGGCCATCCCCGCGCGGGCGGAGCCCGAGCAGCGGCTGCCGCCGCGCCCGCCGAGCCTTTGGGGCGCGGCGCTCTGGCGCACGCGGCGGGGACGGCAGTTCATCGTTCAGGTGGTCGGCTCCTGCCTGCTCTTCGCCTTTCTGATCGAGATCACCCATATTCTTCAGGTGAATCTGGCGCGGCAGAATCTCGAACTGGATTTCGGCTTTCTGAACCGTCCCGCCGGGATCGCCATTTCGGAAACCGTGCTGCCCTACAGCCCCGAGGACGGGCTGAGCTGGCTCATCGTCACCGGCGCGGCGAATTCGCTGCGGGTCGCTCTTGTGGGCTGTCTGCTGGCGACGTTTCTGGGGCTTGTGGTCGGCATCCTGCGGGTGTCGGATAACCCGCTGCTGCGGGTTCTGACCGGCGGCTATGTGAATGTGGTGCGCAACACCCCGCTGCTGCTGCAAATCCTCTTCTGGTACACGATCCTGCTCCAGCTTCCGCCGGTGCGTCAGGCGATCTCGCTGGGCGATGTGGTGTTTCTCAGCCAGCGCGGGTTGCAGATCCCCAAGCTGCTTTTTGAGGGCGGCGGCTGGGCGCTGCTGGCGGCGGGCGCCGGGGCGGTGCTGGTCTATGCGGTACTGCCGCGTGCCGCACGGGCGCTGAACCGCGCCGTGCCGGGGCGGATGCTGCGGCTGTGCGCTGCGGTGCTGGGCTTTGGCCTTGTCCTGCTGGCTGTGGCGCCGATGGCGGTCGAGCTGCCCGAGCATGGCGCCTTCAACTTCAAGGGCGGCATGACGCTGACGCCGGAATATACCGCGCTGACCCTCGCGCAATCGCTTTATGCCGGCGCGTTCATCGCCGAACTGGTGCGCGGCGGCATCGAGGGGGTCGCCCGGGGGCAGCGCGAGGCAGGCGCGAGCCTTGGCCTTTCGGAGCTGCAAATCCTGCGCAAGATCGTCATCCCGCAGGCGCTGGTGGCGATCACCCCGTCGGTGAGCACGCAGTATATCGGCGTGATCAAGAACACGAGCCTCGCGGTCGCGATCGGCTATCCCGATTTCTTCTGGGCGCTCACCATCACCATCAACATCTCGGGCCACAGCATCGAGGGCGTGGGGCTGATGCTGCTCGGCTATCTCATCCCGACGCTGATCGCCGCAATGCTGATGAACCGCTTCAACCGCGGTCTGCTGAAGAAAGGCCGGTCATGATCCAGTCCAGACCCATCGGATCCGCCGAAGACGGCCCTCGGCGCGCGAGCTTCGGTCTTGTGCGATATGCCTCCGCGCTGTTCTTCGGCTCGAAGCTGAACACGGCGATCACCCTGATTTCCGCAGCGCTTCTGTGGCTCGTCCTGCCGCCGCTTTATGACTGGGGCATCGGCGATGCGCTCTGGTCGGGCACGGTCGAGGAGTGCCGCGCCGCCTCGGGCGCGTGCTGGGCCTTCATCGGCGAGAAGATCAACCTCATCGTCTTCGGGATGCTGCCCGCGGACGACCGGTGGCGGGCGGTCCTGGCCATCGTGCTGATGGTCTCGGTCATGGCGCTGTGCATGGTGCCGCGGGTCTGGTCGGTCTGGCTGGTGCCGCTGTGGATCGGCACCATCGGCGTGGCCTTCTGGCTCATGCTGGGCGGGTTCGGGCTCGACCGGGTGCGGACGGAGCAGGTGGGCGGGCTGCCGGTCACGCTGCTGCTCAGCCTTACCGCGCTGCCGCTGGGCTTTCCCTTCGGCCTGGCGCTGGCGCTGGGCCGGCAGTCGGAGTTCTGGCTGTTCCGCTGGGTGAGCACCGGGGTGATCGAGCTGTTCCGCGGCGCGCCGCTGGTGGCAACGCTGTTCATCGCCTCGATCATGATGCCCTTCGTGCTGCCCGAGGGCATGAACCCGCCCAAGCTGACCCGAGCGCTGCTCGCCTTCACCATCGTCGCGGCGGCCTATATCGCCGAGGCGCTGCGCGGCGGGCTGCAAAGCATCCCGCCTGGGCAGGGCGAGGCGGCGGCGGCGCTGGGGCTGCGCGGTTGGCACCGGCTCTGGCTGATCACGCTGCCGCAGGTCATCCGCCATTCGATCCCGGGGCTGGTGAACATCGTCGTCTCCTTCTTCAAGGACACCTCGCTGATCATCGTGATCGGGATGACGGATTTCCTGGGCGCGATCCAGCTCGCCGCCCGCGATCCGGCCTGGGCCGGCTTCAACATCGAGGGCTATGTCTTTGCCGCCCTCTTCTACTTCTCCTTCTGCTACGTGCTCACGTCCTATGCGGCGCGGCTCGAACGCAGAGCCTCTCATTACTGACCTTGAAGGACATGTTCAGATGATCGACCTCGCGGACCGCGTGACCAATATTCCCCCCTCGGCGACCATCGCGCTGATCCGGCGGGCGGCAGAGCTGCGCAAGGAGGGGCGGCAGGTGACCTCGCTGATCGCCGGAGAGCCGGATTTCAACACCTCCGAGCCGATCCGGCAGGCCGGGATCGCCGCGATCCGTGCCGGGGATACGCGCTATTCGCCGGGCGACGGAACGCCCGAGCTGCGCGAGGCGATTGCCGCCAAACTCAAGCGGGACAATGGGCTCGATTACACGCCCGACGAGGTGGTCGTCGCCAACGGCACCAAACCGCTGCTGCACGCGGCATTCCTGACGCTCTGCAATCCCGGCGACGAGGTCATCGTTCCGGCGCCGTACTGGGTCTCCTATCCCGAGATCGTGCGGCTGGCCGGGGCCGAGCCGGTATCGGTGCCCTGCGGGCTGGAACACGGGTTCCTGCTACAGCCCGAGGATCTGGAAAAGGCGATCACGCCGCGAACCAGGGTGCTGCTGCTCAACAGCCCGAACAACCCCACCGGCGCGATCTACGACCGCGCGCAGCTTGCGGCGCTTTATGCGGTGCTCGAGCGTCATCCGCAGGTCAGCGTGGTGACCGACGAGATCTATGAACATCTGGTCTATGACGGTGTCGAATACGTCTCGCCCGCCGCGATCAGCGACACGGCCCGGGCGCGGACCGTCGTGATCAACGGGTTTTCCAAGGGCTATGTGATGATGGGCTGGCGCCTCGGCTTTGCCGCAGGCCCGAAACCGGTGATCCGGGGGATGTCGAACATGCTGAGCCATCTCGCGGGCTCGCCGAACTCGATCTCCCAGGCGGCGGCCATCGAGGCGCTGAACGGCGATCAAGGCTATCAGGAGACGAACCGCGAGGTCTATCGCGCGCGGCGCGACATGACCTTTGCCATGGTCAACCAGATGCCCGGGCTCAAGGCGGTGCGGACCTCGGGGTCGTTCTTTGTCTTCGCAAGCTGCGAGGGGGTCATCGGGCGGCGCACCGAGGCGGGCGAACCGATCGGGAGCGACGCGGATTTCGCGCGTCTCGCCATCGACCACGCGGGGGTGCTGATCGTGCCCGGCGCGGCCTTTGGGATGTCGCCCTTCCTGCGCATCTCCTACTCGATGGACACCGACGAACTGCGCGCGGCGCTCGAGCGCCTGCGCCGCTTCTGCAACAGCCTGAGCTGAGCTCGGCATCCGGAAAACCCACAGACAAGACGCGCCAGCCGGTCCCCCGAGGGGGCCGACAGAGACTGACGACAGGAGGCCAAGGTGAAGGTTTGCGTATACGGGGCAGGGGCCATCGGCGGCCATCTCGCCGTGAAATTGTCCCAGGCGGGCTGCGACGTTTCGGTCGTCGCCCGGGGGGCACATCTTGCGGCGATCCGGGAAAACGGGCTGACGCTGGTCTCTTCGGCAGGATCGGTGACCTGCCACCCGGTGGCGGTCGAGGATCCGGCCGAACTGCCGGTGCAGGATCTGGTCGTGGCGACGGTGAAGACCCCGGCGCTGGCCGGGATCGCCGAGGGTCTGCGCGGGCTCTCGGGGCCGGGAACCGCCATCGCCTATTGCGTCAACGGGCTGCCCTGGTGGTATCTGTCGCGCGTCGGCGGCGGTATCGAAACCTGGTCGCCGGCGATCCGCCGGATGATCGAGCGTCTCGAGACGGCGGTGGGCACCGAGCGCGCCATCGGCGGGATCGCCTTTTCCGCCAACCATGTGGACGCGCCGGGGGTGATCCGGAACTCGAACCCGGACAGCGGTCATTACCTCTTCGGCGAGGCGCATCCCGCCGGGCGCGATGCCTGCGACGCGCTGGTGGCGGCGCTGCGGCAGGGGAGCTGCGCGGCGGAGCGCAGCGAGCGTTTCGAACGCGAGATCTGGAAGAAGCTGAGCCTCAACTGCGTGTCGGGCCCGATCGGCGCGCTCACCGGGATGGAGACGGGCCGTCTGCTGACCTATCCCGATCTCGAGGGGCTGACCCGCGCCGCCTGGACCGAGGTGGGCCGGCTTGCCGAAAGCTGCGGACAGCCCGGCGCGATGGTGTCGCTGTCGGAGATGGCGCAGAAGGCGGGACGGCACAAATCCTCGATGCTTCAGGATTTCGAGGCCGGGCGCACGCCAGAGATCGAGACCCTGCTCGGGGCACTCAGCGATCTGGCGCGGGCACGGCAGATGGCGATCCCGGCCCTCGATGCGCTGCTGGCGCTGACGCGGGCGCGCGCGACCGCGCTGGGCCTGCTTCCGGCCACCCCGGCCCCCGCGCCGGCCGGCCGTCTCGCGGGGGAATGACCGGATGTCCATCGTCAACGTCATTCTGCCGGTGATCTCGCTGATCGCCCTCGGCTGGATCGCCATCCGTTCCGGGTATCTCTCGGAAAAGGTCGAATCCGGTCTGCTCGAATATGTCTTTTCGGTTGCCGTGCCGGCGCTGATCCTGCTGACGCTCGCGCGGCCGTTCGATCTGGCCGAGATCTCGGCCAGCTATCTTCTCGCCTATTTCATCGGCGTGGCGCTTGCCTGGTCCCTCGGGCTTGCGGTGTCGCGCCGGGCGCTGGGCCTGCCGTGGCGCGCCAGCGTGCTCTGCGGTTTCAGCGCATCGCAATCCAACACCGTGCTGCTGGGCGTGCCGCTGATCCTTCAGGTCTGGGGCGATCAGGCGCAGGTGCCGATGTTCCTGCTGCTGGCGGTGCATCTGCCGATCATGATGACGGCGGTGACGCTGCTGGTCGAGGCGGATGGCGGGCAGGGGCAGGCGGGGGCGCGGCTGATGTCGCTCGGCCGTGCGATGCTGAAAAACCCGATCATCCTGGCGATGATCCTGGGGCTGGGGCTGCGCGGCATCGGCATCGCTCCGGGCGGCCTTGCGCTGAGCCTGCTCGAAAGCGTCGCCAAGACCACCTCGACCTGCGCGCTGCTGGCGATGGGCATGTCTCTGGCGCGGTTCCGGCTGCTGTCGAACCTCACGCCCGGCATGCTGTTCAGCGCGCTGAAGCTCGGGCTGCACCCGCTGGCGGTCTGGGTGATCGCGGTCAAGATCCTCGCGCTGCCCGGAATCGTCGGCGGTGTCGCGGTGCTTTACGCGGCGCTGCCGTCGGGGGTGAACGGCTATATCCTCGCCAAGAAATACCAGGCGGGAGAGGCCGAGATCTCATCGACCATCGTTTTGTCCACCCTGCTTTCGGTCGTCAGCATCACGCTCTGGCTGCACCTGATCGCGACCTGAGACCCGTCCGGCCCAGTGAGGACCCGCCATGACCGCCCTACAGACCATTCCGCCCGGCGATGAAACCGTCATCACCCTCTCGGGGCTGAACAAGTGGTACGGAACCTACCACGTACTGCGCGACATCGACCTGACGGTGAAGCGTGGCGAGCGGATCGTCATCGCCGGGCCTTCGGGCTCGGGAAAATCGACGATGATCCGCTGTATCAACCGGCTGGAGGCGCATCAGTCCGGCCGCATCGTGGTGGACGGGATCGAGCTGTCGGAAGACCTCAAGAACATCGACAAGGTGCGGTCGGAGGTCGGGATGGTGTTCCAGCATTTCAACCTGTTCCCGCATCTGACGATCCTCGAGAACTGCACGCTGGCGCCGCGCCTCGTGCGCGGGATGTCGCGCGGCGAGGCCGACGACATGGCGATGCATTTTCTTGAAAAGGTGCGCATCCCGGAACAGGCGGGGAAATACCCGGGCCAGCTTTCCGGCGGTCAGCAGCAGCGGGTGGCGATTGCCCGGTCGCTGTGCATGCGCCCGCGGATCATGCTGTTCGACGAGCCGACCTCGGCGCTCGATCCCGAGATGATCAAGGAGGTGCTGGATACGATGATCGCGCTGGCGGAAGAGGGCATGACGATGCTTTGCGTGACGCATGAGATGGGCTTTGCCCAGGCCGTCGCGAACCGCGTGCTGTTTATGGATCGGGGCCGGATCGTCGAGGAAAACGCCCCGGAGCTGTTCTTCTCGGCGCCGCAGCACGCGCGGACGCAGGCGTTCCTGCAACAGATCCTCGGGCATTGAGGGGCGGCGGCCCGGGGTGGGGCCGCGTGCCTGTCAGATGATCAGGGATTCGTGGGCCGGGGAGAATTTCAGCGTCTGCGCAAGCCGGGTCAGGCCGGTGCGCAGCACCTCGATGTCCTGCTCGGCGCCAAGGCTCACCCGCACGGCGTTCTGCATATAGGTCGGATGGGTCTGGAAGATCGCACCCGAAGAGACCGCGACGCCGTTTTTCAGGCAGGCATCGACAAATTCATGCGGACGCCAGCGCGACGGCAGCGGCAGCCAGAGATGATAGCTTTGGGGATGTGAGCGGAAGGGCACATCCTCCAGGATCGAGCGGGCCAGGGCCTGGCGCTCGGCGGTGGCGGCGCGATGGGTGGCGATCAGCCGGACGGCGGTGCCGTCGTGGATCCACTGGCTGGCCAGCTCGAGCATCAGCGGCGCCACGGTCCAGGTGCTGGCATGGACCGCCGACAGGCCACGCCCGACGCGATCGGCCGAGGACGAGACGGCAAATCCGACCCGGATGCCCGAGGAGACGGTCTTTGAGAAACCGCAGACATACCAGCAGGGCGATTCCGCCATGGTGAAGATCGGCGGATCGGGGTTTTCGATCAGCGCGCCATAGACGTCGTTCTCGACGATGGGCACCCCGTAGATGCCGGCGATCCGCGCCAGTGCCTTGCGGCGTTCGAGGTCGAGCGTCGCCGTGGTCGGGTTGTGGATCGAGGGTGTGACGACAAGAACCGAGATCTTCTCGGCCTTGCAGAGACGCTCGAAACTGTCGGGCAGCATGCCGTTCTCGTCGATCTCGACCGAGGCGATGCGCAGCCGCAGGAATTCCGCGAGCCTGCGGATGCCGGCATAGTTCAGCGCTTCGGTGGCCATCAGATCGCCGGGCTCGGTCAGTCCGGACACGGCGGCGAGCAGCGCCTGCTGCGCGCCATTGGTCAGCACGATCTGCTCGGGCTTGGCGGTCACCCCGGTGAGCTGGGCCATCTTCACGCCGGCCAGCCGGTGCCGCTCGCGGCCGTTCGAGGGCGGGTATTCGAGGAATTGCGTGACCGAATAGGTCTCGGCGATCTGTGTCAGCGACTTGCGGAAGAACGCCCCGTTCTCCAGCGTGAGCGGCTTGTTCATCATCAGGTCGATGACGCTGGGCGCGTCTTCGGCGCGGCCGTTCTGCGCCGCGCTCGGGCTGATGAAGGTGCCGCGCCCGATTTCCCCGGTCAGAAGGCCCAGCCTGCGGGCATGCGCATAGGCCCGGGTGACGGTCCCCACATTCACGCCGAGCCGGTCGGCCAGTTCGCGGTGCGTGGGCAGGCGCATCCCCGGTTGCAGCCGCTGACTGGCGAGGTCGTCCATGATCGCCGCGACAATGCGCCGGTAGATCGGTTCGGCCGTATCCGGAAGCTGAGGAATCCACTCTTCTGACATGCGTTACCTTGCAAACAATTAGGAGAGCCGGCTGCGACAACCGGATGTGGTCTTAGCTCGTAGAACAATTTTCGCGGGAATACCAATAGAATGGGCGCTTTAGGGCAGCTTGTCACAGATTATGCATACAATAAATAGGGACAATATTGATATTGATCTCACATTTCTGTCTGGATAGGGTCACGTAAGTAGCACAATGATGGGCGAAAGAGTCGCATATTATGACGGATGTTCGGGACATGTCTGGATCGGTGCCTTTGGCGACGGCGATGGCCGGGTATTTTGCCGGAGCGGGCTTTGCGTCTCTGTCCGACGCGCGGCCCGAGGCGATGACGATCTACGTTCTGGACACGCTGGCCGTGGCGCTGGGCGGCTCCGGGGCGGACTCGAGCCTGGCGATCCGCCGGGCGCTGTCTGCGGGGGCCGGTCCCTCTGTTGTTTACGGGGCCGCGGCAACGGCCTCGGCGGCGGATGCCGCGCTTCTGAACGGGACGGCGGCGCATGCGCTCGAGCTGGATGACGACCATCGCGTGTCGGTCATGCATCCCGGCGCGGTGGTGGTGCCGGCGGCCTTTGCCATGGCCGAGGCCGAAGGCGCCACGGGGCGCGATCTGTTGCGCGCGGTGCTCGCGGGTTACGAGGTCGCGATCCGCGTGGGCATGGCCTATGAGGGCCGGCTTTATGCCAACGGGTTCCACCCCACGGCGGTCTGCGGCGTGTTCGGCGCCGCGGCGGCGGCGGCGGTGATCCTCGGGCTCGACGAGACCGGCTTTGCCCGCGCCATGGGCATCGCCGGCACGCAGGCGGCGGGGCTGATCGAATGGCGCATGGACGGGTCCTGGATCAAGCGTCTGCACCCGGGGCGCAGCGCGCAATCGGGCGTGCTGGCCGCGCTGCTGGCGCGCGAGGGCTTTACCGGCCCCGCCACGGTGTTCGAGGGCGCATACGGGGTCTTCAAGGCGCTGGGGCACGGTGCGCCGGTGAACGGCGCGCTGCTGACCGAAGGGCTGGGCTCGCGGTTCCATGCGCTCGGCACTGCGATCAAACCCTATCCCTGCTGCCGTTTCTCCCACGGCGCCATCGACCTCGCGCGGCAGGCGCATGCGGAGCTTGGCCGCTCGGTTCCCGAGGCGGTGACGGTCCGGCTGTTCCGCACCGATGTGCTGACCTATCACAAGCGCACGCCGAACACCGTGGATGCGCAGTTCAACATCCCCTATCTGGTCTCGGTGGCGCTGCGGACCGGCGAGATCGGGCTGGGCGATTTCACGCAGGCGGCGATCGAGCGTCCCGAGATCCTCGATCTGGCCGCGCAAGTGGAGGTCATCGAGGCGCCGGAATTCACCGCCCTCTACCCCGAAACCTATATCACCGAGCTTGAGATCCGCTGCGCCGACGGCCGCGTTCTCAGCCTGCGCAACGAATGCCCGAGCGGCGATCCGGAGGCCGCGGCCTATCGCGACGATCCGGATCTGCTGCGCCGCGAGACCGTGGCGAAGGCGCGCTCGGTGCTGACCGAATGTGGCTATGGCGCGCGGGCGGAGGATCTGATCCGCGCCGTCCTGGCCCTGCCCGGTGCATCCGACGTGAGGGAGGTCAGCGCCCTGCTGGCCGCCCCCGCAGAGGCTGCCCACCCCACCTAGCCCGGTTGCATGCGGGCGCAAATCACCGTCAACCCCACGAAAGCAGAACGAATGTCGCTTGATACCAAGACCACCGCCAGCCCGGCGCTCTCCGAAGATTACCTGAGCCGCGGCCGCCGCCTCACGCGCGAGATCGACCCCTATCTTCCGGGTCTGACCCGCACCACCGCCGCGAGCATGGTCAATGTGCCGCCGCACCGGGTCGCGAAGCTCTCGTCGAACGAGAACCCGCTGGGCCCGTCGCCCAAGGTGCTTCAGGCCATCGCCGACATGAACTGGCTGGTGCATGAATATCCCAGCCCCAGCGCCGAAGAGCTGCGCAAGACCATCGGCACCTATCTGGGTGTGGGCGCCGATCAGGTGGTGGTGAGCTCGGGCAGCTCGACCCTGATGCACGCCATCGTCGATGCCTTCTCGCTGCCCGGCGGCGAGGTGATCTCGCTCGATCCCGGCTTCACGGTCTATCCCGAGATCGCCACGATCCACGGCCGGACCGCCAAGGTGATCCCGCTCAACGAAGACGATTTCCTGCTCGACATCGAGGTGCTGAAAAAGGCGATCACCCCGGCGACGCAGATCATCTTCCTGACCCGCCCCAACAACCCCACCAGCACCATGATCCCGATCGAGGTGTTTGCCGAGGCCGCGAAGCTCGCCGCCGAGGTGGGGGCGCTGATCGTGTCGGACGAGGCCTATATCGAATTCGCCGACATGCCGGGCCAGTCCGCCGTGGAACTGCTGAAAAGCGATCCCGAGACCTACAAGAACGTCATGTTCTCGCGCACCTGCTCCAAGGCGTTCGGGGTCGCGAACATGCGCGTGGGCTATGCGGTGGCGCTGCCCGAAGTGGCCGAATGCCTGGCGCTGGCCAATGCGAAATGGCCGACCGGCGCCGTCGCGCAGGCCGCCGCCATCGCCGCCATCGAGGATACCGAGCACCTCGCCAAGACGCTGGCCATGGTCGCGCAGGGGCGCAAGTACCTGATCGACGAGCTGAACGCGATGGGTCTGCCGGTGGCGCCGAACCCGCAGGGCAACTACGTGATGTTCGACATCGCGCCCACCGGGCTGAGCGCCGAAGAGTTCTCGGACAAGGTGTTCCATGACGCGGCGGTGCTGATCCGGGGCGATTTCTCGCCGCGCTACATCCGCGCCAGCATCGGGACGCCGGAAGAGAACCAGCGTCTGGTCGTGGCGGCGCGCAAGCTGGCGCCCAAGGCCTGATCCCTGACCACCGCCGCGCCCGGTCGGGCGCGGCGGCCCTTTGCGGTTCAAAGAGCGGTAGGCGATGCAGAACAGCACATATGACGTGATCGTCGTGGGCGGCGGCTCGGCTGGGGCCGTGGCCGCCGCGCGGCTGGCCGAGGATCCGGCCCGCAAGGTCTGTCTGATCGAGGCGGGCGGGCGCGGCGACAACCTGCTCTTCCGGATGCCGATCATGGCGGGGATGCTGTTCCGCCAGAAATTCGCCAACTGGTTCTACCACACCGAGCCCGACCCGGGGCTCGACGGGCGCCGGGTGTTCTGGCCGCGCGGCAAGGCGCTGGGGGGCTCCTCGGCGATCAACGGGATGATCTATGTGCGCGGCATCCCCTACGATTACCGGCGCTGGGCGGAAAGCGGTCTGCCGGGCTGGGACTGGCAGAGCGTGATGCCCTATTTCGAGCGCTCGGTCACCTATGTGCCCCCGCACGCGCCCTTCACCCCCTGCGGCAAGGTGCCGGTGAGCCAGTCGGAGCCCAGCAACCCGCTTTTCGATGTCTTCGTCGAGGCGGGGCGTCAGGCCGGCTGGCCGGTGACCGACGATTTCAACCGCGATTTCTATGGTGTGGGCCGGTTCCACTTCAACATCGCCCATGGCGAGCGCTGGAGCACCGGCCGGGCGCTGCTGCAAAAGCCGCCCGCCAATCTCACCATTCTCACCCGCGCCCAGGTCACCCGTCTGGTGCTGGAGAAAGGGCGCGCCACCGGGGTCGAGCTGCGCCGGGGGCGGACGCTGGAACGGATCTCGGCGCCGCGGGTGGTGCTGTCCGCCGGGGCGATCAATTCGCCCATGCTGCTCATGCATTCGGGCATCGGGCCCGCCGACCATCTGTCGTCGCTGGGCATCGCGGTGCAGCACGATCTGCCGGGGGTGGGCGAGAACCTTCAGGATCACCTGCTGATCCGCGTCGAACACGCATGCACCCAGCCGATCACCCTGCACAACCTCGTGCGCATGGACCGCGCCTTTCTCGCCGGCGCGCAGGCCATGCTGTTCAAGACCGGCCCCGCCACCAGCTTTCCGCTGGAAGCGGGCGCCTATATCAAGAGCCGCCCCGAAGAGCCCGAACCCGACCTTCAGGCGCAGTTCCTGCCGGGGCTGTCGGCGGCGGCGCTGCGGCTGCCCTTCTTCAACGGCTCGGGCCGGACCGTGGGGCACGGGTTCTTTTCCAACATCTTTGTCATGCGCCCGGAAAGCCGCGGCCGCATGACCCTGCGCAGCGCCGATCCCTCGGTGCCGCCCAGGCTGGAATCGCATTATCTGACCGCGCCCGAGGACGTGCGCCGCGCCCGCGACAGCGTGCGGCGCCTGCGCGAGATCTTTGCCCAGCCCGCCTTCGACGGCTTTCGCGGCGCCGAGCTGGCGCCGGGGCCGGAGGTCGAGAGCGACGCGGCCATCGACGCCTATGTGCGCGCCAAGGCCGATACGGTGTTCCACCCCTCCGGCACCTGCAAGATGGGCACGGGCCCCGAGGCGGTGGTGGACGCGAAGCTGCGGGTGCACGGGCTCGAGGGGCTGTCGGTGGCGGATGCCTCGATCATGCCCTTCATCACCTCGAACAACACCCATGCGCCGGTCATGATGATCGGCGAGCGGGTGGCCGATTTCATTGCCAATCCCGACGGCTGAAAGGCTTCGGGGCAACCGGAAAGGACATGCCATGACAGGTTTCAGGGCCGTGGTCATCGAAAAGACCGACGCGGGTCAGAGCGTCGCGCTCAAACCCTTCGACGAAGCCGATCTGATGGCGGGCGACGTGACCGTGCGCGTCAGCCATTCGACGCTGAACTACAAGGACGGGCTGGCGCTGACCGGCGCGGCTCCGGTTGTGCGGCGCTTTCCGATGATCCCGGGGATCGACTTCGCCGGCGTGGTGGAAAGCTCGTCGCATGACGGGTTCAAACCCGGCGATGCGGTGGTGCTGAACGGCTGGGGTGTGGGCGAGACGCATCTGGGCGGCTATGCGGAAAAGGCCCGCGTGCCCGGCGACTGGCTGATCGCGCTGCCCGAGGGCATGGCGCCCGAGACGGCCATGGCCATCGGCACGGCGGGCTATACCGCGATGCTCTGCGTGCTGGCGCTGGAGAAACACGGGCTGACCCCGGATATGGGGCCGGTGCTGGTCACCGGTGCCGCCGGTGGCGTGGGCTCGGTGGCGGTGGCTCTGCTGGCCAAGGCGGGCTGGGAGGTGATCGCCTCCACCGGGCGCGCCTCGGAGGCGGCCTATCTCGAGGGGCTGGGCGCCAGCGAGATCATCGCCCGCGACGATCTGTCGGGCAAGGTGCGCCCGCTGGGCAAGGAGCGCTGGATCGCGGCGGTCGATTGCGTGGGCTCCACCACGCTGGCCAATGCGCTGTCGATGACGCGCTATGGCGGCGCGGTGGCGGCCTGCGGGCTTGCGGGCGGCATGGACCTGCCCAGCTCGGTCGCGCCCTTCATCCTGCGCGGCATCACGCTTTACGGCATCGACTCGGTCATGGCGCCCCGCGCCCGCCGCGAAGCGGCCTGGGCACGGCTGGCCAGCGATCTCGACCCGGCGCTGCTGTCGGGCATGATCAAGACGGTTCCGCTCGACGAGATCGTCGGGCAGGGGCAGGAGATCCTCGACGGCAAGGTCCGTGGCCGTGTGGTCGTCGAGATCTGAGACCCGCGCCGGGGTGCGGCGGGCGGTGTCAGTCCTCGTGCCACCAGATGCTGAAATCGCGCCGGGTCTGGTTGAAGGTGTTGATATTGGTCACCGCCTTCTTGCCGCCCTGGGTGACGATCAGCGCCACCAGCGTTTCCAGCAGCGACAGCACGGCGGACATCGAGGGGAAGAACTGCGGCGTGTCGGTGGGCACCACAAAGACCGTGTCGGCGGGCAGCGCGATGGGCGAGGTGCGGCTGTCGGTGATCGCCACCACCGTGGCGCCGCGTTCGCGCGCGAGATTGGCGGCGTCGATGGTTTCGCGCCGGTAGGGCTGAAAGCTCAGCAGCAGCACCACGTCGCGCGGGCCCACGTCGAGCAGATCGTCCACCGGCAGCCCGCCGATCTGCGGCGTCAGCGAGAGGTTGGGCAGCGCCATGCGGCCCACATAGCAGAACTGATGCGCCAGCGCGTAGCCGCTGCCCACCGCCGTCACGACGACGCGCCGGGCGGCGACCATCTTGCGCGCGACCTCGGTCAGTTGCGGCGTCAGGTCCTGCGAGAACAGCAATTCGAGATTGGTCATCGCCGCCTGTGCCATGCCGGCATAGAGCTTGCCGCCCTGCCGTCCCTGGCTTTCGAGCTTCTGTGCGCGTTCCGAGATATAGTCCTCGCCGATCCGGAGCTGGGCGCGGAACGGCAGGCGCAACTGCGAGAAACTGGTATAGCCGATGGCGGCTGCGACCCGGACCAGCGTGCTGGCCTTCACCCCGGCATTGGCGGCAAGCTGGCGTAGCGGCACCACGGCGATCTCGTCGGGATGGTCGATGAGATATTTCGCGGCTTTCTTGCGCTGCGGGCTGAGCTCGGTGCTGGCGCGGATCAACCGGTCGAGGATCTCTTCAGCGGTTTCCTCGGGGCGTTCGGACGGTTTTTCGGTCAATGGGCAGACTCTCCCTTCGTCATGCCTGTCCGGGCGGGCCAAGGCCCGTCCGGGACGGCAGTTTATGTCATTTCACGACAGGCCGAGCAAGTCGGGTGTGCGCGGCCCGGCGTTCGATCCGCGGGCCTCGCCATAGGTTGTGGTGCGCTGGTAGGGCTGCCGGTCGTTGCGGCGGCCCAGTTCCTCGAATTGCATCGCGGTGACCTCCTGCCCGTGCGCGGCCCCGGCCGCGCGCGAGATGGTCTCTTCCATCAGCGAGCCGCCCAGATCGTTGGCGCCCGCGCGCAGGCAGGCGGACAGGCCGTCGAGCCCCATCTTGACCCAGGACGCCTGGATATTGGGGATCACCGGGTGCAGCGCCAGCCGTCCCACCGCATGCATCAGCAGCGCCTCGCGCGCCGAAGGCCCGCGCCGCGCGCCGCCCTTGAGGTAGATCGGCGCCTCCATATGCACGAAGGGCAGGGGGACCAGCTCGGTGAAGCCGCCGGTCTTCTCTTGCTGCGCCCGCAGCCGCAGCAGGTGGCGCGCCCAGTGCTCCAGCCGTTCCATATGGCCGAACATGATCGTGGCGGTGGTCTTCAGCCCGACGCGGTGCGCGGTATCGACCACCTCGAACCATTGCGCGGTGGTGAGCTTGTCGGCGCAAAGCTCGCGCCGGACCTCGTCGTCGAGGATCTCGGCGGCGGTGCCCGGCAGGCTGCTGAGCCCGGCGCGGGACAGCTCGACCAGGAATTCCTCCAGCGAGATGCCCAGCGTCTGCGCGCCCTGCCACACTTCCAGCGGCGACAGCGCGTGCACATGCATACCCGGCACCGCCGCTTTCACGCTGCGCACGATCTGCAAATATGTTTCGCCGGTGTAGTCGGGGTGGATCCCGCCCTGCATACATACCTCGGTGGCGCCCCGGCGGGCGGCGTCGCGGGTGCGCTCGGCGATCTCGTCCAGCGACAGGTTATAGGGCTTGCCGCGCAGCGCCTCATGGGTCTTGCCCTTGGAGAAGGCGCAGAACTTGCAGCGGTAGGAGCAGATGTTGGTGTAGTTGATATTGCGGGTGATGACATAGCCGACACGCTCGCCGTTCACCTCCTGCCGCAGCGCGTTGGCGGCCTCGAGCACCGCCTCGAAATCGCCGCCCCGCGCCTGGAAGAGCCGCACCACCTGCGCTTCGCTCAGGGTCTCGCCCTGCTGTGCGCGGGCGAGGATCGCCGCGATCTCGGGCGAGCGGCGCAGCGCGCTGGCGACCGGCGAGGGGGTGATGGGGAAATCCTCGTTGCGCCCCGGCGACCAGGCGTCTGTGCGGGCATAGCCCTCCATGTCGATGCTGCGGATGACCGAGGGTTGCAGGCCGGGGTCCACCCAGCGCTGCCGGTCGAGCGCGTAGGACGGGTAGAGCGCCAGCCGCTCGACCAGCACCTTGCCGCATTCCTCGGTGCGCCGGGCCAGCACTTCGAGATGCGGCCAGGGCTTTTCGGGGTTCACATGGTCCGGGGTGACCGGCGACACGCCGCCCCAGTCGTTGATGCCGGCGTCGATCAGCGCGGGCATCGCCTCGGCGCTGAGGTTGGGCGGCGCCTGGATCGACATTTCCGGGGCAAAGATCAGCCGGGCCACGGCAATGGTCCAGAGATGATCTTCCAGCGGCTGCGGCGCGGTCGCGGCCATGCGCGTGCCCGGCTTGGGCTGGAAGTTCTGGACGATGATCTCCTGGATATGGCCGTATTCCTCGTGCAGCGCGCGCAGCGCCAGCAGCGAGCGGATGCGCTCTTCGCGCGTCTCGCCGATGCCCGAGAGGATGCCGGTGGTGAAGGGGATTTGCAGTTCGCCCGCCAGCCGGATGGTGGCCAGCCGCAGCTCGGGGTCCTTGTCGGGGGCGCCGAAATGCGCGCCGCCGCGCTGCATCAGCCGGGGCGAGACGCTTTCCAGCATGATCCCCTGCGAGGCCGAAACCTGCCGCAGCGCCGTCATGTCGCTGCGGCTCATCAGCCCGGGATTCACATGCGGCAGCAGGCCGAATTCGCGGAACACCATCTCGGCAGCGGCGCGCAGGTAGTCGAGCGTGCTGTCATAGCCCATGCGCGCCAGCTCTTCCGCCGCGATGCGGTAGCGCAGCTCGGGCTTGTCGCCGAGCGTAAAGAGCGCCTCGCGGCAGCCGGCGGCGACGCCCGCGCGGGCGATCTCGCGGATCTGGTCGAAGCTGAGAAACGCCTGTTCCAGCTTGCGCGGGGTCTTGGCGAAGGTGCAGTAGCCGCAGACGTCGCGGCAAAGCTGGGTGAGCGGGATGAACACCTTGCGCGAATAAGAGACGACATCGCGATGGGCGAGATCGCGGCGCTGTCCGGCCAGGCGGATCAGCCCGGCGAGATCGGTCTCTCCGGCGAGCGCGAGCGCGGCCTCAGGAGAAAGATAGGAGTCCGGTGTCAGCGAGGCGTTCAGCATGTCTTTCTCCGTCTTGCAGTGTCGTGGGGGCGGCGCGCCCGAGCTGCCGGGCAAGCTGCGCGCTGTGGCTTTGCGGCCGGCAGGCGGCGAGCAGCGCCAGATCGGCGGGGCGGTCGAGGTCGCAAAGCGCGTTGCGCGGGGCCAGAAGCTGCGGTTCGATCCCGGCGGCGCGGGCGGCGGCGATGTGGCGGGCAAAGCTCTGCGGGCCAAAGGCCGGGCGGATCGGCGCGGGCGCGGCGAGCGCGAGGATGGTGGTGCCGCCGTCGAGCGCGGGCACCAGCGTGACGCCCTGGCCGGCGCCATGGGCGCGGGCGATGCGGCGCAGGTCGTCGGGCGCCAGAAGCGGCAGGTCGGCCTGAAGGATCATGGTGCCGCCATGCCGGGGCAGGGCGTCCAGCGCCGCCGTCACCGCCGCATTGGTGCCGGCGGCGCCGCGGGGATCGGGGATCGCCTGCGCCCCGGCGGCGCGGGCGATGGCGCCGGCCTTCGGACAGGCGGTGACCACCGCGATGCGGGTAAAGATCCCCGCCGCTTGCGCGGTGCCCAGCACGTCGCGGAACATCGCCTCGGCCAGCGCCGCGCGCTGCTGCGGCAGGAGATGGCCTGAGAGGCGGCTTTTTGCCGCCTCGAAGCGCTTGACCGGGATCACCGCCTGAAGGGTCATGCGCCCTCTCGCAATGTGTCGAGAAAGCCCAGCACGCGCCCGGCCAGCGCGATCTTGCGGGCATCGTCGGTCATCAGCGTCTCTTCCACGGCGACGGGCAGCGGCAGCGCGCCGGCATCGCCGGCATCGGCGCGGTCGATCACCAGCCCGTCGATCAGCCCGGCATAATGCGCGGCGATGGAGGCGTTGGTCACCGGCAGGCCCAGCTCGGCCATGATCTTGGCGGTGGGGCCCTTCACCGCCTGGCCACCGACCAGCGGCGAGACCGCAACCACCGGCGCACTGCTGGCGCGTAGCGCTTCGGACAGGCCGGGCAGGGCAAGGATCGGGTCGATCGAAAGCCAGGGGTTCGACGGGCAGATCACGATGCCGGCGAGCGCGGGATCGGCCAACGCCGCCAGCACGGCGGGGGAGGGGGCGGCAGCGCCGTGGCGCAGCCCGGTCACCACCGGCGCGCAGCGCTGTTCGACGAAGTAGCGCTGGAATTCCAGCGCCCCGTCCGGGGTCTCGACCAGGGTGGGCGAAGGCGCGTCGGACATCGGCAGAACCTTGGCCGCGATGCCCATCCGCGCGGCCAGCGCCGCCGTCACCTGCGTCAGATCCTGTCCCGATGCCAGCATTGCGCCGCGCAGCACATGCAGCGCCAGATCGCGGTCGCCGAGCTGGAACCAGTCCTCGCCGCCCAGCTCTCGCAGCGTTTCCATGAAGGCCCAGCTCTCGCCCGCCCGGCCCCAGCCGCGCCGCGTGTCGTTGAGCCCCGAAAGCGTGTAGAGCAGCGTGTCGATGTCGGGCGAGATCGGCAGGCCGAGATGGGTGAAATCGTCGCCGGTATTGACGATGACGCTCAGCGCTCCGGCGGGCAGCGCGCGGTCGAGCCCGAAGGCGAGCTTGGCGCCGCCCACGCCGCCCGAAAGCGCCACGATCTTGCGGGGGCCGCTCATCGGAAAAGATCCTGGGCCGCCGGGCGGATCAGCGCCTCCGTGCCCGTGGCGGGGCCGTCCAGAGACAAGCCGCGCAGCAGCACCGCGGGGCGGCCTTCGGCGCCCTGGCCCATCATCAGCGAGGCAGCGGCGGCGATCTCGTCGGCCTGCGCCACCTGCGTCACGCGCATCTCGCGCCCGAAAAGATCGGTCGCGCCGACCATATCGTGCAGCGCGGGCAACCCGGCCACTCCCAGCGCCACGCCGGTGACACCGTTGCGCCAGGGGCGCCCGAAACTGTCGTTGATCACCACGCCCATCGAGACCCCGAACGCGGCGTCGAGCCGTGCCTTCAGCGCCGCCGCCGAGCCGTCCGGATCCACCGGCAGGAGCAGCAGCCGCTCGCCGCCGTCGTGGTCCACATTGGACTGGTCGATGCCCGCGTTGGCCATGACATGGCCGAGCTTGTGCTCGACGATCAGCACATGCGGCACCGCGCGCACCACCCGGCGGGTTTCCGACAGCACCGCCGCGACCAGCCGGGGGTCTTTCTGGACGGTCTCGGCCAGCGCGAGCGCCTCGGCGCTTGGGGTGATCTCGTCCAGGCGGAGATAGCGGTTTTCGGTCTTGGAGATGATTTTCTGTGCCAGAACAATCACATCTTCGTCCTGCGGGACGAGGTTCTGGCGTCTGAGCGCGGCGCTCAGCTCGGCGGCGAGATCGTCGCCGGGGTGAAAGAGCGGCAATCCCTCGAGTGCCGTGATTTCCAATCGTTGCGACCTGCCGGCCATCGCTGCTGCCTCTGCTTCCGTTGTTCTGTCCGGCCCATGCGCGGCCGGGGCCGAGCTTACTGCATGGGCCGGTGCTGTCACGGCGGAAGCGGGCGGGGCGGCCGGCCCCGCCGTCACTTGTCGATCCCGGTGATGCGGATTCCGGCAGCGCTCGCCTTGTAGCGGCGGTTGATGCCGATCAGCAGCGAGGTCATCGCCTCGGCCGCCGCCGCGTTCTGGATCGGGCCGCAGTCGATCCCGCGCGATCCGAGTACCTCGCACAGCGCGATCACCGTCGCCTTGGCCTCCTTGTCGTTGCCCGACACCAGCACATCACAGCCCAGATCGCCCTCGCCGGCGAGTTTCGCCGCGCCGATATTGTGGAACGCGCCGACAACGCGCACCTCGTCGCCCAGCGTGTCCTGCGCGATCTGCGCCGCCGAGCCGCCTTCGGGAAGCTGCACGACCGACACCTTGGGCGGCACCAGAGGCACCACCGCATCCACCAGGATACGGCCCTTGAGCACCGGCGCCAGATCGGCCAGCGTCGCCTCGTGCACCGACCACGGCACCGCCAGGATGACGATTTCCGCTGCGGAGGCCGCACCGGCATAATCGCTGCCGGTCACGCCGTCGCCGATCTCCAGCGCCGCGGCGCCGGCCTTGGCCGCATCGCGCGAGCCGATCACCACCGGATAGCCCGCGCGCGCCAGCCGCCCGGCGATCCCGGCGCCAAGTGCGCCGGTGCCGCCGATGATGGCGATTTTGGGTTTGTCGCTCATCGTGCTGCCTCAGCGGATATGCGGCAGGACTTCGTCGGCGAAGAGCTTGAGCGTCTTCAGCGACAGGTCGATGGGCATGCCGGGGAAGTTCATCCGCACGAGCAGATCCGAGACCCCCAGCGTGTCGCGCTGTTCGAGGCATTCGCGGATGCAATCCTCGGGGCTGCCGACGATGAAGCGGTCCTTGATCAGCTCGGCGATGTCGAGCCCCTCGCCGGATTCGCCGGGCACGTTCTTGCCCATGCCCCAGGAATAATAGGCGCGGTATTTCTCGGCGATGTAGGGTCCGCCCAGTTCCAGCGCCTTTTCCTTGGTCTCGGCGACGAACAGCTCCACGCATTTCGCAAACCCGTCGGCCTTGGGCTTGCCGGCCTCTTCGCGGGTCTTGTGGTAAAGCTCGACCTGCGGCTTCATCGCCGAGGCGGTGGTCACCGAGGTGGCGATCCAGTTGTCGCCCTTGCGGGCGGCGCGCTTGATCGCCGGATCGGCGGCGGCGCCGACCCAGATCTCGGGGTTGGGGCGTTGCAGCGGCTGCGGACGGATCGAGATATTCTCGAAGTTGATGTGATCGCCGTGATAGGTGGCGTTGTCCTCGGACCACAGCAGGCGCAGCGCGTCGAGCTGTTCGTCAAAGCGCTTGGCCCGGGTTTTCCGGTTGATTCCGAAGGCGTTATACTCTTCGTCCCGATAGCCGAGCGCGACGCCCAGCACCAGCTTGCCGCCGGTGATGATGTCGATCGTGGCATATTGCTCGGCCAGGTCGATGATATTGTGCAGCGGCAGAACCAGGATGTTCGTGCCGATGGTCAGATCACCGCTTTCCGCCGCCAGACGCGCCAGAAGCGGGTTCGGCTGGAAGAACTGGTCGGGGTAGGTCAGGTAATGCTGGGCCAGCCAGATCCCGTCATAACCGCCATCGCGGACGGCCCAGGTCTGTTTGACGTGGTTTTCGAACATCTGGCGCATATCCGCGCCAGCCGGGTGCTGGGTGCCAAGGAAGACTCCGACTCTCATGACAGGGCTCCTCAGTACACGTTGCGCCAGGTGTCGCCGAGCGAGGTGTAAAGCTCGGGACGGCGGTCGCGGAAGAAGGTGTAGCGCTTGCCGTGGCGATAGACGTCTTCCATGTCGAGTTCCGCCCAGACCGGGGCGGGGCCTTCGCGCTCGGGGCCTTCGGCAAGCAGCTCGCCCATCGGGCTGAACACGGTGGAGCGGCCGTAGAAGTTGCGCTCGCCCTCGGTGACCTCGACGCCGCCCTTGTTGGGCGCGACCACGAAGACGCCGTTCTGCACGGCGGCGGTGCGCAGCTCGAAGCCCCAGCTTTCGGCACGGTTCGGACCCCAGGCGGCGGTCGGCACGAAGATGATTTGCGCGCCGTGGATCGCCAGCACCCGCCAGGCTTCGGGGAAGGAGCGCTCGTAGCAGATCAGGCAGCCGATCTTGCCGTGCACCGTGTCAAAGACCGGCAGGCCGGGGCCGCCCTTGAAGTAATAGCGCTCGTTCAGGCCCGGGCTGTAGCTGTATTGGTCGGGGATGTGGTTCTTGCGGTAGACCGAGACCTGACGGCCGTCGGGCAGGGTGCCGGGGATCAGCTCGCCATCGGGGCCGATGACCGCCAGCGAGTTGAAGAACTCGCCCTTGACCTTCGACTTCTCGTAGAAGGGCAGCAGGATATGGCAGCCCAGGCGCTTGGCCTCTTCGCGGAAGGCGGTGACCGCCTGGCCGTCGATGGGTTCCGCCACGTCGAACCATTTCGGATCGTTGAAACCGCAGAAATACTGCGTGGTCGCCAGCTCGGTGAACACGACGAAATCGGGCACCTGATCCTTGGTCGCTTCGCGCAGGAAGTCGATGAGCACGGGCACGTTCTTGACCGGATCGGGGTCGACGGCGCCGCACTGGATCGTCAGCACGGACAGTTTCTTCTTGGGGTCGGTCGTCATCTTGTGGGGGTCCTTCTGGTTTTGCGGGGCGTTCCGAAGACGGGACGGCGCGCGAGCTGTGAGGGATGGAACATCTTGTTCCATTTATTGTCAAGAATGAAAATTATGAATCCTTTGCCCCGATTGTCACCGGGCGAGATAGGCGCCGTCGCCGGCCGAGCCGACAACCCGGCCGCCCTCGGCCACCAGCTTGCCGCGCAGCAGCGTCATGACCGGCCAGCCCTTGAGCACCTCGCCTTCCTGGAGCGAGAAATCGGCGCTCGAGCCAAGCGCCTCGGGGGTCACGGTCTGTTCCATCTCCAGATCGACCACGGCGATGTCGGCATCGAAGCCGACCTGGAGCGCGCCCTTGCGCGGCAGCAGGTTAAAGGCTTTGGCGGCGTTGTAGGACAGCGCCTTGGCGATCTCTTGCAGCCCCATCCCGCGCTTGTGATGCCCGTGGTGCAGCATCACCGGCAGCATGGTCGCCATGCCGGGGAAACCGGGCGAGGCCTGCCAGATGTCGCCCGCCTTGCGGGTCCGGGGCATGGCGCAGTGATCGGTGCCGATGGTCTCGATCTCGCCCGAAAGCACGGTCTCCCAGATCCGGTCCTGATCGGCCTGGGCGCGCACCGGCGGGTTCACCTTGGCCATGGGGCCCAGGGCCGAGGTTTCGGTCAGCGTCAGGTAATGCGGGCAGGTCTCGATGGTGATGCGGTCGTAGCGGGCCTTTTGCAGAATCGCCTCGTCGACGCTCTTCTGCGCGCCGATGTGCACGTAATAGAGATTACACCCCGCCTCTTCGGCAAAATAGCCCGCGCGGCGCACATGTTCCGCCTCGGCAAAAGAGGGGCGGGCGGCGTTCCAGGCGGCCAGGTCGGCGCGGCCCGCGGCCTTGGCGGCGCGCACCCGGCGGCCGATGATTTCGGTGTTCTCGCAATGCACGCAGGCCACCGCGTGATCGAAGCGGCCCAGGGTGGTGAAGGCATCGAACATGACACCGTCGTCGATGTCGTTGATCATGCCGACGGTTTTGCCGTCCTCGCCGCGATAGGCCATGTAGAACTTGAACGAGCTGACGCCCTGGTCGATGTATTTCTCGATCTCGCCGGTCTGGTCCTCGGTCAGCATCCCCAGATGCAGCGCCATGTCCACATGGGCGCCGGCGTCGATGGCGCCGATCAGCTCGGGCAGATCGTCATAGGGTTTCGGCTCGGCGCTTTTGTAATGGCGGTGGAAGCTGAAGACGGTGGTCACCCCGCCGATCGCGGCCGAGGCGCTTTCGCTGGTCACATCGGCATCGAAATCGTTGAGAAAGCCGATATGGGTATGCGGTTCGATGATTCCGGGGAACAGGTATTTCCCGCTGACGTCGATCTGCCTGCGCGATGCGGCCTCGCTGCCGGGTTGCAGGATTGCGGCAATCACGCCGTTGCTGATCGCCAGATCGGCTGGACGGGCGCCGTCGAGCGGGTCCACCACGATGCCGTTGCGCAGGATCATATCGAACAAGGTCAAACCTCCTGATGACCGGTTTCCCGGGGTCTTGAAACGATGCGCCGGGCCGGGGTGAGAGCAAGAAACGGCCCGGCGCACCCGCCGAAATCATTCGGCGGGATGGGCGTATTTGAATTGCGGTTTGTTGTCGGAGCGCACGCTGAGGGCGACGCTTTTCTTCATGGCCCAGGCAAGGCCCTGAAGGTGCAGCGGCACATAGACGGTTTCGTCGCGGGTGATCTCGATCACCCTGGCCATCATCTCGCGCCGCTTGTCGAGGTCGAGCTCGGTGGCGATTCCGCCCAGCAGGGTGTCGACCTCGGGGTTCGAGTAATTGCCGAAGTTCCAGGTGCCGAGCGTGCCGTCGGGCGTGTGCAGGATGTAGCGGAAGATGTATTCCGCATCCATGGTCGGCGCGTCGAAGCCCAGCATGAAGAAGCTGGTGTTCCGGTTCAGCATGTCCGGGAAGGCCTGGGTGGCGGGGCGCGAGTTCAGCTCGACCTCGATGCCGATCCGGGCCAGCATCGGCACCACCGCCTGGCAGATCGCCTCGTCGTTGACGTAGCGGTTGTTGGTGCAGTCGAGCCGGACCTTGAAGCCGTCCGCATAGCCAGCCTCGGCCATCAGCGCCTTGGCGGCCTCGGGGTCGGTGGCCAGACGCTCGACAAAGGCCGGGTTATGGCCGTTCAGCCGCGGCGAGAACAGCGTACCCACCGGGGTCGAGAGTCCGCGCATGATCTGGCGCTGGATGCCGTCGGAATTGATCGCCAAATAGACCGCGCGGCGCACGCGCGGATCGAGGAACGGGTTGGTCTCGGTGCCGGAGCCGAAGCGCAGGGTGGGGCTTTCGACGTCGAAGCCGAAGAAGATCGAGCGGATCTCGTTGCCGGTCTCGACCTTCAGGGCCGGGTCGGCCTCGATCCGCGCCAGATCCTGAAGCGGCGGGTCGAGCACGATGTCGAGCTCGCCCGAGATCAGGCCCGCGACGCGGGTCGGGGCCGAGGCGATGGGGATATGGATGAGCTGGGTATAGGTGAGCGGGAAATGCTCGCGGTCCCAGTAGCCCTCGAACGCATCCATCGCGGTGCGCACGCCGGGGATGCGTTCGGTCACCAGGAAGGGACCGGTGCCGTTGGCGTGCCGCGCGGCATAGTTCTCGTCACCGCCCTTGAAGTCCTGCGGTTGCAGCACGTCGTTTGTTTCGGCCCAGCCGCTGTCCATCACGAAGATCGTGGTCAGCCAGTCGGGCAGCGTGGGGGCGGGTTCGGCGGTCTTGATGTGAATGGTGTAGTCGTCGAGAATCTCGACCTCGGAGACCGCGGCCACGGCGACCTTGTAATCCGAGGTCGGCGCCTTGGCGCGGTTGATCGAAAAGGCCGCGTCCTCGGCGGTGAAGGGGCTGCCGTCGTGGAAACTCACGCCCTCGCGCAGCTTGAATTCCCAGGTGGTGTCGTCGAGGCTCTTCCATTCGGTGGCGAGCGCGGGGGTCAGTTTCAGATCCTGATCGCGGGTGATGAGCGGCTCGTAGATCTGGCCGAGACCGGTATTGTTGATGCCGACGCTGGCGGCATGCGGGTCGAGCGTGATCAGGTCGGCGCCGGTGGACCAGGTGAGGCTGGTCTGGGCATAGGCGGGGCCGGTCAGCGCAAGGGCGAGGGCGGCCGAAAGGGCGAGGCGGGTTTTTCCGGAAAGTCGCATATCATTCTGTCCCTGTTGTTCGAGGCTGTGGCAGACCGCTTGTGACCGCGGGTGTTCTGCCCGTGGGCCCCTCCCGCCGGATTGGCGGAAGGGGCGGGGCCGGATCACTTGGCCGGCTTGGCGTATTTGAACTGGGGCTTGCTGTCCGAGCGCGGTTCCATCTCGACATCCTTGGCCATGGCCCAGGCGAGCATCTGGTGATGCAGCGGCACATAGATGTACTCGTCGGTGGTGCGCTGGATGATCTCGGCCATCATCGCGTTGCGCGTCTCGGGGTCGATGGTGACACCGACCTTGGCAATCAGATCGTCGATCTCGGGGTTGGAATATTCGGTGAAGTTCCAGGTGCCGAGGCTGCCGTCGGGTGTGTGTAGCAGATAGCGGAAGAGATATTCCGCATCGAGCGTCGGCACGCCGAAGCCCAGCAGGAAGAAGCTGGTCTCGCGCTTGAGCATCCCGCCAAAGGCCTGGCCCGAGGGCCGCAGGTTGGGCTGAACGGTGATGCCGATCTGCGCGAGCATCGGCACCAGCGCCTGGCAGATCGCCTCGTCGTTCACATAGTAGTTGTTGGTGCAATCGAGCGTGACGGTGAACCCGTCCGCATAGCCCGCCTCGGTCATCAGCGCCTTGGCCGCCTCGACGTCATAGGACAGGCGGTCGTCGTCCAGCGCCTGAGTATAGCCGTTGGTCTTGGGCGGGTAGATCGAGCCCGCCAGCACCGAGTTGCCGCGCATGATCTGGCGCTGGATGCCTTCGGCGTTGATCGCCTGATAGACGGCCTGGCGGACGCGGCGGTCCTGGAACGGGTTGTCCTCGACGCCGCTGCCATAACGCAGCGTGTCGCTCTTGACGTCGAATCCGAAGAACAGCGTGCGGACTTCGAGCGCCTTGGTGATCTTGAGGTTCGGATCGGCCTCGATGCGCGCGAAATCCTGCATCGGCGGGTCGAGCACCAGGTCGATCTCGCCCGAGATCAGACCGGCGACGCGGGTCGGGGCGGATTTCACCGGCTTGTGGACCAGCGTGTCGTAGCCCTCGGCGAAATTGGCGCGGTCCCAGTAGTCCGGCGCCGCCTGCATGACCGTCTGGACATCGGGGATACGCTCGGTCACGATGAACGGACCGGTGCCGTTTTCGTTGCGCGCGGCGTAGTTCTCGACACCGGCCTTGAGATCCTGCGGGGCGACCACGTCATTGGCTTCGGCCCAGCCCTGATCGACCATGAAGATCGTGGTCAGCCAGTCCGGGAGCGTGGGCGAGGGGGCGTTTGTAACGATCTTGATGGTGTAATCGTCGATCTTTTCGACATGGTCGATGGATTGTACCGCCACCTTGTAATCCGAGGTCGGGGACTTGGCGCGTTCGATCGAGAAGATCGCGTCGTCGGCGTCGAACGTGGCGCCGTCGTGGAAGGTCACGCCCTCGCGGAGCTTGAACTCCCACTCGGTGTCGCTGAGCGGCGCCCAGGAGGTGGCGAGTGCGGGAAGCAGCTTGAGGTCGTTGTCGCGCGAGACCAGCGGCTCGTAGATCTGACCGAGCACGAGGTTGTTGATCGTGCTGCTTTGTGCGTGCGGGTCCAGGGTCGAGAAATCGCCCGCGGTGGACCAGGTGAGGGTTTCGGCAAGGCTCGCGACCGGTGTGAGGGCGGTGGCGCCGGCCAGGAGCAGTCCGGTTGTCAGTTTGCGAGGTATTGTCATCATTGGTTGTATCGATTCCCGGTTGGTGAGCGGATATTCTGCGTCGCAGAAGCGCGCGGCGGGGCGCTCTTGGGGCGCCTTCTGAAGAATTCCTGCACACAATTTGCGTTCAATCAAGACAAAATGGGAATTATTGATTGACCGTTTGGGGGCTTTATCTCAGAATGTGTATGACAAACAATAAATACAATACGGTCAATTCAGGGGGTAAAAGGTGCCATGCAGCCCGAAATCCTGCAAGAATCGGGGCCCGGAGGCGGGTTGCGCCGGGGCGGCAATTCCCGTGATGCCGCGCCGGTCGCGGGTTGTCTGCCGGCAGGGCCGAGGGACGGCTTGCCCCGCAGCTTAAAACTTGTGCGCTTTGCTGCCGTTTCCGGCGGCATCCGGCGAGGGACTGTCTTGATCGGTGGGAACAATGACCGATTCTTTGATCCACTCCGGGGGGCGGATAGGGCGGACTCGGGCGCCTCGCGGAGCGGGGGGCAGGACAATCCGCAGAGCGGAAGAAAGGACCAGGCGTGATCCGATTCATCATCAGCCGGATTTTGCAGTCGATTGGCGTGATGCTGGCCGTGGGCCTCATCGCCTTTGCGCTGTTCACCTATGTGGGCGACCCGGTGAACAATATGCTCGGGCCCTCGGCCTCGACCGACGACCGGGCGCGGCTGCGCACCGAGCTGGGGCTCGACGACCCGTTTCTGGTGCAATACGCCCGCTTTATCGGGCGCGCGGTACAGGGGGATTTCGGGCTCTCCTATCAATATGCCCGCCCGGTGATCGACATCGTGGCCGAGCGCCTGCCAGCGACCGCCGAACTGAGCCTCGTCGCGGTGTTCCTGGCGCTGCTCGTCGGCATCCCGATGGGGATCTACGCCGGGATCCGGCCACGGTCGTGGCTGTCGAAACTGTTCATGTCGGTGTCGCTGATCGGGGTGTCTCTGCCGACCTTCTTCACCGGGATTGTGCTGATCGTGCTTTTTGCCATCGTGCTGCGCTGGCTGCCGCCCTTCGGACGCGGCGACGTGGTGATGCTGGGCTGGTGGTCGACCGGGCTGCTGAGCTGGTCGGGCCTGAAATCCATCCTGCTGCCCTCGGTCACGCTGTCGCTGTTCCAGATGACGCTGATCATGCGGCTGGTGCGCAGCGAGATGCTCGAGATCGTGCGCACCGATTACATCCGCTTTGCGCAGGCGCGCGGGCTGACCTCGCGGGCGATCTATTTCCGCCATGCGCTCAAGAACACGCTGGTGCCGGTGATCACCATCACCGGGCTGCAAATGGGCTCGATCATCGCCTTCGCCGTGATCACCGAAACGGTGTTCCAGTGGCCGGGCCTCGGGCTGCTGTTCATTCAGGCGCTGAACTTCGGCGACATCCCGGTGATGGCGGCCTATCTGGTCTTCGTCTCGCTGATGTTCGTGGCGATCAACCTCTTCGTGGACATTCTCTATTTCGTCGTCGATCCGCGCCTGCGCTCGGGCTGGACCTAGGCGGGCGACGGAACGGGCAGGGCAAGGACAATCATGACCGATCAAGGACTTTCCCGCTGGGCCGCCTTCTGGAACAGCGACATCCTCTACGAGTTCCGCAGGAGCCCGCTGGCCATCGTCGGCTTTGTCGTCGCGGGCAGCCTGATCCTGTCGGCGCTCCTCGCGCCGATACTGGCGCCCTACGATCCCTATGATGCCTCGGGCATCGACCTGATGAACGGGCTGATCCCGCCCTTCTGGTCGGATGGCGGCAACATGACCTTTCCGCTGGGCACCGACAATCAGGGGCGCGACGTGTTCTCGGGCATCCTCTACGGGCTGCGGCTGTCGCTGACGATCTCGGTCTCGGCGGTGCTGCTGTCGGCGCTGGTGGGCACGGCGCTGGGGCTGGTCGCGGCCTGGGTCGGCGGCTGGTTCGATTCCGCGATCATGCGGCTGGCCGATATCCAGCTTTCGTTTCCGGCGATCCTGATCGCGCTGCTGGTCGACGGGGTGGCGCGCAACGTGCTGCCGCAGGAGCAGCACGCCTCGCTGGCCATGCCCATCGTGATCCTGGCCATCGCGATCTCGGGCTGGGTGCAATATGCGCGCACCGTGCGCAGCATCGCCATGGTGGAAAAGGGCAAGGATTATGTCGAGGCGGCGCGGCTCATCGGGGTGAACCCGGTGACCATCGCCATGCGGCACATCCTGCCCAATGCCACCGGCTCGATCTTCGTGCTGGGCACGGTGCATCTGGCCATCGCGATCCTGACCGAAGCGACCCTGTCCTTCCTCGGGCTGGGCATGCCGCCCACCGAGCCGTCGATCGGGACCCTGATCCGCATCGGCAATGATTTCCTGTTCTCCGGCGAGTGGTGGATCACCATCCTGCCGGGGGTCACGCTGGCGCTTCTGGTGCTGTCGGTGAACCTTCTCGGTGACTGGCTGCGCGATGCGCTCAATCCGCAATTGAGGTGAGCCGGGCGATGCACGACGGACCCATTCTTCAGGTCGAGAACCTGCGTATCGAGATTCCCACGCGCCACCGCACGCTTGTGGCGGTCGATGACGTGTCCTTTGAACTGGCGCGCGGCGAGGTGCTGGGGGTCGTGGGCGAATCCGGGGCGGGCAAATCGCTGACCGGCGCCGCGATCATCGGCCTTTTGCGCCCGCCCGGGCGGATCGCCGGCGGCCGGATCTGGATCGACGGCAAGCGCGTCGATAACCTCTCGCAAGCCGAGATGCGCAAGGTGCGCGGACGGATCGCCGGGGCGATCTTTCAGGACCCGATGACCAGCCTCAACCCGCTGTTCACGGTGGGCCAGCAACTGGTCGAGACGATCCGCACCCATCTGGACATGAGCCGGGCAGAGGCCCGCGCGCGGGCGCTGTCGCTTCTGGCCGAGGTCGGCATTCCCGCGCCCGAGCAGCGGCTCGACCAGTATCCGCACCAGTTCTCGGGCGGGATGCGGCAGCGGGTGGTGATCGCCCTGGCGCTTTGCGCGAACCCCAAGCTGATCATCGCCGACGAGCCGACCACCGCGCTCGATGTGTCGATCCAGGCGCAGATCATCGCGCTGCTGAAACGGCTTTGCCACGAGCATGGCACGGCGGTGGTGCTGGTGACCCACGACATGGGGGTGATCGCCGAGACCGCCGACCGCGTCGCGGTGATGTATACCGGCCGGATCGCCGAGCTGGGCCCGGTCGCCGAGGTCGTGCGCGCGCCGCGCCATCCCTATACTGCGGGGCTCATGGCCTCGATCCCGGCGATCGGCGAAACCCGCGACAGGCTGTATCAGATCGACGGGTCCATGCCGCGCCTGACCAATATCCCGCAGGGCTGTCCGTTCAACCCGCGCTGCCCGGCGGTCTTCGACCGCTGCCGGCGCGAGCGGCCCGAGACCGTTGATCTGGGCGGCCATCGCGTCGCCTGCTGGAAACATGGGGAGCAAGAGGCATGACCGCGCCGCTGATTGACCTGGCGGGGCTGTCCCGCCACTTCGCCCTGTCCTCGGGGCTCAACACGCGCTTCCGCAAGGGCGGGGCCAAGGTGGTCCGCGCCGTGGACAGCGTCGATATCGAGATCGCCCGGGGCGAGACCTTTGGCCTTGTGGGCGAGTCCGGCTGCGGCAAGTCCACCGTGGCGCGGCTGGCGGTGGGACTGATGCGCCCGACCGAGGGCGCGGTGCGCTTCGACCGTGTGGATCTGGCCAGCGCCGGGCGGCGCGATCTGGCGGCGCTGCGGCGGCGCATCCAGATGGTGTTTCAGGATCCCTATTCCAGCATGAACGCCCGCTGGCGCATCCGCGAGATCATCGCCGAGCCGCTGCGCACGCTGAACCTGTGCAGCAGCCCGGCGGAGATGGATCGCCGCATCGACGAGCTGCTGACGCTGGTCGGGCTGTCGCCGGCGGACAAGCGCAAATATCCGCATGAATTCTCGGGCGGGCAGCGGCAGCGGATCTCGATCGCGCGGGCGCTGTCGACCAATCCGGAATTCCTGGTCTGCGACGAGCCCACCTCGGCGCTGGACGTGTCGGTGCAGAGCCAGATCCTCAACCTGATGAAAGACCTTCAGGCCGAGTTCGACCTCACCTTCCTGTTCATCAGCCACAACCTCGCGGTGATCTCGCATATGGCCGACCGGGTGGGGGTCATGTATCTGGGCCGCATCGTCGAACAGGCCCCCGCGCAGCGGCTGTTCTCGGCGCCCCGGCATCCCTATACCAAGCTGTTGCTCGAAACGGTGCCGGATCTGAACCGCATCGGCTATACCCGCAAGCCGATGTCGGGCGAGGTGCCGAACCCGATCAACCCGCCCTCGGGCTGCCCCTTCCATCCGCGCTGCGCCTTCGCGAACGACCGCTGCAAGCAGGAGCGCCCGTCGATCCGCGCGGACGGGCAGGGCACGCTGGTGGCCTGCCACGGGGTGCAGGAAGGCCGGATCTGACGCCCCGCTAGGCGGGCCTATTGCACGCATCATGCGCGGCCCGGGCGCCGGACCGTTCCCACGGTCTGGCGCTTTGGCTGTTCTATGCGCGGACTGTCGCGGTCTTCCGGATTACGCAGGGACAAATCGAGAGGGGCACCGTTGCCAGCGCCAGACCACGGTCCGGCGCTGGCGCGGCGCGTTCTGCCCCCGTTTTTGATTTGGCCCCGGCCTCAGGAGAAATCCTGCGGCTGGCGCTTGCGCACGAGCTGCGACAGGGCCACTGCGATCACCAGTGCGCCGCCATAGAAGAGGTTCTGCACATAGGCCTCGGCGCCCAGCATCGTGAGCCCGGTGATCCCGGTCACCAGGAAATACACCGCCACCACCGAGCCGATGGGGTTGAACCGCCCCGGCGAGATCGTCGTGGCGCCAAGGAAGGCCGCCGCGAAGGCGGGCAGCAGCAGGCTCAGCCCCGAGAGCGGGTCGGCCGAGCCGGTCATGCCCGCGTAGAGCACCCCGGCCAGCGCCGCGATCACCCCGGAGAAGATGAAGGAGGCCGCCCGCGCCGCCGTCACGTTGATGCCGTTCAGCCGCGACACCTCGCGTCCGCGCCCGACAAAGAGCAGCCGCCGTCCGGGGATCGTGTATTCGAAGATGTACCACAGCACCGCCGCCAGCAGCAGCGCGTAATAGAAGGCGAGCGGGATGCCGAAAAGCCGCTTGATGATCACCCAGCCCACCAGGTCCATCGAGATCCCCGCGATGGTCTGCGAGCGGCTGATCCACAGGATCACCCCGTTGACGAAGGTGCCGATGCCCAACGTGACAATCAGCGAATGGATGCGGAAATAGAGCGCAAAGAACGCATTCGCCGCGCCGACAAGCGCGCCTGCGGCCAGCGCCACGAGGATGGCGGGCAGCACCGGCCAGTTCATCTGCACGTTCAGAATGGCGATGAGCATGGCGCTCAGCACCAGCACCGAGGCGCCGGAAAGATCGAAATCCCCCGAAGTCAGCGGCAGCAGGATCGCCAGCGTCAGCACCACCAGCACCGATTGCGAGCCGAACATGGCCGAGAAGCTGCGCCAGCTCAGGAAACTGTCGGGCATCAGAGAGCCGAAGCCCACGATCAGCAGCAGCCAGGCGATGATCAGCGCAAAGCGCTCGGCCTGATATTTCCAGTCGATGCCGCCGCGCGTCGGGGCGGCGGCACTGGGGGCGGTCTTGTCGGTCATGCGGGCTCCTTCGCGGCACCGGCATGGCCCGCGCTGTTGAAACAGGCTTCGGAAATCGCCTCTTTGGTCAGCTCGGCGCCGGTCAGCTCCAGCACCGGGCGGTTCTGGGCAAAGACCAGCACCCGGTCGCAGATCTGCGCGAGCTGTTCGTTGTCGGTGCTGGCGCAGAGGATCGCCGTACCGTCGCGGGTGGCGCGGTCGAGGTCGGCAAAGATCTGCTGGCGGGCGCCGAAATCCACCCCCTGCGTGGGCTCGTCGAGCAGCAGGAGCTTGGGTTTGGTCTGTAGCCATTTGGCCAGCAGAACCTTTTGCTGGTTGCCGCCGCTGAGCGCCGCCAGCGGCAGCTCGGGGCGGGGCGGGCGCACGTCATGAGCGAGGGCGAGCCGCGCGGCATCCTGCGCCATGCGCCCGCGCCGCAGCACGCCGCCCTGCCAGTAGGTTTCCAGCAGCGGCAGCGTGATATTGTCGGCCACCGACAGCGGCCCGATCCCCGCCGCGCCCAGCCGGTCGCCGGGCAAAAGCGCAATCCCCAGCCGCTGCGCGCGCAGCGGGTCGAGCCGGGCCAGATCGACGGTCCGGCCGTCGAGCGTCAGCCGCCCCGCGGCGGACGCGGCGCCGAAGAGCGCATAGGGCAACGCCGCAAAGCCCGAGCCGATCAGCCCGGTCACACCCAGGGTTTCCCCGGCGCGGATCTTCAGATCGAAAGGCGCGCCGCCGGGCAGGCGGAACTGGTCCACCCGCAGCACGGCGGGCCCTGCGGGCAGCGGGTGGCGCGCGCGTTCGAAACTGTCGATGCGGGTCCCCACGATGGTGTCGAGGATCGCCTGCCGTCCGGCGCTGGCTGTGTCGAGCACATCGACCAGCTTGCCGTCGCGCAGCACCGCCACGCGGTCGGTGATCGCCAGAACCTCGTCGATGTCATGGGTGACGATCACCACGGACGTGCCGGTCTTTACAATGCTCCGGATGAGCGTGAACAGCCGCTCCACATCCTCGGCGGGCAGGAAGGGCGTGGGCTCGTCGAGGATCAGAATGCCCTCGCCATGGCGTCCGGCCTCGGAGGCGCGCAGATCCTCGAAAGCGCGCACGATGGCGACAAAGGCGCGCTCGACCGGCGGCAGGGCCGAGACCGGCGCGAACGGGTCGATGTCGAGATCGAACTCGGCGAAGAGGCGCCGGATTTCCGCCGCCTCGCGCCGCCAGCGCATGCGCCAGGGGCTGCGGGTCTTGAGCGCGGTCACGCGCATGTTTTCCAGCACGGTGAGCGAGGGCACCAGCGCCAGATGCTGATGCACGAAGGCGACGCCGCGCCGCTTGATCCGCATGGGATCGAGCGGCGGGGTCATCTCGTCGCCCCAGAGCGTGACGCGGCTGCCGGGTTCCGGCTGGTGCAGACCGGCCAGAACCTTGATCAGGGTCGATTTTCCCGAGCCGTTCTGGCCCAGAAGCCCGAACACCTCGCCCCGCCGCACCGAGACGGTGACCCCCGCCAGCGCATAGGTCGCCCCGAAGCGCATCCGGATGTCGCGCATCTCGAGGACGGGCGCCAGCGGCAGGTCGAGGCTCACTCTTCCAGCATCCAGAGTTTGCGGAAACCGGTGAGATAGGCGTCGCCATAGCCGTCGTTATAGGTGGCGGGCACGCCGGCGGTTTCCACATTGGCGCTGTCGAAGATGTAGAGCGGCACGAAATTGCCCTGCGGTTCGGGCAGATCGCAGACCATGCGCATGATATTGTCGATGGCGGTGTAGCCGGCCCATTCGAGGCTTTCGCCGATGTCCATATCGACGGTGCCCTCGCGGATCATGTCGAGCACGAAGGGCGTGCCGTTGAAGCTGGCGATCTTCACCGCGCCTTCGGAGCCGGTGATGCGCAGCGCGGGAACGATGAACTGGCTCATGGAGTCGAAGACCGGCAAGATGTAGTTCACGCCCGGGTCGGAGAGAACGGCCGATTGCACGCTGGCCTGGATCTTGGTGGCCCATTCGCTGACCGGCACGTCGATCACCCGTGCCTTGCAGTCGGGGCAGTATTCGGCAAGCTGCGCTTCCATCGCGTCGGTATAGGGCTTGCTCGACAGCACGTCGCTCGACCCGATGATGACCACGTTGGGCTTGCCCTCGGTTTTCACATAGGCCCAGGCCGCGAGGATCTTGCCGGCGGTGGTGAAGTCGATCTTGGAAGAGGCATCGACGCTGGCGACCGCTTCTTGGGTCACGTCGTAAAGCTGCGTGGTCGAGATCTTGATGCCCGCGTCGCGCGCTTCGGAAAGCTGCGGGCCGAGCAGCTCGGGATTGATGCCGCCGGCGAGGTCGATCACATCATAATCCTGCGCCACGGCCTGCGAAACGCCCTGGATCCACTGGTCGATCTTGAGCTGGTTGTCCCAGGTCTCGAAGGTGAAGCCCACTTCGGCGGCGGCGGTGGCCATGCCCTTTTCCAGCTCCACGCCATAGGGCACGGTCATGGTCAGCGGGATCGACATGACCTTCTTGTCGGCCATGCAGGCGCGGGCGTCGAAGGGCTCGCCAGGCACGATGAACTCTGGCAGCGCCGAATGTTTGGCCAGCAGCGCCTCGGCATCGGCCATGGCATCGGCGAGGGCTGGCGCCGCGGTGCCGAGGCTCAGGGTCGCTGCCAGCGCCGCGAGCTTGGAAACGGAGGTCTTGTGGGGCATGGTCTCATCTCTTCCTGTTGGCCGGCTGTGCCGGGCGGTTGTGATCCGGTGATCAGGCGAGGATCATCCGGGCGGCCTTCTCCCCGATCATCATCGAGGGGGCGTTGGTGTTGCCCGACACCAGATCGGGCATGATCGAGGAATCCGCGACGCGCAGGTTCTCCATGCCGTGCACCCGCAGGCTGGCCGGATCGGCCACCGCCATCGGGTCGGTGCCCATCTTGCAGGTGCAGGTCGGGTGGAACGAGGTCGCCGCCTTCTCGCGCAGATAGGCGAGCATGTCGTCTTCGGTGGTGACCTTCGGCCCCGGCAGGATCTCCTTGCCGTTGAGCGGCGCGAAGGCCGGCGCGGCAAGGATCTCGCGGGCGATGCGCAGCCCGTCGGCGAGGATGACCGCATCCTCTTCGGTCGAGAAGAAATGGTTCCGGATCAGGGCCTTGGTTCCGTCTCCAGCGGGGTCGAGCACGACCTCTCCGGTGCTCTTCGGGCGCAGCAGGCAGGTGTGCAGCGCATAGCCGTGGCCCAGCTCGATCAGCCGCCCGCGGTGGCTGCGATAGGCGGGCACGAAATGGAACTGGATGTCGGGCAGGTCGCCGGCGTATTTCGTCCGCGCAAAGCCGCCGGATTCCACGTAGTTGGTGGTCAGCAGCCCGCGGCGCCGGGTGAAATAGGGCAGCGGCGAGGTCAGGATCCGGGGCAGCGTCCGCAGCGAGATGCCCAGCGTTTTGGCGCTGGAGCTGCGCAGGGTGATCATGCCGTCCACATGGTCCTGGAGGTTCTTGCCGACGCCCGGAAGGTCCAGCACCGGGGCGATCCCCAGCGTCTTTAGCTCCTCTGCCGGGCCGATGCCCGAGGCCAGCAGGATGCGCGGCGAGCCGATGGCCCCGGCGCTCAGCACCAGCTCGCGGCGGCAGGTGATGCGCTCGTCGCGGCCCGCGCGCCGGAGCTTGACGCCGGTCACCTTGCGGCCCTCGGTCTCCAGCGCCGTCACCTCGGCACCGGTCAGCGTGGTGAGGTTCTTGCGCCCGAGGATGGGTTTGACAAAGGCGGTGTGGCTCGACCAGCGCTGCCCCTTCTTCTGGGTCAGGTTGAAGATGCCGGCGCCGTAGAGCGTTTCGCCGTTGAAATCGTCGTTGCGGGGAATGCCGACGCTTTTCGCCGCCTCGATGAACATTTCGGAAAGCGGGCTGGGGTCGCGCGCCGCATCGACGCAAAGCGCGCCGTCGAAGCCGTGATAGCGCGGATCCTGCCCGATCAGGTTGCGTTCCAGCGCCTTGAACAGCGGCAGCACATCGTCGTAGGACCAGCCTGCACAGCCATTCTCGGCCCAGCGGTCGTAATCCTCCTTCGCGCCGCGGATATAGACCATCGAGTTGATCGAACTCGATCCGCCCAGCATCTTGCCCCGGTTTACCGGGATACGGCGGCCGTTCATGTGTTCTTCTGGTTCGGTCTGATAGGCGTAGTCGTAGCGCGGGTTGCCATAAAGCGCGAGCAGCGCCGCCGGGATGCGCACGCGCGGGCTGTCGTCGCTGCCGCCGCCTTCGATCAGGCAGACGCTGGTGTTCGGATCGGCGCTCAGCCGGTTCGCGAGAACGCAGCCCGCAGAGCCCGCGCCCACGATCACATAATCGAAGTCCGTTTTCATTTCGTCCTGTCCGTCCTGTCCCCGGCGCCCGGGCGCGTCACGGGGCGCGATGCCCGGGGTGGCGGCCGGAAAGGAAACAGAATCATCTATTGGCGCAATTAATGGCAATCTTGTGCCATCTGACGCCCAGAGCGCGGGTCGATCAATGCTTTCGGCACGTTTAAGCGGGACAAGCGGGCAATTCTTTTGTGCCGGCAGGGGCGCGGCCCTCATATGCGGCACAAATATTCCATTTTGACCAATTAATGGTCGATGTTGTGTCAGGCTGTTTCGCGGCGGGCCGGCGGGGACGCAAAAAGGCCCGGCGGTGTGAACCGCCGGGCCAGGAGGTCGTCCGCGGGGATCGGATCAGACCTCAGGGAGTGCCATGGCGACGGATTTCAGTTCGGTATAGGCCTCGACGCCCTCGCGCCCGTATTCCCGGCCCCAGCCCGAGGCTTTGAAGCCGCCGAAGGGCAGGGCGGGATCGAGCCCGCTGCCGTTGACCCGTACCGTGCCGGCCTTGAGCCTTGCCGCCAGCCGGTGGGCGATGCCCAGATCGCGCGTCCAGATCTGCGCGCCCAGCCCGTATTGGGTGCCGTTCGCCTCTGCCGCGATGCGGGACAGGTCGTCGTCGCCGAAGGGCATGGCGCAAAGCACCGGGCCAAAGATCTCTTCCCGTGCCACGCGCATGTCCAGGCTGGTGCCGGTCAGCACCGTGGGGGCGATGAAATGGCCGGGCCGGTCGAGCCGCGCACCGCCGGTCAGCACCTCGGCGCCTTCGTTGCGACCCGTCGCCACATAGCCTGTCACCCGGTCGAGCTGCGCCGCCGAGATCACCGGGCCCATGTCGGTCTCGGGATCGAGACCGGAGCCGACCCGCAGGCTCTGCGCGCGTGCCGCCACCGCCTCGACCACCCGGTCGAAGACGGTGCGGTGCACATAAAGCCGCGCGCCCGCGTTGCAGACCTGCCCGGTATTGGCGAAGATGCTGCGCGC
Source organism: Salipiger pentaromativorans (assembly GCF_024721115.1). Taxonomy (GTDB): domain Bacteria; phylum Pseudomonadota; class Alphaproteobacteria; order Rhodobacterales; family Rhodobacteraceae; genus Salipiger; species Salipiger pentaromativorans. The sequence goes on along the minus strand of NZ_JAMDHK010000003.1, from coordinate 139,797 downwards.
GGCGGCGGAGGCGGCCTTGTCGAGATCGGCGTCGGGAAAGATCATCACCGGTGTCTTGCCGCCCAGCTCCAGCGTCACGCGCTTGAAATTCCCAAGCGCCGCCAAGGTGATGCGCCGCCCGGTCGCGGCCGATCCGGTAAAGCTGATCTTGTCGATGCCGATGTGTTCCGCCATGGCCGCGCCGGCCTCGGCGCCAAAGCCGGTGAGGATGTTGACCGCCCCCGGCGGGAACCCCGCCTCCTGTACCAGACGGCCGAGATAGAGCGCCGAAAGCGGCGATTGTTCGGCCGGTTTCAGTACCACGGTGCAGCCCGCCGCCAGCGCCGGGGCGAGCTTCGCCGCCGCCATCATCAGCGGTGCGTTCCAGGGCACGATCAGCCCCACGACGCCGATGGGTTCGCGGACCGTATAGGCGTGCCAGTCGCCGGGGTTGGACAGCGGCAGGCTGTCGCCCGCAAGCCGCGTGGGCCAGCCGGCATTGTATTCGAAAAGCTCGATGGCAAAGGCGGTGTCGAGCCCGCGCATCTGGGCGAAGGGCTTGCCGATGTCCAGTGTCTCGATCAGCGAGATCAGGTCGGCGTCACGCTCCAGCAGCGCCGCCAGCCGCCAGAGCAGGCGGCTGCGCTCGGCGGGTTTCATCTCGGCCCAGGCACCGGTTTCGAGCGCGCCCCGCGCGGCGGTCACCGCGCGGTCCACATCCGCGCGTTCGGCACGGGCGGCGCTGGCAAAGACCGCGCCGGTGGCGGGGTCTTCGACATCGAAGCGCCGGCCCGAGGCGGCGGGCTGCCAATCCTTGCCAATCAGCAGCCCGTGGCGTTCAGCGGCAAAGGCACGGGCGCGGCGCAGCAGGGCGTCCGTGAGCATCTCAGTTGCCCAGCACGATCAGCGCGTCGAGCGCCATGACGCCCTGACCCTCGGGCAGCACCAGCAGCGGGTTCACGTCCAGCTCGTCGAGCCGGTCGCCCAGATCGCAGGCGGCATCGGACAGCGCCAGAATGGCCTCGATCAGCGCCGCGCGATCATAAGGGCCCGAGCCCCGGAAGCCGCCCAGCAGGTCGCCCAAAAGGGTTTCATCCACCATCTCCTCGGCATCGGCCCGCGAGACGGGCAGGGGGCGCAGGGCTACTTGCCGCAGGATCTCGACAAAGGTGCCGCCGATGCCCACCGCCATCTGAAGTCCGAAGGCGCCGTGCCGGGTCAGCCCCAGCAGCACTTCGAAGCCCTTGGGGGCCATCTTCTGCACCAGCACCCCGTCGATCCGCGCTTTTGCATCATAGGCGGCCGCGCTTGTCATGATCTCGGCAAAGGCGGCTTTCACCTCGCCTGCATCGCGCAGCCCCAGCTTGACGCCGCCCGCCTCGGTCTTGTGGGCGATGTCGGGGGAGTCGATCTTGAGCACCACGGGGAAGCCGAGATTCTCCGCCAGCGTTGCGGCGGCCTCGGCCTCGGTGGCGGCGCCCTGCGGGGTGAAACTCATGCCATAATCTTGCAGAAGCGCTGTGGCTTCGCGTTCGGCCAGCACCGTCTCGCCCGCGGGCAGGGCAAGGCTTTGTCCCTTGCCGGCGGCCAGGCGGCCCCGGTCGGCGGCAAAGGCGCGGCGGCGTTCCTCGAACCAGACCCAGCGCGACAGCGCCAGCACGGTTTCGCGCGCGCCCATGAGCATCGGGATGCGCTGTTCGCCCAATGTCTGCACCACGTCCGGATCGACCCCGTAAGAGGTGACCGAGAAACAGACTAGCGGCTTGTCGATGCCCGCCTGCGCCTCGGCCATCATGCGCGCGCGGATGCGGTGGCCCTCGGTGCCGAGCGGCGTGTTCAGCGCCAGCGCGAAACAGCCGACCTGCGGATCGGACAGGAACGCCTCGGCCACGGCGGCGAGGATCGCGGGATTTTCCGCCAGCACGCCGGTGGTGTCGAGCGGGTTGTTGGCGATGCCGAAATCCGGCAGCGCGGCGGCGAGTTTCGCCTGCGTCTCGGCAGAGGGGGCGGGCGTGTTCAGCCCGCAGGTCTCGGCCAGATCGGTGAGCATCGTGGTGATGCCGCCCGAGATCGAGGCGATGGCCACGCCGTCGCCCACCGGGCGCTGCCCGGAGGCGAGCAGCACCAGCGTCTCGCGCATGTCGTCGATGTCTTCGGCGCGGATCACGCCGAGCTTGCAGAAGAGCCCCTCATAGGCCGCATCCGATCCGGCGACCGAGCCGGTATGCGCAAGCGTCGCGCGCTGGCCGCGCTCGGTGCGCCCGGCCTTGAGCGCCACGATGGGTTTGCCGAGCCGCAGCGCCTTTTCCGCCACTTCGGCGAAACGGGCCGGGTTCTTCAGCCCCTCGATGAACAGGGCAATGACGTCGGTGTTGGGGTCGTCGAGCAGCCAGTCGACGTATTCGGCCAGCTCCACCACCGCCTCGTTGCCCGAGGTGACGATGGCGCTGATGCCAGGGCCACGGCCCACCAGCGTGTCGTGCAGCGCATGGGTCAGCGCGCCCGATTGCAGCACAAAGCCCACATTGCCGCGGGTCAGCGGCTCGACGATGCCGCCGGAATAGGGGGCGGCGCCGGTGGTCACGTTGACGATGCCATAGCAGTTGGGGCCGCAGATCTTCATGCCCGCGTCGCGCGCGATCTGTTGCGCCTCGGCTTGCAGATCGGCGCCGATGCCCGAGCCTTCGGCAAAACCGCCGGCGATCATCAGCCCTGCGGGAATGCCCGCCGCCGCCGCCTCGCGCAGCGCCGCGACCGAGGCGGCGGCGGGCAGGGCGATGGCGAGGAAATCGGGCTTTGTCGGCAGGGCCGAGATCGAGGGAAAGCAGGGCACGCCCTCGATCTCACCGTATTTCGGGTTGATCGCGTAAAGCGCGCCCTCGAACCCCCGCTCGCGGATGTTGCGCAGGATGACCGTGCCGCGATTGCCGCGCGGCGAGGCCCCGATCACGGCGATCGAGGCCGGGGCCATCAGCGCGTCGAGCGGATGCGCCTGCGTCTCACTCATCGCGGTAGGGCCCGTCGCGCATCTCGAGAAAGGCCTTGAGCCCCTGTTCCTTGCGCACCTGCTTCATCGCGTCCTTCTTGGGGTCGCCATGGGAGTCGAGCAGATAGGTGTCCATGTAGCGGTGGCCGTTCTGGATGCCGCGGAAGCCCATGATCTCATAGGCCTGGCGCAGCGCGCGCTTGGACATGAGCAGCGTATAGGCGGGGGCGTTGGCGATGCGCCGGGCCATCTTTTCGGCGGCGGCGGCCAGTTCGTCATTGGGCACGATGCGGTTGATGAGGCCGAGCTCCAGCGCGCGCTGCGCGGACAGCGCGTCGCCGGTGTAGTAGAACTCGTGCACCGCCTTCATATGGGTGAGCCAGGGCATGATGATCATCGGCGTCAGCGTGCCGTGGCGGATTTCCGGCTCGCTGAAAAAGGCGTCGGGGGTGGCGATGGTGATGTCGCAGATCAGCGCCAGCAGGCAGCCGAAGGCGATGGCATGGCCCTGCACGGCGCAGATCACCGGCTTGTCCATATCCCAGATCTGCATGCAGACCCCGGCGCTGGCGCGGGTCAGGTCGTCCCAGTCGCGCGAGGATTCCGGGCGGTGCTGTTCGGACATGTCGAACCCCGCCGAGAACACCTTGTCGCCCACCGCGTCGAGGATCACCGTCAGGACCTCGCGGTCTTCGTTGACCTCGGCCAGTGCCTGGGACAGCTCGTCCTGCATCTGCGGGCGCACGCAATTCGCCTTGTTCGGGCGGTTCAGCGTGATCCAGGCCACCGGGCCGTCCTTGCGCACCAGAATATCCTGCCACCTGTCCGCGTCGTAAAGCCCTGTGCCGGCCATTGTCTCGTCTCCACTTCGTGTTGATCGCTGCCGGGCAGGCACCTGTGCCGCCCGGGTCAGAATGCGCCCGATCTGGCAGGCGCTCCAGGGATTGTGCGCCATGCTAGCCATAGTGGAACATAATTTTCAATATCAAAGATTGATGAAAAAATAGACTCCAAAATGACAGCGCGACGCGCAGCGGATGCATGGAATTTTATCATTATATTTCAAATTATTATATCGAAAACTTCAAATTTTATCGTCGTTTTCATCTTGCTGGATTCGCCCGCAATTTCGACGGTTTCGGGATTTTCCGGGTCTTCGATATTGACACATTATCTCCACTGATGTCCTTCTTGGGAAAACTTGTTCCATATCTGTCCGAATCCCTCGGGGCGGCGTGGCGAAGGAGAAAGATCCATGTCCGGAACCCTTCCCGAAGAGGCTTCGGTCGTCGTTATCGGCGGCGGCATCATCGGTTGCTCGGTGGCCTATCACCTGGCGAAATACGGCAAGCGCGATGTCGTGCTGATCGAGCGATCCAAGATCACCAGCGGCACCACCTGGCATTCGGCGGCGATGGTCCGGCAGCTCCGCTCGACCGTGAGCCTGACGACGCTCGCGCGCTACAGCGTCGAGCTGTATTCCTCGCTGGGTGCCGAGACCGGGCAAGAGAGCGGCTGGAAGCAATGCGGCAGCCTCTCCATTGCCACCAACCCCGACCGTTTGCAGCACATCACCCGGCAGGCGACGCTGGCGAATTACTTCGGTATCGACGCTTTCGAGGTCACCGCCGACAAGGTGCGCGAGCTGTGGCCGGTGGCGCAGCTCGACGATGTGATCGGGGGTGTTTGGTCGCCGCTCGACGGGCGGGTGAACCCGACCGACACCTGCGCGGCGCTGATCAAGGGCGCCACCGCGCGCGGGGTGAAGGTCTTCGAGGATACGCGCGTCACCGGGTTCACGACCACCAACGGGCGCATCTCCGGCGTCAAGACCAGCGCGGGCGACATCGCCTGCGAGCAGGTTGCGCTATGCGCCGGGCTCTGGAGCCGCGACGTGGCGGCGATGCTGGGCATCGACCTGCCGCTGCACGCCTGCGAACATTACGCGATGATCACCGAGGCGGTGCCGGGCATGAGCCCGACCATGCCGATCCTCGGCGATCACGACAACAATATCTATATCCGCGAAGAGGTGGGCGGTCTGCTCATCGGCTGTTTCGAGCCCAACGCCGTGCCGGTGGGCATGGACCGGCTGCCGGCGGATTTCTCCTTCGATCTGCTGAACGAGGATTGGGACCATTTCGAGCCAGTGATGCAAAGCGCGCTGGCGCGGATTCCGGCGCTGGAAAAGGTCGGCGTCCGGCAGCTTATCAACGGGCCCGAAAGCTGGACGCCCGACGACCGGTTCATGATCGGCGAGGTGCCGCAGCTTCAGAACTTCTTTGTCGCCTGCGGCATGAACTCGGTGGGCATGGCCTCGGGCGGCGGTGTCGGCCGGGCGCTGGCCGAATGGATGATCGACGGCGAGGCGACCATGGATCTCGGCTCCGTCGATGTGCGCCGCTTCAGCCCGTTCTGGAACAATCTGGAAACGCTGCGCGACCGCGCCGCTGAAAGCCTGTCGCTGCATTATGCCATCGGCTACCCGGGCCGCGAGCGGCAAAGCAGCCGCAACCTGCGGCTCAGCCCGTTCCACGCCCGCCAGCAGGCGCATGGCGCGCATTTCGAGGGCCGCAACGGCTGGGAACGCCCGTCCTGGTTCTCGCTGCCGGGACAGGAGACGCCCGCCGAGCTGACCTTCGGGCGCCCGGCGTGGTTCGACTGCGTGCAGCGCGAGCATCTGGCGGCGCGCGAGGGCGTGGCGCTGTTCGACCGTACCAGCCTTGGCAAGATTCTGGTGCAGGGCCGCGATGCCGAAGCCTTCCTGCAACGTATGTGCAGCAGCGATATCGCGCGCGACGGGCGGGCGGTCTATACGCTCATGCTGAACAAGCGCGGCGGGATCGAAAGCGACATCGTGCTGATGCGCATGGGCCCCGAAAGCTGGCTCGTCTGCACCGGCACCTCGCAGGTGGTGCGTGATATGGACTGGCTGCGCCGCCATATCGGCGAGGATTGCGTGACGCTTGCCGATGTCACCAGCGCCTGGTCGGTGATCGGCCTCATCGGCCCCCAAAGCCCCGAGCTGGTGGCAAGGATCAGCCCGGCAGGCTTCACCCCCGACGCGCTTGCGCCCTTCGCATTCAAGCGCATAGACGCGGGCGGCACCCATGCCATCGCGGTGCATATGTCCTATGGCGGGGGTGAGGGCTATGAGCTTTTCATCCCCACCGAATGCGCGCTGCCGATCTACGACCGGCTGATGGACGAGGGGGCCGCGCTGGGGCTGGTCGAGGCGGGGTCGCATGCGCTCAACGATCTGCGACTGGAGCAGGGGTTCTGCGTCTGGGGCCACGACATCGGGCCGGACGACGATCCGTTCTCGGCGGGTCTCGGGTTCCTCGTGAATTTCGACAAGGAGGCCGCCTTCATCGGCCGCGACGCCGCCGCAGCGACCAAGGCCAAGCCGCGCGAAACCCGCCGCATGATCGTGGCGTGCGAGACCCCCGATCTGCTCATGCTCGGCAACGAGCCGATCTATCTCGACGGCAAGATCATCGGGCGGACCACCTCGGCGGGCTTTGCCCATCATGCCGGGAAACCGGTCGGGCAGGCCTATATCGCGCTCGACGGGGGCGACGCCAAGGCGCGCGACGGGACCGTGGCGGAAATCGAGGTTGCGGGCCGTCGCTATCCGGTGACGCTTGTGCTCAAAGGGCCGTTGAAACCCTGACAGCGCAAGGAGATCCGTATCGTGCCGCAGCATCTGCGCCAATTGCTCGAGGCCGCTCTGGGGGCCGAGGCGGTTCTGGCCTACCGCCCCGATCTGGCCCGCTATCTGAGCGATGAGACCGGAGATACCGGAACGCCGCCGGCGCTGATCCTGCGGCCGCGAGACACCATGGACGTCTCCGATGCGCTGCGGCTGTGCCACGATGCCGGGCAACGGGTCGTGGTGCAGGGCGGACGGACGGGGCTGGCCGGCGGGGCCTGCCCGCAGCCCGGCGAAATCGTGCTGTCGCTCGAACGGCTGACCGATCTCGAAGAGCCCGATCCGCTGACCGCCTCCATCGTCGCGGGGGCCGGGGTTCCGTTGCAGCGCCTTCAGGAGCGGGCCGAGGCGGCGGGGCTGTTCTTTGGTGTCGATCTGGGCGCGCGGGGCACCGCCACCCTCGGCGGCATGATCGCCACTAATGCCGGCGGCATCCGCGTGCTGCGCTACGGCATGATGCGGGCGCAGGTGCTGGGGGTCGAGGCGGTGCTGGCCGACGGCACGGTGCTCGACGGGATGGTCGGGCTGGTCAAGGACAATTCCGGCTACGATCTCAAGCAGCTCTTCATCGGCTCCGAGGGCACGCTGGGCGTGGTCACCCGCGCGCGGCTGGCTCTGCATCCGGCCCCGCGCGAGGCAACGCTGGCATTCTGCGCGGTGGACACGCTGGCGCAGGCCCAGGCGCTGCTGGTGCATCTGCGCGGCTCGCTGGGCGCGTCGCTCTCGGCTTTCGAGGCGATCTGGGGGCCGCTTTACGATGCGATGGCCGAACGCTTTGGCAACGCGCCGCTGGCCACCGGGGCGGGGCTTTACCTGCTGATCGAGGCGCAGGCCTTTGCCGAGGGCGATGCCGCGCGGTTCGAAGAGGCGATGGCGGCGGCCTATGAGGCCGGGCATTGCGCCGATGTGATCCTGTCGCAATCGCTGAACGAGGTTCTTGCGCTTTGGGGCGTTCGGGAGAATTGCAGCGAATTCGTCTATACGCTGGCGAACTCGGTCGGCCATGACGTGAGCCTGCCGCTTGCCCGGCTGGAGACCTTCCTGACCGCGACCGAAGCGGCGATCCGGGCCATCGACCCCGCGGCGCGGATCTTTCCCTTCGGCCATCTGGGCGACGGCAACCTGCATTACATCGTCGATACGACCGAACCCGCCGCGGTCTCGCAGACGGTGTTCCGGCTGTCGGCGCAGAACGGCGGCGCGATCTCGGCCGAGCATGGGCTGGGGCTCAAGAAGGCGGCGCATCTGCCGCTTGTGCGCGACGCGGGGCAGATCGCCACGATGCGCGCTCTCAAGGCCGCGCTCGACCCGCAGGGCATCCTGAACATGGGCCGCATTCTTGCGGTTCCAAAGGCAGCAGACGGCCCCGGGGCCGGGAACGGAGCGATATGAGCAGCAAGACCACCCACGAGATTTTGGCGCAATCCCTGGCCGCCCATGAGGTGCGCCATCTCTTCGGGCTGGTCGGCGATGCCAATCTCTTTCTGGTCGATGCGTTCCAGCGCGGCAACAGCGGCCAGTATGTCGCCTGTCATCACGAATCGAATGCGGTTCTGGCGGCGCTTGGCTATGCGCAGGTGTCCGGGCGGGTGGGGGTGGCCACGATCACCCATGGTCCGGCGCTGACCAATGTGGTCACCGCGCTGGTCGAGGGGGTGCGCGGCTGCATCCCCATGGTGCTGCTCTGCGGCGATACCCCGCCGGGCGATCTGGAACATCTTCAGCGCATCGGCCAGCGCGAGGTGGTGGCCGCCACCGGCGCGGGTTTTGTCGAGATGCGCAGCCCCGAGACCGCCGCCACCGATCTGGCCCGCGCCTTCCGGCAGGCGGCGCTGGAGCGGCGTCCGGTGGTGTTCAACATGCGCGTCGATCTGATGTGGCAGCCGGCGCCCGAGGCGGCGCCGGCGGTGCTGTCGCCGCCCGCGCTGCGGCATCAGGTGGCCGAGGACGAGAGTTTCGACGAGGCGATGGGGATGATCGCCTCGGCCCGCCGGCCGCTGATCCTGGCGGGGCGGGGCGCGGCCAGCCCCGAGGCGCGCGAGGCGCTGCTGGCGCTGGCCGAACGGCTCGAGGCGCCGGTGGCCACCACGCTCAAGGCGCAGGGGCTGTTTCATGGCGCGCCCTTCGATCTGGGGGTGTTCGGTGGGCTCAGCACGCCGCTGGCGGTGGACGAGATCCAGAAATCCGATTGTATCGTGGCCTTTGGCGCGAGCCTCAGCCGCCAGACCACGGAATCGGGCGCCTTCACCGCCGGGCGCCGGGTGGTGCAGATCCTGCCCGACGCGCGCGAGAACGGCCGGCGGACCGAGCCGACGCTGCTGCTGGTCGGCGATCCGGTGCTGACCGCGCGGCGCATGGTCGAACTGCTCGATCTGGTCGAGATCCCGCCCTCGGGAAACACCGACGCCGATCTTTCCTACCGGCTTGCCCGCCAGCGCGAGGAACAGGCGGCGCTGCCCGCTTTCGCCGCAACCGCCCCCGGCACCGTCGATTACCTGCCCGCGATGCGCAGGCTCGACCGGGCACTGCCGCCCGACCGGGTGCTGGTCACCGATCTGGGCCGCTTCGTCAGCACCGCCTGGCGCTGCCTGCCGGTGACCGCGCCCGAGGCGCTGGTCTATACCGCGCATTTCGGCTCCATCGGTCTCGGTCTGGCCGAGGCGCTCGGCGCGGCGCATGCGGCCGGGGGCAAGACCACGGTTCTGGTCGCCGGCGATGGCGGCTTCATGCTGGGCGGTGTCGGAGAGCTTGCCTCGGCGCTGCGCGACGGGCTCGATCTGGTGGTGATCCTCTGCAACGACGGCTCTTACGGTGCCGAGCATGTGCAGTTCACCAACCGCGCGATGAACCCCGCGCTGTCGATGACCGCCCCGCCGGATTTCACCGCCATGGCGCGGGCGCTCGGGGCCGAGGCGGTCTGCGTGACCGGTCCGGAGGCGCTGGCCGATGCCGAGGCGCTGATCGCGAACCGCCGGGGGCCGGTGCTGATCGAGCTACGGCTCGATCCCGACAATATCCCGGCAAGCTGATCGCCGCGCCTAGTAGCCCCGATCGAGCGACACCACGTCGGTCATCGGAGTGCCGGCCAGGAAGGCCCTGAGATTGTCGCGGGTCTTGGTCCGGAACCGCGCCATTTCGGGCCCGCCGATATAGGAGACATGCGGCGTCAGCAGCACCTTGGGATGGGTCCAGAGCGGGTGCCCCTCGGGCAGCGGCTCGGGGTCGGTCACGTCGAGCGTGGCAAAGGAGAGCCGGCCGCTGTCGAGCGCCGCCATGAGCGCCTCCTGATCGACGATGCCGCCGCGCGAGACATTCACCAGATGCTGGCCGGGACGGGCAAGCGCGAACATCTCCGCATCGAAGGAGCGGCGGGTCTGGTCGGTCAGCGGCAGGGCCAGCACCAGGTGGTCGGATTCGGCGACCACCGCGCGGGCATCGGCGCAGGCGGTGACGCGGGGGTCGGGGCTGGTCCAGGCGCTGCGGCGCGAGGCGAGGATACGCATGCCGAAGCCCGCGGCGCGCTGCACCACCTCCTGACCGATGGCGCCATAGCCCACCACGCCAAGCGTCTTGCCTTCGAGCGTGCCGAGCGGGCTTTCCGTCCAGTCCGCCGGAGAGCGGGCGCGGAGCCTGTCGAGATCCTTTTCGACCCGCAGCATCGCCGCAAGCACGTATTCGGCGATCTGGGGCGAGGTCAGGCCCCGCCCTGTGGTGACGATGCGCCCGTTCTTGAGCCAGTCGGGATAGTTTTCGATGCCGGCGGAATAGGTCTGTACCCATTTCAACCGGGGCAGCGCCGGCGGCGTGTCCGGCGCCGCGCGCCAGCCGCGGGCGCGGGTGAAAAGCACATCGGTCTCTTCGGGCAGCTCCCAGGGGCGATCGGTGCCCGCCTGGTCGATCACGCGGGGGGCGCCGTCGAGCCCGGCGAGGAAGGCGCCGAATTCCGCGTTGATCTGGTTGACGATGGTCAGGGGAGGCTGGGTCATGTCTTGGTCCGGTCGGGATTGGAAAAGGGTCACTCGGGCTGCATCGCCGGTTGCGGATCCGAGGCTGCCGCGCGGGGCCGCAGCTCTTCGGCGCTGATCCGCGCGCCACGGAAATGCGCGGTCAGAAGATCGGCGGCGCGCGCGCTGTCGCGGGCGGCGATAGCATCGACGATCTCGTGATGTTCGGCGGCCAGGCTGTGCCAGCTATTGGGCGCGGTCTGGTCGATGCCGCGAAACCGGACGTGGTAGAGCCGGGCGTTCAGATTGCGGTGCAGCTCGCGCAGAACCTCGTTGCCCGAGACCCGCGCGATCCCGAGATGGAAATCCTGGTTGGCGTGGAAATATTCCACCAGATCGCCGCCGGCGACCGCGGCATCCACGGCCCGTGCCAGCGCCCGCAGCTCGGCGACATCGGCCTCGGAAGCGCGCATCGCGGCCATCTCGCCCGCCATCGCGTCGAGCCGGGCATAGATCTCGAGCATCTGGGTGATCTCTTCGGGATCCGGCCGCGCGATCACCGCGCCCCGGTTCGGCAGCAGTTCGATGAGCCGTTCCGCCGCCAGCGTCTTGAGCGCCTCGCGCACCGGGGTCATCGACACGCCCAGCTCTTCGGCGAGCCCCTGAATCGTCAGCTTGTCGCCGGGCTGATAGAGATTCTGGCTGATCTTGTCGCGCACGAACTCGACGATTTGCTCGGCCAGTGTCGTTCTTTTTACCGGCATGATCCCGTTCTCCTCCGGCTGCTTCCCTGCGCCGCCCCGGATCTTGCCCGCCGGGGCAAGCCGTTGACAAGACAGCGTCTCGCGCGCCGCCACGCTTTGCCGCAGCGCGGGCTCATTCCGCGGCCTCCGGCTCGGCCAGCCGGGCCAGTTCCGCCAGCGTAACCGGGGTGACCGGGCTGCGCAGCCGGAAATATCCGATTTCCTCCACCGGACGGCCCTGCTGCGCGGCCAGGGTTTCCGAGATCCCGGGGCCGCACATCCGGCCCTGGCAGGGGCCCATCCCGCAGCGGGTGTGGCTCTTGAGCTGGTTGGGTCCGCTGACCGGGATCTCGTGCAGCAGCGCGTCGAGCGTATCGGCGCGGATTTCCTCGCAGCGGCAGGCCAGCGCCGCGCCCTGCGCGCGCCGGGCCTCGGGCGGCGGGGTATAGACGCGGTCGAGAAAGCCGCGGCCGCGCAGGGCCCGCGCCAGACGGCGTTCCGCGCCGGGGCGGGGCGCCTCGGGCAGCAGGCCGATCTCGGCCAGCGCGGCGGCGGCGGCGATCTCGCCCGAGGCGAGCGCCGCTTCGGCGCCCGCGATCCCGGCGCCGTCGCCGGCGATGCGCAGGCCGGGATGCGAGCTTTGGCCCGCAGCGCCCGTGACCGGCCGGAAGGCCGCCTGCGCGGCATCCCAGGCGATCGCGCATCCCGCCGCGCGCGCCAGCGACAGGTTCGGGATCACCCCCTGATGCAAGAGCGCAAGATCGGTGCGCAGGTGCTGCGCCCGGCCATGTTCTGCCCAATGCACGGACAGGCCGGTCTCGTCGCGTGCGATGCGCAGGCCGGTGACCCCGCTGCGCAGCGGCACCCGTGCGCGCACCGCCGCCAGCAGCCCCAGCCCCTTGCGGCCATAGCCGGTGGCGAGAAATCCCAGCGCCTGGCCGGGCTGGCGGGACAGCCGCCCGGGAGGCGTGGTGTCGAGGATCATCTGCGGGCGATGCCCGAGACGCAGATATTGCGCCGCCAGCAGCCAGAGCAGCGGCCCCGAGCCGATCAGCACGCTTTTGCCGGAGGGCAGCAGACCCGCGCTCTTGAGCAGGATCTGCCCGGCCCCGGCGGTCATCACCTGCGGCAGCGTCCAGCCGTCCAGCGGCATCGGCCGTTCCAGCGCCCCGGTGGCCAGCACCACCCGCCGCGCGCGGATCAGCCGCGTGGCGCCATGGGCGCGCAGGCCCAGTTCCTGGAGATCTTCGGGCAGCCCTCCGCTGCCGCCGGGGGCCAGCGACCAGACCGCCGTTTGCGGCATGTAGTCGATCGCCAGCGCATCGAGCGCGGCGATTGCGGCGTGTCCACGGGCGTAGTCCGCCCCGAGCGCGGCCAGCCGCGACGCGGGAGCCTGCGTCACGCCGCGCCAGATCTGGCCGCCCGGCGCGGTGCCGAGATCGGCCAGAAGCACCGAGGCCCCGGCCTCGGCCGCCACCCGCGCCGCCGCGATGCCGGCGGGGCCGGCGCCGATCACCGCCAGATCGTAGAGCGGGCGCAGACGGCGCAGATCGTCCAGCCGGTTCATCGCAGCTCGCCCCCGGTGGCGGCGGGGGCGGGCTGGCGTTCGACCGCCATGCCCTCGGTCACGGGTTCCAGGCAGGCCTGGCGGTTCGGAATGCCGTCGATCCGCACCAGGCAGTCGAAACAAACGCCCATCATGCAATAGGCCATGCGGGGCGCGCCGCCGACCGGGGTGTCGCGAAACCGCGTGACCCCGCCCGCCAGCAGCGCGGCGGCGACGCTGTCGCCGGCGCGGGCGGTCATCTGCCGCCCGTCGAAGGTGAAGCGGACCGGGGCGGAGGCGGGGTCGTCGGAACGTTTGAACATCGAGAAGTCCTTCAATGCGCCGCGCGCGCCGCTTCGGGCATGGCGGCAAGCCGGCTGGCGGAGAACGGGGCGAGCGCTTCGGGCAGGGCGCCATGGGCGATGGCGGCGGAGAGCCGCTCGCAATGCATCGGCGCGAGGGTCACGCCGGAATGCACGGTGATCAGCCAGGCGCCGGGTCCGGCGCGGTCGTAGATCGGCAGCCCGTCCGGTGTCATCACGCGCAGCGCCCCCCAGGAGCGGACGATGCGCACATGTTCCAGAGCGGGGACAAGCCGCAAGGTCTGCGCGGCCAGCGCCGCCTGGGCGCCGGGCAGGGTGCCGGTGTCGTAACCGGCCTCTTCATTGGTGGCGCCGATCAGGCAGCTTCCTTCGTGCATCTGCCGGATCACGCTGGTGACCGCGTTCAGAAAGGGCGGAATACGCTCGGTGACGAGGATCTGCCCGCGCACCGGACGCACCGGCGCGGTCAGCCCCACCATCGGTGCCAGCGCGGCATTGCCAAGCCCCGCCGCCAGCACCACCTGACCGGCTGACAGCGTGCCCGCTTTGGTCTCGACCGTATAGCCGGCGCCGGTTTCGGCAAGGCGGGTGACCTTGTGGTCGGGCAGAAGCACCCCGCCGGCGCGCGCGATGGCCAGATGCAGCCCGCGCAGCAGGTACAGCGGGTTGGCGCCGCGATCGAGTTCGGTATGGACCGCGCCGGGGATCTCCGGCCCGATCCAGGGCAGCTCCCGGCGCAGCTCTTCCGCCCCGACCATGCGGTAGGCAAAGCGCCCGCCGGTCTGCTGCGCGAGCCGCGCCATGTTGGCGGCGGCCTTGTCGAGCTCGGCCTGCGAGAAGCAGAAGCCGTAGCCGCCGGCGCGGGTCAGCATCGGTGAAACGCCGCTTGCCTCGGTCAATGCGGCGTCGAAGCCGGGCCAGGCATCCGCGGAATCGCGCGTCAGATGGGCGTAGGGCGGGAAATCCAGCCCCTTGCCTTGCACCCAGACCAGCCCGAAATTCCCCCGGCTGGCACGATAGGCAAGGTCGCCCTCGTCAAGCACCACGACGCGCAGCCCGCGCCGCAGCAGACCCCAGGCGACGGCGGCCCCCACCAGCCCGCCGCCGATCACCGCGACATCGGCGGTGGCGGGCAGCGCCTGGGCGGCGGGCAGGTCGGGCAGTCCGGTCATCTCCATGCGCTCAGCGATGCGGATAGGCCGAGGGCACGATCCCGGCGCGGAACCAGTTCACCAGGCTGATGCTGTCGAAGACGGGCAGCCCGGTGGCCTGCGAGATCTGATGCGAGAACGGCGTGAGGTTGGTGCACTCCAGCACGATGGCGCCCAGGTCGGGCTGCGCTTGTGCAAAGGCGCGCGCGGTCTCGACCACCTCGCGTTCCCAGACCTCGTAGGGCACGCTGGGGTCGCCCTCGCGGATCGAGCGGCAGAACTCCGAGCCCGGATCCATACCGAAGACTGGGCTGTCGGCGGGCGCGCCGCAGGCTTCGAGATAGGGGCCGGTCAGTTTTTCCGCCGAATAGGTGAGCACGCCCACCGTCCGGTCGGGCTGGATGATCCGTTCGACGATGGGGACCTGGAGCAGCGCCGAGGTCGCCACCGGCACCGGCAGCGCCTTGGCCAGATCCTTCTGGTAGTAGCCGAGAAAGCCGCAGGTGGTGGTGATCGCGGTGCAGCCGCCCTCGATCAGTTCCATCGCCGCGAGGCGGAAGGGTTCGAGCACGTCATGTTCGTCGAAGGCGCCCATCTTGTCGGGCGTGGCACCATGAACGACCTTGTATTGCACCGGAAACGGCCAGGTCTCGGCGTTGCCGATGTCGCCCACGAAGCGGCGGAAATAGGTTTCGACCATCAGGATTCCGACCGTCACACCATAGTAGCTTTTCTTCATATCTCTCTGTCTTTCCTGTCGTTTCTTCCGCCGGAGAGGGGGCCGGGGACCCCAAGGGAGAAGGGCCCCCGACACGATGCCGCCGCGCTGCAACAAGCGCTCCGGCGGCTGTGGGGATCAGTCGAGCAGGCCGGCCTCTCCGAAAGCCGCAAGCGCGCCGGGATGCATCGGGATCGGCTGGATCAGCGCCGCCTTCGCCGGGTCGTAATTGCCAAGCGCCGCGTAGATCGAGCCGAAACGGCCATGTTCGGAGATGAAGACCTCGGTGATGGTCTTGACCAGATCGTCGGGCAGATCGGCCGAGACCAGGATGATGTTGCCCATGCCGCTGACCGTGAGGTCGCTGTCCTGCATCTCGGGATAGGTGCCGGCGGGGATCACGGTTTTGGAATAGCCGTATTCGCTGCCGAGATGGGCCATCAGCGGCTCGGGGAAGGCGCGCAGCTTGGCGGCACGCCGACCGCTGGCGACCTGCGCGGCGACGCCCGAGGGGATCTCGCCGGCGCCCCAGAGCACGTCGATCTGTCCGTCGCCATAGGCGGAGACGAGATCGGCATAAGAGGCCACGTAGACCGCGCCGCCGCCGGCGCGGATCTTGTCCTCGCTGTTGCCGTAGAAGGCGAGCGCGCGCTGAAAGGTGAGGTTTTCCGAGGTCGAGGCGGGGGTGACGCCCCATTTCACATCCTCGGCCGACAGCAGCGCCTCCAGCGAGCGGGCTTCGGCGGGGTCGGCATAGACCATGAACTGGGCCTCGACCCCGGTGCCGCCGAGCGTGCGGATCTTGTCCATCGGCGCCTCGTAAGGCGCCTTGCCGTCCATCGCCGCCTTGGAGAGAAAATCGAGCCCCATGCCGATCTGGCTGATCCCCGCCTGGATCTTGGAGGGGTTGTCGGTGCCACCGCCGGGGACGACGCGGATCGACAGGCCGGGGATCTTTTCCATCAGGATCGAGGTCAGGCCGGTCACCTGCGTGAACCAGGAGCCGCCGGGCGAGCCCGCGGTGAACTCTACGGTCTGTGCCTGGGCGGCACCGCCGAACAGCGGCGACAGGGTCAGCAGGCCGGCAGCGGCCGCCGCGCGGGCGTTCTGTCTGAGGGTTTGGGTGAAGGTCATCGCGTTTCTCCTTGTTGGGGTTCGGTTTTTTGTGTCAGGCTCCGGCGCGGGCCAGGCGTCGGCTGCGCAGGGCGAGAACGGTCAGCGTGCCGATCAGCAGCCCGGCCAGCGCCGCGCGCTCCCAGGCGCCAACGGCGTGATAAAGGCCGCAGAACAGGCCCGCGACGATCAACAGCGGCCGCAGCCAATGCGGCAGGCGGGTTTCGAACCAGCCGACGATCCCGGCCGAGATCAGGGTGATGCCGCCAAGGATCGCCAGCGCCACGGCCACGGTTTCGGGCAGCGGCGCGCCGAAGGTCAGCGCGTCGTCGAAGGCCACGGCGATGCCGCAGAGAAAGCCGCCGATGGCGAGTCGGAAAGCGAGGAACCCCGCGCGCAGCGGCGGCGCGTTGCCAATGGCGGCGGCGGCATAGGTGGCGCCCGCCACCGGCGGCGTCACATCGGCCAGCACGGCGAAATAGAAGACGAAGAGATGCGCATCCAGCATCGACACGCCATGCTCGACCAGCAGCGGCGCCCCGACGGCGGCGGTGATGATATAGGCCGGCGTCGTGGGGATCCCCATGCCCATCACCAGGCAGGCCAGCGCCAGCAGCAGCACCATCAGCACGAGATTGTCGCCGGCCACGTTGCGGATGATCCCGGTGATCGCCAGCACCAGCCCGGTCTGGGTCAGCGTCGCGGTGATGATCCCCGCCGCGGCCACCGCCACCACCACGATGCAGATGGTCTGGCCGGCGGTGGCCAGCGCCGCGACGATGGCCTTCGGGCCCATGCGGGTATGGGCCCGCAGCCAGGATACGCCCAGCGTCAGCAGCACGCACCAGAAGGCGGCGATATAGGGGGAAAACCGCGCCGTCAGCATGAAGACCAGCACCGCCAGCGGGATCACCAGATGCAGGTCGCGCAGCAGGTCGTGGCGGGTTGGCAGCTCGTCCTCGGCCATGGCGCCGATGCCCAGCCGCTTGGCCTCGAAATGCACGTTGACGAGCAGGGCGAGGAAATAGATCACCGCGATCAGCGCGGCGGCGCTGATGATCTCGAGATAGGGGATGCCGGTGGTTTCCGACATCACGAAGGCGGCGGCGCCCATCAGCGGCGGCATCAGCGGCCCGCCGACCGAGGCGGTGGCCTCGATCGCCGAGGCGAGCGCCGGGCGGAAGCCGATCTTCTTCATCATCGGAATGGTGATGGATCCCGACACCACCACATTGGCCACCGAAGAGCCGCTCATGGTGCCGAACAGCCCCGAGCTGATGACGGCCACCTTGGCGGGGCCGCCGGAATAGCGCCCGGCGATGCGCGCGCCGACATTGGTGAAGAGCCGGCCCATGCCGCTGGCCTGCATCACCGCGCCGAAGATCAGGAAGGCGGCGATCAGCGTGGCCGAGATCCGGGTGAGCGAGCCGAAGACGCCGCTATCGACCATGTAATACTGGATTTCGACGATCTGCTTCAGCGGCAGGTCGCGGTAGTTCCACATGCCCGGCAGCAGGTCGCAGATCCAGAGATAGAGCAGCGAGACCGCCACCAGCCCGGCCAGCACCGCCGACAATGCGCGCCGCACCGCTTCGATCACCAGCACGATCATCACCAGGCCGAGCGGCAGAGCGCCCTCGGGCAGCGGCGAGAGAAAGGTCGAGCGCCGGTAGATCTCGGCGAAATGCAGATAGACGAAGAGCGGCGGCACGATCGCCAGCGCGGCCAGCGCCCAGTCGAGCAGGGCAGGCGGGCGCGGTGTCGCCGCCTTGCGCCAGGGGAACAGCAGGAAGACCGGCGGCAGGAAGGCCAGCACATGCAGCGCCGCCAGTTGCAGGGGTTCGGGAAAGCCGAAACCGGCCCAGTAGAAATGCACCAGCACGGCAAGGCTGAGCCAGGTGGTGACGACCAGCAGCGCCGGCCCCTTCAGTTCTCGCATCCGGAGTCTCCCTGTCGGTTTCCGGTCAGTCGGTGGGCAGGTTGCGGCGCGTGGCGCCCGTATACTTGATATTATATATAATATGTTGCCCTTGAGGATCAGCGCTAATAAGCTCGCCGGGAGGCGGTCAAGGATTATCGCGGCCATGTCCCGATCATTTCGTTGAACGCCGGATCAACGCGCAAATCTTGAGCAAATCCCGCGAGGCGGGTGACATAGGGAGACTTCGATGCAGCCAGTTCGTTACGACAAAAACAGCCGCCGCAGCCGCATGGTGGAGGCCGGCGGCCTGCTGTTCTTCGCAGGGCAGGTGGCGGATGACTGGGATGGCGACATCGCCGAGCAGACGCGGCAGACGCTGGCGCGCATCGACGCGCTGCTGGCCGAGGCGGGGTCGGATCGGTCGAAGGTGCTGACGGTGCAGATCTGGATTGCGGATATGGCGGATTTCGACGCCATGAACGCGGTCTGGGACGCCTGGATCGACCCGGAGAATCCGCCGGGACGGGCCTGCGGCAAGGTCGAGATGGCCGATCCCCGGATCAAGGTCGAGATGATCCCGGTGGCGGCGAAATAGCGCGTCCAGACAGGGCTTGTCTGGCGTTCAGAGGCGGGCGGACCGGGCCGAGTGCACGGCCCCCGCCACGGTGCGCAGGGCGCCGCGGCGGGCGTCTCCGAGGATCAGCGCGGCGGGCTGCCGGACCGAACGACCGGTCTCGGTGCAGGGGCACCAGCCGCTGGCATCGGCCAGCCCCGCGATCTGGGCGATGCGTCCGGCCTGTTGTGGCGGCACGAAATTCACGACATCGGCCCGGAGTGGCCCCTGAGAGGTCTCGATCAGGCCGCGCCCGGCGTCGAGGCGCAGGACGGTGCCGCCCTGCGGCGCGATGCGCCAGTCCGTGGCGATCCGGTCGCCGCGCGCGGCGGTCAGCATGGCGAAGCGCCGGGCGAGCGCCGGGTCGCTGCCGCCGTCCAGCACGGTCAGTCGCGCCTGCGGGCGGTGCTTGCCCAGCCAGCCGGACAGCGCCAAGGCGCGGGACAGCGCGATGTCGGGATGTCCGGGCAACTCGGCGGGGAGCCGCAGCACGACCCGGCCGGTTTCGGGCAGGGCGCCGAGCTGGGCCCGCAGGCGCCGGGCCTCGCGGGTGCTGCCCCAGGCTGCGGGCCAGAGATGGCGGGCGCGGGCATCGAGCCCGGCGATGGGTTCGGCCACCGGGGCGGTGCCGGGGGCCAGAAGCAGCCGGTCGAAGGCCAGGCTGCGGCCGCTGAACAGCGCGGCCCGCAGGCCGGCCCAGGCGATGCCGGTCACCTCGTCGAGCAGCACCTCCACGCCAGCGGCGCGCAGCTCGGCCAGGCCGATGCCGGCGCCGGGCTTGGCAAAGCCGTCGCCCGGGGCGGCGGGCCCGAGGCGGCCGGGGTCGCGTTCGATCAGCACGACCTCGGTATCGGGCCGGGCCTGGCGCAGCGCCAGCGCGGCGGTCGCGCCGGCGGGGCCGCCGCCGATGACCAGTGCGCGCTGTCGTCCCAAGGCGGGGATCAGGGCGGCGGCGCCGGTCGCTGCCACGGCGGCGAGCAGGGTTCCGGTGAAGCGGCGGCGGTCGAGACGGGGCATGGTCGGTCCTTCTGTGCGCGGTTTGGCGGTGCGGGGCGCGGTCATGTCTTCTTCTCCAGCAGTTCGGCATCTGGGTGGATCGGGCGGTAGATCTCGACTCGGTCGCCCTCCTTGACCGGCTTGTCGAGTTTCGCGACGGTGCCGAAAATGCCGACCTTGTTGGCGGTGAGGTCGAGTTCGGGGAAGTCCCGGAGCAGGCCGGACCGGTCGATCACGTCGCGCACGGTCGCGCCTTCCGGCATCTCGAAGCTCCTCCAGATCTGGGAGGTGGGCCTGGCATAGGCGATTCCGACTTTCATGACGGGTCTCCTTCGGGGGCGGGGGTGAGCACGCCGGCGGCGGTGAAGACGCGCGCCGGGCGTCCGTCGTCGGTCAGGGCGCCGGGCGTCCGGCGGCGGTCGGCGAGGGATTTCAGCGCCAGCAGCATCCCCAGGGCGATGAACCCGCCTGGAGGCAGGATCAGCAGCAGAAAGCCCTGATACTCGGGAATGACCTTTGTTTCGAGAAAGGCGAAGCGCGGCCCGAGCAGCACCGAGGCATTGGCAAAGAGCGTGCCCGCGCCGAAGATCTCGCGCAGCGCCCCGAGCCCGGTGAGCGCGAGGGTAAAGCCGATGCCCATCATCAGCCCGTCAAACCCAGCCGCCAGCGGCCGGTTGCGCGAGGCAAAGGCCTCGGCGCGGCCGAGGATCGCACAATTGGTGACGATGAGGGGGATGAAGAGGCCCAGAACCTTGTGCAGATCGTGGGCCCAGGCGTTGAGCACCATGTCCACCACGGTCACGATGCAGGCGATGATCAGCACGAAGGCGGGGATGCGGATCTCGGGGGGAACCGCTGCGCGCAGCAGCGAGACGGTGCCGCCGGAGGCGACCAGAACGGCGGCGGTGGCGAGCCCCATGCCGAGCCCGTTGGTCGCGGTGCCGGTGACCGCCAGCAGCGGGCAGAGGGCCAGCAACTGGCCGAACACGATGTTGTTGTTCCACAGCCCGTCGCGGGCGATCCTGGCATAATTCTCCGACATCAGCCGGTCTCCCTTGTGCTGGGGCTGGCGGTCACGGGGGCGAGTAGCTCGGGGCGGTGGCGCTCGAAAAGGGCGAGCCCGCGATGCACCGTGCTCACCACCGCGCGGGGCGTGATGGTGGCGCCCGAGAACTGGTCGAAGACGCCGCCGTCCTTGCGCACCTTCCAGCCCTCGGGCCCGGGGGCGCCTATGGAACGGCCGTCAAATCCCTGAATCCAATCGCTTTTGGCGGTTTCGATCTTGTCTCCGAGCCCCGGGGTCTCGGCATGGGAAAGCACCCGCACCCCCAGGATCGTGCCATCCGCGGCCAGCCCCATCAGCACGCGGATCGCGCCGCCATAGCCATAGCCGGTGAGTTCGAAGGCCACGGCGCGGATCTGGCCCGCCTCGGTCGCCAGATAGACCGGGACGCTGCCCTCCTCGGCGTCCTCCAGACGGCGGGTCTGTGCCGTGGGATCGGCCTCAGGTTGCGCGGGCGGCAGCACCTGTGCCAGCGAGGCATGGAGATCTTCGGCAGCGCGCGCGGCTATGGCGGCGCGGGTCAGGTCGTCGGCGGCGGCGAGGATCAGCGCTGTGCAGAGCGAGAAGGCGCCGAGCACGAGCCCCGGCGAGCGGCGCAATGCCGCGAGGCGCGGAGAGGCGGGGATTGGGGCGGTCATGTGCGGTCTCTCAGCGGCAGCGGCTTGCCCGTGCGGGTGCGGCCGAAGATGCGGGGGCGGATATAGGTGTCGATCAGCGGAGTGCAGGCATTCATCAGCAGCACCGCGAAGGCGGCGCCTTCGGGAAAGGCGCCCCAGCTTCGGATGACGAAGATCAGCGCGCCGATGCCGGCCCCGTAGAGCGCCCTGCCGGCAGCGGTCACCGGGGCGGTGACGTAATCGGTGGCGATGAAGAAGGCGCAGAGCATGGTGGCGCCCGAGGTCAGGTGCAGAAGCGGCGGCGGAAAGCTCTCGGGGGCAAGCAGCCGGGCGAGCGCCGCCAGCCCGAACAGCGTGCCGAGCAGGAAGAGCGGCGTGACGACGCTGATGATCCGCAGAAGCATCAGGCACAGCCCGCCGGCCAGCAGCAGGAAGGCGGAGGTCTCGCCCAGGCTGCCCGCGGTGATCCCGAAGAGCTGATCCTGCAGGCTGGCGGTGCCGGCGAGGATCCGCTCCATGGGCAGGCCGGCGTCGAACTGGCTTTTGAGGTGGCCCAGCACCGAGGCGCTGCTGACGGCATCGACCGGTGCGCCGGCGCCGAAGGTGATGTCGAGCGCCGCGCGCAGCCCGGGTGCGTGCGCCGGATCCGACGGGGCGACCCATTGGGTCATCGGGACGGGCAGGGCGACAAGCAGCATCGCGCGGGCCACCATGGCGGGGTTGAAGAGGTTCTGCCCGAGCCCGCCGAAGACGTGCTTGCCGATCACGATGGCGATGCCCGCGCCCAGCACGCCGATCCACCAGGGCGCCCAGGGCGGCAGGGTCATGGCCACCAGCCAGCCGGTCAGCAGCGCCGATCCGTCGCCCGCGAAGGGCGCAACCGGGCGTCCGGCGAGGAGGAGGCAGAAGATTTCGAAGAGCCAGGCGGCAGCGAGGGTGAGCGCGAAGAGGATCACCGCGGGCCAGCCGAACTGGTAAAGCCCCTGCGCGGTGGCCGGGCTGAGGCAGACCATGACCGCCACCATCGTGCGCGACACGGTGAACAGGGAATGGGTGTGGGGGGCGCTGGCCAGGGCGGTCATTTCGCGGCCTCCTGCGGCTCGGCGGGCGCCTCCTCGGCCGCTTGCGCAGCCTCCTCTGCGGCGCGCCGCTTCTTTTCCGCCATCTGCGCCTTGTGCCGGGCCATGGCGGCGCGCTTGGCCTCGGCGATGGCCTCTTCGCGCGCGGTACGGGCGGCGGCGAGACGCCGGGTTTCCTCCTGCTGGTGCTTGCGGCTTTCGGTCTCGGCCAGCTTGCCCTTGGCGAAGCTGAAGCCCTGCACCAGCGGAATGTTCGACGGGCAGATGTAGGAGCAGCAGCCGCAGGAGACGCAATCGAGCAGCCCGACAGCCGCCGCCCCCTCGAGATCGCCGGCCTGGATGCGCGCGTTGAGCTCGAAGGGGGTCAGCCCGCAGGGGCAGGCCCGCACGCAGGCGCCGCAGCGAATGCAGGGCATCGTCTCGGCCTTGCGGGTTTCGGCCCGGGTCAGCGCGAGGACGCCGTTGGTGCCTTTCACGACGGGCACGCGCGGGCTCCGGATCGGCTGCCCCATCATCGGCCCGCCAAGCAGCAGCCGGTCGGGATCTTCGGTAAGCCCGCCGCAATGGGCCAGCAGATCCGCCACCGGCGTGCCGAGCAGCGCCTGCACATTGGCGGGCCGCGCCACCCCGCGCCCCGACACGGTCACCACGCGCGACAGCAGCGGTTCGCCATAGCGCACCGCCAGATGCACCGCCTGGGCGGTGGCGGAATTGTGCACCACGATCCCCAGCTCGGCGGTGAGCGCGCGGGCCGGGGTCTCGCGTCCGGTCACCGCGCGGACGAGATGTTTCTCGGATCCCATCGGGTATTGTGTGGCCACCACCCGGACCTGGACAGGGTGTCCGAGCCCGAGGTTGTGGCGGCGCATTGCGGCGGCGGCGGCGGGTTTGTTGGATTCGATGGCGACGATGATCTTCGTCACCCCCAGTGCCCGCGCCATGATCCCGGCGCCGTCTGCCACCTCTTCGGCGCGTTCGCGCAGCAACCGGTCGTCGCAGGTGAGATAGGGCTCGCATTCGGCGGCGTTGATGATCAGCGTGTGCAGCCTGTAGCGGTCGCGCAGGGTCAGCTTGACCGCCGCGGGGAAGGTCGCACCCCCCATGCCGACGATGCCGGCCTCGGCCACGCGCGCCGCGATCTCCTCGGGCTCGGCGTCTTCGGGGCGCAGGCGGGGCAGGCGCGGCGCCCAGCGATCCGCGCCGTCGGGGCGCAGCGTGATTGTGGGCACGGGCAGGCCCGAGGGATGCGGCGCCGGGAACGGGCCCACGGCGATGACGCGACCCGAGGTCGGTGCGTGCAGATTGGCCGAGATCGGCCCGCGGGCCCGGGCGATGAGCTGCCCCTTGAGCACATGGTCGTCGCGCGCCACCAGCGGTTCCGCCGGCGCGCCGATATGCTGCTGAAGCGGAAGGCGCAGCAGCGCGGGGATCGGCATCGGCTCGATGGGGCTTTCGGCGCTGAGGAACTTGCGGGTCTCGGGATGGACCCCGCCGCGGATCGAGGAGAGGAGGGCGGAGAGAAGGGCGCCCATCACGCGGCTCCTGTCCGGAGCGCGGCAAGGGGCTGGTCGGGCTTGTCCCAGTACCAGCTTTGCAGCGTCCGGGGCTTGCTGCGCAGGACGATCGCCTCGGTTGGGCAGACTTGCACGCAGGCGTCGCAGCCGGTGCAGGCATCCCAGATCACCGTGTGGATCTGCTTGGCAGCGCCGACGATGGCGTCGGTCGGGCAGCGTTTGAAGCATTTGGTGCAGCCGGTGCAATGATCCTCGAAGATGAAGGCCACCTGCGGTTCGATGTCGGTCATGCCCGAAATCTCCGGCCCACCGGAGCAGTCCACGCCGACGATCTCGGCCAGTTTCAGCGCCACGTCGCGTCCGCCGGGGGGGCAGAGGGTGACCGGCGCGCCGCCTTCCGCGATGGCTTCGGCGGCGCCACGGCAGCCGGGATAGCCGCATTGGCCGCAGTTGGTGCCGGGCAGGATGCGTTCCATTTCATCGACCACGGGGGGCGTTTTGACGTGGAACTTTCGCGCGGCGGCCCCGAGCAGGAGGCCGAGACCGAGCCCGAGGGCGGACATGGAGGCAGCGGCGGTGATCATTCCATGGGTCTCCTTGCGGTCAATTGGGGGTGAGCCCGGCGAAGCCCATGAAGGCCATGGACAGGAGCCCCGCCGAGATGAAGGCGATGGGCGGGCCGGAGAAGGGCGCGGGAACGGAGAGCTGCGCCAGCCGTTCGCGCATGCCGGCGAAGAGGACGAGCACGGTGGTGAACCCGAGCGCCGAGCCGAAGCCGTAGAGCAGGCTTTGCGCGAAATCATGCGCCTCCTGGATGTTCAGCAGCGCGACCCCCAGCACGGCGCAATTGGTGGTGATCAGCGGCAGGTAGATGCCGAGCGCGCGGTAGAGCCCGGGCGCCAGCTTGCGCATGACGGTCTCGGTGAACTGCACGATGGCGGCGATGACGAGGATGAAGCTGAGGATGCGCAGGAAGCCCAGACCGAGCGGCACCAGGATCGCGGTTTCCACGACCCAGCTTGCCATTGAGGCGAGCGTCAGCACGAAGGTGGTGGCGAGCCCCATGCCGATGGCAGCATCGACCCTGCGCGAGACGCCCATGAAGGGGCAGAGCCCGAGGAACTTCACCAGCACGACATTGTTCACCAGTGCCGTGCCGAGCAGGATCATGAAGAACTCTTGCATGCGAAACTCCCATTGGGTTGCGAAGGGCGCGGGCCTTTGACGGGAAACAGCAAGGGTTGTGCCATGTGGGCGGGGCGAGAGGCGGGTGCGCCGGGCCGACGGGCTTCCGGGCCATAGCGCGCGCCGCGCGGTCGCGACCTGCGTGATGGCGAGCTGCCGGTTCGAACCTCTCGATTTATCCCCGCCAAATCCGAAGGACCTCGCAACGGGGCACGGGCGTCACCAAATCGCCAGTCCGGTGGGGCGGGCTGGCGGTCAAGCGGCGCCCTGCGGGCCTGATCCCGCGCGGGTCTTTGGAGCGTGATCGTCGGAGAGGGGCTTTGGCACCCTGCGGCCTCCCTCAGTGTCGGATACCCGACAATTTGTCGGACAGCGCCGTCCCCCGGACGCGCGCCACGGTGCATCGCTGTACTCCGGCACATGGCACACTCCTTGCTGCGCCACGTCATGCGGCCTGCGCAGATGCCGGCGCAGGGTTTCAGGGAGCCTCCGATGGCCAAATCGCAACTCAGCTTCACCGATGTCGATCTGACGGTGACCGTGCCTGCGGGCACGCGGATCATAGAGATCTCGGAAAAGATCGGCGCGGGCATCACCTATGGCTGCCGCGAAGGCGATTGCGGCACCTGTCTGACGCAGGTGATCGAAGGGGCCGATTTTCTCTCGGAGCCCTCGGCGCTGGAACGGCGGGTGCTGAAGGAAAACCTCGCCGGTCACGACATCCGCCTTGCCTGCCAGTGCCAGGTGCTGGGCGGTCGCGTCAAGGTCCGTCCGGGCTAGGCGGCCCGGGCGCATGATGCGGCGTGGCAATACCGCCGCGCAATCCTCTGACAATATGAGAAAAGGACCCCTCCCATGGCAATGTTCATCGTATCCGACCTCTGCACCTCCTGCGGCGATTGCGAGCCGGTCTGCCCGACCGGCGCGATCGTGCCCAGGAAAGGGGTGTTCTTCATCAACGCCTCGGTCTGTACCGAATGCGAGCCCGACCACGACATGCCGCAATGCCTCTCGGTTTGCATGGAAGACGGCTGTATCGTTCCGGCGGAATGAGACCCGCCGTGGCGGAGGCGCGCGACGACCCCGAAGGCGCCGCGCCCCGCGCCCTGCGGCAGCGGTTGCGCGTGGTCGCGGTCGAGGGCGGGCGCATGCGGCTCGAGGGGCAGCGTATCTCGGCCTGCGCGCAATGCGCCGCCCGCACCGGCTGCGGCGCCGGGGCGCTGGCCGATCTGTCCGGCCCGGCACCTTTGCGGCTGAGCCTGCCGCATGACGGCGCCGCGGCCCCCGGCGACGAGGTGGTGGTCGCAATGCCCGCGGGGGCCTTTCTCGGGGCCGCGAGCCTGGCCTATCTTCTGCCCCCGGCGGCGCTGGCGGCAACCGCGGCGCTGGCCAGCGCCGCTGGGGCGCCGGATGTTCTTGCGGCGGCGCTTTGCCTGCCGGCATTTGTGCTGTCTCTCCTGCCATTGCGCCGGGCGGACCGCCGGGGGCGTCTCCTGTCGGCGCTGTCGGTGGCCGAGATCCATCCGGCAGAGGACGGACGGGCATGACGCCGCTCGCTGTCCGCCGTCTGGTGATCCTGCTGGGGCTGGGTCTTGCGCTGCTGTATTTCGGCGCGGTGCGCGCGGCGCAGCCCGACCGCGAGCATCGCGAAACGCTTTACGTCTTCGGCACGCTTGTCGAGATCGTCATCTTCGGCGCGGACGAGGCCGAGGCGCGCGCGGCGAGCGCCGAGATCGGGCGGGCGTTGCAGCGCCAGCATCGCGACTGGCACGCCTGGCAGCCGGGCGCGCTGGGCGATCTGAACGCCGCGCTGGCCGCCGGGCGCGGGCGGGCGGTGGCGCCGCCGCTGGCCGCGCTGCTGCGCGAGGGGCGGCGGCTGTCCTGTCTCAGCGGCGGGCGTTTCGATCCGGCCATCGGCCGGCTGATCGGGCTCTGGGGCTTTCACGCGGATACGCCGCCCGAAGGCGCCTTGCCCGACCCCGCCGCCATCGACGTGTTGCGTCGCGCCGCGCCGCGCATGACGGATCTGCGCTTTGACGGCGACCGGATCGCCTCGGTCAACCCGACGGTGCAGCTCGATCTCGGCGGCTTTGCCAAGGGGGCGGCGCTTGATGCCGCCGCCGCCGCGCTGGAGGCGGCGGGAATCGCCAGCGCCGTGCTGAACGCGGGCGGCGACGTGAACGTGATCGGTCGCCATGGCGCGCGGCCCTGGCGGGTGGCGATCCGCGATCCCTTTGTCTGGGGCACGGTCGGGGCGATTTCGCTCGAACCCGGAGAGGTGCTTTATACATCAGGGAATTACGAGCGGTTCTTCGAGCAGAATGGTGCGCGTTTCGCGCATATCATCGACCCGCGCAGCGGCTGGCCGGTGCGCGAGATCGTCTCGGTTTCCGTGCTCGACAGCAGCGGCACCCGGGCCGATGCGGCGGCCACCGCGCTGGCGGTCGCTGGGCGCGCCGACTGGCCGCAAGTGGCCGCCGCGATGGGGGTCGCGGCGGTGCTGATGATCGACGCGGAGGGCACGCTATACGCGACGCCGGCGATGGCGGCGCGGCTGGAGCCGGCGGGTGGCGGCTTTCCCGGACCTTTGCGCGAAGTCGCTCTGCCGCATCTTTCGGCGCCACCGGAATGTGATGCGTATTAAGCCTCGGAAAACACGGGCAATCGACTCGACTTTTCCGCCGCCGCGTCGGACAAGCGCGGGGCGTTTCGGGTGAAGCGGCGCTGGCGGACGGGCTGGCATGGTCGTTGCTGCGGCAATGCCATGGGGCCCGCGGTCTGCGTGTTTTGCCCCGCGCACATCGGGAGGAGGATCCGGCACATGTGCCAGGCACCAGGAAGTGTTTTTCAATAGGAGTGAAGTCATGAAAACCAACGTCAAGCTGCCCGATGTCACCTTTCGCACCCGCGTCCGCGACGAGAGCGTCGGCGGCCCGAACCCCTATCGCTGGCAGGATATGACCACGGCGGATTATTTCGCCGGCAAGCGCGTGATTCTGTTCTCGCTGCCCGGCGCGTTCACGCCCACCTGCTCGACCTATCAGCTCCCCGGCTTCGAGAACAATTTCGAAGAGTTCAAGGCGCAGGGCATCGACGAGATCTACTGCCTGTCGGTCAATGACAGCTTTGTCATGAACCAGTGGGCCAAGGCCCAGGGCATCGAGAACGTCAAGGTCATCCCCGATGGGTCGGGCGAGTTCACCCGCAAGATGGGCATGCTCGTGAACAAGGACAATCTGGGCTTTGGCGCGCGCTCCTGGCGCTATGCCGCCATCGTCAACAACGGCGTGGTCGAAGCCTGGTTCGAAGAGCCCGGCCTGATGGACAATTGCCCGGACGACCCCTATGGCGAGTCGAGCCCGGAAACCCTGCTGGCCTATCTCAAGCAGGCGGTTGCGGCGGAATAAGCCCTTCGCAACAGTGAGTTAAGAGCCCCGTCGCGCATCGCGCGGCGGGGCTTTTCATTTGGCGGGCTCAGCGCGCCGCCCGTTCGGCGTGCTGCGTGGCCAGGTGGTGGCGGTCGTCGAGCGTGGACAGCAGCACCGCGATCACGATGCCCACGCTGGCGCCCAGCAGTGTGTCGAGCACCCGCTCGGGCGCCATGGCGGCGCCCGCCGCCTGCGGCGCGGCAAGCTGGGTCATCAGCAGCGCCATCGGGGTGACAAAGATCTGTCCCAGCGCGTAATTGCTGCCGATCACCAGTTCGGTCACGAATTGCAGCACGAAGAGTGCGGCGATGACCGTCCAGACCGAGGGATCCTGGATCAGAATGACCCAGGCGAGCGTCGCGCCCAGCACCGTGCCCGCCATCCGTTGCAGCGCCCGGTGCAGGTTGATGTGCAGATACGGTCCCTGCATGACCGCGAGCGCGCCCATCGCGGCCCAGAGCGGGTGATCGGCCCCGGCGAGGCGGCTGACGAAAAGCGCGACGGCGGCGCCGAGCACGATCCGCGCGGCGGCGACCAGACGGTGGTTCAGAGGGCGTATTGGCTCGGCGGGAAAGCGACGCTCGGGGCCGGGGCGGTGGCGGAGCCCCTCGGTGATCAGGCAGATGATCCAGGCGAGCAGCGCGACGGCGGCGGTGGCCGCGCCGCGTTCGAGCACATTGGCAAAGCTGTCGGGAGGGCTCAGCGAGGCACCGGCGGCAAAGACGAAGATCAGCGAGCCCGGCGGGCCGAAGCGATCCGAGACGGTGACGAAGAACAGCACGCCGCAGGCCAGCGCGAGCAGCAGCAGCTCGGCGGTGCCGGGCAGGCCGAGCCAGGCGACAGTGGACATCGCGAGCACGGCCATGGTCTGGCAGAGCGCGCTCAGCAGGACGATGCGGCGGCGGCCCCGGCTTGTTTCGAACCGCCCGAAAAGTGCGGCAAGCGCGCCGAGCGAGGCAAACCCGATCAGATGCGCCCAAGGGGAGAGGAGTACGAGGGGCAGGGCGATGATCACGGTGAGCCCGGCCTGAAGGCCGACAAGCATCGAGTTGCGCAGCGAGGGCTGGCGCGCCAGCGCGGCGCTGTCCGAAAGGTGCCAGCGTTGCAGCAGATGACGGGCGGAATCGATCCGGCGCGGGGGCGGGGTCATGCCGGAGGACATGGGTGGCTGCGGGGCGGCGCTCATGAGGTTTGCTCCTGCTGATCCTGGTTCTGAAGCTCGGTCAGGCGCGCGTCGATGGCTTCGAAATGCGCCAGCATCCGGGCGATCTCGTCATCGCTCAGATCGGCCATGAGCAGCGTTTCGACGCTGGCCAGTTCCTTTCGGATCTCGGCCACCCGGCGCTTGCCGCAGGGAGTGAGATGGATCAGCCGGGCACGGCTGTCGTTTTCGTCGGTCCGCCGTTCGACCAGCCCCTGACGGGAGAGGATGTCGATCACCCGCACGAGGCTCGACCCGTCGACGCCGACCAGCGCGGCGAGCGCCTTTTGCGTGATCCCGCCGCCGGTCTCTTCGAGATGGATCAGCGGCACCCAGGTGGCATCGGTGAGCCCGGCCTTGGCCAGATGCGCGTCGAGCGCGCGGCGCCAGCGCCGGGCGAGCAGGGAGAAACGGATGCCAAAGCGGAATCGGGGGGAGGTCGGTGTGTCGGGCATGGAGCAGACATAACGTATAAAATTTGATTTGCAATTCAAATTAAATTTCTGGCCGGCCTGTCGGGGAAGGGGAAGGGGAAGGGGAAGGGGAAGGGGAAGGGGAAGGGG
>NZ_JAMDHK010000003.1:0-109324 GCF_024721115.1 Salipiger pentaromativorans | reverse complement strand
CCGCAGGTCAGGAGGGGGAGAAGGTCCCATGACCGGGCGCTGCGTTGTGGCGGCTGTGTCGGACAAGGCTTTGTCGGGTTTTGTCGGCTTTGCGCCAAACCTGAGGGATATTTCAACATATTGATTTTAAATGAATTTCGAATTTCAGGGGCTTGGCACACTTCCTGCTCTTCCCACCCTGAGCGCGGTCACGAGCCGTCTCACCCTCGTGTGATTGAAACGACCAACAGACCAAAAGGAACCCGATATGAGCGCACTTCGTCAGATCGCCTTTTACGGCAAGGGGGGGATCGGCAAGTCGACCACCTCGCAGAACACCCTGGCCGCCCTCGTCGAGATGGGCCAGAAAATCCTGATTGTCGGCTGCGACCCCAAAGCCGACTCCACCCGTCTGATCCTCAACTCCAAGGCGCAGGACACCGTGCTGCACCTGGCCGCCGAGATGGGCTCGGTCGAGGATCTCGAGCTCGAGGACGTGCTCAAGGTGGGCTACAAGGACATCAAATGCGTCGAGTCCGGCGGCCCGGAGCCGGGGGTCGGCTGCGCCGGCCGCGGCGTGATCACCTCGATCAACTTCCTGGAAGAGAACGGCGCCTACGATGACGTGGACTATGTGTCCTACGACGTGCTGGGCGACGTGGTTTGCGGCGGCTTCGCCATGCCGATCCGCGAGAACAAGGCGCAGGAAATCTACATCGTCATGTCCGGCGAGATGATGGCGCTTTACGCCGCCAACAACATCGCCAAGGGCATCCTGAAATACGCCAACTCCGGCGGCGTGCGCCTCGGCGGGCTGATCTGCAACGAGCGCCAGACCGACAAGGAACTGGAACTGGCCGAGGCGATGGCCGCCAAGCTGGGCTCCAAGCTCATCCACTTCGTGCCGCGCGACAACATCGTGCAGCACGCGGAACTGCGCCGCCAGACCGTGCTTCAGTACGCACCGGACTCCAAGCAGGCCGACGAGTACCGCCAGCTGGCCCAGAAGATCCACGCCAACTCGGGCAAGGGCGTCATCCCCACCCCGGTGACCATGGACGAGCTGGAAGAGATGCTGATGGAATTCGGCATCATGCAGTCCGAGGACGAACGCCTGGCCGCCATCGCGGCAAGCGAAGCGCAGGCAGGCTGAGCCCGCTCCCGATCCGGAGGGCCGCGCGCCGGCCCTCCACCCTTTCAACCGCATCAGTGAAGGAGCCAAAAGGATGGCCAAAGATCACGCCGGCGGACCGGAAGACTATGAGGCAATGATCGAGGAAGTCCTCGAAGCCTATCCCGTCAAAGCCAGAAAGAAGCGCGCCAAGCATCTGTCGGTGTCCGGCGCCACCGAGGAAGCGCCCGACGCCACGACCGGCATCGCCTCGAAATGCGACACCACCAAATCCAACATCAAGTCGATCCCCGGCGTGATGACCATTCGCGGCTGCGCCTATGCGGGCTCGAAAGGGGTGGTCTGGGGCCCGGTCAAGGACATGGTGCATATCTCGCACGGCCCGGTGGGCTGCGGGCAATACAGCTGGTCGCAGCGCCGCAATTACTACATCGGCAAGACCGGCGTGGACAGTTTCGTGACCATGCAGTTCACCACCGATTTCCAGGAAAAGGACATCGTATTCGGCGGCGACAAGAAACTCGCCAAGACCATCGACGAGATCAACGAGCTGTTCCCGCTGTCGAACGGCGTCACGATCCAGTCGGAATGCCCGATCGGCCTCATCGGCGACGACATCGAGGCCGTGGCCCGCGAGAAGAAGAAGGAAACCGGCAAGACCATGGTGCCGGTCCGCTGCGAGGGCTTCCGCGGCGTGTCGCAGTCGCTGGGTCACCACATCGCCAACGACGCCGTGCGCGACTGGGTGTTCGAACAGCCCGAAAGCGAGGCGGTCAAGGCCTATGAGCCCGGCCCCTACGACGTGAACGTGATCGGCGATTACAATATCGGCGGCGATGCCTGGGCGAGCCGCATCCTGCTGGAAGAGATGGGTCTCAACGTGGTCGGCAACTGGTCCGGCGACGCGACGCTTGCCGAGATCGAGCGCGCGCCCAAGGCCAAGCTCAACCTCATCCACTGCTATCGGTCGATGAACTACATCTGCCGCTACATGGAAGAGAAATACGGCATCGGCTGGATGGAATACAACTTCTTCGGCCCGACCCAGATCGCCGCGTCGCTGCGCGCCATCGCGAAGAACTTCGACGAGACGATTCAGGAGAACGCCGAAAAGGTCATCGCCAAGTACCAGCCGCTGGTGGACGAGGTGATCGCCAAGTTCCGCCCGCGCCTCGAAGGCAAGTCGGTGATGCTTTATGTCGGCGGGCTGCGCCCCCGTCACGTGGTCACCGCCTATGACGATCTGGGCATGGTCATCGCCGGCACCGGCTACGAGTTCGGCCATGCCGACGATTACAAGCGCACCGGCCATTACGTGAAGGAAGGCACGCTGATCTACGACGACGTGACCAGCTACGAGCTGGAGAAGTTCATCGAGAAGATGCGTCCCGATCTCGTGGGCTCGGGCATCAAGGAAAAGTACCCGGTGCAGAAGATGGGCATCCCGTTCCGTCAGATGCATAGCTGGGACTATTCGGGCCCGTATCACGGCTATGACGGCTTTGCCATCTTCGCCCGCGACATGGATCTGGCGATCAACAACCCGGTCTGGGGCCTGTACGGCGCGCCCTGGGAAAAACCGGCGATCGCGGCCGAG
Organism: Salipiger pentaromativorans; assembly: GCF_024721115.1. Lineage (GTDB taxonomy): Bacteria > Pseudomonadota > Alphaproteobacteria > Rhodobacterales > Rhodobacteraceae > Salipiger > Salipiger pentaromativorans. Next base: position 106,616 of record NZ_JAMDHK010000003.1, on the reverse strand, counting down.
TGACGGCGGGGTGGGCGGATCGCCCACCCTACGGACCCCGGAAGGGCGTTCGCGCCCTTCCTTCCCGAATTTCCCTCAACACAGGCGCGTCTCGGAATGCGGACGGCCAACAGAAGGATGACGACCATGCCTCAGTCGGCAGACAAGGTGCTTGATCACGCACCGCTTTTCCAGCAGCCCGAATACAAGGAGATGCTGGCCCAGAAGAAAGTGAAGTTCGAATGCGGCCATCCCGACGAGCTGGTCCAGGAGATCGGCGACTGGACCAAATCCTGGGAATACCGCGAAAAGAACCTCGCCCGCGAGGCGCTGACGGTGAACCCCGCCAAGGCCTGCCAGCCGCTGGGCGCGGTCTTTGCCAGCCAGGGCTATGAGGCCACCATGCCCTTCGTGCATGGCTCGCAGGGCTGCGTCGCCTATTATCGCTCGCACCTGTCGCGCCACTTCAAGGAGCCCTCGTCCTGCGTCTCCTCCTCGATGACCGAGGATGCGGCGGTGTTCGGCGGGCTTGTGAACCTCGTGGACGGTCTGGCCAATACCAAGGCGCTTTACGATCCCAAGATGATCGCCGTCAGCACCACCTGCATGGCCGAGGTGATCGGCGACGATCTCAACTCCTTCATCCTTCAGGCGAAGGAAAAAGGCTCGGTCGAGGCCACGTTCGATGTGCCCTATGCCCACACGCCCGCCTTTGTCGGCAGCCATGTGGACGGCTACGACAACATGCAGAAGGGGATCCTCTCGCATTTCTGGAACAAGGCCGAGCGGGTCGAGAGTGACAGCATCAACATCATCCCCGGCTTTGACGGCTTTGCGGTGGGCAACAACCGCGAGATCAAGCGGATGCTGGACGAGATGGGCGTCACCTTCACCTTCCTCTCGGATGTGTCGGACGTCTACGACACCCCTTCGGACGGCGAGTTCCGCATGTATGCGGGCGGCACCAAGCTGGAAGACGCCAGGGCGGCGCTGAACGCCAGGGCCACCATCTCGCTTCAGGAATGGTGCACGCCGAAGACCATGGAATATATCGCCGAGAAGGGCCAGCAGACCGCCGCGCTGCATTACCCGATGGGCATCCAGGCCACCGACGAGTTCCTGATGAAAGTCTCGGAGCTGACCGGCAAACCGATCCCGGACTCGCTGAAGCTGGAACGCGGCCGTCTGGTCGACGCACTGGCCGACAGCCAGGCGCATCTGCACGGCAAGACCTACGCCATCTACGGCGACCCGGATTTCGTCTATGCCATGGCGCGTTTCGTCATGGAGATGGGCGGCGAGCCGGTGCATTGCCTGGCCACCAACGGCGGCAAGAAATGGGCCAAGCAGATGGAAGCGCTGCTTGCCTCCTCGCCCTTCGGCAAGCAGGGGCAGGTCTGGGCCGGCAAGGATCTGTGGCACATGCGCTCGCTGCTGAATACCGAGCCGGTGGACATGCTGATCGGCAATTCCTACGGCAAGTATCTGGAGCGTGACACCGGCACCCCGCTGATCCGGCTGATGTTCCCGATCTTCGACCGCCACCACCACCATCGTTTCCCCACGATGGGCTATCAGGGGGCGCTGAACGTGCTGGTCAAGCTGCTGGATACGGTCTTCGACAAGCTCGACGACGACACGATCGTGCCGGGCGAGACCGATTACAGCTATGACCTGACGCGCTGAGCGGCGGCGTTTTGCGAGACGCGACCGGCGGGCCGAGGGCCCGCCGGTTTTGCGTTTGTCGCGGGTGCGCCCGGCCCGTCGGGGCTGTGTCCGGCGGGGCGGGCGGTTTCGAGTATTTGGAGAAAGATGAAAGACGCTTTGTCGGGAAGGCGACAATGGCGGGGTGCTTGGGCGGGGTTTGCGGGGCGGGAGCATGGCACGAAGCTTGCTGTTTTTCTCCTGACAACCGGGAGACGCGCCATGGCCGATGCCTTGAAGAGCAAGATCGCAGATGTGTTTGACGAACCGGCCTGCGGGACGAATGTCTCGAAGTCCGAGCAGCAGCGCAAGAAGGGCTGCGCCAAGCCGCTGACGCCCGGTGCCGCAGCGGGGGGCTGCGCCTTCGACGGCGCCAAGATCGCGCTGCAACCCATCGTCGATGTCGCCCATCTGGTGCATGCGCCGCTGGCCTGCGAAGGCAATGGCTGGGACAACCGGGGCGCGGCGTCGTCGGGATCGGAGCGCTACCGCACCGGGTTCACCACCGACATGACCGAACTCGACATTGTCATGGGGTTCGGCGAGAAGAAGCTCTTCCGCGCGCTGCGCGAGCTGATCGCGGCGGAACAGCCGCCGGCGGTCTTTGTCTATGCGACCTGCGTGCCGGCGCTCATCGGCGACGACATCGACGCGGTGTGCAGGGCGGCGAGCGAGGCCTTCGCCACCCCCTGCATCCCGATCGACGCGCCGGGCTATGTGGGCTCCAAGAACCTCGGCAACAAGCTGGCGGGCGAGGCGATGCTGGATCACGTGATCGGCACGGTGGAGCCCGCGGAGTGCACCCCCTACGACATCAATATCGTGGGGGATTACAACCTGAGCGGCGAGCTCTGGCAGGTGAAGCCGCTGCTCGACCGGCTGGGCATCCGCATTCTGGGCTCGCTGGCTGCCGATGCGCGCTACAAGCAGGTGGCGATGATGCACCGCGCCAAGGTCACGATGATGGTCTGCTCCAAGGCGCTCATCAATGTCGCCCGCAAGCTGGAGGAGCGCTGGGGCATCCCGTTCTTCGAGGGCTCCTTCTACGGGATTTCCGACACGTCCGAGGCGCTGCGCACCATGTGCCGCATTCTGGTGGACCAGGGCGCCGATGCCGAGCTGCTGGAGCGCTGCGAGGCGCTGATCGCCGAGGAAGAGGCGCAGGTCTGGGCGGATCTGGAGCCGTACCGGCCCCGCGTCGCGGGCAGGAAGGTGCTGCTCTATACCGGCGGGCACAAGAGCTGGTCGGTGGTCTCGGCGCTTCAGGAGCTGGGAATGGAGGTGATCGGCACCTCGGTGCGCAAGGCCACCGAGGAGGACAAGGGCCGGGTGGTCGAGATCATGGGCTCGACCGCGCACATGTTCGACAATATGGCGCCCAAGGACATGTACCGGCTGCTGAAACAGGCGGGCGCGGATGTGCTGATGTCGGGCGGGCGGTCGCAATTCGTGGCGCTCAAGGCCAGGATGCCCTGGGTCGATGTGAATCAGGAAAAGCACGAGCCCTATGCGGGCTATATGGGCATGGTCGATCTGGTGCGCGCGCTGGACCGGTCGATGAACAACCCGATGTGGGAGGAGCTGCGCGGCGCCGCGCCCTGGGACGAACCGCTGACCGAGGGGCGCGTGCTGCCCGCGCTGAGCGGCGCCTGCCCGGTGACCGGCGCCGAAGGGGCGACACGGCCCGTGAGCCTCGTGCCGCCTTTGCCGCCGCGCTCGGGGGCTGAGGGAGAGGCCCCGGATCGGGTCCGGGGCGGGGGGGATGAGACACCCGTGCCGGGCTCGACCCGGCACCTCCCGGCTGGTGCCGCTCAGGGCGTGGCCGGTTTTACCTCCTCTGAAACCGATTTCGAGGATTGCTGAGATGGCAAAGCTCGTTCACCCCAAACGCGCGCTGAGCACCAACCCGCTGAAAAGCTCCGCCCCCCTTGGCGCGGCACTGGCCTATCTCGGGATCGAGAAATCCATCCCGCTCTTCCACGGCTCGCAGGGCTGCACCGCCTTTGCGATGGTCCATCTCGTGCGCCACTTCAAGGAGGCGGTGCCGCTTCAGACCACCGCGATGAACGAGGTCTCCACGATCCTCGGCGGTGCCGAGCAGATCGAGGAGGCCATCGAGAACCTGCGCAGGAAGAGCGCGCCGAAAATCATCGGCATCGCCTCCACCGCGCTGACCGAGACGCGGGGAGAGGATGTGCCGGGCGAGCTGAAAGAGATCGTGGCGCGGCGGACAGATTTCGACGACACAAAGATCGTCTACGCCAGCACGCCGGATTTCGACGGGGCGATGCAGGACGGCTGGGCCAGGGCGGTGACCGCCATTGTGGAGACCCTGGTGCCGCGCGTCACCGAGCGCGACCCGGATCTGCGTCAGGTCACGCTGCTTTGCGGGTCGCATCTGACGCCTGCCGAGATCGAGGAGCTGGTGCGCATGATCCGCGCCTTCGGGTTGACGCCCGTGGTGCTGCCCGACATTTCCACCTCGCTCGACGGTCATGTGAGCGACGACTGGACCGGCACGTCGCTGGGCGGCACGCCGCTGGACCGGATCGCGGCGGCGGCGCGGTCCGCCTTCTCCCTTGCGGTGGGCGAGAGCATGCGCGACGCGGCCAGGGCGCTGGAAGAGCGGGCCATGGTGCCCTACCGCGTCTTCCAGTCGGTGACCGGGCTGAAGCCGGTGGATGCCTTTGTGCGCACGCTCATGGGGCTTTCCGGCGTGCAGGATCCGCCACCCTCGGTCAAGCGCGACCGCGCGCGCCTCATCGACGCGGCGCTCGATGCGCATTTCCACACCGGCGGGCTCCGGGTCGCCATCGGTGCGGACCCGGACCTGATGTTTTCGCTATCGACCGCGCTGACCTCCATGGGGGCCGAGATCGTCACCGCCGTCACCACCTCCCAGCACACACCGCTCATCGAGCGGATGCCCTGCGACGAGGTGATCCTTGGCGATCTGGGCGATTTCGAGCGCAGCGCGAAGGAACAGGGCGCGCAGATCCTGCTGACCCACAGCCACGGGCGCCATGCCGAGCACCGGCTGCATGTGCCTCTGGTGCGGGTGGGCTTTCCGGTCTTCGACCGCATCGGCGCTCAGGATGCCTGCCGCGTCGGCTATCGCGGCAGCCGCGCCTTTCTCTACGAGATCGCCAACACCGTCCAATCCATCCACCACCGCGCGCGGCCCGAGGATTTCGGCGCCGCCCCCATTGCAGAGGAGTTCGAGCATGTCCCGCACGCTACGCGTCATTGAGGCGGATGCCCCGAAAGACGGCCCCGCACCGGGCGAGACGCCGCTGCGCATCGCCATCGCCACCAACGACATGGAATATCTCGGGGCGCATTTCGGCTCGGCCCGCAAATTCGCCATCTACGAGGTCTGGAAGACCGGCGCCCGCTTTGTCGAGGCGCACGCGTTCGACAATGTGACCAAGCAGAAGGGCAAGCACGACGACCAGGACGACAAGATCACGCCCAAGGTCGAGGCGCTGACCGGCTGCGCGCTGCTTTTCGCGCTGGCCATCGGCGGGCCCTCGGCGGCCAAGATCGTCAAGGCCGGGGTGCACCCGATCAAGCGCAAGGATCCCGAACCCATCGAGGCGGTGCTGGCGCAGGTGCAAGAGATGCTCAACGGCACGCCGCCGCCCTTCCTGCGCAAGATCCTGGGCACACAGGAAAAACCGAACTTCATGGATGAAGAGGAGTGGGTCTGATGACCACGGATGTGATGGAGCCGCGCGGCGGCGCAATGGTCGAGAGCGATTTCCTGACCCAGCTCGCGGCGGTGATCCGCGCCGAGGACAGCTATGGCCAGTGGGACGACAAGAGCGATGCCGACATCATGTCGGAGTTCATCGTCACCAAGGAAGAGCGCCGCGAGATCCCGATCATCGGCGACCCGGACCCGGATGTGATGTGGCGCGTAAGCAAGTTCTACGACGCCGTGGGGCTGCTGATCGAAAAGCGCACCGGCTGCATGGCCAGCCAGATGCAGAAGATGAGCCACGAGGGCTTTGGCCGCATCGTGCTGATCTCGGGCAAGCTTGTGGTGGTGTCGAAACACCTGCGCGACATCCACCGCTTCGGCTTTGTCAGCTGGGAAAAGCTGGCCGAGGCGGGCGACAAGCTGGTCGCGGGCGCGGTCGAGGCCATCGACACCTATCCCGACGCGGCGCGGGCCTGAGCCATGATCCAGATCGCGCCCCTGCCGAAACCGAAAAAGCCCCTTCCGCCGCTGGTGCTGAAGCCGGCGGCGGGGCGCACCGCCGCCTCGCGGTTTCTGCGCAAGGGCGCCAAACCCAGAAAAGGAGTGCTTCAATGAGCGTGGAAGAGCTGGAAGCCCGCGTCAAGAAACTCTCGATGCGCGCCACCGATGCCAAGATGAACCTGCACGATCTCGCCGAGGAGCTGCCGGTGGACTGGGAAAAGATCCCCGAGACCGCCACCGCGACCTTTGAGGTCTACAAGGAACTGACGGCGGCGCGCAAAGAGCTGAAGGCGGCGAAAAAAGCCGCGGCGGAGGCCTGAGCGCATGACTTTGGTCGCCTATACCCGCGGCGGGGCGGAATATGTTCCCGAGTTTCTCATGGCCATCGACAAGGAGAAATGCATCGGCTGCGGCCGCTGCTACAAGGTCTGCGGCCGCGATGTCATGACCCTGCACGGGGTGACCGAGGACGGCGACGTGCTGCGCCCCGGCACCGAGGAATACGAGGATGTCGAGGACGAGATCGTCAAGAAGGTCATGGCGATGATTCATCCCGAAAACTGCATCGGCTGCGGCGCCTGCGCGCGCGTCTGCCCGTCGGACTGCCAGAGCCATGCGGCCCTCGACTGACATTGCCGCGGCGGCGGACGGGCGGGTGACCGATGCCATGGTCACCGTGTCGGATTTCTCCTGCATCCTCGACCACGCGCTGCATGAGCGCGAGGCGGGGGCGGGGCCGCTGACCGAACGGCTGGGGCTCTCGGGGGCCGAGATCGCCGCGCTGCGCGATCGCTGGCTGCCGCGCGCGGCGCTGCCCGATCTCGATCTCGGCGCGCCCGCGCTGCCCGACGATCAGCGGGCGATTTTCACGCTGATCCTCTGGCGCGGCGGATCGGCGTCGCGCGAGGCGCGCTGGCTCGCGGCGATCCTCGCGCGCCGGGCGATGGAGACGCGCCACCTTTGGGAAGATCTCGGCCTGCCGTCGCGTGCGGCGCTGTCGGCGCTGATCGCCCGGCACCTGCCGGGGCTGGCCGCCGCCAACAGCCAGAACATGCGCTGGAAAAAGTTCTTCTACCGCCAGATCTGTTCCGACGCGGCGTTTTCGCTGTGTCTCTCGCCCAGTTGCGACGATTGCGAAGAACGGGCGGAGTGCTTTGCCCCCGATTGATCCCGCCGCGCTTCTGGCGGGCGCCGAGGCGGCGCGCACGCAGCCCGAGCAGAGCGCCGAGGTGATCGCCCGCGCCCTGCGCGCGGCACCGCAGGATGCCGAGCTGCGGCTCGCGGCCTATCGCTTCTACTTCTATACCCATAATCATGCCGCCGCGCTGGAGCAGGCGGAGGAGCTGCTGCGCCACGCCGCGCGGCGGCTGAACGTCGCGCCGGACTGGCGCGACGTGGCGCCCGAGGATGCCGCATTTGGCGCGCAGGATTTTGCGCCGGGGCTCTATATGCAGGCGCTGGTCGCCATCGGCTATTGTGCCGCCCGCACCGGCGCGCTGGCAGAGGCGCGGGCGGTGCTGGGCAAGGCGGCGGAACTCGATCCCTCCGACAGATTCGGCGGCGCCTGGCTGCTGGCGCGGCTCGACGCGGTGGAGGATGAGGAGGCGTGACCTCCGGCGCCGCGCCCGGCCCTGCGGGGGCAAGCGCGTATTTGGAAAGAGAAGAAGAGCAGGGAAGAGCCTTCCCGGCGGGGTGCCCCTGTCCTGGGGGGATTGGGGGGGCAGGGGGGGCGCGGGCCGGGGGGGTGTCACAGGCATGACACGGGTTTTGTCGATGTCGCAAACCCCCCAATGTTGGCCCGTTCCTTGCCGGATTTTTCCTAAGTCATTGAACTTTAATGTGTATGGAGCTTGGCCCGTTCCTTGCTGAAAGCAATGGAAAGGCCACGCGACCGACAGGAGACATCAGACATGATCGAGATCACCGAACCCGCCCGTTCCGCCATCAAGACCGCCATAGACGGCGCCGGACAGCCCGTTGCGGGGCTGCGCGTCATGGTGCAGGGCGGCGGCTGCGCCGGAATGAAATACGGCATGGCGCTGGAGCTGGAAGCGCAGCCCGACGACGCGGTGGTGACCGCAGGAGAGGTCACCGTGCTGATCGACCCGGAAAGCCAGGCGCATCTCTCGGGCACGACGATCGACTTCGTCACCGGGCTCGAAGGCTCGGGTTTCGTTTTCGACAACCCCAACGCCAGCAGCTCCTGCGGCTGCGGCAAGTCGTTCTGCTGATCGGAGGCCCGGCGCATGTGGGACTATAGCGACAAGGTCAAGGAATATTTCTTCAATCCCAAGAACGCGGGCGCGCTGGCGGATGCCAATGCGGTGGGCGAGGTGGGCTCGCTGTCCTGCGGCGACGCGCTGAAGCTGATGCTGAAGGTGAACCCCGAGACGGATGTCATCGAGGAGGCGAAGTTCCAGACCTTCGGCTGCGGTTCGGCCATCGCGTCGAGCTCGGCGCTGACCGAGCTGATCATCGGCACGACCATTGCCGAGGCGAAGACGCTCACCAATCAGGACATTGCCGATTTCCTCGACGGGCTGCCGCCAGAGAAGATGCATTGCTCGGTCATGGGGCAGGAGGCGCTGCACGCCGCCGTCGCCGCCTATACCGGCGAGGCGCTGGACGAGGACGATCATGAGGAGGGCGCGCTGATCTGCAAATGCTTCGGCGTCGATGCCGGCATGATCGAGCGCGCGATCCGCACCAACAAGCTGACCACGCTGGAGATGGTCACCTTCTACACCAAGGCGGGCGGAAGCTGCGCCTCCTGCCGCGAGCCGCTGGAAGAGCTGCTTGCCGACATCAACAAGGAGATGGTGGCCGAGGGCGCCATCCGACCGGAAGAGGCCTATGTCTTCGGCTCCGCTCCCAGGCCGAAGAAGAAAAAGGCGCAGGGCTTCGTAATCCCCGACGCGGTCCCCGCGCCGATGCCCCCGGCACAGCCCTCGGCCCCCATTCAGATCGCCATGCCCGCCGCCGCGGCCCCCGTCGCGGTGACCGAGGCGCCCGCGAGCGGTCTGAGTGCGGCCAAGGAGGCGATCCTCGTGGCGAAGATCATCGAGGAGATGCGCCCCACCTTCCGCCGCGACGGCGGCGATGTGGAGCTTGTCGACATGGAGGGCAGCCTGGTGCTGGTCAGCCTCGTCGGCGCCTGTTCGGGCTGCCAGCTTGCCGCCAGCACGCTCGGCGGGATCGCCCAGAAGATCACCGAAACCCTCGGCCGCCCGGTTCGGGTGATGCCCGTGGCCAAGGCCTGAGGAGGCCGCGATGAAAGACACCGTCCTTCCCCCCGTTTACCTCGACAACAACGCCACCACGCGGGTCTTTCCCGAGGTCGTGGAGGCCATGCTGCCCTATTTCACCGAGCAGTTCGGCAACGCCTCCTCGATCCACGCTTTCGGCTCGGAGGTCGGCGGCGCGCTGCGTCAGGCGCGCAAATCGCTGCAACAGCTCATCGGCGCCGAGTTCGATCACGAGATCATCTTCACCTCGGGCGGCAGCGAATCCAACAACACCGCGATCCGCTCGGCGCTGCTGGTGCAGCCGGGGCGGGACGAGGTGATCACCTCCGCCGTGGAACATCCGGCCATCCTGACGCTGTGCGACTGGCTGGAAAAGCACGAGGGCGTCACCGTGCACCGCATCCCGGTGGACAGGCTGGGGCGGCTCGACATCGACGCCTATCGCGCGGCGCTGTCGGAAAAGACCGCCGTGGTGAGCTTTATGTGGGCCAATAACGAGACCGGCACCGTGTTCCCGGTCGACGGTCTGGCAGAGCTGGCCCATGAGGTCGGCGCGCTGTTCCATACCGACGCGGTGCAGGCGGTGGGCAAGCTGCCCATCGACCTCAAGAGCACCGAGATCGACATGCTGTCGCTGTCGTCGCACAAGTTCCACGGGCCGAAGGGCCTTGGCGCGCTCTATCTGCGCAAGGGCACGCGGTTCCGCCCGCTGCTGCGCGGCGGGCATCAGGAACGCGGCCGCCGGGCAGGGACCGAGAACGCCCCGGCGATCATCGGGCTGGGCAAGGCCGCCGAGATGGCGCTGGCCACCATGGCCGAGGACAGCGCCCGCATGGCCGGTCTGCGCGACCGGCTGGAAAAGGGGCTCGTGCAGCGCATCGGCCATTGCTTCGTCACCGGCGATCCGCATGACCGGCTGCCCAACACCGCCACCGTGGCCTTTGAGTATATCGAGGGCGAGGCGATCCTGCTGAAGCTCAACCAGGCGGGCATCGCCGCCAGCTCGGGCAGCGCCTGCACCTCGGGCTCGCTTGAGCCCAGCCATGTGCTGCGCGCGATGGACATCCCCTTCACCGCCGCCCACGGCGCCATCCGCTTCTCGCTCTCGCGCGAGACCACGGTGGAGGAGATCGAGCGCGTGCTCGACGCCATGCCGGAGATCATTTCGGGGTTGCGCGAGATGTCGCCCTTTTGGTCGGGCGACGGCGCGCAGCCCGACGGTTTCAACCCGGCCTACGCCTGACCCCACAACCCGCCGCAAAAGGAGCTGCCCCATGCGTCCCGAGCTGTTCGACACGACCCGCGCCAGCCCTGCCGTGACGATCTGCGACACCACGTTGCGGGACGGCGAGCAGACGGCGGGGGTGGCCTTCTCGCTGGCGGAAAAACAGGCCATCGCCCGCGCGCTCGACCGGGCGGGGGTGGCCGAGATCGAGGTGGGCATCCCGGCCATGGGCTATGAGGAGATCGCCGAGATCCGCGCGGTCATGGCCGAGCTGACCCGCGCGGTGCCGGTCGCCTGGTGCCGGCTGCGGTTCCACGATCTCGACATGGCGCAGAAGACCGGCGTGCGGCGGGTGCATTTCGCCGTGCCCGCCTCGGACCGGCAGCTTGCGGGCAAGCTGCGCGCGGATCGCGACTGGGCGCTGCGCGAGACCGCCGCGCTGGTCTATTGCGCGGTGCAGCGGGGGCTTGAGGTCTCGGTGGGCGCCGAGGACGCCAGCCGCGCCGATCCCGATTTCCTCGTGCGGCTGGCCGAGGTGGCTGAGGCGGCGGGGGCGATCCGCTTCCGCATCGCCGATACGCTGGGCATTCTCGACCCGATGAGCGCCTATAGGCTGGTGGCGGATCTGGCGGCGCGCATCGCGCTGCCCATCGAGATCCACGCGCATAACGATTTCGGCATGGCCACCGCCAACACCATGATGGCGGCCTTTGCCGGGGCCTCGCATCTCTCGGTCACCGTCAACGGGCTGGGCGAGCGGGCGGGCAATGCGGCGCTGGAAGAGGTGGGCGCCGCGCTGGAAGCGGGCGGCATCGCCACCGGGCTCGACCTGCGGGCGCTGCCCGCGCTCTCCGCCGTGGTGGCCGAGGCCTCGGGCCGGGCGCTGCCGGTGGCGAAACCCATCACCGGCGCGCTGGTCTTTGCCCATGAGGCGGGGATCCATGTGGATGCCATTCTGAAACAGGCCGACACCTACGAGGATCCGCGCTGCGCGCCGTCGCGTTTTGGACGGGAACGGCAGATCGTCATCGGCAAACATTCCGGGCTTGCCGGGCTGCGCGCCGCCCTCGCCGCCGCCGGGCTGCCCGCCACGGACGAGATCGCGGTGCGGCTGAAGCCCTTGCTGCGCGATCATGCGATCCGCGCCAAGCGGCCCGCGACGGCCGAGGATCTGTCGCGCATGGTGGCCCGCGTCAGCGGCGGCCAGCTCATCGCCTTGCCGGGCGGTCTGCCCGGCGGGGAGGCGGCGTGATGGGGCTCTTTGCGCTGATCCGCAGCGATTTTGCGGCCATAAGGGGCCGCGACCCGGCCGCGCGCGGCAAGCTGGAAACCGCGTTCACCTATCCCGGCCTGCATGCCATCGCTGCCTATCGCGTGGCGCACGGGCTCTGGCGGGCGAACTGGAAGGGCGCGGCCCGGCTGCTTTCCTATCTCGCGCGCATGGGCACGGGGATCGACATCCATCCCGGCGCGCGCATCGGCGCGGGGTTCTTCATCGACCACGGCGCCGGTGTGGTGATCGGCGAGACCGCCGAGATCGGATGCGACGTGACGCTTTATCACGGGGTGACGCTGGGCGGTGTGTCCTGGTCCCCCGGCAAGCGCCACCCCACGCTGGGCGACGGCGTGATGGTGGGGGCGGGGGCCAAGATCCTCGGCCCGATCCTTGTGGGGGCGGGGGCCCGTGTCGGCGCCAATTCCGTGGTGGTCGAGCCGGTGCCCGCCGAGGCCACGGTGATCGGCATCCCCGCGCGCATCGTGCAGACTGACCGCGCGCCGGTCTCCGACCCGTATCGCGTCGATCTCAACCACCATCTGATGCCCGATCCGGTGGGCCGCACGCTGGCGCGGCTGGCCGACCGCATCGCCTTTCTCGAGGCGCGGCTGGCGGCGCGGGACGACGCGCTTGCCCGTCACGAAAGCCACTGCGCCGCCCGGATCGCCATTTCGGGTTGTTCCGAAACACCGAACCACGACCTTCCCAACTGACGCGAAGAGGAGACTGACCCATGCCCAAGGATTTCGAGGAAACCGGCGTTCTGGACCACATTAACAAGCTCTCCGCCGCCGAGGAGATCTTTACCTATCTGCTGCTGCCTTTCGAGCAGCCGGTCATCAACGTCTCGCGCCTGCACATCATGAAACGCTTCGGCGCCTATCTGCGCGACGCGGATTTCGCCGGCAAGGACGAGGAGACGGTGTTTCTGGAGGCGCGCCAGATGCTCAAATCCGCCTATGCGGATTTCGTCGAAAGCACGCCGCTCAAGGAAAAGGTCTTCAAGGTGTTCCGCGACGAGGAGGCCAAGCTCAAGGCCCGCTTTGTCGGCATCGACAGCCTGAAGCTGTCCGCCGAGTGAGCCCGCCGATGTTCCGCGCCACCAAGAGACCCAGCCATTCCGCCGATGTCGGCGGCTTCCGCATCGAGCTTCGGCGCCGGGCCGAGGACAGCGCCGCGCTGCGCGCGCTGACCCGGATCTGCCCGTCGGCCTGCTTCCGCTTCGGCGAGAGCGACCGCATCGAGTTCTCGTCGGAAAACTGCACCCTCTGCGGCACCTGCCGCCGGGTCTGCGGCGCCACCGGCGAGATCGCCTGGTTCGCGCCCGAACGCATCGGCGCCCCCGCCCGCCGCCTGGCCTGAAGGAGCCCGTCATGAGAAAGACCCTGCTGCTCTCGCTGTTCTGCGCCGCCCTGCCGAGGATGGCGCTGTCCGAGCCGATGCTGCTCGCCGCCGCCTCGACCCGCGATGCCATCGACGCGGGCCTCGCCGAAAGCGGGATCGCCGCGCTGACCAGCTACGGCGCCTCGGGGGTGCTGGCACGCCAGATCGAGCAGGGCGCGCCCGCCGATCTCTTCATCTCGGCCAATCCGAAATGGATGCAGCATCTGGTGGATCTGGGGCTGATCGAAAAGGACGCGGTCTCGGTGCTGATGTCGAACCGCCTTGTTCTGATCGCGCCCGAGGGCAGCGGCGATCTGGCGCCAGACGGGATCGCGGCACGGCTCGACGGCGAGAATTTCGTCATGGCCGATCCTCAGACCGCCCCGGTGGGCAGCTACGGCAAGACCGCGCTTGAGACACTGGGGCTCTGGAGCGCCATCGAAAGCCATTTCGTACCGACCCGAAATACGCTGGCCACCGTCGCCGCCGTGGCGCAGGGCGAGGCGGCGCTGGGGCTGGTCTATGCCAGCGACGCCGCCGGGCAGCCGGGGGTGCGCGTGGTCTGGACCGTGCCCGCCGACAGCCACCCGCCGATCCGTTACCTGATCGCGCCGCTGGCGCAGGGCGACGACCCGGAGGGCGCGACCGAACTGCTCGACTTCCTGCTGGGGGCGGGGGGCCGCGTCGTGCTGACGGGCAAGGGGTTTCTGCCGGTGGCGGAGGGCTCCTGAAATGCTCGCGCTCAGCCCCATGGAACAGTCGGCGCTGATGCTGTCGCTCAACGCCTCGGCGCAGGCGGTGCTCTGGTCGCTGCCGCTGGCCATCGGGCTGGGCTGGCTGCTCGGGTCGCGGCGCTTTCCCGGCCATGCGCTGCTGAACGCGGTGGTGCATCTGCCGCTGGTGCTGCCGCCGGTGGTGCTGGGCTATCTGCTGCTGGTGCTGCTGGGTCGCAACGGCGCCATCGGCGGGCCGCTTTACGACCTGTTCGGCATTCGCATCGCCTTTTCGGGCGAGGCGGTGGTGATCGCCTGCGCGGTGGTGGGCTTTCCGCTGCTGGTGCGCGCGATCCGGCAATCTGCCGAGGCCATCGACCCGCGCTATGCCCGCGCCGCGCGCAGCCTCGGGGCCTCGGAGCTGCGCATCTTCGTCACCGTGACCCTGCCGCTGATGGCGCCGGGCATCCTGACCGGGATCACCCTGGCCTTTGCCCGCGCGGTGGGCGAGTTCGGCGCCACGATTACGCTCGCGGGCAACATCCCCGGCCGCACCCAGACCCTGCCGCTGGCGCTCTTCACCGTGACGCAAAGCCCCGGCACCGAGGCCGAGGCGATGCGGCTTTGTCTGCTGTCGCTGGCGCTGGCGGGGGCGGCGCTGCTGGCGTCGGAAAGCATCGCGCGCCGCATGACCCCGGTGAGGGCCGCGACATGATCGAGATACATCTCCGCCACAAGCAGGGGGATTTCCGTCTCGATGTCGATCTGGCGCTGCCCGCGCAGGGGATCATCGGGCTGATCGGGCGCTCGGGCTCGGGCAAATCGACGCTGTTCTCCTGCCTCGCCGGGCATATCCGCCCGACGCGCGGCTGCATCTCGCTCTTTGGCCGGGCGCTGTATCACAGCGAGCAGAAGATCCACATCGCCCCCGCGCAGCGGGGCATCGGGGTGGTGTTCCAGGACGGCGTGCTGTTTCCGCATATGAACGTCCACCGCAACCTGTCTTATGGCGCGCAGAATGTCGGCACCGACTTCTGGCACGAGGTCATCGCGGCGCTGGATCTGGCGCATCTGCTGGAGGCCCGCCCGGCGCGGCTCTCGGGGGGCGAGCGTCAGCGGGCCGCCATCGCGCGCGCGCTGATGGCGGAGCCCGACCTGCTGCTGCTCGACGAGCCGGTCTCGGCGCTGGATCCGGGACTGAAGGCGCGCACGCTCGATCTCATCGCCCGCGTGCAGGAGCGGACCCGGGTGCCGATGATCTTCATCAGCCACGCCCCGGAAGAGGTCCGCCGGTTGTGCGATCAGGTGGTCACGCTTCAGGGCGGCTGTATCCGGTCGGTGACCGCTGCCGGCGCGCCCGCGCGGCCCTATCCGGCCCCGGCCGAGGCAGGGAGGCTGCGCTGTGCCCGGTGAGTCGCTGTGTCCCGCAGGGCCTGCTTTTTCGGCGTTTGGCGGCGCCGGCGCGAAAAAGCGGGGCGCCTTCGTTCACATCTTGCCCGGATGCGCCGGGCGTTTGCCCCGGGCGCGGGGCGGTATGAGAGGCTGATCCGCATGGAATTTGTCCAGACGATCTCGCAGGGCCAGACGATGCAGATGGGGGGGCAGCTTTTGCAGTCCCTGGCGATCCTCGGCATGGCGTCGCAGGATCTGTCCGAACATCTTCAGGAACGCGCCGAGGCCAATCCGTATGTGTCCTACCGGGCGCCCGCCGCCTTTGCGGCCCGGGGCGGCGGGGATTTCGATGCGCTGGCCACCGTGGCCGCCGACCGGCCCAGCCTCATGGCGCATGTGGTCGAGCAGATCGAACGGGGTTTCGAGACCTCCGGCGACCGAATGATCGCGCTGCATTTCGCCGAGGCGCTGGAGCCCACGGGCTGGCTGGGCCAATCGGTCGAAACCGTCGCGCTGCTGGCGGGCTGTCCGCCGCGCAAGGCGCAGGCGGTGCTCGAGGTTTTGCAGGGGTTCGAACCGGCGGGGCTGTTTGCCGGCTCGCTGTCCGAATGCCTGCTGATTCAGGCCCGCGAGGCCGATTTGCTGAGCTGGGAGGTCGAGACGCTGATCCGCAATCTCGATCTGATCGACGGCCGCCGCGCCGAGCTGGCCGAGCTGTGCGATTGCGAGGTTTCGGATATTCCCGACATTCTCGCCCAGATCCGGGGCCTCGATCCCAAGCCGGGGCTGGCCTATGACCATGTGCCGGTCCCGGTCTTTCCACCCGACCTGATCGCGACGCGGAGCGAGGCGGGCTGGACGGTCGAACTGAACCGCGCCACCACGCCGAAGATCACCGTGATGGAAGACCGGCTTGCCGATGGCAGCGCCGACTGCGCGGCGCGCAAGCTGCGCCGCAAGGCGCTGGCCGAGGCGCGCGCGCTGGCGCTGGCGCTGGAGCGCCGGGGCGACACGCTGCTGCGCACCGCCGCCGTTCTGGTGGCGCGGCAGTCGCGGTTCCTCGACCGGGGCCCGGCCTATCTGGCGCCGCTCACGCTCGAGGATGTGGCCGCCGAGCTGGGGGTGCATGCCTCGACCGTCAGCCGTGCCGTCTCGGGGCGCATGATCCAGATGCCGACCCGGGCTTTGCCGCTGCGCAGCTTCTTTTCGCGCCCGGTCTCGAACCTGCCCGGTGCCGTGGCGGTCTCGCGCGACAGCATGATGAATTTCGTCCAGCAGGTGGTGGGCGAGGAGAACCCGAAAGAGCCGCTCAGCGACGATGCCATCGTTGCGCTGGCACAGCGTTCGGGGCTGCGGATCGCACGCCGGACGGTGGCGAAATACCGCTCCGTGCTGGGACTGGGTTCGTCCTACGAACGCCGGCGGCGGGCGCTTGGCGCATGATTCGAATCGGATCGTTCGCCCGCGAACGGCATCGCGGGGCTGACAGCGGGCGGGAGGGCCCGAAACATGGGCGGTTCTGCCGAAACCATGCGCAACAGCGGTTCGGATTCTCGTTATCCGGCGGTAGGGCGCCGATGTTTCGCCTCGGCGGACACGGCGCGAGACGGAAGCTGCTAGACTGGTGCGTGAGCTGTGTGCCGGTGCCCCGCGCCGGGCCGCAGGCCGGACGGACATTGCGACAGGGAGGGAGGACAACCCGAGTGAAGGAGGGGCCCGCACATGGACGAAGCTGCGACTGAGACCTGCGCCGGGGGCGAGACGCCGGCGTCATCGGCTCCACCGAGCTCCGGACCGGCCGTTGACCGGCTGGCGCTGGACGCGATCTATGAGATCGCCAAGACCTTTGCGACGGCACCCGATCCGATCGATGAAGTTCCGAATATTCTCAATGTTCTATCCTCCTTTCTCGATCTGCGTCACGCGGTGCTTGCGCTGCTGAGCGAGCCCGGCAGCGAGGGCGCCTGGGGTACGGTGAATCCCTATACCATCGCCGCCACCGCCTTTGTGCGCGACAAGGCCGCCGACCCGTCCGAGGTGATCCCGGACGAGGTGGTCCGGATCGTGTTCCGCTCGGGCGTGCCGCTGGTCTCCTTCGATCTGGCGGAGGAATTCGGCCCCGACGCGGTGCCCGCGCGGCTGCGCGGCGAGGGCCAGACGATGATCGCGGTGCCCCTGCGCGACCCCGAGCGCAGCCATTTCGTGCTTGGGGTGCTCTGCGCCTACCGCAGCCACGAGGACCAGCGCGCGGGGCTTTCGGATCTCGATGTGCGGGTGCTGACCATGGTGGCCTCGCTGCTCGAGCAGGCGCTGCGCTTTCGCCGCCGGATCGCCCGGGACCGCGAGCGCGCGCTCGAGGATACGCGCCGTCTGCTGCAAAGCGTGAGCGACCAGAACGGCAACAAGGTGCCGCCGATCTCGCTGGACGGGATCATCGGCGACAGCCCCGCGATTTCCGAGGTGATCGCGCAGCTGCGGCGGGTGGCGCCGACCAGGACGCCGGTCCTGCTGCGCGGCGAGAGCGGCACGGGCAAGGAGCTGTTTGCGCGCGCGGTGCACACGCAATCGGACCGCAGCCGTGGCCCCTTTATCCGCGTGAACTGTGCTGCGCTTTCGGAAACCCTTTTGGAATCAGAGCTTTTCGGCCATGAGAAGGGCGCCTTTACCGGCGCCAACGCGCTCAAGAAAGGGCGGTTCGAGCTGGCCGATGGCGGCACGCTGTTTCTCGACGAGATCGGCGAGATCAGCGCCACCTTCCAGTCCAAGCTGCTGCGCGTCTTGCAGGAGGGCGAGTTCGAGCGGGTCGGCGGCACGCGGACCCTCAAGGTCGATGTGCGCATCGTTGCGGCGACGAACCGGGATCTTGAGGATGCGGTCGCACGGGGCGAGTTTCGCGCCGATCTTTACTTCCGCATCTGCGTCGTGCCGATCCTGCTGCCGCCGCTGCGCGACCGCAAAAGCGACATCCGCCCGCTGGCGCAGCTCTTTCTCGACAAGTTCAACGAGACGAACGCCACGAATGTGCGCTTTGCGCCGGATGCGTTCGAGACGATCTGCAAATGCAACTTCCCCGGCAATGTGCGCGAACTGGAAAACTGCGTGAACCGGGCCGCCGCGCTGTCGGACGGCGAGGTGGTGCTGGGCGGCGAACTGGCCTGCCGTCAGGGATCGTGTCTCTCGGCCGAGCTGTGGCGGCTTCAGGAAGGCGCCTCGCCCATCGGCGGGCTGGCGGTGGGGCGGGTGGTCACGCCGTCGATCCGCAGGTCCGTGGCCGAACGCCCGGTTGAGCGCGAGCTGCCGCCCGATCCGGCCGAGAGCTTCCCGCGCCGCAAGACCGCCAACACGGCCCGCGAAGAGCTGATCGCGGCCATGGAAGAGGCGGGCTGGGTGCAGGCCAAGGCCGCGCGCCTGCTGGGCATGACGCCGCGCCAGGTGGCCTATGCGCTGCAAAAGCACGGCATCGAGGTTCGCAAGATTTAGCCCCCCAAAGGATTGTTCCAGAACTCGTTTTTTCTGTCTCCCTCCCAGCGCGGTCCCGGCAACGGGGCCGCGCAATTTGTTGCGAGGCCGTGCCGCGCGGTCTTTGTCGCAGCCTTTGTCCCTTACCCGACAATTTGGCCGGTTTCGCCGGAAAACCACGGCTCAGACTTGGCCTGTTCCTTGCTGAATTGAGTCCTAACAGACCGATCCCAACAGCGAGGATGCCCCATGTCCGCCAATGTCATCTCACTCGACGGCCTGTCGGTCGGATCGAAAGACGCCCTGACCAAAGCCATGGAAGCCGACGGCTGTTCGTCCTCGGCCTGCGGATCCTCGGATGCGCCCGAAGACATGGATCCGGCGACCTGGGAAAAGGTCAAGGATCACCCCTGCTACTCGGAAGAGGCGCACCATTATTTCGCCCGCATGCATGTGGCCGTGGCACCCGCCTGCAACATCCAGTGCAACTATTGTAACCGCAAATACGACTGCGCCAACGAAAGCCGCCCCGGCGTCGTCTCCGAGCGTCTGACGCCCGAGCAGGCCGCGCGCAAGGTGATTGCGGTGGCCAACGAGATCCCGCAGCTTTCGGTGCTGGGCATCGCGGGGCCGGGCGACAGCGCCTATGACTGGCGCAAGACGCGTGAGACGTTCAAGCTGGTGCAGGAGCAGCTGCCCGACATCAAGCTCTGCCTCTCGACCAACGGTCTGGCGCTGCCCGAGCATGTCGATGATCTCATGGACATGAACATCGACCATGTGACGCTGACCATCAACATGATCGACCCCGAGGTGGGGACCAAGATCTATCCCTGGATATTCTACCAGCACAAGCGCCGCATCGGCCTTGAGGCCAGCCAGATCCTGCACGAGCGTCAGATGCAGTCGCTCGATATGCTGCACGAGCGCGGGATTCTGGTGAAGGTGAACTCGGTGATGATCCCCGGCATCAACGACGAGCATCTTCTGGAGGTCAACAAGGAGGTCAAGCGGCGCGGCGCCTTCCTGCACAACATCATGCCGCTGATCTCGGCTGCCGAACACGGCACGGTCTTCGGTCTCGAAGGCCAGCGCGGCCCGACCGCCGCCGAGCTGAAGACGCTTCAGGACGCCTGCGCGGGCGGGGCGAACCTGATGAAGCACTGCCGCCAGTGCCGCGCCGATGCGGTGGGCCTTCTGGGCGAGGATCGCGGTCAGGAATTCACCATGGATCTGGTGCCCGACGAGGTGACCTACGATCCCGAAAAGCGCGAGACCTACCGCGAATGGGTCGCCAAGGAGCGCGAGGATCGCCGCGCCGCCGCCGCCGTGGCGAAGGCCGAGACGGAAACCGCCGTGGCGGAGGATGCGGGCGCCATGCTCATTGCCGTGGCCACCAAGGGCGGCGGGCGCATCAACCAGCATTTCGGCCATGCCACCGAGTTCCAGATCTTCGAGGTGGATGCCGAGGGCGTGCGCTTCGTCACCCACCGGCGCTGCGACAATTACTGCGTCGGCGGCTATGGCGAAGAGGACAAGCTGGAGCTGGTGATCAAGACGCTGGAGGGGATCGACACGATCCTCTGCGCCAAGATCGGCGACTGCCCGCGCGAGGATCTCGCGGCGGCCGGGATCGAGGCGATCCAGGACCATGCCTATGACTACATCGAGACGGCGGTCTCGGCGGTGTACCGAGCCAGGCGCGGGCTGCCCGCGCAAGCCAGGGAAACCGCCTGACGACGCCTCGTAGGGTGGGCAATATTGCCCACCCTACACCATGCCCCGTTTTCCAAGGAGACAGCCATGGCCCTGCAAATCATCCAGTCGACCTGCACCGTCTGCGGCGCCTGCGAGTTCGAATGCCCCAATGCCGCGATCAGCTTTACCGGCGAGACCTATATCATCGACCCGGATCTCTGCACCGAATGCAAGGGCAGTTTCGACAGCCCGCAATGCGCCGAGGTCTGCCCGGTGCCCGACACCTGCGTTCCGGCCTGAGCCGGTGATGGACGGCCCGGCACCGGTCGACTGGCAGGGCGCGGCGCTCGATTGCGGCGCCTGCCGGTTCCGCGCGCGGCTCGATCTGGGCCAGTGCGGGCAGGGCTGGGCCTGTGTGCACGACCGCTATGCCAAGCGGATCGAGCGGTTCTTTCTGCTCAACCCCGATCTCGCCGACCAATGTCTGGGCCATCCCTATTTCGAGACCCGGATGAACGCCGCCCGCGTCGCCTCGGTGTTCCGGCTGCCGAGGCTGCTGAGCGATGCCGACGCGGGCGTGCGCGCCATGGCCATCCTGCGCCTGCCGCCGACCCATGCGGAACGCAAGATCAAGGATGCCGACCGCCGGGTCCGCATCGCCGTGGCCCACCGCCTGTCGCGGGCGCAGCTTCTGCCCATGGCCAGCGACGCGGACGGCTATGTCCGCTCCATCGTCGCGCGGCGGGCCGAGCCGGGCATGCTGCCGGTGATGATCGGCGACGGAGATCCCGAGATCCGCCGCATCGTCGCCCGCCGCATCGGAGAGGGCTGGCTCGACCGCTTCCGCGCCGATCCCGACCCGCTGGTGCGGCGCGAGGCGGCGCTGCGCCGTCCCGGCCTGTTCGTCGGCGACGAGGATCTGCGCGTGCGCCACGCGGTGGCAGAGAACGGCGGCGCCGAGGATGCGGCGCAGCTCACCGGCGATGCCGAAGAGATCATCCGCGAGACCGCCTGCGCGCGGCTTGCCCAGCTCAAGGAGGGCGCCTGATGTCCACCGACGACCGCGAAATCGAGGTCTACCGCGACCCGGCCTTCATGCCCGGCGACAAGGTGATTTCGAAGAAAAACGTTAAGAACGACGGCACCATGGCCGGCAAGGAGATTGGCGAGACCGTGGTGAAAAAGGGCGATGTGGGCTATGTGCGCGACATCGGCGTCTTTCTTCAGCAGTTCTACATCTACGCTGTCGATTTCGTCGACCGCGCCAGCATCGTCGGCATGCGCGAGCGCGAGCTGACCCCGGCGGAGACGCAGGCGCGCCGCCGGGACGACCCCGGCGCGCTGCAATCCCACATCGTCACCCGCAAGTTTGAGGAGCCCGCCGAATGAAGGTCATGATCCGCGAAACCCCCAAGGGGATGGAGGCCTATGTGCCGAAGAAGGATCTCGAGGAGATGATCGTCGAGACCGAGAAACCGGGGCTCTGGGGCGGCTGGGCGAAGCTTTCGAACGGCTGGGTCTTTGCCATGCCAGCGTTCGCCGAAGCCCCCAACCTGCCCGTCACCGTCGATGCCCGCCGCCTGTCGGCAGAGGAGGACTGATCCATGAATGCTCTCGACCAGCTTGAAACCGCGATGAACGAGGTCGCCGCGGGCAAGCGCATCGCCTATCTGGGCCCCGATGTTTCGGCGCTGTCGGGGGGCGGGGCACCGACCTCGCCGCAGGCGCTCTGCGCGATGATCGAGGCGCAGGTGCGCGCCCCGCGCCGGGCCAGCGGCAACCTGTGGTCCGTCGCGCAATATGTCGAAAGCCGCAAGTTCCGCGCCACGCTCGACACGCTGGTGCGCGAGGCTTTCGCCGCCGGGCCCGCGCAGCCCAACCCGGTGCATGACTGGCTCGCCCGCGTGCGCCCGCCGATGGTGGTGGACATCTGGTACGACGACGGGATCCTTCAGGCCTTCGATGCCGCCAAGAAGGCGGAAACCGACTGGGGGCTGGTGCAGGGCGTCAGCCGCAACGGCGAATGGATCGACATCTTCACCCGCGCCTATGCCAGCACCGGCGCCGAGGTGGCGGAGGCCAGCCCCGAGTGGAAGACGCTGGTCTACAAGCCGCACGGGGTGGCGAACCCCGGTTCCTCCTATCTCATGTCCGACAGCGATTATGTCGAGGTGCTGACCGAGATCGACATCCAGCGCCCGATTCCCGAGGAGGTGCGCCGCCGCCGCACCGGACGGCCCTTTCTCTTTCTCGGCTGCCGCTTCGACGACCAGATGCTGCGCATCTTCGCGCGCCAGATCGCCAAGCGTTCGGCCGGGGGGCATGTCGTGGTGATGCCGGGGCCGCTCAGCCGCATGGAGCGCCGGTTCATCGAGGATCTGGGCGCAACCTGGCTCGACCTGCCGGCCTCGGCGGTGGCCGAGGCCCTGACGGTGCCCGAAGGCTGACCGGCCCCGGGCGGCCTGTCAGGCGCCGCCCGGCGGCTCTTCTCCGGCTTCGGCGTAGACCGCGATCAGGCAGCCGGTCTCGGTGTGGGAGGTGTGCTCGGTGCCCGGGGCGAGCCAGACCACATCGCCGGTCCGGTAGACGGTGCCGTCATTGTCGATCAGCTCGCCTTCGAGGATCAGGAATTCCTCGGCGCCGCCATGGCGATGCGGTGCCGAGCGCGCGCCGGGCGCCATGCGGTAGATGTAGAAGCCCACATCGCGCGCGCCCTCCGGGTTGAGCTTGAGGAAGGAGGTGCCGGTTTCGCGCAACCCTTCGGGGTCGAAGGGGGCGAAGGCTGCGTCGTCGTGGATGCTGGCGACCCGGCGTTGCTCGGGCAAAATGGGTTTCAAGCGTTCTCTCCATTGCGGGATGGCGGCCTTGCGGACCGCCCGCCGCCCATCAAAGACCGCCCGGCGCCGCGCAGGCAACCGGATTGTCGCTACATGTCGGGCAGGGTCGACAGGTCGGGCACCCAGCCGTCGCCCTGCTTGCGGAACAGCGGGCAGCCGATGGGGGCATGCACCAGCCCCGGCCAGTCGGGGTTGAGCGCGCCCAGCTTCTCCTGCCAGACATTGGTTTCCTTGATCGCCGTGACCACGCCCACCACATTGGCGCCGATCTTTTCCATCAGCGCCAGCTCGGCCGAGATCGTGCCTCCGGTCGAGATCACGTCCTCGACCAGAAGCACCCGCTTGCCGTCGAGCCTCGACAACATGCGCGGGTCGATGAACACGGTCTTGGGCTTGGTCGGGCTGGTGATCGAGATCACCGGCACCGACAGCTCGTCCTCGAACCAGAATTTCCGCGAATAGGAGAGCGGCACGTAATAGGGGTGCCCCAGCTTCTTGGCGACCGAGGCGGCCAGGGTCATGCCCAGCGTCGGCATGCCGATGACGATCTCGGGATCGAGCGCGCGGACCATATCCGCCATGGCGCTGCTCAGCCGGTCTTCGAGATCGAAGCTGTTCTCGGTGATGCAGAGATAGGCGATGGCGGTCTCGAAATCCGGCGGCAGCGGCAGAAAGGGCAGTTCGGCCCAGTCGCCATCGGGCAGCTTGACCGGAAAGGCATCCTTGTAGGGCGGCGGGGGCAGGACGGGCAGCTCGGCGGCGGGAATGATGCGGTCGCCATAGCTGCCGCGGTCGGTGTAGTTGAGCGTCGTGGTCATCGGGGCCCCCTGGTCCGCCCCTCTGGCGGGGCGGTCTGCTGACAGTCCCGGTCAGGGAGCCCCGCGCGCGGGCGCGGGTCAAGAAACCCGCCGCGCGCAGCGGGTACAATCGCCCGCAAGACGCTGGACGCGCCGGTTTTTCCGGCACAACCGCGGCAGTCCGTTGGCTCAGAGCGGCGGTCCCTCCGGCGGTGTCCCGCCATCGGGCAGATAGCTGCGCAGCCCGGCGTCGGCGAAGCCGTAGCCCGCGTAGATGATCTGTTTCTGCGCGTCGCGCGACAGGCCCTTGAGCCGGGTCGAGGTGAGCTTGGCGGCCTCGATGGTCTGCGCATCGGGTTTCCAGCCGTCATGGACGGGGTAGTTCTCAAGCGTCGACCCCGCCGACCAGTAGGCGCCCCGCCGTTCCGGCAACCCGTCGCTCAGCTTGCTGGTGAACAGCGAGATCAGCGTGCGTTCGCGCCAGTCGATGGAGCCGGCGAGGAAGGTGTTTACCACCGTGACCATGTGGCCGAGGTTGAAATTGCCGGTGTTCGGCTTTGCGTTGTGCCCGGCATAGCTGCAAATGATCGCGCCGCAGCGTTTCCAGACGCTTTCCAGCCCGAGATTGTCATAGACCCCGGCATCGACCAGCACCGGTTTCTTGTGCAGGCGCGGATCGTTGTAGCGGGCGCGATCGGGCGTGCTGACCTCCTCGCCGGACAGGTCCAGCCGCACCGGCGCCAGCACCGGCGGAAAGGCGGAGGAGGCCGCCACCGCATCGGCGACGCGGATCGTCTTGACCGTGGACGTGAGCGCGCGCCAGTCCGCCGCGTAGTTGCGGGTAAAGCGGAACAGGCCGCCGGTCTGAAGGTTGGTGGCGTTGAAGACGAAGGCGGGACGTTCGGGCAGATCCGACAGCATCATCCCCTTGAAGATGTGCTTGTCATAGTTTCGCGCCAGCACGTTGCCTGCCGAGACGAAGGGCATGTAGCCGGCAACGGTCACCCCGACGTCGATGGTGCGCGCGGTGGCCGCCAGGATCGGGTCAATGAAGTGCTTCTGGAAGGAGGCTGCCGTCACCCGGCCGTCGTCGTCGAAATCGAAATGTTTCCAGCCCATCGCCAGGATGCCGGCGGTGATCGACCCGCCGGAAACGCTCGAGATGCGGTCGATCCGGGGTAGGAATTTCAGCTCGTTCATGCGGATCAGCGCGCCGGCGTGGAACAGCGTGGCGCGGTAGCCGCCGCCCGAGATGGCAAGGCCCAGGGCATCGGGATTGTAGCTTGCGAGGCTATCTTCGGGAAAGAAGGCACGCTCTTGGGAGACGTTCCAGGTCATGTGATGGTCCTTTCGGTCGTCTGGGAGGGGCGGGCGGAGCGATCAGGCAAGAGAGAGGGACAGGCTGTTGGCGCCGCCCGGTTCGAAAACCGCGACCGGCGCGGCGGTTGCGTCGGGCCGCGCGAGCAGGGCGGCGAGCCCGTCCCGGGCATCGTCCCAGGGTTTTTCCTTTTCCAGCCGCTCTTTCTTGCGCGTGGCGTCGATCTTGGCGACGTTCTCGCTGAAATGCAGGGCAAAGCCCCCCTCGGGCCGTGCGGCGAACAGCATCTCGAGCGTCGCGCGCTCGGGGTTGCCGTGATGGCCGTCGCCGCAGAACACGTAGTGGTCCGCGATCACCCGTTCGAAGAAGCCCTGCGTCACGTTGCGGTCGGAGCCGTGATGCATCAGCTTCAGCACGTCGTAACGCACCGTGCCGCCGGCGGGCAGTTCCCCGGCCTGTTCCAGCCCTTCCAGCACCTTGTCGCCGCGCGCGTCTCCGGTCAGCAGGATGCTGCACCCGTCGCAGCGCAGCACGGCCACGATGCTGGCGAGGTTCGGAACGCTCTTGTCCGCATAGGCGGCTTCCAGTTCCGACACATCCACGCCCAGCTCCTTGTCGCGCAGGTATTTGTCGTGCTTCTCTTGCAGCTCCGTCAATTCGGCCTGCATCGGACCGACGATGTCGAAGGTCAGCCCGCCGTCGAGCGCGATGCGGTCATTGCCCTCGAAATGCGCCATGATCAGGCCGTCCTCGGCAGAGCTGTTCACCTGCCAGCGCAGCACCTTGGCATCGTCGCGCAACTGCCGGCCCTGATTGATCGAGGCGAGGATCTTGAGCGTGTCGTGGCGGCTGGCATCGTCGAGGCCATGGGCCAGCGCGGTTGCGTCGTCCAGCCCGGCGAGCATCGCCTGCACCGAGGCCGCCCCGGCGCCGATCTCGTCGTCGTTCAGGATGTCGTTGAAACTGTTGTGCCAAAGCTCCTTGGTGGTGACCAGAAGCGGTTTGCCGTCATTCTCCTGCGCCACCGCCTCGCGGGTGAGATCGAGAATGCCGTTGATGTGGTCGTCATCCACATGGCTGACCATCATCAGCTCCAGATTCAGGCTTTCGTCTTCGTCCAGCAGAAGTTCCTCGCGCAACTCTTCGAGCCGCGGTTTCAGCACGTTCCAGACCTTGCTCGGCCCGCCGTCGATCAGGATCATGCGGGGGGCGTCCGTTTCGCCGTAATGGACGATCAGGCAATCGCCGTGACGGGCGCGGAGGATTTCGAGTGTCAGCATCCTGGATCTCCCTCGGTCAGACCGATTGCATGGCGCGCAGGACATCGAGCAGCCCCGCGCCCTGGAAATAGCGTTCGCGCCCCAGATCGGTGGCGCTGTCGCAAAGGATGCGTTTGATCCTCGGGGCCTCACCGATCAGTTCGGGAAACCGCGCCATCAGCAGCGCCGCCGCGCCGCTGACATGCGGGGCGGCCATGCTGGTGCCGTCGAGAACGCCGGTCTCGCCGCGCAGCACCGCGCTTTTGATCTTTTCGCCCGGCGCCACGAGATCCGGTTTCAGCCGGCCGTCGCCGGTCGGCCCGCGGCTGGAGAAATAGCTCACCCCATAGGCGTGAGGTTCGCGCCGGTGGGTCGAGCCCACGGTGATCACGCTGGCGGCGTTGCCGGGGTCGGTGATGGTGCTGAAGGTGAAGGTGGGTACGGCGCCGGCATGGCCCGAAACGTGGTTGTAGCCCAGATTTCCCGCCGCTGCGACCACCACGATCCCGTCGCCCACAAGCCGGTCGGCCTCGGTGCAGACCGGGGTGCCGCCACAGGCGAAATTGCGCACGTCATGTTCCAGAGACAGGCTCATATTGACCCCGTGCACGCGGACGAAATCATGGGTGTCGTTGAGATGGCGAATAAAGCGCAGCGCGCCGATGATGGCGAATTCGCTGTTCTCGACCGTGTCGGCCAGCACGCGGAAATCGTAGATCTTGATATCGGGGCAGACGCCGCTGTCGGTGCCGTCCTCGGTCAGCGGACCGGCCCCCAGGATCCCCGCCACATGGGTGCCGTGCTGCGAGACGGGGCTTTGCGTGAAATCGAGCCGGATGAGCGCTTCGACCAGGGTCCAGTCGAAGGGGCGCCGGGCCGCGTGGTTTTCGTACATCCTTTCGAGCGCGCCGCGGATTTCGGCATGGCGTTCCTGCTGGCGCTTTTTACGCTTGGCGTTCAGCGCCTGGGCCAGTGTCTCGCGCCGGCGCCCGGGCGGAGAGCGGTGCATCACGCATTCGTCGAGCCGGGTGTCGAGATTGTGCCGGGCGATGAACGCCTCGCGCGCGTCGGCATCGCCGAACAGCGCAAGCTGGTCGCGGCTGATCAATTCTCGGAAATAGGTGAAATCATAGATCCGGCGGATGCGGGTGTCTTCGGGGTCTGCGATGGCGTCGTAATAATCCGGCGCCATCTCCTTGTCGTCATAGGTTCCACGGCGAAAGGCGTAATGGCTGGCGTCGATGCCGCTGTCGATCACCGCCCAGGTCAGATCGCTGCAATCGGTCTGGAAAAGCCGCCGGGCGGCATCGGCCTTGATCGTGGGCACCCCGTCGGCGACGCTGGCATTGGCGCAGCGGTTGCGGCTGACCATGTGATAGCGGCTGCGCAGCACATAGGGGGTCGCGGCGTCGGTGTCGTCGTCGCTTTCGGTCATCTCGTGGCGCTGGCGCAGGAATGTCATGCGCAGGAGCTGCTCGAGCCCGCGGCGCACGCGGGCCGGGTCGATGTCCTTCAGCTCGGTCCAGAGCGCGGCATTGGCATCGGCGGAAGAGGCAGAGATGAGCCCGATGGCGATCAGCAACCGCCAGGTGGTTTCGGGGATGCGGATCTCTGGTTCGTCGTCGGTGCCGGTCTTGAGGCTGTGGGCGAGGCTAGGGCTGACGCCGTCGCCGCCCGTCCGGCTGTGACGAATGAGGATCTCCGCCTTTTCGGCGGCCAGCGCGGTGAGGTCTTTTTCGGTCATCTCCGTGATCAGCGCCTGCATGCCGTTGCGCCGCCACCAGTTGGTATCGGGCAGCAGCACATTGACCAGTTCCCGCAGATCGAGCCGCCCGACCACGATCCCGGGAACGTCAGCCAGATCGGTGCCGTGTTCGGGGCCGCCGCCGGGCAGGCCCGCGCGAAAAAGCGCGATGGCATCGAAGAGGTGGTTCGCGGTGTCATGCGCGGTGTGCCGGAAATGCGGCGTGATCAGAACGTCCTGCGGGGCGCCGGGCGCCTCTGCGTAGCCCTGCCAGACATCCAGGAGAACGGGCGTGTCCTGGGTAAAGCGGGTGCCGCCCGAACTGCCGTAGAGCAGCCGCTCGATCAGGGCTTTCGTCACCCGGAACCGTATCGCCATGTCTCTCCTCCCTCGTGTCGCGCTGCGGCGCTCATTCTTGCGCCGCCTCGCGTCTGGTTGCGATGAACGCGCCGATCTGATGCTCGACGGCCTTGGTGATCTCTTTCAGGATCTCGTCGCTGTGCCGGTCCGCCCGCACCCGCGACAGCGCGGTCTGGAGCGCTTCCAGCGGCATCACCAGATGTTCGCCCAGCGATTCCGCGATGCTGAGGTCGATGCGGTCCTGAAGATTGGTCAGCAGATCCATCAGGAATTCGGAGGGCACGTCGTCGTGGAGCTCGACATATTCCCGAAGCGCCCCCAGAACGGTGTCCATGCGCGTTTCCTCGCTCGAGGCCAGCACCTGCGAAAAAGCCCCCATCAGCGAGGGCGGCAGCGGCAGCGTGCTGCGTCCCGCGACGGGCGCGCGCTTCTTGCCCTTGTCCGTCTTCTTGCCGGTGCCCTTGCTCTTCCGCCGGGCGTCATTGTTGGAATCCCGCAGCCATTCCAGCGTCGCCTCGAAGGCGGCGGTGAAGCGGGGGCCGTCGCGCGCCGCCAGCCCCGCGCGCAGCAACGCGCCGAGCGAATGCGGCGACACCCCGGACTCGGTCGCGCTGAGCAGGCGGGCAAAGGCCGGGATGGCGGGCTCGACCAGGATCCCCGCCTTGCGGAAGGCGACGAGGGCGCGAATGCAAAGCTGATGGTCCTCGATCTCGGCCACCATGCCCTCGCGCGCGAGCCCGCCGAGAAAGATCTCGGACATATCGTCTTTCATCGGCGCCGAGAGCTGCGCACCGCCGCCATCCGCAAGCCGGGTGAGCCATGCGACGAGGCGGGTGATATGTACCGGCGTCGGCGGGCGGTAGTTGACGCGGTCGTGGCGCATTGCCCAGGCGATGTTGTCGAGCCGGTCCCGCGTTGTGTCGGCATCGTCGATCAGCCCGGTGTCGGGATCCGCGGTCGCGATCCACTGTTCAAAGACCTTCTCGGTGAACCGCTCCCTGGCGTCCGCCGCTTCGGGCAGCAGCATCCATTCCCAGGGCGCCAGCCCGTCGGGGGCGTTTTCGAGCGTCGCGGCGATGATCCCGGCCATCCGCTCCCTTTCATCGGTCGCGATCTGAAACCCCAGATCGCGCGCCGCGTCGAACAGGCGGATCAGCCGCAGCCGGGTGGCGGCGTTCAGCGCGTCGTCCGGTCTGGCCAGGACAGATGTCAGGCAGGCACAGGTGTTCGCCGCTTCCTTCTTGTCGCTGAGATCGTCATGGCTGACTTTCTGCACAAGGCTCAGCGGATCGACGAAGGGGGCCGTTCGGCTGTGTTTTACCTTCCAGAAGGCCGTGAGCATGCGCTCGATCAGGGCGGCCTTGTCGGCGCTGGGCTGCACCATGATCTGCTGCTGCACCAGCTCGCAGAGGCGCTCCAGCACCGGGCCGATGTCTTTCGACCAGCGGCGCAGGCGCGGTTCGTGGTCGAGATAGGCGTTCATCGCGTTGCAGACGCAGTCCAGCGCCTCGTCGATGAAGGCGCCGGGCCAGTGCATGTGCAACGCGCCCGGCTCCTGCTCGGCCGGATAAAGCGGGATGTCCTCGGTCAGCGCGCCGAGGATGGCGACCGCGT
Organism: Salipiger pentaromativorans; assembly: GCF_024721115.1. Lineage (GTDB taxonomy): Bacteria > Pseudomonadota > Alphaproteobacteria > Rhodobacterales > Rhodobacteraceae > Salipiger > Salipiger pentaromativorans. The sequence goes on along the minus strand of NZ_JAMDHK010000003.1, from coordinate 76,409 downwards.
GGTAATAGCGCTTGGGTGCGTCGTTATAGAGCCGATGGTTGGTCTGCGCGAGCAGGCCGACGGAGGCCGCGAGCGCATCGAAGCAAAGCGACAGGGTGCGCGATGTCCTGAGCGCCTGCTGCTCGCTTTTGCTCAGCCTTGCGAGGCGGGCGCCGATCGAGGGAAGCTGGCGCGCCACCTCGGACCAGCCGAGCCCCTGGGCCCGGCGTTCCGCCGGGCCCAGCCGGCAGCGCAGCAACATCGCGATGGCGTCCGAGACATGGCGGTCGATCTCCTGGATCCGGCTGGGTTTCCTGGCGCTGGCGACCGAGGCATAGGCCCTTTGCGCCGCGGTCAGCGCGGCACGGATGTAGCGCAGGCCGAAGGAGGCGACGGGGTAGTCGAGATCAGGTCCGCTCGGTTGCGCGTCCCAGTCCCGGAGCCGCGCGGAAAAGACCTGCCAGCCGATCGTGTCGAGCAGCACCGCCCCCTGGCGCAGGGTTTCGGGGTCCGAGACATTGCGCCCGATGCGGCGCAGCTCGCGCCGGGGGTCGCAGCGCACAGCGGCCAGTTCGTCCAGCCGGTCTTCGAAGTTCTCGGCCAGGAAATCGGGCGCGCCGCTCTTGCGCCGGTCGGGGGGACCGGTCTCGTCCGGGGCATCGGCGCCGCTTTGTGCGGACGGGACCTGTCCCTCCTTGAGCCGCTCGAAATAGGTCAGAAGCCAGCTTTCCCGGCTCAGCAGGTCAAAGCTCTTCTCCTCGTAGGAGAGGTTCGTCCGGCAGGTGAGAAAGGCCTCCTCGAGCGAGCGCCAGCGGTCCTTGCGGGAATCGTCCCGATCCGCGGAGGTGTCGACATAGCCGAGCAGGTCGGCACGGCGAAAGGCGCAGATCGGATCGGTGGAGCGCGCATCCCAACGGTCGAGAAGGCGCCGGATCTCGGCCAGATCGCCGCGATCCATGGCAAACAGCGCCCGTTCGTAGAGCAGGCGGTTGAGGCGGGTATAGTCGCAGGCGGCGGTGTGGTGCCGTTCGAGCCCGTCGGCGAGGCGCCGGAACCGCTTGCTGTCGCCGGCGGTCTCCCGCATCGCGGCGAGCAGAAGATCCGCCAGGTCGAGGGTCAGGGCGGTGGCGGCGCGGCGATCCTGGGACTGCCGGACCAGCAGGCTGCTTTCGGGCCAGCGGGGCGCGTCGGCGGGGCCCTCGACCGTCCTGTCTTCGAGAACGAGCCGCGACAGGATGTCCACCGCCATGAAGGGCCAGGGGCTCAGGTCGATCCGGCGGCGCCAGAGGATTTCGTAATAGGCCTGCGCCACGGCGAGCAGCGCGTTCGGATCGTGCCGGAATGAATCGTCCAGCTCGGCGATGGCCTCTGGGGCCGGTTTACGCTCGCTGTAAAGTGCGTCCAGCGCCTTCGCCAGCCATCCCGCGTCCAGGTGCCACGAGAAATCGTCCGCGTCGCCACGGCCAAGGCGCCGGTCCGCCTCCTGCAAAGAGTCGAGCGCCAGGCCGCGGTCTTCGCGCAGCTCGTCGCGGCTGTCGGCGGGGGCGATGATCCATTTCGGGTATTCCTGCCGCAGCGTCCGCAGGCTGGCCGCAAACGCCCGGAGGCCGTCCACCGGGGGGACGGCGGGTTCGGGGGGGCGATGCTCGGCCTGGGTTTGGATGTTTCCGGGCCAGTTTCGCGGCAGCGCCCGCTTCGGCTGTGCCAGCCGGTGCAGCCAGGCGCCAAGCTGAAGCGGCAGCCCCTCCTGATAGATGTCCCGCACCGGGTCCTTCCAGCTTTCGGGCATGCGCGACAGATCGACCGGCACGATATTGAGCGCGCGCATGATGTCGAGATTGTCCTCGGTGCGGCTGAAATCGTTGACCATGAAGATCTTGGGCGAGGCGCTTTGCAGCCTGTCGCGCACCCAGCCCGACCATTTCAGAAAGTTCGGATCGTCGCCGCTGAAGCCGATCAGGACAAAGACGGTCTCCATCATGGCCTGTTGCACCGTGTTCACGAACGGGCCGAAGCGCTGCGGATAGGTGCGGAAATCCTCTTCGGTGAACACATAGGGTTTGTTGTTCGGCATGGTGCCGTGCAGCTTGATGATCCGCGGACGCGAGGTGATCGGCAGATCGTCGGGGCTGAAGACCCGTTCGTAGCGCCGGCGCGACTGGCGGTCGGCGGCGCGCTCGATCAGCGTATCCCAATTGGTGGTGAAGATGTCGGTCCAGGGCAGCCGCACGAGCACGTCATGCATCGGCCCCGGCACCTGCCGTCGGTCGCCCACCGCATCGGTCAGGAAATCGTTCAGTGCCGAGCGGCCGTAACGCGCCTCGAACTTCTCGGCCAGCCGCAGGAACCCGCTGACCGCGCCGGTCTCGCGCAGCATCTGTTCCTGCCGCATGGGATCGTTGCTGCAAAGCTGGCCGACCAGCTTGCTGCTCAGCTCTGACCAGGTCGGCGGGCTTTCGGTGCCGCCGCGCGGCAGGGCGTTCAGGCTCATGCCGGCGCCGACCAAGACGGCCGCCCCCCGGCTCAGCGGGGCACCGCCAAGAGCAGCGCCGACACTGCGGGGCCAAAGCGCTTCGCGAATATGATCGGTGATCGAAATAAGCTCAGACAAAGAAAGAGTTGTCCATTGACAAATGAAGGTACAGAAAGATAGCGCATTAAGGGTATCTTAAAAAATGGGTTTTGGGGAGTGACTTTCGATAATCAGATTGAACAGGTTTCAATTCGTTTGCGTCAGGACGATGAAATCCCACTTGCAGTTGCGGAATTCGATTCGAACGGTCGTGTGAATTTTCAAAATAACCGTTTCAAGTCATTATTTTATGACGGGCTTCCTTCCGACGATCCTCGGTCGGGGCGGGACGTTTCGGAAATGTTGCGGGCCCTCCTCGATCACTATGGCGACAAGGCCGTTTCGGGAGAGTCCGACGGCGACATCGCGTCGGCGGATTGCTTTTATCCCTGGTTCGCGAAGCCGAGCCAGGCGCCGGCGCGTCTGGATTTCACCTATCCGTTTCGGGACGGGGTCGAAGATCCGCAGAAAACGGCCAAGCGGCACTTTCAGATCTATCTGCGGGCGCGGCGGCAGAGAGGGCGCGGGGAGCGCCGCTATCTCGTTTTGATCGAGACGGTAACCTTCGAGAAACGAAATCAGGAGATGGTGGAAAGCACGGGGGAGGCGCTGAACAGGAAGCTGCGCGATGTGCTGGTCGAACAGGAGAATGGCCAAACCCCCGGCCTCAGCTACAAGATCATGCCCGAGCGTGCGCCGGTGGGCGGCGATTTCGTCTTCGACTGGTCGGTCAACAAGACCCAGCGCGTCAAGCGCAGGCTGCGCCTGACGATGGCGGGCGATGCCGATGCGCAGGGGATTGTCGGCGGGCTGATGGCATCGAGCGTCGGTGCGACGCTGAAATCGCTCTGCCTGAAGCCCAAGGAGCTTTTCGGCAGCGCAGCGGGGCAAGAAAGCCCTGCGCGTCTGGTCGCCGAGCATCTCAACCGGGAAATCATCGACCACAACACCACCGGATCGCGGGGTGTTGATGGCATGGTGATGGTGACCGATCTCAGCGCGCGGCGGCTTTATGTTTCCGAGGGCAAGTTCGACATCTATCTGTTCGAACGCGGCTTCCGGGATAAAGCGGATATTCGCAAGATCGGGAATATGTACCCCGGGGATGGCAGCACTCCGCTGTCGGAATCCTTCGGTCAGGATCCGGGTCAGCGCTTCAGCGAAAAAAACCTTCCTCTTCAGGCCACGACTGTCGTCGTGGCTTTCAGCGACGGTGCCGGAAACGTGTTCGAGGATGCGGGTTATGGCGAGCGGCGGGCGGATTTCCGGACCCTGATTGCAGAAACGGTTGCAAATCTGGGGGAAAGGCCGAAGAATACAGTTGATTTGGTGGAGGCGCTTGCAAAGGCGCTTGTGGAAAAGCTGGACCAGTGCCGCGCGCCGGCCCAGCCCGACATCGGCGCGCCGCTTAACGAACGGGATGACGACGAACTTGTCTTTGTTTTTTCGCCGCTGAACCGCCCCTGGAAAGGACAGCAAAAGTGATTTCGGGACTTTTCCGAAAATCAGGAATTGGGCAGACGCGATATGGTCTATCGCATCAATATATAGTATTCTGCCCCCAAGAACCACAGAGTTCAGAGGGGCAGAGCAGATATGTTTAAGAAACCCATGTTGCGCCACAATATGTATGGATATAGCGGGACTCTCATTCAGAATACGCCGCTTATGGCCGAAGACGAGATCCGGGCGACCTTCGATATCCGCGACGATCGGTTTCACGATCACGTCTATGCGGTGCTGGACGAATTGACGCATAACGCCACTCACCACAGCCCGCCGGGCCGGAAAGAGGCGCGGGTCAGCGTCGATCACGATGAGATCGGCATGTTTGTCGAGGTGGCCTCGATCAGCGACCGTGACCAGGCGGAGTATGTGCGCGATTTTGTCGAACGTCACAAAACCCTGTCGGATGCGGCGCTGCTCGAGGAAGAAATCGCCACGTTCCGGAGGAATATGGGCACCGGGCGCGGCGGGGTCGGGCTGTTTCAGGTGATCCGAAGCGCGCTGTCCACCGATCTCGAGCGTCTGATTTTTGTCGAAACCGCTCCCAGCGAAACGGCGGATCTGATGGAACTGACCGTGCGGGTTTATGTATCGACCGATACCGGGGGCAATCGCCGTGACGCAAGAAGCATTTAGCGTCGCGGGGGATGAATATTCCCCCTCGTTCCGTTTCGATCCTCAGAAGCGCAGCTTCCTGCTCAAAGGCCGGTCGCGCATGGAAGAGGCTGTCGTGTTTTACGGCAATGTCGGCGGCATGCTGATCGAGGCTGTCGAGGAAGGGTCCCGCGACGGGATCGAATATGTGCTGCGGTTTGAGCTGATAGCGGTCAAGACCGCCTCTGCGGCGGCGATCCGGGACATGCTCGCCAAGATCGCCGCGGGGCTGCCCGACGGGGTGACGCTGGCGGTTGTCTGGTGCGAAATGCCGGGTGCGGCGAACCGCAACGCCGCAACGCTGATCGAGCAGACCTGCCCCAGTTCCATCTCCTTCTGCCGGACGGACCCGAGCCCACGCCCCGGGAGCCGCTGAGTCGTCAGGCGGCATTTTCCATCGCCCGGGCGATCTGCTGAGCGAATTTGGCGGTGGCCACAGGCAGCGTCCGCCCGCGCATCTGGCCGATCAGCAGCAGACCCGGGTCGATGTCGGCGGGATGGATCCGGCGCACCACGAGCCGCGGGTCGGAGGCGGGTAGCAGCCCGATCGGGATCTGAAAGCCCACCACCCGTTCATACAGCACATATTGGCGCATCAGCTCGAAACTATCGGCCTCGATCACCGGATCGAGCGAGAGCGAGCGCCCGCGCGTCGCCATCTCGAGCAGATGGCGCACCCCGTATTCCCGCGTCGGGATCACATGCGGAGAGACCAGACAGTCACGTAGCCGCAGCACCTCTTGACCGGCCAGCGGATGATCGGTGGAAAGTACCGCGCAAACCGGTTGCTGAGACGCTTGGATTACTTCGAAATCAACCAGATAGACCGGCTCGAAGACGATGGCGAGATCGGTGGCGAAGCTGCTCAGCTCGCGTTCTGCCTGAGCGCGGTCGCGGATGCGGATCGAAAAGGTCACGCCGGGATGCGCCTTGCGATAGCGCGCCACCTCGCGCGGCAGGAAGATCGGGTTGAGCGCCTGCGAACAGGCAATCGACACATGCCCCCGGCGCGCGCCGCTCAGATCGGCGATCTGGCTGCGGACCCGATCCAGATCGCCGATTTGCGCCTGGATATGCTGCATCAACAGCTCTCCGGCGGGGTTCAGCCGCACACCGCGCGGCAGCCGCTCGAAGATCGGCGCGCCGAACTCCTCCTCGAAATTCTGGATCCGGCGGTTCAGCGCCGATCCGGTGATGTTCATGTCCTCGGCGGCGCGGCGGATCGAGCCCGCCCGGGCGACATCGCGGATCATGGTGAGCGTCGTCAGATGGCGCATGAAGACCCACTGCTGCAATTTTTGCATCGGTACGGTGAAAACATAGCAGTAGAAAGCGGCGCTGCACAGCGGCAGGCTTCCGCAAGGGCAGGGCACGCCAGAGGGTGCCGCCAGCCTGCAAGGTTTTTATCCACCGATGTGACGGATGCTCATGACCGACGATCTGCCTTTCACGCAGCCCGCCTTGCGGCACGCCGATGCGGCGGCCCCGCGGCCGCTGCGGATGATCCATCCGCGCGCTCGCGTGACAGGGGGGCGGGCGCCCGATGCCCCGTGCTCAGGGATCGAGGCTCACATGGGCCGAGACGATGCGCCAGCCTTCGGGGCGGCGCATCCAGACCTGGCTCTGGCCGCCCCGGCGGCCCGAGCCGAGGCGGCGGTATTCGCAGGTTGCGGTGCCGAAATCGGGCGAAAAGGCGTGAATGCGAACCTCGCTCAGCTCCCGGGCGATGTCGCTCACGTCGCGCCCCCGCCGAAAGGCCGCGATCTGCGCGTGGCCGTAAAGCCCGCCACCCGGCGCCAGCCGCACCGCGCGCGGATCCTCCCAGAAGAACCCGGTCAGGCGCGCCACGTCATTGGCGGCCAGCGCCGCCTCGTAGGCGTCGAACTCGGCACGGATCTCGGCCTCCACGGCCGCCCTGTCGAATGTCTCCATGCCGTTTGTCTCCCCGCGTGCCAGAGCCTCTCAGCAGCCCCGAGAGAAAGGAATGCCAGAAAATGAGCGAAGTGCAACTTGCCGCCGAGCCTTTCGATCTTGCCCTGAACCCGTTGCGGACGGCGCTGGTGATCATTGATATGCAGCGCGATTTCCTCGAACCCGGCGGGTTTGGCGAGACGCTGGGCAACGATGTGTCGCTGTTGCAGGCGGCGGTCGAGCCCTGCCGGCGGGCGCTGGAGGCCGCGCGCCGGGCGGGGCTGCTGGTGATCCATACCCGCGAAGGCCACCGCCCGGATCTGTCCGATGCGCCGCCCGCCAAGGTGACGCGCGGTGCGCCCTCGAAGCGCATCGGCGATCCGGGCCCGATGGGGCGCATCCTGATCCGGGGCGAGCCCGGCCACGACATCGTGCCCAGCCTCTCTCCCGCGCCGGGCGAGGTGGTGCTCGACAAGCCGGGCAAGGGCGCCTTCCACCAGACCGATCTGGCGCAGATCCTGATGGTGCATGACATCGACACGCTGATCGTCTGCGGGGTGACCACCGAGGTCTGCGTCCACACGACGATCCGCGAGGGCAACGACCGGGGCTACCGCTGCGTGGCGCTTGGCGATGCCTGCGCCTCCTATTTCCCCGAGTTTCACCGCGTGGGCCTTGAGATGATCAAGGCGCAGGGCGGGATTTTCGGCTGGGTCAGCGATGCCGAGAGCTTCGCCACGGCCCTTTCCGCCGCGCAGCACGCGGCTTGAGACGACCCGCGCGCGGGAACCGCGCGGACCGATGCGACAGGAGAGAGAGAACATGGACAAGACGACAGTGAAGCTCTGGACCCCGGGCGACTGGAACGCCCTCTTCGGTCTGGGCACCAATGTGCTGGTCAACCTTCTGGTGATGACCGGATTGCTGAAATACGTGGTGGGTCTGCCCGATGCGCTGACCTTCGGACGGATCCTGCCCGCCGTGGGGCTGATGCTGTTCCTCGGCAATATGTATTACGCCTGGATGGGGCTGAAGCTGGCCCGGAAGGAGGGCAGGGCGGATGTCTGCGCGCTGCCCTCGGGCCCCTCGGTTCCGCATATGTTCATCGTCGTCTTCGTGATCATGCTGCCGATCCTCGGCCAGACCGGCGACCCGGTGAAAGCCTGGGAGGCGGGCCTCGCCTGGGTCTTCCTGCAAGGCTTCATCCTGATCGGCGGATCGTTTGTCGCGCCCTATATCCGCAAGATAACCCCGCGCGCGGCGCTGCTGGGCACGCTGGCCGGCGTCTCGATCGCCTTCATCGCCATGCGACCCGCGACCGAGATCTTCATGACCTCGATCATCGGGCTCACCTGTCTGGCGATCATTCTGGTAAGCTGGTTCGGCGGGCTGAAATATCCGCGCGGGATTCCCGCCGGTCTGGTCGCCATCGTCACGGGTATGATCATCGCCTGGGGCGCGGCGGCGCTGGGGATGCCGGAGATTGGCGGCATGAGCGCGACCGCCCTGGGCGAAAGCCTGGCGCATTTCGGCTTTTCCATCCCGCTGCCGGCCATCGACCATGTCTTTTCGGGCTTCGAGTTCCTTGGTTTCATCCTGGTCACCGCCATCCCCTTCGGCGTCTACGATCTGGTCGAGGCGATGGACAATGTGGAAAGCGCCGAGGCGGCGGGGGATGTCTATTCCACCACCGAGGCAATCTCGGCCGAGGGGGCGATTTCGCTCATCGGGACGCTGCTGGGCTCGCCCTTCGCCAATGCGGTCTATATCGGCCACCCGGGCTGGAAAGCCATGGGCGGGCGGATCGGCTATTCCGCCGCCACCGGGCTCTTCGTGCTGGTGCTGGCGTGGTTCGGCGTGCTGGCGGTGTTTCTCAACCTGGTGCCGGTGGTCGCGATCTCGCCGATCCTGCTCTATATCGGCATGCTGATCGGCGCGCAGGCGTTCCAGAGCACGCCGATGAAACACGCGCCCGCCGTCATCCTGGGACTGGTGCCGCATCTGGCCGCCTGGGCCAAGACGCTGATCGACGGCGCGCTGGGGGCCGCCGGGGTGCCGGTCACGCCGGAGCTCATCGGCGGCATGGCGCAGAGCGGCGTGCTTTACGAGGGGCTTGGCGTGCTGGGCAGCGGCGCGATCCTGACCGGGCTGGTACTGGCCGCCATCGGGGTCTTCATCATCGAGCGCAAGTTCCATTGGGCCGCGGCGTTTGCAGGCGCCGGCGCGGTGCTGACCTTCTTCGGCTTCATGCACGGGCCCGAGGTCGGGTTCGGCGTGACCCCAAGCGTCGCGTTGGCCTATGCGCTGGTCGCGGGGTTCCTGATGCTCTGCCCGAAATTCGCGGTGGTCGAGATGCCCGAGGACAGCGCCGCGCCCGGCGCCGAGCCGCAGCCGGCGGAGTAAGCGGGGTGGGGTTCGACGCCTATATCGACGCGGTGTCGGAGTTGATGGATCTGCCTGTTGCGGCAGAGCATCGCCCCGGCACCGCCCGGTTCCTGGGGATCGCCGCCGAGATGGCGGCGATCCTCGACACCGTTCCGCTGGACGATGCCGAGCTGGTGCTGGCGCCGGTCTTTCGTCCGGCGCCGCGCGGGGAGGGGGGCGATGTCTGAGCGGCCCTGGGCCATGGCGCATGAGATCGCCGCAGAGGTCGCCGCGGGCAGACGGAGCGCCCGGGGCGTGGCCGAGGCCACGCTGGCGTGGATCGCCGAGGCCAACCCGGTGGTCAACGCCTTCACCCATGTCACCGCCGAGCGCGCGCTGGCCGAGGCCGAGGCCATCGACCGCGCGGTCGCGGCGGGGCAGGCGCCCGGCCCGCTTGCCGGGGTGCCCTTTGCGGTGAAGAACCTCTTCGACGTGGCGGGCCTGCCGACGCTGGCGGGGTCGCGGATCAACCGCGACCGCCCGCCCGCGGGTGCCGACGCGGCGCTGGTGCGGCGGCTGCGGGCCGCCGGGGCGGTGCTGGTGGGCACGCTGGGAATGGGCGAATACGCTTATGATTTCACCGGCGAAAACGCGCATGAAGGCGCCTGCCGCAACCCGCATGATCCGGGGCGGATGACCGGCGGCTCCTCCTCGGGCAGCGGCGCGGCGACGGCGGCGGGCCTGGCGCCGGTCTCGCTGGGCTCCGACACCAACGGCTCGCTGCGGGTGCCCGCCTCGCTTTGCGGCGTGTTCAGCCTCAAGCCCACCTATGGCCGGCTGACCCGCGCGGGCACCTTTTCCTTTGTCGACAGCCTCGACCATCTCGGCCCCTTCGCGCGCTCGGTCACCGATCTGGCGCTGGCCTATGACGCGATGCAGGGGCCGGATCCGGCGGATCACGGCTGCGCGGGCCTGCCGCCCGACCCCGCGCTGCCGGGGCTGGAGGAGGGGGCGGTCGGGCTGCGTCTGGCCCTGCCCGGCGGCTGGCTGGACGCGCAGGCGGGGCCGCAGGCGCGCGCCGCCGCCGAGACGGTGGCAGAGGCGCTCTGCGCGCAGGGGGCGAAGCGGTGCGAGGTTGCCTTGGAGGGCGCCGAGGCGGGGCGCGCGGCGGCCTATCTCATCACCAATTCCGAAAGTGCCGCCTTCCATCTCGACCGGCTGCGTCAGCGAGCCGGGGACTTCGATCCCGAGACCCGCGATAGGTTCCTGGCCGGCGCGCTGCTGCCTGCCGCCTGGGTCAGCCGCGCGCAGCGTGTCCGGGCCTGGTGGCTGTCGCGGGCCATGGCGGCCTTTGCCGAGACCGATGCGCTGATCGTTCCGGCGACACCGGTTCCGGCGCCGCGGCTGGGGCAGACGGTGCTGCATCTGAACGGCGCGGACCGGCCGCTGCGGCCCAATCTCGGCCTGCTGGCGCAGCCGTTTTCCTGCATCGGCCTGCCGGTGGTGACCGTGCCGGTGTTTCGCCCGGGCGAGATGCCCATCGGCGTGCAGATCGTCACCCCGCCCTGGGCCGAGGCGCGCGCGCTGCGCCTTGCCCGCGCGCTGGAGCGGGCGGGGGTGGCGGCGGCGCATGCGCCCGAGATGGCGCTTTCAGCGCCACGCGGGCGCCGCGCGCTCTGACGGCGGGGCGCTTGCAGGTTACAGATCCTGCGGGCCGTGCCAGGCCCGGAGCGGGCCGAGCCGGGGCGATTTCTTGGAATAATGCCGGTCCATCCGGCGCAGGATCTTGGCGAGAAAGGCCACCGCCTCCGGCGCATGCGGCCCCTTGTTGAGCATCACGCATTCCGCGCGCTGCGCCATGGCGGCATCGGTCGCCTCGGCGCGGGTCGGGTGCCCCTCCTTGGCGAGATTCTCGAGCACCTGGGTGGCCCAGACCACCGGCACCCCGGCGGCCTCGCAGATCCACAGGATCTCTTCCTGGATCTCGGCCAGCCGGATCAGGCCGATCTCGACCGCCAGATCGCCGCGCGCGATCATCACCGCCACCGGTCCGGCGCCGCCGGCCTGCACGATCAGACGCGGCAGGTTGCTGACGGCGAGATCGGTCTCGATCTTCAGGATGATCGCCGGGGCGGGCTTGCCGGCGGGCAGGCGCGCGGCCAGCGCCTGCTGCAAGGCGCGCACATCCGCCGGGGTCTGCACGAAGGAGAACCCCACCACATCGGCAATCTCGACCACGGTGTCGAGCGCGCGCAGATCGGCCCCGGTCAGCGCCGGGATGTCGAGCGCCACGCCCGGCAGGTTGACACCTTTCTCGGGGGCCAGCCGCGCGCCCTTGTCGCGGGCGGTCTCGACCTCCAGAAGCGCGCCCTCCGGGCCGCAATCCACCACCTTGGCGGACATCTTGCCGTCGTCGAACCAGAGCTTGGCGCCCACCGACATATGGGCGAGCAGCTCGGGATGGCTGAGCGTCGCCTGTGGCGTCTCGGCGCTTTTGGAAAGGGCGCGGACCAGCGCGAACCGGTCGCCGGTATAGAGCTTCGGCCCGGCGCGCATCGGGTCCTGACCCTCGTGGCGCATCTTCTTCAGGCGGCTCTTCTTTTCTCGCTCGAGATAGCTTGCCGGCATTTGCACCGCGAGGGTGCGGACCTTGGGGCCCGCCAGATCCATCGCCACGCGCAGGTCGCGGCCGTATCGCGCCGCCGCCTTATGCGCATGGGCGGCCATCGTGCGCCAGGCGTCGGGGCCGTCATGGGCGCAGTTGATGCGCACGCAGGTCGCCCCGGCCTCGATCAGCGCGGCGACGATGGCGGGGTCATCGGCGGCCTCGCTGGGCAGGGTGGTCATGATGCGGGTGTCCGGCCCGGCGGGATCGGCGCCGAAGATCGTGTCGCGATCCTCTTCCACCTGCCGTGCCAGTGCGGTCTCTTGGTGCAGGCGCCGGTGGGTGGCGGGCGTCTCTCCGGACAGGGCGCAAAGCGCCGCGATGACCGAGTCGAGCGTGCCCAGCACATGGCCTTCGGAGCGCCCCAGCGTCGATAGCCCCAGCATCGACAGCGCGGCCTGCTCTTCGGTCAGATCACGCTTGCGCATCGCCAGATACAGCGCGAGGTTTTCTGCCCGCGCGCGGAAATCGCCGCGCTGCAAGGCGCTGTCCCATCCTTTGGCGATGGTGTCGGCCTCGGCGCAGACCGATTGCCGCACCTCGCGCAGCCGGGCGCAAAGCTCGGCAGCCAGCGCGCGTGTCTCGATACCATCCTCGACGATCTTCAGCATAGGTCTCGCAGCCCCGTTGTTTGGCGGACCGCCAGCATATCCGCGTTTGATGACAGCTTGATAATGCCGGGATGCTACATTTTGCCGCCAGCGCGCCCCGGGTTCGGCGGCGGCGCCCCGGGCCTTACTCCCATTCCATCTCTTCAAAGGTCGCCTGGGCGTTGCGCCCGGCCAGCGCGTCGAACTGTTCGAGATAGGCAAAGGCCGACTGGTCGATGGTCGGCGCCGCCAGAATGTCGCCGCCGTCCTCGATCAGTGCGCCGATCTCGCGGCGCAGCGTCACGAGGTAGTCGTAGCTGTCCGCCCTGGCCCGGTCGAGCGTGGTGGCCGGGCCGTGGCCGGGCACCACATGCACCGGGTCAAAGGCCGCCATCGCCTCGAAGGCCGCGATCCAGCTTTTCACGTTCGATTGCGGGCCGACGCCGAGGATGCGGTCCACATAGACGATGTCGCCGGTGAACATCACCCGCTGCGCGCCGAGCCAGACAAAGCTGTCGCCGGGGGTGTGGGCCGGGCTGCGGTGATGGATCTCGAAGCGCAGGCCGCCCAGCTCGAGCGTCTTGTCGCTGTCAAAGGTCTCGTCCGCATCGGCGGGGGCGGTCCCGTCGAGCCCGTCGCCGATCAGTTGCGCCAGCGCGCTCATCTGCATCGAGCCGCGGTCGTGATGATCGGCCTGGGCCGCCTCGGAGGCGATCACCGTCGCGCCCTGGGCCTGCCAGTAGCCGTTGCCGAGCCAGCGGTGATCCTGCCCGCCGGTGTCGATGACATAGACCACCGGCAGGTCGGTCAGCGTGTCGATGGCGGCGTCGATCATCTCGGCGCCTTTCCACGATCCGCCCGGATCCATCAGAACCACGCCTTCGGGGGTCACGACGACGCCGAAGGTGGCGTTGTTGCCGAGGTTCTCGGGATCGCGCTGCCCCATGGGGCCGACCAGCGCCCAGACGTTCTCGGCAACGGGCTGGATCTCCAGCACCCCCGCCAGCGCGGGCAGGGGCAGGGCGGCCGCGAGGGCCGCCAGGATAGCGGGTTTCATAAGGCTCCTCCCTTCGATCCGGCTCAGGCCGACAGCCAGGCTTCGAGCTTGGCCGCGTCCGGCAGCCCGCCCGCGTGCACGAGCTTGCCATCGACGGAAATCCCCGGGGTCGACATCACGCCGGCCATGGCGATGGATTTCGGATCGGTCACCTTCTCCACCGCGACCTCGAGCCCGAGCTTCGCGGCGGTCTCGCGGACCATGGTTTCGGTGGTCTCGCAGCGTTTGCAGCCGGGGCCATAGACCTTGACGGTTTTCATGCGGGGTCTCCTTTCAGAAGATCAGGTTGAACAGGATGCCGACCGCGAGGATGCCGCTGGCCACCACGCCGATGAAGACGGCGATCAGGCGCAGGGTCAGCACCTGCTTGAGAATGATCATCTCGGGCAGCGACAGCGCGATCACGCTCATCATGAAGGCCAGCACGGTGCCAAGCGCGGCGCCCTTGCCAAGCAGCGCCTCGACGATGGGAATGACGCCGGCGGCATTGGTGTACATCGGGATTCCCATCAGCACCGCGGCGGGCACGGACCACCAGGTGCCGGCGCCCATGATGCGCACCATCAGATCCTCGGGCACATAGCCGTGGATCAGCGCGCCCATGCCGATCCCCAGCAGGATCCACAGCCAGACCTTGCCGAAGATCTCGCGCACGGCGGCGATGCCCAGCTTGTAGCGGTCCACCATGCCGGGATGCGCGGTGTCGATGTCGGCGGGCGCACCGGCGCCGGTGTGGATCTCGCGCACCCAGTCCTGCAACCAGCCTTCGAGGCGCAGCTTGCCGATGACAAAGCCCGCCACGATGGCGATGCCCAGACCGAAGGCGAGATAGGTCACCGCCACCTGCCAGCCGACCAGACCGAAAAGCAGCACCAGCGCCACCTCGTTCACCATCGGCGCGGCGATCAGGAAGGAGAAGGTCACGCCCAGCGGCACGCCCGCCGAGACGAAACCGATGAAAAGCGGCACCGCCGAGCAGGAACAGAACGGCGTCAGCACGCCGAGACCGGCCGCCAGTACATTGCCGACGCCCTCGGCCTTGCCCGACAGCACCGCGCGGGTCTTTTCGGCGGAGAAGAAGCTGCGCACCACGCCCATGGCGAAGACGATGAGCGTCAGCAGCATCATCACCTTCGGCACGTCGTAGAGGAAAAAGGCGATGGCCTCGCCGCTGTGGCTGTGCCGCTCGACCGGCAGCAGCGCCGTGATCCATTCGGATAGCGGGCGCAACTGGCGATAGACCAGCCACCAGGCAACGGCAAAGGCGGCAACGCCCAGATGCCACTGCCAGTCGGGGCGCGAGGGATGTGCGGGGGTGGTGATGTCGGCGCTCATGCGGCGCTCCTTTCCTGGCTTTGCGCGGCCCGGAAGACGGCGGCGACGACCGCGTCCAGCTCCGGGGGCAGGGCGGGGTTCAGCCGGTAACGCACCCATTGGGCATCGCGCCGGTCGGTCACCAGACCGGCCTGCTTGAGCACCTGCATATGCCGCGACATGCGGCTTTGCGTGGCGCCCAGCCGCTTCATCAGCTCGCAGACGCAATGCTCAGAGCCATCGCTGAGAATCCGCATCGCTTCCAGGCGGGTCGGTTCGGCCATGGCCGAGAGAACGGTCAGAATCATCGGCAATCCCCTTTATGCGCATAGGCGCATAAGGGCGGCGGAGTTGCCTTGATTTGGATCAACCGGCGGTATTAGAGGCGCAGGCGGGTCGGGTCGAGCGCCGCGAGCGCGGGGTCGGTTTCGCCGGCCATCCGGGCGGCGAGCAGCGCGCCGCTGGTCGGGCCCAGGGTAAAGCCCTGATGACCGTGGCCGAAATTGAACCACAGGCCGGTATGGCGCGGCGCGGGGCCGGTGAGCGGCAGCATGTCGGGCATGCAGGGGCGCACGCCCGTCCAGCGCCCGCCGGGCGCTTCGGGACCCAGCTCCAGCAAGTCGCGCGCCGCTGCCACCGCCCGGTCGAGCTGCGGCGCGGTGGCGGGATCGCGGCGGCCGGAGGAGAGGTCGGCGCCGGTCAGGATGCGCAGGCCGCCGCGCATCGGCGAGAACACCGCGCCATTGGCCACATCCATCAGCGGGCGGTCGAGCGGCAGGGCATTGCGCCCCCCGGCGGCGGTGAGATGCGCGTGATAGCCACGCTTGGGCACCATCCGGATGCGATAGCCGAAGCGCGCCAGAAGCGCCGGCGACCAGGGTCCGAGCGCGACCACCACCTGCGCCGCCTCGACGGCACCGTCGTCGCTGGCAACGCGCCAGCCGGGCCGGGTCTGCGCCAGGCTCAGCGCGTCGCCGGTCAGGATGCGCCCGCCGCGCGCGGTGAAGAGATCGGCATAGGCCCGCACCAGCCCGCCCGGGTCGCGACAGGGCCAGGCGTCTTTCCAAACCACCGCCCCCGCCATCGGTCGGCGCAGCGCGGGCACGGCGGTGGCGAGCGCGGCGCCGTCCTCGATCTCGACCGAGAGACCGGCATTGCGCGCCAGCCGCTCGGCGTCGCGCGCCTCCGCCTCGAACCCCGCCGCATCGCGGTGGACGTTGCGAAACCCCTCGCGCCGGACCAGATCGCCGGCGCCGGCGGCCTCGATCAGCGGTGCGTGATCCGCCGTGGCGCGGCGGATGAGCCGCGCGTAAACCCGCGAGATCTCGCGGTGGCGCGCCGGGGCGGAGGCCAGCCAGTAGCCCGCCAGCGCCGGGGCGTTGCGCAGCACGCCGGGGATGTTCCAGTCGATGTCATTGCCGCGTTTCAGCAGGATGCCGGTCAGGCCCGCCAGCCCGCGCGGCATGGCATAGGGCTCGACCGCCTCGCCCTGGATGATGCCGGCATTTCCATGGCTGGTTTCTGAGCCGGGGAGGCGGCGGTCGATCACGGTCACCTCATGCCCGCGCGCCTGCAACGCGAGGGCCGAGCCGATGCCGACCATGCCGGCGCCGAGGACGATCACGGACATGGGCGGGGCCTCGCAGGCCGCGCCGCGCGCTGCGGCGGCGCGGCATCCGGTCGTCCCGGACCGGAGACGTCCGGGCGGGGCGGCAATGCGCGGATCATGAGACCTCCTTTCGCGGGGCGTCGGGATGCGCCGCGTGGCGCCGGTTCCTGTCAGACCAGGATAAGATCGGGATCCAGCGCCGCAAGCCCCGTGTTTTCGAAGATCACCGTCACCCCCTGGTCGCTGAAGACCAGATCCGCACCCTGCGGCGCAAAGTGGCTGCGGGCCTCGGTGCCGTCGGCATAGCCGAAGCCCTCGAAGGACAGCAGATCCCAGGGCTCCAGATCGTGCACGCGGAACGTTCCGGGGTCACTTGTGCCGAAGACGAAGAGATCGGCCCAGAGCCCGCCGGCCAGCTCCGTTGCCGTGCCGCGCGCCTCGATCCGGTCGTCGATCCCCTGGTCGAGCATCCACAGGCGCAGATCCTCTTGGGTGGCGCTGACGAATTCGCTGCTCTGGGCAAAGCCGAGCACGACCTGCGCGCGGCTCATGCCACTGTCGAGCCGGGCCGTCCAGTTCGCCAGCCCGGTGGCGTCGGCATCGCGGCCGAGCACGTTCTGATAGAGCAGCGCGACAAAGCCTTCGTTGTCGAGCGCGCCATAGGTGTTCTGGAACTCGGTGCTGGTCACGAAGCTGTTGATCACGGTGGTAAACGGCATACCGTCCGCCAGCCGCCCGGACCAGTTGGCAAAGCCCGTCGGATCGGGCGCGCGGTCGAGCGTCGCCTGGTAGAGCCGGTAGACCTCGTCGCTCCAGGTCGTTGGGCTGCGGGCCTCGGCAAAGGCCCGGGCATCGGCTTGCGTGTCGCTGACGAATTCCTGGCTCTGGGCAAAACCCAGCACGACCTGGGCGCGGCTCATGCCGCCGTCGAGCCGCGCGGTCCAGTTGGCCAGCCCGGTTTCATCGGCCGCGCGGCCCAGCACGTTCTGATAGAGCAGCGCGACAAAGCCCGCATTGTCGAGCGCACCATAGGTGTTCTGGAACTCGGTGCTGGTCACGAAGGCGCCGCTCACCTGCACCGGGGTCCGGAGATCGGTGGCCAGCCGCTCGGTCCAGTTGTCAAAGCCCGTGGCATCGGGGGCGCGCGCGAAGGTGGCCTGGTAGAGCCGATAGACCGCGGCGGCCTCGTCGGGCGCATAGCGCGCCTCGAAGCCGTCGCCGAAGAGCCGGGTGTCGCCCGCGCCGCCGCTCAGCAGATCGCCGCCATAGGCGGTCTCGGGCAGGACCGTTGCGCTTTCCGGGCTGGTGAGGCTTTCCAGCGTGCCGCCGCCGTCCTCATAGCTGACCCGGACCGAGATCTGGTGGCCGATATCGCCCGCGGCGATGGTATAGCTGGGCGCGTCGGCGCCGGGGATCGGCGCGCCGTCGCGCAGCCACTGGTAGACGAGCGCTGCGGCATCGAACCCGTCCGCATCGCCGATGCTCTGCGAGGCGCTCAGCACCGCACCCTGGAGGGCCGCGCCAGAGATTTCGACACCGCCCGAGGGGGCGTCGTTCACATTCGCCACCGCCTCGCTGACCAGCGCGGTGACGCTTTCCGAGGTGCCGGTCAGATCGGTGTAGCTGTAACGCAGCTCGATGCGGTGGCCGACATCCTCCTGGGTGAGCAGATAGGTGGTGCCGGTGGCGCCGTCGATGGGCTCTCCGTCGCGCAGCCATTGCAGGGTGGCGGGCAGGGGGCCCATTCCGTCGGCATCGCTGATACCCGAGGCATCGACGCTCAGGGTCTCGCCTTGTTGCGCGGTGCCGGTGACGGTGAGCGTACCTGAGGGCAGGTCGTTCACATTGGTCACGTTTTCTGCGGCGAGGGCGGTGACCTGCTCTGCGGTGCCGAAGAGGTCGGTGTAGCTGTAGCGCAGCTCGATGCGGTGGCCGACATCCTCCTGGGTGAGCAGATAGGTGGTGCCGGTGGCACCGTCGATGGGCTCGCCGTCGCGCAGCCATTGCAGGGTGGCGGGCAGGGGGCCTAGGCCATCGGCATCGGTGATACCCGAGGTATCGGCGCTCAGGGTCTCGCCTTGTTGCGCGGTGCCGGTGACGGTGAGCGTGCCGGAGGGCAGGTCGTTCACATTGGTCACGTTTTCTGCGGCGAGGGCGGTCACCTGCTCCGCCGTGCCGAAGAGGTCGGTGTAGCTGTAGCGCAGCTCGATGCGGTGGCCGACATCCTCCTGGGTGAGCAGATAGGTGGTGCCGGTGGCACCGTCGATGGGCTCGCCGTCGCGCAGCCATTGCAGGGTGGCGGGCAGGGGGCCTAGGCCATCGGCATCGCTGATGCCCGAGGCATCGGCGCTCAGGGTCTCGCCTTGTTGCGCGGTGCCGGTGACCTGAAGGCTGCCGGTGGGGGCGAAGTTCTCCACGCCGATCCCCTCGAAGGTCAGCGTGCCGCCTTCGGCGAGGGTCACGATGCGGTTGCCGGTGGCGCTGTCATAGCGGGTCTGCCAGGCCGCGAGGCTGGTCGTGTCGAAGGCCGAGAGGTCGAGGCTGTCCTCGGAGAAATCGAAATCGGTCAGCACGTCGTCGTCGCTGCCGGGCGAGAGAATGAACAGATCCGGACCCGCGCCGCCGGTCAGCCGGTCGCTGCCCGATCCGCCGGTCAGCGTGTCGGCCCCCGACCCGCCGTCCAGCGTGTCGTTGCCCGCCAGACCGTCGAGACTGTCGTCTCCGAACCCGCCCTCGAGACTGTCCGCCCCGGGCGTGCCGATCCGGGTGACCGTCTCGCCCGAGCCCAGCACGGTGATCTCCAGCGACTGGGTGCTGCGATTGCCGGCGCCGTCCTCGACGGTGACCTGCCAGACCTGGGTCGCGGACATGCCCTTGGCAAGCTGGTTGTCCGGATCGTCGGTGACATAGCGCAGCAGGCCGCCGGCGGTGATCGTCAGCGTGCCGACCGGCCCGGCGAGATCCAGCGTGCCATCGACGCTCTGGCCGTCCACCGCCACCACATGCAGGCGGAACCCGCTGTCGTTGTCGAACAGCGCCGCCTGCAAGGTGGTGCCGCCCTCGACGACGGTATGGGTGTCGTCCTGCAACGTCATCTCGATGGGCAGGACGATCTCGACGGTCTGGCCGACGATGTCGCTGGTGGCGCTGCCCTCGGGAACCTGCGGGAAATATACCGTCAGATCGGTGGTGCCGCTGCCTTCGAGACCGATGGGCAGCAGGTCGAACAGCGTCGTGTCGGTGAACGCGGCGATGACGCCGGCCTCGAGGATGGCGCCGGCGGCGGTGCCGGCGGCGTCGAAGGCCTGGAGGCCGACGAGGGTCCGGCCATCGACCACGCGGGCCCAGGCCAGGGCAAAACCGCCATCGTCGAGCGCGGTTACGGCATGGCCGAGCGCCATCACCGCGTCGGGATCGACCAGGATTTCGCCGGTCAGCGCAACGCCCGCCGCATCGAAGATCTGCGCCTTGACGCCCAATGCGTCGCCGCCGGTCGCATCCCAGCTCAGCACATAGCCGCCACCGTTCAGCGCGGTGACCTTGGCGCCCATGCCGCCGACATCGTCGATGCCGGTGGCGAAGGGGGTGCCGCTGGGATGACCGTTGGCGGTCAGCCGCTGCATCATCAGCACGCCGGAGGTCTGCCAGGTCAGCAGGATCGAGCCATCGGCAAGCTGCGCCAGCGCGGGGTTGGTCTCGGCGCCGGGATTTCCGGGCAGCTCGATGAGGCCGCCCACCGGCTGGGCTGTCGCGTCGAAGCGTTGCAGCACCAGCGCATTGTCGTTGTCGGGAAACCCGCGGCGCTGGGCGAGCACCAGCGCGCCGCCGCCTTCCAGCCCCAGCACCAGCGGGTCAAGCAGCCCGTCGATATGGGTCAGCCGGAAGGTGCCCGTCGCGGGACCGAACAGGTTGAAGCTGCGCAGCTCGATGGCGGGGGGCGTGTTGGCGCCGCCGGAGAAATCCTGCCAGGCCACCATGAAGCCGCCGTTGCTCATGCCGGCCACAACCGGATGGCGCTGGTCGAGCTGGGTGGCCGTGGCCAGCGGCAGCTCGGTCGAGACCGGGTCGCCGCTGGCGCTGACGGTGCGCAGATAGACCCCTGTGCCCGAGCCGTCCTGCATCGTTGCGGTCCAGACCACGGCCCGGCTGCCGCCGCTGAGCAGCGCGCTGTCGAGGTCGAACTTGTGGTCCGAGCGGTCGAGGTTCAGCACGAAGCTGTCGCCGCTGCGCGCCAGCTCGGTCTCGTCGCGCCCGACGACGCTGACATTGATCGTGGCCGAGCGGCTGCCGTCGAGGCTTTGCACCGTGAGCTGTTCGACCGCGACATCGCCGTCGTCCAGCGCGGCAAAGGCGGGGCTGGCGGGGTCGATCGTATAGCTCCAGAGCCCGGTGGAGCTGAGCGTGAACGTGCCATAAAGCCCGTCGAGCGCGGCGGGGTCGATGGGGGCGAGCCGGCCCTCGCCGGTGTTCGGGTCGCTGACGAGGATCCGTCCCGAGGCGCGCTGCGCCGGGGCGCTTTCATCGACGGTTCCGGTAAGATCGCCCGAAATGCTGGCCGGTGCCGGATGCTCCTGCACCTGCACGGTGACGCGCGCGCTGGCGGCCTCGCCGTCCTCGTCGATCACCCGGTAGCTGAAGCCGGCCTCGCCGATGAAATTGGTCTCGGGAACAAAGCGCAGATCGCCCTCGGCGGTCAGCGTGACGGTGCCATGGCTGGCGCCGAACACCTCGGCGATGCCGGTGACCAGCGGCCGGTTGTCGCTGTCGTTGGCCAGCAGGTCCGCGGCCGCGATGATCAGCCCGGTATTCGCCAGCGCGACGAGCTCGTCATTGACGAGCTGCGGCGCGCTGGGAGAGATCGGCGAGGCATTGTCGAAGCCGTAGACGATATAGCTGCGGTCGTCGCTGCCGGTCAGCACCAGATCGTCGATACCGTCGCCGTTCAGGTCGCCGCCGCCGGCAACCGAAAGCAGGCGCTGCACGAAGCTGTTGTCGAGGGTGATCCCGCGCACGCCGTTCAGCGCCTCGACCGAAAGCGTGGCGGGCATCCCGGCCTCCGATCCGTAGATGACATAGGCGCGGCCGGTGCCGTCGCTTCCGTCGACGGCCGGGTCGAGCAGCGACAGCAGGGCCAGATCGTCAATGCCGTCATTGTTGAAATCGCCCGCCGCGGTGATCGCGCCATAGCCGAGTCGTGCCCCCGCCGCGCCGTCGATGCGGAACCCGTCGCTGCCGTTGAGCGTGGAGAGGTCGATCCCGGCGTCGAGCCCGCCACGCTTGCCAAAGATCACATAGACGCTGCCGCTGTTCGCAACGCCGTTCACGCTGGCATATTCCGCCGAGATGGCGAAATCGGGAAGCCCGTCGCCGTTGATGTCGCCGATGGCGGCCACATGGGCGCCCAGGGCGGTGTCCGCGGCCGGAAGCGTAAAGGCGATGCCTTGATCGGGGGTGAGCGCGGTGAGGTCGAGGGTCCGGCTGCCGTAGCTGCGGGAGCCATAGACGAGATAGGCCGCCGCATGGGTGCCGGTGCCGGCGCTCAGCGTATCCGGGGCGCCGATCAGCATGTCGTCGATACCGTCGCCGTTGACATCGCCGACGCCGGCCAGCGCGGCGCCGCTCATCTGATAGGCATGGCCCCCCTGCAAGACCAGATCCGCGTCGGCGATGGTGAGCGTGCCGCTCAGCCCGGCGCCGCCGGGGCCGCCGAAGAACACATAGCTCTCGCCGGCCTGAGCGCGCCCGTCCACCGTCGCGCGGGTGGCCGAGATCATGATGTCTGCATAGCCGTCGCCGTTGACATCGCCGACCCCGATCACGCCGGCCCCCAGAAACTGGTTGCGGGTGGTGCCCTGGATGGTGGCGCCGCGCGCGCCGCTCAGCCCCGACAGCGTCAGGTCGGTGCCGAAACCGCCGGCCTGGCCATAGACCAGATGCACGATGCCGGCACCGTCCTGGCCATTGGCGCGGGCGTTCCGCGAGGAGATGAGGAAATCCGCCAGCCCGTCGCCGTTGACATCGCCCGCCGGGGCCATGCTCGCGCCGGTCGCGACCGAAACGCCCAGCGGGGCGATGCGCGTGGTGGCGCCGCCGGCCTCGTTCTCGAGAAACACCGCCGGTCCGCCGATGACCGAGCCGAGCAGGTCGGCATAGCCGCCGGCGCGGCCGTAGACCAGATAGTTGTCGCCGATGACAAGGTTGCTGATGGCGTTGCTCCATTCCGACCGTCCGCCAATCAGCAGATCGGCGCGCCCGTCGCCATTGACGTCGCCCAGCAGCGTCGCCGTGCCGCCGAGCAGCTCGGCGGTCAGCTTGACCCCCTCCGCGCCGTCGAGGTTCCGCAGGGTGACCTCGGTCACCGCCTCGCGCACGTTCACCGTCGCGGTCGCGGTTGCGGTCAGCCCGTCGGGATCGCTGATCGTATAGGAAAAGCCCGCCGGCCCGACGAGCCCGTCATCTGGGGTGAACAGGACCGAGCCGTCCTCGTTCAGCGCGACGGTGCCGCCAAAGGCGCTGTCCACGGCGACGATCGACAGCGTGTCGCCGTCGATGTCGCTGTCGTTGGCCAGCAGCGTCTCGGCGGCGATCTGCATGGCGACGCCGGCAAAGCCCTTCATCTCCTCGCCCTCGGCGGTGGGGGCGTCGTTGACCGGGGCCACGTCGATGCGGGCGGTCGCGGTGCTGCTGCGCCGACCGTCCGAGACGGTGAAGGTAAAGCTCAGCTCGCCGTTGAAATTCTCCGCCGGTGCGATGGACAGGCTGCCATCGGCGTTTTGCACCAGCGTGCCGTTGCTCATGCTCCCCACGGCGGCAAGCGAGAGTACGTCGTGGTCCGCGTCGCTCGAACTGGCCAGAATCTGCGTGGGGGTGAGCGTGAGAAGACCGTCTTCGGACATCTCGAAACGCACGTCGCCCGCATCGGGCGCGTGCAGCGTGGGCGAGAGGTACTGAAAGACCCACATGCCGGTCTGCCCGGTGTTGCCGGTCGTGGTGTCGAGCTGGGCGCTGCGCGCGGCATCGCCCGAGGCCGAGGTGGTCGCCACGAACTCGCCGAGGGCGACACCGGAGGCCGCGGGGCCGGCGGGATCGGAGGCGCCCCAGGTCACATTCCCATAGCGCAGCACCACGTCGAAATCGTCGCCGGGACGGTCGAAAAGCTGAATCTGGAACGAGCTGCCGCCAGCGGTCCGGTTGTATTGGTAGGGCAGCACGTCGAGCCAGGTGATGGTGACCACATCGCCGACGGGATCCACATCCACATAGATGCGGGCATTGTTGAAATGCGGGGCGATGTCGGTCCAGAGCGCGGCGATCACCGGCTCTGTCTGGCCGGTCGGGATGTGGTTGGTGTCGTAGTAATAGGCGTTGGGGCCGAACGCGACAAAGCCATTGGTGCTGACGCGGAAATCGGTGGCGCTGTAGCTGCGTCCGCCGATGACGAACCCGTTCGCGAACACCGCCGAGACATCGACGCGCAGTTGAAAATCGTCGATGTTGGGCAGCCGGATCTCGCCATAGCCCTCGGGGCCGCCCAGCCCGGAAACCAGACTGCCGTTACCAGTGATCGCCGTACCCATGACCAGGCTCTTCCGCTTCGATCTTTGTGGGGAGGCCCGAAGGCGCCCGTCTCCAGTCTGCCCGTTCCCGGTGGGGATACCCTGCCGGTCTGCTCGCGCTGAGGGCGAAGCGGCGCCGGGGGCCGGACGGTTCCCGGTGAGACGACGATGAAAAGGCTTTCATGTCAAGCCGATAGAGCCCGCTCTCGGGAACCGTCCCGAGCGATGTTCCGGTCTTTGTCCGATCCTCAGCCACGCCGGGCGGGCGGGACAGGGGCCAGGAACGAAAACCCCCGCCCGGAGGACCGGGCGGGGGCTGTTTCAGACCGGGCGCAAGGCGCGCGCGGGGCTTAGCCGATGATGGCGTTCAGCGCGGCAGAGGGGCGCATCACCGCTGCGGTCTTCCCGGCATCGCCGTGGTAATAGCCGCCCAGATCCGCCGGTTTGCCCTGCACCGCGGCGAGATCGGCGACGACGGTCGCCTCGCTGTCGGCCAGTGCCTTGGCGATGGGGGCGAAATGCGCCGCCAGACCGGCATCCGCCGATTGCGCCGCCAGCGCCTCGGCCCAGTAGCGGGCGAACCAGTAATGGCTGTCGCGGTTGTCGGGCTCACCCACCTTGCGGGACGGCGAGCGGTCGTTGTCGAGGATGCCCTGGGTTGCCGCGTCCACCGCATCGCCCAGCACGCGGGCCTTTTCATTCCCCGACTGGTCGGCGAAGAACTTGAAGCTCTCGCCGAGGGCGCAGAACTCGCCAAGCGAGTCCCAGCGCAGGTGGTTCTCTTCCATGAGCTGCTGCACGTGCTTCGGTGCCGAGCCGCCGGCGCCGGTTTCGAAGAGGCCGCCGCCGTTCATCAGCTTCACGATGGACAGCATCTTGGCCGAGGTCGCCAGTTCCAGGATCGGGAAGAGGTCGGTCAGGTAGTCGCGCAGCACGTTGCCGGTGATGGCAATCGTGTTCTCGCCCTTGGTGATGGTTTCGAGCGAGGCAATGGTGGCCTCGCGCGGCGCCATGATCTCGAACTTGTCGGCAACGCCCTTGGCTTCGAGGATCGGTTTCACATAGGCGATCAGCTCGGCGTCATGGGCGCGGGCCGCGTCCAGCCAGAAGATCGCGCGGTAGCCGGTGGCCTTCTGGCGGTCGATGGCGAGGTTCACCCAGTCTTCGATCGGCGCCTGACGGGCCGAGGCCGAACGCCAGATGTCGCCCGCTTCCACCTCGTGCGCATGCAGCACGGTGCCGTCGTCGAGGATCATCTTCACGGTGCCGGCGGCGGGCATCTCGAAGGTGGTGGGGTGGCTGCCGTATTCCTCGGCCTTCTGCGCCATCAGGCCGATGTTCTGAACGGTGCCGGCGGTGGCGGGGTTCAGCTTGCCGTTGGCCTTGAAGAACTCGATGGAGGCGTCATAGACCGGCGCATAGGAATTGTCGGGGATCACGCAGACGCAATCGTCTTCCTTGCCGTCCGGGCCCCAGCCCTTGCCGCCAGCGCGGATCAGCGCGGGCATCGAGGCGTCGATGATCACGTCCGACGGCACGTGCAGGTTGGTGATGCCCTTGTCGGAGTTCACCATATACATCGGCGGACGCTCGGCGGTGACCGCCTCGATGGCGGCCATGATCTCGGCATCGTCCTTCACCCGTGCCAGCAGATCGCCCAGGCCCGAATTCGGGTTCACCCCCAGCGCGGCCATCTTGTCGCCGAACTGCTCGAAGACCGGCTTCAGCCAGGCTTTGACCGCGTGGCCGAAGATGATCGGGTCGGAGACCTTCATCATCGTGGCCTTCATGTGCAGCGAGAAGAGCACGCCTTCGGCTTTCGTCTTGGCGATCTCGTCTTCCAGGAAGGCGTCCAGCGCCTTGGCGCTCATATAGGTGGCATCGACCACGGTGCCCTGCGGATAGGCCACGCCCTCTTTCAGCACGGTTTCGCCCTCGGCGGTTTCCAGCACGATCTTGGCGGTGGCGGCTTTCGGCAGGGTGGCGGACAGCTCGTTCGAGAAGAAGTCACCGCCGTCCATGGCGGCGACGCGGGTCTTGCTGTCGGACACCCATTCGCCCATGCGATGCGGGTTGGACTGCGCGAATTTCTTCACGGCGGCGGCGGCGCGGCGGTCGGAGTTGCCCTCGCGCAGAACCGGGTTCACCGCAGACCCCTTGATGCCGTCGTATTTGGCGCGCACGGCCTTTTCCGCGTCGGTCGCGGGGGCTTCGGGGTAATCGGGCAGGGCGTAGCCCTGGGATTGCAGTTCCTTGATCGCGGCCACGAGCTGCGGCACCGAGGCGGAGATGTTCGGCAGCTTGATGACGTTGGCTTCGGGTTTCTTCACCCATTCGCCAAGCCAGGCGAGATCGTCGGACTGGCGCTGATCTTCGCTGAGCGCCTCGGGAAAGGTCGCGAGGATGCGCCCGGCCAGCGAGATGTCCTTGGTGCCCACGGTGATTCCCGCCGCGGAGGCAAAGCTCTGGATGATCGGCAGGAGCGAGGCCGAGGCCAGCTCGGGCGCTTCGTCTACCTTTGTATACACGATGTCGGGAGTGTTTTGGTCAGCCATATTACAGAGCCCCTCCAATTGCTGGAATTTGCCGGCCGCGGTCCGTGCGGCACGTCACGGGAAGAGCCTGTAGCATCCCGGACCTGTAGCGAAAAGCACCTATCGGGGGCGAAAAGGCGCTGTTAACGCCCCCATTCCGCGAAAGTCGGGATTGTGCCGCGTCGCTAGCCGCTCGTGCAGCAGGGCAGGTGCGTACTGGGCGCGCTGCCCTTGCGTGAGCGTGGCGCAATCGGCGGCTTTCCGCTTGCCCCTGCGTAATCGTTTGTTCACAAAGGCACTGCGAACGGAAATCTATTGAAATTGAAGGCCTTCGAATGAGCACTATTTTCGGCACCCCCGGCGACGACAGTATCATCACCAGTTCGAGTGCGGATGTGATCTATGCGGGACCGGGAGACGACTGGATCTTCTTCGGAGAAACCTGGGCCAGCCGCATTACCTATCCGCTCGAGTCGGTGGAGCGGATCGACGGCGGCGACGGGTCCGACACGGTGGCGGTCGAGGATGTCGATCCCGGCAACACCCTTCTGACGCCGACCTATGCGTTCGAGCAGATCGACCCGATGCTGTTCGCGGGCTACACCACGCGCGTTCTGCTGCTGACCGAGAACCTTCCGAACAACACCTTCAACATCGTCGGGCAGGCGCTGCTGCGCGATGTCGAGACGCTGACCGATCCCGACGGCACCGATCACGCGCTGGAATGGCCCGATCTGCCCTTTTACGCGAAGTCGATGCCGATCACCGACGATACCGGCTATTACTACAACGAACCGATTGCCTCGCGGGTGGTGTCCCGGCCCGACGGAACGGTCGTGCAACTGCTCGACCTCACGGGCAGCAGCGATCGCGGCGAGGAACGCTTCGTGCTCCGGGCGATGGATTCCGACGGGCAGATCCTGTGGGAAAGCACGCCCGACGAAGCCTCGGCCGGCGTGGGGGGGCAGTTTGTCGGGATCCGGGGCGGGCAGATCGTCGCGTTGCAGGATGGTGGCATCGCCATGGTCTGGGTTGTCGCCTCGGACGATCCCGACAGCACCCGCGACCGCGATACGGTCTGGATGCAGATCTTCGACGCGGACGGCACGCCGCGCGAGGCGCCGGTCGCGGTGCTGAGCAGCCTGCGGCTTTACAGCGACAATATCAGCCTCGAGGAACTCGCGGATGGCACCATTGCCGTGGGCACCGGCTATGACAGCGGCGGCAGCTATCGCTACAGCGTGCAGTCTTTCGATGCGACCGCCGCCTATCTGGGCACAACCGGCCAGATCGACGATTACAGCAATTTCCAGACCGGCGCCGGGCTTGTCGGGCTGGAGGGGCAATCCGTCCTGATCCATGGCGGCGGCAGCCTCGGCACCGAGCATCTGAGCTTTCGGGTCATCGGTGGCAGCAGCGACGGGCCGGCCCTTGGGACGTTGTTCGAAACGCCACAGGATGTGCGGATTTATTACACCAGCTATGCGGTGCTGTCCGACAACCGCTTTGCCGCGGTGATCGGAACCGATGACGGGCAGCTCACGCTGGTGCTTTACGAAGACGGGGTGGTTTCTGAAAGCGCCATCGCCGAACCCTATGAGGGGGCGTGGACCAATTTCGGCCCGTCGCTGGTGGCCGATCCCGATGGCGGCGCCTGGCTCACGATCGAGGTGAACCCCAGCTCGGCGGAGGGGATGGCGCGCGGCGCCCATGCCTTCACGGTGTTTCTCGACGAGGATGGCGCGCTGGGCGACTGGTTCGATGTGTCGAATTACACCGGCACCACGAACTCCAATTTCTACGCGCCCGCCGTTGCAGCGACCGAGGACGGGATTCTCGCGCTCTGGTTCCATCAGGGTTCGTCGGTCACGCGGTTGGCCTACAAGGACAGCGATCTCTACACCCCCGAGCCCGGGACCGAGGGCGACGACACGCTGCCCGGCACTGCGGGTGACGACAGCACCAGCGCCGGGGATGGCGACGATCTGGTGATCCAGAGCGCCGGCAGCGACCGTCACGATGGTGGCGACGGCAGCGATACGTTCCGGATGGGCGACGGCGGCGGCACTGCCTCGCTGCAATATGGCTATGCCGAGGCCATCGACGGATCGGGCACCCGCAGCGTGCTGCTGGGCTTCGAGACCCTCGAGGGCGGCGATGGCGACGACCTGATCGAGGGCGATGGCGACGACAACCTTCTGATGGGCGGGCCCGGCAACGACACGATCACCGGTTTCGGCGGTACCGATACGGTCGATGGCGGGACCGGCACCGACACCTATCTCTATTCCGGCGCGCCGTTGGCCGGGTTCGGCAGCATCGTCGGGATCGAACTGCTCGACCTCACCGCAGGCCCGCTGCGCGCGACCGATGACGGTGTGCTTTTCGACCTTTCCGATGTCGGTGGCTATGCGGTTTTCGACCGGATCGAGGGGGGCACGGGGGGCGATACGATCTGGGGCACGCAGGCGGCGGATTCGATCCTCGGCGACGCTGGCGACGATCTGCTCTACGCGACAGAGGGCGGCGATGTCCTGGATGGCGAGCGTGGCGAGGATACGCTGGAAGCCGGGCTTTACGGCGACAGCACGCTGACCGGCGGCTATGACGCGGATCTGTTCCGGCTCCACGGGGCCTTTGATACGCTGCTGACGGATTTCTATTACTACACCGACGCTTTCGCGCTGGTCGGCGATGCGGGAACGGCCGCGTTTGCCGTATCCTACAACGGCGATGGTAACCGCGTGCTGACCTTCGACGACACCGGCGCCAGCGTGATCTTCGAGGGGCTGACCCGGAACAACGCCCTGACCGGCACGCTGTCGGTCGAGGGCGAGATGACCGAGGGCGAAACGCTGACCGTCGATCTCTCGAACCTCTCCGATCCCGACGACATCCAGAGCGCGGCGGCGCCTTCGGAGGCCGGGTTCGAGATGGCGAGCGTCCGCTATCAATGGTTGCGCGACGGTGAGGAAATCCCCGGCGCGACCGGCGCGAGCTATATGCTCACGCAGGAGGATGTGGGCACCCGGGTCACCGTTCGGGTCGATCTGGTGGACGATTTCCAGCATGCGGAGAGCGCGACCAGCTTTGGCAGCGGCGTCGTGGCGAATGTCAACGATGCCCCGCAGGGCGAGGTGCTGCTGGCGGCCTTCGCCGAGGTGGGCACGGCGTTGCAGCCCGACACCAGCGGGATCAGCGACGAAGACGGGCTCGGTACTTTCTCCTACGCCTGGAGCCGCGACGGTGTGGTGGTCTCACAGGATGAGATCTACACCCCCACCGCCGATGACGCGGGCGCACGGCTGATCCTGACGGTCAGCTATTACGACGGCGAGGGCACGCAGGAACGGCTTGTCGCGCGCAGCGGCGTGGTGCAGCCGCAGCCGGTCAGCGAAACCGGGACATCCGGGGACGACCGGCTCGAGGGCGGCGCCGAGCGCAACACGCTGTCCGGGCTCGAAGGCGCCGACACCGTCGATGGCGGCGCGGGGGGCGACCTGCTCGACGGCGGCGCCGACAATGATTACCTCTTCGGCGACGGGTTCGATGCGGCCTATGCGCCCGACGACGCCGCAACGGTCTACCGGCTCTATCAGGCGACGCTGGACCGCGCGCCGGACGGGACCGGGCTTGCGAACTGGACCGAGCGGCTCTTTACCGGCTCGCACAGCGTGTTGCAGGTGATCAACGGCTTCGTGGCCAGCCCCGAGTTCCAGAACACCTATGGCGCGCTCGAAAACGAAGGTTTCGTGACGCTGCTCTACAACAACGTTCTGGACCGCGATCCGGATGCGGGCGGGCTGGCCAGCTGGGTGGCGCGGCTCGATGAGGGGATGACCCGGACGCAGGTGGTGCTGGGCTTTTCGCAAAGCCCTGAATTCGTGAATAATACCGCCGATGCCGCGCGGGCCTATGCCATGGCCAGCTCGCAGGCGCTGTGGAGCGACGATGTCTATCGTCTCTATCAGGCGACGCTCGACCGCGAACCGGAACCCACCGGCTTTGCCAACTGGACCGCGCGTCTGGCCGACGGCACCGAGCTTCTGGATGTCATCTCGGGCTTTGTGAACAGCACCGAGTTCCAGAACACCTATGGGGCGCTCGACAATGCGGGCTTTGTCACGCTGCTTTACAACAATGTGCTGGGTCGCGATCCCGATGCCACCGGGCTGGCCAACTGGGTGGCGCGGCTCGACGGCGGCATGGGCCGGGCCGAGGTGGTGCTGGGCTTTTCGCAAAGCACCGAATTCGTGAACAGCACCGCCGACGCTCTCAAGGCCTGGATCCGGGGCATCGACCACGGCACCGGCGACGTCGCGCAGGATGTGCTGGACGGCGGCACGGGCGAGAACTGGCTGGCCGGCGGGCTTTATGCGGATGCCTTCCGGTTCGCGCAGGCGGATGGCGGCAGCCATCATGTGCTGGATCTCGAGCCCTGGGATTATCTCGAACTGACCGGCTTCGGCTATGCCGATGCCGGGGAGGCGCTGGCGCATATGACCGAGGTCGGCGGCGATCTGGTGTTCTCGGATCAGGGTGTCGAGATCGTCTTTGCGCATACCGCGCTCAACGAACTGACCCCGGACATGGTCCTGCTCTGAGCCGGACCGGGGAGTTCGCGGAGCTCTGAAACGGCCGGGCGCGCGCGGAGGCGGGCGCCCGGCCGAACGCTTTTACCGACATTATGACAGGAGGCGCTGACCCTGTGTCTGCGCCGGGTCGCCGCCGGGCAGAGGGCGCGCCGGGATGCGGGAGAGTCTGGCTTTCTAAAATATCGTTTTTTATTGACAACAACGTTTAAACTCGACAATGCTTGGCTTGGAGGATGACTGTGGAGGAGAGTCCGGGGTGTGCCCAAACGCGGCGGATAGAGCCGGATCGGCGGCGCGTGCCGCGATCCGCTCTGCCGGAGGCGGCACAGGATCGGACCCTTT
The DNA here is from genome assembly GCF_024721115.1 of Salipiger pentaromativorans. Lineage (GTDB taxonomy): Bacteria > Pseudomonadota > Alphaproteobacteria > Rhodobacterales > Rhodobacteraceae > Salipiger > Salipiger pentaromativorans. The sequence continues at coordinate 45,161 of NZ_JAMDHK010000003.1, read as the reverse complement.
CACGGATTTGGATGAAATCTGCGCGTCCGGGCGGTTTGCGCCGCCGGACCCAGCGGCAGGAAGGGTAAGATTCATGAAGGACGGGCTGATTGCCACCACACGCGAGGCGATGCATTTCATCGACGGGGCGTTCACCGCCGGCAGCTCGGGCCGGATCTTCGACAATATCTCGCCGGTGACCGGCAAGAAGATCGGCATCGTGCACGAAGGGCTGAAACCCGAGGTCGATGCCGCCGTCGCCGCCGCGCGCGCGGCGCTGACCGGCCCCTGGGGGCATATGCCGATGGCCGAGCGCTCGGCGCTGCTGCATGCCGTCGCCGACGAGATCAACCGCCGCTTCGAGGATTTCCTCGAGGCCGAGATCCTCGATACCGGCAAGCCGCGCAGCCTGGCCGCGCATGTGGACATCCCGCGCGGGGCGGCCAATTTCAAGATCTTCGCCGACCTGGTCAAGAACGTGCCCACCGAAAGTTTCATGCTGGAGACACCGGACGGGGCAGGGGCGCTGAACTACGGGGTGCGCAAGCCCAAGGGGGTGATCGCGGTGATCTCGCCCTGGAACCTGCCGCTTCTGCTGATGACCTGGAAGGTGGGGCCGGCGCTGGCCTGCGGCAATACGGTGATCGTGAAACCCTCGGAAGAGACACCGCTCACCACCACGCTGCTGGGCGAGGTGATGAACACGGTGGGGGTGCCCAAGGGGGTGTTCAACGTGGTGCACGGGTTCGGCCCGGACAGCGCCGGCGCGTATCTCACCGCGCATCCGGATGTGGACGGCATCACCTTCACCGGCGAAACGCGCACCGGCGAGATCATCATGCAATCGGCGGCCAAGGGGCTGCGTCAGGTCTCGATGGAATGCGGCGGCAAGAACGCGGGCATCGTCTTTGCCGATTGCGACATGGACAAGGCCGTCGCGGGCACCATGCAGTCGGTCTTTTCCAATTGCGGGCAGGTCTGCCTGGGCACCGAGCGGGTCTATGTGGAACGCCCAGTCTTCGACGCTTTCGTGGCGCGGCTGAAGGCCGGCGCCGAGGCGCTGAAGCTGGGGCCGTCGGAGGATCCGGAGACCAATCTCGGCCCGCTCATCTCGGAGGAGCACAAGCGCAAGGTGCTGTCCTATTACGCGCTGGCGAAGGAAGAGGGCGCCACGGTGATCACCGGCGGCGGCGAGCCCGACATGCCGGACGAGATGAAGGGCGGCGCCTGGGTGCAGCCCACGATCCTGACCGGGCTGCCGGAAACCGCGCGCTGCGTGAAGGAAGAGATCTTCGGCCCGGTCTGCCATATCACCCCCTTCGACAGCGAGGAGGAGGTCATCGCCATGGCCAATGACACCGATTACGGTCTGGCCACCGCGCTCTGGACCGAGGACCTGACCCGTGCCCATCGCGTGGCGCGGCGGATCGACGTGGGGCTGGTCTGGGTGAATTCCTGGTTCCTGCGCGACCTGCGCACCGCCTTCGGCGGGGCGAAACACTCGGGCATCGGCCGCGAAGGCGGTGTCCACGGGCTCGAATTCTATTCCGAGCTCAGCAATGTCTGCGTGAAACTCTGAAGGCGAACGATGACCAGCGAAGTCAAGATCCGGGAGGCCGCGGACCGTCTGTGGCAGGCCTGGGAGAGCGGCACCCCCGGGGCGCCCGTGCGCGATCTGCTCGGCGAGGGCGATGTGGCGGCGGCCTATGCGGTGCAGGAGATCAACACCACGCGCTGGCTGGACGCCGGGCGCAAGCTGTCGGGGCGCAAGATCGGCCTGACCTCGGTGGCGGTGCAGAGGCAGCTTGGCGTCGGCCAGCCCGATTACGGCATGCTGTTTTCCGACATGGAGGTGATGGACGGTGAGGAGGTGGCCTGGGACCGGGTGCAGCAGCCCCGTGTCGAGGCCGAGATCGCCTATGTGCTGGGCGCGCCGCTGGCCGGGGCGCATCTGACCATGGTCGATCTGATCGGCGCCATCGCCTATGCGCTGCCCGCCATCGAAATCGTGGGGTCGCGGGTCGCGGCCTGGGACATCGGGATCACCGACACGGTCGCCGACAACGCCTCGTCGGGGCTTTACGTGCTGGGCCAGTCGCCCCGGAGCCTGGCCGATTTCGACCAGCGCCTGTGCGGCATGGTGATGACCTGCGGCGGCGAGCCGGTGTCGGTGGGCGCGGGGGCGGCCTGCATGGGCAGCCCGCTCAACGCCTCGCTCTGGCTGGCGCGCACCATGGCGGCGGCGGGGCGTCCGCTGGGGCCGGGAGACGTGATCCTGTCGGGGGCGCTGGGGCCCTTCGTGGCGGCGAAACCGGGCGATGTCTTCGAGGCGCGGATTAACGGGCTGGGCTCGGTCCGCGCGGCTTTTGCAAAGGGATGAGGGATATGGACAAGATCAAATGCGCCATCATCGGCTCGGGCAATATCGGCACCGATCTCATGATCAAGATCATGCGCAATTCGAACGTGCTGGAAATGGCCGCCATGGTGGGGATCGACCCTGCGTCCGACGGGCTTGCCCGGGCTGCCCGGCTCAAGGTGGCGACCACGCACGAGGGCATTGACGGTCTGGTAAAGCTGCCTGAATACAAGGACATCCGCATCGTCTTTGATGCAACCTCGGCTGGCGCGCACAAGCGCCACAACGCGGTACTTCAGCGCGACGGCAAGCAGGTGATCGACCTCACCCCCGCCGCCATCGGCCCCTTTACCATCCCCCCGGTCAACATCGACGCAAACCTGGCCGAGCCCAACGTCAACATGGTGACCTGCGGCGGGCAGGCGACCATTCCCATGGTCGCCGCCGTCAACCGCGTTGCCAAGGTGCACTATGGCGAGATCGTTGCCTCGGTCTCGTCGAAATCCGCAGGTCCCGGCACGCGCGCCAATATCGACGAGTTCACCGAGACCACGGCCCATGCCATCGAGCAGGTGGGTGGCGCCACGCGGGGCAAGGCGATCATCATTCTGAACCCCGCCGAGCCGCCCATGATCATGCGCGACACGGTTTATTGCCTTTGCGACGAGGCCGATCAGGAGGCCATCCGCGCCTCCATCGCCGAGATGGTGAAAGAGGTGCAGAGCTACGTCCCCGGCTACCGGCTCAAGCAGGCGGTGCAGTTCGAACATGTGGGCTCGAACCAGCCGCTGCACATTCCCGAGATGGGCGGCGATTTCACCGGGCTGAAGGTGTCGGTCTTTCTCGAGGTGGAAGGGGCCGCGCATTACCTGCCGGCCTATGCGGGCAATCTCGACATCATGACCAGCGCCGCCATGCGCACCGCCGAGCGGCTGGCCGTGAAACGCAACTGGGTGAAGGAGGCCGCCTGACATGCCCAAGATCTATATTCAGGATGTCACCCTGCGCGACGGCATGCACGCCATGCGCCACCAGTACGATCTCGGGCAGGTGCGGGCCATCGCCGAGGCGCTGGACGAGGCGGGCGTGGATGCCATCGAGGTGACCCATGGCGACGGCGTCGCCGGGTCGACCTTCAACTACGGTTTCGGGCGCCATACCGATGTGGCCTGGATCTCGGAGGCGGCGAAGGTGGTGAAGCGCGCCCGGCTCACCTGCCTTCTGGTGCCGGGCATCGGCACGCTCGAGGATCTGAAAAAGGCGCGTGACGCGGGCGTCGTTTCGGTGCGTGTCGCGACCCATTGCACCGAGGCCGATGTCGCCGCCCAGCATATCGCCGCGGCGAAGGAGATGGGCATGGATGTTTCGGGCTTTCTGATGATGGCCCATATGAACACGCCCGAGAAGCTGGCCGAACAGGCGGTTCTGATGGAGAGCTATGGCGCGGATTGCGTCTATTGCACCGACAGCGGCGGGCGGCTGACCATGACCGGCGTGGCCGAGCGCATGGATGCCTACAGGGCCGCGCTCAAGCCCGAAACCCAGCTTGGCGCGCATATGCACGAGAACCTGTCTCTGTCGGTGGCCAACTCGGTGGTGGCGGTCGAACACGGCGCCTATCGCGTCGATGCCTCGTTGGCGGGCATGGGGGCCGGGGCCGGCAACACGCCCATCGAAGCCTTTGCCGCGGTCGCCAATCTGTATGGCTGGGACCATGGCTGCGACGTGTTCAAGTTGCAGGATGCGGCCGAGGATCTGGTGCGCCCGCTTCAGGACCGCCCCGTCCGGGTGGACCGCGAGACGCTGACGCTGGGCTATGCCGGGGTCTATTCCTCGTTCCTGCGCCATGCGGAAAAGGCCGCCGGTCAATACGGGCTCGACACCCGCGAGATCCTGGTGGAACTGGGCAGGCGCGGCATGGTGGGCGGTCAGGAAGACATGATCGTCGATGTCGCGCTCGACATGTGCAAGGCGCGGGAGGCGGCGGAATGAGCGGCCTTGCCGAGATCGCCGGGATCGTCGATGAGGCCGCCCGCACGGCGTCCGAGATTCCGCAGTTTTCCGACGAGAGGCCGCTGAGTGTCGAAGAGGCCTATGCGGTGCAGGCGCTGTCGATGCAGCGCCGCTACGGGCGCGGCGAGCGGCGGGTGGGGATCAAGATGGGCCTCACCTCGCGCGCCAAGATGCTTCAGGTCGGCGTTTCGGACGTGACCTGGGGCCGGCTCACCGATGCGATGATGCGCGAGGAGGGCGGCACGGTCTCGATGGCGCAATTCGTGCATCCCCGCGTCGAGCCCGAGATCGCCTTTCTGATGAAAAAGCCGCTTGCGGGCGAGGTGAGCGCGCTTCAGGCGATGGACGCGGTCGAGGCCGTCGCGCCGGCGCTCGAGATCATCGACAGCCGTTACAAGGCGTTCAAGTTCGATGTGGGCGACGTGATTGCCGACAATTCCTCGTCCTCGGCCTTTGTGCTCGGGCAATGGGCCAGCCGCGAGACCGACATTTCCAACCTCGGCATGCTGCTGTCCATCGACGGGCGCGCCGGCGAGATCGGCTCTTCGGCGGCGATCCTCGGCCATCCCCTGCGCTCGCTGGTGGCGGCCGCGCGGATGGTGGCCTCGGCCGGAGAGCGGCTGAACGCGGGCGACATCGTTCTGGCGGGGGGCGCCACGGCGGCCATCCCGCTGGCGGCGGGGCAGGCGGTGAGCCTCGAGGTCGAGCGCCTCGGCACCGTTGCATTCAGGGTGGAGGCGTAGACATGCCCTTTATCGAAGTGACCATGGTCGAGGGCCGCACGGACGCGCAGAAGGCGGCGCTGATCGAGAAGCTCACCGATGCGGCGGTCGAGGCGGTGGGCGCGCCCATCGAGGCGGTGCGCGTCTGCATCCGCGAGATCCCCCGCGAGAACTGGGGTGTCGCGGGCAAGCAGAAATTCCTCGACAAGAGCGGGTGAGCGGCGTCGAGGTCGCCCCGGGCGAGGAGGGGCCGGTCACCGTGTCGATCTCGCGCCGGGTGCTGCCCGGGCGCGAGGCCGATTACGAGGACTGGGTGCATGGCATCGTCGCTGCCGCGTCGGGCTTTCCCGGTCATCTGGGCGTGAACGTGCTGCGGCCCTCGGGGCAGACCGGCGGGCGCTGGGTGCTGATCTATCGTTTCGATAGCTGGGCGCATTGCGAATCCTGGGAGGGCTCCGAGATCCGCGCGCGCTGGATCGACCGGCTCGAGGGCATCGTCGAGGGCCCGGCGCGGATGCGCCGGGCGACCGGGCTGGAGGCCTGGTTCGAGCTGCCCGAGGTGCCGGCGCAAAAGCCGGCGCCGCAATGGAAGATGGCGCTGGTGCTGACCGTGGTGGTCTTTGTCGTGGTCTATCCGCTCCAGCTTGCCGTGGCGCCTCTGACGCCGGGCTGGCCGCACTGGCTGCGCTCGCTGCTCATCGTCGTGGTGCAGGTTCTGCTGCTCACCTATGTGCTGATGCCACGGGTGACGCGGGTGCTGAAGGGCTGGCTTTTCGCGTGATCAGTCCAGCGTGTGCTGGCTGATGAGGTCGCGATACGAGGTCTCGATATGCTCTTCGATAAGCGCCACGCAGCGGTCGGTCTCGCCCGCCATGGCGGTGTCGAAGATCGCCCGGTGTTCGGTGCGCACGTCGCGGCGCAGGCTGGTGTCGCCCAGGAGCATCCGGTGATAGCGGTAGGAATGCTGGTGCAGGGTGCGCCGGAAGCGGATCAGCCAGGCGTTGTTGCAATTCTTCACCAGGCAGTCGTGAAACCCGGCATTGCGCTCGTCCCAGGCGCTGGCCAGATCGCGCTGGCCCTCGCCGATCATCTTCTGCTCGACCGTCGACAGCCGGTGGAACGCGCCGACCAGCTCGGCCTCCCATTCCTCGCTGCGATTGGCCAGCGAGACGCGCAGCGCCTGCGCCTCGATCACCTTGCGGGCATCGGTGATGTCGCGGAAATCCTTGAGCGACAGCGGCGCCACGCGAAAGCCGCGCTGCTGTTCCGAGGTGACCAGAGAGTCGATCAGCAGCCGCGAGATCGCCTCGCGCATGGTCGAGGTCGAGACCCCGAATTCCTGCCGCAGCTTGTCCACATGCAGCCGCTCTCCGGGCTTGAAGGCGCCAGAGATCACCCGTTCGCGGATCTGTGCGTGAACGGTCTCGATTGCAGTGCGTTTCCCCGCGCCGTTGGCCTCGGGGACCGTCAGGTTTTCTGGCTGGTTCATGGCAGTCTGACTGATGTCCCGGAATTAAGGTCGTAGCAAAGGTTCGTTGAATGCACAACGTCGCCCATGCTTCGGGACGCCATGTCACTTGCGGATTCCAACATAAAACGATTTTTTATTGACACAACGATTTTGATACATACTGTCGGCGTGGAGGAGGCGCAAAGAGAGCCGGGGAACCGGTCGCTTGCGCAAAGTCTTTTGGAGGAGACAGATGAAACAGCGAATTCTCGGGGCGATTGCAGCTTGCGCAATCGCGGGATCGGCGCTTGCCGAAGACAAGGTCGTGGAGATGACGTTCTCGCACGATCTGCCCACCCAGCACCCGCTGCATGCGGAAGGCTTCCAGGTCTGGGCGGACAGCATCGCCGAGGCATCGGGCGGGACGCTGAAGATCGGATTCTTCCCGGCGGGGCAGCTCGGCAAGGCCGAGGACGAATACGACATCGCCAAATTCGGCATCGCCGATTTTGTCTGGGCGAACCCGGGGCACACGCCGGGCCGCTTTCCGATCATGTCGCTGGGCGAGCTGCCCTTCTTCATCAAGTCGGGCCTGGGCGGCACGGTGGCGATGAACGAATGGTATGCCGATTACATGGATCAGGAGATGGGGGACGTGAAATTCTGCGTCGTCCATCTGCACGATCCGGGCACGCTGCATTCGCGCGAGGAAATCCGTACGCCGGCGCAGATCAAGGGCACCACCATCCGCCCGGCGAACGGCACGATCGGCCGGCTCATGCAGAGCCTTGGCGGCTCGTCGGTGCAGGTGGGGCCGTCCGAGGCCCGCGAGGTGCTCGAGCGCGGCGCGGCGGACGGGATCACCTTCCCCTGGCGCTCGATCTCGATCTTCGGGATGGATGACGTGGTGCATTACCATCTCGATATGCCGCTCTACGTGACCAACTTCATCATTGTGATGAACAAGGACCGCTATCAGGCGCTGTCCGAGACCCAGCAGGCGGTCATCGACGACCATTGCACGCCCGGATGGGGCGAAAAGATCGCCGCCGGATGGGTGGGGTTCGACAACGAGGGCAAACGGCTGTTCGAGGAAAGCCCCGATCACCATGTGATCGCGCCGACCGGGGACGAGCTGGCGCAGTGGAAAGACGCCTCGGCCTTCCTGCTGGACGACTGGAAGCAGCGCGTGAACGCCGCCGGGCTCGATGCCGAGGCAATCTATCAGGGCTTTGTCGAGCGGCTCGAGGCCCATGACGCCAAGTTCTGACACCATGCCTGGCGGAGCCTTCGGGCTCCGCCGTCTCGCGGGCTGGGTCGAGACGGCGGCGGCGCTGCTCATGGGGCTGGTGACGCTGCTGGCCTTCGTGTCCGCCTTCATGCGCTACGTGGCCTCGGCGCCGATTCCGGATGCGCATGATTTCGGGCGGCTGGCGCTGGGGATCGCGATCTTCTGGGGCGTGGCCAGCGTGAATTATCGCGGCACGCATATCGCAGTGGATCTGCTCTACGAGGCGGCGGGGACGGGGTGGAAACGGGCGATGGACATCGTCTCGACCGCGCTGGTGCTGCTCTCGTTCGGGGTGCTGACCTGGAAGATGGGCGAGAACGCGGCGGATGTGTTCCGCACGGGCGAACACTCCTACGACCTGCGCCTACAGATCTGGCCGGCCTATTGGCTGATGGTGGTGGGCGCGGGGCTGGCGACGCTGGTGACGGCGCTGCGGCTGTGGATGTTGATCCGCGGCGCGCAGCCGGGCGATGCCGCCCCCGTGCGGACCATCGAGGAATAAGAGAAACGACATGGATCGGGAAACGGTGACCCTTGTGGGCTTTGCGGCCCTCTTTTTCATGATGGCCATTCGGGTGCCCATCGCGATTGCGATGAGCCTGGTGGGCATCGGCGGCTTTGCCGCCGTGGTGGGCCTGCCGCAGGCGCTGAAGCTGGTGTCGCTGTCGCCGCTGTCGACAGCCACCACCTATCATCTGGGGATGATCCCCATGTTCATCCTGATGGGGGCCTTCGCCACCCGCTCGGGCATGAGCCGCGAGCTGTTCCGCTCGGCCGAGGCCTGGCTCGGGCACCGGCGCGGCGGTCTGGCGCTGGCCACCATCGCCTCCTGCGCCGGGTTCGCGGCGATCTCGGGCTCGTCCATCGCCACCGCGGCGACGCTGACCAAGGTGGCGCTGCCCGAGATGCGCCGGGTCGGCTATTCCGACTCGGTCTCGTCGGGGGTGATCGCCGCCGGCGGCACGGTGGGCATCCTCATCCCGCCGTCGATCGTGCTGGCGGTCTACGGGATCATCACCGAGCAGGACATCGGCAAGCTGTTCATCGCCGGCCTGCTGCCGGGGCTGCTGGCTGTGGGGCTTTACATGCTGACCGTCTCGGTCATCGCGCATCTGCGCCCCGCCGACATGCCCGTGGGCCAGCGCCAAAGCTGGGCCGCGCGCTTCCGCGCCTTGCGCGAGGTCTGGGCCATCGGGCTGCTGTTCCTGCTGGTGGTGGGCGGCATCTATGCGGGTATCGTCACCCCCACCGAAGCCTCTGCGCTGGGGGCCGTGGGCGCGCTGGCAATCGGGGTGCTGCGCGGGCGGCTCGACCGGCAGGCCATCATGGAGTGCCTGATCGAAAGCCTGCGGATCTCGATCTCGATCTTTTTCGTCTTCATCGGGGCGCTGCTGTTCTCCTATTTCCTGGCGATCACAAGAACGCCCCAGAACGTCGCGGAATACCTCACGAATCTTGAGGTGAACCGCTATGTGATCATGGCGCTGATCCTGCTGCTCTATCTTGCACTGGGCTGCGTTCTGGACAGCATGGCCATGGTGGTGCTGACCGTGCCGATCCTGTTCCCGGTGGTGACCGGGCTGGGCTTCGATCCGATCTGGTTCGGCGTCATGGTGGTGGTGGCCATCGAGCTGGGGCTGATCACGCCGCCCATCGGGATGAACGTCTTCGTCATCAATTCGGTGGAGCGCGACATCGGGCTCGCCACGATCTACCGCGGCCTGCTGCCCTTCATTGCCATCGACATCCTGCGCATGGGGCTGATGCTGGCCTTCCCGGCCATCGCGCTGTTCCTGCCGGGGCTGATGTGAGGCGGCCATGAGCGACAATCCCGAAATCGGCCGTCAGATCCTCGTGAACGGCATCGCCACGAATGTGCACGATCTGGGCGCGGGGCCGCCGGTGCTGCTGATCCACGGGTCGGGGCCGGGGGTCTCGGCCTGGGCCAACTGGCGGCTGACTCTGCCGGCGCTGACCGCGGCGGGGCTGCGCTGCATCGCGCCCGACATGATGGGTTTCGGCTATACCGATCCGCCCGCCGACGGGCGCTATTCCATGGCGGGCTGGGTCGATCACCTGCACGGGTTGGTGCAGGCGCTGGAACTCGAGCGCTTTGCCCTTATCGGCAATTCCTTTGGCGGGGCGCTGGCGCTGGCCTATGCCATCCGCTACCCCGACGCGGTCGGAAAGCTGGTGCTGATGGGGGCCGCCGGGCTGGAGTTCCCGCTGACCGATGGGCTCGATCGGGTCTGGGGCTATGAGGCCTCGCTCGAGAACATGCGCGGGCTGCTGGAGGTCTTTGCCTTCGACACGCGGTTCGTGAACGACGATCTGGCCGAGCTGCGCCACAGGGCGACGATCAGGCCGGGCGTGATGGAGCGGTTTTCGGCGATGTTCCCGGCGCCGCGTCAGGAGGGAATCCGGATGCTGGCCTCGGAGCCCGAGGCGATTGCCGGGATCTCGGTTCCGGCGCTGGTGGTGCACGGGCGCGACGACCGGGTGATCCCGGTCGCAAATGCCTATCGGTTTCTCGAATTGCTGCCCGATGCCGAGCTGCATGTGTTCGGCCAGTGCGGGCACTGGACGCAGATCGAAAAGGCCGCGCGGTTCAACGCGCTGGTCGCGGATTTCCTGAGCTGAGCATCCCGCCGGGGGATGCGCGGGCCGGGTCACGGCCCGCGCTTCGCGCCGCTCAGTGCAGGTGTTCGAACCGCAGCTCGCCGGCATGCAGGAAGCAGGCCTTTGAAAACAGGTCCAGATCGACGGGGTTGGGCAGGCGGATGTCGCGCAGCCCGGGCAGCGGCGCTTGCGCCGCATCGAACCGGCGGTCGAACTGCGAGAGAAAGCCCAGAACGATGCCGCGCGCGTGGGCGAAGGCACGCAGCGCGCGGAGCTGATCGGCCAGCGCGGGCTTGTGCCGCTGCTGGTCGAGGATTTGCAGATAGTCGATGATCGCGACGCTGCCGCGCGGCGCCTCTGCCAGATACCCGGCGATGAAGGCCGCGTCGATCTCGTCCGAGGTGACGATCTCGAGCCGGGCGCCGAACGGGCTGTCGCCGCCCTCGAGCGCCCGCAGCCGCGCCCGCGTTTCCGCCTCGGTGTATTCCAGCGTGAAGAACACCGCCCTGCGGCCCTCGCGCAGTGCGTCGAGCAGCAGGGCGAGCCCGAGCAGGGTCTTGCCCTGGCCGGGCCGGGCGCCGAGCAGCAGCAGATCGCCCTCCGAGAGCCGCGCCAGCAGGGGGCCGGCCGGAGCGTCCGCCGCAAGGCGCGACGCCAGCGGGCCCCATGTGGCAAAGCCCTCGTCGCGGGCGATGCGGTCGAGCGCGGCATGAAGCGGAATCCGGGCCTCGCGCGAGAGGGCGCGGGCACGGCGTTTCAGATGGTGGACAGGCGCGGAAAGGCGCATTTCAGAACCTCCAGAACGAGCCGGAATCGCAACCCCTCCGCATGCGCAAGCTCGAACAGATGTTCCAAGGAAGCCGATGCCCCGTATGTGAGATACTTCCCCGGACGGAGGGGGGAGGCGCGGGCCGAGCCTGTGGTTCCGAGGGTAGCGTCCGCCGGGCGGCTCTGCAAGCGCCGCCCGGCGGGGGAGGCCGGATTCGTCCGGCGCGAAACCGGCGGCAGGATGCTGCCGATCCTGGCGGTTCGGGAGGGGATTTTCCCCCGGCGGACTCGTTCCGCGGCGGGAGGGGCGGTAAAAACATCATATTTTTCATATGTTTGTCCCGGGTTTTCCGAGGCCTCTCAAAAAAACGTTTTTTATTTGACAAAACGCTTATTTCTTTCCGCTCTCGAGACAGTTCAGACGGGCTTTCTGGCCTCGACGACAAAGGGAGGAGACGATGCGGAAGCAAACTGGCCGCAGGCACCTGTTCTGGTGCATCGGAGATGTGCGCCTTGTCGCGCCATCGGCGGCCGCCGGTCCGCAGAGTCAGCCGCTTGCAAGGAATGAAACATCCGCTCCGCCGCGTTGCGCGGTGCCGGTCGGGCCGTCTGCGGCCTCCGGCGATCCGGCGGCGAGGGGACCAGTCTAGCGCCGGCCCGATGGCGGGGCGGACAGCATGTATCCAGCATCCAGGGAGGACTTTGGCATGACTTATCAGGAACCGATCCACGACGTGGCCCAGCTTGCCCATGTGGAAATCTATTCGCCGGACGTGGATGCCACCGTCTGGTTCTTCCGCGATCTGCTCGGCATGAGCGTCGCAGGGCGCGAGGGCAATTCGGTGCATATGCGCGCCTATGAGGATTTCTATCACCATTCGCTGACCATCACCCACCGCGACAAGCCGGGGCTGGGCCATATCGGCTGGCGTTCGCTGTCGCCGCAGGCGCTGGAGCGCCGCGCCGCCGCGGTGGAGAAGACCGGGCTTGGCCGGGGCTGGATCGAAGGCGCCACGGGCCATGGCAAGGCTTATGAGTTCACCTCGCCCGACGGCCACCTGAACCGGATCTTCTGGGATGTGGATTACGCGGAGATCCCCGAGGAGGACCGCTCCTGCCTGCTCAACCGTCCGCAGAAACGCCCGCTTCAGGGCGTGCCGGTGCGCCGGCTGGACCATGTGAACATCATGACCTCGGACGTCTCCGAGACCCGCGGTTTCTATGAGGATGCGCTGGGCTTCCGCACCCGCGAGAACATCGTTCTCGGCGGCGAAGAGGCGGGCGCCTGGATGAGCGTCAGCCCGCTGGTGCACGAGATCGCCTGTATGAAGGACCGCTCGGGCGCCAAGGGCCGCTTCCACCATGTGGCCTTCTGGTACGGGCTGCCGCAGCATCTCAACGACATCGCCGATGTCTTTGCCGAACGCGGCATCCAGGTCGAGGCCGGCCCGGGCAAGCACGGCATCAGCCAGGCGATGTTCATGTATGTCTACGAACCCGGCGGCAACCGTGTCGAACTGTTCGGCGACTGCGGCTATCTGATCTTCGATCCGGCCTGGAAGACCCGCACCTGGACCGAGGAAAATCTCGATCAGGGCGTGATCTTCTACGGCTCGCCGGTGCCGCAGGAATTCTTCCTCTACGGCACGCCCGACATGCCGCAAGCCGCCGCGGCGGCGGAATGACCGGAGCCGGAGGAAACGCCATGAAGGATCACGTCACAGAGGTCAGCCCCTTCACCGGGGCGGAATTCCTCGACAGCCTCCAGGACGGGCGGTCGGTCTATATCCACGGCGAGAAGGTGAAGGACGTGGTGAACCACCCCGCCTTCCGCAACTCGGCCCGGATGATCGCGCGCTGGTACGACCGGCTGCACGAGAAGAAGGACCAGATCGGGGTCTGCACCGACACCGGCGAGGGAAGCTGGACGCACCCGTTCTACAAGGGCGCGAAATCGGTCGAGGAACTGGTCGCGGGCCGCGACGCCATCGCCGAGACCCAGCGTGCCGCCTATGGCTGGATGGGCCGGGCGCCGGATTACAAGGCGGCCTTTCTGGGTACGCTGGGCGCCAACGCGGATTTCTACGGCGAGTACAAGCAAAACGCGCTCGACTGGTACAAGAAGGCGCAGGAGCGGGTGGTCTACTGGAACCACGCCATCGTGAACCCGCCCATCGACCGGCATCTGTCGATCGAAGAGGCCGGCGATGTCTTCATGCATGTGGAGAAAGAGACCGACGCCGGCGTGGTGGTCTCGGGCGCCAAGGTGGTGGCCACCGGCTCGGCCCTGACGCATGCGAATTTCGTCGCCCATTACGGCGTGCCCATCAAGGACAAGAAATTCGCGCTGATCTTCACCGCGCCCATCGGCTCGGAGGGGATCAAGCTCATCAGCCGGGCGTCCTACGAGCTGAATTCGGCGGTGATGGGCTCGCCCTTCGATTACCCGCTGTCCTCGCGGCTCGACGAGAACGACGCGATCCTCGTCTTCGACAAGGTGCTGGTCCCCTGGGAGAACATCTTTGTCTATGGCGATGTCGAGGCGGTGAACGCTTTTGTCCCGGCCTCGGGCTTTGCGCCGCGCTTCACCCTGCACGGGGTGACCCGGCTGGCGGTGAAGCTCGATTTCATCGCGGGGCTGTTCTCCAAGGCGCTCGATGCCACGGGGGCGGGGGGCTTTCGCGGGCCGCAGACGGCGGTGGGCGAGGTCATCGCCTGGCGCAACCTGTTCTGGGGGCTCTCGGATGCCATGGTCAAGAGCGGCACGCCCTGGGCCGGGACAGACGGGTTCTATCAGCCCAATATGAATTACGGGGCGGCCTACCGTGTCTTCGCGCCCATGGCCTATACCCGCATCAAGGAGTTGATCGAGCGCCATGTGGCCTCGGGGCTGATCTACCTGCCATCCTCGGCCAAGGATTTCCAGAGCGCCGAACTGCGGCCCTATCTCGACCGCTTCGTGCGCGGTTCGAACGGGATCCTGGCGGTGGACCGGGTGAAGCTGCTGAAGCTGCTCTGGGATGCGATGGGCTCGGAATTCGGCGGCCGGCACCAGCTTTACGAGATGAACTATGCCGGGAACTACGAGGGCATCCGGGTCGAGACCCTGATGGGCGCCCAGGCGACCGGCGATCTCGAGGCGATGCGCGGGATCGTGGACAGCTACATGGCCGAATACGATCTCTCGGGCTGGCTGGCGCCGGACATGGTCAATCCGTGGGACGTGAACCGGATCGGCGAGAGCTTCCAGCCCGCCTGAGGCGGCGCCATGCGGCGGGCGGCGCAAGCGCCGCCCGCGCTTTCGAACGGCGAGGGAGGAGACCATGCTGGGAGAGTATTCCGGGAGCCGCACCGAAGTGATGCCCGAAGGGCTGCTGGACCTGCCGGGCTCGGTGGTGACGATCGGCGCCTTCGACGGCGTGCATCGCGGCCATCAGGCGCTGATCCGCAAGACGGTGGCGCGGGCGCAGGCGCTGGGTCTGCCTGCGGTGGTCTGGACCTTCGATCCGCCGCCGAAAGTGTTCTTCGCCGGGCTCGAACAACTCTCCCGGCTCGACGACAAGCTGGCGCGGATCGGGTTGCTTTCGCCCGATTACATCGTCGTTGCCTCCTTTACCGAGACCTATCGCAAGCGCAGCGCGGAGGCGTTTCTGGAGGTGCTGGGGCGGCTTCGCCCCGCCGAGGTCCATGTCGGCGGCGATTTTCGTTTCGGCGCGCAGCAGGCGGGCGACGTGGCGCTGCTGTCGCAGCGGTTTCCGGTCGTGCCCTTCGCGCCGGTCTGCTGCGCCGGGGAGGAGGTCGTCTCGTCCTCGCGCATCCGCAGGCTGCGCGCCGAGGGCCGGCGCGACCTGGCCGACAGGCTGCATGGCAGTCCGGGGACCGGCGCGCTGCTGGCCGGGCGGCTGGTGCTGGACCAGACAAAATACGCAGGAGACCCGGATGTCTGACACCATCGACCCCCGCGCGCTGCGCGACGCCTGCGGGCGGTTTGCCACCGGCGTGACGGTGATCACCACCACCGACGAGAACGGCGATCACGGGATGACGGCAAACGCCTTCATGTCGGTCTCGCTCGATCCGCCGCTCATCAGCATCTCGCTCGACAACGGGTCGCGGATGCTCGGGAAGGTGCGGGCCGCGGGCCGTTACGCGGTCAATATCCTGGCCGAAGGCATGGAGAACGTGGCGCTGCATTTCGCCGGGCGCCCCGATCCCGACCTGGGCGCGCTGCTCGAGATCAAGCACGGGCTGCCGGTGGTGCCGGGGGCCTCGGTCCAGCTTTTCGCCGATGTCGCGGCCGAGGTGCCGGCGGGCGATCATACGCTGTTTATCGGCCGGGTGCGCGAGATCGACCACGCGGCGGGACAGGCCCCGCTGCTGTTCTACTCGGGGCGGTTTCAGGCGCTGCGCGAAACCGCCTAGGTGGCGCGCCGGCCCGCAAAAGGGCCGGTTTTGTGGTCTGAGGGCCGGCAGAGCGCCGGGAAGGGCCGTGAGGGCGGCAAAAACTGTTTACTTCGCTGCGAAACGGGTTCAATCCGGGATCCTCACTGGAAAGGTGTCGGGCTCGCTGCATGGGGCGGGACCGTCTGCAAGGATTGGCCCATGGAGCAAAGCAAGTCCGGCAGCAGAGAGATCAGCGATCTCGGAGCGCGGCTCAAGGCCGAGCGGCGCGGGCGCGGGATGACGCTCAAGGATCTGGCCGAGCGGGTGGGCTGCTCTGTGTCGATGCTGTCGAAGATCGAGAACGATCAGGCGTCGCCGTCGCTCAAGACATTGCATCAGATCACTTCGGCGCTGGACACCTCGATCGTGCGGCTCTTTACCGAGGCCGATGGCGCCTCGGTCAATCTTTACCGCCAGGGCGAGCGGCCTTCGGTCATGCTGCGGCGCAAGATCAACAGCCCGGCGATTTCCATCGAGCGGCTGTCGCCGACCTATTCCGACACGCTGCTCGACGCGAATATCCACAATCTGGAGCCGGGCGCGGACAGCGGCGGGGATATTCAGCACGAGGGCGAAGAGATCGGCTATGTGCTGGAAGGCGCCGCCGAACTGACGGTGGACGGGCAGGTCTATCAACTGGTGCAGGGGGACTCGTTCTATTTCTCCTCGCACCTGCCGCATCGCTACCGCAACATCCACGACGGCAAGACGCGGATCCTCTGGGTGGCGACACCGGCGACGTTCTGAGCGGTTGCCGCGCCGCGTCTATCGGCTCTCCAGATACTCGGCGGCAAGGCTCAGCACCCGGTCTTCGCGCATCCGGTGGCCGATGATCTGCAACCCGATGGGCAGGCCCGTGGCGCTGCGGCCGCAGGGCACCGAGGCCGCCGGCAGGCCCAGCAGGCTGATCGCGTAGCAGCCCAGCAGGATGTCCCAGTAATTCTCCAGCGGCTGACCGGGGAGTTCGGTGGGGAAGGGCGCGCCCAGCCGGAACGGGTGGCCGCCCATGGTCGGCGCCAGCAGAATGTCATAGCCCTGCATGGCCTCTGTCAGAACGCGCCACCAGGCCGAACGTGCGCGCTCGGCCTCGGCGACCATCGGCAGGGTTGTCGCGCTGGCGGTCTCGATCTGTGCGCGAAGCTGGTCCGAGACAGAGCCCTCGGGCGCGTCGCGCAGATGGCCGAAGCGGGCGGCGATGGCAAAGGCACGGGTGCCGGGGATCGCCTTGCGGATCTCGGAAAGATCGGGACGGACCCGCTCGACGCGGTGACCGCACGCGGCCAGGTGATCCGCTGCCGCCGCGACGACGGCGGCGATCTCGGGGTCGAGCGGCAGCAGCCCCTCGAAGAAACACAGCCCGATGCGCAGCCGCGGCGGCGTGGCGGGCAGATCCCAGAACCCGGCCTCGGGCGCGGGCAGCGAGATCGGGTCGAAGGGATGCGGCCCCGCGAGCACCGACATCATCAGCGCCAGATCGCGCGGATCGCGCGCCATGGGCCCCTGCACATGGCTGGTCAGCGTGTCCCAGGCGAATTCCGCCGGCACCAGCGGCACGCGGCCGGGCGTCGGGCGCAGCCCGCAGATCCCGCACCAGGCCGAGGGGATGCGCACCGAGCCTCCGAAATCGGTGCCAAGCCCGATGGGGGCCATGCCCGCGCCCACGGCGGCGCCGGTGCCGCCGCTCGATCCGCCGGGGCTGTAGGCGGGGTTCGCCGGGTTGCGGGTGGGGCCGAACAGCAGGTTGTTGGTGTCGGGGCTGGTGGCGAATTCCGAGGTGTTGGTCTTGCCGATAAGCAGCGCGCCGGCGGCTTTCAGCCGCTGCACGCTGGCCGCATCCTCCTGCGGGATGTGTTCGGCCATCGACAGCGACCCGTAGGTGGTGCGCAGCCCGGCGGTGGGCAGGTTGTCCTTGACCACCAGCGGCACGCCTTCCAGCGGCCGCGCCGGGGCTCCCCGGTCGAGCCGCGCCTGCGCCTCGGCGACCTCGCTTTCGAGCCGGGGGTTGAGTGTGACGATGGCGTTCAACTCGGGGTTCCGCGCCGCCACCCGGTCGAGATGCGCGCCGATCACCTCGGCAATCGTCACCTCGCCGCGCGCGACCTGCGCGGCGATGACCCGGGCCGGGCGCGCGGTGAGCGGATCGCCGGTCATCACAACGCCGACTCGAGCCAGAGCGCGGCGGCCACCAGCCGGGCGTCCTGAAGCGGGCCGCTCACCAGTTGCACCCCAAGCGGCAGCCCGGCGGGGCCGGTGCCGCTGGGCAGGTGCAGGGCCGGGCCGCCGAGCAAGGTCCAGACCTTGTTGAAATGCGGATTGCCCGTGCCTTCCGAGATGAGCGGTGCCTCGCCATGGGCGCTGAGCGTAAGCAGCACATCGTAGTCTTGCAAGTCGTCCAGCAGGATCCGGGCCGCGGCCTGGGCGGTCTTCAGCGCGGCGAAATAGCTGTCTCCCGAGATCTTGGCACCCTCTTCGAGATAGAGCCGCAGGGCCGTGCTGAGCAGGGCGGATTTCTCGCGCCGCTCATAGGCCAGCGCGCGGGCGCCCTCATAGGCCATGATGGTGTTCTGCGCCTGTTGCAGCGCCTGCCAGTCGGCGCGGGTCTCGAAGGCCGAGACCTGCGCACCGGCGGCCGAGGCGCGCGCGGCCACGCGCTCCAGCTCGGCGATGGCGGCATCGTCGGCAAGCGCGTGGTCCGGCGTGGTCCAGACGGCGATGCGCGGCGCCGCGGCGCGTTCCGGCGAGATCAGGTCGGCGCGTTCGGCCATGGCGCCGACGAAACACGCGGCCTCGGCCACGGAGCGGGCGAAGCCGCCGATCGTGTCGAGGCTTTCGCCAAAGAGCGACAGGCCGCTGCGGCTGATCGTGCCGAAGCTGGGCTTGAAGCCCACCACGCCGCAGAACGCGGCGGGGCGGATGACCGAGCCGGCGGTCTGGGTGGCGGTGGCGAGCGTTGCGCCCCCCGCCGCCACCGTCGCCGCCGAGCCGCTGGAGGATCCGCCCGGCGTATGCAGGAGGTTGTGCGGGTTGCGGGTGGGGCCCGCCGTCATATGGGCGAATTCCGTGGTCACGGTCTTGCCGATGATCAGCCCGCCGGCGGCGCGGATCGCCGAGACGGCGGCGGCATCGCGCCGGGGGCGGTGGCCGCCATAGATCGCCGAGCCGTAGCCGGTGGGCATATCGGCGGTGTCGAACACGTCCTTGACCGCGATCACATGGCCGCTGAGCGGGCCGGCGAGGCCGCTGGCCTCGATGCGCCGCGCCTCGGCGAGCGCCGCGTCGCGGTCGAGAAAGGCATAGGCCAGCAGATCCGTTTCGCGGTTTTCAATGCGTTCAAGTGCGGATTCGGTCAGATCAACGGCAGTCATGTAATCAATCGGTCCAGTCTTTTTATGGTCAACGGCGCCCGTCCGGGCGCGGGGCGCGCCGGGGGCTAGAGGAGCGATAGGCGCGTTCGGCGTGAGGCGTCCATGAAAATTTGAATGTAGTGAAAATTTTCTGGGCTCCGTGAACCTAAAGCGGTCAAATTTGAATATTACTCAAATATTGGTGGGTAAATTTTAAGCATTCAGAACATGGGATGCGACGTGGAGGCGGCTTTTCTTTGGTTCGGCGCGTTTCCTGCGTTCCTTGAGGATATTCACTCACAGAAGTGGAATGAAATTCAACAATGGAGAGGTCGAAGATGTCGTTTTTCTCAACCAAAGGCCGCGCGCTGCGGGCGGTCATCGCCGGGGCGGCGCTGGCGGTCGGTGCCATGCCCGCGCTGGCGCAGGACAGTTTCAAATGGACCGTGCAGACCGCCTATGCGGCGGGCGACGACCTGCACCTGACCTTCGTCGAACTGGCCAAGAAGATCGAGGCCATGTCCGGCGGGCGTCTGGTGCTGGAAGTGAGCCCGGGCGGCGCCTTCGTGCCCGCCTTCGACGTGCTCGACGCGGTCAATGACGGGGTGATCGACGCCGCGGGCGGCGACGGCGATTACTGGGTCGGCAAGCACCCGGCGGGCAGCCTCTTTGCCTCGGCGCCGGGCTATGGCATGCCCTCCATCGACCTGATGGGGTGGATGGAATACGGCGGCGGCAAGGAGCTGTTCACCTCCTACATCACCGAGACGCTCCGCTATACCAACACCGTGCCCTTCCTCATCAGCCCGGCGCAGGCGCAGCCCTTCGGCTGGTTCGAGGCGCCGATCAACTCGGTCGAGGACATCCAGGGCCTGAAGTTCCGCACCCCGGGCCTGCCGGTGGACGTGATGCGCGAGATGGGCGCCGCGGTGGTCACCGTTCCGGGCTCGGAAGTGGTGCCGGCGCTGGAGCAGGGCGTGATCTCGGCGGCGGAATATTTCGGCCCCAAGGCCGACATGATCCTGGGCCTGCCCGATGTCCGCAAGACCTACATGATGCCGAGCTACCTTCAGATCGGCCTGGTGCAGAACTTCTTTGTCAGCAAGGAGCGCTGGGACGAGCTGCCCGAGGATCTCAAGGCCATCGTGACCTATGCGGTCATGGCGGAATCGGCCGATTTCTACTGGCGCGGGCTGAACGAGAACTCCAAGGCGCTCAAGCAGATGGAAGAAGAGATGGGCGTCACCGTCGCGGAAACCCCGCGTGAGGTGATGGAAGCGCAGCTCAAGGCGTGGACGGCGGTGCTCGACCGCTATGCCGCCGAGGACGCGTTCTTTGCCTCGGTCCTGGCTTCGCAGAAAGAGTTCGCCGACCGGGCGGTGGCGCTGAAGGCGCGCATCAACCCGCCGCTGGACATCGCGCTCGAAACCTTCGGCTTCGGAGAATGAGCCTGTGCCGGGGGTGACCCCGGCACGGCACGCATTGTCTCGCCGGGCCGTTTCGGCCCGGCGAACCCGCTGACACAGACACCCAAGACGCGGACGCGACCCGGCCGCATCCAATGGAGACGAGATGACTTCCAAGGACGAGGATCTCGACGAGCTCGAGCATATCCTGCTGACCAGCGACGAGGATCTGCCAGACATCGAGAAGATGCGGCTGCCACCGCTGCACCTGCCGCAACCCGCGCGCCGCATCGTGATGGCGCTCGACAATTTCGCCGACCGCTTCGGGGTCCTGCTGTCCTGGCTGGTGCTGGCGCTGGTGGTCGTCGTGGTGACGGAATCGATCCGCCGCTACGTCTTCAACGCGCCGAGCATCTGGGGCTACGACATGAGCTATATGCTCTATGGCACCATCTTCATGCTGGGCGCGGCGCTGACGCTACGCTTTCAGGGCCATATCCGGACCGATCTGTTCTTCAAGGACTGGTCGCCGCGTACCCAGGCGGCGGTGGATCTGGTCTTTTACGTCGCGCTGTTCTTTCCGGGGCTGGTGTTCTTCTTCTGGGCGGGCTTCGAGAAGGCGCTGAGTTCGTTCCTGATCTCCGAACGCGCCGCCGCCAGCTTCTGGCGCCCGATCCTCTGGCCCTACCGGGCCGTCATCCCCCTGACCGCGCTGTTGCTGGTGGTTCAGGGCATCTCCGAGGTCATCAAGGCCTGGTATCAATTCAAGACCGGAAAGACATCATGAGCTTTGGCGTCATCCTAGGCTTCGCGCAGCTTCTGGCGCTGCTGACGGGCATTTTTGCGGGCTTCCCGATCGCCTTCACGCTGATCGTCCTGACTGTGGTTTTCGGCTTTGTCGGGCTGGGCGAGCGCGCCTTCGACATCATGGTCTATCAGGCCTGGGGCGTGATGGGGACCGAGACGCTGGCCGCGGTGCCGCTGTTCATCTTCATGGGGTACATGCTGGAACAGGCCGGCATCATGGAGCGGCTGTTCCGGGGCTTTCAGTTCACCCTCGCGCGGGTGCCCGGCGCGCTTTACATCGGGGTGCTGCTGACCGCGACGATCTTTGCCACCGCCACCGGGATCATCGGGGCCTCGGTCACGCTGATCGGGATGCTGGCGGCGCCGGTGATGACCAAGGCGAAATACGATCCCGCGCTTTCGGCCGGGACGATCACCGCCGGCGGCACGCTGGGCGTGCTGATTCCGCCCTCGGTCATGCTGGTGGTGCTGGGGCCGGTGGCGGGGGTGTCGATCCCCAAGCTCTTTGCCGCCTGCATCCTGCCCGGCCTGCTGATCACCGCGCTGTTTCTGGGCTATACGCTGATCCGCTGTTTCATCAACCCGTCGCTGGGTCCGGCCATGCCCGAGGACGAGCGGCCCGAGAACTGGCGCGTCGCGGTCAAGGAGCTGGTGGTGGGCATGGTGCCGATGCTGGCGCTGATCGGTGCCACGCTGGGCAGCATCCTGACCGGTGTCGCCACCCCGACCGAGGGCGCCGGGATGGGCGCGGCGGGATCGCTGATCCTGACCGTTGCCTATGGGCGCTTCAATCTGCACCGGCTTCAGATGGCGATGTTCCAGACGGTGATCGTGTCGAGCATGATCCTGTTCCTGCTGATGGCGTCGAACATGTTCGGCGCGGTCTTCAACCGGCTGGGTACGGGGCCGTGGATCGCCAATGTCATGGTCGCCATGGATCTGCCGCCCATGGGCGTGGTGCTGGCGCTGATGCTGGTGGTGTTCCTGCTGGGCTGGCCGCTGGAATGGGCGCCCATCGTGTTCATCTTCCTGCCGATCTTCCTGCCCATCGTGGAGGAGGCGAATCTCGATCTGCTGTGGATCAGCACGCTGATCGCGGTGAATCTGCAAACCGCCTTCCTCTCGCCACCGGTGGCGATGGCGGCCTATTATCTCAAGGCGGTGGCGCCGCAATGGGAGCTGAAGCAGATCTATAGCGGCATGTTCCAGTTCGTCGGCCTCCAGGTCGTGGCGCTGATCCTGGTGCTGCTCTTCCCCGAGATCGCGCTCTGGCTGCCGCGGGTGATGTTCGACTGATCCACCGGCCTTCACGCGCCGCCGGAGACCTTCGGGTCTTCGGCGGCGCTGTCTTTTGAGCGGTGCAGGGGGCTGTCACGAAACCGTCGCGCGGCGCGGCTATCGGGGCCGAAAGACAGGAGGCCAGCATGGCGCTTTCGGCATTCACCGCTCCGGGCCGGTTCTGGCGGGGCAATCTGCACACCCATTCCGACCGCTCCGACGGCTGCCTGAGCCCCGAAGAGGTCTGCCGGCGCTACCGGGCGGAAGGTTACGATTTCATCGCCCTCACCGATCATTTCATCGGCGCCTATGGTTATCCGATCACCGACACGCAGCCCTTTCGCAAAGATGCCTTCACCACGATCCTGGGCGCCGAACTGCATTCCGGCGCCATGACGAACGGTGAGCTGTGGCACATTCTCGCCGTGGGTCTGCCCGAGGATTTCGCGGCGCCGCATGCGCCGGGATTCCATCCGGTGGCGGGTCAGGAGAGCGGGCCGGAGATCGCGGCGCGGGCGCGCGCGGCGGGGGCCTTTGTGGCCATCGCGCATCCGCAATGGTCGGGGCTGACGCCGGAGGATGCGCGCAGCATCGAGGCGGCCCATGCGGTGGAGATCTACAACCACGGCTGCGCCACCGGCTGCGACCGGGCGGACGGGGCGCATACCGCCGATCTGCTGCTGAGCGCGGGGCGGCGGCTGACACTGATCGCCACGGATGACGCGCATTTCACCGAGCCCGACCATTTCGGCGGCTGGGTGATGGTGAAGGCCGAGGCGAATGAGCCCGCGCTGCTGCTGGAGGCGCTGAAGCGCGGCGATTTCTACTCCAGCCAGGGGCCGGAGCTGCGCGGGGTGACGCTTGGCGAGGATGCCGTGCGGGTGGAAAGTTCGGCGGTCGCGACGGTGATCGTGCAGGGGCACGGGTCCGCGGCAGCGGCGGTGCATGGCGCGTCGATGACCTGCGCCGAGGTGCCGCTGGAGCGGTTCCGCAACAGCCCGTGGCTGCGGGTGACGGTGATCGACCGGGCGGGCAAGCGGGCGTGGTCGAACCCGGTCTGGCGGTAAACGCCTTTGGGGACTGGTGGGCAGGATTGCCCACCCTACGGATCTGATCCGACCCGATCCGGATCCTCCGTGTTTGTCGTCTGCCGCGACCCTTCCGGTCTTGGCGCTTGATCCCAGCCCCCCTTGGCCCGGAACAGAGCGTGGCGCGCCGCCGGGCCCAGCGGTGATGCATCCGGCGAGCTGCCGCTTTGGGAACCTCAGCGCCGAGTTGTGAGATCCTTCGGATCTGGCAGGGATGAAACCGGGGATTCCACGCTCAGGGCGGTCTCCCACGGGCCGCCGCCGGGCCCGGCTCGCGTTGCGTTCATTCTGTGCCCGCGATCCGGGCTCACCCCTCCTCGGGCACCATCTGGATATAGCCGGTCGGACATTCCTGCGCGCAGAGCCCGCAGCCTTTGCAGTAATCCAGATCGAAGAGATAATGCGAGCCGTCGCTGGCCAGCTCCTGCGTCTTGATCACCGCGTTGTCGGGGCAGAAGGTCCAGCAATTGTCGCAGGCGAGGCAATTGCCGCAGGAAAGACAGCGCTGCGCTTCGGCGAGCGCGGCGGTGCGCCCGATGTCGCCCTCGATCTCGCTGTCGAAATCCCGCGCCGCCGCCGGCAGTTTCGGCACATGCGGCCGCGCACCGCCGCCGTAGTAGCGGGGGTTGAGCTGTGGCGCCTCCAGCACCGGGCGCGCGTCCGAGACCGGCACCTCGCCCGCCAGCCGCAGCGCCAGCGCCTCTGCCGCGCGGCGCCCGTCGCCGATGGCGGCGGCCACGGTGCCGCTTTGCCCCGAGGCGTCGCCGATGGCGTAAACATTCGGGCGCGAGAGCGACCCCCAGCTATCGGCCGGGCGCAGATAGCCGCGCTCCAGCAGCCCCTCCAGCCCCTCGGGATCGACCCGTTCGCCGATGCAGGGGATCACCATATCGGCGGGCAGGATGCGTTCCGTGCCCTCGAAGGCCACGCGATGGGTGCGCCCGTCGCCGCCCGGCAGCTTGCGCAGCGAGACGACCTCGACCCCGGTCACCTTGCTGCCCTTCATGATCAGCCGTCCGACGGTGGCGTGGTCGATGATCTCGACCCCTTCCTCCAGCGCCTCCTCCAGTTCGCGTGGCACCACGTTGATAAGATCGCCCGGCGCGGTGTTCGGTCCCGGCAGGCCGGAGGCGGTGACTAGCGTCACATGTTCGCTGCCCGCACGTTTCATCAGCCGGCAGAGATCCATCGCGGTGTTGCCGCCGCCATGCACGATGACCCGCTGCGCCTCGGGGAAGGAGCCGTGATCCATGAACTCGCGCAGGAGCGCCAGCCCCTCGCGGTGGTCGGTGGGCACGGCGCCCGCCACGTCCCATTCCTTGCCCTCCTGGCAGCCGGGGGCCAGCAGCACGGCGGCATAGCGCGAGGACAGCTCGTCGAGCGAGACATCGCGCCCGAGCCGGGCGCGCAGGGTGAGCGTGAGGCCGGGCAGGGCGAGCAGCCGCTCAAGCTCGGCATCTAGCGCGGCGCGGGGCAGACGGGTCGGCGGGATGGCCGAGCGCAGCAGCCCGCCGGGCTGCGGCGCCGCCTCGAAGATCTCGGCTTTGAGCCCCAGCCGCAGGCAGTGATAGGCGGCGGAGAGCCCGCCGGGGCCCGCGCCGACGATGGCCACCACGGGGGCATCCCCGGCGGGCGCTTCCAGCGGATATGCCCAGCCCTTGGCCACCGCCTCGTCACCCAGCCAGCGCTCGACATTGTGGATGGCAAGCGCGCCGTCCAGCGTGGCGCGGTTGCAGGCGCTTTCGCAAGGATGCGGGCAGACCCGGCCGGTCACGCCGGGCAGCGGGTTGGCGGCGACCAGCGCCTCCCAGGCGTCCTGCGCCCGGCCTTCCTGCAGAAGCGCGAACCAGGCCTGCTGGTCCTCGCCCGCCGGGCAGGCGGCGTGACAGGGCGCCTTGGCGTGCAGATGCACGGGCTTGTCGGTCGAGCGCCAGTTGCCGGTCTTGAAGTCGAGCGAGGCGCCGGCATAGCCCCAGGCGCCGCGTGTGAGCGTGGTCATGATCAGAACCCTCCCGAAGCCAGCGGTCCGCCGCGATGCACCAGCGCCGCGCCGCCGGTATCGGCGGGGTCTTCGGCATCGCCGGTCAGCCCGAAGGTCGCGATATTGTGGTCGGCCAGCGCCTGTAGATGCGCCTGTTCTTCCTCGGCGCGGGGATCCTCGGCAAAGAGATGGCGAAAGCGGCCCTGCAACTCGAGATAATCGCGCACCGGGCGGGGCTTGCGGATCGGCATGACATTGGTCACCGCGCCGCGCTCCAGCTCGACCAGCGGGAAAAGGCCGCATTCCACCGCGCGGCGCGCCACCTCGATGGTCAGGCACGAGTCGTGTTTCCAGCCGAGCGGGCAGGGCGAGTGGATGACGAGGAAGGTCGGCCCCTCGATCCCCATGGCATAGCGCACCTTGCGTTGCAGATCCTGCGGATAGGCGACCGAGGCGGCAGCGGCATAGGGGATGTGATGGGCGGCGATGATCGACAGCAGGTCTTTCTTGAGATGCCGCTTGCCCATCCGCTCCTTGCCGGCGGGCGAGGTGGTGGTCGCCGCCGCGTGCGGGGTCGAGGAGGACCGCTGCACGCCGGTGTTCATATAGGCCTCGTTGTCGTAGCAGACATAGAGCACATTGTGCTGCCGTTCGAGCATGCCCGAAAGCGTCTGGAAGCCGATGTCATAGGTCGAGCCGTCGCCGCCGAAGGCCAGAACCTTGGTGTTTTTGCCCTTTGCCTTCATCGCGGCCTCCATGCCGGAGGCCACGGCGGAGGCGTTTTCAAAGAGCGAATGGATCCACGGCACGCGCCAGGCCGATTGCGGCCAGGTGGTGGTAAAGACCTCCAGACAGCCGGTGGCGTTCGACACCATGACATCGGGTCCGGCGCTTTCCATCACCAGCCTTGCAGCCAGCGCCTCGCCGCAGCCCTGACAGGCGCGGTGGCCGGATTCCAGCCCGCGAAAGCGCGGCTGGCTGTCGCGGGGGGTGATCTGCGGCGGCTCGGCGCCCGGCGCCTGCGGCGGACGCCCGTGTTTGCGGCGGAGTTCGGCGAGGCGGGGATTGTCGGGCATGGACGATCCTGAGGGGGTCGGGTCGGACATCAGCGGTCCTCCGGGGCGAGTTTGCTCAGATCGGCATCGAAGACCGAGAAGCCGGGGGCGTCGGTGTCCTCGATGGCGGCGATCAGATCAGCATAGATGGTTTCGGGAATGTCGCGCCCGCCAAGGCCGAGCGCATGGTTGTGCAGCCTGGGCATATCGGGATGGCCCGCGAGCGCTGCGGCGACCTCCAGCCCGACCACGCCGCCCGCGCCGGGCGAGATCGCCCGGTCGATGACAATGAGGTGGTCGAGCCCTCTCGCGGCGTCGCGCAGCGCCTTTGCCGGGAAGGGGCGGAAGGCGCGCAGGGTGATGAGCCGGGCGGGTGCCGCACCCGGTTCGGCCATGCCCGCGCGCAGCGTGCCCACGGTGGAGCCCATGGCGAGGATGCCGACCCTGGCGCCGGCATCGCCCTCGACCGTCAGAAGCCCGCCGCAGGCACGGCCAAAGCTCGCCTCCCAGTCGCGGTCGGTCGCCTCGATCACCGGCAGCGCCTTTTCCATGGCCGCGTGATGGGCGTGGCGGATCTCGGGGAAATAGTCGGGCGTGACCATCATGCCGAGCGATTTCGGGTCGCTCGGGTCGAGCGCCCGGTCGAAGACGAAGGGCGGCAGCCAGGCATCGACCTCGGACTGTTCGGGCAGGTCGATGGGCTCCATCACATGGGTGAGGATGAAACCGTCCATGCAGACCATCACCGGCAGATCCGTTTCCTGCGCGATGCGGAAGGCCTGAATGGTGGTGTCCACCGCCTCCTGGTTCGAGACGCAGTGCAGCTGGATCCAGCCGCTGTCACGCACGGCCATCGAGTCGGCGTGGTCGTTCCAGATCGACAGCGGGCCGGAGACGGCGCGGTTGGCGACGGTCATCACCAGCGGAATGCGCAGCCCAGCGATGTTGAACAGCACCTCGGCCATGAGCAGCACGCCCTGCGAGGCGCTGGCGGTATAGGCGCGCGCGCCCGCCGCGGCGGCGCCCAGCACCACCGAGGCGGCGGAGAATTCGGATTCGACGCTGACGAATTCGGTGTGCAGATCGCCCTCCGCGACCAGTTCCGAGAGGTTCTCAACGATATGGGTCTGCGGGGTGATCGGGTAGGCGGCGACCACGTCGGGTTTGCACAGCGTCACCGCCCGCGCGATGGCCTGACTGCCTTCAAGCGCTTCACGCATCTTCGTTTTCCTTCCAGGCGCCGACCTCTGCCATCTTCGCCGCGCGGTCCACCATCTTCAGATTGCCCTCCAGCACTTTGCCGGAGAAGCGCTTGGCCAGCGCGGATTTCAGCGCGTCGAGCGGCAGGTCGCCGGTGAGTGTCAGCAGCACCGAGAGCAGCACGGCGTTGGGGATGGGCCGGCCGATCATCTCCACCGCCAGCGCGTTGGCGGGCACGCAGAGCGCGCGGCAGCCGAAATGCGCGCTCACCTCGGTGCTGTCCTGCGCGGAGTTCACCACCATGCCGCCGCCGGGGCGCAGACCGGCGGTGATCGCCTCGTCATGCAGCAGCGTGTCGTCCTGAACGATGAGGTAATGCGGGCGGCGCACCTGGGCGCGCAGCTCGATCGGTTTGTCGTCGGTCCGCACGAAGGCGGTGACCGGGGCGCCCCGGCGCTCGGCGCCGAAAGCGGGGAAGGCCTGGCACATGCGCCCCGCCTCGAAGGCGGCGGAGGCCAGAAGATAGGCGGCCGAAACGCTCCCTTGTCCGCCCCGGCCGTGGATACGGTATTCGATCATGAGGGCAGAGTATCGGCCTGACGCTAACAAGATATGACACAGGTCAAAGGGGGCGGGGCCGCCCACGGGGATGCCTGCTCATCGGGCGCTTTCGGCGGGGTCCTGCTCAGCGCGCGGGCAGGTGACAAATTCCGGAAACGGAATGGTTGGGAGATCTGTCTTTTCGCTGTCATCGCGTGAGGCTATGGACTCGGGCGTGGGCACGAGTCGGGAGGCGGTTTGCGGAACGGGCGGAGCATCTGGGGCCTTTTCGGGCTGTGGCGCGGTCTGGCGGCGCTGCTGCTGCTTCTGGCCGCCTGCACGCCGCGGCCCGGCCCCGAGGCGCTGATTCCGGTGGCGCCCGTCGCGGAGGCGCAGGTGGTGCGTCTTTACGTGGCGACGACGCGCGCGCCGATGCCCGACCCCGCCATCGGCTTTTCCGAACACCCCGCGCTGGGGCTGAGCTATCGCTGGTTCGATGTCTCGGTCCCGCCGCATCCGCGCGAACGTGGGATCTACTGGCGTCAGGGCGCGCCTGACCCCGAGCAGGATTTCCTGATTGTCGGTCATGGGGTTATGGATCGGAGCGCATTGCTGTCGCGGGTGGCGCGCGACGGGGCCGGGGTGGCGAACCCCGAGACGCTCGTCTTCGTACACGGGTATAACTACACCTTTCAGGAAGCGCTGCTGCGGCTGGCAAAGCTCAGCTTCGAGGCGGGGATGCAGACGCCGCCGGTGCTGTTCTCCTGGCCTTCCAAGGGCCGCCCGCTGGATTATGTGGCCGACCGGCAGGAGGCGCTCTGGTCGCGCGACGCGCTGGCCTCGCTGCTCTCCGATCTCGACCGGCAGGGCGGCGACACGGTGCTGGTGGCGCATTCCATGGGCGGCTGGCTGTCGATGGAGGCGCTGCGGACGCTGGCCATCGGCGGTGAACGGCGCGTGGTGCGGGATGCGGATGTGGTGCTGATCGCGCCGGACATCGACGTGCTGGTGTTCCGCGAGCAGCTGATGTCCCTGGGGCCTCTCGATCGGCCGATCAGCGTGCTGGTGGCCAAGGACGACCGCGCGCTGGCGCTGTCCTCGGCGCTCTCCACCGGGCGGCCCCGGCTCGGCGCGGTGGATGTCGAGAACCCGGTGGTGGAGCGCGCCGCGCGCGAGGCGCAGGTGCAGCTCATCGACATTTCGACGGTGGAGCCGGAAAGCCCGCTGCGCCATTCCCGCTTTCTGCGGCTGGCGCGGATGTATCAGGTGCTGCGCAACGATGGCGGGCCGGTGGATGCGGTCACGGCGGCGGGCAGCTATGTGCTGGATTCGCTGGGCACCGGGCTCATTCAGGTCAGCACCACGCTGACGGGCAACTGACCTCTCTGACAAGGCGGGTTTCCGGGGGCGGCGCTTCGCATGCAGTGCCTGCGCGGGGGGGCCGTTGTGCCGGGCCTATGGGCCTGTTCCCGGTCCGGCTCAGCCAGGGCTTCCAAGGCAAGTGCTTGAAAGGGAAGAGGGATGTTAGCGGCGAAGGTTGATTTGAAATTCTTATCGCATGGGTAAGAAAATGAAATTATGCATTATTGAAACCCCATGCTAGAACGATTCCAAGACGGGAGGAGGTGCCGGATCGCACGCCGCTGCCGGGACGGCAGGCGGAGTGTGACGGGTCTTTTCCCGCGCCTGATCAACCCAGCGACTTCCGGAGGGAAAAATGGACGGAAACGACGTGAACACAGCGGGCAAATGCCCGGTGATGCATGGGGCCAACTCGGCCTCGGGCGCCTCAGTCATGGACTGGTGGCCCAATGCGCTGAACCTCGACATTCTGCACCAGCACGATTCGAAGACCGACCCGATGGGCAAGAGCTTCGACTACCGCGAAGCGCTGAAATCGCTCGATGTGGATGCGCTGAAATCCGATCTGCGCGCGCTGATGACCGACAGTCAGGAATGGTGGCCGGCGGATTGGGGCCATTACGGCGGTCTGATGATCCGCATGGCCTGGCACGCGGCGGGCTCTTACCGTCTGGCGGACGGGCGCGGCGGTGGCGGCACCGGCAACCAGCGCTTCGCGCCGCTGAACTCCTGGCCCGACAACGTCTCGCTCGACAAGGCGCGCCGTCTGCTCTGGCCGATCAAGAAGAAATACGGCAACGCGGTGAGCTGGGCCGACCTGATCATTCTCGCCGGCAATATGGCCTATGAGTCGATGGGTCTGAAGACCTTCGGCTTCGGCTTTGGCCGCGCCGACATCTGGCACCCCGAGAAAGACGTCTACTGGGGCGCCGAGAAGGAATGGCTGGCACCGTCGGACAGCCGCTATGAGAATGTCGAGGATCCCTCGACCATGGAAAACCCGCTGGCCGCCGTGCAGATGGGCCTCATCTACGTGAACCCCGAGGGGGTGAACGGCAAGCCCGATCCGATGAAGACCGCCGCGCAGGTGCGCGAGACCTTTGCCCGGATGGCGATGAACGACGAGGAAACCGCTGCGCTGACCGCGGGCGGCCACACCGTCGGCAAGACCCATGGCAACGGCGACGCCGCGCTGCTGGGTGCCGATCCCGAGGCCGCGGGCCCCGAGATGCAGGGCCTTGGCTGGGCCAACCCCAAGATGGGCGGCAAGGCGGCGAATGCGGTGACCTCGGGCCTGGAGGGCGCCTGGACCACGCATCCGACGCAGTTCGACATGGGCTTCTTCGACATGCTCTTCGGCCATGAGTGGGAACTGCGGAAATCCCCGGCGGGCGCCTGGCAATGGGAACCGGTGGACATCAAGGAAGAGGACAAGCCCCTCGACGCCACCGACCCGACCAAGCGTCACAATCCGATGATGACCGATGCCGACATGGCGATGAAGGTCGATCCGGTCTACAATGCGATCTGCCAGAAATTCATGGCCGATCCGGCCTATTTCGCCGACACCTTCGCCCGCGCCTGGTTCAAGCTGACCCACCGCGACATGGGCCCCAAGGTCCGCTATGTGGGCCCCGATGTGCCGGCGGAAGACCTGATCTGGCAGGATCCGATCCCCGCAGGCTCGACCTCCTACGACGTGGAGGCGGTGAAGGCCAAGATCGCCGCTGCCGGTCTCTCGGTCTCGGACATGGTGAGCACCGCCTGGGACAGCGCCCGGACCTATCGCGGATCGGACATGCGCGGCGGCGCCAATGGCGCGCGCATCCGCCTCGCCCCGCAGAAGGACTGGGAGGGCAACGAGCCCGAGCGTTTGGCCCGCGTGCTGGCAGCGCTGGAACCCATCGCGGCGGAAACCGGTGCAAGCGTCGCCGATGTGATCGTGCTGGCGGGCAATCTCGGGGTCGAGCAGGCGGCCAAGGCGGCGGGCTTCGACGTGACGGTGCCCTTCGCTCCGGGCCGGGGCGATGCCACCGACGAGATGACCGATGCCGAGTCCTTCGACGTGCTGGAGCCGATCCATGACGGCTACCGCAACTGGCTGAAGAAGGACTATGTGGTGAGCCCGGAAGAGCTGATGCTCGACCGCACCCAGCTGATGGGGCTGACCGCGCCGGAGATGACCGTTCTGGTCGGCGGCATGCGGGCGATGGGCACCAACCATGGCGGCACCGAGCATGGCGTGCTCACCGACCGCAAGGGGGCACTGACGCCGGACTTCTTCGTCAACCTGACCGATATGGCCTATACGTGGGTTCCGGCGGCGGAGGGGGTCTACGAGATCCGCGACCGCAAGACCGGCGAGGCCAAGTGGACCGCGACGCGGATGGACCTGATCTTCGGCTCGAACGCGATCCTGCGCTCCTATGCCGAGGTCTATGCCCAGGACGACAACGCCGGGAAGTTCGTCGAGGATTTTGTGGCGGCCTGGACCAAGGTGATGAACGCCGACCGGTTCGATCTGGCGTGATGTGAGAGGCGCGGCAGGGTCTCCTGCCGCGCGACCCGCGCCCTCAGCCCGCTCCGCAATATCGCGGGGCGGGTTTTTTGGTCAATCCCTGCGCCCATGGCGCCGAATCAAGGCCGAAAGCGCCGGGCGCGGCTCCCTTTGTGTGGGGAATGGTGGGCAAATTGCCCACCCTACGAGTGTTCGACGATTGTGTGGAGCGGTTCGGCGGGAAAAGCCACGAGGGCGACAGTCCGGCTGTGCGCCGCTTGCGGTGCGCATAAAAAAAGGGTGGGCAAATTGCCCACCCTACGCTGTGTTCTTCCCGACCTCAGGCGGCTTGCCGGAGGGCCGGGGCGTTGTCTTCGATGAAGGTCTGGTGCAGCGCCTTGATGACCGGTTTGAGGATCTCGCGCTCCAGCACGAACTGCACGTCCACATTGCGCGGCCCCTGGCTGGCCCCCAGCGCCTCGAGCCCCTCGGCGGCAATCGCCAGAAGTCCGCGTTGCAGGCAGGAGAGCCCGTTCAGATCGCGCCCGATGACCGAGGCCATGGCCAGCGTCCGCGACGAGATCCGCGCCGAGGGGTAGAGCCTGGACAGATCCTTTTCCACCCGCCGCATGCTTTTCAGCGAGGCATCGACGTAGTGGGTGATCGTGTTGGCGTTCGAGACTTTCGAGACGATCCGCACGTCATGCCGCGTCAGCACGTCGAGGATGGCGGAATCGTAGCCCTTCACCCCCACCATGTCCTGTTCGAACAGCTCCAACGCGATGATGTCGAGCCCGGTGACGATCTCGACCGCCGCCGTCTCGGCGGGCTGGTCGTCGATCAGCGTGCCGGGATCCTCCGGCTCGAAGGCATTGGTGACGCGCAGCGGCACATCGGCCTGGCGCAGCGTCTTGGCGGCCTTGGGGTGGATCGCCTCCATCCCCATGTTCGAGAGCTGGTCGGCCACGTCGTAATTCGTCCGGCCCAGCTTGCGCACCGCCTCCGGGCCCACGAGGTTGGGGTCGGCGGAGGAGAGGTGGAATTCCTTGTGAATGATCGCCTCGCGCGCGCCGGTCAGCGCTGCCAGATGCGAGAAGGTCACCTCGGAATAGCCGCGGTCGAATTCGCGCATCAGCCCCTCGGCGCATTGCGCATAGCCGGTGACGATGGGCATTTCCGACATCGGGTCGATGCCCTCCATGGCGCCGGTGATGCGTTCTTCCAGCGTCACGTCGCCGTCGCCGCGCCAGCCGCTCAGATCGACCAGCCGCGCATCCACGCCCGCGCGCTGTAGCAGAAGCACGGTCACATAGGCCGAATGCGCCTCACCCAGCCCCGAAAGAAGTTCGCGGGTTTGCAGCATGTGCTCCGACAGCCGGAAGTGGCCGTAGGAGCAGACGCGGGCCAGGTCGATCAGGCAGTTGCGCGCGCCGTCGATGCGGGTGCGCACGAAATCGGTGGCGGCCTCGATGTCGGCGGGGTGGTCGAGCACGGCGGTGTGCGCGGCGATCATCGCATCGGCCACGCGGTTCAGCGCGTCGTGCCAGCCGTGGCTGTTGTCCGAGGCGGCGAACTGGCCGTAGACGCCCGGCTCGCCGGTTTTCTTGTGTTCGAGCAGCAGGTTGGTGATGCCGCCAAAGGCCGAGACCACGAAGATACGGCCATAGCGGTCACCGCCCTCGCGACCGCCGATAAACAGCGTGTCGCGCAGCTCGTTCAGGCGGGACATGGAGGTCCCGCCGATCTTTTCAACCGTATGCTCCGCCATGGCTTACGCCACCTCCTCGGCCGGTGCGTAGGAGCCGTCCTCACGGTGCACCTCGGTGCCGGTGATCGGCGGGTTGAAGCAGCAGGCCATGTGCAGCTCTTCCTCGGCGCGCAGGATATGCTTGTCATGCAGGTTCAGCGCATACATGACGCCCGGCCTGATCGCGTGGGTCTCGCCGGTGGCGAGATCGGTGATCGAGCCCTTGCCGGCCATGCAGTAGACGCTTTCGAAATGGTGCTTGTAGTGGAACGTATGTTCCGAACCCGCTTCCAGCACGGTGATGTGGAACGAGAACCCCATCCCGTCATCCGCCAGCAGCAGGCGGGTCGAGGTCCAGCGCGCGTCGGCCACGCATTTGTCGGTGTTTTTCAGCTCGTTGAAGTCGCGAACGATCATATCGGTTACTCCGCTGCAATCTTGGTTGTTTCGGTGAGGGCGGCACGGGTGGCGTCGCGCAGGATTTCAAACCCTTTCGCGAATTCCGCCTCGGTGGTGGTCAGCGGTGCCAGCACCTTGACCACCTCGTCATGCGCGCCCGAGGTCTCGATGATCAGCCCGCGCTGGAACGCCTCGGCGCAGATGCGCCCGGCCAGATCTCCCGAGCCCACATCGACGCCGCGCATCAGGCCCCGGCCCTTGAGGCGGGCGCCGTCGATCATGTCGGCAATCGCGGTCAGCCCGGCCTCGACGATGCGCGTCTTGGCTTTAATACTGTCCTGGAAGGCATTGTCCTTCCAGAATTTTTCCAGCGCCACGCGGGCGGTGACAAAGGCGTGGGTGTTGCCCCGGAAGGTGCCGTTATGTTCGGCGGGCTTCCAGATGTCGTGTTCGGGTTTCACCAGCAGCGCGGCAAAGGGCAGGCCCATGCCCGACAGCGATTTCGCCAGCGGGATCAGATCAGGCTCGATGCCGAATTCCTCGAAGGAGAAAAAGGTGCCGGTGCGGCCGAGGCCCGCCTGGATGTCGTCGGCAATCAGCAGCGCGCCGTGCTTTTTCGCCAGCCGCGCGATGCACTGCATCCATTCCTTGGAGGCGGCATTCAGCCCGCCTTCGCCCTGAACCGGCTCCACCAGGAAGGCGGCGGGCGCATCGAGACCCGAAGACGGGTTCTCCAGCATCCATTCGATCTGGGCCAGCGTATCGACCTCCGGCCCGAAGGCGCCCTCATAGGGCAGGCGGGTCACCCCGGCGAGCGGCATGCCGGCGCCCGCGCGCTTGCCCGCGTTGCCGGTGGCGGCCAGCGCGCCCAGCGTCATGCCGTGAAAACCGTTGGTGAAGGCCACGATATTGGTGCGGCCGGTCACCTTGCGGGCCAGCTTCATGGCGGCCTCGACGGCGTTGGTGCCGGTCGGGCCCACCATCATCACCTTGTGGTCCATGCCGCGCGGCTGAAGGATGATCTCCTCGAAGGCGGTCAGGAAGGCCTCTTTCTGCGCGGTGTGCATGTCGAGCCCGTGGGTCACGCCATCGTTCGAGATATGCTCGATCAGCGCGGCCTTCATGTCGGGGTCGTTGTGGCCGTAGTTCAGCGACGAGCAGCCGGCGAGAAAGTCGATATACTCGCGGCCCTCGGCGTCGGTGAGGATGGAGCCGCTGGCCTTCACGAAGCTGGTCGGGAAGCTGCGGCAATAGGAGCGCGCTTCGCTTTCGCGGCGCGTGTAGATGTCGGCAGTCATAAGACGTCCTTTCGGGATCTGATTGGAAAGGCGACAGGCGCGGATCAGGCTGCGCGGGGCAGGGCGATCTCTTCGGCGGGCAGGGTGATCGTCACCATATGCTCGGTGTCGTGCTGCCCGTCGAAATGCGTGTCGCACTCGTAATGCGGGGTGTCGGTCAGTTCGCCGCCGATGGCGCGGGCGAAGCTGCGGAACAGGCCCCAGGAAGCATCGTTGTCTTCGGTGATGGTGGTCTTGAGGCAGGTGGCGTCTTCGCATTCGCTGCGGTTCACCAGATGCGTCAGCATCTTGCGGCCAAGGCCCAGACCGCGCGCCTTGGGGCTCACGGCGACCTGCCAGACAAAGAAGGCGTCCTGACCTGGAATCATGTGGCCGGAGATCCAGCCCACGATCCCGCCGTCCAGCTCCGCCACCACGCAGGTGTCGCGGAAATGTTCGGCCTGAACGAGATTGCAGTACATCGAATTCTCGTCGAGCGGCTTGCAGGCGCGCACCAGCTCCCAGATGGCGGCACCATCGGTCGCCTCGGGCTTGCGCAGCACAAGTGCCTCTTTCCGGGTCGTGTAGCTGTCTTTCGGCATCGGGTCAGGTCCCTCCGTTTGCTTTGATCCATAAACTAATGTGGCGGATGAAAAGTTTCAACCTCTAAAGGATTTTGGACGGGTTTCCGCCGATATGAGGAAATTGTCGTTGATTTTAGATGATAAATTTAAGGTTATTGAAAAGTGTCGCAAAGGCAATATCCTTAGGTGTGCAAATGATTTCGCATGAGTGCTTCGGCGGTTGAAGCATCTGCGGCTTCTGTGCCACTAAGGACCATCCGCCAAACCGCGACGAGGCCCGGGTCCGATGGATCGAACGGATGACAGCTTGATTGCCCTGCGGCGTATTCTGCGCGCCACCGAGCTTTACGAACGGGATCTGGCCACTGCCGCCGGTGTCTCGCCCGCGACGCTGCGCGTGATGCAGATCGTCCAGATGAAGGGCGGCAGCGCCACGCCCAAGGCGCTGGCCACGCAGATGGGCGTGAGCCAGGCGACGATCACCGGGCTTGTGGACAAGCTGGTCAAGTCGGGCATGGCGCACCGCGCGCAATCCGAGACCGACCGCCGCCAGATCAACGTTCTGCTGACCGAGGCGGGCCGGCGCACGCTGGCGCGTGCGCCCGATGCGCTGCAACAGCGCTTCGTGCGGGAGTTCGAACGGCTCGAGGACTGGGAGCAGGCACAGCTCCTGTCGTCGCTGGAACGGGTCGCCGCGATGCTGGATGCGCGCGACATCGACGCCTCGCCGGTGCTGACCGTGGGCGCGCTGACCACCGACAAGACCGAGGGCAAGCCCGCGCCCTGACCGGCCGGCGGATCAGAGCAGCGCGCGGATCGGCTCCAGAAGCCCCTTGCTGCGCAGCGTGCGCACCGGATAGCTTTCGTCGTTCACGATCTGGTCGATGGTGAACCCCGGCTCGATCTTGGCCAGCTTCGTCGCGGTTTCCTGCGCCTTGTCGTACTGGCCCTCGAGCGCGTAGAGCGCCAGAAGATGCCGGTGCGCCGGGCGCGACAGCGGCGCGGCCCGAGCGGCGGCCTCGCCGGCCTCGATGGCTTCGCGCGGGCGGTTGTCGGCGATGGCGACGATGCAATGGCCCATGTCCCACCATTGCCGGAACGGCGAGTTATGGGCGATGGCGCGCGCCCGCGCCGAGGCGGTGAAGGCGGCGGCGGTGTCGCCCTTCAGCAGATGCGCCTCGGCCAGCGATTTCCAGGCAAAGGCCGAGGCCGGGTTCCGCTCGACCGCGGTTTCGGCCAGATCGAAGGCGCCGGCGGCGTCGTGCTGGGCGGTGCCGCGCACCTTGCTGATGAGCGCATACACCAGGGCGTTGTCCTTGGCCTCTTCCATCGCGCGATAGTTCAGCGCAATCGCCTCTTCGCGCAGCGCCTCGCGATCGTCCTCCAGAAGCTCCATGAGCTGGATCATCCGGACCATGCTGCTCCAGGCCAGGTAGATGCCGTTGTTGTCCAGATCATGCGCCTGTTTCAGCAGCGAATAGGCCTCGCGCAGCGCATCGCGCTCGAAGCTGAACATGCGGTACATGCTGAGCCGGGCCAGCGCCGTGGCGCGGCTTTCCGGCCGGTCGCTGTCGAGCACCTGCGGCAGCCGGCCGATGATGCAGTCGGCCGCCTCGAACACCAGCCGTGCGATGGTTTCCTCGGAGGCGAGGATGTCTTCCAGCCGGGGGATGGTCTGCAATTTGGAATGCAGCACGCGGCCGCTGGGCAGGTGGAGCCCCTTCACAAAGACGGTATGGCCGTCGTCGGTGTTCACGATGCTGCAAACCAGCG
The DNA here is from genome assembly GCF_024721115.1 of Salipiger pentaromativorans. GTDB lineage: Bacteria > Pseudomonadota > Alphaproteobacteria > Rhodobacterales > Rhodobacteraceae > Salipiger > Salipiger pentaromativorans. Next base: position 7,179 of record NZ_JAMDHK010000003.1, on the reverse strand, counting down.
ACAGGTCGCTGGGCGGCAGATCGGCGGCGTTTTCGGGATCGCCGTTCTGGCGCCAGGCGCGGATCTGTTCCGAGATATTCTCGCCGATCTGATTGGCCAGGACATCGGCCATGAGCACGCCGCTGCCGCCATCGGGGGCGGTGGCGCGGCAGTTGATCAGGATGCCGCGGGAGTTGCGCGGGCGCGCTCGTGACAGGCGCGTTTGCAGCTCGGCGCGTTCCAGGCGCAGCCATTCCTCGAACTCCGGGTCGCGCGCGTCCAGCCCTTCGAGCAACGCGGCGCGGGGGGCGTCTGGCGGGGCATCAAGAGGCAGATCCACCGCGACCCGCGCGGTGTCGAGCGCGATGGCGCTGCGATCCGCCAGCAGGATGCCGCTGTGCGGGCCGAGGGCGGCGCGCAGCTTGCTGAGCGCCTGACGCAGATTGGCGCTGGCCTGTTCGGGGCCGAACTGGCTCCACAGCTTGTCCTCGAGCCAGCGGCGCGGGCGCGTCATCTCGGGGCTGAGCGCCAGCAGCGCCAGCAACGCCTGGTTCTTGGCACCTTTCGGGGTCAGCGTTGCGCCGCTGTCGCCGCATTGGACGCGCAGCGGGCCCAGTACCGAAATCCGGATCGAGGGGGCGCTGTCGCGCATCGGGGTATCCTGTTCGGAAGACACGATTATGACCCGAAGGTAACATTGCCCCGGCGCTGCGGCAACTGCCGTGAATTGTGCGTGAATCGGTCCATAAGCCTTTGACGGGCGTCTCGTTTTTCTGCCACCCTGAGGGGAGGACATTGATTTCAGAATGCATTTGGCTCCGTTGGGAGGAACTGGATATGCCGATTTACGGTCATGAAGGCCACGAGGGTTGTGACGGCGCCGCCGGATCCGGGGCGCTGCGGGGGCCGGACCGTATTTTCAGCCAAGCAGGGCGGATCGTGATCGACGGCACGGTGACCGGGGCGCATTCCCCGACCGAGAGCATGCCCGCCGCGCTGCCAGGCCCGATCATCGCCGAGGCGCGGATCAATCTGCTGGAGGGCAGGGCCAAGACGGCTGCGCGGGTGTCCCGCGGCGATCTTTCTGACGGGGATTTCAGCCTGTCGTCGATGAGTTCCGAAATCGCCGCGCAGGACAGGATCAGCGAAACGACCCTCCCGATCGGCCCGAAGAGCGTGCCGGACTGGTCGCGGGCGATGTGGGCCGAGGCCAAGGGCGAAGCCTGAAGAGTTTAACGCGTGGGGGCGGGCGTTGTCTGCCTTTTGTGTGCGAGTAGGCCGGGGCCTTGTGCCTCGGCCGATCCGTTTCCGGGCCTCGGTTGTTGGGGCGCCGTCAACCCGCCTGCGGGGTGCGATCCGGATCCGCGAGGCCGATCACATAGCCGCCGGGGCGGGATCTGTGCGCCTCGGGGGATCTGTCAGAGCGTCAGCACGGCGCGCTGGCCGACGCCCTTGAGGCGAACGAAACACGGTTCGTTAACGGGGATTTGCACCTGGGCTGACGGCGTCGCCGCTGCGGTCAGGAAAAATCCACAGACCCGTCATGGAACGCGGCGGATTCGGGGCGCTCCCTATCAGGAGCACGGCGGATTTCCGTAAAAACGCTTGAAATATCCGTGAGAAACACCGGAGCCAGCCGTTCCGTCAAGGTCGTCGGCAAGGGCCGGGGATTTGCGAAATATTCACGCGCAGCCCCTGCCTTTCTCCTGCTATGGCTGACACAGCTCCCGCAACGATCACGCGGGTTTCGCGTTTTACTCACGATGCGTTCACGCTGAGTCGACAGAGTGTGTTTACGTTTCGTCAATATGAACGGCCCGCGCAAGGGCCGCAACCGACAGGGGGTCATGGAATGACTGTCCGGACCGAAAACGCCCCGTACGGGCTTCGCGTGATCGAAGGTGGCCAGCCGGCAAGCGCCGGGCCGGCCAATTGCCTACAGCTTCCGCCCCCGCCGCGCATGGGGCCGGCGGAGCTGGCGGCCGAGCTGGCCGAGCTTTACGTGCTGGCGCTGGTCCGCGACCTGCCGTTTTCTGCGATGCGCGATCCGCATTGCAAGATCTGGATCGACGGCATGACCCATTTCACCCTGCACGAGCTGCTGTGCGAACTGCGCAGCCTGAGCTGGTTCGACGATCAGGCCCTCCCTGTTCCGGGCCCGGTCGAGACGGTCTTTTGCTCCCGGACCGTCTGCGGGGAAGCTGATCATCGCCGTGGGCTGCGGCGCAACGGCGATGGTCAGCTGACTCTGCGCACCCTGTTCCGCGGTGTCGTCGCTCATGGCGGCGAGGAGACGCGGCTTTCGGCCTTTCACAACACCGATCGCGACGGCTGCGGCGATCCCGATCCCTGCGACCCGCCCGAGGCAGAGGCGCCGATGTCGCAATGGCTCGATTGGGTCGAGCGTTGTTCGGGGGCGGCGCTGGCGCTTCCCGGGCGCGGCGAAGAGATCGGCGCGGGGCTGGCCACGCCGCGCGCGCTGGTGACGCGGGTGCAGCAAAGCCATCCCTGCCGGATCTATTACAATGCGGTGCTGCGGCTGCTGGCGCGCGGCGCCGAATTCGATCCCGGGTTGAGCGAGACCGCCGCGCCGGTGCCGATCTCGGCACAGCGGATACTGGCGCTGATGGCGGATATTTCCGAACGGGCCTTTTCCATCGCGATGCGCATGCAGGCGCGCGCCGACCGTCTGAGCCGCCCCGGGGTGACCGCGGCGCGGCTGACCGCGCTGCTGTCGCATGAGGATCTGATGACGGGCGGCGAGGGCGGGCTGCGCGCCACGGCCGAGGAGCTTTCGGGCAAGGCGCCCAATCTGCTGCACTGGATCGACCGGCTGAACCGGTCGCAGGGCCGGGTGCCGACGCGCGGCCAGATGCTGCTGCTGCCGGCGCTGCAAAGCAGCGTGCCGCAGCACCGCGCCGATTACGCCGCGCAGGCGGTGATCGCCGGCGCGCTGTCGACGCTGATCAAGGCGCTGTTCGACACCCGCCGCCACGCCCGGCTGCGCATGGTCGGGGCGGCCGGCGGCGGCGTCGATATCGGGGTCGAAGCCGACCGGCTGGCCGCCGATGTGGCGCTCGCCCGGGCGGTGGCGGGCGGCTATTACCAAGCCGAGAACCACCAGGATCTGCGGCTGGGCGAGGCGCTGGCCTGTCAGGTGCTGCGCCAGCGCTTCGAGACGCTGGGGCGCAGCGCGTCGCTGGGCTTTACCGATTTCGACGGACGCTCGGTGATGGTCGCGGTGCATCCGCGCGGGCCGGGCAAGAGCCACGCCACCTTCCACCGCGAGGGCCGTCTCGCGCCCTGGCCGATGGAAAAGCTGCGCACCGGCGCGCATCTGGCGGTGGTCTGAGCCGACGCGGCGCTTGACCGGGATCAAGGCGGGCGCCTCCCGCCAGTGAGACAATCGCGCGGCAAACCGGGAGGGAGCCATGCGCAGTCTGATCATTTTTGCCCTGGCGCTTGCGCCGCTGGCCTCGGGCGTTTCGGCGCAGGATGCCGATGTCGGCCGGGCGCTCTATCACACCCATTGTGCCACCTGCCACGGGCTCGAGGGCCGGGGCGACGGGCCCATGTCCGGGGTGCTGACCGTCAAGCCGGTGAACCTGACCGAGCTTGCCGCCGCCAATGGCGGGGTGTTTCCGCTGGAACGGGTGGTGATGCGCATCGACGGGCGCGACCCGCTGGTCAGCCACGGGTCTCCGATGCCGGTCTATGGCGATTATTTCGCGCGCAGTTTCGACGTGCCGATCAAGGCGCCCTCGGGCCAGCCGGTGATGACCTCGCAGCCGGTGGTGGATCTGATCGCCTATCTGCGCGAAATCCAGAAGAGCGACTGACGGCGTAGGAGAGCGCGATGCGTGGCGGTCTGGCGGTGGTCCTTTTGGGTCTCGGTGTCCTTGCGGCGCCGCTTGAGGCGCAGACGCTGCGAATCGAGATCGACCTTTCCGACCAGCAGATGACGGTTTTCGAGGCCGGGCTGCCCAGCCATGTCTGGCCGGTCTCCACCGCGCGGGCGGGCAAGCGCACCCCCATCGGCAGCTTCACGCCCTATGCGCTGGAGCGGATGCATTACTCCACGCTTTACGACAACGCGCCCATGCCCTGGTCGATCTTCTTCACGGGAAATTACGCGATTCACGGCACCACCGCCGTGGACCGGCTGGGCACGCCCGCCTCCGCCGGCTGCGTGCGTCTGGCACCCGAGAACGCGCATCTGCTCTACGAGGCGGTGCGCGCCGTGGGCTTTGCCGAGACGCGGGTGGTGATCCACCCGTAATCGGCGGGGGGTGTCGCGCCCGGTCGTCTCGCGGGGGGGGCGTCGCGCGTCACGCGGCTCAGCGGCAGATCCCCTGTTTCTGGATCCCCGCCCAGGGCACCAGCACCTCCGGCGCCTTCAGCGCCGCGTCGAGCCGCTCGACGGGCATTTCCGCGCCGATCATGTCGCGCAGCCGGCCGGTGCGCGGTGCCTCGGGGTCGAGGATATGGCAGCAGACATATTCCTCGACGATTGCGCCCTGCTGCTCATAGCCGTGATCGAGAAACTGCGCCTTGCTGTCGGGATCGAAGAGATAAGGATCGGCCGAGCGCCCGTGTTCGGTGGCGGCCTTCAGCGGCGAATAGCCGGTGCGACGGCGGTTCTGCCATTGCCAGACATGCACCATCTCATGCGCCATCAGCATGGCGTCGAGCAGATCGACCCGCGTCGGGTAGCTCGCCATGAAGTCGTCGCGGTACAGATCCTTGCGATAGAACACCCGGTTGAAGAGCGTCATCGCTCCGGGCGCGACGGTGATGGTCTCGCCGCGCGAGGGTGGCCAGATCCGCTCCATGCAGGTGAGACGCGGCCGGATCGGGCGGCGAAAGGTGATCGAGCCCGCCGCCAGCCCGTTATGGAACCGTACCCGCGCCGGATCGAGCTGATCGCCCTGGATCGCGGTCAGAAAGGCGGTCTCGTTCGGGGTGAGCGGACGGCCGCAGGCGGTGAGCAGCAGGAGGGCGAGAAGCAGGAGGCGCATGGTGCGATAGGGGCAGGAGTCGCGGACGGGCGCAAGGGGCGCGTGGTCAGTCTGCCGCCGCCTGCCGTTTCTCCACCATGCCCGAGTGCGAAATTTCGAGGATCAGCTTGCGTTTCACCGCCTCGGCAAAGCGCTCGCGGCTGTCGGCGGTGACCACGAAAGCGCCGAGCCCGCCGATGATGCGCTGCTCATAGATCGCCTCCAGCCCGCCCTGGGCACGGCCCGGATCGTCGGGGCGCAGGATCGGCAGCGCATTGATCGTCACGCCCTGGGCCACCACCATGTCGCGCGCCTCTTCGATGCCGGGGCCCGACCAGTTGCCGGCGCTGTCGCCGGAAAAGTCGATCACCCGGCGCCAGCCGTCGATCTCGTTCTCCTCCATCAGCCGCAGCGCTTCGAGCAGCGCCGCACCGATGGCGTTGCGCCCATAGGCCTGGCGCGGCTGCACCATCAGATCCTCGGCGAAGGCCTCCGCGTCCTCCAGGCCCGCGATCCGTGTCCAGTCCACCACCTGCGCCTGGTTCGCCGCCCATTCCACATAGGTCACGGCAATCTCACCGTAAGCGGTGTTGCCGATGGCCGCGAGCACCTCCGGATCGGTGATCGCCTGGGCATAGCCCTCGCGCTGGAACATCAGCTCGGCGGGGGTGATCGAGCCCGAGGCATCGGCCAGCAGCACCAGCTCGAGATCGGTGTCCTGCGCGGCGGCGGGGGCGGCGAGAAGGCTAAGGGCGAGGGCGGTGCGGCGCATGGCGGGTCTCCGTCGGCGGGGCGATGGAGAGAGGCTAGCCGGGGGCGGGGCAGGCGCCTAGCGTCCCGCGCGGCGGCTGACGCAGATGTGAGGCGCTCACCAGCGGGCGGCGTCGCGCAGCCAGTCCTGCACGGCGGCGCGTGTGGCGTCATAGACCGCGCGGCCGATGGCATGGCCGGCATCGGTGTGCTTGCCGGCATAGGCGGTCGGGTTCGCACTGTCTCGTTCGGCATGTGCTTGCGCCGCATCGGGTGCGACATGTGTTTGCGCCGCATCCGGTGCGGCGACGGCGATGCAATCGGTGCCCGTGCCGGTGGCGGTGCCGCTGGGCAGCGTGACCTGCGCGTCGATCACGGCGGTTGTGCGGGCCTCGGCGACAAGGCTCAGCGCCTCGATCCGCGCGGGCAGGGTGAGCGGGGTGGAGAGGGTGACGGCGATATTGATCGTGCCCCAGTCCTTCCAGGTCTGCGGCAGCCGCGTGCCGATGCGCTCGGCATTGGAGAGCCCGGCGGTGACCACGGCCTTTGCGGTGATCCCGCCCTCGGTATGCTCGCGCATGATTGCGGCGGAGAGTTTGCGGGAGGTGAGGAAGCAGACGGCATCGGTTGCGCTTATGGCGCCCAGCTCGCGGCGTAGCCAGTCGGTGACGTCGAGCGCCTCGGTCAGATCGGCATTGCGCACCTCGCGCCAGAGGATGCGCCGGGCGCGGGTCAGCCCGCCTTTATGCGGCGCCCAGGAGAGGACGGGCATGTCCTGCCCGAGATCGAGGCTGAGCCAGGGAGGGGAGAGGTGGAGCATGTCGGGCCCGTATCTGCTGCCGGGGTGTTGAACCCGCTTGAGCGGTGCTGTGCAAGCCCCGACGCTGCTGTTGGTGCGTTGTCCGGCTGCGGCTGTAGAAGTGCCGCCTTTTTGCTGGAATCCGAGCGTGGCCCCGGGCGCGGGACAAGGCCGCAGGCCGCCGCGCCATCGCCGGCCCGCCCCATCGGGCTGGCGATTTGGTAGGGCTGGGCGCTACGTGTCGAGGTCTTTCGGATGTGTCGTGGATAAATCGAGAGGCTCACCGGTCGGATCGCCACCCCGCGGGCCGGCGATGGCGCGCCGGCTTCATCTATGCCGAAATCGCGGGCTTTATGCCAAACTTTGCGTCGATAATCTCATCGCACTTTTCCACAAAGAGTTTCATATCTGAAATGCGTTTTGCAATATCGTCACGTGAAATAGTGCGTGGAACACCGTTCGATCTGACGTGTGCCTCATGTGCGATTTCATTCCGAATATCCACAAGCTTCATTACTCGTTTTTTGAGGTTTTTTCGCTGAGCCTTCTTCTCGGCGTTTTGAGTTAGGGAACGTCTGATCTACCGTTTTGGCTGTGCCGATTTCCATGCAATCGGGCTTTGATTTAGCATACAGGGACCGATTTTGGGCTCGT
>NZ_JAMDHK010000039.1 GCF_024721115.1 Salipiger pentaromativorans | reverse complement strand
TACGAGCCCAAAATCGGTCCCTGTATGCTAAATCAAAGCCCGATTGCATGGAAATCGGCACAGCCAAAACGGTAGATCAGACGTTCCTTCACTTGGAACGTTGAACAAGTCGAAGTCCAAAGCGGCCGCCTTATCAAAAGGCGGGGTGTTCGTGCCACTGATCGACATGGCGTCCTCCCTACGATTTCCCAATGACGACGAATCGTCCCTCACATTGAGGTTTCGCATGTAGTCAGCATGCTGTCAACTTTTCAGAGAGGGGCAGGGGAGTCGGCGACCTTGCACCGTCAAGTCACTGAACTAGGCTAACTACCTCCGTTCTTCGCAGACCTTTTCTGATATCGACGCTGGGGAGCGCGGCTTAACTCATTGTTTTTACGGACGAAAACTTCAAGCGCTTCAAGCAAGTTCTTTTGTTCCTCGCGGCTCAAAACGCCGAGAAGCCTATCCCGCAACCTGCCAATCCCTGGTCGCGTCTGCTCAATAGCCAGTTCTCCATCTTTCGTGACCGACAGTCGTTTTTGCCTAAGATCTTCAACTATCGGAGAAACCTGTAGAAATCCCCTTTCAACCAACTTTGAAACGGCCCGCCCGCAACTTGTTTTGTCGACCGCCGCGAACCCCGCGAGCCGGGTCATGTCGATGCCTGGATAAGAAAAAACTGTAACCAGAATGATCCACTGCACGGGCGTGACACCCGTCACCGCCATGTCTTCGTCGAACCCAGCTTGGAAAATCTGATAACTACGCCTGATGAGGTGCGCTGGATGGGTGATCATCTCGTCGTACAAATCTGTTCGTTTCGCCGCCGCTGGCTCCTCATCTGAGGTGTTTTCATATTTTTTTTCAATATCTTGCCGATTCACCTTTTCACTCCCGATAGGATCGAGGCGAAGACTGCCTCACACGTTGGGTTAGCTAAGGAAGGTCTGAAAAACCTCGCGCTCTGAGGGGTTTGGTATAGACTTTGCGGGACGAAGAAGGAAGCCCCATCATGCCCAAGCAGCC
>NZ_JAMDHK010000038.1 GCF_024721115.1 Salipiger pentaromativorans | reverse complement strand
GTTCTCTGATTGCGGCCTCGTCAAGCGTGGGGTTGTGTCCGTCCGGGGGCATGGTTCTCTCCGAGGTCGCATTGAGCGCCTCATGATGGTTTTCGGCGGTGGATCGTCTCCAATGTCTTGTGCGGGGTGTGGCGCCTAGCCATCCCATGCTCTACAGCGAGATCGATCAACCTCCGTCCCGTTGGGACTGCGCTCCCCGCTTCAGGGGCGGGAACTCAGATCAGGCGGTGGCCTCATTTGTCCATTGATAGTCGGTTCCATTTTTCCAGATCGTCAGCATCAGCACGGCGATTTTGCGGGCCGTCGCGACCGCCGCCTTGCGGAAGCCGCGACGGCCGGCCAGTCGCACGGCCCAGCTTTTGAGCCGCGAGAAACGTTTCACCTGGTGGATCACGGATGACGCCGCCTCGAAGAGTAGCCCGCGCATTGCACCGTCACCGCATTTCGAAACGCGGCCCGACCAATCCATCTCGCCAGACTGATGCCGCTTTGGCGTCAACCCAAGAAAAGCGCCCACATCCGATGTCCGGCTGAACCGAGCGGGGTCATCAACCAAGGCTATGAAGCTGAGCGCGTTGACCGGACCAACACCGGGGATTGTCATCAGGCGTCGCGCGACAGGATGGACCTTGGCCGTTTTCCTCACCGCCTTGTCCAAGTCGTCCGCCACTTGGCACAACTTGGCATGGGTCGCGATGAAGGCATCGGCTATGGCCCGCAGAACCGGGTCGGTCTTACCCGCTGCCGCCAGTTGATCGCGGAACGCTTGCCTCTGTTTCCCATGGCCAATGCCGATCATACGGATCCCGAAGGTTTTGAGGACGCCACGAATGTGGCCTTCGAGGTCCTTGCGCAACCGGATCAACCGTTCCCGCGCACCTACCAAGCTGCGAAGCCGGTCGGCGTCCTCGCTACGGATGTGAACCGGCGTGAACCAGCCCGTTCGGGCGAGCTGCGCCAACCCTTCGGCATCGGAGGCGTCAGACTTGTTGAGCCGGGCCGAGAGGCTCTTGTGCGCCTTGCGCGCGTCGATGCAGGTGGCCGGAAGCCCGAGTCGCGTCATCCCGCGCTGCAGCCAAATCGACAAGTTCCCACTCTCATGTACAATCCGGCGCGGCATGAGCGAGCGGTTTCGAAACCAGCCTGCCACACCCTCGGGATCGGATGGGCAAGCGCCGCGCGCGATCGTCTTGCCATCACGATCCACAACACAGATCGAAATCTCTTTCAGCGAAACATCCAAACCCGCATAGTGTTCCATAGGTCGTTCTCCTCACGGCATTTATCCATGAGGCCAACATACCTGACCTCGTTCGCCCCCGGAGAGCGACCGCCGCAATCATACCATGTCT
>NZ_JAMDHK010000037.1 GCF_024721115.1 Salipiger pentaromativorans | reverse complement strand
TACGAGCCCAAAATCGGTCCCTGTATGCTAAATCAAAGCCCGATTGCATGGAAATCGGCACAGCCAAAACGGTAGATCAGACGTTCCCTATCAAGACGAAGGTGATCTCTCGCACACAGCGTTCATGAGCAGGTGGGCACAACGCCAACATGTCGGTGGCGGCTCCGCCTACGTCATACTTATTCCAACTCTGCGATGTGATTTGAAATGCTCCTATTGCCAAGTGTCCCGGGCCCCGCTCACCGCGAAGGGCTTTGACTGGAGCGAGGAGACACTCAAGCAAACCCTTACCTTTCTCGATCATCTTCCAGGCAACGAAATTCAGATCGAGTTCCAGGGCGGAGAACCGTTCCTACGCCTCGATCACATCAAGGCAGTTGCAGAGTTCGCCCGGCAGCGGTTTCACCACGTGCGCTTTGTGGTCTGCACCAATCTTCAGACGCTGAACGACGAGATCGTTGAGTTCATCAAAAGCGATGACGTGTTTATCAGTACGTCTCTCGATGGCCCTCACGACATTCATACCCGAAATCGGACAGCAAATGCCGATCTGACCCGGGAGTTCCATTGTAACCTCTCCAAGGTGATCAAGCTGGTCGGGCCTGAAAAGGTATCTGCCCTGCCGACGATCGACATTGAGGATCCTCCTACGGCCGGGGAGCTTATTGCAAGCTATGAGCAGTTCGGCTTCAAATCTCTCTACCTGCGACCGGTTAACTACCAGGGCTTCGCGCGTAAGAGCCACCCAGCCGCGCGAGCGTCTGTGAACTGGACAGCTTACTACCGTAACTTCATCAACACACTTATTGCCCACACTGCTCGGACAGATAGGGTGATGGAGGAGTTTTATATCACGCATTGTCTACGCCGTATCCTTGGCGCCGGCGTAGATAACCACACTGATTTGAGAAACCCCAACATACCGACAGGTGCGAATGCCGTCGTCGACTTTGACGGGTTCATCTATCCGAGCGATGAGGCACGGATGCTGGCACGCATCCGGCAGGTAGATCTCTCAATTGGCAATGTGGTGGATGGCTTGGATCAGGAGAAGCTCGCACTACTGGCGCCAGGGCACATCAACAACTTTGATCCCGACTGCATTCATTGCCCCTATCAACCCTTCTGCGGAACCGATCCGATCGATGATCTATCGCGCAGTGGCAGGATTGACGTACCCCGACAAGAAAGCTGGTTTTGCCAGCGGCATCTCGCTGTTTTCGATCTCGCGTTCGAGTTACTCTACAGCTCTGATCCGGCGATCCAATATACGCTTTCAAGATGGCTTGGACTTGAATCGCTTCCTGATGCCCTGAAGCCGGTTGCGCCATGATTCCTCTGCGCCTCAAATCGGAATGTGATCGGTCGCTCGCTCCCTTCGTCGTCAGAATCGCAACCGGAGAGCCACAAGGCTCGTCGGACGCCCAGTTGGTCATAGAAGAGCCGAACCGCCTGGGCTTTCAAGCCACAGACGGCGATTTCCATATCCATAACATCGCCCCGACTGAAATTGATGGAGATGTGCTGCTTGTCGACCCCCGTCGACAGATCGCCCACCGGCTGATCCGAGCAGGTTCGCCACACAATACTTTCCTCATCACAGAGCAGTGTGACCAACTTTGCGTCATGTGCTCCCAGCCGCCGAAAGCCCATCATGAGGACATGTTCGCCTATTTCCTGGCGGCCGCACGTCTTGCACCGACAGGTACTTGTATCGGCCTGTCGGGGGGCGAGCCGCTGCTGCACAAGAAGGAGCTTTTTGACTTCATCGAAGCGTCCTTTGCCGACCGAGACGATCTGAGCTTCCACATATTGACCAACGGACAGCATTTCGAGCGGGATGATCTGCCGTGGCTGCGCAAACATCGAAGCAGGCTGCTTTGGGGCATTCCGATCTATTCCGACGATCCGTCCATTCATGACGACATCGTAGGGAAACCTGGAGCCTTTGCGCAATTGACCCAAAACCTTTCGCTCATGGGGCTGGCTGGAGCAGCTGTAGAACTTCGAACTGTGGTGATGACGCCGAATGTGGCAGGACTGACCATGCTTGCCGACTTCATATCTCGACACATTCCCTTCGCGACCACATGGGCAATCATGCAGATGGAGCGCATCGGCTACGGTCGCATGAATTGGGCGCGCTGCTTTTTCGACAGCAGTGTGGATTTCAAGGAGCTCGGCAGCGCTATCGACCTGATGCGGGCCCGCAACCAAGATATTGCACTTTACAATTTCCCGCTCTGCACCGTGCCTCCGGCATATCGGCAATATGCCGCCCAATCGATTTCAGATTGGAAGCAAAAGTATCTCGCCGCCTGTGCCACATGTCAGTTGCGCTCTCGCTGCTCAGGCGTCTTCGAATGGTATCGGATGGAGGACGGTTTTATGGAGATACATTCTCAATGAAGAAGTTAGGAACCTTTGCCCTCACACTCGCTGCGGCTGGATATCTGCCCCAAATCGCCCAAGCAGTAGTCCCGCCGCTACGTTTGGATGACGATAACGATAAATCTACGTCATTGTTCCAAATCCTCCGCGGCGAACATAAGTACACACTGGCTGGCCATCGTTCACATTCGAGCCACGGTTCCCATGGCTCTCATGGCAGCCATCGTTCATCTTCGGGCGGCGGGACATACCGGTCCCCCGCGCCCTCCAGCAACAGCACCCCTCCCTCGTCTGTGATGCCGCGTGCTGCAGAATCGCCGAAGACGTTGCCGGGGAACAGTGCCGCCTTCATAGATATCGTCAAACGTGTCCAAACTGCGCTTTATGCCTATGGTTATTATACTGGCGCAATTGACGGCATTGTCGGCACTGGCACCAAGACTGCAATCAGTAAGTTCCAGAAGGATTGGGGATTGAGCATTACCGGCACGATCACACCGGAGGTTTTGGATGCCCTCAATATCGTTGCGAAATAAATGGATTGCTGGCGCCCTTCTATTCGCCGCGGGCACGATTCTTGGTCAGATCGCTCCCCCTGCTTGGAAATGGACGGTAATCTCGCTGGCGCAGACCTCATACCAAGAAGCCACCTATAGATGTGATCGCTCCATGCGGTTCCATCTCATTGCAAAGCAAAAGGTAGAGATTGCGCCATCCGAAGAGGCCCTCCGAGATCTTGAGGCAAGCGAAATAGGCCTTATCGATTGCCAAGATTACGACCTCCTCCGGAAACGCCTACAACTCATCGGCCTTGACGAGACCGCTCTAGGTTACATGGCCCTAAAAGCCATCGAAGCAAAGACAACCGATTTGCAGAATGTGATCGAGATTCATGAAATCCGTTACTAGAGTTGTGTGCGTCCTCGCGATGGTAATTGCGCTCCCCGCCGCTGCGGAGACTATGCGAGAGGCAGTGCTGCGGAAAGCTGCACTCGATAACGGTTTGCAGCGACCTAAAGAGCTCTGGCCCGAGTTCGATCTCAATAAGGCCACTGTCGGCGAACTCCTTTTTGACAGCGACCTGCTTTCGCTTACGCGCAACGTTTCCTGCCGCAACTGCCATCTGGATGAGTTCGGATCCGCTGACGGGCTCCCCCTCGGACATGGAGCTGGCGGTGTGGGTACCGGCATCGAGAGGATGAAAAGCCCAGCAGGGCTGCTTTCTCGCAATGCTCTGGCTCTCTGGGGACGAGGAGGCGTCGGCTTCAACGTGTTCTTTTGGGACGGCCGGGTCGATGGAAGCTCAGCCTCAGTGCGGAGCCAGTTTGGGTCCATGGTGCCCTCTGATGACGCGCTCGTCGTGGCAACGCATCTGCCTACTGTCGAATTCCGAGAAATGATCGGCGAAAGTGATGATACAGAGTGGCTACGTCAGGGGGATGTCGACGCAGCACAGAGGGTTCACCAAGAGATTGCCAAACGTATCAAGGCTACACCTGAGATCGCAGGGCCAATGGCTGAGGCCTTCAATATCGACACTGCAGAACGAGAGTGTCAGATCTTCTGTGTATGAGTGATCCGGTCCATGCTTCTTCGAAAGGAAGCATGCATGACGATTTCCAAGGAACTGCTGGACNCGAGAGTGTCAGATCTTCTGTGTATGAGTGATCCGGTCCATGCTTCTTCGAAAGGAAGCATGCATGACGATTTCCAAGGAACTGCTGGACGAACTGCTGAAGGGCGTGGAGCGCCCTGAGGACCTGCTCGGCGAGGCCGGGCTGATGAAAGAGCTGAAGATCAAGCTCATGGAGCGGATGCTGGGCGCCGAGCTGACCGCGCATCTGGGCTATGAAGAGGGCAAGGAGGTTCCACCGGGACAGGGCAACCGCCGGAACGGCACCTCGACCAAGGTGCTGAAGGGACAGGACGGAGAGATGCCGGTGGCGGTGCCCCGCGACCGCGACAGCAGCTTCGAGCCCGAACTAGTGAAGAAGGGCCAGACCCGGATCGACGGGATGGACGACAAGATCATCGGGCTCTATGCCGCCGGGCTGACGGTGCGGGATATCCAGGCCCATCTGCTCGATCTCTACGGTCTGAAGGTCTCGCCCGACCTGATCAGCCGCGTGACCGACGCCGTTCTGGACGAGGTCCGGGAATGGCAGAGCCGGGCGCTGGAACGAATGTATCCGATCGTGATCTTCGACGCGCTACGGGTGAAGATCCGCGATGCCGACAGCCGGACGGTGAAGAACAAGGCCGTGTATGTCGCCTTGGGCGTTACCCGCGATGGCCAGCGCGAGGTTCTTGGCCTCTGGATCGCCGAAAATGAAGGCGCCAAATTCTGGCTTTCGGTGATGAACGAGCTGAAGAACCGCGGCACCCAGGACATTCTGATCGCGGTCGTGGACGGTCTGAAGGGCTTCCCCGAGGCCATCACTGCCGCCTTCCCGGAGGCCATGGTCCAGACCTGCATCGTGCATCTGGTGCGCCACAGCCTGAACTTCTGTTCCTGGAAGGACCGGAAGGTGGTGGCTGCCGACCTGCGCCGGATTTACAGCGCCCCGACCGCCGATATGGCCGAGGCCGAGCTCGATGCCTTCGAGGAGAAATGGGCCGGGAAATACGCCTCCATCGCCCCGGCCTGGCGCCGAGCATGGCAGGAGGTGATCCCGTTCTTTGGTTTCGATCCCGCGATCCGCAAGATCATCTACACCACGAATGCCATAGAAAGTCTGAACCGCGTCATCCGGAAATCCATCAAGACACGGGGCTCGTTCCCGACCGACGAGGCCGCGACCAAGCTGATCTACCTCGCAATCCGCAAATTCGAAAAGGATGGCCGAAATGTCCGGGAATGGTTTGCCGCCCGCAATCAGTTCGCCATAATGTTCGGCGAGCGCTTCGACGCTTGAGTATCCCAAACCGCATGGGCCGGCCCGGATACACAAAGTTCAGGACACTCCCNAGTTCGCCATAATGTTCGGCGAGCGCTTCGACGCTTGAGTATCCCAAACCGCATGGGCCGGCCCGGATACACAAAGTTCAGGACACTCCCCTGCAGAACTAGCCTATCTACAGGTTGCCGAAGCCCTCGCAGCATTTATCCGCCTGGAGTTTCGTGTGCGCGACACGAAACTACATAAGTTTGTTTTCGATGGTGAAGACCTGACTGAATCCGAACTCGCCGGAGGTCTGCTCTTTTATGGTCGAGGTCAATGCGCAACCTGTCATTCCGGCCCCTACTTCTCAGACCTTGACTTTCACGCGATCCCTTTTGCCCAGTTCGGCTTCGGATTCAACGGCTTCGGCATCGACTACGGCCGATACAACTTCACCCAAGATCCCGGCGACCTCTACACCTTCCGGACACCCCCACTTTTCAATGTGACGAAGACCGCGCCCTATTCTCATTCCGGTGCAGAGCCGGATCTGGCTATGGCAATCCGCGCGCATGTGGACCCCCTAGCGGGAATTGATACCAGCGCGCTTTCTCCGTTGGACCGCACTGAGATTTATCAGAGGATTGCACGCTGGGCGCAAGAGCCAGTGTACTCGGTCGAATTAAGCGCACAGGAGATCTCAGAGATTGTCGACTTCCTCTCTACGCTGGATTTCGACCCAGAGGATGAACGTTGAGACTGATGTTCTCCGCGTCCCTATTCAACATATTCTTTCGCCTTTCGGTGATTGGCATATGCCTCATATTGGCAATCTGGCTCTACCTGGCACAGCTACATCCGCGACTTCAACTCCGCACCAGCGAGGCGGAGTTCCGACACCTCGCCGCCGCCTGTGATCAGGCCGTACGCTTGACTGAAATAGACAGTAACATCCAAGATCGCATCCCTCCTGCAGAACTTTATCGACTAGACCAAGCACTGGAAATCGCGCGACTGCCTTGCAAGAACTACGCAAGTCTCAGAGAGCATCTCCTGTCCGTTGACGTATCTCAACATGCGCTCGCGGCATTGCACCTATCGGCCATATCAGACCCCGCCTATCCTCATCTGAAGCAGGGCGGAGTCTCGGAGGCAGAACTCGATGCACAACTCAGAGTAACGATCGAGCTTCTCAGCCTTACCCCTCTGCCTTTGAAAGATTACGTGCGAGACTCAAAGTTTCGCCTTGGCGAAAAACTTTTCTATGACACGCGCCTGAGCGGTTACGGCGACCGCACCTGTGCGACGTGCCATAGCCCGCAGAATGCAACTGCTGACGCTGGCACACTTGAGCCGCGTCTCGACGTGACACCAGGTATGCTTCCAGAGATTCCGGCACGCAATGTGCCTGATCTTTGGAACCGCGATCACAACGACGTCTCTGCAATGCTGTGGGACGGCCGCCTAGAAGTGAAAGTCGCTGCAAACCTTGGAGGCCTCGTCTCACCGGACGGGCTCGACACCGCTGGTTTCGAAAATCTGATGGCTCTACAATCCGTCCGCCCAATTTTCAGCCCCGTGGAGATGCTCGGCGAACCTGGAATCTCGAACGGGCTTGCGCCATCGACCACCAAAGACCTGGAACCAGATGACGTCCTCGCCCGCTTAGGTCCACTGCTTTTTCTGGGTGATCGGACGCAAAAGACGCAAGCTGAAAGCTACGAGGCTCTGTTTCGTGAGAGCTACGGTTTGACCGATGCAGATCAGATCAGCCCACCTCATATTGGCAATGCTCTCGCGCACTATATCGAGATAGAATTTCAATCCCGAAACACACCCTGGGATCGTTACCTATCGGGCGATCTGGCCGCATTGAGCGTGAACCAGAAACGCGGAGCTCTCGTATTTTACGGAATTGGTAAGTGCGCCGTTTGCCATAGCGGCGATATATTCAGTGACTTCGGTTTTCACTCAGTAGGAGTTGCTGATTTTCGTGAGTACAAGGATCAAGGTCGATTTTATGCGACGCGTAACGCCAAGGATAGGTTTCTTTTTCGAACCCCACCTCTAAGGAATGTCACACTGACAGCTCCATATTTTCACAATGGCCAGACCGACACACTTCTCGAAGCAATAATCCAGCACCTTAATCCATATCGCTATGCACGCGCATACAATGAGGATGGAGGACATCTGATGGAGGCAGCGGAAATAGAGGCCATTTCGCCGATACTGACAGCACCCAGTACAGTGACAGATGAGCAAGCCTCTTATTTACGTGATTTTCTCGAAGCACTTCAGGAACAGCGCGAACTGGATCCCCGAAGGTAGAAAAGCACGCGCACAGATTCTCGAATACACGGCAGCACACCGTAATAGAAAGATGGATATGGGCGACGAAAAAGATGCCCTCGAAGCCGACCTACAGGACCGACGGCCCGACCCACACGAAGGCCATCGGCAAGCAGTTGATTCAGTTCAGGAAGGCGCCCGCCAAGACTCTCGTCGGTGCGGGCCAGAAGACCGGTGCCGCGTCCCAAGCCCTGCGCTACATGGGCAAGGATCGCATCGACGATCACGTCATCGCCAAGCTCGCAACAGCACTGGATGGCAATGAGCGGAACGAGCTCTTGAAGCAGAGCAAAGATGTGCCCGCCTGGATGCATCCTGTCGTACAACAGATCGTCGCCTACGTCTGAAGGGTGCCCTCATCAGATATGCCGCTCCTGTGCGGCCGGATTGCGCTTCTTTCCGTCGTTCCTTGGCCCCACACCAATGATACCTATACGTCTCTTCAGACCACATCAAGATATAGATACAGATCATACTCTTGCTATTTAAGCGGAATGATGATATGTTTTCAGATCAATATCGATCACATGAATCGCAAAGGTATCCTTCGTGCCCGAAACAGACTCGCTTCACACGATCGGCGCGCAGCTCCGCCGGGCGCGGCTGGCCGCCGAGTTGACCCAGGAACAGGTCGCCGAGTTGGCTGGCATTTCCCGCCCGCGCTACCGCGACATCGAGACGGGCGCCGCCGCCGCGCGCGCCACCACGCTGATGAATGTCGCACGCGCGCTCGGGCTCGAGATGATGTTGATCCCGCAATTCCTGGTGCCCGCGGTCGACGCCCTGCTCAGCCCCGAGGCCGGGGAGGATGCCCCGGCTTTCGCACCGCAGCCGGAGCCTGACGATGAGCGCTGAACCAACCGCCACCAGCGTTCAGGCGCTCGACATTTTCCTGAACCAGCACAAGATCGGCACCATCGTCCGAACCCCGGGCGATTTCAACGCTTTCAGCTTCGATCCCGCCTATCGCGCGACAGGTGGATACCCCATCCTCAGCCTGTCCTTCCGGGCGGCGAATGGCGGGCTGCGCAAGGATCCGCGACCGATCGCAGGTGCCCTGCCGGCCTTCTTCGCCAACCTGCTTCCCGAGGACAAGCTGCGCGACGCGATGGAAAAGCATCACGCCGGGCGCGTCCGTCCCGGGAATGACTTCGACCTGCTCGCAGCGCTCGGGGCCGATCTGCCCGGCGCGGTGCGCGCCCTTCCGGGCGACGGCCATGCCCTGGCCCCGGCGAAGCCCAGGCAGACGGCGCCGAAAGCTCGTTTCTCTCTGGCCGGCGTCCAGATGAAGCTCTCGGTGATGAAGAACACCGGCAAGGGCGGCGGGCTGACCGTGCCGCTCGGCGACGGCGACGGACAATATATCGCCAAGTTCCCCTCCACGGCTTTTCCGGCGGTGTCGGAAAACGAATTTGCCAACCTCGCACTGGCCGAAGCGATCGGCATGGAGGTGCCCGAGCACGAGCTGGTCACCCGTGACCAGTTCGACGGCATCCCGCAGGAATTCGAGACCATGACCGAAGGGCAGGTCCTGCTGCTGCGCCGCTTCGATCGCGGGCCGGGCGGCCAGCGCATCCATATCGAGGATTTCGCCCAGGTGTTCAGCATTCCCCCTGCGCGCAAATACGAGGGCGCAGCCTATCACGACATCGCATCAGCGCTCAGCATCGCCATTTCTCCGTTGGCCGCGCTGGAGTTCGTCCGACGTCTCGCGCTCTCGGTGCTCATGGGCAATGGCGACATGCACCTGAAAAACTGGTCGCTGATCTACCCCGGGGACGGCAACACGCCTGCCCTAGCGCCCGTCTACGACCTGCTCTCGACCATTCCTTATCTTCCTGCGGACGACCTGGCCCTGTCGCTCGGCGGCGAGCGCGCCTTCAAAGCACTGACCTCGGGGCGCTGGAAGACTTTCGCCAACCGCGCCAAGCTCCCCGAACCCGCCGTTTTGAAGGCGGTTGCCGAAACCGTTCAGGCGGTCGACGCGCATTGGTGGGATCTGCCCGAACGCGCCGTCGTACCCGGCGCGGTCCTGGAGCGCATCGACGCCCACGTCCGGACGATGACGGCCATTCTGGTCGGGTGACCGGACGACCGAGGTCGGGAATTTCCGGACCAGCCCCAGGTGGGGATCATGGAGCGGTAAGCCGTATCGGCAGTGACGATCGGTCCAGCCTAATGTCCGGACGGACACTCCATTCAGACGAAACTCATTCAGCCTGCGCAGGTTGCATGAAGATCGAGGCTACGGCGGCTGAATCGCAACCTATCGCGCGAATGAGAAGGAAACAAAGCACGAAAACTCGTGTGCAAATACTGCACACAGAACCCATCAAGTACTTGATTCAAAATAACAATCCATCCAATCCATCATAGGGGCGACGGAGAGTCTATCTGATTGATATTTCGTCATTTTTCCAGAATCGTCAACTCATTGCGCGGCGGCGTGTGCACTCCAATTTACGACCCAATACGCCCCTTTTCGCCAC
The DNA here is from genome assembly GCF_024721115.1 of Salipiger pentaromativorans. Classification (GTDB taxonomy): domain Bacteria; phylum Pseudomonadota; class Alphaproteobacteria; order Rhodobacterales; family Rhodobacteraceae; genus Salipiger; species Salipiger pentaromativorans. The sequence goes on along the minus strand of NZ_JAMDHK010000037.1, from coordinate 1,473 downwards.
GTTTCGACCGCGCACTGCACACATAGAGCACACGAAATGGCGACCATATCAAAGCTTCCTTCGGGCTCCTGGCGAGTCCAGGTCAGACGCAAAGGGCACTACATTAGTGAATCCTTCCTGCGCCGCGGTGACGCGGAGCTTTGGGCGCGGACCATTGAGGGCAAGATCGATCGGGGGGAACCTATACACATTGGCGTTGCTGCGGCCAAGACATTCGGAGACCTTATCGAGCTTCACAGAGCGGATCTGGCGGAAGTCGGGAGAACGCTCGGCCGGTCGAAAGCCGCGAGCCTGGATTTTCTTACGCCGCCCTCTAGGTTTTGAACCCATAACCGGGATTCCCAGTGTGGCGGGTCTATGCTTCACTTCCGGCAATGGAGGTGAACATGGCCCGTTTTGATCTGACCGACTTCGAGTGGGAGCTGATCCAGCCCCTTCTGCCCAACAAGCCGCGCGGCGTCGCGCGGGTGGACGACCGGCGGGTGCTTAACGGCATCTTCTGGGGGCTCAGGACCGGCTCGCCATGGCGCGATCTGCCAGAGCGTTATGGCCCGCACACCACCATCTACAACCGCTTCAATCGCTGGGCCAAGGCCGGTGTCTGGGTGCAGGTGTTTGAAACCCGTTCGGAAAAGTCACCGGACAGTATGCAGTTCATCGACAGCTCGATCATCCGCGCCCACCAGCACGCGGCCGCGGGTAAAAAGGGGGCGAGGATCACGCCATCGGTCGTTCTCGTGGCGGGCTGAGCACCAAGATCAATGCCATGGTCGATCATCGCGGCCTGCCGGTGGCGATCACGCTGTCCGCCGGACAGACCTCGGACAAGGCGGCGGTGGCCGATCTGCTGGCGGCTCACCCCGCGCCTGGCGACGTCGTGGCCGATCGCGGTTACGACGCCCGCGCCATCCTGGAGCTGATCGCAGCGCATGGCGGGCGGGGGCACATCCCAACTCAGCGGGACCGCAAAGCTCAACCGTCAGTCGATGCCGCAGTTTACCGGCAGCGCAATCTGGTCGAACGATACTTCAACAAGCTCAAACACTTCCGAAAAGTCGCAACGCGATACGAAAAAACTGCGCGCAACTACCACGCAGCTGTCCTCCTCGCATCATCCCGACTTTGGTTAAGGTTTTATGAGGCCGCTTCCTAGGGTCAGGACCCATTGATTTCAGCGGAACGGCATGATTCACCGCGCGAAAACTGAGCGGTGACATGTCTGATCTCTTCTGGCTCAACGATGCGCAGATGGCGCGCCTGGAGCCCTACTTCCCGAAGTCCCACGGCAAACCGCGTGTCGACGACCGGCGCGTCCTGAGCGGGATTATCTTCGTAAACCGCAATGGTTTGCGCTGGAGGGATGCGCCGAAGGCGTATGGTCCACACAAGACATGGTATGATTGCGGCGGTCGCTCTCCGGGGGCGAACGAGGTCAGGTATGTTGGCCTCATGGATAAATGCCGTGAGGAGAAC
>NZ_JAMDHK010000036.1 GCF_024721115.1 Salipiger pentaromativorans | reverse complement strand
CTCGGTAAAACGGCTCTTTCGCATTCGTCTGCTCCTTCAAGGTTGGGCAGACTCTACATCATGATGAGGGATTTCGCGGGGGGCAGGTCAATCAAGTTGCAGGCCTACATTGCCCCCTCACTTAGGTGTTCACGCCTCTTATCAAACCCATCCTTGTTCACACATTACCAACCTTTACCCAACAGAAGCGAGACCAGTTCAGATTGCCGTCTGACACCACATTTCGAGAGGGCTGATTTTATCTGGTTTCGGACGGTCACAGCGCTTACACTTCTGATGTCGGCGATTTCCACTGGTGACAATCCATCACGTATCAAGAGCACCACTTGGGTTTCGGCAGCGGTAAGGCCGAAACGCTGCATAAGTTTTTCAGCATCACCTTCTGAGTTCCCGTTCTCGGGTATCACGGTTAGCAAAATGCAGGGCTCGCGCAGGTTCATAAGGGCCATTGGCATATGGCTTCTCAGAAAGTCTGAATTTACCAAAGAACACTCAATCCGGAAAACTTGGTTGGGGTCTGGTTTGTGAAAATAGCGAGCGGTATGAAGTTGATTTCGCCGTAGCGACGCCAATACGACTTCGATCCAGTGCCCTAAACTTGTATCTCCGGAACCAAACCTCCCCTTAACGCTCAGTTGAAAGGGTTTTCCCTCTTCGATCATCCCCGCAGCGACCGGATTGGCAAAGACGAGGCGGCGACCACTTGAGACGATGAACAGTCCAACATGTGCGCTTCCGAGCCGTTCCTCGGACAAAATTCGCCCGACACGCCAAGCTTGGCTAAATTGTGGAACCAGTAGCTGCACCAGCGTTAGCCAGCGGGTACGCGCTTCCTCGCCACATCGGCGTGGGATATTCCCTCCGAGAAAGAAAATGCCCTCCGCGCCCTCTGCGATCCTTGCCCCTCCACCAAGACATATATCGTCTTGAGGTCGAATCCAGTCGTTGTACCATTCAGTCTGAAATAACTCTTCATTCGGAAGCATATCACGGCAATCGACGGCCTTGCCAGTAGGGTGCTGTACAAATCCAGGAAGCCATGGGTTGATCGCGCTGTAGTAGGCATCATGAGCTTCAAGGAAACCAGCATCGTAGCCATGCACCAGCCCATTGATCCAACGCCCCTCGGCGTCTGACTGCAGGATGTGACAATGAGTGTTCCCCACGACCTCAGAGAGGTCCTCCAACACATCCTGCCATAAGAGGCCGTCGAGCGCCGCTGCGGTCGAAAGAGAAACAATTCGCGTCAAATCTTCGGACTTGAACATGTTTGAAAACACTCCGCGATGGAAAGCAGTGAATTTGTCAATTTTTGGATGATGCATGTACCAAACGGATCATGACAAGGCTTTCTTTCCCCTGCCTCCTCCTCGTCCAAGCAACCAAATAGCCACACACAACCACTGGGGGAATAAATGGAACTCATTGCAATTTCGGCACTTTTGCTTTTCGGGCTTCTGTTACCATCGTCTGGCGATGACGGTGACGACAACGATGGGCGCGGAACCGGGGACGATGGCGCTCCGGAGGCAGCCGACGATACAGCGACGACCGAAGCAGGCACCGCCACGTTGATTGACATCTTGGGAAACGACACCGACCCTGATGGCGATATGTTGATCGTTGATCGCTTGGGCGATCCGGAGAACGGCAGTATCGAACTCACTGAAGATGGCCTGCTGTACCAACCGAATGCCGATTTCGTTGGTACTGACACATTTGACTATCGTGTCTCCGACGGTAATGGAGGCAGCGATACCGCAACGGTGACGGTTAACGTAACTGAAAGCGACATCAATGGCGATCCCGAAGCGGCGCCCGATATCGCATCAACGGGTGTGGATGAAGCTCTGATCATCGAGGTCTTGTCAAACGACACTGATACCGATGGCGACCCACTGGTGGTCGAAAGCGCTGGTCCGGCTGGCAACGGAACGGTCGAGGTCCTCACGGATGGTACTGTCCTGTATACGCCAAATACCGGCTACTCGGGCTCTGACAGTTTCAGCTACACGGTGTCAGATGGCCAAGGGGGAACCGACGTAGAAACGGTAACGGTGACGGTAGGCACTGGCGGTCCAAATGTCGGCCCAATCGCCAACGATGACAGTTTGATGCTGGCTGAAACACTACCGCAATCGATCAACGTACTTGCCAATGATACAGATCCCGATGGCGACCCATTGACCGTGCAGTCCGTGGGCGAAGCTGCACAAGGTACGACAGCGTTGGCTGAGAACGGGACAATCACCTACACTCCGGCGGACAACTTCCACGGCACAGACAGCTTCTCCTATACAGTCGTCGATACTCAAGGCGAGACGGCGACCGCCAATGTCGAGGTTGATATCAATCTTGCCACCGATCTTTCAGACAACCTGGTTCTCGGTGACGGAGACAATATGGTTGATGCACTGAATGGTAACGACACCGTGGCAGGCCAGGGAGGAAATGATACGATCTTCGCCGGCGTAGGCTATGACGAAGTGACAGGAGGCGACGGAGACGATTTCCTCGACGGGTCGTCCAACCTTGCCTTCACTCTGGATGTCGTGAACGGAGAAATCTCGGACGCGGCACTGCGGTTGATACTTGCAGAAGCTGAGGTCACCGAGGAGTTCGCCGATGTCGTAGACGATTTCGCCGACACCGTTGATGGTGGGCCTGGCAACGATACGCTTCTTGCAGCCGAAGGCGACATTCTTACCGGCGGCGAAGGCTCTGATGACTTCCTGCTAGGAGCCTACGATCTTGGCGAAAACAACTCACAGCAGATCACGATCACAGATTTTGTTCCGGGAGAAGACCAAATCCTGCTGGTGGAGTATCTGGGCGCAGAGGAGATCGTAATCGAATCGCAGAGTTATGATCCCGAGACCAACACCACGACTGTGCAGCTCAGTTCCGATGGCAACCAGATCAATCTGGTGCTGGAGGGGCTGGATCAGCCCCTGACAGAGGATGACATCGCCCATCTGAACCCGCTGAACATGCAGGAGCAATCCATCACTGGCGGGACTCTGGAAAACGTCACGACCGAAATCCCGCTCACCCAAACGGAGGGCGAAATTGCGCTCACCGATTTTCCGGACGACGTGATTAACAATGGCACGCCAGAGGTAATCCGCCTCGGAGGCGGAGACGATATTCTGGTGAATTTCGGCGATCGAGCTCCGTATGATGCTACCCACATTCTCGCAGGAGACGGCGATGATATGATCACCGACTTTGGCGGCAGTCACATCTTCGCTGAAGATGGGAATGACACCATCAGCTCTACAGCCACTACTCTTACGCTAGATGGCGGTGAGGGGGATGATCGCCTGGAATTCCACGCAGGTCAAACCGTGGTGGGCGGCGCAGGAAGCGACGTCTTCTCCTATCAGGGGAGAGATGGAGACGCAGATGTTGAAATCGCAGACTTCACCTCGGAAGATCAAATTGAACTTCCGGGCGGTGCATATGCGGTGGCCATGCAAACGCCCACAGAGTTTGGGTTGCGTATCGACCTAATGCGCACCGAACCGGGCGAAACGGGCACGTTGACGATCCTTCTTCAGGAATTCGAAGGGCTGCTGACCCCCGACAATTTCGTTGGGCCTCCGGAGGTAGGGGCACCGGTGACTTTCTTAAACACAGCCGATGGTACACCTGTCTCGTGAAGAGCGTTGTAGTGTAGCAGGATTATCCTGCCGAAACGACTGGGAGCAGGTTTGACCGATTGCCGATTCGACGAGCTCTATCAGACGAATTCCGGCCCACACTATGGCCCCTCCTGAAACTACTCGTGGCGCTTGTGGGAATCGCAAGCGCCACGGCCCAATAGTGACAAGCGGCTGACTGTAGTTTGGGGGCGGAACAAAGCGAGCACCCCAACCTCATCTCTCTTTCAGTCGATTAACCGCCTTCCCATATGGAAAAATACATAGAAACGCTTTATATATTCTCGGAAGTTTGCCAAATCACCTAAAATAAATTCGAACCAGAGAAAATGGCTCAAAACGGGAACATAATGACCAAACTGCGTCTGATTGCGAAGCTGCAAGAATATCGAGTTCGAACCGCCAAATATGGCTCAGTAGAGCCGTAGAATCGCTATTTTGAGACCATCTGTCCCACAAGGCGGACTTTGCCGAGTTATATCTCGAACACGAGTTCGAAACCCAGAATCTGTCTTCAGAATACGTCGAAAATTCGCAGGGATAAAATGCCGAGTTCGAACCGCCAAATATGGCTCAGTAGAGCCGTAGAATCGCTATTTTGAGACCATCTGTCCCACAAGGCGGGCTTTGCCGAGTCACATTTCGAAGTTTTGCGGTATCTTCAAGACACAGCGCTACTAAACGTTTAGCTTCATGTATAGCACGAGCGTTGACGTGACGCTCTTCGAGTATTTCTTCATAAATCAAGGCTGTTGGCTTGCGTTCTGCTCTTCTACCTGATGTGTTCAGTTCCAAGCTACGGCAAGAAACTTTCACCCACTGGCATCGAATTTTCGGCACAGGTTAAAATGGATAAGCCCTCTCATTATGGCGATCATCTCTTTAACCACAGTCCCCCCTAGGTTTTCCGCCTTGCACGAAGTTCTCGCGTCCTTGCTGAGACAATCGGCTTCTATTGAAGAAATCCGGGTCTACATTCCGAAAACCTATCGACGATTTCCACAGTGGAACGGAGCGGCTCGGCGTTGTTGCAGAACTCGTGGTCATGACGAGCAGCCCCCTTCCCGTGAGAATTTAGGCGACGCGCTCGATCTCGGCTTGGCCGAGTTCGTTGAAGCGGTTCATGAGGGCGATGCGGATGTGGATTTCGGCGGTCTGGCGGTCGGGATCTCGTGATGCGATCCTCTCTCCAAAGGACTTGAGGCCGCGCATCTTCGCCTCGATCCGACTTCTAACATGATAGCCCGACCAGTTCTTCCAGATCGCGCGCCCAAGGTGCCGTGTGGCGCGCAGGATGTCATTGCGCGCCCTCGCGGCAGGGCAATCCTCCTTCCAGAGGCGCCCGTTCTTGCGGATGGGTATGATGGCGTTGCCACCACGATCGAGGATTGCGGCGTGGCAACGGCGGGTGTCGAAGGCACCATCTCCGGTCACGGTGCCGATCGGCTGATCCGGGGGGATCTGGTCCAGCAGGTCCGGCAGGATGGGGCTGTCGCCTTCCCGGCTTGAGGTGAATTCCACGGCCCGGATGTCGCCGGTGGCCGTATCCATCGCCAGATGGACCTTGCGGTATTGGCGTCTGCGATGGGTGCCATGCTTGCGGGCCAGCCATTCTCCGTCGCCCAGGAACTTGATGCCGGTGCTGTCCACCAGTAGGTTCAGCGGCCCTGGCGCCCGGCGGCTCGATATCCCGACAGAGATGCTCTTCTGCCTGCGGCTCAGGGTGGAAAAATCGGGAACCGGCCAGGCCAGCTCTGCCATCTCTAGGATGCTGGATACCATCCCGGTCGTCTGCCGGAGAGGCAGGCCAAACAACACCTTCACCATCAGGCAGAACTGTATCGCAGCATCGGAGAACACCGGCGGTCAGCCCGGACGCCCAGCCCTGGCGGCGAGCCACACCATGTCCTTGTCGAGCCAGATCAACAACGAGCCACGCCGCTTCAGGGCTTCGTTGTAAGACTTCCAGTTCGTCGTGCGGTAGCGGGCGGCTTCAGGCTTGCTCATGACAAGCCTCTTAACCTACCGGATTCGCGAGGTGAATCCTGCCAGCCACGAGTTCTGCAACAACGCCCATCACGCCGTTGCCTGGTCCATCGGGATTTTCGGCCGACCCGCTCACGGATATCCTGCGCTCCGCTCGTCCGAACACTCTTTCAGCTCTACCTGACCGGCGATCACTCGATCCGATCCCTGCATCAAGAGATGAGGCGTCTTGGTCTCACGACCCGGCGCGGAAAGCTAATCTCCCGGCGGAACATCGAGCAGATCCTGCAAAACCCCTTCTACTGCGGTCTAACGCGGAACGGTCGCAGCGGGGAGGTCTTCCAAGGCAAGCATGAACCGTTGATCAGTTCGCGGCAGTTTCAACGTGTGGCTGATATCAAGGCAGGTCGCTACACAAAGAAGAACACCCGGCACAATCATATGTTCCGGCGGCTATTTTTCTGTTCCAACTGCGGGGAGCTGATGTCCCCGTGGGGGACCAGCAACGACCCAAAACTCGAACTTCTCCGTCGATTTGGCGGGTAAGTGTAGCAAGTTGCAAACTCTAGAGTCGGCCAGCCCCTCTCTCCCAAAGCAAGTGTTCACTGGCTCACAAGCAGATGTTCTTGCCAAGACTTAAGTAACTTCAGCCGCCTTTCTAGGCGTTCTCCGCGCTGATATGCGCCCACCACACCCTTATCCACCGCATGCCCCAGGCAGGCCTCCTTCACCTCAAACGGTGCATCGGTGCACTCTTCCGCCCAAGAGCGGAACGTGGCGCGGAAGCCATGCGGACGAGCTTCATATCCCTCTCGCTCCATGAACCGGCTCATCGTGGCATCTGAGAGCGGCTTGCCCCGTGATGATGGGAACAGCAAGTTTGTCCCTTCGAACTTCTGGGCCTGTTTGATCACCCGCAGCGCTTCGTCCGTCAGGGGTATCTTGTGTTCCCGTTTGGTCTTCGTTCGCTCCGGTGGGATCACCAGCATATCGTCGATGATCTCTTCTGTCGTAGCAAAGCGCACCTCCCCCGTTCTGGCGGCAGTCAGGAGGAGGAGGCGCAGAACAAAGCAGGATTGATGTGGCTGCGTGCAGAGCCACTGATAGAACGCCGGTGCCTCCTGATATGGAAGCGACGGGACATGTTTGGTGATGTGGCGCTGCTTGCCGAGCAACGCCTGGGCTTTCATCGTGGCCTGCAGGTCAACGTCAAGTCCAAGCGCAGCTGCGTGCTTGAGCGTCAGACCAAGGCGGTTCATCGCTTTGCGTGCGGTATCTGCTTTCTTGTGCCAGATCGGCTCCAAGGTTCGCTTGAGAACATGTTGATCGACATCTTCCACGGGCAGCGCACCGATCTTCGGCAATACATGCAGCGCCAAGGGAGACATCCACCGACCGGCCGTTCCATCCGCTTTCAATTCCGCTTTCCTGGCTTTGAAACAACCCTCTACAGCCTCCTTCACGGTAAGGCGCTTGGCACTGAGCCGTTCCTTCTGACGCACTGCCACCGGATCGAGGCCATCGCGGAGCGTCGCCCTGGCCTGCAACGCCTTCATTCGTGCATCCGCAAGCGAGACCTCAGGCCACGGTCCCAAGCCCATCTCTCGACGTTTCCCTGCCACCGAGAGACGCAGCACCCATTTCCCCGCTTGTTGACTCCGCTTGATCAGCCACAGCCCTTGACCGTCTGCGTATTTGCCGGCGGCCAGGCTCTTAGCCTTCATGGGGTTGAGCGTGTTGTATATCACCTCAGTCCACCTTCTGGTCCACCCTTTTCAGTCCACCCTTTGGTCCACCTTTTAGCATGCAAAGGGTGGACCAATTATGTTCCTGTATGTGCAGACATTCGATTAACTAGCTGTATGGAAATCAATAAAATGAGTTGCTATGAGAAGCAAGGGAACCGCAGTTCAATTCCGCCCCCGGGCACCATATTTCTCCAGAACTCCAAATCGTTGAGAAATATGCTGCATCGTTGAGCCCAGTGCGTGCCTTCAACAACGGCGCACCGCCCTTCCGGCATAAGTGTCATCACGCCGCGCTCCTCATCACCGCGCCGCAATCCCCCCCCCCCGCGCCCGCATCGCAACGCGACCTCGGCCAAGCGGCCCGCCATTACCCGGTGCCCTCCGGAGCCCCAATCGCCTCTCCCACCCTTCGCAAGCAATCGCCCAGATCGGCTTTCGGCACGCCGCCAAAGGCCAGCCGCAACGCCTGGGGAACGGCGGCGGAGGTTGCAAAGGGCTCGGCGCCCGACACCAGAAGCCCCTCCCCCATCAACCGCGTCACGATCGGCTCCGCACGGGCACCGCCCTCCAGCGGCAGCCAGGCGAATCCCGCGTTCCGATGCGCGACAACCGGATGCCCCCGCAGGGCATGCCGGCACAGCCGCTGCCGGTCCGCGCCGTCACGGCGGCGGTTCTCCTCCAGAGTCCGCAACGTGCCATCCTCGATCCACCCCGTCACCAGCGCCGAGATCAGCGCCGGCGCATTCCATGTCGTCGCCCGGATGACATCGAGCAGACCATCCCTGTGACACTCAGGAACGATCACATAGCCCAGACGCAGCCCCGTCGCGATGCTCTTGGAATAGCCGCCGACGTGAAAGGTTCTCTCGGGCGCAAGCTGCGCCAGGCTCGGCGGCGGGGACGGCTCGAGAAAGGCATAGGCCGCATCCTCGATCAGCCAGAGATCGTGCCGCCGCGCGACATCGACGAGGCGCAGCCGCGTGGCTTCGTCCATGACCGTTCCAAGCGGGTTGTGGACCGTGGGCATCAGATAGACCGCCCGGATCCTGCGGCTGCGGCACTGCCGGTCCAGCGCATCGGGGTCCATGACGCCCTGCCCGCCCTCGACCGCGACCAGATCGAGCCCCTGCATGGCAGCGACGGATTTGAACCCGGGATAGGTGAGCGTGTCGGCGGCAATCGCGTCGCCCCGCGCAAAGACGCCAAGCGCGATGATCGCCAGAGCGTGCTGACCGCCGGAGGTCACCAGCAACCGGTCGGGATCGACCGCGCCGACCGAGCGGGCAAGATCGCCGGCGATGATGCGTCTCTCATGCATCCGCCCGCCATGCGGCTGATACCGCAGCATCGCTTCCAGATCGCCGGTGGTGGCGAGTCGCCGCAACCCGTCGCGCAGCAGATCGGCATCGGAGGCCTCGCCGGGCATGTTGAACACCAGATCGACCAGCCCGTCCGTGGCGGTCTGTCGTACCCCAAGCGCCGGCGGCACGCCCGGATCGCGCACAAAAGTGCCGCGCCCGGTCTCGCCCACCACCAGCCCCCGGCGCTCCAGTTCCCCATAGACCCGGGTCGCCGTGGCCAGAGCGATGCCGAGCTTTTCGGCAAAGGCCCGGTGCGGCGGCAGACGGGTTCCCGGGGCCAGTTTGCCGCTTCGGATCGCCGACGCGAGACTGTCGGCCAGTTGCAGATATCGTGGAGATGCCATGCTCCACCCTAGGATCGTCAGCGCATCTAGTACAATTAAAAAATTGTCCTAGATATTTGCGCATGGCATCCCGGCCCGACATCACTTTGCGAGGGTCCCCCGATGCCTGATTTCCGTTCCGCTGCGCTGCTGGCCGCCAGCCTCTTCACGGTCACCTTCGCGGTGAACCTTCAGGCGCCGCTCTACGAGGTCTATGCGGCGGAAAGCGGTGTCGGGGTCACGGCGGTGACCATCGCCTTCGCGGCCTATGTCGGCGGCCTCATGCCGACGCTGCTGCTGCTCGGCGGCCTCTCGGACCGGATCGGGCGCCGGATCCCCATCGCGGCGGCGCTGATGCTCGGCGTTCTGGCGACCGCGCTGCTGGTGCAGGCGCCCGGCTGGTCGAGCCTCGTGCTCGCACGGCTGCTGCTCGGCATCGGCACTGGCCTCGCGACAACCGCCGGCACCGCCTATATGACCGAGCTTCTCGGGCCGGGACGGAGCCGGCAGGCCGCGCTTCTCGTCACCTCGGCCACCTCGCTGGGCTTTGGCGGCGGCGCGCTGGCCACCGGGCTCAGCCTTGGACTACAGGGGGCGACACTGCTGCCGGTCAGCTATGTCCTCCTCTTCCTGCTCGCGCCGGGGCTGGCGCTCGCCACGCTCGGCTTGCCGCGCCCGGACCGGCCCAGAGCGGTGTCGCTGCTGCGGCTGCCGGTCTTTCCGGCGGGCAGCTGGATGTTCGGTGCGGCGATGGCCCTGGCCTGGTCCACCACCGGCATGACGATTGCGGTCGTGCCGCTCGAACTGGCGGCGAACGGTCTCGACGGCTGGACCGGGCTGGTGGTTTTCCTGGCGATTTTCATCGGCTTCCTGTGCCAGCCGCTGGCGCGGCGGCTGACCAACGACCAGGCGCTTGCGGTCGGGTTCGTGCTGGTCCCGCTGGGGTTCCTCGTGCTGCTGGCCGGGGTCTGGCTGAAGTTGCTGAGCCTCGTGCTGGCGGGAACCTGCATCACCAGCGCGGCAAGCTACGGCTTCACCTATCTTGCCGCCCTGGCCGAGCTGTCGCTGCGGGCGCCGGACGACCGGCCCCGCGCCACGGCGGGGCTCTTCGTCTATGCCTATGCCGGCTTCGCGCTTCCGGTGATCGCCAGCGGTGCGCTGGCCGATCTGCTCGGGCTGCTGCCGGCGCTGGCGATCTTCGCCCTTGCCCAGATCGCCGCCACGCTGCTGATCGTCACTGTCTGGACGCGGACAGGGCCCGCGCCGGGCGCCGCGACCCCACCGCAGCGCGCTCAGGCCGGCTCGTAAGCGCCATCGAGGATGATCACCTTGGTTTCCAGATAGGCGGCGAGCCCCTCCGGCCCGCCCTCGCGTCCCAGGCCCGACTGCTTGAACCCGCCGAAGGGCAGCAGCCGTTCGCGCCGCAGGTCGTTGTGCCCGACCGTGCCGGAGCGGACCCGCGAGGCGACGGCAAAGGCGCGCTCGGCATCCTTGGTGTAGACGCTGGCGTTCAGCCCGAAGATCGTGTCGTTCGCCACGCGGATCGCGTCTTCGGTGTTGTCCACCGGGATCACCGAAAGGACCGGGCCAAAGATCTCCTCCTGAGCGATGGTGGCGCCCGGGGCGACATTGCCGAACACCGTGGGTTCGACGAAATACCCCCGCTCCAGATGCGGCGGACGGCGGCCGCCGGTCGCCAGCACCGCGCCTTCGGCGAGACCCTTGGCGATATAGCCCTCGACCCGGTCCCGCTGGGCGGCGCTGGCCAGCGGCCCCATCTGCGTCTCGGGATCGTAGGGGCTGCCCACGGTCACCGCGGAAAGCCGCGCGCTCAGCGCCTCGACCATGGCGTCATGCGCCGGGCGCGGCACGATCACCCGCGTCAGCGAAAAGCAGACCTGCCCGGTCATGAAGATCGCTTTCGAGGCAATGGCCTGCGCGGCTTTCTCGACATCGTAATCCTCCAGCACGATGGCGGGGGACTTGCCACCAAGCTCCAGCGTGCAACGGGCGATGCGCTCGCCGCAGATCGCGGCGATGCGCCGTCCGGCGGCGGTGGAGCCGGTGAAGGTCACCTTGTCGATGCCGGGATTGCGGACGAGTTGCTCCGAAACCTCCCGATCGGCGGTCACCACGTTCAGCACCCCGGGCGGCAGCCCCGCCGCCTCGCAGGCCTCGGCCAGCACATAGGCGGCGCCCGGCGCCTCGGGCGCCGCCTTCAGCACCACGGTACACCCGGCGAGCAGCGCCGGGGCGACCTTGGTCGTCACCAGGCCGGGCGCGCCGTTCCAGGCGACGATCGCCGCGACAACGCCCACCGGCTCGCGCACGACATAGGCGACCTCGCCACCCGCCTCGGGCGTGTGGCGTTCCCGGAACGGGTAGGTCTCGGCCAGATCGGCGTAGTAGCGGTAGGTGTTCGAAAGCCCGCCCATGCGGCTCGTCGCGAGGCTCAGCAACACGCCCGCCTCGGTCGTCCAGGCCCGCGCCTGCAAGTCTGCACGCTTGTCCAGCTCGTCGGCGACGGCCCGCAGATAGCGCGCCCGCTCGGCATGGGTCATGCGCGGCCAGGGACCTTCGTCGAAGGCGGTGCGCGCGGCCGTCACGGCGCGGGCCATGTCCTCGGTCTGCGCCGCGGCGTAGCTGGCAAAGACCTCTTCGGTGGCGGAATCGAGCACGTCGAACCGTGCCGGAGAGGACGGCGCGACCCACGCGCCGCCGATGAACAGCTTGTCCGGATGGGTGAAGAAAGTGTCGCTCATGTCGCTGATATCCTGTTGCGTTCCGAATCCGTGTCCGCCCCGCCGATGCGGTAGAACCGCGCCGCCGTTCCGCCCAGCACCGCGGTCTTTTCCGCGCGCGAACAGCCCGCGAGGAGGCGCTTGAACATGTTCCAGACGGTTGCGTAGGGGATGCCGGCCTTATCGACCGGGTAATTCGATTCCACCATGCAGCGCCGGGGGCCGAAGAGCTCGAGGCAGGGCTCGATATAGGGCCGCCAGAGATCGGCAAGCTGCTGCGAGCTTGGCGGCGCCGCCGCGCGGCCATAGTCGAAATTCGCCAGGAACAGCAGCAACCCGCCCAGCTTGACGTGCACATTGGGACAGCGGGCAAGCTCGGTCATGGCCGAGAGCCAGGTCGCGTGCACCTCACGGTCGCGCCCCGCATAGGCGCCATAGCCGACCGGGCTGCCGCTGTGGATCAGCACGATCCGCGCCTCGGGGCAGTGCCGCGCCATGGCGGTGACATCGGGGATCTGCGGATGGAACACACTGGCATCCAGGCTCAGATCCAGCGCGCCCAGGGTCGCAAGCCCGCGCAGGAACGCCGGCGAGCGGTAGACCCCCGGCGCCTGCGCGGATTCGGGCCCGCGAACCGTGGGATCCGGATCCCATTTCGCGCGCTGCCGGACGCCGCGAAAGCGCCCGTTGCCGGCGGCGATATGGGCCTCGAGCGTCTCGCGCAGCCTGCCCTCGTCCAGCGTCAGATCCGCATGCCCGACGATGGCCGCGGCGATGTCGAGCTCTCCATAGCGGCCGCTGGCGCCGATGGCCGCCATGCCCGCCGCGAATTCGGTCTCGCCCACGCATCGCAGATGCGCGGGACCGGTCCTGCGATACATGCTGCGGCATTCCGCGAACACGCTCGCCACGACCCGGTGGCCGCAGCCCAGCGCGTCGCCCGCGTGCTCCTCGGCGAAATAGCGCGGCTGCCCCTGCGGGTGCCACAGATGCACATGCGCATCCACGATCGGAAGGTCGGGGTCGAGCACCGGCTCTTCTCCGGCGCGGGACAACCATTCCTCGTCCGGCGGCATGATCTGGCCAAATCGCGTCTGCATTCCTCGCCTCCCCCCGGCCCCGGCGCAGCCCTTGCCCGGCCCAAAGCCCGAAAGCCCCCCGGCCAGAGCGCCGGACGGGCAATCCCTGTGATGATCCGGCATGGCTCTGCCGCTTGCGGATGCGGGCCCATCCGACGCTGGGGTCAGGGCCGTGCATCCCGTACGCTCCCCGGCGGAAAGCGCGTGTTCCGAGGGACAGAGCTAAGGAACGTCTGATCTACCGTTTTGGCTGTGCCGATTTCCATGCAATCGGGCTTTGATTTAGCATACAGGGACCGATTTTGGGCTCG
>NZ_JAMDHK010000035.1 GCF_024721115.1 Salipiger pentaromativorans | reverse complement strand
CTACGAGCCCAAAATCGGTCCCTGTATGCTAAATCAAAGCCCGATTGCATGGAAATCGGCACAGCCAAAACGGTAGATCAGACGTTCCTATACTTTTTTGCAATGGCTTACAGCTTGTCGGTCAGTTCGGGCACGGCCTCGAACAGGTCGGCGACCAGACCGTAATCGGCAACCTGGAAGATCGGGGCCTCTTCGTCCTTGTTGATCGCGACGATGATCTTGCTGTCCTTCATGCCCGCAAGGTGCTGAATCGCACCCGAGATGCCGACGGCGATATACAGGTCAGGCGCGACCACCTTGCCGGTCTGGCCGACCTGCCAGTCGTTCGGTGCAAAGCCCGAGTCGACGGCGGCGCGGGATGCGCCAACGGCGGCGCCCAGCTTGTCGGCCAGTTTCTCGATCAGCGCAAAATCGTCTTCCGAGCCGACGCCACGGCCGCCCGAAACCACGATACCGGCCGAGGTCAGTTCGGGACGGTCGCTTTCGGCGACCTTGTCTTCGACCCATTCCGACAGGCCCGAAACGGATGCGCCGCCCACGGTTTCCACGGCGGCCGAGCCACCGGTGCCGGCCGCGTCGAAGCTGGCGGTGCGGAAGGACACGACCTTTTTTGCGTCGCCCGATTTCACCGTCTGGATCGCGTTACCTGCATAGATCGGGCGCTCGAACGTGTCGGCATCGACCACGCCGGAGACATCGGTCAGCATCATCACGTCCAGCAGCGCGGCCACGCGGGGCAGCACGTTCTTGGCGTCGGTGGTGGCGGGTGCCACGATGTGATCGTAGTCGCCTGCCAGCGACACGATCAGGTCGGCGGTCGATTCCGCCAGGCGATGACCCAGCGCGGGGTCTTCGGCGACCAGCACCTTGGCCGCGCCGTCGATTGTCGCGGCTTCTTTCGCGGCGTCGGCGGCAGACGCGCCGGCGCACAGAACCGTCACGTCGCCCAGGGCCTTGGACGCGGTGACCGCCTTTGCGGTCGCGTCCATCGATAGTTCACCATTGTTGACTTCGGCAAGAAGAAGAACAGCCATCACACCGCCCCCTTTTCCTTGAGTTTCGCAACCAGCTCGTCGACCGAGCCAACCATTTCACCGGCGGCGCGTTCGGCCGGCTCGGACGTCTTGACCACGGTCAGGCGCGGGGTGACGTCGACGCCATAGTCGGCGGCCGTCTTTTCATCCAGCGGCTTTTTCTTGGCCTTCATGATGTTGGGCAGCGACGCATAGCGCGGTTCGTTCAGGCGCAGGTCGACGGAAACGACGGTCGGCATCTTGACCTTGATGGTCTGCAGGCCGCCATCGACCTCGCGGGTGACGACGGCGCTGTCGCCATCGATGCCCACTTCCGAGGCAAAGGTCGCCTGGCTCCAACCGAGGATCGCCGACAGCATCTGGCCGGTGGCATTCATGTCGTTGTCGATCGCCTGCTTGCCGCAGAGAACCAGACCGGGCTGTTCCTCTTCCACGACCTTGGCAAGGATCTTGGCCACTGCCAGCGGCTCGATATCCTGGTGCACGTCATCCGCTGCGACGACCAGGATGGCGCGGTCGGCGCCCATGGCCAGTGCGGTGCGCAGGGTTTCCTGCGCCTGTTTGACGCCGATGGATACCGCGACGACCTCTTCGGCCTTGCCGGCCTCTTTTAGGCGGATCGCCTCTTCGACGGCGATTTCGTCGAACGGGTTCATCGACATCTTAACGTTGGCGAGATCGACACCGCTGCCATCCGCCTTGACGCTGACCTTCACGTTGTAGTCGATCACCCGTTTCACAGGCACGAGTACCTTCATTGGCGTGGTCTCCTTGAGTTTTGCGATAAGGTTTCAACCGAGCTAACGGTCTTTGAATTCTGGAGTTCTTTTTTCCGAAAACGCTTTCATCGCTTCGGGAAAGTCATGCGCGCACAGCAAAACGCTTTGGGCATCGCGCTCGATATCCAGCGCCTCGAGATAGCTGCACTCGGCTGCGGCGCGCATCACACGCTTGGCGGTCTGAACGCCAAACATCGGGTGCGTTGCAATCTCGCGGGCAATTTCCAACGCCCGTACTTCGACCTGGTTGGCCGGCACACATTCTTCGACAACGCGCAGGTCCCTAGCGGTGCGCCCGTCGATTTCACGGCCCGTGAGCACAAGCATCCGGGCCACGCCCGCACCGGCGCGCTGCTGAAGCAGCCAGCTTGATCCCGTGTCGGGACAACCGCCGACGCGTGCAAATACTTCGCACAGCCGGGCATCTTCGGCGGCAACGACAATGTCCGCCGACAAGGCCAGGCTGAGGCCCGCGCCAAAAGCCACGCCGCATACCGCAGAAATCAGAGGTTTGCGAAACAGATAGGCCGCGCGTCCGCCATCGTGAACCAGGTCCACCATTTCCGACGTCGCCCGCGCGCCTTTGGCGATCTCGGACTGAAACCCGACAAGATCGCCGCCGCTGCTGAAATGATCGCCGCCGGTCATGACAACGGCACGGATCGTAGCGTCCCGTTCGGCTTCGCGCAGGAGCGCCACCAGTTCTTCGACGAACCCGATGCTGTAAGGGTTGCGTTTTGTCGGCTGAAGAAAACGCAGGATTCCGACAGGGCCTTCCCTGTCCAGGCGAATAAGCTCAGTCATTCAAGTCTCCATCAGGTCCCGGTCCAGACGGGTGCTCGCTTTTCAGCAAAGGCCTTTGGGCCTTCAATCGCGTCGTTGCTGGCGTAAACCACCTCGTGCAGGCGCTTGCCCTCTTTCAGGCCACCCGCACAGCCCAGGTCCATGGTCGCGCGAACGCCGCCTTTGGCCGCAATCACCGAAAGCGGGGCCGCGCTGGCAATGCGTTTGGCAAGGTCGAAGGCCCGTGCGCGGACAGCATCGGGAGTGTCTTCGATATAGTTGGTGAACCCGTATTCGTGCAGGCGCTCGATCGGCATCAAATCGCCGGTCAGAACAATTTCCATAAGGATGGGCTGCGGCAGCATGGACAATGCTGGCGATGCCCAAGGCGATCCACGACCGATCTTTACTTCGGTAATGCCGACCTTGGTTCCCTTGAGACCGACCCTCAGATCGCAATTCAGCGTCAGCATCATTCCGCCCGCCATCAGCGACCCCGTCATCGCCGCGATGATCGGTTTTTTGCAGGCGCGCATGGTCTCGTGAAACGGGTCGCGCATCTTGGTCAGAATATCGACGCCCTCGTCGCGTGCGATTTGTGTAGCTTCCTTCAGATCCAATCCGGCGCTGAAAACGCCGCAATCGGCCGACGTCAGAATGGCCACGCGAACGCTGTCGTCCGCCTCGATCTTCTCCCAGGCGTCGGTCAGCCCGTTCGTCGCCGCCACAGAAAGCGCGTTCTTGCGTTCTGGCCGGTTGATACAGACGGTCGCAATGCCATCTTCAATCTTCACGTTAATGGGACTCATGATACCTGCTTCGTTTCTCTGAACAACTTGGGTGCGTAAAGCTTCCCCGCGATATGTTTACCGCGGGGAAGCTGTGTCCTACTCGACTTTGAAAGTCGCGGAGCTGTGCTTGATGACATCCCACACAACGTCGAGATAGTCGGCGCTCCAGTCGGTCTGCGGAACCCAGGTTTCGCCATTCCACTGCTCGACCCGAGTCTTGCCACCACCACCATGATCTTTGTCGGTCACTGTAACCGGGGCCATGGTGCCGTTTCCATCGAAGTTCTCGATCGATTCATAGGCATTCTTCATGCTTTCCGGTGTGATCGGCCAACCGTTTTCGGCAATCGCGATACGCGCGGCTTCAAAACCGACCGAATAAATCGCCATACCCATGTTATAGTACACGTCTCGCACCAGATTCTCGGGTCCGCTGCCCTTGCCATTGGCATAGTAGGTTTCCAGCATCGTCTTGACGATCGGAACTTCCTGGCCACCGGCCACGTTGGTTCCGCGCAAAATGCCTTTTGCCTCTTGTGCGCCAATGTTGGCGATATCGACCTCGTTGAGCCAGTTGACCGACAGGTAACGGTCGATCGGGAACCGGTTGCGGCGCATTTCCTTCGAGGCAACCACATGCCCGCCAGCCAGAAGCCAGCTGATCACGTAATCTGGCTTATCACGGCGGATATTGCTCCAGGCACCGGCCTGATCCGAACCGGGAAGCGGCACGGGATAAAGCTCCAGTTCGAACCCTTCCTTCTCGGAAAGCGTTTTCAGGATCTCGATTGGTTCCTGACCGAAGGGATAATCCAGATAGATGAACCCGATCTTCGCCTTGCTCAGGTCACCGCCCATCTGGCCCTTGATGAAGGCAACGTTATTTGCCGCCTGCTGCCAGTACGTCGGACCGACCGGGAAAACCCATTCGAACACTTCCCCGTCAACTGCATCGCCACGGCCAACGAAGGACTGCATCAGAACGTTGCCGTCCTTCATGGCACGCGGCAGAACCGCGTTCGTGACCGGCGTGGACAGAAAATTGAATAGGAACACACCTTCGCGCTTGAGCTGCTCATAGCATTCCACACCGCGCTGCGGTTCGTTGCCGTGATCGCGAACGATGATTTCTACCGGATGCCCTTCGATACCGCCATTTTCGTTGGTGTACATCGCCAGATCCTGGGCGGCCTGAGCCACCTGCGGCGAAATGAAAGTGTAGGATTTGCTAAGGTCGAAGCAGAGTCCGAAGCGGATCGGCTCCTTGTCCTGCGCTGCGGCCACAGTCGCGCTTGCTGCCAGCGCAGTAGCAAGGACTACTGCCTTAATGTGCTGTTTGACTTTCATGTTTTCTCTCTCCCGTTGGTTTGGTTTGGGGCGGTGATACCGTTTCGTAAACGCCGCTGCCGCCCCGCGTAGCGTCGCCCTTCCTGCTACCAGTCTTTCACTGCTCGTATTGTGACGAACTTTCTTTCACCACGTCCCACACGACGTCCGTGTACTCAGAG
This sequence comes from Salipiger pentaromativorans, assembly GCF_024721115.1. GTDB lineage: Bacteria > Pseudomonadota > Alphaproteobacteria > Rhodobacterales > Rhodobacteraceae > Salipiger > Salipiger pentaromativorans. Next base: position 8,545 of record NZ_JAMDHK010000035.1, on the reverse strand, counting down.
ATCCAGTCGGTTTGCGGCACCCAAGTCTCCCCGTCCCACATCTCGATCCGGGTCTTGCCACCGCCGCCATGATCTTCGGCCGTCACCGTAATGGGGGCCATCAGCCCGTTCGCGTCGAATCCCTCAAGCGACTCCAGTCCCGCTTTGTAGGACTTTGCGGTAATCGGAAGGCCTTCGAGTTCTGCCGCCTTGCGCGCGGCTTCGAACATGATTGAATACATGGCCAGACCGGTGTTGTAGAAAACGTCCTGGGTCTTCTCAATCGGGCCCGAACCCTCGCCCTTGTCGTAGAGCTCGGTCATGATCTCCTGATACAGCGCGACGTCCTGACCGCCCACAACATTGGTACCGCGCTTGATACCCTTGGCGGCCTCGTCGCCAATATTGGCGATATCGACTTCGTTCAGCCAGTTGACGGAAATGTATTTGTCCATCGGGATGCGATTGCGCTGCATTTCCTTCGACGCAACCACATGCGCACCGCCAAGCATCCAGACAATCACATGATCTGGGTTGTCCCGGCGCACCTTGGACCACACACCGGCCTGGTCACTGCCAGGCAGTGGCACAGGGTAAAGCTCAAGCTTGAAACCCTCTTTTTCGGACAAGGTTTTGAGAATCTCGATCGGCTCCTGTCCGAAAGGATAATCGAAATACACAAACCCCACCTTCACGTCCGACAAGTCGCCATCATGCAATTGCTTTATGTAGGCAACATCATTGGCCGCCTGTCCCCAATAGGTCGGTCCGATCGGATAGACCCATTCGAAAACGGTGCCGTCGACGGCATCGCCTCGGCCGACAAGCGACTGCATCAGGATACGCCCGTCTTCCATGGCCCGCGGCAGGATAGCCAGAGAGACCGGAGTGGACAGGGTATCGAAAACAAAGACGCCCTCGCGGCTGAGTTTCGAGTAGCACTCGATTCCGCGCTGCGGTTCGTTCCCGTGGTCACGCACGATGACTTCGACCGGTTCCCCACCGATGCCGCCCTTCATGTTGATGAGCTTGGCAAGGTCCATCGCGGCCTGCGAAACCTGCGGCGTGGCAAAGGTATAGGCCTTGCTGAGATCGTAGCAGATGCCGATCTTGAATGGCTCGGCCAGCGCCTGGGTGCCGAACAGCGCCCCGCCAACCATTGAAAATACTGCCAGCGCTTTGGTAAGTCTCTTCATTTTTTCCTCCCTGAACAGTTTTCGAATAGTACGTTAGCTCAGCCAACGTTTGCGTCGGCTGTAGTGCTTGACGTTGTGAAAATCGGTCTCTCCGCCGCCTAGATAGAACTCCTGAATGTCGGAGTTGGATTTGAGCGCCTCGGCCGTGCCGTGCATAACGACGCGGCCGTTTTCGATAAGATACCCTTGCGAAACGATCTCCAGAGCTGCCAGGGCGTTCTGTTCCACCAGCAGGACGGACAGGCCCTCATCCTTATTGATCTTTTGCAGGATGCCGAAGATTTCCTCGACCAGGAACGGAGCAAGCCCGAGGCTTGGTTCATCAAGCATCAAAAGCTTCGGCTGGGTCACGAGGGCCCGCCCAATGGCAAGCATCTGTTGCTCACCACCCGACAAATAGCCTGCTTGGGAATTTTTGCGTTCGGCAAGCCGTGGAAAATAGGCGTAAATCTTGTCCTTTTCCGCATTCAGCGTCGATCGGGACATTCCGCGCGGCGCGGCGGCGGTCAGGTTCTCGTCGGGGGTCAGATGTTCAAAGACCCGCCGCCCTTCGATGACATGACAGATGCCCATCTCGACGCGTTTTTGCGCGGGCGCTTCGGTAATGTCCGTTCCCTGGAACGTTATCTCACCTCGGCTGATGCGTCCGCGCTCGGCCTTCAAAAGACCGCTGATCGCTTTCAACGTGGTACTTTTTCCAGCTCCGTTCGATCCCAAGAGTGCGATCATCTCGCCCTTTGGGACTTGGACCGAAACACCTTTGATCGCCAGTATTACATTGTCGTACAGTACTTCGACGCTGTTCATGGATAGAATGTTCTGGGCTTCAACTTTTTCTTGCATCGGCATTCCCCTATTTCTTGAACTGATCGAAGGGCCAAACCATCAGATAGTCTCTGATGTTGCCGTAGAGTTTTCCCAAACCGAGTGGTTCGATCAGAAGGATAATGACGATCAGTGCGCCATAGACTGCGTTCGGGATGTGAGCGAGTGTTTCAACATCGATCTGCATGCCAAGCCCGTCACTCAGCGTGACGACGAGACCATTCACGATACCCGGAACAAGAAGGATCAGGGCAACACCGAAATAGGAACCGATAATGCTGCCAAGGCCGCCAACAATCACCATCGCAAGAACCTGGATCGAAACGGCAACCGAGAATTGCTCGGGTGCGGCGAGAAAGAAAAAGGTGGCAACAAGCAACGCACCGCTGACGCCTGCGATGAACGAAGAAGTCGCGAATGCGAGGATCTTGTAGTAGAAACTGTTCACACCCAGGATCGCGGCCGCAAAGTCTTTTTCCCGGACAGCGACCAAGGCGCGACCGAGTCCAGTACGCTTGAGATTAAGCATGAAGATCGTCACCAACACACACCAGCCGAAGGCGACATAGTAGAAGCCAGTATCAGTGGTAATCTCTTGCCCGAGCAGCGCCAATGTCGGTGACTGGAGCGACGCGTGTGAGCCCCCCGAGATCGCCGGAGAGTGGGTCAGAACCCAGTCCATCACGAATTGCATCGCAAGAGTGGTAAGGGCGAGATACAGTCCCTTGACCCGCAAAGCGGCAAAAGCAAACAGGCTGCCGATCACGGATGACGTCAACCCGCCGATGATCAGGGCGAATTCCCACGGCACCCCGAAACGCGCGGCATGGATCGCCGAATAGGCGCCGACAGCCATGACCGCGGCATAGCCCAGGTGAAGCTGCCCCGCCCAACCTGTCACCAGGTTCAGCCCCAAAGCGGCGGCCGTCCAGATCAGCCAGGGAAGCAAGTAGCTGTTCAGGTAAAGCGACGGAATGATGAACGGCGCGGCAAGACCGATCAGAAAGATGAATGCTGTCAGATTTCTGTCGGCAGGCACCTTGAAGATACGGCTGTCCGAAACGTAGTCGGCGTGATGGACGCCGGAAAGTCTGTAAAACATCCCTTACACCCTTTCGATGTCGTGACGACCGAATAGTCCGTGCGGACGGATCATGACCGTGAGAATGAGCACGGCAGCGACGATAAGCTCACGGCTTCCGCCTCCGACAAGCGGATCGAGGAAATCAGCGCCAATGTTTTCGACGACACCTAGGATGATGCCTGCGATCACGGCGCCAAGGATACTGTCGAGACCACCGAGAACGGCAACCGTCAGTCCTTTGAGAAGCAACAGCGACAGCGCCTGATCGACACCCTGAATCTCACCCCAGATGACGCCAGCGGCGACGGCAACAACGGATGCCAATGCCCAGGACAACCCAACGCCGCGCTCAACCGAGATACCTACCGACCACGAAGCCATGTAATCATCCGCGATCGCCCGCAACTTGATCCCGGTCCGGGTTCGGAAAAACAGCATGAATGCGACAAACAAGGCGAGCGCAACACCGGCACCAACCAGATGGATGCGGCTGATGAAGATGTCGCCCAAAAACAGTGGATCATAGCTGACGCCCAACTCCATCGAACGTGACGTCCCGCCCCAAATCGCAAGCGTTGTACCCCGCAGGAAAATGTCGAGGCCGAGTGTCAGCATCAAGATCATGACGACCGGCCGACCTGCGAGACGGCGCAGAGCAACACGCTCAATGCCGAACCCAAGGCCGAACATGACAACCGCAGCCAGAGGGATGGCCAGCCACAAGGGTAAACCCACATCGCGCGCCAGCGCCAAGACCACATAGGCCCCGACCATGGTCAACCCGCCCTGCGCCAGATTGGGCACCGAAGATGCCTTGTAAATCAGCACAAGGCCGATGGCGAATAGCGAATACAGCAGACCCGTCAAGGCTCCGTTGATCGCAAGCTCTGATAGAAAGACCCAGTCCATTTATACCTCCCTGATGGGAAGGCTTCTTTCGACCTTCCCTACTTCCCCGGTCTCATAAGTCACCTGCGCGCTTACATGGACCTCTTTTGAACCGTCGTAGAGCGCCGCGATCACGTCGGCATAGCGTTCCTGAACGACCTTCCTCCGCAGTTTTCGTGTCCGTGTGATTTCACCATCGTCCGGGTCGAATTCTTTCGGCAGACTGACAAAGCGTTGCAGGCGCAATGGCTCGGTGACGGCCTTGTTGACCCGTTGGAACGCCTCGCGAAGCAACGTCGCGACCTCTTCACGCTGAGAAAGATCGGCATATGACACGTAAGGTACGCCGTTCACTTCGGCCCAGTGCCCCACGGCCTCGAAATCCACGCAGACCATCGCCGTCAGTTCCTTCAGCCCGGCGCCAATCACGGCCGCATCCTTGATATACGGGCTGAATTTCAACCGGTTCTCGATGTAGTTTGGAACGTAACGTTCACCGTCGGCGGTGTGCATGACCTCGGAGACACGGCCCAGAACAACCAGGTGTCCGTCGTCTTCCAGATAGCCGGCATCGCCGGTATGCAGCCACCCGCCCTCAAGCGCTTCGGCGGTCGCTTCGGGTTTGTTGAAATACCCTTCGAACACGCTGTCCGAGCGCACCAGGATCTCACCGTCTTCGGCAATGCTGACCTCGACGCCAGGCGCCGGTTTGCCAACCGTATGAAGACGGACCTCGCCCGGAGCCTGAATCGCGTTGATCGCGCTGTTCTCGGTCTGGCCGTAGAGCTGACGCAACTTGATCCCCAGGGCGCGGTAGAACACAAAGGTGTCTTCCCCGATCGCTTCACCGCCGGTGAACGCATTCTTTAGGCGGCTCATCCCGAACTGGTCCTTGATCGGTCCGAAAACCATCACCTCGCCCAGAAGCCGGCCCAATGGCTCAAGTACACCGCCGCTTTTGCCATTCAGCTTGTTCATTTCAGCTGCGATGGCCCGATCCATGAAGAAATGGTACAACCATTTCTTGACCGGGGTCGAATTCTCGATACCGACCTGGATCGTCGTCAGCATCTGGTCCCAGCTTCTTGGCGCCGCCAGATAGAATGTCGGAGCGATTTCGCGCATGTCGCGCACAACCGTTTCCTGACGTTCCGGCACGTTCACGGTGAACCGCCAAAGCAGGGCCGCCGCGACGGTAATGGCAAAATCGCCCACCCAGGCCATCGGCAGATAGGCCAGGATTTCCTCGTTTTCGTCGAATGCGCCCGCTGCATGCCCGTTCTTAGCGGCAGCAAGAACATTTTTCTGACTTAGAACGATACCTTTCGGCTCGCCCGTGGTCCCTGACGAATGCATGAAGATGGCCGGATCTTCGGGTTTTGCACGACCGTAAAGCTCTTCGCGCAGGCCGGGGGCTTCATTCAGATCGTGCTGACCGACTTCGATCAGGTGATCCCAGGACATCAGCCCTTCGACCTCATAGAAACCAAGGCCCCGCGCTTCGTCATAAATGATGTGGTCGATCCCCTCGGCGCCCGCGTCCTTCAGCTCCAGGATCTTGTCAACCTGTTCCTGATCTTCGGCGATGGCCGCGACGATTTCGACTTCGCCAAGAAAGTGCCGGAGTTCTTCGAGCGTCGCGCCGGGATAGGCAGGCATTGCATAGGCACCCAGCAACGAAATAGCCAGCATTCCGCCATACAGCCGCGCCCGGTTGTCGCCCAGGATAAGCACCGCCTTGCCCGGTGTTACGCCGATTTTCTCAAGCCCGGCCGCGCAGGCCAGCACCTCTTCGGCGTATTCCGCCCATGTGGTTTCCTTCCAGATCCCACGCTCTTTTTCGCGAAGCGCGATTTCCGAACCGTGTTTCGAGGCGTTCCGCGCCAGAATTGCGCCGATCGTGTCGCTGCCCGAAGACTGTTTCTTCGTCAAATCAGTCATGCGACCCTCCGATATATGCCTCGATGACCCGCGGGTCCTTCACAACCTCCTTGGGGATGCCACTGGCGATCATTTCACCATAATTCAGGGCCAGCATCCGATCACAAATGCCGGTGATGACATCCATATGATGTTCGATCAGCAGAACGCTGACGCCGCGTTCGGCACGGGCATCCAGAATGAAACGGGACATATACCCTTTCTCTTCCTGGTTCATGCCGGCCATCGGTTCATCGAGAATCAGCATCTGTGGCTCGGCCACCAATGCCCGCGCCAGCTCGACCCGCTTTTTCAACCCGATCGGAAGACCATCGACCAACTCATGCCGAATGCTCTCGAGCTGTAGAAACTCGATCACCTCCTCGACGATTTTACGGTTCTCGATTTCTTCACGCTGTGCTGCCAACCAATATAGCGCCGTACGCAAAACGCCTGGGCTCATGTGGATGTGCCGCCCGAGCAGGATGTTGTCCAGAACGCTCATCCCGTTGAACAGAGCAAGATTTTGGAACGTTCTTGCAACGCCGAGCTTGGCAACCTTGTGAGGCGCCGTACCCGTAATGTCGTTTCCTGCCAGCCGGACCCTGCCCTCGTTTGGCGGGTAAAATCCGGTAATTGCGTTTGTTAGCGTTGTCTTGCCGCTGCCATTCGGACCGACAAGTCCAAAGATTTCCCCTTGTCGAATAACGAGGTCAACACCGGTGACAGCGACGATGCCGCCGAACCGTCGCTCGATCCCGCTGCACTCCAGTATCGCCCCATCATCGGCTCCGATTGCTGTTTTAATCTTTGTCGTCATCTAGATCTCATTGTCCCCCTAAGGTTCACGGCCAACATCAGGTAATCCGGAAGTAGTCCGGCCGCCCCGTTGGCCATGGATCCCCCCACAATTGCTGCCCACCGTCGATGTTCAGAACTTCACCGGTTACGAATTTCCCTGAATTGGCCGCCATATAGACAACCCCTTCAGCGACATCCCATTCGTCCCCGGCGTGCCGCATCGGGTTGGAGTCCTGAAATGTCGCAGAACCCTCCGGAGGGTAGTTCCCGAAACCGTTGCTTTCGCAGCAACCCGGCGCGACGCAGTTCACTCGGATATCGTGCGGGGCCCACTCCACCGCAACCGACTTGGACAGGTAAACTACCCCTGCCCGGGCCGCACAGGTATGCGCGATGCCGGGCATGCCGCGCCAGATATCGGCCACGATGTTGACGATGGAGCCTGGTTGCTTGTTGGCAACCCAGTGGCGCGCCGCGGATTGCATCATCCACCAGGTGCCGTTGAGGTTGGTGTCTATGACCGCATTCCAGCCCTTTGGACTGAACTCCAACGCAGCTTGCGGAAACTGACCCCCAGCATTGTTCACCAAAACGTCAATCGCCCCGAACTCCTGGTTCGTCTTGGCGACAAAATCCTCGACCTGCTCAGGCTCCCGGATGGTCATAGGCACAGCGAAAACTTCGCCCCCGAAACTTTCAAGGAACTCCTTGGCCAAAGCCAGTTTCTCTTCGTTGCGTCCATTGATCGCCAGATTGGCCCCGAGCCTTGCGAACAGGGTCGCAATTGCCAGCCCCAATCCGCCTCCAGCGCCGGTCACCACAACGATTTTGCCGGTGAATAAACCGCTTGCGTAAACGGTTGCACGTTTTGATAGGTCCTCCCTCGAAGACCCAAACTGCGTCTTATTCATGACGCCTCCTCCCATTCCCCATTAGGGGCAGTTGCCAGTAATCTAACGGGTGTTAGAAAAATGGTCAAGACACCTTTTCCCACCAGCCCCGCCCGTCATCTCCGATCAGTAAGACTTTGGAAGCCCAAGGGCTTTTTCTGCTATGAACGACAAAAGCATCTGCGGTGTCACCGGTACGATGCGGAACAGCAGAGCCTCCCGTACCAGTCGCTCCACGTGATATTCCTTGGCGTATCCGAATCCGCCAAATGTAATTTGCGCGGCTTCGGTCGCCTCGACCGCGGCGTCGGCGGCCAAAAGCTTGGCAGCGTTCGCCTCGACGCCGCAGGATTCTCCCGCATCGTAGAGGGCTGCAGCGTGCATCACCATGAGATTGGCAGATTCCACCCGCGCCCAGGCTTTGGCGAGCGGATGCTGAACACCCTGATTTTGGCCGATTGGGCGGTCAAAAATCACACGTTCGTTTGCATAATGCGCCGCGCGCGCCAGTGCGTTGCGCGCAATACCGATACATTCGCCGGCCACCAGGACGCGTTCGGGATTCAACCCGTGCAAAATTTGTCTAAAGCCTTTGCCCTCCTCCCCGATCAGGTCCTCAGCCGGAATCGGCAACCCATCGATGAAGACTTCGTTAGAATCGACAGCCTTTCGACCCATCTTTTCGATCTCTCGCACGTCAACGAAATTTCGGTCGAGATCTGTATAGAACAGGCTCAGCCCTTCGGTCGGGCTGCTCACATCCTCAAGCCGCGTTGTTCTGGCCAGAAGCAACATCTTGTCTGCCACCTGCGCGGTAGAAATCCAGACTTTTTGTCCGTGCACGACATATCTGTCCCCCCGCCACTTCGCAACGAGCTATGCTGGGAAATGGGTGACGGTGTTTGAGAAGGCGGCGTATCGTGGCGGGTGTCGAAGCCTGCCAGAACTTCCAGAAGGAACGA
>NZ_JAMDHK010000034.1 GCF_024721115.1 Salipiger pentaromativorans | reverse complement strand
GCTGCTTGGGCATGATGGGGCTTCCTTCTTCGTCCCGCAAAGTCTATACCAAACCCCTCAGAGCGCGAGGTTTTTCAGACCTTCCCTAACTATGATCGTGAGACCGGATTCGATCAAACCGAGAATGAAGACATCGCGGAGGAGGAAGGCGAAGAGTCCAAAGATGTCTCTAGCGCATGGACCGTTCAGGTATCTGATGACGGTTGTCACAAGCTAACTATCCCATCGGACGCAAAGCTTGCAGCGGTGATTGATGGTCAACACAGGTTGTTTTCTTTTGCAAAAGCTAATCCGGAAGCTCTGCGGAGCATGAACCTGATTTGTTCCATCTTCATTGACCTGCCCAAAGCTCTGCAAGCCCAAATCTTTGCAACCATTAACTCCACGCAGAAACGGGTAGACCGCAGTCTGACGTTTGAACTGTTCGGGTATAACGTTTCTGACGAACCAGAGGAGTATTGGACGCCAGACAAGTTGGCCGTCTTTTTTGCTCGAAAGTTGGCAACAGACACAGACTCACCCTTGCGAGGCCGCATCATGGTCGCGCCGAAGCGGGACTCGAGATTGGAGAAGATCGCCGCTGAAGCCACATGGCGAATTTCGACTGCCGTTGCAGTTGACGGAATTATGAGGCTCTATTCGAGCAATCCGAAGCGAGACGCCAATCTGATGCGAGAAGGCGACGCCCATACCAGAAATGTTCTATTGCAAGGCCCAAAGGACAAATCTCCCCTGAGAAGCGCTTACATCGAAGGTAACGACGCAGTGATCTTCAAGATGGTTCTAAACTATCTAAAAGCGGCAGACAGAGTTTTTTGGGAAGACGCGAATGAGGGCTCGTACATTTTTCGAACCGTAGGTGTGCAAGCCATTTTCGACATTCTACGAAAGCTAGCATCGGATGCATTTGAGAATAGGGACATAAGCTCTGGTTACTTTGAAGAAATTCTGAGCCCGGCCAAAAAGATCGATTTCTCCTCAACTGAATTCCAAAATGCCTCAGGTTCTGGCAGGACCTTCATACGTAAAGAAATTGAGAAGGTTATAGGAATTTGAAACAGCCTAAGAATCTGCCCTGACCTCCAAAATGAAGCATTCTCTACAGTCTGCGAGCGCAAGTTGCATTTGCACAAGGCCGCCAATCTCCCGCACTGCCGTTGCTGAACGGCGCAACCTATCGCTGTTGTAGCGATTAGTGCGTTTGGAGGAGCTAAGTTGCAGAGCTTAACTGTCGCGCAAAAAAGTCCGCATCTAGTCTGTTCACCGTCTGCCGAGACGACCCAACCTTGAAAGCTGCGCCAGCATCCGAGCGCCGGTTCCGGTCGCGTCGCCGGGAGGGGCTTTGGTTGGCCCGCCCGCAGTATTGGGTCGGCTTGGCAACGCTTGCACACCAAAGAATTGACGCGCGCGCAGAGCTGCGTATTCGGCCCCGGTGGCGCCTCCGATGGCGTAGCGGTTGTAGACCTGTTGGCTGCCTGCAAGCCCTCGGGCAAAGGCATAGCTTCCTCCGAAGCCAGCTGAGAGTGCTGGCATCATGATGTTTCCCGAAATCGCCCGAACCAGGAAGGGCGTTGCTATGATGAACCCCTTTGCCATCAGCACCATCATGAAGAACGGAATGAGCGCGCCGATATTGGAGGCGCCTTCCGGGTCTCCGAGCTCGGCAAGTAAGGCACGCGACACACCCGTGATCGTTGCGAACACGCCGGCAACAACAATCGGGTACATCGCAAAGGAAATCAGCGCCGAAAGCCAGCGCGCGAAATAATCCTTGGTCACTTCAAAGAGGGTTAGGAAGATCATGATCGGTGCAATCCCAATTAGCAGAGCGATCATGAGCCTGGACGCAACGACGATGAACGCAGCCAAGCCACCGAGGATCGAGAGCAGCAAAACCCCAAGGGTGTCCAACAGGGCACCGGCCATCCAGTTCAGTTCAGATCCCGCAGCATTCAGGTAGTCCCCGAGCGCCGCGATCAGGTCATCGAACTCCTCTGCAAAGGTGCCAGATGGGCCAGGTGACCCGCCGCCGACGGAGGCCACGAGCGACCCGGCAATGCTATCGATCCCGTTCAGGATCGACGCGGCAAGGATGTTGAACTGCACCCAGTTCGTTGCAAAGACACCTATCAGCCCGACTTTCACGGCCAGCCAAAAGGCCGTGCGCCCGTCCATGGCGCGATACTGGTAGATAGTGTTGATGAAAACGAGAATGACAACAAGTGTGGTGCCGAGAACCAGCGTCGTTCCGACTGTTGCGGCGACCGCACCGAATTGCGTCTCAGCAGCGGTATTGAGATAGCCTTCGGCCGTTTCTACGAAGTAGGTGACGACACTCATGAAACCCTACCAGTTTCCAGCGGCGTCGCAGATTGGCATGGCTTCGCGTCGAAGCTGATTTGCCTGGCGTCTGTATTCTGACGCCGCTTCCACGATGTCCCAGTATTCAAATGCGGCGAAATGCTCGACGTAGACCTGTTCGGCTGCTGCCCAAGAAGGATATCGTGTGGGACATTCACAGCTTCGGGCTTCAACGATGCGTTGCATGCTCTGCGCACGATAAATTTGTTGGATCAGGAGCCGTTTGTGGGAATCGCGCACATCGATGTCTTGCATCCACTGTGGCTCCGGGGGCTGGTCGGGACAGACATCTGGCTGTTTGTCGAGAGTTGGGATCAGATTCCGTTGAGCGACGCCAGCGGTTGCGCCGAGGACAACGAGCAGGCCTGCAGTCGTAAGGACCCGCATCATTCTGAAGCCGCCTTCGTCGCCAAAGATTCTCGCTTCAAGAACGTGGTGTAGCCGTAGTCACCTGCTTCAGCTGTAATGATTTCCCATCCCTCCGCGCCGCGCTCATTCAAGGCGCTTCGCATCGCGTCGTAGTCCTTTTGCTTCTTCACCTGGAAAAACAGGATGTCGTATTCAAAGGTCTTCATTAGGAAGCTCCAGTCTCACTAGCGCCGGGAAGGTAGAATTCGGTAATGCCGCGCCGACCGTCATGGCGACCGGCCTGGATGATAACATCGATGGAATTTTCGATGTACTGGATCATGTCGGCATAGGTCATCGGGATTTCGGTCTTGAGTGCCGCGATCGCGAGCCGCTGCACGGCAAGTTGCGGGGTTTCGGCATGGAGTGTGGTCATGGATCCGCCATGGCCGGTGTTGATGGCTTCCAGAAAGGTCATGGCCTCCTTGCCGCGTACCTCGCCGAGGATGATCCGGTCAGGCCGCATCCGCAGCGTCGCGGTGAGCAGCACATCGGCAGTCTGGAACTCCGCGTCACGATTGGCGATCAGAGTCACGGCATTCGGTTGCGTCGGCAGAAGCTCGGCGGCTTCCTCGATGGTGACGATCCGTTCCTCTGATGGCACGTGAGAGAGGATCTTGCGCGCAGCCACGGTCTTGCCGGTGGAGGTGCCACCCGAGACGATCATGTTGAGCTTGTTGTCGACGCAGAAGGCTAGCGCATCGTCGATGACGCCTGCGGCCACCACCTCGCGCAGTTCCCGGGTTTTCTCGAGGCGGAGTTCTTCGAGCTTGCGTTCTTTGCCATAGAGAAAGTCGAGTGCGATCCCGTCGAGCGGCAAGCTGGAAAAGAACCGAAGACTGATCGACATCGCCGTTAACACGGCGGGCGGGGTGATGACCTGTGCGCGGATCGGGCGCCCCTTGTAGGTGATTGAGACCGAGACGATGGGGCGGTCCTTGCTCATCGTGGTATTGGCAGAAGAGGCGATCTGGTTGCCGAGGTCTTTCACTTCGGTTGCGGTCAACGCCTGTTCCAGCTTGCGCATGAAATGATCGCCTTGGAATTCTCCCCAGCAGCTGCCATCGGGGTTGATACAGATCTCGATGACATCGTCGCGGGCGGCGGCATCGATCCGGTCGAGAGAGGTCTGGAGATAGCTCAGCGACATTGGCTCAGAATATCTCCAGATCGCGATCGACCATCACGGTGACGCGGGCACCTTGGTCGACATAGATGACAGGACCGATCGAAAGGTAGTCGCCAATCACGCTGTCCGTGGCATCGGCCAGATCATCGCCCACGTCTTCGAGCACGTCCGCGGCGGTCTCATCCTGGACGTTTACAGCAGCAGCGCTTGGCGCGGCGGAGATCAGTGATATTAACGCCGCTGAGCCGAAACGCTCATCGAAGCGGGTGTCGACAAAACCCGTCACGCCGGAGCGGCCCAATTCGTCACCCCCGAAGGAGCTGATCTGGATGGTTTGATTGTCGGGCAGGATGATACGATCCCAAGCGATCGTGACCCGACGCTGCGCGATATCGACCCCCGAACGATACCGCCCGATGAGACTGGACCCGCGCGGGATCAGGAGACGAGAGCCGTCGAAGCTGTAGACATCTTCGGAAACGACGGCACGGGTTTGGCCGGGCAGGGAGCTGTCGAGGGCGGTTTCCATGACGGCCTGGATCATTGTGCCCTGTATGATGGTGTTGGACGGGTTGGCGATGACTTCTGCCTGCGTCACCGACGTGGGCAGCGCGCCATTCAGCACAAAATCCGTCACTTCCCCGAAGGTGCGCTCGGTCAGCGCGGCTTCATTCGCGCCCGAGGTGCCACCAAAGGCGATGGTGGGCGAGGTGATGCGGCGTTCCTGAAACGCCCGTTCCTCCGCCGCGCGGCGTTCGAGTTCCGCCAGCCGCCGTGCCTCTTCCTCGCGCCGCAGCCGCTCTTCTTCCCGCGCGCGCAATTCGTCCTCAGTGGGGCCGATGGGTGCCGGAAGGGGCCGGTTGGCCTCAAGCTGCGCAAGTTCGAGGTCCATGCGGAGTTGTTCTAGCTCGCGATCGCGCGCCGTGAGCTCGTCTCGGAACTGCTGCTGCGCGGCTTCTGACGCGGCTTGCAAGGCGGCGATCTGGGCTGTCAGCGCATCAATGGCTTCGGCGGCAGCGGTATCTTCTTCGACGACGGGTTCAGGCGCATTGCGCAATTCCTCGATCTGGGCCTGAAGGGCAGCGAGTTGCGCCAAAAGCTCGGCATTGGGTTCCACCGGTTCCGGTGCGACCAGAACGACTTCGGGCTCAGGTGGCGGGAGGGTTTCAATGGCACCAAACCCGTCACCTTCGTTTTGGAACACGTCCGGCGTGGCCGTGGGCAGGGCTTCCTCTTCCTCGGGCTGGGAGAGGAGATAGAGCAGCGCGCCGCCCGCGCCGATCACGAGGATGACGACCAAAGCGAGCAGCGGTGAGCGCCGTGGGGCAGGGGGTGAGCTCGCGCCTTTGCCTTGTGCGAGCGCGGCGAGGCGTTTCTCGAGGTCTGCGTTTCCAGTATCGCTCATGAGCCTACCCCCGCAGGTGGTGTGGCCTCGATGCAGACCGCCTCCTCCCCGATCCGCAGCACCCATTGTCGGTTCACGCCTGAAACCCGGATCACGCCGTCCTCGGTGGCTTGCGTGTTGACCGTGCGCTCACGGCCATTGGCGTAGCGGAAGATCGCAGGCACCGGCGCGTTCCGCGGAAATTCGAAATACGTAAAGGTCCCGTCATCCCAGACACGGGTGGGGGTGAACTCGGTCCGCGCGCTGGCACCGTAATTATAGTTCGGCGCTTGGGCCGCGATGGCACGTGTGGGCCGCGTATTGTCTTCGGGGTAGCGGAACTGGACCACGTAAAAGGTCGGACTGCGGGTCTCCTGGACGTTAAAGTAATAACTGCGCCTGTTCGTGTAGACGGTCACATTGGTATGCACCCCGCGCGCCACCGGCTTGATCGCGAAGGCCTGACCGCCGGGTACGCCGTCGATCTCGAAGCCTTCCGTGTCGCCCGCAATGATCGAGCGGATGCTCTCGCCTTCCCCGAACTCGACCGTGGTCACATGGGTGAGCGACACGCTGAGGCGGTAGACCTGACCTTCTTGATATGTTGCCAGCCGCACCCGATTGTCATTGGGCCCGCCACGCGGGATGGCTTCGGCGAAAGCAAGGCCGGGCAACAGGGCAATCAGCAATATGAAAAGTCGAGCAGGGAACAAATTCAATTCTCCAATCTGTCGGAGCGGACGGAATATTCGAGGACCGTGAAGCCGAAGGGGTTGGTCCAGACCTCATCGATGGAGCGGCGGGTCTCGGGGCGGAACTCGAAGAGAAGCGTGGCGGTGAAAAGCCCGGTTTGGACGCCATTGATGGAGGTCAGGCGCTTGCGCAGGCGGACGGTGGCGCGGTTCGTACCGATCCGGTTGATGCTGAGGATTTCCACATCAAGCCGGGCATTGGGGCCATAAACTGTCGGCGGGTAGTTCTGATTGGCGCTGTTCCAGATCTGGCGCAGGCCGCTCTCGGCAGCTCCGTCCGAGCGGCGCAGGACGTTGCGGATGCGCAGATCGTTGTCGAGCTGGTTATAGACCTCCCGGTCGGTCACATAGCGGAACACTTCCGCCTCGATGATCGCCTGGTTGGCGGTCACCGAGGAGGCGCCGACCGAGGCTTCGGGGAGTGCAAAGCCGGTGGCAGGATCATAGGGGACAACGACGGGGGGCGGGTCGACATCGAGGATCGAGACCGCCGCGGCGCTCAGACAGCCGATGACACCGAAGACAAGGCCCGTCAGGCCAAGGCGTTGCCAGAGCCGTTCGCGGCGCAAGGCACCGTAGACCAGTTCTTCCTCGATGATTTCTTGTTCACTCGCCACCATTCATGCCCCCACGATTACTCGGCCCGAAGGTCCGGCAAGGTGAAATCCATGAAGCGCTGTTCTTCGGCGATTGTGGCGGCATCAATCACGCCGCCTGTGCCGTCACCCACGGTTTGCACGGCCTCAAGCTGCCACATGGCGACGAGGGCAATTGCCAGCTCCGCCGTCACCCGCGTGTTGAGGTCGATACTTTCCTTCAGTTCGTCCATGTCATCGATCAGCCCGACCAACCGGTCGACGCGTTCCAGCGATTGGCCCGCGTCCTCGTAGCTGTTCTGGGCAGCGGCCGAGACGAGCGCGCCGGTTGTGGCCTGCGTCGCCACGCGGTTGGCCCCGGGATTTCCGCTGGTGGCCATTTCCGTGAGGGTATCGTCATCAAAGCCGAGATCGGCCAGGACCCGGTCCATCTGGGTTTCGATCTCGCCCGCACCGGAGCCAGAGAGGCCGGAGAAGTCGCCTGTCTTGATCGCTTCGATGGTAGCGAGGATGTCGCCAAATTCTTGGTCGAGCAGACCGTTCAACTCATCTTCCATTTCCGTGCGGATGATCTCGGGAAGTTCGGCGAGGCGCGTCAGTGCTTCATAGGTTCTTTGCAGCTCCGCGAGTTGGTCCGTGAGTGTGGCAAGCTGTTCGCGGAGCTGCGTCAGCTGCTCGTTCTGCAGGATCTCGTCTTCGATCATCTGCCGGAGCTGCTGGATGTTTTGCGCGATGTTCTGCGTGTCGACGACGGGCACGCCCTGCGCCGCAGCAGGGGAGAGGGTTCCCAGATGCAGGCCAATCCCAAGTGTCGTGGCCAAAGCCGTTCTCAGAAACATCCGTCCCATCAGTCTATCTCCCTGATCGTAAATTCCATGAATGCGCCCTCGGCCATGCGGGCGCTGGCCTGCGCCAATTCTTCTGCGCTCAGGACACGGGTCCGCGCCGCCTGAAGCCGGACGCGCGCGGCGACGAGGCGCACCAGTTCGGCGCGGGCATAGGTGTTGAGCGCGATGCTTTCTTGCACGTCTTCCGTCGCTGAAATCCGTGTGACGATGTCTTGGATACGCAGGGCAGCTTGCCTGATCGCGGCGGGCGAGTTGTTGCCATAGAAAGCCGCGCCATGCCCGGTCATCGAGAGGTTCGCATTTGCCAGAAGCGCGGGGTCGATCGTACCGAGCGCTTCGATCCCGCCGATGCGGCTCAGATAGAGATTGTAGCGTTCGGGGATGACCTGGACGTAGTGCTGCGTCTCGCGGAAGGGTGGTACGCCCCCATATTCGAACACGCGACCGGGTCCGGCGTTGTAGGCCGCGAGGGCGTTGATGATATTGCCGTCAAAGATGTTGAGCTGGGCCGCCAGATACCGCGCGCCGCCATGCACCTGCAGGTAGGGGCTGTCATAATATTCCGGGTTGATCCCGAGATCGCTGGCCGTGCCGGGCATGATCTGGGTGAGGCCAAAGGCCCCGACAGGCGAGCGCGCACCGATGGTGAAGCGGCTTTCCTGCCAGATGAGCGCCTGCAACAACGCGCGCCATTGAACGGGGGAGAGGCCCGCGCGGCCCACGCCCGCGAAACCGCTGGTTTCCTGGGCGACGCGGATGATGAGTTGCTCAATGTTTTCGGCGGCATCCCCGAACATCTGTGCGCCGCCGGGATTGGGGTCGATCTCGGCATTGCCGTAGACCGTTTCGACGGAACGGGCTGGATCGCCGCTGCCGCTTTCCAGCCCGGAGACCATTGCCGGCAGGCCCTGACCGCCGAAGCTGGTCTGGGCATCGAGGATGCGCTGCAGGGTTGCGAGTTGCTCGCGTTCGATCTCGGCAATGAGCTCGCGCACGGACAGCTTGTCCGCCTGGATCGCAAGGTCGGTCTCGCGATCTCCGGTCTCGACGATATCGCGGGCGGTCAGCCCGCTGTCATCGGTCGGCACGCCTTGGGAAAGGGCGATGCCGGGCAGCAGGCAAAGCACGAGGGTATGGGGCAGTTTAGACTTCAATGCCGCCCTCCGGCGCGCCAAGGGGCGTGAAGGTGCAATCAGGTGCTGTGGGTGCCGTCGAGGCGAGGAAGGTAAAGCAGTTGGCCTGTGGCTCCTGGTACTGGGCGCAGGAGGCCAACACACCAAGCGCAGAAAAGAACAAGAAGATACGGGTCATGATAGCCTCCAGAAATCAGGGCGGTCGCGGTAATCGGCGCCGACGAGCGCTTCACCTTTTTCCATGCCGCCGAGGATGGTGAGATTTGGCCCGAGGGCGCTCAGATCGGCATCGACGACGATGGATCCCTGGTCGTCGCGGATGAGCGCAAGGCGGCTGTCGCTGCCGGTGTTGAGAAGCACATCGAGTTCCTTCTCATAGAGGTTCAGCATCGCGTAGTCGGCGGCATGCGCGCGGATGTTCGGGAGCAGGATCTGCGTCGGCACCGCCTCGACGATGGTCTTGCCGGTCCGGGTGCGTTCGAGCTGGCTCGCGTATTGCGTCATCATCACCGCGACGGTGTTCTGCTTGCGCGCGGTCACCAGCCAGTTCGACAGCCGCTCGGCGAAATACGCATTGTCGAGCGCCTTCCAGGCCTCGTCGATCACGATGATGGTGGGGCGGCGATCCTCGATCTCGCGCTCGACACGGCGGAAGAGATAGGAGAGGACGGCCATGCGTTCCTTCTCGGCTTCGCTGTCGAGAATGCCGGTGAGATCGAAACCCACCACATCGCCTTCGAGCGAGAAGGTGTCTTCCAACGTCTGGCCGAATATCCATCCGTAGCGGCCTTCTTCTGTCCATTCGAGCAGGCGCTGGTGAAGATCGCCGCCATCATCGGTGGACACAAAGAGCGATGCAAAATCCCGCCAGTTCCGCAGGGCCGGATTGGAGGCCTGCGCGTTCTGACGCACGACTTCTTGGATGCGGTTGGTCTGGGCGGGCGTTAGCGGCTTGTCGGTACGATAGAGCAGGGTGGCGAGCCAGTCCGAGAGCCAGGCGGTGCCGCGCGCATCGGTCTCGGTCCAGAGCGGGTTAAGGCCCGTGGGTTGGCCGGCTTTGAGCGATGCATAACGCCCGCCATTGGCGCGGACCGCCATCTCCATACCAAAACGGTAGTCGAAGACGAAGATCCGCGCCCCTGCTCGACGGGCTTGCGTCATGAGGAAGGCCGAGAGGACCGACTTGCCTGACCCGGGTCGTCCCATGATCAGCGTATGCCCGCTGGTCGGTTCTTTGTCGGGGGAGCCTTGCTCGTGATAGGAAAACCGGTAGGCGCTTTGTTCGGGCGTGGGCAAATAGGTGATGACGCGGCCCCAAGGGGTTTTCGTGGCGGGTTTGCCGAGTTGGGTCCGGTGGAAGGCCGCGAAATCCGCGAAGTTGCGATTGGTGATGGCACTGGCGCGCACGCGCTTGGGCTGGTTGCCGGGATGCTGGCTCAGGTAATGTGCTTTGGCGGCGACCCGCTCGCCGATCATCTTCACGCCTTCGGCGGCGGCGGCGTTGACGATCTCGGCGCTGAGAAATTGCAACTCGTCCAGCGTGTCGCAGAAGATGGTCACGACCATATGGTGCTCGCCGAAGCTTTGGCGCTTGGCCTCGAGATCATCGGCAGCAATGTCGAGCGCTTCCATGAGCGACAGGGCCGCGTCCTGCGAAGCCTGCATCTGGCGCTTTTGCCGTTTGATGCGACCCGCCATGAGGTTCGAATTGATCGGTGTGAAGGAGTGCGTGACGATCATGTCGACAGGCAGGTTCAGCATGTCGAACATGGTGCAGGAGGTGGCCTCGGAATATTCCCCGATGGTGAAACTCTTGCCGTAGCGATGTCCCACGACGCCTTCGGATAGCTCGAAGTGATCTCCGTGAAACGTCACCCGGGTATTGGCGATGTTGAAGGACAGGAAGCCATAGGTGTTAGCCGGATAAAGCGGCAGCTCCTGGCCGGTATTGAGCGCCCCCAGAAACCCGATCAACTCGCCGGACTTGGCCGAAAGCACACGTGGGTTAAGCTCCGTCAGGCCAGACAGGAACACGTTCACGGCCTCGCCCAATCGGCGAAGGCGCTTCTCGGTCGCTTCCTTGAGGCGATCCGGCGCGCTGTGGTTCAGGAATGGCAGGACGCTTCTTGGAGGCGGGCGATGGATGATCGTAAGGGTGAGCGTCTTGTCGCGCAGCCCGCTGGTCTCTAGCTTCTTGCGCCAGAGCCGGTCGACTTCTCCCGCGAAACTGTCCTCGCGCAGCGGCTCGAGGTCCGGCGTGATCGCCTTCGAGACTTTATGGACGTAATAGCTGAACTCCGGCCCCAATTGCGCAATGATCCGGGCAAAGAGCGCGGTCACCTTGTCGAGATAGGCGTCATCGGTCGTGTAGCTATTGACCCCGTCGAGCCGGATGCACTGGAAAAGCTCGTTGACCCGGGTCCGCACGGTCTGGTCATCAACTAAGCTCACATAGGGCAACATATGCGCGAGGCGGGTCTCGCGCGCATACCACTCCGGTGTCATCGTGCGGGGATCGAGCGCAGCATCACGGGGCATAGCTGTCCCCGCCGTGAATGCTGCGGTTCCGCGTGGGCGGGGTTTCCTGCAGCGCCGTCATCATCACGTCGATGAAGCGCGGATCCCAGTCTGCGGCCTTCCAAAGCACCGGGTAGAGCAGGGCCGCGACAGCCAGCACCGCGATATGCTGGACCCAGACGAAGAGAAGCACGGAGCCGAAGAGCCAGACCATCGCGTACATGATGGGCAGGCCCAGGAGCTTGGGCGGGCGCACGAGGCCGAGAAAGAGGGGCGAGCGCTCAGCCACCGGCAAAAACCGCGGCAACGATGGTGGGGGCGGCGGCAACACCGGCGATACCGACAAGCACCCAGAGCGCCTGGCGCAGGTCTATGATGTTGAAGAACCAGCTCAAGAAAACGCCAAGGACCGCGAGTGTGGCGATCACGACGCCGAGCGGGCCGGTTAGAGCATCGACAATGCCCTGCAACAAGCTTTGGATCGGGGATAGATCGATGCTTTGGGCAAGGGCGGGCTCGGCAATGAGCAGGAATAGCGCCAGTGAGGCGACAAAGAGGTTTGAAATCTGTCTCATGAATTTGATCCTTCCAATCGGGCCACGACGGCCATGACGCGGGCCACGTGGTTCTGGGTTTCTCGGTAGGGGGGAATGCCGCCGTACTGGCGGACCGCATCGGGTCCGGCGTTGTAGGCTGCGAGGGCAAGGCGTGGATTGCCAAACGTGTCCAACATCATCGCGAGGTAGCGGGCGGCACCGTCGAGGTTCTGCAGCGGGTCACGCGGGTCAACGCCGAGATCACGGGCAGTGGCGGGCATCAGCTGGCCAAGGCCTATAGCGCCCGCGCTCGAGATCGCATCCTGTCGATAGGCGCTCTCAACCTCGATATTGGCCCGATAGAGAGCCAGCCAATCGGTCACGGAAAGCCCCGCTCGACGCAGGCCCGGATGGCCGGCATAGCGCAAGGCCGTGGTCTGAATCCCAGAGAGAACATCGGCGCGGGGCAGGGGAGTCAGGCGGGCAAGGGCCGCAACTTGGACGCCCTCCTGCTCGTCCTCTACCTCGCCGAAGATTGCGATCCCATCGGAGGCCGAACCCTGACCAATCCCGTCATTGTAGTTTCGAGCAAAGCTGCTTTGGGAGCGGGACGGGGTCAGGGAGCCGTCGCTCTCCATGACCAGGACCATTTGCGCTGAAGCTGGCGCTGTGACCAGCCAGAGGCAGACGAGGCTAGCTGCCAGTGCCCTTTTCTGATGGGGCTTTGTCTGGCGGGGCGAGTTTGTGCGTACGGCTTGTCCCCGCCTCAAGCGGCAGGTCGACATGCGCAAAACCAAGGCCAATGAAGAAAGACACCACGCCAGAGATCGTCTTGAACTCGCGGATCTTGATGTCGTTATAGGTCGTCCGAGTACGTGCCGTGACCAGCAGCTTCTCCACGCCTTCGTTGGAGACCACACGCATGATCCAGACCCCGTAATAGCTGGGGCCCTTCTTATGTGCCGATTCCTGGCACAGGATTTCTGCGCTATAGCCGCTTTCCACGAGTTCGCGGAAACGTGCTTCCGTAACCACATTTGGTGCTTCGATGTCCCAGTTCATGGCCCGGCTCACGCTTTCTCCAATGGCGCGACCCTAGGCATTCCCACTTGAAGCCCAGAGTTACGATAGTATATTATCAACCGCAAGATGTAATATCATGCTTTGGCGGTAGTTTGGTCACGCAAACACTAGTCTCGGCCAGTGTCCGCGATCAAGGAGATAACAGGTTTGAGAAACCCAAGGTTGACATGCCTGCTCCCATTGCAAGCTATGGCCCTTCTGATCTGCGTTCCTGGGCCGGTTTTGGCGGAATCCTGCTTTGCGCCATCCCGTCCTTTCCTGCCAAGCGATTCGCAGGCCGCGCGGGACTATGCGGATATCATCCGCGGCGACTTCGAAGATTACATTCAGGATATCCAGAGCTACTTCCGTTGCCTCGACGGTGAACGGGCCCGCGCCTTCGAGGAAGCGCGCGAAGTCAGCGAGGAATATGGCCGGTTCCTGCAATTGGTAGGGGATTGATGGGCAACCTCGGGAGCATCAGACTTGCAGCCCATGGAAACCAGACGCCGATAACACCCTCATATATCTACTTTTTAGATAACAGATTTCATCCGCTAGCGACGTCACAAAAGGTATGTGACGCGTGGCAAAGACAATCAGAAGCAAGGGACAAGTGGCACTCTGTCAGGCGTTGGTCGACGCCCGTGTCAAAGCGGGCCTTGGTCAGAAAGACCTGGCAGACAGGCTCAGATGCCACCAGTCCCTTATTGCCCGCCTTGAGAGCGGCCAGCGCCGGGTCGACGTTGTCGAGCTGGTCGTCTTGGCGCGCGCCATCGGCTTTGACCCGTTCGAGGTTCTGGCGATCGTTGAAGCCGCCACGGAGCCCGACCACAGGATTTGAAGCCAATGAATTGTTGAGAACACGGGAACCCACTTTCCCGGTCTGATGATCATTTCCTCATCGAGGACCAGTTAGCCAACATCAAAGAAGCCCGGCGCGCGGTCGTAGTGAACGCTCTGCAACCCCACGCCGCAATTCGCAGCGCCGCAGTGCAGGAAGCCAGTAAACAGTGAACGAAGATAAGGGTGAGGGCGTCGCGATCGCCAATCTGATCGGGACCGATGGGTGCAGTGTTGTTGGTTGGGTTTATCGCTGGAGGACAGGCTCACATGCGGTGATGTGGGACGTCCAAGGGCCCCAGCCGGTATCGGAAACCCGGCCGGATATAAGTGACGAACAGAAGCAAGAAATCGACTTCGGGAACGTCTGATCTACCGTTTTGGCTGTGCCGATTTCCATGCAATCGGGCTTTGATTTAGCATACAGGGACCGATTTTGGGCTCGTAGC
>NZ_JAMDHK010000033.1 GCF_024721115.1 Salipiger pentaromativorans | reverse complement strand
GGCGCGCTTGCCCAAACCGAAACCCATGATTATCAAGATCAAACCCGCAGACTCTCGTTATGAACGAGGGACCGAAGGGGGGCAGGTCATGATCAAAAAACTGTCAAAGTCTCTACGCCTGTGAGGAGCGCGTCTTCATCGACGACTATTGGTGCAGTGGAAATCAGAGACAAGCGTGGACGTTCGGTTTGACTACGCTTCACTGCATCTATAGGTCTGCCGACCGAAGGGATCATCATACGGCTGGAAGCTGTATGTAATGTGGAGCTCCATAAGCGATAGCGAGGCGCGCAGATCGCATCCTGATTTCCGATCCTGAAGGGGCGGTTCCGCGCATTTTACCAGTGGAAACCCCGAGGTTCTGGCGTGAGTGGCCGCCTCCTATGCCATCCTGCATGAGCAAGGCAGCGCTCTGACCGTCCGCAAACTGCGCGTTGCTGCCGTTCTCCAGGGGCGCGGCGAAGGTCGGCTGCCCGCCCTCCTTACACCTCCCCCATGAAATTTTTGCCGACCTCTCCCCACATTGTTGATCTTGCTGGCACGGGCAGGCGCGACGGATCAGCGGCCATTTCGCGGAGCTCGTGCAACCAATCTGTGGGGGTGGCAGCGAAGATCCCATCGCGAGCGGTCAAATCGCACAGGCAGTTTCGGAGAAGGGCACGACGTTGCGTAGGCGGTGCGGCACGATAAAGCAGGGGCAGCTCTGTCGCAAGACGAAGCGCATCTTCAAAATCGTGCTGGCTGCTGCGGCTGGCCTCGAACTCCTGTAGTTCCTCCCGCAGTTGCTGCAACTCGAAGCCAAGGTTCTGTTTGCGGAGCTCATAAGCTGCGCGGTCGATTGAGCCGTCCACCAGAAGGTCGGTCAAACGCTCTTCACGACCGACTGCATCGGCAATCCGTAAGCGCAGCGTCTTTTCGATTTCGTCCTGACCATCGCCAGCTACCCAGGTTGCGATCTTTTCGGCGATAGTTGCGCGATCCGCAGCGCTGATCTGCAGTCTGGCCAGGGTCGCGACGATCTGCTCGTCGAGCCGGTCCTGCCGGATCTTTCCTCGACCGCAGCCGGAGGTATGGCAGCGATAGTAGATGTGGCTCTTCTGAAGCTCCCCGGTGAGTATTCCGCCACATGCACCACATCGCACGAGCCTACGAAACAGCAGCTTGTGTCGAGTTTCTTTCTTGGCGGTGCGATCCGCTTTGATCAGCTGAACTCTGCGATACAGGCGCGCGGAAACCAAAGGCTCGTGCGCGCCCGGATAGAGCTTTCCGGCCACGCGCATCTGGCCGCAATAGAACGGGTTGGCGAGCAGGCTTTCGATGTTGCGCCGCACCACTAAGCCCTCACCATACCCTTTGAGACCGCGCCGACGCATTTCCTCGGTAAGGCTGGTGATGGAATACTCGCCAGAGCTGTAAAGCGTGAAGGCCGTGCGGACTAGCGGCCCCTTGAGCGGGTCGATGGTTTTGACGTTGCCGCCCCCGGTATCGAGATAGCCGAGCGGAGCACGGAACGGATACAGGCCCTGCTTGATACGACCGTAGAGACCTTTCTTCACTTCCTGACTGAGGTTGCGGCTGTAGTCGGCAGCTAGCGCCATCTGAATATCGGCCAGAAGCCGCCCGCCACGGGTATCGAGATCGAGACTGTCGGCGGCGGAATAGACGTTCACACCGATCTGGGCCGCCTCATCGACAAGTGCCCAGTCTTTGTAGTTGCGCGCCCAACGGTCGATCTTGTGCACGATGAGCCCCTCCGCCTCACCCATCTGAAGCGCTTGCATCATCTGACCAAAGACAGGTCTCCCAATCTTTGAAGCGGTTTCCCGTTCTTCAAACCACTTGATGATGGTGAGGTTGTTTTGACTCGCAAAGCCCGTGATTGCATCTTTTTGGGCTTCCAGTGAGGCGCCTTCGCCTTGTCGCACTGTCGAAACCCGGATGTATCCGAAACAGGGCTTCATGCGTCTTTTGCGTTACCTTGCGACTCTACCAAATCCTCAGAAAATTGCGAATCACGCCACGGCCATTGGCCAGTTTTCTTAAGGTGTTCACAAACGGCCTGGCAGATTGCCAGATGTTCTTCGAGATGCTCATCATGGGACATTGCAATACGATAAGCAGGGCTGTGCTATATGTGTAGACCGCCTCAATCGCGAATATGACTCCCCGGCGGGAGAGTGCCCATAGAGAACGGTCGTGACGGAGCGGCATCGAGCATCAGGCGGATGTGCGCGTAGTGATTTGGCTGGGCGGTTAGGCTCTGTTCGGGGAGACTGCCCAGCTGGGCGGAGAGGATCGGGGCGTCGGCGGCGCCGATACGGAACACGATTAGTGTGCCCGTATTCCCGAGCACTGAGGCAAAGACCAATGGTGATGTCTGTTGTGTGTGCTGCTGGCTAAGCACGAGGCCGAGTTTGTACTTGCGCGTTTCCGAGAGGAGATCCGCGAGGGCTTCTGATGTGAAGGCGTGGAATTCATCGACATAAAGAAAGAAGGGGCGCCGTGTGGCTTCCGGGAGATCATGGCGGGTGAAGGCGGCATGGGTGAGGCCGGACACGAGTAGACCTCCCACAACGTTCGAGAGGTCGCTTCCGAGTCGTCCCTTGGAGAGATTGACGATCAGCGCCTGTCCGCTGTCCATGATCTGGCGAAACCGGAGCGGCTTTGCGGGTTCGCAGAGCGCAGTACGCAGTACCGGATGGGACAAGAAAGCGCCCAGCTTGTTAGCGATAGGCGCGAACCCATCAGCGGCGTTCTTGTAGTTCATGGCTGGGTACTCTTCAGTCCAGAACTGTCGCAACTGTGGGTCGGTCACGCGGCGCAAGATCTCAGTCCGGAACGCCCGATCAAGAAACATCCGGGGAATGTCTCGGAGATCGACGTTGGGTGTATCGAGCAGTGCCAACACCGCGTGGCGGAGCAGATGCTCCATCCGAACACCCCAGGCATCGACCCATTGCTTGCGCAATGTTTCGATGAGCCCGGAGGCCACCAGGGGCCGCAATGCCGGGGAGGTGTGCGTGAGCGGATTATATCCGTAGGAGGAGGCAGGATCAGCGAGGTTCCAGTAGATCGCATCGGGGCAAGCGGCCGCCAGCGTTTCTGCCAAATCGCCGTGGGGATCGATTACAGCAAACCCTCGCCCGGTAGCATAGTCCTGCAAAGCCAAGTTAAAGATGAGGGTGGATTTTCCTGTGCCGGTTTGCCCCACCAAGTACATGTGCATCAGCCGGTCAGCTTGTGCGATGCCGAAGGGTAGATCACCCGTATGGCGATAGGCATGGCCCAAGATCGACGGGCTGTTTGGAAACCAAGACATCGTATCAGTATCTCAATGTGCATCTGGTCGCGATAGCCCCGCTTGCGCCCGTCGATTTCGCGACTGGGCGGGGGTTGTGTGAAGCCACTCTCGGCGGAACACTGTGCCTTGGATCGTTCTTTGTCTCCCTCCGAGGGGTGCGCCTGAAATGGTTTCGGGCGGCCACCCCACGGAAGGAGACCGGTATGGGAAGCAAAAAGCTGAATATCTGGGATATGGTCGGGGCCCACCCGATCTGCCGGAGTTGCGGCTCCCGCCAAGTGTTGCGCACGACTGAGGCCGAGTGGTCGATGGCCACGCAGTCCTGGCAGATCAAGACGCTCTGTGATAAATTCACCTGTGACAATTGCGGGGACAGAGCTGTACCTGATTGGCAGTTCGATGAAGCCTTTCGCCAAAAGCGTATTCGTCGTCTCAACGATCTGTTGCGTCACGGGCAGGCAGAAAAGGCGTCGATCATGCTGACGCCTGGTGTGCGAGAGGAAGGCGAGACGTTCGTGAGAACGGCGCTGAACCGGGTCGCTCAATTCGATGCGTTCTCGGCCGATAACGATCCACACGGTGAGCATGACTTTGGTAGCTTCGAGATTGACGGGAAGAAACTCTTTTTCAAGATCGACTACTTCGATCTCGAACTGGAGCGACATTCCGATGATGCTGCCAACCCGGCGCTGACGCACCGGGTGCTCACCATCATGCTGGCGAGCGAATACTGATGACGGAGGGGAAACGCACGCTCAGCCATGCTGATCGCGAGATGGCCTTCCGCGTCGCAACCAAATCTCTACCCACATGGTTTGGCACAGAGATTGCCCAAGGTATGACCGACGCTGATCTCAAGGCCGCCCTCGAACAGGTGCTGGGAATCTGGGGTGGGAGTTGTGGCCCAGGAAGGCTCGACGTGATCCATCAGGGCAGCGGGCTCAAGATCTGGGCAGGTTGGCACGTCATCAACCACGTCACTGAACGACCGATCTTCGCGGGCAAGCAGACCCTTGCCATGGCCCGGTTGCTCTACGGGATTGAAGACCCGGATAATCCACAGCTATCACTGCTCTGAAACTGGCCCGCCCTTGGAGGCGGGCCTTTTCCTTTGGGACTCGGGAAATGCGCGATGCGGCGGGTCTGGCGCGACACATGCAAATTCGCGAAAATCACCCTGTTAGGGAATTGAGAACGGGTGGTGCCTCCACTGGCGTTGGAGCGGGTGGCGCGAAAGGGGTCTCCCTTTCGCTCTCGGCTTCACCACCGGCTTCAAAGCCCGGCAGGAGGCACCACCCGTTCTCGGAAATGACGTCTTGGCGGGGGTACGGAAATCTGGCGGCATCGGGTATTATCAGCCCGTTATTCGTAAGTTCATTCGTTCATTTTCAATATGTACAAAGAGTTCGTTCTGGATCTCAAAGCGATGCGGCAAAAATCCGGACTTAGCCAGGAAGATTGTGCCCATCTAATCGGATCCGCCGAAGACATTATCAGCCGGATAGAGCGCGGGACGCGTAAGCCGACCATTGAAGAAATCTGCACCCTGCAACTCCTCTATGATGCAAGTTTCAAGCGCTTCTATGCCCACTGCCTGACGTCGGCCCGCCGGCAGCTAACAGACAATCTCAAGACGCTGCCGTTGGCGAAACCTGATCGAAAAGGCAAATACGCGCGCGAGCTCTTTCTAGAGCATCTTGCGACAAGATTAGCCGCCTCTTTATCTCAGCAAGATGGCTAAGCACCACCACCGCGTATTGGCGGTCGCGGCCCGTTCGGGCCGCTTGGGCGCCGTCGTGCTCGATAGCGGCCGACTGGTGTTTTGGACCACCTCGCGCAAAGCCTCTCTGTCATCGGCAGCCGCCGCCGCCAAGTTGCGAGACTGGCTGGCCGAATTCCAGCCAGACGTTCTGGTGACCGAGAACCCCGATACCGCCGGGCGCAAGAAGGGGCGCCAGATTGCCATCCTGAGGGCGTTTCTTGAGGTCGGACAAGACGCAAAGCTCGTCAATCTAGCCGTTCGCCGGGTGCGCCGGTTTGAGAATGCGTATGCAGAAGCCGCGAGCTTCGTGGCTCGGTTTCCGGACCTGCAACAACTGCGCCCTGAAAAACCACCGATCTGGGGAAAGGAGCCCTATACGCTAGTGTGTTTCGACGCTCTAGTGCTGATCCGCGAGGCCGGGTTGTTGGGGCCTGCTACCGAACCGGTGTGACCCGAAAAAAGATCAAGGCTGATGACCGCCCACCGTCTGGGCGGTCATCTCTATGAGATGGCATCCGTTTTCTCGGCACGGCTGCGTTCAAGCCGCCACATGCGTTCAGCGATGCTGCGCTCTTCGGCGCCGAGTGCATTGGTGTATATGGCTGTGGTGCTCAAGGCAGCATGACCCATCCACTTCTGGAGCATATTGAGCGGCACGCCGCATCGAATGGCATGGATGCCGTAACCGTGGCGTAACCCTTTTGGACTGGCCTGCGCGCCTCGAATACCGGCACTGCTCATGATCGCTTTGATCCAGCGGTAGGCGGTAGTGCGGCATAGCGGCTTGTCGCGATGCTGCCAGAAGAACCGCCGCTCCTGCGGTTCCCGATTTTCATGTACCGCCCCAAGGAGCTGGACGAGCTCTGGCGGGATTGGCACCTCTCGAAAGTGATGCGGGTTGCGGCGTTTTAGGGTGCGCAGCGTGAGTACTCTCGCCTCGCGTTGCATGTCTGCGCTCGTCAGTTCCAAAGCTTCAGAGAGACGGCAGCCAGTGTGGAGCAACGTCATGGCTAGGCTGCACGCGTCGGGTCTTGCAATGCGCGCAGCCTCAGCAAATTGCCTCCGCTCAGCGGCGTTGAGATAGAGACGGCGCCGGCTGCGGTCGTAGAGCCGCATCTCGGACGGATGCTGGGTTGGGAAGGACATGGTAAAACCACCCCGCTTGCCTACCTGACGGTACAACACGGCAGTGTGCCGCGCAGAGCACCATTATTGGCAATTCTGTTGCATGCTCTGGAATGTATCGGAAATACAAGCGCTTATCGGCGGATGGATTTAGTCTATCCGCAGCGAAGGCAGCAAACAACCAAGAATAACTGCCCTCTTTCAACAGTGTACAGAATTGCCAATTTTGATGCAAATCCAGGCCAGTGGATTGGGTGTACTCCGGTGTCTGTTCGGCGGGGATCTACGGGTTCCAGGCGAAATGGAGAGACGGAACAATGTGTACCAAGATCAATACAGGGCTGCGGCTGGCTATCGTCGGGCTCATGGCGATGTCGCTAAGCGGTTGCCTTGCCGCCGCAGTGGCGGTGCCGCTCGCGACTACCGCAGGCATGACAGCCGCCACTAGCACGGCGTCGGATCGACTGACGAGCTATGTGGCACGGGTTCATCGCATGAATTGTAGTCAGCTGCGTCAGGAATATGCTCGGCTGCAAAAGGATGGTGTTGCTCGGGTCAATCCGCTCAGCAACTGGACGGGCCGACGTGCGGCCGTAGTCTCAACCGCTTCCAACAAGGGATGCCGGCTGGGCTAAGGCGGTAAAACGGGAGATCAAGATGTCAACAGGAAACGGATTTTGCCTTGCGGCGATCATCCTCGCTGTACTCGGCGCAGTTGTCCCGGGGGTGGGCCTGTTCCTGGGCTGGGGCGGGTTGGTGCTTGCAACCATCGGTGCCTGGCAAGGGGCGACAGGTATGGCTGTCGCGGTCGTTGCGTTGTCCGCTGTAGTGTTCTGGTTGCTGACACCCTCACTCTGGGTCGAGGCGATGATCCATCGGGCGGGCTTTGTAGAAGTCGCTGATGAAGCACCGATGTTAAGGATTGTGTCTATCGGGCTGCTGGTCGCGCCGCTGGTTGCCATAGCTATTCGCAAGAAGCAGGAAGGTGCTCGGCAATAGTGCCGAAACCATGCTGGGATGGCGGGGAAACTCGCCATCCCGACATTAAGCCTTAGTTGCCGGTCGCGCCGTGGGAGAGCGTTCGCAAGGCTGCTATCTCAACGACTGCAAGCGGTATGATAAAAACCACTCAGCATAACAAGTCAAAACCCTGTAGCCGCGCGCGTGCTCTAGACGCGCGACTTCCTGGTTGCATGCTTACCTGTCTGTGGCGGATGAGTGTTTTCGATAAGGCAGAAGGTGTTTCAAGAACGACCTGGGTCTGCCTTTGGAGGCGGGTTGGCGAAATTTCCAGCCTACTATCACACCCATCCAAAAGTGCCGAGTCAAAAGAAAATTTTTGCACCAGCTTGAACTTATCGCGACGTCGGCGCTACTATTTTCTCAGGCCAGCTCCGGAAATCCAGAGTGGCTTCATGTGCTGGAGGTGATGTGCAGAAGAAAATCTTGAAGAGCATATTGAAGTATATTCTCTTGGCACTCAGTATTCCGCTTTTTTTTGGAATTGTCTTTCAGGATTACGCTGAAGGCCTCATGCGGAACGTTGTATTTCCCACATTTTCGCAAGCCTACGATACATTTTCTCGATGGCTTCAGTATTCGAGAATTTCGGTCATCACTGCCCTTGGGTCGATATCGTTCATCATGAGTTTACCGGCCCTATACCTCCTGTCTAAGAAGGTAACGGAACTGCAGGCCGTCAAGTCAAAGCTGGCAGACTTAGAGAATTTTCACAGATTCGAGATGAGGCGAGATCCGCTTACCCACATCCCAAATACACGTGCCCTAAAGGAATTCTTTGAACTTCAGCTCCCCAGCACAATATCAGACCATAGGCCTGTTTGCTTTATTCTCCTAGACTTGCTGGACTTTGGGGAAATGAACAATAGATTTGGAGAGTTTAGATGTGACAAATTTTTGCAGAAACTTGCGCCTTTCATTGAAAGCCAGATGCGATCAAACGAACCGGCTTTTCGTATCTCTCCAAAGGATGGAGATAGTTCTGTATTCAGAATACACACTGGTGGCGACGAGTTTGTTATCGTAATACGCGGCACCGAAACTGACGCATTCTTTCTGCTAAGACGCCTTGTGGACGAAGTAGGGCACGAATCCCATCTATGGGGATCTCTCTTGGGATTGGAAGAGTTTTCCCCCTCATTCAACGTTTCCGTTTATCAGATGATACACAGTCTAGATTGGTTGAAGTCGCTCCCAGGAAACAAGGATGCTGCCAAAGAGATCCGTGACGCCTTTCCAAGGGCCGCCGAGAGTGCAGAGGAGTACTTGAAGCTTTTGAAGACTGAATGGATGAGCGATCTTCGTAATATTGAGACACTTCTGGAAGATGACCTGCAATCACTGCTCACATCACTATTTGAGCTGAAGCGTATGTCTAAAACAAATGAGCACGGCCTTGCCTATGGAAGTGGAATGCTCAGCCCAAGCCACAAGAGCTTTGCGGATATTGCTACCAAGTTGTCAAGCCAACAAGATGACTTTGAGTTTGCGCTCAAGAAATTTAGATCAAGCACTGAACGATTGCGCGAGGTATCCGGAAGAGGGGCTAGCTTGAGAGGGTAAGATGATCACAGATATTCACTATCGTGAAGATGATTTCTCGCTGCAATTAACTTCCGATATTAGTCGCCGGTTTTTCATTAGACTGTTAAAATCGGGAGCAAGTAAGCAAACTATGGTCTTTTCTGACTTCATCTTGGAATCGAATGATAGTGCTCGGGGAATCGAGGCGCTACGTCTGCTCACTCCTCAGTTCGAGGATCATAAGCCAGTTATGAAGCTTGTATTTCAGAACATTTACCCGGGGCATAGGGAGAAAAATGACCGCTGCGAGCTTGTCAGGCGCCATGATCAGATAGTGGAGGTGGTGAGAGGGTATGCATCTGAATCGGGCTTGGCGGTTAGCCAAACGATCCTTGAGCCAAAGGCGGAAGGCTTTGAAACCGTGATTCTGGTCGAACAACGATAGCTAGGACAGCGGGCACGAAAAGCTACCAAAGATAGCTCATGGGGAGGGGGTTAGGCTGCTGACTGGTACGAAGTGTATGGGGCACTTAAAGCGCTTTACGGCAACGAAAACCAAGAGTTCCGATGAAACTAATCTCGTCTTTCCAGCGGGATAACTCTAGCGGGTTACGTTCGGCTACCTGTTCGGGCCAACTCGGTGTATTGTGCGATGAACCGTTATGGTCCATACATGGACCATGACAGAATCAGCGACGGTCCAGTTCAAGCTCAATATGCCTGCTTCCCTACGAGAGCGGCTTGAAGAGGTGTCGGAACAAGCCGGTAGGAGTGTGACCGCAGAGATCATCTCCCGCCTGCAAGCATCCTTCGATCAGGCTGGCCACTTCGAGAACGCTATAGATAACATCGACGATCTTCTGACGCGGGTGGAGCGGCTAGAGCGCACTGTCTATGATGGTTAGATCTGTTCCTTGAGGAATTGGCGACCATAACAATTCGCCATCCTGCTTCAGTAGAATGCTCACGTCGGGTTTGGGATGAATACCTGTTGATCATGCTGCCTACGGTTATGCGCGAGCTGTTGCGATCACCACTCTGCCGACGACGAACGTGATCATTCCTGCCTATCTCACTGCAATATCAATCGTTCGAACGAAGGGCAGCATGTACTCAAAAGAGTACCTTTCGCTGAGGACTTCGTTAGTCGTCGGGCACCGTAAGGGTCTTCAGCGCATCGTTTGTGTTTGTTGCGGGCAGATCGTGGCTGATGCAAAAGTTGCTGCCCGCTCCTTTGGCAAGCCGATGACTTGTTGTTCGTGGAACCTTGATCTCTTCATGCTCTCTCTTCTTGGAGGCCTCATAAGCTCGGATGGCGCCTTAAAACCCCGGCCAAGCGATCTTGATCCCGCATGGTGCCACATCCTGAATTCCAATTCTAAGGTGATTTTTCTTGACGAAGATCTCCCTTTGGTTGCAGGCTTGGGTGGTATTTGTGAGGAGGAGGACGAGTGATGCGGTCTTATGAAGCCGCCCGGTCGCTGTTCAGCTTTTTGGCATTCATTGCCTGGTGCGTCATTATTCTTGGTGTCTTAGCGGCGTTACTAGCAGGTGGGGTCGCGGGCAATGCGCGAAGCTTCGGTGGTGGGCCAACTGTGTTTCTTGCCATTTTACCCGGCATCGGTATCGCAATTGTGGGCTTCGTTTGCCTGGCTTTGGTACAGATTGGGCGCGCGACTGTGGACACCGCAGAGCTGACGCAGCAGATGCTCGAAATTGCGCGTGACCGGCTTGAAATCTCACGCAATGCTTTGAGCTCGGCAGGAATGCCGGCGAATACTTTCGAAAACCTTACCCTCTCTGAAAAAACGGATTCATCTATTAGTTTCAGAGAGAGATCGTCTGAGGCCGAGAGCGCAACCTTGCTGCGTGCCGAAGACAGAGACGGTATCACGACGTTCAATGGTCAGAAAATCAAACGTGTAGGGGCAACCTTCGTTGTCGATGGCCTGCCGTTTTTCACAATGGAAGACGCCAAAGCCTATATTCTTGAGAATCCTAAACCAGAGACGGAACGTCTTTGACCCTCATACGGAGCCCCAACCCCTATGGGGGTCGCCTATGGGGATCGCTCTGAGCACATTGCGGATCATAGCGGCTCAGCTGAGACATTTTGTTGTCCGTGACTTCATCTGCTTTCGCAGATTCCCACCCATCCAACCTGAACAAATCTTCAGATGCGTATTTCGATCTCCCACGTAGCTATTCGCAAAGGTTGGCTCTTTAAGACGACCTACTACGCCGTCGATCTCTCGGTTGCTTTTACCCATGAGGAAACGCAGATCATTCGGCAGCGCAACCTTCTGAAGACCAAGCTTTTGGACCGTCGTCCGGCGACTGCACGGGTCGATGATCGCGATGAGAAGTTCGAACTCCGGGTCGAGCACTTGCTGACCCGCCAGCCGGATCGCTTTCTCTGCGCGACGCCATCGAAAGCAAAGATCTACGAAGACGCGTTGCTGGCGACACTCGGACAGATGAAACTCTGGCTAGAGGACAATGCTGAGATCGGTGCGCGCCGCGTGGTTGAAATCTGATGGCGCGTTCCGGCAACAGCCTGCCGGATAGCTTGCTCCTGCTCGCGATCATTCTGGCGCTCATCCTGCTTTTGGCCATGGTGCTGACGCCAATGGTACTAATCGCCGTCCCGTCTTATGTTGGTCTGCGCCTCTACCGAGAAAGCCCGGCCCGGTTGGAGAGGCGAGCCAGAGCTGAGACAGAGATCCTCTACCGACACGCGCTCGCGGGCAGCGTGACGCTTGATGTGGAGGAGATAGACCACGCGCTCTCCCGTTACTGGCCTTTGGATGTGCCTGAGCCGCTGCGATTGCAGCTTGCGGCGCTGGGGAGGGAGCTCTTGGCCGAAGAGGGGTTGACCCCGGAGGTGCCGCCACCGCCAGCGCTCTGCAACACGGTTGAGGGGGCTCGTTATCGGGATCTTCTGGCTCGGCTCGGCCAGGCGCGCAATGATCGCGTAATGGTGCTCTCAGCACTCGATACGATCTCAAAGAGTCTGGCGGTGGTTGCGCATGCGGTGCCGCCAGTGAAGGGGGAGGTGCTGGTTGAAGTCACTCAGTTCCTTCATCCCCTCGGGGACGCAGTCCAGAACGTCATTGCCCCCTACTTTGCGGAGACTGGATACAACCATTTCAAGGGACTTCGAGATCGGCTCGACGCCAATTTAACTGCGACACATCGGACTACGCCGGTCTATCCCCGCGACTACAAAGCCGATGACGTGGTTGGAACCTATTTGCGTGGCACGCCGCTCCAACGGCTTTTCAGCCTGCGTACTCCGTTTGAAATCCCTGAGGGCCGGCGCTTTGAACATCTTCATATGGTTGCCGGCTCCGGCCACGGCAAAACGCAGACCCTGCAGCATTTCATCGCTCGCGATTTGCCGGATGTGGCGCGGGGCGACAAATCCGTGGTGGTAATCGACAGCCAGGGCGATCTCATCAACACCTTGCTTGCTGCGCGCGTTTTGCCGCCCGAACGGATCGTGCTCATAGACCCTGAGGACATCGCTTTTCCTGTCAGCCTGAACTTATTCTCGGTCGGGCTCGACCGGCTGGAGGGCTATGATCCGCTGGAACGCGAACGGCTCACAAACTCCATCATTGAGCTGTATGACTTTGTGCTCGGCTCGCTGCTGTCCGCTGGTATGACCGCCAAGCAGAGTGTGGTGTTTCGCTACGTGACGCGGCTCATGTTCCACATCCCCGGCGCCACCATTCACACTCTGCGGGAACTCTTGGAGCCGGGCGGGACAGAGACCTACCAAGAAGCTATCCGCAAGCTCGACGGCACGCCCCGCCGATTTTTTGAGACGGAATTCGACAGCAAGGAATTTTCCAATACCAGAACCCAGGTCCTGCGTCGCCTCTATGGCGTCCTTGAAAACCAGACCTTCGAGCGCATGTTCTCACACCCGGTCTCGAAGTTCGACATGTTTGACGAGCTCAATGCGGGTAAGCTTATCCTCATCAACACTGCCAAGAGCCTGCTCAAGGAGCAGGGGACGGAGATTTTCGGTCGGTTCTTCATCGCCCTCATCGCGCAGGCGGCGCAGGAACGGGCGACGCTGCCGGAACAGATGCGGCTCCCGGCCTTTGTCTACGTCGATGAGGCACAGGACTATTTCGATCAGAATATCGGCGTGATCCTGAGTCAGGCCCGCAAATACCGGGTCGGGATGGTCTTGGCGCACCAATACCTCGGCCAATTGTCTGGCGGCTTGCAGGAAGCCTTTGAGGCAAACACGTCGATCAAGCTGGCGGGCGGGGTTTCAGCCCGCGATGCCCGGACATTGGCTGGGCAGATGGGGGGCGATCCCGACATGATCGCCAAGCAACCCAAAGGCAGTTTTGCCACCTCGATCCGAGGACTGACGGATAGAGCCGTACCGGTCAGCTTCCCGTTCTTTGTCCTCGAACGTCTGCCAAAGACCACAAAAGCCGAGCGTGCGGCCATCCGGCAACATAGCCGCGACCGTTATGCCGAACCGCTGCGGAACACTGAATATCGGGACGAGCCATTGGGATGCGAGCCCGCTGAGGCATCCCGAAAGTCGTCCTCAGAAGACCCCACTGCGCCTTCGCCCGAGCTATGATGAGCCGAGAAGCCTTCGCATATGAGACAGACTGACGCCCTTGGCCGTGCTACGTTTCACTACATTGCTCCGCGACCAGGGGTGATCCCGACCGAACGTGAGCTGCGCTGGCTGAAGCATATCGAGCGCCACGGCCCGACTTCCTCACGACTTCTGTTCGAGGTCACGCGCGATACGCATCGCTGCCGGGACACGGCATTGCGAGCAATGAAGAAGCTTCGCGCTGGGGGCTTTCTGCATCTGCCGCGACAACAGCGCCAAACCGCGAAGGCAGACTTTGCGCCGTTTATCTATGATCTAACACGCAAGGCACTGGACTACCTCAAAACACTCGACCTGGCGGAAGCCACAATGCGGCCAACAGGCCATTGGTGGCACGCGTACCGCGCCGCCAGCTTTACCGGCTCGCTGGAGGTTGCTGCTTCACGCGAGGGGATCACATATATCCCCTGCCATCAAATCCTCGCCCTTCAAAATGCCGAGTTGGCGATACCACTCCGACGCGGCAAGTTGATCCCCGATCAACTCTTTGCACTCAAGTACCCCGGGGGTTACCGCGCATGCTTGTTGGAAATCGACCGCTCAACCGAGCCTGTGACATCTCCGGCCGCCAGGAAGAGCTTAGGGCGGGCAGTGGAGCAATATCGAGAGGTTTTCGAAACAGGAAAGCTTGGCAAACATTACGGGCTCAAGGCCAACGCTCTCGTGTTGTGGGTGTTCGAAAGCGCTGCCAGGGAGGAGCGTTTCCAAAATCAGATACAGGAACGCGCCGGAATTGCAGAGAACCGCTTCTTCACCCGTGTTTGGCCTGTCTCAGGCATAGCGACAGACGGCGGATGCAGTTGGCAGGCTGGGGCATGGCGGGGAGCGAAAGTTTCGTTGTCACTTATATCAGCGCCACTGTAGATGAGACTGAGGACTATCTCTCCATGATGGGGGAGGTGGCTAGCCTAAAGTAGAGTGAATTCGTGGAGCGAAGTTCAAGTCACCCCCCCCCCCAAAAAAATTTCTCGGATGACGCCCCGTCCAAGACATTCCCGGGGCGCCAAACATTAGGGAAGACCGATCAGAAAATGAAGTTGCTGTCCTGATTCAGTTCGCTATAGGTGACGCTGTCATTCACGTTGATCAAAATTCTCTCATTTGACGAAAGAACTCTAAGGAACGTCTGATCTACCGTTTTGGCTGTGCCGATTTCCATGCAATCGGGCTTTGATTTAGCATACAGGGACCGATTTTGGGCTCGT
>NZ_JAMDHK010000032.1 GCF_024721115.1 Salipiger pentaromativorans | reverse complement strand
GACTGAGCAGGAATAGCCCGTCGGCGGGGCCAAATCGCTTGGCCGAAATCTCTTGACTAAGAGAGACCCGTTACCGAAGTCCTGACCCTAGGGTATCAAAGGGCTGGAGGTTCGATAAACTCTGGCGGGAGATATCTGTCTCACTATGTGGGTTCGACAAGATTCGGAAGCTGGAAAGCCAGATCAAGCCGCTCCAGAATCCGGGCAGCCAGAGTCTCGGTCGCCGTCCAGCCCGGTGTGTAGCTATCCGGCGTCAGGCAAAGTGTCAGGACTCCGATGGTCCCACGATCCATCGCATCCTTGAGGCCTGTGGCTACGGCTTCAATGTAGTCATCGGAGACCATCATGCGAATGTCCGACTCAAACTGGCAGTAGAAATAATCCAGGTCGATGTTGACGATCCATGGCCCTTCCCGTTCGGCAAGCCAATACGAGAGATTCTCAGGTAGTTCCCATGGCGAACTGTACATCGGATGGCCGAAGTTCGGTGGGTCCCCATCTTCATGGGTCAGGCAACGGAAGGTCGTGAGGCTGTCCCCGAACTCCCGCAGGTAGATGGAGATATAGTTGTCCCAGCGGATGACAGGACAATCGAAGTCGTCGCTCTGGTAGGTCTTCCCGAGATAGGCATCGATCCCGGCCGCCCAACTTGGCAAATGCTTGAGCCACTCGTCCAATCGGCTCTGAAGCGCGTCGGGATGACGGTCGATGTGTATGAGGGAATGGGGTGTGGTGAGATCGAGTTCGTTCAGCCAGCACCACAGGGCTGCACGATGATTGTCCATCACGTAGACATTGCCCGCTTTGCAGAGAAAATTCTGTTCGACGGACCCTGAATGGTTTCGTCCCTTGAAGGGGACGATCCACTCCCATTCGGTTATCATTCGTGTTCGCCTTTCAATGTTACTCAACCCTCATTTCTTTGGAGTTCCAGCTCCGGCAGGTCCCGCAGACTCTGCAGATCGAAGGTCACCAGAAACGTCTCCGTGGTCACGAAGGTATGCGGCGCCCCGGGCCGCGGCGACCGCGGCCCGCTGGCGATGAGGTCCTTGTAGCGCAGCCGGGCCAAGAGATCGCGGCTGACCTCCTTGCCGAAGATGTCGGCCAGCCCCGCCCGGTCGATTGGCTGATGATAGGCGATGGCGCAGAGCACGCCCATTTCCATCTCCGTGAAGGCGAGGGACTGGTCCCCAAGGTCGGCGGCGGCCTTGATCGCGTCCGCGAACTGCGTCTTGGTCCGGAACATCCATCCACCCGGTACCTGCGCCAGCTCGTAGGGACGGCCGGTGAGTTCGGCCTGGATGTCGTCGATCAGCATCTCGACCGAAGCCCCCTGCCCCACCACGCGGGCCAGGTCCTCGCGACCGACCGGCGAGGCACTGGCGAAGAGCACCGCTTCGACCCGGCCCATCCATTCGCGCCAGCGCAGCTCCTGCGGCAGGTCGTCGAGTTCCCGGTCAAAGACGGCGCCCTCCTCCGCCGCCGGTTTCCGTTTTCGGGTCGCGGTCGTCATGGCGCAATCCCGTAGAGCCGGAACGTCGGTCGCCCGGTCAGTTCCCGCGCCACGCCCAGCTCGACCAGCCGGTCGCAAAGCCGCCGCGCGGCCCGGTCGGTCATCGGAATGTTGGTTCCTCGGATGCGCGGCGACAGCATCGACGCCGGGGCTACCGCATCTTCGGTCAGGAACAGATCGACGGCCGCGCTTGATCCTTTTGCCCGCAGTTTCGGCGCCACGGACCGAAGGGCCTCGGCGCGGCGGGCAAGATCCCGCGCCAGTCGAACCGTCTCCTCGATGGTCTCGAGGATCCGGATCTGAAGCGCCAGCTCGGCCCCCTGCTCACCCGCCGCCAGATCGCGCAGCACGGTCTTGGTGAGACGCTGCGCCGAAACCGGCAGAACCACCGTCCAGTTCAGCGCACGTGCCAGGACGATGTCCGAGAGCAGACACGCGACCCGCTCCGCCCGGTCGTCGGTCTCGAGCACGGCGCGCAGGACGGCGACGCAACCCGCCAACGGCCCATGCGTCCGGGCGCGTTCCAATCCCACGTCAAGCCAGACGCCCACCTCGCCAGCGAAGTCCGCACCAACGAAGTCGGCGATCTCGCCTGTCCGGCCTCCGCGAAGCCGGACGCCTTCGCGCCAGAACGCCAGAAGCTCGCCATCCGGCCCCCGCGCTTCGCCCGGCAGTGTCAGGTGGTAGGCATCCCGGATATCCGCCTCCCGCGCCAGCCGCCCTTCTAGTTTCGAGGTAACGGTTGCCGCGCTCAGCGCCAGTCGATTGGCAAGCAATTTCACCGGCACGCCATACCGCTCATCGCCGATCAGTTGATCGAGCACCGTGAGCGCCGCCCCAGACCGAAAGGCCACAGTTTCAAGGGTTTCGGCACGAACGGAGGTGACCCAGCCGGGCAGCTGCGGTAGGGTGCTGAGGTCGTCCGAGATGGCAATGGACTGATATGTCATGCCACAACACTAGTCTCTCGCGGCGCTTTCGTCCACAATATGATGTCGAAACCGCCCCGCCTTGCCCCTCTCCACTATGTCCAATAAGTTTGCATTATCGGACATATAAAGATATGCTCAGCGGCATGGCAGAAAACATCGAGAAATCGAGCTCAGAAGCGGCAAACGTGTCTTCTTCCAACGATGACAACGAGAGAGATCGCCAGGACGGAGAGGCCTTGAGCCTCCCTTCGTCTGTGGCCGGATCCGGCGCGCTCGACCGGTTGGTCGATACCGCCCGCGACTATGCCCGCGCCGCCGCGTCCGACAACACGCTGAAAGCCTATGCCAGGGATTGGGCACATTTTACCCGCTGGTGCCGCATGAAGGGCGCCGATCCCCTGCCCCCGTCACCGGAAATGATTGGCCTCTATCTGGCCGACCTGGCGTCGCCGAACGGCCCCTCCCCTGCCTTATCGGTTTCGACAATCGAGCGCCGCCTGTCCGGCCTGGCCTGGAACTACGCACAACGTGGGTTCACGCTTGACCGCAAGGATCGCCACATCGCCACCGTGCTGGCCGGGATCAAGCGCAAGCATGCGCGCCCGCCCGTGCAAAAGGCAGCAATCCTGGCCGAGGATATCCTCGCGATGGTGGCCACCCTACCCTACGACCTGCGTGGGCTCAGGGATCGGGCAATCCTGCTTCTGGGCTATGCCGGTGGCCTGCGCCGTTCGGAGATCGTGAGCCTGGACGTGCACAAAGACGATACCCCGGACAGTGGCGGCTGGGTCGAGATATTCGATAAGGGTGCCCTGCTCACTCTCAATGCCAAGACGGGATGGCGCGAGGTCGAGATCGGCCGGGGATCGAAAGAACAGACCTGCCCCGTACATGCCCTCGAACAATGGCTGCACTTTGCGAAGATCGACTTTGGCCCGGTCTTCGTTGGCACCTCGCGGGACGGCAAAAAGGCACTGGAAGCCCGTCTGTCGGACAAACACGTCGCCCGCCTGATCAAGACCACCGTCCTGAAATCCGGCATCCGAGCCGAGCTGCCCGAAAAAGACCGCCTCGCGCTGTTTTCTGGGCATTCTTTACGCGCCGGGCTCGCCAGCAGCGCAGAAGTCGACGAACGCTACGTCCAGAAGCAGCTCGGACATGCCTCGGCCGAGATGACCCGTCGCTACCAACGCCGCCGTGACCGGTTCCGGGTGAACCTGACCAAGGCCGCAGGGCTATAGGTCAACATTTCTGAGAGCCGCCAACGCCGCGACATGACGTGGAAGATCACTCCGGGAATGCAGGATATCAACGATGATGACCTCGTCAGGCTGATCCAGGAACACAAGGAAATGCTCCCCTGCCCTCGCAAACCGCAGATCGGCCGCATCATCGACCAGAACCGCACAGCTTCTGCTATGCGCCTGACCGTTCAGGATTGCCTGACAGCGGGTGAGCAGCTCCGTTTCATAAAGGTCTGCCTGTTTGAGCCCGAATTGTTCGATCGTCCATTTGGCAATCTCGACCAGACTGGCCTCTGCGCGCCGGGTCAACCGAAGAGATCGGCTCATGAAGATGCGCGCGCTTGCCGAAATGCCCGCCGGATCGCGTCGTAACCGCTTCCCTCGGCAAAGTCGCCCGCCTTTGCCTGCGCCAATCCCTCGAACAACCCCTGCCGGATATCGGTGAGTTGGGCTTCTTCCTGCTCCAACAGTCGAAGCCCCGCGCGCATCGCCTCGCTGACGTTCTGATAACGTCCAGAGGCAACCAAAGCCTGAACCAGCTGGTCTTGGGTTTCGGTCAGAACGACGTTTCGTGTCACCATGTATCGGGTCTCCATCATTGGCAATATATGCCAATGGCCGAATTCCGTCAATGCCAGCAGAGTGACTTGCGTCGCCGTGGTCAAATGGTCGTTTAGTAGCGATACCTTAAATTGCAAACGGCCCGATTTCATGCCCCTGATAGGCTACGCCCGTGT
This sequence comes from Salipiger pentaromativorans, assembly GCF_024721115.1. Lineage (GTDB taxonomy): Bacteria > Pseudomonadota > Alphaproteobacteria > Rhodobacterales > Rhodobacteraceae > Salipiger > Salipiger pentaromativorans. The sequence continues at coordinate 12,890 of NZ_JAMDHK010000032.1, read as the reverse complement.
TTCCACAGAGGATCAGACCCCCCTGCCCCAGTCTGAGGCCCTGCAAACTGCAGGCTGTGCCGAGATCTTTGAAGAGCACGCCTCGGGCGGCAATCGCGCGCGACCGGTGCTGGCACGCGTGCTCGAACGCGTCCAGAGCGGCGATACGCTGGTCGTTGTGCGGATCGACCGGCTTGCGCGGTCTCTGTCGCACTTGCTGGAGGTGATCGAACGTCTGGAGGCTAAGGGCGCCTTCTTCCGCTCCCTGCAGGACCCCATCGACACCGCTTCCCCGCAGGGCAAGTTCACGTTGCAGGTTCTGGGCGCCGCGGCCGAGTTCGAGCGCGCGCTGATACGTGAGCGCACAAAGGCGGGGCTGGCGAGCGCCCGTGCCAAGGGCCGGGTCGGCGGGAACCCGGGCCTACGCGACCGCAATCCAGCGGCGTTACGCAAGGTGCGACGCGCGCGGCAAGACGGCTACATAGAGCGGCTGAACGAGACGGCTCAGGACTGGGTGCCACATGTCCGACGACTTCGACCTGATATGGCCTGGGAAGATGTGCTTCGGATCATCAATGGCCCCCTGCCCTACGACCGCCACTGGACGCAAAGCCGCCTTCTGCGCGCAGTGAAAGCCTATGTGCGCGACGGGTTTCTGCCCAATGAAGTGCTTGGTCGCGCTGGACGACGCGAAACCGATGACCGCCTGCCGGCTATCGTGGCTGCCATCAAAGGCGCGGACCCGGAAATCACGCTCCAGGCGATCTGCGAACGGCTGGAATCCATGCGTGAGCGCACCCCTCGAGGTCGCACCAGCTGGCAACCGTCCTCCGTCAGGATGCTGTTGGAAAGAGCGGAGCGACTTGGATTGCTGGTCAGGTAAGTTGATTGAAAACGCTCAGCCGGCTTTCGATGAGCAACATGTTGTGAAAGTTCTCGCTCCACAGCGTCGTGCACCCGGCCATCAGCGCGGCTGACATGATCATCGTGTCATAAACCGATTACTCTTACCTCTCTGCGAGCTCGCGACCCACTTGATGGGTTTGAACCGTTATGTCCACGAAAGGCCATAAGAATTTCATAACCTCAAGAAGCGCTCCGGTATCTTCCTAGCTGAGCCGAGTTTTCCGCCGACAATTGACCATCGCTTCGTTGAGGGCCTGGGCGCTTGCCCGAGGTCCCTGCCCCAGAATTTCCACTGCTCTCTCAGCCTTTGGAGCATCGTCAAACAGGTAGAGCTAAACATTTGTGTCTGCGAATCAGCGTTCATGCGCGGCGTCGCGGCTTAGACGCGCGTCCTTTGGCAGTTTCCCGCGAAATCGCCTTAACCCTTGCAGGACTTCATCGGCGCTAGGTTGGGGCTTGACCAGAATGGTTCCGTCTCCCTTTACCAGGTCGATCTGGTCGCCTTCCTTTAGGCCCAGTTCCCGCACAAGATCCGCGGGTAGCCGGACGGCAAGGGAGCTTCCCCATTTGGCAACTCGCATGGTGTCCTCTCAGGTTTGGATAAACACCCGTGTATACTTAAAACCATCAGTAGGTAAGCTTTGTTCGTTTAAGGCATTGTCTTGTCTATGCCGTGCTTTGTGCTGGATACTGTTTCCGCGACCCGAGAAGCCGCAATGCCCCCTACCCTGCTGGGGATCATCGACGCCTCAGACAACAGGGCCTTGACCATCCATGCTCATGAAGTGCGTTTGATCTGATCGTTTGGGCCCGGCACCCAAGTATCTATGTAACTCTGAATGTCGATCCAATTGTGCCTTGGATTAGCCGTAGGTCTGTCGTTGCGTTGTCCGATGCGGCCTGAGTTCTCTGTAACTCTCGCTAACCGGATTTTCGGTCAAGACACCGATGAGAAACCGAGCGTTAGCGATACGCAGTCTTCGCCAGATGCACTCCTGAACCACAAGTTTGTGTGTGCTGTTAACAGCTGTTAACTCGGGAAGGTGCGTGGCTCCCCTAGTAGCGCTCGGGCTCAACAGCACAAACTGTGGATAAAATCCTTGACTTAACAGGGTGAATCACGGCCATTAGAGTCAAGTTGCGCAAATAAGCGCGTTCGAGCAGAGAATTAGCAACTATGTTTCAGACGGCACCCATCGAAGCGGCCTCCCAATCCGAGCTTACAAGCCAAATGGCCGCGCGTCTACACACCGCGCTCACGACGCACCTTCAACAGGCCTACGCACCCGATCAGCGTAAGAATTTGAGACTATTCAGTGCAACAGAGACTGCTGACCTGCTTGGCGTGACCGGTCAATTCCTGCGCAAGTGCCATAGCGACGGATCGTTGCCTGAGCCGGACGTCATCAAGAATGGACGACGCTTTTATTCCGGGGAAGAGATCCTGCAAGCGCGCCATTTCCTCGAGGCAAGCTCTCGAAAACCCGGCAAGTATCTTCCTGGGCGTCGCGAGGGTGACAAGCTTCAGGTCATTCAGCTGATGAATTTCAAAGGAGGATCTGCAAAGTCCACCTCTGCGATCCATCTGTGTCACTACCTTGCTTTGAACGGATACCGGGTGCTGGCGATCGACTTGGATCCACAAGGGAGCCTCACAGGCTTTTGCGGGATTCAAACTGAACTGGAGTTTGAGGGCGCCTCGATTTACGACGCACTGCGCTATGACGATCCAGTGCCGATGTCTGAAGCTATCGTGGAAACCTATTTCCCTGGCTTGCATTTGGCACCTGCCCGCCTTGTGCTGAGCGAATTTGAGACTGAAACGGCGGTCAACGCAGGGCGCGGTGTCGCGTTCTTTGAGAAGCTCAGTCTAGCGATCCAGTCCGTTGAAAGCGACTACGATGTGGTGGTGATCGACAGCCCGCCAGCTCTCGGGTTTTTGACTCTGACCGGCCTTTATGCTGCGACCTCTGTCATCGTGCCGATGACGCCAAGCATGCTCGATCTCGCTTCGACACAGCAGTTTGTCGAGATGACATCTGCATATCTCGGGGTGATCGAGGATACGGGCGTTAAACTCGATCATGATTTCTTCTCTTTTCTCATTACGCGGGACGATCCGAGCGACATTCCCAGTCAGCAGATTGTCAGCTTGATGCGTGCCCTGTTCCAAGATCGTGTCGTTGGGGCGACAGGACTGCGCAGTACGGCAATTGGCGATGCGTCGATGCTCAAGATGTCGATCTACGAGGTTGCACGATCCGAGATGACGCGGTCGACCTACGATCGGGCAAAGAACAGCATGGATGCAGTAGGTGCGGAAATCGCAGGGATGCTTCAACAGGCATGGGGACGTTAGTCATGGCAATGGGGAAGAATAAGACCGGTATCATGGCGGCGATTACAGCGGCAAGCGAAGCATCGAAGGAGGGTGCGTCCGACCGGGCCCATCGGACCTTGCCGAAGGGGACTATCGGTTCGGTTCGTGCAGGCCTCGGGGGCATTCAGGAAATCGACACCAACTTGATCCTCGCCTGGGGCCCGAAGGACCGGATGGATATTGAGTTAACAACTGTTAACAGTGATGCGCCAAATGAATCCATTCAGGACCTCGCCACCAGTATCGCTGAGTCGGGACAGCAAGTTCCAGTGCTTCTGCGTCCCTCAAAGGATCGTGACGGTCATTTTGAAGTCATCTATGGCCAGCGACGCATACTTGCGTGCCGCCATCTGGGCATGCCGGTGCGGGCTCTGATCCGCACGCTCGATGATACCGATGCTCTCATGGCGAAGGGGCTCGAGAATGCCGGCCGTGCGGAGCTAAGCTACTATGAACGTGTTCGGTTCGCACAGGCGATCCTCGAGCAGGGATACTCCCGCGCGGAAGCATGCCAAGCTTTGGCGATCAGTAAGAACACTCTTTCACAGCTTGAACGCATCAATCGGCTTGTGCCCGTGGCGGTTGGTGAAGCCATCGGCGCGGCCCCGGGCGCAGGGCGCCCGAAATGGACGACCCTCGCTACAGCGTTCGAGAAGGGCCAGCTTTCGGAGGGGCGTGTATTGGATGTGCTTGGTCAATCTGGTGCCCTTGATTCCGACGGGCGGCTGGACCTCGTCCTTAAAGAAATTGGCAAACGAGGCAAGCAGGAGCGATCTGTTGAAGAGCGCTCGCCTGTTCCCGGTGTGCAGATCAAGAGTGGAAAATCGGGACTCTCAGTGACCGTCAAGCGGGCAGGGGAGAACACGAGATTCGCGAATTGGCTGGATCAGAACCTGGACCAGCTCATTCAGGATTCCTTCGATCGGTTCCAATCAGAGAGCAACGAAGGATAGCGGCGGTTAACAGCTGTTAACCGCCAAGATAGAGGCAACGAGCAAAAAGGAGAACGGCACCAAAAAGAAAACCCTCGAAACCGAAGTCCCGAGGGCTGCTGCGCACAAGGCGCGATTTGTTTTCACACCACAATCCTAGCAGCCCGCGAATCGCTAAACAACGAAAAACGTCTTCGGGCGAACAGGTTTTCTGTGCCTAGATAAAAAATGACAAAATTCAATGATGCTCCGCATGGAGCGACTGGGACAGTCATGCCTCAGAAGAGTAGAGGTATGTCCAATATCAACCAATCCTCGGGGTGGCGCAAAGCGACGGCCGGACTCGCGGTCGCTGAACAGCACGCACAGGCCGGTGAAAGATCAACCGTGCCCAAGTCACAGGCCTTTGTCGCGGTGAAACGCGTTGGCGCACATATTGGCCTCAAGGCTGGCGACATGCTGCTTCTCGACACGCTTGGAGCCTTCACACAGGCCCAGGACTGGGAGGAGGGACAGCGTCCGATCGTCTGGGCGTCCAACGCCTATCTGATGGAGCACACAGGCTTTTCGCTCTCGACGCTCAAGCGCCATGCGCGGCGTCTGGCCGAGATCGGCGTGATTGCTTTCAGGGACAGCCCCAATGGCAAGAGGTGGGGCCACAGAGATGCTGACGGTCGTATCATCGAGGCCTATGGCTTTGATTTGTCGCCGCTGTCGGCCCGGGTTGACGAGTTCGAGGAGCTGCATGCCGAATTGCAGGCCGAACGCGAGCTTTGTCAGCGCCTGAAGCGTCAGATCACGGTGGCACGCCGGATGATCCGCGCGCGGATCGACGCGGCCCTCAACGGCGCTCTGAGAGGTCCCTGGACGCAGCTCACAGGTCTCTTTGAGGATCTCTTGGGCCGCCTGCCACGCCGGAACACGCCCTCTGGGGAGCTTGCGCGGCTTCTGGAATGGTTCAGGGAACTCCAGGAGCGCGTCGAGGCAGCCTATCTCAAAGCAGTTCGCGCGGATGAGGTTGTGGAAAACACGCCTGAAACCAGCGAGCAAGTGCTTCAGAGGACTCAAGAAATGGACCCCAGGGAGGTCATTTTTGAGCCTCATATACTAACTACAACCCAACTTAATCCTGTAACCCGTAATCGCTCAGAAACTGAGCAAGCGGCGGGCGTGGTGCCAAATGCGCCGCCCGAAGAGCGGGTTGATAAGGAGTTGGAAGATTGGGTTCCGGAAACCCGCAAGAAACGCGGGGCAGCGCTCGATCTGCCGACAGTCATGCAAGCCTGTCCTGAATTCGCGTCCTGGGCACGCAATTTGGGCGGTTATCTGAAGGATTGGGGCGATCTCCATCGCGTTGTCGGGCAGCTCAGGCCGATGATCGGTGTCTCAGAGCACGCTTGGAACCTCGCGCAGGACCGTCTCGGGCCCCAAATCGCGACTGCGGCGCTGGTTCTCACGTTCGACAAGCATTGCTCCGGAGAAGTGGCGTCTCCGGGCGGATATCTGCGCGGTATGGTCGAGAAGGCCGGGGCAGGGGAGCTGCATCTCGAGCGCAGTTTTTATGGCCGGTTGAGCGGACAGGCGGCGTGAAGCGATGCGGAAGCAATTGTCCCGCGGTCCAAGTTCCAGGTGGGGCATGCGAAGATTGCTGTCTGTATTCTCCGCAGGTTTTGCGGCGGTTATTGTTGTCTTGCGGAGAAAAAGCGGTATAATCTCCGCAAAGAGTGCGTAATATATGACCTACATCCACGAACTCCCTGATTGGCCGCAGTTTACCTGGGATAAGGCCAAGCTGTCTTCACAACTTGCCGCGGTCCGTCACCGTCAAGGCAAGCTTTTGGGGCGCATGGAGGGTCTTGGCTTTGATCTTCGCAACGAGGCAATGCTGCGCACTCTTACCAGTGATGTCGTGAAAAGCAGCGAGATCGAGGGGGAGACGCTCGACAAGGATCAGGTGCGCTCGTCCATCGCGAAGCGGCTCGGGCTCGAAATTGGTGGACTGATCCCGTCTGATCGCCATGTTGATGGTGTCGTCGAGATGATGTTGGACGCGACCCAAGCGTATGACCAGCCACTGGATGCTGAGCGCCTGTTCGGCTGGCATGCGGCCCTTTTTCCGACTGGGCGAAGCGGGATAACCCGGATCACGGTGGGCAATTGGCGGGGCGGCCCCATGGAAGTTGTGTCAGGTCCCTATGGCCGTGAACGTGTGCACTTTGAGGCGCCAGAAGCCGTGCGGCTCGACGCTGAGATGACGCGGTTTCTGTCCTGGTTCAACCAGGCACCCGACACGGATCCTGTCATTCATGCGGCTATCGCGCATCTGTGGTTCGTTACGATCCATCCTTTCGACGATGGCAATGGGCGCATTGCGCGCGCGATTGCCGATATGGCGTTGGCGCGATCCGAACGCAGTTCACAGCGGTTCTACAGCATGTCGACCCAAATCCGGCAGGAGCGGAGCGCTTACTACGACATGCTCGAGACGACCCAGAAAGGGGGACTCGATATCACTGCTTGGCTCGTTTGGTTCCTGGATTGCCTGGATCGTGCATTCGATGGTGCAGAGATCATCCTAGAGACCGTGTTCCAGAAGGCGCGGTTCTGGGAGCAATACGGAGCGGCCAACATAAACGACCGCCAACGGGACATACTCAATCGCCTGCTTGATGGGCTCGAAGGAAAACTCACGACGTCGAAATATGCGAAGATTGAGAAGTGCTCACAAGACACGGCATATCGCGACATCCTTGATCTGATCGACTTGGGAGCCCTTGAGAAAGACGACGCTGGTGGGCGTAGCACCAGTTACTCCCTGACAGTGAAGTAGAGAGGCTTGTCACAGGCGCGGTACGCGACAAGTGCACCCCGTGAAAATGTCAGCCAATCACCTCACATTCGTGACAGCCGTTCTTCGTCATCCACGACGTCAAGTGAACCGCTCTTGCCATCCCAAGCCCACAGGACGATGTTGAAGTCCGATGACGACGCACCCTTCGCAAAACTCTTGATCAGGAGCCCCGCAAACCGATCTGCTATGAGGGCGCGTGCTAACTCCTGGGTCGGCACCGTTTGGTCTTGGAGCATTTTCACGCGCCATGCAGGATCGGCAAGCATCGACCCTGTCGCGCCATACTTCTCAAGTCCGTCCTGATCGCGGGTATCGAAAATAGGCCCAAGGTCGGCTGTGTAGGACACGAGGATCGTCGGCTGCAGGCTGCCGACCTGGTTAGCTTCTCTAAGGGCGGTCGTGGGATCCAGCGAGGTGTAGAGGGCAGGGGTGCCCTTGGCGTTAAAGCGCCCTCCATAGAGTTCAGCGCCTCGTCCGGACAGAGGTTCACGCGCATAGACCGGGTTCAGGGCGCGATAGAGTGGCCCTGTGTAGCGCCCATCTTTCAGCGGCATCTCAGCGCCCCGGCGTTCAAAAACATAGTGTGTGGCACCGATGTCCCGAGAACACGAAGTGTGACAGGGTATCGGTGTCTCATGTCTTGGCGGGGCGCGCTTTAGGCAAAGACGCCCGCATCGACCGCATCGATATACTCCAGAACTTGCTGAGCTTTGCCTTCCTGCACCAGCTGCATGGCTGTCCGGCCATCAAAGCCGGGCAGGGGCTCTGACCGGTACCATGCATAGGCCATCAGTTCCGAGCCGAAGCGGGGCTCGACTTTGTTCAGCACCTCTACCAATTCGCGCAGGCGGCGCTGCGTCTTGTCCGAACCGATGCGGGTTCGCCTCTGCAGCGCGTCTTTACCCAAACCGACTGTCAATGCGATCTCTTCTGCTGACGTGCGTAGCACCGCGGCGATCTTGCGCGGTTCGAATTGCCCAGCTTCAGCAAAGTTCGTGATGTGCATGATCTATGCTCCTACAGTGATACTGACGGTATATAGCGATAATATTGCTGAATTTCAAGCTGTCAGGAGGTGCGGTGCCTCCGTTTCCCGTGCTAATCCGTAACGCTGCAATGCTCTGAATGCCGGAAATCCTGATCTTTGGGCCTGAAGAGTCGCAGTAGGCGCGTTTCTTGCCGATCGAGAACATCAGATAAGTTATTGATAATATGCCAAAGACTGCTGCGGTCGGGCTGGGGTTGCCGATATACCTTGCCGATCTTGGACTCCAACCGGCACTGACTGCATGAAGTCCTTGGAAACCGTGGTGGTGTCGGGCCCTTGTCAGTTTCCCCGGTCCAGTTGGCGGTTGGAAAGTGAAAGTGGACTTCGGGTTTTGTGACTGACGGATGAGGGCCTTTGGGGTCCCTCAGATGGGTCCGGGCCGGGTTCCGGTCTGCCGTTCCGGATGAAGGGCATTCCCATGCAAACAGGTGTCTTGCGCGTGTTGCGCGCGACCGCTGCCTCCTGGTGGCGGCATAGAGTGCTGCGCCGAACTGGCCAGACGGCGCTGGCACGGCGGCTCGAACGCCAGACCGTCCTGCGTGATCTCGGCTATCTGAAGCAGGCGGCGTCATTGCCAAACGCTCATGTGATCTGCGGGGAGGGTGGGACATTCCTCCATCTCGGTTGGACCACCGTGTCGACCTTCGCGCCGATCGAGCGCTTTCCCTTGGCCGCTCTAGCGGTCGCACGAGGCACGCCGTTCATCGATCTCCGACCCGTCACCGATGGCATCGCCTTCGCGAACCTGCCCCGTGTGACACGAGACGGATCGGTCGACCCTGACCCTTGCGGTCCTGGCCGGGCTGTCTCGCTGACCACCTACATCGACATGGTCGAACAGCTCGGCGCGAGGATCGTCAACGATCCGCGCCCCCGCCAGTCAACCTGACCCCTAAATTCTCTCATCAACATACGAAAGGACGCCAGCCATGGCCCGATCCCGCACGCCCAAATTCGATGCCTCCGAGGTCATCACAAACGAAATCATCCGCATCATCGAGCGCGGTGTCCTGCCGTGGCGCAAGCCCTGGACGGCAGGCGGCAGCTCTCGCCCTCTGCGCGTGGGCGGTGAGCCCTATCAGGGGGTCAACAACTTCCTGCTGACGATGCGCACCGTGATGGCGGGCCATAGCTCGCCTTTCTGGATGACGCTGCCGCAAGCCAATGCCTTGGATGCAAAAGTCCGCAAGGGCGAGAAGTCCTCTGTCGTTGTCTATTACGGTCAAAGCCGGAAAGACGCGGGCGGCGAGGACGACCGCAGCGACGGCGATGATCACTCCGAGGTAGCCCGTATCTTCCGCTTCCATAAATCCTACCGCGTGTTCAACGCCTGCCAGATCGATGGCTTGCCCGACAGCTTCTTCCCCGACCCGGAGCCCATGCCCGAGCATCCGCCGTCCGAGCCCATCCCGCACATGCAGGCGTTTTTCGATGCCATCGACATCACGACAGTCTTCACAGGAACGGAAGCGTACTATTTGCCGCCCGTGGACAAGGTTTACATGCCATCCATCACGCGGTTCCAGGACCCGCGCAATTTCTACGGGGTCTGGGCGCATGAGCTGGCCCATGCCACGAAAGCCCCCCATCGACTGAACCGGGACTACGGTCTCTCGCACTTCGGCAACACGGCCTACGCGCGCGAGGAGATCGTGGCCGAGCTCTCGTCGGTGTTTTTGGGGCAGGAACTTGGGTTCACGTCGCATACGCTCGAGATGAATGCCGCTTACCTCTACAACTGGCTGCGGGTGCTGCGCTCGGACAAGCAGGCGATTTTCAAGCACGCGGCCGATGCGCAGCGCGCCTGTGATTACCTTATCGCGCGATCGGAGGCGGGCAGGGCAAGGGAGGTCGACCAGGCCGCTTGAGGGGATGTGTGTCGGCAAAGGGAAAGCAGGCTTTGGGAAGGGTGTTTCAAACTTCTCAAAGGAGAGCCCTATGACCATCACAGCACAGCCCCAGACAGACCGCCCGGAACCTTCGGTGGTCGCGGCGCAGAACGACGCGTTCCGTAAGCTCGCCTGCCTCGGGGTGCCGCCCGCGGATCCCATTCAGGGTCGCATGCATGTCACCCGTTCGCTCATGGAGGCCGGGGACGGCTTCATGGCCGAGGCGGTGAAGGCAGCCGGTGAATTTGCCACATTCGAGCCTGAGAATGATCCCGAGGGATGGCATGATTTCGGGGCGGTCGAGATCCGGGGCGAGACCGTGTTCTGGAAGATCGACCTCTATGAGGCGGATTCCGATTTCCGCTACGGTGCCGAGGCCCCGGACAATCCCGCGACCACCATGCGCGTGCTGACCATCATGCTGGCGCGCGACTGGTAAAGGGGCAGGGGACGCCTCCCCCTGACATCTCAGACGATGAAGGCCCGCTGAGCAACTGCAACTCGAGATGGAAGATGAGGGGCTCGAGGATGACGCCTACAATGCACTCTACGAACGTGTGGACGCTTTGGAAGAGGAGGCGCGCGATCTGCAGGAGGCCTACAGCGCCGAGGATCTCGCCCGTGCAGGCGTGATTGCGTCTTGGTCGAACGGGCAGATCACGCTCCATGTGGGCCTCGTCCGCCCGGAGGACACCGTGAAAGAGAAGGGCGCGCCCAGTTCCTCGACCAACACCACGGGAGAGGAGGCCCCCGACGCTGGCGAAATCACCTATCCGGCCTCGCTGGCTGAGGATCTCAAGACCGAGCGGGCCATGGCCCTTGGCGCCGCGATGGCGTTGCACCCCGAGGCCACGCTCGATCTGACCCTCTTCAAGCTGGTGAGCGACGTTCTGGCCGGCGGCATGAGCGTCACGCAGGCGATCAAGATCGAGGCCCGCAAGGAATACCGGACCCACGCCAAGATGGACGAGATCGACGCGACCTCGCTCGAGCAGGTGGCGGCGGCGCATGATGCGCTGGACCTCTCCTGGCTCGATGACACCCGGTCCCCTGCCGATCAGTTCGCGGCGTTCCGCGCGCTGGAGGCAGGCGAGAAGGCCAAGCTCGTGGCGTATGCGACGGCCAGCACGACGCAGTCCTGCTTCGCACGGGACCGCCAGCGCGACAGCCTGATGCATGACTTCGAGATCGAGATCATGCCCGACATCCGGGCGCATTGGACGCCGAATGCGGCGCTCTTCAACCGCTTCAAGAAGGCCTGGCTCCTGAAGATCCTCGGCGAGGATCTGGGTCTCGCCCAGGAGGCGGTGACGCTGGCCTCGTCGAGCAAGAAGGAGATCGTCGCTTTCTGTGACAAGCTCTTCGCCGAGCCCTTCGCCACGCTCACGGATGCACAACGCGCTGCCGTGGCCGCCTGGTGCCCGCCCATGATGCAGACCGCCGGTGTCGCCTGTGATGAGGCGGAGATCACTGCGGAAACCCCAGAGCCTGACAGCGAGGTCGCGCAAGCGGCCTGAGTTCTCACGCGACCCGCGCGAGCCCTTCCGCCTGCGCGGGTCCTCCCTCTCACACTGAACAGAAAGACATTCCCATGGCTATTCTCAAGTTCTCCGCCTCCGCTGTCGCAGCGCAGATCGCCCATGCGCGCGCCTGCAAATCCTTCCTGCCCAACTGGAACGGGCCGGTGGACAGGCCCGCCCTGATCCTCATCGTCGGCAACGGCGTTCATTTGCGCTCGAACGGCATCGATGGCACGACCACCCGCATCGTCACGACCGAGCAAGCCGATCCCTCCTTCGCTTTCGCCGACGGCATGAACCCGTTTCGGGATGCCGACTGGATGGCGCAGCGCCGCATGGCGTTTCGCGATCTGACCGGCCAGTTCTACACCGACATCCTCGACGATGTGCAGGTGCTCATCGACCGAGGGCAGGGGGCCATCCGGCTCGCTACCGATGGCCACAGCATCCGCGTTTTCGTGCGCCGGGCCTCAGACTATCTCATCGGTGGAACCTACGAGGTGCCTTCAGGTCTTGGCGGCATCTTTCGGGTCATCCTCAAGGATGCCTGCGACACCTTCGCGATCGTCCAGAACTGCGGCAATTGCGAGGATTTCGATGCCATGCAGCCCTACCGCGTGCCGCTCGATGCCCTGATGGAACTCGATGATCGGAGGGTGGCGTAACGCGCCCTTTCTCAAACTAGCATCGCCAATACCCTGCCAGGCCTGCGGCCCTCTCGGGACATTGGCGACAATAATTTCCCAAATGAGAGAAAGGACTCTGAGATGGGATGGCTCTTCTACACCGACGGCCGCGTCCAGACCTACGCGGATGAGAAAGCGGAGATCACCCGGCTTTGTACCTTCGAAGGCGAAAGGCGCAAAAGGGGTCGATCTCGTTGAGCAGAAGCGTGGCACCGGCGCGGGCGGCGAAAGCAGCCAGGGCACCGGTGCCGGCGGATGGTTCGAGCACAGTCTCGCCCTTGCGGATCGCCGCCGCCCGAACGGCCAAGGCTGCGAAAAGCAACGGCGTGGAAAACTGCTGCAGCCGGATTTGCTGCTCTGACCGGCGCGTTTCCGTCAGGAGACGTGACGCAAGGAGTTTTGCGGCAGAGTAATCATCCTCACTGTTGTCGCCACGTAGCAGCGCCTGCACAGCCGCCGCCTGCATCAGGTCATAGGCCTTCCGCCAGTCCCAGGCGCCCCCGGCATCACTGCCACGAAAGGTCTCTCGCATGATGCGTGCGAGCGCTGAGCTGCGCAGGGGTTGATGGTCGATCTCCGCGCCGATTTGCGCCAGCGCAGAGGTGAGGTTAGAGCGGCTCAGTTTTTCTCTGAATCGAATTGGGATTCCCATTTGGTGGCGATTGTGATTCAGGCTTCATACTGGTGAGGGAGGCCAGC
>NZ_JAMDHK010000031.1 GCF_024721115.1 Salipiger pentaromativorans | reverse complement strand
GAACTTGCCCTGGGGCGAGGCAGTGTCGATCGGGTCCTGGAGCGAGCGGAAGAACGCCCCCTTGCCCTCCAGTCTTTCGATCACCTCAAGCAAGTGCGACAGAGACCGCGCAAGCCGGTCGATCCGCACGACGACCAGCGTGTCGCCCTTGCCAATCCGCTCCAGCACACGTGCAAGCACCGGCCGCGCCCGATTGCCACCTGAGGCGTGCTCTTCAAAGATCTCTGCGCAACCCGCAGATTGAAGGGCCTCGGACTGGGGCAGGGGGGTTTGATCCTCTGTGGATACGCGCGCATAGCCTATCAGGGGCATGGAAAAGAGCCGTTTGCAATTTAAGATATCGCTAATAAACGACCGTTTGTAAACGAATGCAAGTAGGTGCTCTCTCGTCGCGTTCATCCTAAGACCCTTGGTTCCCTAGCGCTGAGCGCGATCTGAGAGGTTCCGCCGGCAGTCGCGCGAGCGTGCTATATAAAGGGCGTAGGCAACCGCCACAAAATCACTTGGGTAATGTGCAAAAAATAAGTATTTTGCACATATGAATACGAGAGCCTCTATTTTGACTGATGGTTACGACGACCCCCTCATCACTACCGAGGAGGATGCAGAGGCTCACGAAAAGGATCTCTGGTTTCTGCCGGGACCATTCGAAGAAGAACCAGATGATTTGCCTCCCGGGCCGCGTGCAGAACCGCCGGACACTGCCGTCATCGAAGACTGGGCAAAGGCAGAAGGCGTTCACGCTGCGCGGCTAGCAAAGGTGGCTGGACGCCTGGGAGCTCTGGATGACCGGCTGCTGCGCGGCCCGGAAGGCTGGCGGCATCGCCTCGCTCTTGTCGAGGCAGCGGCCCTCAGCTGGGTCGCAGGAGATCGGGTGAGTACTGATCGTCTGGCGCTCTGGGTATCCATGCGGCTGTCAGGTGCACAGGATGACCCAAATGCCTTGGCACGCGTTGGATGGGCTGTTCGGCGCTTGACAGGCGGTCCCGGACCGATGGCTGACCTGGCCGCTTTTCTGGATCGCCGCGACCCCGAGAACATTGAAGACAGCGCTGAGCGTTTCGAGGATCGCGCGGGTGGGTGGCTGGACGTCATGGCAGCCGCAAAGGGTCTCCACCCGATCACGCGGGCGTGCATGGGGTATCACCTGTGGAGCTTGGCGGGCCTCGGACGCCACGGCGACCAGATCGAAGCTGCCGTCACCGCGTCTAGGATCGCGACCAGCGATGGAAGCGGTGCCATCTTCGCGCCGCTCGCTATGGCCGGGGCCGGGGGGCTGCGCGTTTCGGGCTTGCCACCCGAGCGTTTGGCCCGCTGGTTGGATGGGATGAACAGCGCAATTCTAACGGCGATGCGAACACTTGATGATATTGAAGTGTGGATCGGGCGGGCAGAAAACGTCATGGCGCAATTATCTGGCCGCACGCCGGTTGCCTTGCGAAAGGTTTTCACGGAATGGCCCTTGGTCTCCGCCCCGATGGCTGAGGCCATGACCGGAGCCAGCCGCGCCGCCGTTCAGCGCAATCTCGCATGGATGGAGGCAAGCGGTTTGATCCGCGAGGTGACGGGGAACGGGAGGTATCGCATGTGGAAAGCTGACCTAATATAGGTCATTTGTCGAGGCTGACACCGGCTTGACCTGGCACGCTTTAGTGCCGCCCCAGATGATCGTTTAAGCCACTTTCCGTTCGAATGCGACAAGGCTTTTCCAGCCCAAAGCGTTCGTTAGCCATTCGTCTCACGTTTTTGTGACAATTGATCGCTTGAAGCTCCAGTGGGTGAAGGTTGTAACGGGGCGAAATAACGGAATGAGAGCCGGAGCCAGAGATGGCATCGTAGCATTTGCGAGTGGCGCAAGTTCCCTGTGCCGTGACGTTCCCGATCTCATGGTCGCGATATCGAAGCCGCTGTGCCTAAATTTCCAGACAATCTGCGACTTAACGAATTGTCGCTGCGCAACTTCGGACCAGGTATTGTGCGAGCAGTTTTCTCCTCCCTAGCAAACTGGAAACTGCAAGGATCGCATGTCTACTTACGAAAATTTGCCCTTGAACCTCTAGCCACTAGAAGTCCTATCTGTTCAAGGAGAACACATACCGTTCTTGCCATCAATCGCCGGTGAGAACCGAAAGGGTACGAAATGCTGACAAGACGACACTTCATTCAGACAACAACGGCGCTTTTTTCGGTGACCGGTCCCGGTATGGCTTTTGCCGACACTTGGCCCACCGAGGCTCAGAAGGCTGAATGGGACGCACAGGTGACGCCTCAGGGTTATGTTGCCGAGACTTCCAACCCATGGGGATTGCACCCGCGGTTCCTACCGCAACGTGTGGTCGCGAAGGCCGGTCTCGTGCCGGGAGATATCCATGTCGACGCGGTCGCACGATATCTTTACCACATTGAAGAGGGTGGAACCGCGATGCGCTACGGCGTGGCCATCGCGCGGGGGAACCTCTACGAGCCGGGTGTCTATACCATCAAGCGCAAGGTCAGGTGGCCGCACTGGCAACCGACACAGAGCATGATCAATCGCGACCCCGAACTTTATGCTGACATTGCCGATGGCATGGAACCGGGACCGGAAAACGCGCTTGGATCGAGGGCGCTGTATCTCTACGTCGGGGATCGCGATACCCTTTTGCGCATCCATGGCACTCCGAGCCCACGGAGTATCGGTGGCCGCGCAAGTTCGGGCTGCGTACGGATGGTCATGGCTCATATCAATGATCTTTACCCGAACGTCGAGACCGGCTCTACCGCCTATCTTTACTCGGCGGAGGACAGCGTGACTGCCCGCAGCTAAGCCAAGCAGCGGACGGCAAACGCAATTAAGTTTCGCGAGGGGTGCAGATACGATTGCCGTTCGCCGTGCGCAGCGGCAGCAAGGTTGTTTCTACGGGGCCGCTGTGTTTGTACCAGTAGCACCCGTCCTCGGGCACCAAGCGCGCGGTTGCAACATCCTGATCCGGGGCAGCCATTGCAATCACGGCTTCGGGAACTTTGCCCCGCCGGTCTGCCGAGTCGCCCGGTCCAGTCGGCTGGATTGCGCACCCGGCCGTAAGAGACAGCGCCACTGCAACAATTATTTTTTGCTTCAGCATCAAAACCCGCATCAAGCTTCCTTTCGTGTCTGTTTTTCTTTGCATCGGCTTTTCATGCCTCAAGGCGTGATGGAGCCGGTCGCCGCATCCTCTAGCAATAAAACAAACTGAAATACCACCGTATTTTGCTCTTGAAGCTCTAGCTACTGTAGGGGCTATGTCATGGTAAAGCACCCGAATCCAGAGGTCCATTCATGCCGCCCGACACCCATCGTCACGACCACGATCACGCCGAAGATGCCCAGACAAGCGGCGGCAGCTGCTGCGGGAGCGCCGGAACGTGCGGCGACATCGTTCCGGCGACCCCCGCGCCAGCGGGCGGGCGCAGTTTTCAGGTGTCCGGCCTCGATTGCGCCGAGGAGGTAGCAATCCTGAACAAGGTGGTCGGCCCGAAGATCGGCGGGGCCGAGCATCTCGCGTTCGACGTGATCAATGGGCGGATGACTATTCTCGACAGCGCCAAGAGTTTATCGGACGGCGAAATTGCAGAACTGGTCGCAAGCACCGGCATGACCGCCAAGCCTTGGGATGCCGAGAACGCGTCGGTCGACCAGGCGGCCCATCTTGCAAGACAGCGGCTGTTTACGGCGCTCAGTGGAGGCTTCTGGGCCGCGGGATTTCTGTGGCACATCATCGAGACCGGCATGGGCGGGGCGCTCGGCCTCTTCGCGGGTCACGGCGAAGCGCCGATGCCACTGGTCGAGGCAGGGCTGTTCGCGGTTGCGATCCTGTTCGGTGTCTGGCTCGTGGCACCCAAGGCATGGTCGTCCGCTCGGCGGCTGTCGCCCGACATGAACCTGCTCATGGTGGTCGCCGTGGCCGGTGCCATCGGGCTTGGCGAATTTTTCGAGGCGGCGACAGTCGCGTTCTTCTTTTCGCTCTCGCTCTACCTCGAAAGCTGGAGCGTCGGGCGTGCGAGGAATGCGGTTTCAGCTCTGCTCGACCTCGCGCCGCCGACGGCAAGAGTTCTTCATGATGACGGCTCGGAAGCGGACGTTCCGGCTTCTGCGGTTGCTATCAACGCACGTTTCATCGTGCGCGGCGGAGACCGCATCCCATTGGATGGTGAGGTTGTCGATGGGGCAGGGGCCGTCGATCAGGCGCCGATCACCGGAGAGAGTGCGCTGGTCCCAAAGGAACGGGGCGACGAAGTCTATGCCGGTACGATCAACGGCGAAGGCACACTGACGGTGCGCGCCACGAAGGCCGCCTCGGACACCGTGTTGGCCAAGATTATCCGCATGGTCGGCGACGCCCATGCCCGCCGCGCGCCGGTGGAGCAGTGGGTGGCGAAATTCGCCCGCATCTATACGCCTATCGTCATGGCTCTCGCCATTGCAATTGCCCTGCTGCCGCCGCTCATTTTCGGGGGGGCCTGGGATTATTGGTTCTACAATGCACTCGTGCTGCTGGTGATCGCTTGCCCATGCGCTCTGGTCATCTCGACACCGGTCTCCATCGTCGCTGCACTCACCGCCTCAGCGCGGGCCGGGGTGCTGATCAAGGGCGGTGCATATGTTGAGGCACCGGGCAAGACCACTGCACTGGCCATGGACAAGACCGGCACGATCACCATGGGCGAGCCCGAGGTGGCGGCGGTGCATCCGCTGGGCAAAGCATCGGCGCAAGATCTGATGACCCTCGCCGCTGGGCTGGAGGCACGTTCCTCGCATCCCTTGGCGCGCGCCATTCTTGCGCGGGCAGAAGCCGACGGCATCAAGGTATCCGCCGCGGAAGATACCCGAACCGTTCCGGGCAGGGGACTTGAAGGACGCACAGACGGCCGGTCGATCTGGCTGGGGTCGGACCGGTTTGCCGAGGAGAAGGGTTTCGGCGACGCCATTCCGAAGGATTTGCGCGACCGCATCGAAGGGGCTGGCAGCACCCTTGTTGCCGTGGGCGACGACACCGGTGTCACCGGCATCTTGGAATTGCGCGACCGTATCCGCCCGGATGCCAAAGGCATCGTGGCGCAGCTTCACGCGCAGGGTGTGAAGACCATCGTCATGCTGACCGGTGATAACGAGCGGACAGCGCGCGCTGTTGCAGCCGAGGTCGGCATCGACGAGGTCCGTGCCGAGCTTCTGCCCGAAGACAAGGTGACTGCCATCGAAGAACTGGTCGAAACGCATGACATGGTGGCCATGATCGGCGACGGGGTCAACGACGCCCCGGCCATGGCGCGCGCGCATTACGCCATCGCAATGGGTGCCGTTGGTTCGGACGCGGCAATCGAGACGGCGGATATAGCCCTGATGACCGACGATCTCGGCAAGGTGCCTTGGCTGATCGGTCATTCGCGCCGGACAATGTCGATCATTCATCAGAACATCGGTATTTCCTTGGCGACCAAGGGCGTTTTCGTTGTCGCTACCGCGTTCGGACTGGCATCGATGTGGGGCGCGATTGCAGCCGACGTAGGAGTGTCATTGCTGGTGGTGGCCAATGCCCTGCGCCTGCTGAACAGCCAAGAGGCCAAGGCGCCGCCGTCCGGCGGTGAGCAGGTTGGCCCACAGATGGCAAAGGCCGCGCTTGCCCACGGACATTGATCACGCAGCATTTGCAAGGTAACGTAATGTCCATAACAGACCTCACGAAAGAGGCATCGAGCAGTGAAAACCATCCGATTTCCCCGCCGCGCCGTCCTGTTGGGCGGGCTGGTAGCGTTTCTGTCCGGGTGTGCCAGCAAGTTCCGCAGCTATGACGGACCCGAAGTCACCCGTGTTCGGCTTTACAAGGGACAGCGCTTGCTTGTTCTCGACGGAGCCGATCGCGTCTTGCAAACCTATCCGGTCGGGCTGGGTTTCGCTCCTGAGGGTCACAAACAATTCGAGGGGGATGGCCGGACTCCGGAAGGAGTTTACACAATCGACAGGCGAAACCCCAACAGCACCTACCATCTTTCGATTGGCATCTCTTATCCGAACGAGGCCGACATCGCCTTTGCCGAAGCGCAGGGCCTTTCCCCCGGCGGCGACATCTTCATCCATGGTGGCCCACGCCCCGGCATCGACCCGACAAATGTCCGCGACTGGACAGCTGGCTGCATCGCGGTCACGGATCGGGAGATCGAGGACATCTATGCAATGGTGAAGGACGGGACACCTATCCACATCTTTGCATGACGGTCTTTCTCATGCGGCGGTAGTGAGCCGTCGCATTGGCGCCATTGCCCAGCTCCACGAAGCCAAGATGAGCGCCAACAGCATCCAGTCCCCGAAGCTCGCGTAGAGTGTCGGCGGTCGCGCGGAGGGCAGGCTAGCGTCGATGATGCCCGTTTCGCCGGTATCGAGCCGCGCAACGATCTCTCCGCTCGCGTCGATGACCGCAGAGATGCCCGTATTCGCGGCTCGGATGACTGGAAGGCCTTCCTCTACGGCGCGCATACGTGCGGAAGCCAGATGCTGCTCGGGTCCGATGCTGGTGCCAAACCAGGCATCGTTTGTCGCGTTGAAAATCCAGTCCGGCCGGAACAGGTCGTCGACCACATGCCCTGGGAAGATGATCTCATAGCAGATCGCCACGGCGACCAGCGGCACACCCGGAAGCGCAAGCGTTCTCGGGCCCGGTCCGGGCGTAAAATCGCCCAGACCCGCCGTGAGCCGCTCGATGGGCAACCAGCCGCGGAATGGCACATATTCGCCGAAGGGCACGAGATGGTGTTTCGCGTATCCGGTCAGGATCTCGCCGGTCTCGTCAAATGCCTGGACCGTGTTGAAATATCGGGTGCCATCCTCGCTCGGTACACGGTCCGGCACACCGGTAAGCAGCACTCTGCCGTCTGGTAGCGCTGCGGCAATGCGGGCCCGTGCCTCCGTATCCTCATCGAGGAAACCCGGAAAGGCGGTTTCCGGCCAGAGAAGCACGTCGAAATCGCCGGGCCGGGTTGAAAGCTCAAGATAGCGCGCGAAGGTCGCCTCGCGGTTCTCGGGAGCCCATTTCTCCTCTTGTGGAATGTTGCCCTGGACGATGCGCAGGTCGACACCGGGTGGCTGTTGTGCATCCGACTGGAGGCGCAGCGTGCCGACAGCCCACATCGTCGCGATTCCGGCCAGCGCCATGAGCGAGATGGTCAATCGTTGCCGCCCGGACGCCATAGCAGCCGCGCCAGGGAGTACCGCGACGAACACGGTGAGAAAGCTTAGCCCATAGCTTCCGACCCAGGCGGCGGTCTGGCGAAGGGCGGCGTAGTCTACAAGTGCGTAACCGGCCAGGTTCCAGGGAAACCCTGTCAGAACGTGACCACGCAACCACTCGGCCACGGTCCAGGAGGTCGCGAACAGGAGGCAGGCCAAGAGACTGCCCATGGCTCCGCGCCGCGCGATTTCGGCAAAAAGCGCAGCGGCAATGGCTGGGAAAATCGCGAGACCTGCGGACAATCCCGCGACCGCCGGAATCGCCATCGTCCCAAACCGCTCGGCCTCGACGTAGAAACTTTCCGCGATCCACCAAATCCCGAAACCGAACTGGCCGAGACCAAACGCCCAGCCGACGAGGAAAGCGCGCCCGAAGGAGAGATCGCGAAGCCCGACAAACAACGCGGAATAGGCAACGGGAACGAGCAGGAGAATCGAAAGAGGCGGGAAAGTCAGAACGGTCATCGCCCCGGCGGCGAAACCAAGCGTCATCCGCGAAAGCAAACGGTGGCGCAGAGCGATGCGGTTCAGAATTTCCGGCTTCACGACTTGATCGAACGCCGCGCGCTGATCCATGGCGCGGCGAGCAAGAGCCCCACGCCACTGACGACAAATACATCGGCCAAGTTGAAGGCAGGCCAATGTGTTGTGCCAATGTAGAAATCGAGAAAGTCTGTTACAGCCCGATACCGCACACGATCGATGACATTGCCCAGGGCTCCGCCAATGATCGCACCGTAGGCAAGCGTTTCCACCGCATTGTCGGCGCGAAACAGCATAACCCCCAGCCAAACACAGATGGCAAGAGCGAAAGCGATGAGGCTCCACCACGGCGCGCCGCCCAACATCCCGAAAGTCACGCCGTCATTACGATAAAAGACGAGGTTGAATCCCGGAAACACGGGAATTCCGGCGCTTAAAGTGACGGCATTCGCAACGACAATGGCTTTGGTGATCTGATCGATCGCGAACGCAGCAAGTGCTGCGAAGACGCCGATCATCGGAGATACCTTGTTTAGTGACATTGCCTCATCCCAACCAGACATCAAGGAACAGCATCAGAACGAGCCCGACTGCGAGACCGAGCGTCGCCCTGTTCTGATGGCCGCTGCGATGGGTTTCGGGGATGATTTCGTGGCTAATGACGTAGAGCATTGCGCCCGCGGCAAAGGCCAGACCCCATGGAAGCAGCGGTTCCGACAGTGTGATGATGCCGGCCCCGAGCAAACCGCCAATCGGCTCGATCATGCCCGTCAGCGCCGCGATGCCCCAGGCGCGCAGCTTCGGATATCCCTCGCCCAGCAGAGATACAGCGACGGCCAATCCTTCGGGCGCATTCTGAAGCCCGATGCCGATGGCGAGCGGCAGACCGCCCTCCATACCTCCGGATCCGAAGCCGACCCCAACCGCAAGGCCTTCGGGGAAGTTGTGGATCGTGATTGCGATGATGAACAGCCAGACCCGCCGCAAAGACGCCGCTTCGGGCCCTTCGCGTCCCGTCTTGAAGTGCTCGTGCGGCAGCTTTTCGTTCATCAGGGCGACAGCCCCCATGCCCAGAAGAATCGAAACGCATACGATGGCCGCAGGCATCGCGCCGTTTTCGAACATCGGCTCCGCCGCATCCAATGCCGGGATGATCAGCGAAAAGAAAGAAGCGGCGAGCATCACACCGGCAGCGAAGCCGAGCGACAGATCGCGTGTGGCCCGAGACGGGATGCGCCCGAACAGCACGGGAACTGCTCCGACTGCTGTGAGCGATCCGGCGGCAAGACTTCCGAGAAAGCCGAGCATTATCGGAGACAGATTTTCCATGGGCGGGCCAGATTATCCTTCGGCGTAGCTCGAAAAGACTTCCGTCGACCCGTCCTTGCGGATGAGGAAGACATCATAGGCCTCGCGGTCGTCTTCTGGCCCCATGCCGGGCGAGCCATAGGGCATCCCCGGAACAGCGAGGCCGACGGCGTCCGGGCGCTCCTCGAGAAGGCGGCGGATGTCAGCGGCCGGTACATGGCCCTCGATCACGTAGCCGTCAATGAGCGCGGTGTGGCAGGAGACCATGCGCTGCGGCACGCCGTTGTCTAGCTTGAAGCGCACGAGAAGCCCGCCGAACATGTCCTGGCCGGTCGGCACAAACCCGTTCTCTTCGAGATGTTTCATCCACGAGAGGCAGCAGCCGCATCCGTTGGTCTTGCGGACGTCGATCGCCGTTGCCTCTGCGAGGGCCTGGGCCGCTGGGAACAGGGCGAGCGTGATGGCAAGAACTTGTGTCATGCGTTTCATGGGTCAGAGCCTTTCGGTTGTCGTTTTGGCAATCTCGCTGCCGAGGTTTTCATTCAGAAGCGCCCGCGCCTCGGCCAGACGCGAGAGCGCGGCGGTATCATCCGCATCGCTCTCGGCCGCTTCGGCGAGCCGGTCGTCAGAGAGGGGGTCAGTCGGGCGCCCATCCACGAGCACCTCATAGTGCAGGTTCGGACCTGTCGCCGTGCCAGTCGCGCCGACGCGGCCGATCACGTCTCCCGCCGCAACGCGTTGGCCTTGTGCCAAGTCTTCCGGCACGGCGCTCAGATGCGCGTAGCGCGTCATGGTGTCGGAGCCGTGCAAGATTTCGACCACGCGACCATATCCGCCGCGCCAGCCGATGAAATTGACCCGCCCCGGTGCCGTCGCTTGAACCGGTGTCCCACGTGCCGCTGCAAAATCGACGCCGGTGTGCATCCGGACGTTGCCAAAGACCGGATGCGTGCGGCGTCCGAACACCGAGCTGAGGCGCGCACCCTCTACCGGCTGTGCGAAGACGCGCAGCACCTCGCCATCGACGTAGATCGTCGCCTGACCGCTGCCGTCGTCCGGCCATACGATCTCGTAAAGCGAACCGCCGATCTCCAGTGCGGCGAAGGCGAGTTCGGGCTGTCCGATCCTGTCCTCTCCGACCCGCGCCTCACGCCAGAGAAGCCTTAGTGTTTCGCCACCGGCCATCTCGCGGCGGAAATCCACGGTCCCACCCAGCATCTGCGCAAGGTCCACGGAAAAACGGGCGGGTATGCCGGCTTCGTCGAGTGCCGCGAAGATCGAGCTGTCGATCATGGCTTCGCCGGCAAGAGTTACGATTTCCGGATCCGGAGCCACGACCTGCGTGGACATCTGCTCGCCGAAAACCACCTCGATCCGAACCCCGTCCTCGACGGCGAGTGAGACGGTGCGGGGGCTGCCGTCCACGGTCGAAGCGACAGTGACCGAGTGCCCCGGCCGCAGCCGTCGCAGATCGTATTCCGCACCAAGCGCGAGGGCAACTTCGGCTCTGTCAGGTGCCGCAAGACCGGCCTCTGACAGCAAGAAATCGAGCGTTTCGCCCGGAGCAATGTCGCGCGACCACGTCGACAGGGGTGGCTCGATCGCTTGCACCGGCCTGTCGGCAAACGCGGCCTGCAGAAGGGGCAGCGGGCTGAGGTCGGGTGCATCGTCTGCCCATGCCGCCGCGGGCAGCGTCACGGGGATGTCAACGTTCTGGGGGGCTTCAGGACCTTGGGGCATCCAGCTACCTGCCTGGGCAAGTTCCGGCGGCACGGGTTCTTTCGACATGGAATCAGAGATGGCGATAGCCGCTCCCGAAACCGTCCCCGCAATTGCGACACAAGCCGCCAAAGTTCTGAGCCTCATGTCGCCCCCTCCATTTCTTCTTCCAGCGCGCGGCGGATCTTCGGCACCGCGAATTCTTTGGGCTCGTGATAGTCGATCATGGTGACGAATCGCCCAGAGGCTGCGAACAGGAAGACGCTCGCGGTGTGGTTCATCGTGTAATCGCCGCTCTCCGCCGGTACTCGCTCGTAGGTGGCGCGGAAGCCGTCCGCGACGCGCGCTATCTGCTCTTCCGGTCCCGTCCAGCCGCGGATCGCCGGATGGAAGTAGCCGACATATTCGGCCATCGTTTCGACAGTGTCGCGCTCGGGATCGACCGTGATGAAAACCACGTTCATCTCGTCGGCCTCGTCTCCCAGATCGTCGAGCCATCCCGAAATGTCAGAAAGCGTGGTCGGGCAGACATCGGGACAGTAGGTGAAGCCGAAGAACGCCATCGTCGGGCGACCGATCAGGGTTTCCGGCCCGACCGCGTTGCCCTCATGATCCGTCAGACGGAAATCCATCTCGGTCAGGGCCACAGGCCGCTGCCCGACAGGTTCGGGTCCACCGGGTCCATCGACCTGCCACCAACCGACGAAGAGCATCAGGGCGACCGCCCCGACACCAGCCGCGCCGTACCCCAGGACCGCCCGTCGCCGCATCAGTCCTCTGGCCCCCGCGCGGCGATTCCGAGGATCGGCACCTTGACCGTCACTTCGCCTCCGTCGTCGAAAAGCAGGGTCAGCGGAAAGGTGTCCCCTTCCGTCATCGGTTCTTGTAGCCGCATCAGCATTGCGTGCAGGCCCCCCGGTTCGAGCGCGACGCTCTCGCCCGGGGCGATCGCGATCTCCCCCGCCGGGCTCATGGAGCTCACACCTTCGGCATTGGTCTTCGTCTCGTGGATTTCGGGCATCATCGCGAGCGGTGTTGTAAGGCCGATCAGCGTCACCGGCTCGTCGCCAGTGTTGCGGATCGTCATGTAAGCGGCCCCGGGACGGTTCATCCCGATGGAGGCGCGGGACCACGCGTTCTCGACGACAACATCCTCGGGTCCGGCCAGCGCGGGCACCGAGAGCCCTCCAAGGGTCAAAAGCGCGGCCAGTGTGCCAGTCAAAATATACTTTTTCATCGTTCTGATCCTGCCCTTTCCATTCAGCTTTGCGCGGCAGCGACTTCGGCGGCCACCAGACGACGCAACTCTGCCTCCCCGAATGGATCGAGCGGCTTGCCGTTCACAAAGAATGTGGGCGTCTGGCGAATTCCCACGGCCTCGACGTCAGCACGATCCTGGTTAAGGATCGCCACGACACCGGGTGCCAGCATTTGCGTGCGCGCGGCTTCGGCATCGAGTCCGGCCGTGGCGGCGATCTGAAGGATCAGGCCAGGCGCCGGGGCACCGTGCGACGCCCATCTCGGCTGTTCCCGCAGAACGGCCTCGAGCACCGGCACGTAAACGTCCTGCATGCGCGCCGCTTCGAGCACGCGGATGGCTTCCTCGGATGCCGCGCCGTGGAAGGGCGTGTAGCGGATCACGACGCGGACAGCTTCCCCATGCTCGGCCATGATGTCCTTCACGATGGGATGAAAGGCGCGACAGGCCTCGCAGGCCGGATCGAAGAATTCGACGATCGTGACGGGCGCATCCGCAGGCCCGAGGATGGGCGAGTAGGGGCGGATCATCGCCTCCGCAAGTTCCGGAGCAACGGGCTCCGCTTCGGCCACTGGGCCGGGGCGGATTGCAAACCAGGTGGCTCCGCCGAAACCGGCGGCGCCGAGGGCAAGAACGGACAGGATCAGGCCGCGTCGATTCATGTTCGTGTGTCCTTCAATGAAAGGGCCGACAGCGCCCCGATCAGCGCGAAGGCGGCGAGCGCCATCAGCGGGATAGGGATGCCGAAGACCAGTTGGTTGTCATCGGTGCAAGAGGGGCCGGTGGCCGTGCAGGGCTGGACGCGTTCGGGAACAAGACCGACGTACAGCCCCATGTGCCAGAGGGCGATTGCGCCGCCGCCAAGCGCCAATGCGATGCCGTAGCGCCCCACGCGGCCGTCCCGCCACCAAAGGCCGAGCCCGAGGACAATGGCCAAGGGGAACATGAAGGCGCGCTGGAACCAGCACAGCACACAGGGCGTCTGCCCCAGCACCTCGCCGACAAAAAGCACGGCAAGCGAGGCGACGAGCGCGATGATCCACGCCAGCCCGAGGGCTGTTTCTCCGGACATACGGTTCATGTCGGTCAGAACCTCTCTTCCAGATCGGCGAGTATCTCTTCGGCGGAGGTGCCGTAGGGCCACGAGTCGGCGAAGCCCGCGTCGGGATCGAAGAGGAACAAATGCGACGTGTGGCCCATCGTGTAACCATCCGGCGCCGCAGCCTCTTCGACGCGTTCAAAGAAGATCGGAAACGTCTCGGATGTGGCGGCGATCTGTTCCGGCGTGCCGGTCAGACCGATGATGCCCGCATCGAACAGCGGGACGTATTCGGCGAGTGCGGCGGGCGTGTCCCGTTCGGGGTCGATGGTGATGAAAATCGGCTGGACCTTGGCGGCATCGTCGCCCAGACCGTCCATCACCGCCGCGACCTCAGATAGGGTCGTCGGGCAGACGTCGGGGCAGTTGGTAAAGCCGAAAAAAACCAGCATCCAGCGCCCCGCAAAGTCCTCCTCGGTTTGAACCATACCCTGGTGGTCCGTCAGTTCGAACTCAGCGAAAAAAGGCGGCTCGGCGTCAGTTCGGGCGCTATCGGCACGATAATCGGACCATAGCAAGAGCCATACGAAGGCAAGCGCTGCCACGCCTGCCAAAACCCAAAGAAACTTCTGTGCCGATGTAAGGGACAATCCTGTTCGCCTGTTTTTGATTCTTATTGCAAGTGCGGATACATCCTCTAGCCGCTAGAGGTTCAAGCACGAAATCATGGTATAGCTTGAACTCACGCGTCTGTGAAACCGACACTTGTTTATTCCGACGGCAAAACCTACACAAACTGTATCTTTTTCATGGAGGCGAAAATGCTCACGATCGGTACTCTGTCAAAGAAGACTGGCACGAAGGTGCAGACCATCCGGTACTACGAACAGATTGGGCTCATGCCCGAACCTGGCAGGACCGAAGGCGGGCAGAGGCGCTACGACAATGCACAGCTCGACCGGCTGTCCTTCATCCGCCATTCGCGACAACTCGGTTTCTCGCTCGATGCGATCCGCGAGCTGCTCGACCTCAGCGACCATCCCAACCGGCCCTGTGATGAGGCTGATGCCATCGCGCGTCGCCAGCTCAAACAGGTGGAGCAGCGCATGGCCCGCCTGAAGGCGCTGCGCACGGAACTGAAACGCATGGTTCACGAATGCAGCGGCGGGCGGACGGGAGATTGCAAGGTGCTTGAGGTGTTGCGGGACCATTCGGAATGCTTGACCGAACACGAGGAAATCGGGGCCTGAAGGAATTCAGCCAACATTCCGGCTGGAACGCAGATCTGCCGCAGAAGTTAATGTGTCGTACAACACAAGCTGGAACCACAAAATGGCCGCTAGACAAGATTCAATGGAGAGACGGACGCTTTGGATCGTTCTGGCGCTCAATATCGGTTTGGCCGTGGCTTTTTTCGCAACAGGCGCCTTCGGCGACTCAAGTGCCCTGATCGCCAACGGGCTCGATAACCTCTCCGACAGCTTCGTCTACGCGATCAGCCTTTTCGCTTTGTCCCGATCCGCCAAATGGAAACGCGGGGCGGCGAACGTTTCCGGCGGGCTGCTGATCCTGTTCGCTGCAGGCATCCTCTACGATGCGTGGCGCCGCTACATCGGTGGGTCAGATCCGCTCGGGACGATCATGATTGCAATGGCCCTGATCGCGGCGGCTATCAACGCAGTCTGCGTTTGGCTGCTCGCTAAGCTCAAAAATCCAAACGTCAATATCCGCGCGGCCAACACCTTCAGTTACAACGATTTCGCCGCGAACCTCGGGATCGTCGTGGCCGGTGGCCTCGTCGCTTGGCTAGGAACCAACTGGCCGGACCTTGTCGTCGGTGTGATCGTCGCCGGGATCGCGGCCTGGGGCGGTATCGACATCCTGCGCGACGCACACGGCGAACACCACAAAGCGGTTCACACGGACAAATAGTTGCGGGAGATTCTTTCTGAAAGAAAGGATTGAAGCTATAGTGACTATAGCAATTAGTCTTGTTCCAAGACGATTCGAGGAGCGACCCGTTGCAGATGATCGACCCCCTACTTGTACCCACCAAACTACTGGATTTTGATGCCGCGCCTCTTGCGCGTCTAATTGAGAACCGCAGCTGGCGCGGCTTATCCGAATACGATCGGATCGGAGCTGCCTATGATTTCGTTCGGAATGAAATCGCGTTCGGATACAATCGAGCTGACGACATCCCCGCATCCGAAGTGCTTTCCGACGGCTATGGGCAGTGCAATACCAAAAGCACGCTCTTGATGGCGCTGCTGCGTGGTGTCGGCATTCGTTGCCGGTTGCATGGGTTTACGATCCACAAAGGCTTGCAGCGCGGTGTTGTCCCTGAGCTGGTGTATCCGCTTGCTCCGCAGGAAATTCTCCACTCATGGGTCGAGATCGAATTTCAAGGTGCCTGGATCAACCTTGAAGGCTTCATCCTGGATGACGCTTTCCTCGATGTCCTGCAAACGTCATTCTCGGACACAGAAAGTCTCTGCGGTTATGGCGCGGGCACGGATTGCCTTGGCGCGCCTCCCGTCGCCTGGAACGGAGAAGATACCTACATTCAGAAAACCGGCATCGTGCAGGATTTCGGCGTGTTTGATACGCCGGACGCCTTCTATTTTTCCCATGAGCAATCCTTTGGATGGCTGCGTGGTGCCCTTTACCGTCATATCATACGCCACTGGATGAATGCGCGCGTTCGTGGTTTCCGCAGCGACCGCCTCAAGACTGACCGACGCGCGACACACGCGCATGAGGAGCCTGCCAATGCCACATGACCACGGGCACGCGCATATCGATCCGGATTCTGGCGATCGGCGGGTTGCCATCGCGATCTGGGCGAACGGGCTTCTTACCGTTGCGCAAATCGTCGGGGGCATATTGTCGGGCAGCCTGGCACTGATCGCCGATGCGCTGCACAACTTTTCCGATATGGCCTCGCTTGTCATTGCCTTTGCCGCACGCAAGATCGCGCGCCGCCCGGCCGATGAGCGCATGACCTTCGGCTATGGCCGGGTCGAAATCGTCGCGGCCCTGATCAACTACACCACCCTCATCGTGATCGGCTTCTATCTGATCTACGAAGGTGGCATGCGCATGATTGATCCACCCGAAGTCATGGGGTGGACCGTCGTCATTCTCGGTGGAATCGCGCTTGTGGTCGACACGCTGACCGCAATGCTGACCTATTCGATGCAGAAGGGGAGCGTGAACATCCGTGCGCTTTTTCTCCACAACCTTTCGGATGCGCTTGCTTCGGTCGCGGTTATCGTCGCTGGGTCGCTGATCATCCTTTACGACATGCGTTGGGTCGATCCTGCCATCACCATCGGCATCGCGACCTACATCCTGTATCTGTCTTTCACTGAAATAGGCGGCCCAATCCGAACCCTGATGCTCGGGAGCCCGCCGGACATCGACAACGAGGCCGTCGTCGAAGCGATGCGGAAAGTCGAAGGCGTCGCCGACGTCCACCACGTCCATCTCTGGCAAATGCAAGAGCACGAGGCTGCGCTCGACTGTCATGTCGTCGTGGCAGCCGAGGGATGGTCGAAGATCGAAGAGATCAAGAGCGCGATCAAGGAGCGGCTGAAGGAAGAATTCGGCATCAGCCATTCCAGCCTCGAATTCGAGCACGAGGATCGCGCTCATCAGAACGCCGATCTCTACGGTCACGGCAACGCAAGTGAAAAGGAGAAGACCAATGTTCAAGGAAACGCTGACCGAGCGTGATGATGTCATCGGGCTCGTCTGCGAAGGCAAGTTGACGGAGACAGAATTCAAGTAAATGCACGCGCTGCTTCATGAGCGTCTTGGAACAACCGATAATCCGGGTCTGGTTCTCGACCTTACAAGTTTCGAGGGCTACGAAGAGCCTTCGGCGATGCTAGAAGATCTGAAGGTCGACACCGCCCACGCGAACGATTTCGGTCGCATAGCGGTTGTCGGAGAACGCAGATGGATGGAATGGGGCGCACGGGTGGTCAACCTATTGACGGGCTCCGAGATGCAGTGGTTCGAATCCAGCGATACCGAGTCCGCAATTGCGTGGGCGCGTGACGGGTAGCCAGCGATTCTGCAAGAAAAGGACTCTGGCCTGGAAATTGACATCACATCAGATGCTTCACGATTAATGGAGGAACGGAACGATCTAAATGTAGTCAGCAACATTTGTCTGCTCGGATGAAACAATCCGATGCAGTTTGATGTCGACTTTAGGCTGCATAATAAGTCCCTACGCGCTGAATTCTTCGAAATTTAACATAAACTTCATTATGCGACTTTATACTTAGCGTTGCGATAGTATATTATTGTATGTATGCTGAACTCCTATCACGGAGGCTCCACAGCATGCGCCATTTACTCAAGAAGCTCCTCCCCTCGGTCGCAGTCGCTTTGACCGTGACAGGTTCTTCGCTGCCAATACCCGCCCGCGCGCAGACATACCCGATCGATTGCGCGATCCTCTTGTGCCTGTCTGGCGGCTGGCCTGCTTCCGTCCCTTGCGCCCGAGCCCGCGCCGAATTTATCCGGCGGATTACACCTTGGCCGGTCGAACCACCGCTGCAAATCTGGCGCTGTCCCATGGGCGCCTCCTACGAGAACGATCGGTTACAAAACAACGCTGGCGGCATCTTTGAAGCCTTGTACCGAACCGACAGCCGTCGACCGCTTCAATCCTTGCCAGTAGATAATCTCGTTCCCACCGACCTCGCCCTGCGGCTCGTTCAGGACCGCGCGGACATCGATATCAGCGGGCCAGAGTTCAATTTCGTGCGGTCCATCCGCGTCTTCGATGTACGGTATGCACGACAGCACGAGTCCGGGCGCGATGGGGATTGTAACCGAAGCGCGACCGTGGTCCTCGGCACCTACGGGACCCAAGGCGATTTCTCATGGCAGCGATCTTCGATAACTGCCCTGCCCGAGGCCCATGTGGGACTTGAACGTTGGGGCGAGCATTGCCCTGGCATTTATCACCGATCCGTCTTCGTCGATTGGCGTGACTATGACGGCAACTACGGGTTCGAGCAGGTGAACTACTGACCTGCCGCTACGTAGATTTGTCATGGAAGACGGCTTCTTTGGCTTGCACGACCGCACCGCATACGCTTCGCGGTCCACATGCTGTTTGGCGTTTAGGCAAACACCGCGGGTTCGCTCTGTTCACCCGTCGTCGCTTCTTCCGATCCTCGTCAGCGCATCGAAGGAAGGTCTGAAAAACCTCGCGCTCTGAGGGGTTTGGTATAGACTTTGCGGGACGAAGAAGGAAGCCCCATCATGCCCAAGCAGCCCG
>NZ_JAMDHK010000030.1:14771-19097 GCF_024721115.1 Salipiger pentaromativorans | reverse complement strand
GCTGCTTGGGCATGATGGGGCTTCCTTCTTCGTCCCGCAAAGTCTATACCAAACCCCTCAGAGCGCGAGGTTTTTCAGACCTTCCCTAACAGCCCCGGCATAAGAAATCCTGAGGGTGTCACATTGGGATTTGCAATTGAAACCCCTGTATACCTCCAGAATGTCACGGCTTTCCGGAGGAGGGGAAAATGCTCGGGGAACAAATGTTCAGGAACACGCTGGCCATCGGATGCGTCGGCATCGGGGTGTTGGGCGGCACGGCGGCCAGCGCCGCCGAGGACACGATCACGCTGCGCATGGCGGGGTTCCTGCCACCGACCTACAATATGGTCGAACACGGCTCGCATGTCTTCATGGACAAGGTCACCGAGCTGACCGACGGCCGGGTGCAGTGGGAATATTACCCCGCGCAGCAGATCGGCAAGGCCACCGAGATGGTACAGCTTCTCGAAAACGGCGTTGCCGACATCGCCGAGGTCAGCCCGACCTTTCACGGTGACAAGCTGCCGCTCTCGGGGCTGATCGAGCTGCCCGGGCTGGTGCAGGACGCCTGCGACACCGCCGCCGCCTTCCATGCGGTGGGCGATGTGGGCGGCGTCGTCTATGACGCCGATTTCGCCCCCATCGGAATCCGCCCGCTGAGCTATTTCATGATGCCCGGCTTCTCGATCCATTCGCGCGATCCGATCCGCGCGCTGGCGGATTTCAAGGGCAAGAAGCTGCGCCCGACCGGCGGCGTGCAGGAAATGTCGCTCGACAAGCTGGACGCGGTCGGCATCAAGATCCCCGGCATCGAATCCTTCAACTCGCTGACCCGGGGCACCATCGACGGCGTGATGATGTCCTTCTTCGGCGCCCAGGATTTCGAGCTCGAGACCGCGACCGATTACAGCCTGACCGGCTATCCCATGGGCGCGGGCGCGATCTTTGTCATGGTCTCGGACAAGACCTTCGAGGCGCTGCCCGCCGATGTGCAGGCCGCCATGGTCGATGCCGGCAGATATGCCGAAGACAATCTCTGCCGCTATCTCGACGCGCAGGAAGCCGTATCGCGGGACGTGTTCCGCGCCTCGGGCAGCGAGATCGTCGAGGTTTCGCCGGAAATGCGGGACGCGCTCGATGTTGCGCTGGCGCCGGTGGCCAACGACTGGACCGCACAGGTCGACGGGCGCGGAAAACCCGCCTCCGAGGCCCTGGCCGCCTATGAGGCAGCCCTGCGCGCCGGACAGTAATCCTCCTGCCGCATCCTCGGCACGGCGCCGCGTGGTCTCTGGTCGCGGCGCCGCTTTTCTCCTGCGGAACCGCCGCGGGTCATGCCCCAAGCCCCGGAAACCGCATGTCGCCCCTCACCCGTCTCCTCCGCGCGTTCGACCGGACGCTCGACCGGCTCGAACGCCTGCTGCTCGCCCTTGTTGCCGCGATGATGGTCGCCATCATGCTGCTGGTCTCGCTGGACGCGGTGCTGCGCTATTTCCTGAGCAGCCCGCTGGGCTTTGTGCACGATCTCGTGCTGCTCTACCTGCTGCCCGGCTCGATGTTCCTTGCCTTCTCGGCGACGCTGAAACGCGGCGGCCATGTCGCCGTCGATGTGCTGGAACAGGTCCTGCCCTGGCGCTTCCACCGCCTCGGCATGGGGCTGCTGCTGATCGTGGCCGCGCTGGTCACCGGAGGGATCACCTGGCTCTGGCTCCTCAACACGCAGGAGAGCTGGGCCGCGAAGCTCGCGACGACCGGCACCCATTCCTGGCCCATCTGGCCCAGCCAGGCAATCGTGCCGGCGGGCATGGGCATCCTGACGATCCGCGCGGTGCAGATCGCGCTGGGGCATCTTGCCGCCGCAATCAGCGGGCGCCGCCCCGCGGGCGACCCCGCCCCCGCCGCCGGACACCCCCCGAAACAAGAGGACACCCCCTGATGGCCATCTCCGCCGGCATCACCCTGCTCATCGCGCTGCTGCTGTTCGGCCTGCCCGTCGCCTTCACCCTGATGGTGGCCGGCGTGTCGGGGCTCTATCTGCTGATCGGCCCGGGCATGGTGACGGGGATCCTGTCGACCAGCCCGCTCGCCTCGATCCAGCTTTACGAGCTGACCGCGATCCCGATGTTCATCCTGATGGCCAATCTCATCATCGCCAGCGGCATCAGCGACGACCTCTTCAACGTTGCAAAGACCTGGACGGGCCGCGTGCCCGGCGGGCTCGCCCATGCCACGGTGCTGACCGGCGCGGCCTTCGGCGCGATCTCGGGCTCGAGCACCGCCGCCGCCGCGACCCTGTCCTCGACCAGCATTCCCGGCATGGTCAAACAGGGCTACGACGCCCGGCTCGCCTCGGGGGTGGCGGCGATTTCCGGCACGCTGGCGATGCTGATCCCGCCCAGCGTCGCGATGGTGCTTTATGCGGTGATCGCCGATATCAGCGTGTCGAAACTGCTGATCGCGGGGCTTGCGCCCGGTCTGCTCGTGACGCTGACGATCATGGCGACGGTGCTGTTCCTGGTCTGGCGCGCCCCCGATCACGCCCCGGCCGCAGAGCGCTATACGCTGCGCGAAAAGCTGGTCTCCATGCGCGCGGCCTGGCCGTTCCTGCTGCTTTTCGCTCTGGTGACCGGGGCGATCTATCTGGGGATCGCGACGGCGACCGAGACCTCGGCGCTCGGCGCGCTGGCGGCGACGCTGCTGTGCCTGCACCGGCGCGTGCCGCTGCGCGAGCTCCACCGCGCTCTGGTCGCCGCCGCAGAGGCAAGCTGCATGATCGCGCTGATCCTCATCGGGGCCAGTATCTTCGGCTATTTCATAACCCTCAGCCACATCGCGCAGGACCTCATGACCTATGTCGGCGCGGCGGGGCTGAACCGCTGGCTGGTGCTGCTGATCATCGTCGTGACCTATATCCTGCTGGGATGCGTGATGGACCTGATCACCATGATGATCGTCACGGTCCCGATCGCCGCGCCGCTGATGCTGCAACTGGGGTTCGATCCCTACTGGTTCGCGGTGATCACCATCATCGCCGGCGAGGTGGGCATGGTCACCCCGCCGCTCGGCCTCAATGTCTTCGTGATCTCGAAATACACCGGTATCCCGGTGACCCAGGTCTTTCGCGGCGCCTATCCGCATGTGATTGCGCATCTCGCGCTGATCCTGCTGCTCTCGGCCGTCCCGGCGCTGGTGACCTGGCTGCCCTCGACGATGAACTGAGGCCGCGCGCCGCTCAGATCCGGGCCGCGGCTTCAAGCTCTTCGTCATCGGCGACGAAGGGGCCCATATAGGTGCGCGACTTGTATGTGACCGGCAGGGTCGCCTCCGGCCCGATCAGATCGCCGAGGCTCTTGATCCGGGAATCCGTCATCTCGGCGGCGTATTCCGTCCGGCAATACTGCGCCAGCTCGCGGTAGATCCGTGCATAGGCGGGGTGGGTCAGCAGGTGCTTGCGCATCGCCAGCATGGTGGGCGTCACCAGCCCGGGCACCAGGAACAGCCGCACGCGGCTGCGGATGTGCTGCGGCAGCGTCGGCAAAAGTGACATCGGAATATGGCAGGTGGCCAGCCCCGCGGCCACGAATTCGATCGAATTGGCAAAGGTCGGCGACCCGAAAACCGGCATCGCCGAGGGCAGGAAATGCCGGTACCAGTCGTCCGACGCGGGACGCAGCGGCGCCGTCGGCTCGATCTCCACGTAGCGCGCGAGCACCGGTGAGATGGCCTTGAGGTCGCCGCGTTCGACCAGCGCCCGCCGCGCGTCCGCCTCGCTGATCGAGACCGGCACCGCCCAAGCGATCTTGTCGTCGAAGAGCTTGGCCAGGGCAAAGGACGAGCTGTCGTTCTGAATCGCCGAACGCGCGACCACGGCGAAATTGATCTTGTGCATGCGCAGTTGCTCGACCAGAAGCGTGCTGCTCAGATCGTAGACCAGCTCGAACTTGACGAATTGCGGCTCCTGCTGGGCGATGCGCGCGGCGGCGGCGGTGAAGCTGCCGCGCAGCGCCGGCGTCGTACCGAGCCGCAGCACCATGTTGGAATTCTGGAAGGTGTTCTCGTGTTCGGTCACGATGGCCGAGATCCGGCCGATCATCTCTTCGCTGGACTTGAACCAGAACTCCCCGGCGGGGGTCATGGCGATCTGTCCGGTGCGGCCGCGGATGATGAGCTGGCAATCCAGCGTTTCCTCGAGCCGCGCGAGATGCTGCGAGACCGAGGGCTGCGACAGCCCGATGCGCTGCGCCGCCTTGGTGATCGACCCCGCGATCACCACCCAGCGAAAGATTTCGAGTTGCTTGAGCGTGATGTCCATGCGGCGGCCTCCCCTCCGATCGCGCTGCATCGGGA
>NZ_JAMDHK010000030.1:0-14694 GCF_024721115.1 Salipiger pentaromativorans | reverse complement strand
CCCGCCCCCCCCCCCGCGCCAAGCGTCACTCCGCGTCGAACAGCCAGTCGTAGCGCTGCCTGTAAGCGGTCTCGAAGGCCAGGAACGCGGCATCGTGCTGGCGGGTGATGTCGATATCGTCCAGACCGCCCAGCAGGCAGGTCTTGCGGAACGGCGGGATGTCGAAACCATAGGCGACCCCATCCGGGCCGGTCACGCGCTGCGCGGCAAGATCCACCCGGATACGCGCGCCGGGCTCCGCATGCAGCAGGCCGCGCAGATGCAGGCAGCTTTCGGCGTCGAGCCGCACCGGCAGCAGCCCGCATTTCAGCGCATTGGCCTCGAGGATCTCGCCGAAATCCGCCGCGATCACGCAGCGGATCCCGTAGTCGAGCAGGCTCCAGACCGCCTGTTCCCGGCTCGACCCGGCGCCGAAATTGCGATCCGCGACAAGAATGCGGGCGTCGCGAAAGCCCTCCCTGTTCAGTACAAACCCCGGCGCCTCGCTGCCGTCCTTGCGGAACCGCAGGTCGTGGAAGAGATAGTCCTGATAGCCGCTGCGGCGCGGCTTGCGGGTGAAGCGGGCGGGGATGATCAGCCCGGTATCGACATTGGACATATCGAGCGGCGCGGCGGCGGCATCCAGCACAGTGAACGGCTCCATCTCAGGCTCCCATCTTGCGAATGTCGGTGATGCGCCCGGTCAGCGCGGCGGCGGCTGCGGCGGCGGGGCTGACCAGATGCGTGCGGCTGCCTCTGCCCTGCCGCCCGGCGGCGCTGCGCGAGATCGTGGCGACGCAGCGCTTTCCGGCCCCGACCGTGTCGCCGTTCATGCCCACGCACATGGAACAGCTCGCCTCGCCCCAGCCGAACCCGGCCTTGCGAAAGATCACGTCCAGCCCCTCGGCCTCGGCCATGTGCTTGACCTGGGTCGAGCCCGGCACCACGAAGGCCGGCACAACCGCGCGGCGCCCCCGGATCATCGCCGAGGCTGCGCGCAGATCCTCGATCCTTGCGTTGGTGCAGGACCCGATGAAGACCTGATCGACCGCGATGTCGGTCACCGGCGTGCCGGGCGCCAGCCCCATATAGCCCAGCGTCTTCTCCATATGGGCCCGCCGTTCCGCATCGGGCTCTGCACGCGGGTCGGGGATGCGCCCGTCCACCGGCACCACATCCTCGGGGCTGGTGCCCCAGGTCACCATGGGGGCCAGCGTGGCGGCGTCGATATGGATCTCGCGATCGAACCGCGCCGCCTCGTCCGAGGGCAGGCTGCGCCAGTAGCGCAGGGCACGGTCCCAGGAGGCCCCCCGCGGCGCGAACTGCCGACCCGCCAGATAATCGAAGGTCGTGTCGTCCGGCGCGATCATCCCCGAACGGGCGCCGGCCTCGATCGACATGTTGCAGACGGTCAGCCGCTCTTCGACCGACATCGCCCGGATCGCCGATCCCGCGTATTCGAACACATGGCCCTTGCCGCCATTGGCCCCGATCCGTCCGACGATGGTCAGGATCACATCCTTGGCGGTGACCCCCTCGGGCAAGATGCCATCCACGGTGATCCGCAGGCTGCGCATCTTGCGCTGCCAGATGGATTGCGTCGCCAACACATGCAGCACATCCGTCGCCCCGACCCCGATGGCCAGCGTGCCCATGGCGCCCGCGGTGCAGGTGTGGGAATCCCCGATGATCAGAACCGTGCCCGGCTGGACAAAGCCCAGCTCGGGCGCCACCACATGCACGATCCCCTGCCGGGGATCGTCGAGCCCGTAATGGGTGACACCGAATTTGCGGGTATTCTCGATCAGCAGCTCCACGGTCAGACGCTGGTCGGGGTTGGTGATCTCTTCGATGTCCCGCCGACGGGTCGAAATGCTCATCTGCGGAGAGGCGAGCATCTGCCGTGGACGGCGCACCGTCAGGCCGCGATCCTGCAGGAACTCGAAGGCGAAACGCGATCCTTCCTGCACGATGTGGCGCGGCACATAAAGCAGCGTCTGCCCGTCGTCCCGCTCCACGATGGCGTGGGCGTTCCATATCTTGTCATACATCGTCTCGGCCATGGGCTCCTCCCGTCCTGTCCTGTATGTCCGCATGCACCTAGAGGCGCGTCGCGCATTCGGTGGCGGCCGCGATGGCCTGTTGCGTCTTGCCCGGCGCGGCACCGTCGCCCAGAGTTTCGATCTCGCACCCCAGAGCCACGAGCCGCCGCGCGAGCCGGTCGTCACGCCGCCGCAGCCGGTAGAGAAACAGATCGTGCAGCCGCTCCGACCGCGCGAGCCCGCGCAACGGCCAGCGCCGCAGCAGCCCCGCTCTGAGCAGCAGCGGCACCACAAGGCCCAGCCCGAAACGATAGCGCGCGCCGGTCGCGAGAATGGTGACATCCGCGCCGAAAGCCGCGATCCGCGCCGCGGTCGCACGCTGCCCATAGGTGATCGCCACCCCCTCGGCCCGTGCCGCGGTTTCCAGATACCGGACAAAGCGCTCCAGCACCTCCGCCCTGGGGCGCGCCCATTGGAAGCGCGGCGCCAGCGCCGCAAGGCGCAGCGCGCCTCCGGCGGCACGGCGGCGTTCCCAGAGGGTGACCCGGTGGCCGCGCCGCGCGGCCAGGCGCGCGGCTTCCAGCCCCGCCGGCCCGGCCCCGATCACCAGCAGCTTGCGCGGCGCGGCGGCGGAGCGTTCATTCAGCTCCGTCTCGCGCCCAGCAAAGCCGTTGACCAGGCAGCTCAGCCGCCCCCCGGCGCGCACCGTCTCGATGCAGGTGTTGCACGAGATACAGG
The DNA here is from genome assembly GCF_024721115.1 of Salipiger pentaromativorans. GTDB lineage: Bacteria > Pseudomonadota > Alphaproteobacteria > Rhodobacterales > Rhodobacteraceae > Salipiger > Salipiger pentaromativorans. The sequence continues at coordinate 11,935 of NZ_JAMDHK010000030.1, read as the reverse complement.
GCCGCGCCGTCTCGGCCCGCCCCGCGCGCAGCTTGTTCGGCCAGTCCGGATCGGCGATGAGCTGCCGCCCCACCGCCACGATGTCGAGTTGACCGGCGGCCAGCGCGGCCTCGGCCAGATCAAGCCGGTGGATGCGGCCCGCTCCGGCGACCGGCACCGGGACCGCCGCGCGGATCCGAGCAATCTGCGGCAGAAAGAGCCCCGCCGCATGCTCCATCGTCGGGGCCATCATCGCCTGGTTCTGCCGCGAGCCCATCCCCACGTTGACCAGATCGACCCCCGCCGCGACCGCCAGCCCCGCCAGCTCTACCGCCTCGTCGCCGGTCACGCCGCCGGGGACCAGATCGTCGCCGCTGATCCGGATGCCAAGCGCCATGCCCGGCGCGGCCGCCGCGCGGCAGGCCCGCACGACCTCGAGCACAAGCCGCAGACGATTGGGCAGCGGCCCGCCATACGCGTCGCGGCGGCGATTGGTCAGCGGGCTGAGGAACTGGTGCAGCAGCTTGCCATAGCTGGCCTGGATCTCGACCACATCGAAGCCCGCGGCGCCGGCGCGGCGCATCGCGCCGGCGCAGGCCGCCGCCACCCGTTCCAGATCGCCCTGCGTCAGATCCGCCAGTGCCTGCCTGCCGCCATCGGCACCGCGCAAAGGCGCGATCCCGATCTGCAATCCCGCGCAGGCCCCGGCGGCACGCAGACGCGCCGCAAGCCGGGACAGCCCCGCCACATGCGCGTCGGACCAGAGCGCCAGCCCGTGGCTCCGTGCCCCGGCGGTCTCCATCGGCTCCGCCATCTCGACCATGACCAGCCCGGCACCGCCACGCGCCCGGGCCTCGTAATAGGCCAGAAGTCCGGGCGAGACCTCGCCCGTCGCGCCGGCAAGCCGCGTCGTCATCGCCGGCAGCATGATCCGGTTCGGCAAAACCACCGGACCGACCGCAAGCGGCTGGAACAGAGGCGAAAGATGGGGCTGCACGTTCAAGAAGACTCGCCCTCAGACGATGGCGAGCGGCCGCAGCGGCGAGCCGGTCGCCCCGACGATGCGCAGCGGGATGCCCACATAGAGGAAGGTGTAGATCTTGGTCTCGGCCAGTTCGTTCAGAAACAGGTTCTCCATGATCGGCACCCCTGCCCGGACCAGCAGAAGCTGGTGCACCGGCCCTTCGGGATTGCGCGGCTCGAAGGCGGCGTTGTCGGCACCCACTGCGCGCACGCCCTGATCCACCAGCCATTGCGCCCCGTCCGGCGCCACCCCGGCATAGGAGGGGCCGCGATAGGCGTAATACCGTGCCTCGTCGTGGAACAGATTGGCCCAGCCCGTCCGCACAAGCGCCACATCGCCCGGTTCCAGCCGGATGCCCTGACTCTCGGCGGTGGCGGCCAGATCTTCGGCGGAAATCTCATAGCCTTCGTCCAGGAACGCCTTGCCCTTGAACCCCGCCACATCCAGCAGCCGCCCACGGCCGAAGACCGGCGTCAGCGAACAGATGTCCTTGTCGGTCAGGCCGATGTTCAGATCCTGCCGCGCGCGGGCATCGCCGCCACCGTGGATCCGGCAATCTTCCGAGACATGGCCAAGCGCGTCGATATGCGTGCCCTGATGCAGCCCCATCGCGATGATGTCGCTCGCGGCGCTGAAACTGCCCCTGACAAAATCGCTGTGCTTCTTGACCAGCGAATAGAGGAACGGCGGGTGATTGGGGCTATGTGTCATCCCCTGCTCGAACGGGTGGCCCAGTTCGTAAAAACGGCCGCTGGTCAGCAGACCCTCGATCGTGCCGGTATCGACGATGGTGTTCGACAGTTTCGTGTGCATGTGTTCGGTCATCTTGGCTTCTCCAATGCTGGCAGGTTGTGGATGGCGCAGGGCCCCAGGGCCGGGGGCGGCGGTTCGGACGGTCACGGGATAACCGCGCGCGCCGGGCGCGCGACGGGCATGCAGACCCCGCCCTTCATCACCCGACGCACCTCGCCGGCAGCGCGGATGTCGGTCAGGGGATCGCCCGCGACGGCCACCAGATCCGCCAGCTTGCCGGGCGCGATGGAGCCCAGATCGTCCTCCAGCCCCAGCATCTCGGCCCCCGAGAGCGTCGCCGCGCGGATCGTCTCGAGCGCGCTGTACCCGGCCGCGACGAGATGGGTCATTTCCACGTCCATGCGGCCATGCAGCATGTCGGTGCCAAGGGCGATTTTCACGCCGGCGGCGCGCGCATCGCGCAGCATGCCGGGCACCCGGTCGAGCGCATCCTGGAATTTCGGCCGCATCGCCTCGGCGATGCCCGGCAGCGTTGTCGCCGCCTCGATGGTGCCCACGGTCGAGATCAGACCCGTGCCCTGATGCGCCATGCGGCGGAACTGCTCTGCCGTAAGATAGAGACCGTGCTCGAGCACATCGAGCCCCGCCTCCATCGCCCAGTCGAACCCGACGCCGCCATATAGATGGGCCGAAACCTTCCGGCCCCGCCGGTGTGCCTCGTCGATGGCGGCGGCAATCTCGGCACGGGTCGGATCGGTATCCTCGGGCCCCGAATCCCGGTCGGTGATCCCGCCCGAGACGCAGAGCTTGATCCAGTCGGCCCCGCCCTTCAGCAGCTTGCGCACCGCCAGCCGCCAGCCCTCGGCGCCATCGGCCTCGAGCCCGAACTGCCAGCCATGCCCGCCGGTCCGCGTGATGGCACTGCCGACGATCAGCATGCGCGGGCCGGTCACCCGCCCGTCATCCACCGCCGCGCGGACCGCCGCCGCGATGCCGGTACAGCCGCCCATGTCACGCATCGTCGTGATCCCGCCGCTGAGCGCGATGCGGCAGGTCTCGACCCCGTTCAGGGCAAGCTGCGCATCCGACTGGCGTGTCAGCCCCTCGAACCGCGCGAGATCGGCCATGCGCAGATGCACGTGGTCATGCATATCGACATAGCCCGGCAGGACGGTGAAGGCGCTCCAGTCGCAGCGCTCGGCCACGACCCCCTCGAACGCCGTCGCCGGGCCGATGGCGGCGATGCGGTCGCCGCGGATGTGGATCATCTGACCGGCGGGCAGCGCCGGCGCGCCGGTGCCGTCGATCAGCGGCCCGCAGAGGATCAGCCGGTCGTCTGGTGGGGGCCGAAAGGTCACTTGCACGGCGTCTTGTCCTCGTCCGCTTGCGGCGCCGGGCCAGAGTCCCGGCGGCACGCCCATTCCGTCCGGGCCCCGCGCCCGGCCGTGCCACAGACAGCCGGCTCCGCCCGGCGCCCGGCCGGTGTGCGGATGTCTCGGATGTCGCTGTCATGATCGGCGGCGGTCGGCCCAGGATGTCGGCGCGCCGCTGCCTCGGGAGGACCATCGCGTTTGGCGGTCCCGCAGACAACTTATCGGCAACATTGGTTTTGCCTATGTCCGCGCCGGCGCGGGCCGCGTCGTCGATCTGCCCTGCCAACCGCCGGAACTGCCCACGCATCGGGCAAAGGCGGCGTTTTCGCAGACCGATGCGTAGGGGCATGGTGCCGATAGATTGACTCACCTTAAATCCATATTTGTATTTTTATCTGCATTCAGAATCGCGTGCGAGAGATAACAGAAAAACTCCTCCCGCGCGGCAAGCAGCGGAGAGCCGAATGAAGATTGCCATTCTGGGTGGGGGCGTCGTGGGCGTCACTGCCGCATATGAGCTTTGGAAAGACGGGCATGACATCACTCTGATCGAGAAGAACGACAGCGTCGGCACCGAAACGAGCTGGGGCAATGCCGGCATGGTCGCCCCCGGGCATTCCTTTACCTGGTCATCGCCCGCCGCGCCGATGATCCTGCTGAAATCGCTGCTATTGCCCAATCAGGCGCTGCGCTTTCGCCCCTCACTCGACCCACAGCTCTGGTCCTGGTCGCTGAAGTTCCTGCGCGAGTGCACAAAATCGCATTCGGATACAAATACGCAGAACAAGTTCCGGCTGGCCTCTTATTCGCAAAGCATCCTGCACGAAACGCTTCGCGCGCTCGACATCGCCTATGACCGCATCGACCGGGGCGTTCTGTATTTCTACCGCACCCCCGCGCGGCTGGCCGCCGGCATCGAGCACATGAGAATCCTCGAGCGGCTCGGCCAACGGCTCGAGATCCTCGATCGCGCCCAGGTTCTGGCGCTGGAGCCCGCCCTGGCCTCGGTCGGCGAGAAGATCGCCGGCGGGGTGTATTGTCCGACCGACGAGACCGGGAGCTGCACGCGCTTCACCGCCGCGCTCGCCGGGCATCTGGAAAAGAACGGCGCCGAGATCCGCACCGGCGAAACGGTGCTCTCGATCGAGACGGAGGGCGACGAGGTGACCTCGGTCACCACAAGCGCCGGCACGCTGAAAGCCGATCTTTACGTGCTTGCCCTCGGCAACGGCAGCGCCGCGCTGTCGCGCAAGATCGGCGAGCCGCTGCCGATCTATCCGGTCAAGGGCTATTCGCTGACCCTGCCCATCGGCGACAACCCGAAACCGCCGACCATCGGGTCGGTCGATGAGGAGAACCTGGTCGCGATCTCGCGTTTCGGCAACGAGGTCCGGGTCACCGCCACCGCCGAAATCGCCGGTTACGACCGCAGCCACAAGCCCGCGGATTTCACCTTCATGGCCTCGGTCGCGCGCGAGCTTTATCCCGAGGGCGCCGATCACGACCGCCCGCATATGTGGGCGGGGCTGCGGCCGATGACCCCCACCAACCTGCCGTTCATCGGGCGGCGCAAACACCGCAACCTCTGGTACGATACCGGGCATGGCCACATCGGCTGGACCATGTCGCACGGCTCGGCCCGGCTTCTGGCCGATGCCATCGCCGGGCGGCCCGCCGCGCTCGACCTCGCCACCATCAACGATAGCTGAGGCCCGTCATGCGAGAGACTTGCGATTTCACCGATCTGGGCACCCTGCCCTGCACCCTCGATGGCGGCGCCGCCGCACGCGCCGCCATCGGGCTTCTGGTCCTGGCCACCGACCAGACGATGGAGCTGGAATTCCGCCGGCTGCTGCCGCTCGACGGGGTCGGGCTGTACTGCACCCGGGTCTTCAACGATGTCGAGATCACCACCGAGGCGCTGCACGCCATCGGTCCGCGCATTGCCCCGGCGACCGAGCTGATCCTGCCCGGGCTGCCGCTCGACGTGGTGGGGTTCGGCTGCACCGCCGCCACCATGGCGATGGGCGAGGCGCGCATTTTCGAGGAGATCCGCAAGGTCCGCCCGGGCATCGCCTGCACCACCCCGGCGACCGCCGCCGCCGCCGCCTTCCGCGCGCTCGGATCGCGACGGATCGGCGTGCTGACCCCCTACGCGCCCGAGGTCAACGAGGTGGTACGCGGCTACCTGACCGAAAAGGGCATCCCCGTCGCCGCCTTCGGCACCTACAACAAGCTCGACGATCGCGAGGCGGCCCGCATCCGGCTCGAGTCGATCCAGGAGGGCGTGGCGGCGCTGGCCGCCGCGACCGATCTGGATGCGGTGTTCATTTCCTGCACCTCGCTGCGGCTGAGCGAGCAGGTCGCGGCCATCGAGGCCGCCGCCGGGCTGCCGGTGACCTCCAGCGACCACGCGCTGGCCTGGCATTGCCTGCGTCTGGCGGGGATCGACGACGTCATTCCCGGCGCCGGGCGGCTCTTCACCTTGCCCGCAGCGTGAAGCCGCGCCAAAACGCAGACATGCCGGGTACGCCCGACCTTCCGGCGCCCGCCTTTCCCTGGCGGGCCCGATCCCACGGCGAAACGCCGTTCGACAACCAAGGAGACTGAAATGACCGAAGTGAAACGCCTCGATGTGGGCCCCCGGATGAGCCAGGCCGCGATCCACGGCAATACCGTCTACACCGCGGGCCAGGTGGCTCTGGGCGCCCCCGGGGCGCCGGTCGCCGAGCAGACCAAGGACATCCTCGACCGGCTCGACGCCCTGCTGGAACAGGCCGGCAGCAGCAAGGACAAGCTGCTCACCGCTACGATCTGGCTGGCCGATATGTCGACCTTCAACGAAATGAACGCGGTGTGGGACGCCTGGGTCACCCCCGGCGCCACCCCGTGCCGCGCCTGCGTGGAATCGAAGCTCGCCGCCCCGGATTTCACCGTGGAAATCCAGGTCATCGCCGCGCTCTGAACCCCGTGGTGCAAGGTTTGGGAACGGGCCGGATGCGGCCCGCTCCCCTTTCTGGTATCTCTGCCCCGAACAGTTCCAAGGACCAGAGCATGAGCAGCACCGACGCCCCCGCAAAGCCCGCCCGCACCAAGCCCCGCAAGGCGTCTGGCGGCAGCCCCCGGGGAGCGGCGCTGCGGCGGACCTACGAAGGGCTGCGCGATCTGATCTTTTCCTATGAAATCAAACCGGACGAACGGCTGAATGAAGGCGATCTCGCCAAGCGCTTCGGCGTCAGCCGCACCCCGGTGCGCGAGGCGCTGAACCGGCTGGTGATGGAAGATCTGCTGCGCTTCGAACCCGCACTGGGCTATTACCGCCCCAAGATCGACGCCGACGAGATCGTCAACCTCTACGAGCTGCGGGTGATCCTGGAGACCGAGGGCGTCCGGCTGGCCGTGCAGCGGGCAACCGACGACGAGATCGCGGCATTGCAGGCGGACTGGGCGCGGTTCGACATCTGTAGCGACAAGACCAGCCCCTCCGAACGCATCGCTGCCGACGAACATTTCCACGAGCGGCTGGTCGGGCTCAGCCACAACGACAAGCTGGTCGAGGCGCTGCGTCGGCTGAATGCCCAGATCCATTTCATCCGCTGGGCGCCGAGCGAGGCGGATCAGAACCATCGCGACAGCTATCGCCAGCATGGCGACCTGCTGTCAGTGCTGCGCGAACGCGACGAGGCCAAGGCCATCGCCACCCTGCGCAGCATCATCGTGCGCCGGCAGGAAGAGCTGTTCGACATTCTCAAGGAAGGCGCGGCCAAGCTGTTCATCTCGCACACCGGGCGCAGCGCCGCCACACGCGACAAAGGCGGCGCCTGACCAGCCCCCGCCACCGGCCATTTTGCGCGCGCCGGCGCGGTCACCGCCGTTTCCGGCTCGCATATCGCCGCGTCATCGGGTTATGTGCGGGAGCCTCTCTGCGCCCCCTCCGACCGAGGGACGTGCAGAGGAACGACAGGTAGACGGCAAGGGCCACTTTGCGACAAAGGCTAGGATGAGGCAGTGAAGCGCGCCTTCCTTCATATCGGGATGCCCAAGACGGGCACCACCGCGATCCAGACGGCGCTGGACGCGCATGGCGCGTTGCTCCTGAAGCACGGACTGGTCCATCCGAAGACGGAGCACTGCAACACGCCCGCGGCGATCGCGCTGTTCCATCCGCAAGGCGCCGACCATCATCACCTGCGGAAACGCGCCATCGACCGGCCGAAGGCTGCGTCCCTCGCCACGGCGCTCTGGGAGCAGATCCAGGTCGCCAAGGGCGATGTGGTGCTCTCCTGCGAATATCTGTTCAACATCGGTGCCGCAGCCGAGACCGTGGCACAGCGTTTCGAGGAGGCGGGGTTCACGCCGGTCTTCGTCTGTTACGTCCGGCACCCGGTCGATGCCGCGATCAGCGCGGCGCAGCAATCCATCAAGATGGGCTACCGGCGTCTGGCCGAAACCGTCAAGGATCCGCGCTGGCACAATCAGAAGACCGCGCTCTCCGCCTTTGTGGCGACCGGCCGGGATCTGGTGGTGCGCGACTTCGCCGAGGCCAAACGCAACGGCGCGGCACAGGATTTCCTCTCTACCCTGGGCTACGACGCGCTGGCCAGGGAGATCCCGCGCGAACAGGTGAACGAAAGCCTGACGATGGACGGCGCCCTGCTGGCGGAGATCCGCGCGCGGTTCGAGCAGGAATACGGATATGCGCCGTTCCAGGCCCGGCTGATCTTCGAGATCGGTGGCACGAAGTTCACCCTCCCCGAAAAGGCGAAACAGGCGGTGCGGACGACCTCGCGCGAGGAGGTGCGGTGGATTTCCGAGACCTTCGGCATCTCACTCGCGGAATCGGCATCGGAGGCGCAATATTACGCGCGCCTGTCGCCCGAAGCTGTCCTCAAGCTGCTGCACGCACAGGGAAAACCAGGCCTCGTCCGACGCCTGATCGGCTGAGTGCGGGTCATCACCAGCCGGGCCACGGGCCGTGCGGTGCCAAGGGGTCCATGAGCGGCCGTATACGAAGGCCGCACTCACAGCGGCTTTGAAAAGCCTGGCAGTCCGTGATCCTCCGAATTTCGGGACGAACGCCCTTCGGCGTCATTTCAGACACTGTCCGCCGGCATGCTAGAGGTGACAGAAAAAGCGTCGAGCCACAAACAGCCTGAAGTCGCGCATCGCGCTAGGCCGATCAAAGCTGGTGCGGTCGAGAAGACTCGAACTTCCACGGGAGTTACCCCACAGCGACCTCAACGCTAACGTGCTTCGCACTATCAAGCCCTCAAAATTAAAGAATTTTTCCGGCTAGGCTGCGTCTACCATGATCCAATTGCATCCAGCGCACTGATAGCACCTTGGGGCCGAATCCTGCAAGATGTGTGCCAATGTGTGCCAAAATGTGTGCCAATCCAAACCGCCCGAGTAGCCTAGCTTGCCCACTCCCATAGGATGTGTGATGGTCAATCCAAAGTGGGGTGAGCCAATGTCAGAGTGTATTAGCTGCGGTGGGAATTTGTCATTCTGGCAAGGGGATCAGCATAGGCGTTGCAAGGATTGCATATCTGCCGATAAGTGGCCTGAAGGTCATCCACATTACTCCATCGAGAGCCAACGTGAACAACAAGCTTCTCGGGAGCGAGAAGAAAGTATAACCAAAATTCTCCTAACCACAGAGACAGCACCTGACCTGCCCATCACCGAGCGTATAGAGATCGTCACTGCTGAGTGTGCCTTTGGCATGAACATCTTCAAGGACCTGTTTGCGGGTGTCCGGGACATTGTAGGAGGACGGTCCGAAGCCGTTCAGAAGACCATGCGAGACGCCAGAAGAACCGCCCTCTATGAACTCAAGAGGGAGGCCCATGCGGTAGGTGCCAATGCCGTTGTTGGTGTTGATTTGGACTACGTAGAACTCAGCGCGGCAGGCAGCATGGTGATGCTTGTGGCGTCTGGTACCGCTGTCCGTCTACAATGCGTCAACGAGGGTCAATAGAGGCATTGAAGCAACAACGAACTTCGTAGAGTTGTGACTGCGATCAATCGCTTGTAGCGTGGCACAACTCCATGGGAAATTGTCTACACTAGGCGTGTAACAAGTCCATTCCTATGTCAACGCGCTGAGCATAATGGATGAGTCACCTACAAGCAGGGAAATTTGCAATGGTTGCGAGACTATTTATTGGGTTCTCTTTCGGGCTTCTAATGGCAGGCGCCGGGCTTTTCCTACTTGTCCTGGGTTTTGAACCTCAGTCCAACAACGCAATCCTGATCTCTTATATAATTCTCTTCGGTTTAGTCATTTTTGGCGTCATTCTCGCGGTCACTTCCACTAGCATAAGGAGTCTGATCTCTAAAGGACTGCTCATCCTCGGCGCTTCTGTATTCTTCATTCCAGTCGCTGCACTTGTATATTGGTTTCGAGAAAAGGCAGCACCATTCGGAATATCTGAAACTTCCACTGAGAAACTAGTCATTTTCAGCACCATCGCGCTTTTCTTAGGAATAGTATTGATGGTTTTTGGTTCAGCAATGAGGGCAAACCGCCCCTAAGCCACCACACCGACGCAGCGCTAAGACTTGGCCCCTGACTGGAGAGAGACATGAGAATTTATGTTCAGCACGCTGGAGGTTTGTGCACGACCTACTTTGAGATAAAACTTCCGGAAGTAGGACAACCTTACAAGGGAGAAATAGTTGACAAGGTAGTGCCCCATGACCCTCCAAGAAATGGATTCGACGCCTATATCCACCTCAAAAAAGCTTTGTAAAATTTTCATCTAGAAGCGACAGGCCACTGCAAGTTCAAATTCAGCCCCACCCGCTTAAACGCGAGAGGGACCCATCGTTTTTCGCGAGGTCCTTACCATCACTGAAAACGCAACTTACCCGTTCAAGATGCGATGCACGGACATGCGACTAATACCCATCTGGTCAGCGATTTTGTAGGTAGACAACCCCTCAGCCTTCAAAGCGTGAACTTGGTCTCGGTCGATGCTGGGCTTCCTGCCCTTGTACACCCCTTTGATCTTAGCCTTGGCGATCCCCTCAGCCTGACGCTTGCGGATAATATTGCGTTCGAACTCGGCAAAGGCCCCCATCATCTGAAGTTGCAACCTAGCGAAGGCATCTTCCTTGTCAGCAGAGAAGGTCAGGCCCTCCGAGAGGAAGGCAATAGAAGCGCCCTTGTCGTTGACGTGCTGGATAATGTCCTGAAGGTCCCTCAGGTCACGGGCAAGGCGGTCGATAGAGAAGACCACAACACTGTCACCCTCTCGGATGTAGTCCAGGAGCGATTGCAGCGCTGGGCGATCCTTGGCGCTCTTGCCTGACAGCTTCTCTTCAAAGACCTTATCGACCTGCCCGAGGTCCTGACGGTCCAAGTTCTGACCCACACTGCTAACGCGACGATAACCCACAACAGCCATAGTAACCTCCAAGGTGGTAACTTTTGAATCTAGACTAATGTGATTCTAGTATCATTAGCAAGAAAAATGATCCTATTGTTACCACCAATCCGGTAACAAGCACCAGTAACGCTAGGCTCTACTCAAAAGGTATCCGGGAGAGGCGAAGGCAGGCAGGGAACCGGCGTCTTGTTCCAGCTTGTGGCACGGTCCAGCGCGTGGCCTTCAAGGACTGACAGAACTGCCCTCAACCAGCACAACTAATTCAATAACTAGAATGTATTTGACTTTCTCTGCACCCCATACTAATTATCGAGAACGCGCTCGATAGCATCAGGAGAGACCTGAGTTTAGCTCCAGCGCAATAGGCTATAAGCCACCCGGAACCCGCCCCGAAAGGATCGCGGGATTTTCTGTGTCAAATGCTTGGGCGCGTGAGCGGCCATGCTTCCCTACATCATTGATTGAATAGCCCTGAGGCCCAGCCTCTCTGAAGGGCCAATACCTATTGGAGAAACCGAATTTGAAAGACGAAACCAAAACACCCAAGATCAAAGAGTCAAAGTTCTACGGCGAACTATGCAAAGCTGACATAGTAGTTCCGAAGGCCTTCAAGCCGAAGGACGAATACACAAATGGATATGTAGATGGCCTTCTTGAGGAACTTGGCTTCAGGCTCAAAGAGATGCGCAAGACAAGCCGAGACAAGCACCACTACATCATCTCTGATTTCCTCATTGGTTGCAGGTGGGCGCAAACAAAGAATGGCCTGATCTCATGGGTAGGTAGGAGCGAGTTCTACTCAGGCGGGGCCTATGGTGCCGACACCATGCGAAAGGTGAAGGACGCTCTCGAAAGTAAGGGCCTGATCTGGATGGTGCAGAAATCCTCAAGATTTGATAAGTTGGCACGGGTTTATAGCTATGACTCGGAGCTGGCCCCAGACTGGCTTGAGTTCACACATCATGGCCTCGGTGAATGCGTTGAAGTCCGAAGTGCCAAGGACACATGGGACACTGGCAAGACTGAGACTGGCGGAAAGAGGATTCCCCGCAAGAAGTTCTTGGGGCAGATTGAACCTCTGGAAGCCCAGATGAAAACGATTAACAACTGCCTACTCAAAAACCCCTTACAGTTCTGGGACGGACGTGAGTTTGCTTGGTCTAGGAGGATTTTCAACAATGGCCGCTTGGATCATGGCGGCAGGATTTATGGGCCTTGGCAAACTGCACCTGAAGAGGAAAGGCTTGCATCCACGATCAACGGTTTCGATGTTTGTGAGATAGACTTAAAGGCTAGTTATCCATCTATCATCAATGCTGCCCTAGGGAACGTCTGATCTACCGTTTTGGCTGTGCCGATTTCCATGCAATCGGGCTTTGATTTAGCATACAGGGACCGATTTTGGGCTCGTA
>NZ_JAMDHK010000002.1:571417-590725 GCF_024721115.1 Salipiger pentaromativorans | reverse complement strand
CGAGCCCAAAATCGGTCCCTGTATGCTAAATCAAAGCCCGATTGCATGGAAATCGGCACAGCCAAAACGGTAGATCAGACGTTCCCTAAGAAGCCTTGGGATGGCCTGCTGGTTGAGATTCAATACCGTACCCGCGCCCAGCATGCTTGGGCCACAGCAGTTGAGATTTCGGACCTTATCGACGGAGAGCGCACAAAATTCGAAATGGACCAGTCGAAACGTGGTAGGTTCTTTGCGATTGCAAGCGAGATTATTGCTCGCAAACAAGAACATCTTGATAGAACCTTTTTGGAGGTGAGCACCGCTGAACTACAGGCACAACTTCAGGAGCTTGAAGATGAGCTCGGAATTCTTCAGAGGCTATCTGCACTTAAGCAATTCGAGGACGAAGAGAAGCTGCAAGAACATACCGTTCTGAATGTTTTTCAGAATCCGGATGGCAGTGCCGGGCTGGAAGTGATTCCGTTCAAAAATTCTGCCGATGCAATTTCTAAAGCCACCGAGTTGGAAACCTCAGGGTCGAGCTTGAATGCTGTGTATGTTAGGGCAAGCAATCCTAAACAGCTTCGGTCCGCATATCGAAATTATTTCAACGATCCAATCGACTTTGTGAAAATAATCCAAGAGGAAGGTGAGGTCGAGATGTCTGCATGAAGGGCACCCGGCCATAAACCTATTGAAGCCGTGATGGAAGATCCCGTTTCATCCAGTCCACTGAAGATGCCCTGGGCCATGGCCGACACCCACTCTTGCCGCCCCTGGTCCTCCAGCCCTTCCCACCCCTGACGCACCGTCCCCCTCCGCCGCTCCTTGACCCTCCGCCCGTTCGCCGGTCTTCTGCGCCCCAATCTCAGGGGAGTCGTCGATATGCTGGATCTGGAGTTCGTGCGCGGGCAGTTTCCCGCCTTTGCCGAGCCGTCGCTGCAGGGCTGGGCCTTTTTCGAGAACGCGGGCGGGTCCTATACCTGCCAGCCGGTGATCGACCGGCTGACCCGCTTTTACCATCAGCGCAAGGTGCAACCCTATGCGCCTTACCCCGCCTCGGAAGCGGGCGGTGCCGAGATGGACGAGGCGCGCCGCCGTCTTGCCGCGCTGCTGGGGGTGGAGACCGACGAGCTGAGCTTTGGCCCCTCGACCACCCAGAACACCTATGTGCTGGCGCAGGCCTTCCGCAAGTTCATGGCGCCGGGCGAGGCCATCGTCGTGACCAACCAGGACCACGAGGCCAACACCGGCCCCTGGCGGCGGCTGGCGGAGGAGGGGATCGAGATCCGCGAATGGCGGATGGACCCCGAGACCGGCCATCTCGACCCCGCCGATCTGGAAAACCTGCTCGACGAGAAGGTGCGGCTGGTCTGTTTCCCGCATTGTTCCAACGTGGTGGGCGAGATCAACCCGGTGGGCGAGATCACCGCGCTGGCCCATGCGGCGGGCGCCTTTGCCTGCGTCGATGGGGTGAGCTTTGCGCCGCACGGGCTCCCCGATGTCGAGGCGCTCGGCTGCGACATCTACCTGTTCTCGGCCTACAAGACTTATGGACCGCATCAGGGGATCATGGTCATGCGCCGCGCATTGGCGGAGGTGCTGCCGAACCAGGCGCATTATTTCAACGGCGACACGCTTTACAAGAAATTCACCCCTGCGGGGCCGGATCACGCGCAGGTCGCCGCCTGTGCGGGCATGGTGGATTACGTCGAGGCGCTGGCCGCGCATCAGGGGGTGAGCCCGCGCGAGGTCTCGGGGCTGATGCACGCGCATGAGGTGGCGCTGATGCAGCCGCTGCTGGAGTTCCTGGCGTCGCGCAACTCGGTGCGACTGCTCGGGCCGAAAGAGGCTGAAAACCGGGCGCCCACCATTGCCGTGGCGTTGCAGCGTCCGGCCATCGACGTGGCGAAAGAGCTGTCGGGGCACGGCATCATGGCGGGCGGCGGCGATTTTTACGCGGTGCGCGCGTTGCAGGGGCAGGGCATCGACCCCGCGCAGGGTGTGCTGCGGCTTTCCTTCGTGCATTACACCTCGGCGCAGGAGGTGGAGAAGCTGACGGAGGCGCTCGACCGCGTCCTGTAAGCCATGGCTTGACCCGCGCCGCAGCGGCCTATCTCTCTGCGGGGCAAGAAGGAAAGGCACCATGGCTGACACGTCTCCGGTCCTCGTCTGGATCCGCCGCGACCTGCGGTTGAGCGATCACGCCGCGCTGCATGCGGCGGCGCAGACGGGGCGGCCGGTCATCCCGGTCTTCATCCGCGATCACACGGTGGACGGGCTGGGCGCGGCGCCGAAATGGCGGCTTGGGCTGGGGCTCGAACATTATGCGCGGGCGCTGGAGGAGAAGGGCAGCCGGCTGATCCTGCGGGCAGGCCCCGCCCGCGAGGTGCTGGAGGCGCTGCTGGCTGAGACTGGCGCCGGGGCGGTGTTCTGGCAGCGGGCTTACGATCCGGCCTCGGTGGAGCGCGACACGCTGGTGAAATCGGCGCTGAAGGCGCGTGGCGTCGCGGCGCGAAGCTTTCCCGGCCATCTGCTCTTCGAGCCCTGGAGCGTCGAGACCAAGCAGGGCGGGTTCTACAAGGTCTATTCGCCGTTCTGGCGGGCGGTCTGCGGCGTGCAGGTGCCCGAGCCTTTGCCCGCGCCCGCGCGCCTGTCCGCGCCGGAGCGCTGGCCCGAGAGCGACCGGCTGGAGGACTGGCATCTGGGCGCGGCGATGCGGCGGGGGGCGGCGGTGCTGCGCCCCCATGTGCAGCTAGGCGAGGCCAGCGCGCAGGGGCGGTTGGGCGCCTTCGTGGCGGGCAAGATCGCGGGCTACAAGGACGGGCGCAATCTGGTGGCCGAGGACGGCACCTCGACCCTTGCGGAAAACCTCAGTCTTGGCGAGATCAGCCCGGCGCAATGCTGGCACGCGGGCAGGCGCGCGCAGGAGGCGGGGAAGGCGGGCGCCGAGACCTGGCTCAAGGAGCTGGTCTGGCGCGAGTTCGCCTATCACCTGATGTGGCACACGCCGCATCTGCTGGAGGACAACTGGCGCGAGGAGTGGCGCGCCTTTCCCTGGAACGAAGACGCCCGCCGAAGCGAGGTTATCGCCTGGAAACGCGCCCGCACGGGAATTCCCTTTGTCGACGCGGGGTTGCGCGAGATGTATGTCACGGGGCGGATGCACAATCGCGCCCGGATGATCGTCGCAAGTTATCTCACCAAGCATTTGATGTGTCATTGGAAAATCGGGATGGACTGGTTCGCCGACTGCCTGACCGACTGGGACCCGGCGGCCAATGCGCTGGGGTGGCAATGGACCGCCGGATCGGGGCCGGATGCGGCGCCTTATTTCCGGGTCTTCAACCCGATCACCCAGCGCGAGAAATTCGATCCGGATCAGGCCTATATCCGCCGCTGGATCGCCGAGGGGCAGCGCAATCCGCCGCAGACGGCGCTGAGCTATTTCGACGCCATCCCCGAAAGCTGGGCCATGGCGCCGGACGATCCTTATCCCGCGCCCGTGGTCAGCGCCGAAGAGGGGCGCAAGGCGGCGCTGGCCGCCTATGAGGCGCGCGACTTCTGAGCGCGCGGCCCTGTCTCGGATGAGACACATGATCCGGACGCTGTCGGGCCTGTCCGCTTTGCCGACTTGCTCCTTCCGTATGGTCAGCGTTAACACGGGTGCAGTTTTTCCACAGCCCGAGGTCGCTTTCGCATGTTCACCGCCGCCCGTCTGATTGCAGCCCTTTGTCTGGCGGGGTTCGGCTATCTCGGTTCGGAATATGTGAAGACGCTGATGCCGCAGAGCACCGCTTTCGGCATCTTCACCTATGTCAACACCGTGCTTGGGTTCCTCTGCGGCTGGATCATCGTCGGGCCGCGCGCCGGGCGAGGCACCGCGGCGGCGGTCTCGCACGGGATCACCGGGGCCGTGGCTCTGATCCTCTGGGCGCTGCTGGGGCAGGCGGCCAACGAGATGGTGCGGCTGGCGCTGCGGCACCGTTATCACAGCCCGCTCGAGGCGCTGGCGGCGGTGTTCGAGATCGCGGTGGAGTTCGGCGCGGTGCTGCTGGATCCGGGCTTTTTCCTGCTGATGGCCGTCGGTGCCGTGGTGACGGGGCTGCTGTCGGAAACCGCGGCGCGGCACTGGCGCTGAGGAGGCCGCGGCTTGGCCGACCTGTTCGTTTTTGGCACCCTGCGCCACCCGCCGCTTCTGGAGACGGTGCTGGGCCATGCCCCGCGCGGCGTGACCGCCAGGCTGCCCGGCTATTCCGTCTACCGGACCGAGCCCAAGGGCGTGCCGGGCGCGGCGCTTTGCGAAACCCCCGGTACGGCGGCGGAAGGGCTGCTGCTGCATGGGCTGACGCCGAAGGATCTGGCGCGGGTGGCGTTCTATCTCGGTGGTTTTCGCGACGGTCTGCGCGAGGTGACGGTTCTTGGGCCCGAGGCGCGCGAGACCCCGGCGCTGGCGCATGTGCGCGGCTGTCCGCCGGCGGATTGCGGCGGGCTTTTCGATCTGGCCGACTGGGTCTCGGAGTGGGGCGGGCTGGCCTGTGGCGCCGCGCACGAGATCATGCCGCAATACGGCCGTGTCACCCCCGAGCGCATGGCGGCGCTGCGGCCCTATCTCGCGGCCCGTGCCTGGGCGCAGCAGCTTGCCCGGCAGGGCGCGCCGCACAGGCTGCGGTCGGGAATGGGGCGCGATGCGGTCGAGATCCTGCGCGACAATCCCGGTTTCGAGGGGTTCTTCCGGCTGCGTGCCTTCGACCTGCGGCACCGCCGGTTCGACGGCAGCCTGTCCGAGATCGTCTCGCGCGAGGGGTTCGTGGCCTATGATGCGGCGCTGGTGCTGCCTTACGATCCCGAGACGGATCGCGTGCTTTTGATCGAGCAGCTTCGTTACGGGCCGGTGCTGCGCGGCGACCCGCTGCCCTGGGTGCTGGAGCCGGTGGCGGGGCTGGTGGATGCGGGCGAAAGCCCCGAATCCTGCGTGCTGCGCGAGGCGCTGGAAGAGGCGGGGCTGACGCTGCGTGGGCTGCGCCCGATGGTTCGGGTCTATGCCTCGCCGGGCTATAGCTCGGAGTTTTTCCATTGTTTTCTAGGGCTCTGCACGTTGTCGGAGGCGGACAACGGGCTGGGCGGTCTGGCGGAAGAGCACGAGGACATCCGCAGCCATGTGCTGCCCTTCGACGAGGCGCTGGCGCTGGTCGATAGCGGCGAGGTGAACGCCGGACCGCTGGCGATGATGCTCTATTGGCTGGCACGTCACCGCGACGCGCTGCGCAGCGGTGCTTGAGTTCCCCCAGACGCGGCCCTAAACCTGAAACCCAGACCGTGACAAAGGGGAGGGCAGCCATGCGGGTTGCACAGGATCTGGCGCAGGCCATCGGAAACACGCCGCTCATCAAGCTGCGCAAGGCCAGCGAGATGACCGGCTGCACGATCCTCGGGAAAGCGGAGTTTCTCAATCCCGGCCAGTCGGTCAAGGACCGGGCCGCGCTCTACATCATCCGCGACGCGGTGGAGAAGGGCCTGCTGGAGCCCGGCGGCACCATCGTCGAGGGCACGGCGGGCAATACCGGCATCGGGCTGGCGCTGGTCGGCGCCTCGATGGGGTTCAAGACGGTGATCGTCATCCCCGAGACCCAGAGCCAGGAAAAGAAGGACATGATCCGTCTGGCCGGGGCCGAGCTGGTGCAGGTGCCCGCGGCGCCTTACGCGAATCCCAACAACTACGTGCGCTATTCCGGCCGTCTGGCCGAGGAACTGGCGAAGACCGAGGCGCATGGCGCGATCTGGGCCAACCAGTTCGACAACGTCGCCAACCGGCAGGCGCATATCGAGATGACCGGCCCCGAGATCTGGGAACAGACCGGCGGCAAGGTCGACGGGTTCATCTGTGCGGTGGGCTCGGGCGGCACGCTGGCGGGCACCGGCATGGCGCTTCAGCCCAAGGGCGTGAAGGTGGGCCTCGCCGATCCGGCGGGCGCGGGGCTCTACAAGATCTATACCGGCAAGGACAACCCCGGCGATTCGATCACCGAGGGCATCGGTCAGGGCCGGATCACCGCCAATCTCGAAGGCTTCACCCCCGATTTCGTCTGCCGCATCGGCGATGAAGAGGCGCTTCCGGTGGTCTTCGACCTGCTGGCGGAGGAGGGGCTTTGCCTTGGCGGCTCTTCGGGTGTGAACGTTGCCGGCGCCATCCGCATGGCGCAGGAAATGGGGCCGGGCCACACCATCGTCACCGTGCTTTGCGATTTCGGCACGCGCTATCAGTCGAAACTCTTCAATCCGGCCTTCCTCAAGGACAAGGGGCTGCCGGTGCCCGCGTGGCTCGACCGCGCGCCCGCCTCCATTCCCGGCGTGTTCGAGGACGCATGACGACGCTTTTCCGCTGGTGCGCCGCCGCCTGTCTGGCGCTCGGCCTGATGCTGAGCGCCACGGTGCTGTCCGCCCAGGATGGCAAGCTCGACTACGACGCCTGGGAGCAGGTGGCGGCCCGGGCCGAACAGGTGATCGACAGCGGACAGGCCTCGGACGCGGCCTTTGAGCAGCTTCGCAGCACCATCGCGGGCTGGCGCGAGAGCTTTCTGCAAGCCGAAAGCACCAGCGCCACGCGGATCCAGACGTTGGAATCGCAGCTTGCCGCGCTTGGCGATCCACCGGCCGAGGGCGAAAGCGAGGCCGAGGACATCGCCGCGCGGCGCGCCGATCTGTCGGGCGAGTTGCAGCGCTTGCAGGCGCCGGTGCGGCGGGCCGAAGAGGCCTATACCCGCGCCGACGGTCTGATCCGTGAAATCGACGAGATCATCCGCAACCGGCAGGCCGACGCGCTGCTGGAACTGGGGCCGTCGCCGCTCAATCCGGCGCTCTGGCCCGAAGCGGCGCGGGCGCTGGCCAGTTCGGGCCGCAGCCTGTGGTCGGAACTGCGCCAGAACCTGCGGTCCGACATCAAGCTGACCGAGGCGCGCCGCGATCTGCCGGTGATCCTGCTGCTCGTGGCGCTGGCGCTGCTCTTGGTGATCCGCGGTCCGCTCTGGGTGCGCAAGGGGGTGGATTGGCTGCGCGGGCGCAGCCGGCGCGGCACCGGGGTCTGGGGCTTTCTGTTCTCGCTCGGCGGCATCGCGCTGCCCTTTGCCGGGCTGGTGGCGCTGACGGTGGCGCTGCACCTCACGGGCATGGCCGGGGTCAAGGGCCGGCTGATGCTGGAGCAGCTTCCGGGCTGGGGCGGGGCGCTGATGTTCGTCCGCTGGCTGGCGGATCAGAGCTTTCACCGCAAGGAGGACATCGCCACCCTGCCGCTGCCGCAGATCCAGCGGCGCGAGGCGCGGTTCTATGCCAATGTGCTGGCCATCCTGCTGGTGTTGCGCTCGGTCGGGCAGACCGTGGCCGAGCTGTTTTCCTATTCCGATACCACCCAGGCGGTGCTGGATTTCCCGGTCCTGCTGCTTTGCGCGCTCATGCTGTCGCGGCTGGGTCATATCCTGACGCGGCTGACCCCCGAACGCGCCATCGACGGTACCATGCTCGAGGGGGCGCATTTCCGCCTGCGCATTGCGCGGATCGTCGGGCGTATCGTGATCGTACTTGCCATCGCCGGGCCGGTCATGTCCGCCATCGGCTATGACGCGGTGGGCGAGGCGATGGTCTATCCGGCGGCCAAGACGCTGGCGGTGCTGGCGCTGGTGCTGGTGCTGCAACGCTTCGTGAACGACCTCTACGAACTGGCGACGGGCAAGAACGCGCAGGAGGCCGAAAGCCTCATCCCGGTTCTGGCGGGCATGCTGCTGATGCTGGCGGTGCTGCCGGTCCTCGCGCTGATCTGGGGCGCGCGCGTCGCCGATCTGACCGAGCTCTGGACGCGGTTCCGCGAGGGCTTTGTCTTTGGCGATACCCGGATCTCGCCCACCGATTTCCTGACCTTCGTGGTGGTCTTCGGGATCGGCTATGCGCTGACCCGGCTGCTGCAAAGCGGGCTGCGCAGCTCGATCCTGCCCAAGACCAAGATCGACCCCGGCGGCCAGACCGCGATTGTCTCGGGGCTGGGCTATGTCGGGATCTTTCTGGCCGCGCTGGTGGCGATCACCGCAGCCGGGCTCGACCTGTCGTCGCTGGCCATCGTCGCGGGGGCGCTGTCGGTGGGCATCGGCTTCGGCCTTCAGAATATCGTGTCGAATTTCGTCTCGGGGATCATCCTGCTGATCGAGCGGCCGATTTCCGAGGGCGACTGGATCGAGGTCGGCGGCAATCAGGGCATCGTGAAGTCGATCTCGGTGCGCTCGACCCGGATCGAGACCTTCGACCGCACCGATCTGATCGTGCCCAACTCGGATTTCGTCTCGGCCAGCGTGACCAATTTCACCCGGTCGAACGTGCTGGGGCGTGTCGTGGTGCATGTAGGTGTGGCCTATGGCAGCGATACCCGCCGGGTCGAGGACATCCTGCGCCGCATCGTGCGCGAACACGATCTGGTCCTGCTGAACCCCGAGCCGATGATCACCTTCGAGGAATTCGGCGCGGATTCGCTGAATTTCGTGATCCGCGCGGTGATCCGGGATGTGGGCCAGAAGCTGATCGTCACCTCGGATTTCCACCACGAGATCGCCCGCCGCTTCGCCGAGGAGGGGATCGAGATCCCCTTCGCGCAGCGCGACGTCTGGCTGCGCAACCCCGAGGTTCTGTTCCAGGGCGACCGCAGCGCCGCCGCGGCAGAGCCCGCCAAAGTCGACCCGGCCCCGTCGTCTCTGCCGCCCGAGCGCGCGGAGAGCGGCGCGATGCCCGCCGGGCGCGACGGCGACGACGACCAGGGTCATCACGAAGAGGGGGACGGGCGATGACCACGCGGCTCTTTTACGACGACAGCTATCTGCGCGAGGCGGCTGGCCGGGTGGTGGCGCATACGCCCGAGGGCGGCGTGGTGCTGGATGCCACAGTCTTTTACCCCAAGGGCGGCGGTCAGCCGGGCGACAGCGGCCGCATCGACTGGGCCGGGGGCGGGTTTGCCGTGGCCACCGCCGTGAAGGGCGATCACGGCGCGGTGGTGCTGGTGCCCGCCGAGCCGCTGCCGCTGCCGCCGCCGGGAACGGAGGTCGCGCAGCGCATCGACTGGGAGCGGCGGCACAAGCACATGCGCGTGCATACGGCGCTGCATCTGCTGTCGGTGGTGATCCCGCTGCCGGTGACCGGCGGCGCCATCGGGGCGGGCAGCGGGCGGCTCGATTTCGCCATGCCCGAACCGCCGGAGGACTGCGATGCCATCGAGGAGGCGCTGAACGATCTGGTCGACCGCGATCTTCTGGTCACCGAGGATTGGGTCGAGGACGCGGTGCTCGACGCCAATCCGGGGCTGGTCAAGACGATGACGGTGCAGCCGCCGCGCGGCCAGGGGCGGGTGCGGCTGGTGCGCATCGGCGAGGGGCGCCAGCAGGTCGATCTCCAGCCCTGCGGCGGCACCCATGTGGCGCGCACCGGCGAGATCGGGCGCATCCGTCTGGGCAAGATCGAGAACAAGGGCCGGCAGAACCGGCGGGTGAACCTGACACTCGACTGAGGCGCGGGTCTCAGGCCCGCGCCGCCTCGGGCCCGCGCGGGGCGAGGATGTAGAGCAGCAGGCTTACCAGGACGATGCCGCCCCCGGCGAGCATCCGCGCGGTGGGGGCCTCGTCCAGCACCAGCCAGACCCAGAACGGCCCCAGCACCGTTTCCAGCAGCATCATCAGGCTGACATTGGCCGCCTGCGTGTGGCGCGAGGCCGAGGACAGCGCAAAGAACGAGATCGGCAGGATCAGCAGCCCGGTGACCAGGATCGCCGGCAGCGTGCCGTCGAACATCATCGCCGGTCCGGTCAGCAGCGCCCCGGTCAGCCCGCTCAGCAGCGCGCCGCTGCCGAGCGCGGGCAGCAGCGGCAGTTCGGGCGCGCGGCGCAGGGTGACAAAGCTGGTGGCCAGGCTCAGCGCCACGCCCAGCCCGCAGAGCGCGCCCGTCAGCGCGGCACGGTTCACCGCCAGATCGCCTTTGCCCGAGACCGCCAGGGCGATGCCCGCCAGCACGGCGGCGATGGCGGCCCAGGTGACGCGGGTGGTGGGCTCGCCAAGCAGCACCCGCGACAGCAGCGCGGCCCAGACCGGCATTGTCGCGACCCCGAGCAGCACCACCGCCACCGGCGCGGCGGCAATGCCCAGGGGGAACAGCGTGGCATTGGCGTATTGCGCGAGGATCAGCAGCAGCCCGGCGGGGCTGGCGATATGGCGCAGCGCGCCGGGGGCGCGGGTGGTCAGCGCCCAGGCAGTCCAGAACACGGCCCCGACGCAAAGCCCGCGCCAGCCCAGCATCTGCCAGCCGTCCATGCCCGAGAGCCGCATGAACAGCGCATCGGGGGTCAGCACCAGCGTGCCGAAGGCGGCAAGCGCGATGCCGTAGCGGGAAGAGCGGATCATCGGTGCGGGACTCCGGAAGGGGCAAAAGGCGGCCCCGCCCGGCAGGGCCGGACGGGGCGCAAGGCATCGGGGGCAGGGGCTCAGGAATAGAGCGGTTGCAGACCCATTTGCATATGGAGCTGGTTGACCACCAGTTCCGAAAGGCCCATCGCCTTGGCGAGCGCGTCGAGATATTGCGCCTCGGCCGGGGTATCGACGCGGATGGTCATCAGCGAGGCGGCATAGACCTGCGCCTTCTGCGCCTCGGGCGTATCGGCCGCGAGGGCCGCCGCATCCACCGGCGCCGCAAGCTGCTCCTTCACGAAGGCGATGTCCTCGGGCGCCGCGTCGTCGCCCACGGTTTCGAGGATCTTGGCCTTTTCCGCCTCGTCGATGCCGCCATCCGACTTGGCGGCCTGGATCATTGCGCGCAACATCAGCCCGGCGGCGGCCTCGGCCTCCGGCGCGGCCTCGGTGGCGCTGACCTGGTCGAGCATACCGCCCAGGCCCTTGCCGCCCATCGAGGCGGCGCCGCCGGCCATGGCCAGCAGCCCGGCAAGCCCGGCGCCGCCCTGGCCCGACAGCGCCGACAGCAGCCCGCCCTTGTCGCCGGAGCTGCCCTCGGTGCCGCCCAGCCCGGCGGCGCCCAGCATCGCGCCGAGCCCGCCCTGCTGCATCTTCTCCATCATGTCCTGAAGCGGATTGCCGGCGCCACCGCCGAGAAACTGGCCCATCTGCGCCTGCAGATCGGTGCCCTTTTCCGAGCCCGGCACCTGTGCACCGCCGCCCAGCATGGCGCCCAGGCCCTGACCGCCCGACAGCTTGTCGACGCCGCGCGCCGCCGCGTAGCCGATGGCGACCTTCGCCAATGTTCCCATGAGACCCATCGTCCCGCTCCTTCCTTTGCCTGGAGTGCTGCGTTCCACCGACACTGTGGCAGAAAGCGCGCCCCGGGGTGAAGGGGAATTTCCCCGATATGGCGCGGACTTCGCGGATCAGGTGCCGCAGAAGGTGGCGGGCACGACCTCGGCGGGCAGGGGCGGACGGCGCAGCTCTTCGGCCTCGGGCTGGTCGTCATAGGGCCGCGCCAGCACGCCGGACATGTGATGGAAGGCGCGTTCGTCGCCCTCGACCGCCGCCGCGATCATCTGCTCGATCCGGTGGTTGCGCGGGATGAAGGCGGGGTTGCTGCGCCGCATGAGTGCCAGCGGCTCGTCCTCATCCGCGATGCGGGCCTGCCAACGTGTCTCCCAGCCGTCGAACGCCGCCGGGTCGGTGAACTGGTCGCGGGCGTTGCCCTCGGACAGCGCGCGGAAGGTGTTGGTGAAATCCGCCTGACCCTTGTGCATGAGGTCGAGCAGCTCGGCGATGAGCGCCGCGTCTTCGGGCGCAGGGGTTGCGATGCCGAGCTTGGCGGCGAAGCGTTTCAGCCATTCCGCGCGGAAGAGGTCGGCCATGCCGTGCACGATTTCGGTGAAGCGTTCGACTGCGGCATCGGCGTCGGGCATCAGCGGGATCAGCGCGGTGGCGAGCTGCGCCATGTTCCACACGACGATGTCGGCCTGTGCGCCATAGGCGTAGCGCCCGTAGCGGTCGATGGAGGAATAGACCTGCTGCGGATCGTAGCTGTCCATGAAGGCGCAGGGGCCGTAGTCGATCGTCTCGCCCGAAAGGGTGCAATTGTCGGTGTTCATCACGCCATGGATGAAGCCGAAGCTCATCCATTGCGCCACCAGCGCCGCCTGCCGGTCGCAGACCTGCGCGAGCAGCGCTTCGGGGCCGGTCGCGTCGGGATAGTGGCGCGCGACCGTGTAGTCGAAGAGCGTTTGCAGGTCTTCGTATTGCCCGCGCGAGGAGAAGAGCTGGAAGGTGCCGACGCGGATATGGCTTTGCGCCACGCGGGTCAGCACGGCGCCGGGCAGGGGGCGTTCGCGGTAGATGTCCTCGCCCGTGCGCACGGCGGCCAGCGCGCGGGTGGTGGGTACGCCTAGCGCGTGCATCGCCTCGCTCACCACATATTCGCGCAGCACCGGCCCCAGCCAGGCGCGCCCGTCGCCGCGCCGCGAATAGGGCGTGGGGCCGGAGCCCTTGAGCTGGATGTCGCGGCGGATGCCGTCGCGGCCCACCACCTCGCCCAGCAGATGCGCGCGCCCGTCGCCGAGCTGCGGAGAGAAGCCGCCGAACTGATGCCCGGCATAGAGCTGCGCCAGCGGATCGGCGCCCTCGGGCAGCACATTGCCGGCGAAAACCGGCGCCAGACGCGGATCGTCGGTGCCGGTGATGCCCAGCTCCTCCGCCAGCGCCGCGTTGAAGGCGATGAGCTTCGGCGCGCTCACCGGGGTCGGCTTGAGCTTGGTGTAAAAATCGCCGGGCAGGCGGGCATAGCTGTTGTCGAAGGGGATGTGCAGGGTCATGGCACTCAGATAATCATGCAGGGCGCGAAGGAAAGGGTGCGGATTTATCCTCAGGATACGCGCATTTCCTGCCGCGTCCATCGGGGTCGGCCACAGGTTTGTGCGAAAATGCGCATATCCCGCGCGAAACCCGACGGTTTGCGCAGGCCCCGATTGCGCTATCTTTCCCGCAGATGCCGAGAGAAGGAGGCCGAGATGAGCTGGAACCCCGCGCTTGACCCGCATTGCCCCACCGGAGACGAGGTGGATGCCATCGACACGCTGATCCTGCCGCGCGCCCGCGATCTTGGCGGGTTCGAGGTGCGCCGCGCGCTGCCGGCGCCCAAGCGGCAGATGGTGGGGCCGTTCATCTTCTTCGACCAGATGGGTCCGGCGGAGTTCCTGCCGACGCGCGGCATGGATGTGCGCCCGCATCCCCATATCGGGCTCGCCACGATCTCTTACCTCTTCCGGGGCCGCATGCATCACCGGGATTCGCTGGGCACCGATGCCTGGATCGAGCCCGGCGCGGTGAACTGGATGGTGGCGGGCGAGGGCATCACCCATTCCGAGCGCACCGACGACAAGACCCAGGTCGATCCGATGCCCTTTTTCGGCATCCAGACCTGGGTGGCGCTGCCCAAGGATCACGAGGACCGCGCGCCGCTCTTCCAGCACGCCGGTGTCGAGGAACTGCCGTTCCTCGAAGGCGAGGGCAAGCAGGTGCGGCTGATCCTAGGCGATGCCTGGGGCGCGCGCGCGCCGGTCGAGACCGACTCGGAGATGTTCTATGCCGATGCGGTGCTCGAGGCGGGGGCCGCGATCCCGCTGCCGGACAACCACGAAGACCGCGGCGTCTATGTGGTCGAGGGCAGCGTCTCGCAGGCCGGAACCAGCTATGAGGCGGGCCAGATGATGGTCTTCCGTCCGGGAGATTCCGTGTCGCTCCGGGCGGGGCCGCGGGGGGCCCGGGTGATGCTGCTGGGCGGCGCCACGCTGGAGGGGCCGCGCTATATCTGGTGGAATTTCGTCGCCTCGTCGAAGGAACGGATCGAGGAGGCGAAAGAGGCCTGGCGCCGCGGCGACTGGGAAAACGGCCGGTTCCATCTGCCGCCCGGGGACGACGCGGAGTTCATTCCGCTGCCCTGACCGGGGCAACCGGCGGCCGGTGTCGGCGATGCCGGGGTCCGTGCCTCGGGCCCGTCGCCTCCGGGGCGCGGTCTTTGCCTACAGAGCGCGGCTCATCAGCGCATAGCCGTCGCGCGTGTGGAACCGGGCGCGGCGGTAGAAATGTTGCAGCCGGTCGTCGGACCGGTCGACCTCGAGATGCAGCGCCTTCACGCCGTTGTCGCGCAGCGCGCCGGCCAGTTGCTGCAACGCCTCGGCGCCCATGCCGCGCCGGCGCACGGCGGGGCGGATATAGAGCTCGTCCACCATCGCATCGAGCCCGCCGAATTCCAGGCTCCAGCCGAAGCTCGCCATGATATAGCCCACCGGCGCCTTGCGCGGCCCGATCAGCCACACCGCCCCGTGCGGCATCCCCGCGAGGATCGGCTCCAGCGCGGCGCGGATATGCGGCGCGTCGGTGCCATAGCCCTGTTCGGCATGAAAGGCGGCGACCAGACCCGCCAGCCGGTCGAGATCTTCGGGACCCGCGAGGTGGAGGGATTTCATAACCGTCCCAGCCGCTCGGTCAGCAGCGCAAAGAACCCGTCCGCATCGACGTCGCCCATGAAGGTCGCGTTGGCGGGCCGGTCGGTCACGCCCCACCAGTCGGCCACGGTCATGCCGCGGGTCAGATCCGACAGGGTCTCGATCTCGACATTGATGTCGCGACCGGAGAACAGCTCGGGCCGCAGCAGCCAGGCGGTGACGCAGGGATCGTGCAGCGGTGCGCCGTCCGAGCCGTATTTCTCGCGGTCGAAGCGCTCGAAGAAATCGGTCATCTGCGCAACCGCATCGCCCACCGGCGTGCCGAGCGCGCGGAACGCATCGTTGCGCGCCTTGGTGACCAGCGCCTTGTGGGTCACGTCGAGCGGCATCACCGTCAGCGGCACGCCGGAACGGAACACCACATGCGCGGCCTCGGGGTCCACGAAGATGTTGAACTCGGCGGTGGGGGTGATGTTGCCCACCTCGAAATAGGCGCCGCCCATCAGCACGATGCGCTGCACCCGCCCGATGACGTCGGGCGCGCGCAGAAACGCCGCCGCGATATTGGTCAGCGGACCGAGCGGGCAGAGTGTCACCGTTCCCGAGGGCTCCTGGCGCAGCGTGTCGATCAGGAAATCCACCGCGTCGCGGCTTTGCAGCGGCATGGTGGGCTCGGGCAGGACGGGGCCGTCGAGCCCGGTCTTGCCATGCACATGCTCGGCGGTCACCAGCCTGCGCTCGAGCGGTTTTTCACGCCCGGCAAAGACCTTGATGTCGCGCCGTCCCGCCAGTTCGCAGACGATCCGGGCGTTGCGCGCGGTCAGCGGCAGCGGCACATTGCCCGCCACGGCGGTGATGCCCAGGATCTCAAGCTCTTCGGGGGAAGCCAGCGCCAGGAGGATCGCAACGGCGTCGTCCTGTCCCGGATCGGTGTCGATGATGATGCGCCGGGTCATGTCGTCTCTCTACTCGTCATTGAACAGAGGTCGCATGCGCGCCCCCTGCGTTCAAGCGGCAAGCAACCCTGCATGCAAATCGCTGCCTCTTCTGGCTTTTTTCCCGGCTTGTCATTGCCGAGTGGCGTGGCGGTGTTAGACTTCCGGTGATCTTTGGGCTAGGGAAGGGCGCGGTTAGCGCTAACGAGCTGGACATATGCAGAGAATCGGAGACACGCCAGAGATGGTTTCCCGCGTCATTCCCGTCGAGCCGTTCGACCTTGTGATCTTCGGCGGCACGGGCGATCTGGCCCGGCGCAAGATCCTGCCGGGTCTGTTCCGCCGCTTTTGCGCCGGACAGATCCCCGAGCATTCCCGCATCATCGGGGCGGCGCGGTCGGACATCGACGACGACGGCTATCGCGACCTCGTGCGCGAGGCGATCGAGGAGTTCGGTCGCAAGAAGGGCCGCGACAAGAAGGCGGTGAAGGCGTTTCTGAAACATCTGCACTACGTGCCGGTGGACGCCAAGGGCGATGGCGGCTGGCAAGAGCTCAAGGCGGCGCTGCGCGAGGAGGAGGGGCTGGTCCGGGCCTTCTACTTCTCGGTGGGGCCGAGCCTTTTCGGCGAACTGGCCGAGCGGCTGCGTACCCATGAGCTCAGCCATCGCGAGGTACGGATCGTGGTGGAAAAGCCCTTCGGTCACGATCTGGAAAGCGCGCGGGCGCTGAACGAGACGCTGGCAAAGCATTTCCACGAGGATCAGATCTATCGCATCGACCACTATCTCGGAAAGGAGACGGTGCAAAACCTCATGGCGGTGCGCTTTGGCAATATGCTGTTCGAGCCGCTGTGGAACGCGCAATATGTCGATCACATCCAGATCACCGTGGCCGAGACCGTGGGGGTCGGCGGGCGCGGCGCCTATTACGACAAGGCGGGAGCGATGCGCGACATGGTGCAGAACCACCTGATGCAGCTTCTGTGCCTCATCGCAATGGAACCGCCCGCCCGCTTCGAGGCGGATGCGGTGCGCGACGAGAAGCTCAAGGTGATCCGTGCCCTCGAACCGGTCGATCCCGACCAGATCGTGCGCGGGCAATACACCTCGGACGGCGAGATGCCGTCCTATCGC
This sequence comes from Salipiger pentaromativorans, assembly GCF_024721115.1. Classification (GTDB taxonomy): domain Bacteria; phylum Pseudomonadota; class Alphaproteobacteria; order Rhodobacterales; family Rhodobacteraceae; genus Salipiger; species Salipiger pentaromativorans. The sequence continues at coordinate 574,224 of NZ_JAMDHK010000002.1, read as the reverse complement.
GAGGATGCGGAGAACCCGACCTCGAAGACCGAGAGCTTCATCGCGCTGAAATGCTATATCTCGAACTGGCGATGGGCCAATACGCCTTTCTATCTGCGCACGGGCAAGCGGCTGAACGCCATGGCCTCCGAGATCGCGGTGGTGTTCAAGGACGCGCCGCATTCGATCTTCGGCATCGACGCGGGGCGGCACCGCAACGTGTTGTCGATCCGGCTTCAGCCCAATGAGGGCATGACGCTGGGCGTGACCATCAAGGAGCCGGGGCCGGGCGGTATGCGCCTGGTCGATGTGCCGCTCGACATGAGCTTTGCCGAGGCGCTGGGGCCCGAGGCAGAGGAGGTCGCGGATGCCTATGAGCGGCTGATCATGGATGTGATCCGGGGCAACCAGACGCTGTTCATGCGCGGCGACGAGGTCGAGGCCGCCTGGGCCTGGACCGATCCGCTGATCGAGGGCTGGGAGCGGCGCGGGGATTCCCCGAAACCCTATGACGCGGGCAGCCCGGGCCCCGACGATGCCGCCTTCCTGATCAATCGGGATGGCCGGCGCTGGCGGAGAATCCAGCCGTGAACTACGAGTTCCGCGCCTATCCCGACCGCGAGATGCTGGCGATGGATCTGGCCAACCAGATCGCCGGTGAGCTGCGCGCGGCGCTTGGCCATCAGGAGCGCGCGGCGCTGGCGGTGCCGGGCGGCAGCTCGCCGGGGCCGGTGTTCGACACGCTCTGTGCCGCCGATCTCGACTGGTCGCGTATCGACGTGCTGTTGACCGATGAACGCTGGGTGCCGGAACGCTCGGAGCGGTCGAACACCCGCCTGCTGCGCCAGCGCCTGCTGGTGGAGCGCGCCGCCGCCGCCCGCTACCTGCCGCTTTACGCCGAGGCCGCGCGGCCCGAGGAAAAGCTGGCCGAGCTGGCCGAGGCCATCGCGCCGGCGCTGCCGCTGTCGGTGCTGCTGCTGGGCATGGGCGCCGATCTGCACACCGCGTCGCTTTTTCCCGGGGCCGATCTCTTGGCACAGGCCCTGTCGGACGAGGCGCCGATCCTGCTGCCGATGCGCGCGCCGGGTGCGCCCGAGCCGCGCATCACGCTGACGGCGCCGGTTCTCGACGGTGCGCTGAAAAAGCATGTGCTGATCTATGGCGCAGAAAAGCGGGACGTGCTTGAAAAGGCGCGTGGCCTGCCGCCGGCCGAGGCGCCGGTGAATGCGGTGCTCGACGAGGCGACTGTGCATTGGGCCGAATAGAGCTGGGTGGATGTGATCATGTGGGATGAGCTGATGAGCCTCGCCGCGACCCGCGAGGGGCGCCGGATCGACGCGCTGTTTGCCGAAGACCCGGCGCGGGCCGAGCGGTTCTCGATTGCGCAGGGCGGGATGCTGTTCGATTTCTCCAAGACCCAGCTCGATACCGAGCTGCGCGACGCGCTGCTGGCGCTGGCCGAGGGCGCGGGGCTGGCCGAGCGCCGTGCGGCGATGTTCGCGGGCGACAAGATCAACGAGACCGAGGGGCGCGCGGTGCTGCACACCGCGCTGCGCAATCTCGCCGGCACGCCGGTTGTGGTCGACGGCAGGGATGTGATGCCGGAGGTGCTGGACACGCTGGCGCGCATGGGCGCGCTCGCGGAGGAGATCCGCGGTTCGGACATCACCGATGTGGTGAATATCGGCATCGGCGGCAGCGATCTTGGCCCCAAGATGGGCACGCTGGCCTTGGCGCCCTATCACGACGGGCCGCGCTGCCATTTCGTCTCGAACGTGGACGGCGCCGACATCGCCGACACGCTGAAGCGCTGCCCGCCCGAGACGACGCTGTTCATCGTCGCCTCCAAGACCTTCACCACCATCGAGACCATGACCAATGCCCGCACCGCCCGCGCCTGGCTCGAGGCGCAGGGTGTCTCTGCCGAGGGCAAGTTCGTGGCGCTCAGTTCGAACCTCGCCGCCGCGGCGGAATGGGGCATCCCGGAACGCCGGGTGTTCGGGTTCGAGGATTGGGTCGGCGGGCGCTATTCCATGTGGGGGCCCATCGGCCTGTCGCTGATGATCGCCATCGGGCCGGAGGATTTCCGCGCCTTCCTCAAGGGCGGGCAGGCGATGGACACGCATTTCCGCACCGCACCGCTGGCCGCGAACATGCCGGTGATGCTGGCGCTGGTGGGGATCTGGCACAACCAGATCCTCGGCCACGCGACCCGCGCCGTGCTGCCCTATGACAACCGGCTGTCGCGGCTTGCGGCCTATTTCCAGCAGCTCGAAATGGAGAGCAACGGCAAGCGGGTGAGCATGGACGGCGCCGATCTGGCACGCAATTCCGGGCCGGTGGTCTGGGGCGAGCCGGGCACCAACGGCCAGCACGCCTTTTACCAGCTCATCCATCAGGGCACGCGGGTGGTGCCTTGCGAGTTCCTGGTGGCGGCCAGGGGCCACGAGCCGGATCTGGCGCATCACCACGCGCTGCTGATCGCCAATTGCCTGGCGCAATCCGAGGCGCTGATGCGCGGGCGCACGCTGGACGAGGCGCGCGAGAAGGTGGCGGGCAAGTTCGAGGGCGACGAGCTGGAGCGGCAGGCGCGGCACCGTGTGTTTCCGGGCAACCGGCCGTCGACGACGCTGATCTATCCGCAGCTCGACCCCGAGACGCTGGGCCGCATCGTGGCGCTTTACGAGCACCGGGTCTTTGTCGAGGGGGTGATTTTGAACATCAACTCCTTCGACCAGTGGGGGGTGGAGCTGGGCAAGGAGCTTGCCACGGCGCTGGGGCCGATGGTCACCGGCGAGGCCGGGTCCGAGGGCAAGGACGGCTCGACC
>NZ_JAMDHK010000002.1:0-571318 GCF_024721115.1 Salipiger pentaromativorans | reverse complement strand
GGCAACCCCCCCCCACCGCTCCCCGGTTTCGGCGTGCCGATTTTCCGCCGAGGGTTCCCTGACATTAATGTTATGAGCGGGCTTTTGCGAGCGGCGGAACGGGCCCGGCATCCGTGTGTTTGGGTGGCACAAGTCACGACGACAACACACGGAGGAAAGACCATGAAACGCCTGACCATCACCGTTGCCGCCATCGCCCTGACCGCCGGTGCCGCCTATGCGCAGAGCGCTGCAACCGACGAGACCAAGATCCTGCCGGGCGACGAGGCTGCCGCCGAAACCGGCACGATGGAGAAGATGGAAAACGCCGCCGACGCCACCATGACCGAAGGCGAGCAGATGCTGAACGACGCCGGCGAGGCGATCTCGAACACTGCGGAGGCCGCGGGGGAGGCCATCACCTCGGGTGCTGATGCGGCCGGCGATGCCATCGCCAATGCCGCCGACCAGACCGGCGAGGCGATGCAGAACGTCGCGTCCGACGCCGCGGCGCTCTTTGCCGAGGACGAGGATGGGCTGATCCGCACGCGCGACATCACCGGCGGCGTGGTCTATGCGATCGACGCCGATGGCGAGACGACCAATTGGGACGAGATGGCCAGCTATGATTCCATCGGCGAGAACTGGGACAATGTCGGCGAGATCGAGGACATCGTGCTGGCCTCCGATGGCTCCTTCGAGGGGATCGTGGCCGAGGTCGGCGGCTTTCTCGACCTTGGGGACAAGCATGTGCATCTGAGCATGCAGGATGTGAAGCTGGTGCCGGTGGACGAGGACCGTTACGCCGTGGTGACCAATTTCACCAAGCAAGAGCTGATGGACATGCCGAATGTGGACGAGTCCTTCCTGAACTGACATCGCCTGCACGGGCGCTGGACGATGGGGCCGGAGCGGCGACGCTCCGGCCTTTTCTTGTGTCCGAGCAAGATATTACGGGTGTTTACGAAATGTCGAACTCGGGCGGTGCGAGGGTGAATCCCTCGAAGCGGAAGCCCGGCGAGACGGTGCAGCTCACCAGTGTCCAGCCGCCGGTGCTGCGGGCCGCCTGCCAATGCCCTTCGGGCACGATGAGCTGCGGGCGCGCGCCGCTGGCAAGATCCGGTCCCAGCATGTGATCGGTACGGGGGCCCTGATCGTCTGCCGCCATGGACAATACCAGCGGCGCGCCTGCGTGCCAGAGCCAGATCTCGGCGGCATCGACCCGGTGCCAGTGGCTGCGCTCGCCCGCTTTCAGCAGGAAATAGATGCAGGTGCCCGCCGGCCGCGCGCCTTCGGGCGCCTCGGCCACCCAGGTCTGGCGGTAATGTCCGCCCTCGGGATGCGGCGAGAGCTCCAGAAGCGCGACGATCTCCTCGGCGGTCAGCGATGGCATGGCGGTCTCCGTACGGTGCCCTGAAGCTTGGTTAACCAGTTTCTGGCGAGCTTCGGGATGGGGGAATTTCCCTCAAGTCTGAGGCAAAGAGGCGCGGGAGACCAGAGATGACCGCTGACACCGAGGTTCGGCAGATCGCCGAAGAGATCGTCGCCCGCGAGGGCGGCTATGTGAACGACCCCGACGATCCCGGTGGCGCCACGAATTACGGCGTCACCATCCATACGCTGCGGCGGCTGGGGCTGGATCTCGACGGCGATGGCGATGTGGATGCGCGCGACGTGCAAAGGTTGAGCCGCGTGCAGGCGGTGGAGATCTTCATCCAGCACTATTTCGCCCGCCCGCGCATCGCCGAGCTGCCCGAGGTTCTGCATGCCACGGTCTTCGACATGTATGTGAACGCAGGCGGCAACGCGGTGAAGATCCTGCAACGGCTGCTGGCCGAGATGGGCGAGCCGGTGACGGTGGATGGCGCCATCGGGCCGCAGACCATCGCGGCGGCGGCGCGCGCCTATGGCAAGGCGCCGGGGCATCTGGCCGATGCCTACGGGATCGCGCGGCGCAACTATTATTTCGCGCTGGCCGATGCCCGCCCGGCCAGCCGCAAATACGCCCGCACCCGCGCGGGCGGCAAGGGCGGCTGGATCAGACGTGCGGAAGAATTCATCTCGCCGCACTTCCATCTGAGCGAGGCGCAGTTTCGCGCGCGGGTGGCATCATGGGGATGATCGACCGCGGCATGGGGCTGCTCTTCGGCGGCGGCAATGTCATCCGCGAGACGGCGGAGGTGTTCCGGGTCAACGCCGAGGCGCAGGCGGCGCGCGAGACGGGGCTCCAGGGCAAGGCGCTGGAGCAGTTCGCGGCGGAGTTTCTGAGCCAGAAGCGCTCGCGCTTCGACCGGTTCATGGACGCGCTGAACCGGGTGCCGCGCCCGGCCATGGCGCTGGGGACGCTGGGGCTCTTCGTCTCGGCCATGGTCGATCCGGTGTGGTTCGCCGAGCGCATGACCGGCATCGCGCTGGTGCCAGAGCCGCTCTGGTGGCTGCTGGCGGCCATCGTGGGGTTCTATTTCGGCGCGCGGCACCAGACCAAGGGACAGGAGTTCCGCCGCGAGATCGCCGCGAGCGTCGCCGCCGTGCCCGAGGTGATGGGGCGGTTGCAGGGGCTGGAGGCGCTGCGGGGCGGGCAGGAAGGACCGTCTGCCGAGCCCCTGTCTCCCGAGGACCGTCCGGCGGAGAATCCGGCGTTGACGGAGTGGCGCGCGGCGCGGGATCAGTAACGGCAATAGGGCATGTCGGTGCAGGGGATGTCGGCGCCGCCGATGCGGAGGGTCTGGTCCCCGATGCCGATGAGAAACGCGCCTGCCGCGTACCACCATTTTCCGGTGCCGCCGCCCTTGCGTGCGGCATCGCAGCTTTTGCCGAGATAGTAGGTCGTTCCGTTTGTCAGCGTCATGACGGCGCCGCTGTCATTGCAGGAAAACCGCAGGTCCGCAGGATCGATCTCGGTCTGGGCCGAGGCGGACCCGAGAGACAGCAGAATGGCGCAGGCGGTCAGGCTTGGGAAGCGCATCATGGCGGGACCTTTCCGAAAGACGGTCGAATCTGACGCCTTTCAGCGTCAGTCAGGGGGCTCTGTCTGTCAAGGGACGGTTCTCGGCCCGGCGCCGTGAGCGCGCGCCGTCGGGCCGTTTTTGAGTATTTGGAGAAAGATGAAAGGGCAGGGCGGGAGGAGGGGCCGTCCGGCGCGCCATATCGGATTGCGACAATGTGAACAGCGGCGGGCGGTGATTTCCGTTGGCCGAAACCGGGCGCTTCCGTATACACGGAGGCATGATCACAGAACTCGGACATTTCGCCCTCATCCTCGCGTTCCTTGTCGCCTGCGTGCAGGCGGTTGTACCCATGGTGGGCGCGCATAAACGCTGGCCCGGCTGGATGGCCGTCGCCGAGCCCGCCGCCACCGCGCAGTTCCTGCTGGTGGCGCTCAGTTTCGCCGCGCTGACCCATGCGTTCATCGTGTCGGATTTCTCGCTGCGGGTGGTGGTGCTGAACAGCCATTCCGCCAAGCCGATGCTTTACAAAATCTCCGGCGTCTGGGGGAATCACGAGGGCTCCATGCTGCTCTGGGTGCTGATCCTGGCGCTTTTCGGGGCGCTGGCGGCCTGGTTCGGCGGTAACCTGCCGCCGACCCTGCGGGCGCGCGTTCTGGGCGTGCAGGCGCTGGTGGGCGTGGCCTTCTTCGCCTTCATCCTCTTCACCTCGAACCCGTTTCTGCGCATGGCGGTGCCGCCCTTCGACGGGCAGGACCTGAACCCGCTGTTGCAGGATCCGGGTTTGGCCTTTCACCCGCCTTTCCTCTATCTCGGCTATGTCGGCCTCAGCATCTGCTTCAGCTTTGCCGTGGCCGCGCTGATCGAGGGCCGGGTCGATGCCGCCTGGGGGCGCTGGGTGCGGCCCTGGACGCTGCTCTCCTGGGTGTTCCTGACCGTGGGCATCGCGTTGGGGTCGTGGTGGGCCTATTACGAGCTGGGCTGGGGCGGGTTCTGGTTCTGGGATCCGGTCGAGAACGCCTCCTTCATGCCCTGGCTGCTCGCCGCCGCGCTGCTGCATTCCGCCATCGTGGTGGAAAAGCGCGAGGCGTTGAAGAGCTGGACGGTGCTACTGGCAATCCTCGCCTTCGGCTTTTCGCTGGTCGGCACCTTCATCGTGCGGTCGGGCGTGCTGACCTCGGTGCATGCCTTCGCGACCGACCCCGAGCGCGGCGTCTTCATCCTCGCCATCCTCGTCTTCTTCACCGGCGGCGCGCTGACGCTGTTCGCGGCGCGGGCGAATGTGATGCAGGCCAAGGGCGTTTTCGGCATCGTCAGCCGCGAATCCGCGCTGGTGGTGAACAATATCCTGCTCGCCGTGGCCTGTTTCGTGGTCTTCACCGGCACGCTCTGGCCGCTGGTCGCCGAGATGCTGTTCCAGCGCAAGCTGAGCGTCGGCGCGCCCTTCTTCAACATGGCCTTCACCCCCTTCATGGTGGTGCTGGGGGCGGTGCTGCCGATCGGCGCCATGCTGAGCTGGAAGCGCGGCAAGATGGGCCGGGTCCTGCGCCAGCTCGCGCCGGCCTTCTTCCTCGCGGTGGCGGTTGCGGGGCTGTTCTGGGCGATCCAGACCGGGCGCAGCCTGCTTGGCCCGGTGGGCATGTTCCTCGGCACCTGGCTGGTCGCGGGCGCGGCCACCGACATTCTGAGCCGCATGGGCCGGAGCCGCGATGTCAGCCGCATCCTGCGCCTGCCGCGCGCCGACTGGGGCAAGGCGGTGGCCCATGCCGGGCTGGGCGTCTGCATGGCGGGCATCGCCGGGCTGATGGCCTGGGAGCAAGAGGACATCCGTGTCGCCCAGCTCAACGAGCCCTTCACCGTGGGCGCCTACGAGATCGAGCTTCTGGGCGTCGAGCGGGTGCAGGGGCCGAACTACATCTCGGATATGGGCGAGGTGGCCGTGCGTCAGGAGGGCAAGGAAATCGCCCATCTCTATCCTGAAAAGCGCAACTACCCGGTTGCACAGATGCCCACCACCGAGGCCGCCATCGACTACCGCTTCCTGCGCGACGTCTATGTGGTGATCGGCGACGCCCAGCAGGGCGGCGGCTGGACCATGCGGATCTATATCAAGCCGCTGGCCAACTGGATCTGGGCGGGCGCGATCCTCATGGCGCTCGGCGGTCTGCTGAGCCTGTCGGACCGGCGCTTCCGCGTCGCCGCCGGCGCGCGCAAGAGTGCCCGGGTGCAGCAGGGGGTGCCGGCGGAATGAGCATGCTGCGGAGCTGGCGGGCGCAGGCCCCGCTGATCGTCCTGGCGCTGGCCTTTGCCGTGCTGGCCAATCTGGCCGCCGCGGTGCAGCCCGACGAGATGCTCGCCGATCCGGCGCAGGAGGCGCGCGCGCGGGAGATCTCGAAAGGGCTGCGCTGCCTGGTCTGCCAGAACGAGAATATCGACGATTCCAACGCCTCCCTCGCGCGCGATCTGCGCATTCTGGTGCGCGAGCGCATCACCGCCGGGGACAGCGACGAGGAGGTCGTGGACTATCTCGTCGACCGCTATGGCGAGTTCGTTCTGCTGAAACCGACCTCCGGCGGCTGGAACTGGCTGCTCTGGGCGGCGGGGCCGATCCTCTTCGTGCTGGCGCTGATCCTGGCGGGGGGCTATCTGCGCGGCCGGGCGACCGCCGCCCCGGCCACCGAGGCGGGGCTTTCTCCCGAAGAGCAGACGCGGCTCAAGCAGATTCTGGACGAGCAGGGCTGAGCCTGCTAAGGCGGGGCCAGGGTCCGCAGTTCACCCAGGCGCCGCCATTTGCTAAACCTGCCATGTCATCGCTGATCCATCATCCCGGCGATACCCGACGGACAAGGGCGGACCTCCACCCCGTATCAGGGGCGCGGTATCGGATCCGGAGGACCTGATGACCCGTGACGTGATTTCCCTTCACATCGACGACCTGTCGCAATTCGCCCGCAGCCTGCGCGCCGGGCTGGACCACCCGCCCTCGCATCTCGAGATGCTGGGGCAGATCGCCCGCGCGGCGGGCTACCGCAATTACCAGCATCTGCGCGCGGCCAGCACGCCCGCGCCCAAGGCCGACGGCAAACGCGTGGAGCGCGCGCTGCGCCATTTCGACGGGCAGGGGCGGCTGCTGCGCTTTCCCGGGCGCACGCAGATGCAATGGCTCTGCCTCTGGCCGCTCTGGGCGCATCTGCCGGCGCGGCAGGAGATGAGCGAGCGCGAGATCAGCCTGCGGATCGACGCGCTGAGCGGGTTTCGCGACGCCGCCCAGCTTCGCCGCAGCATGGTCGAGGCGGGGTTGCTGACGCGCACCGCCGACGGTTCGGTCTATCGCCGGATCGAGCAGGCGCCGCCGCCCGAGGCGCGGGCGCTGATCGCGGAGCTGGGCGCGCGGGGCTGAGGCGGAATTCGCCTTTGCCAAACCGTTCGGTTCAGTGTTTCATGCGCCCGATCCGTAGGGGAGGCACCGTATGATTTACGACACGATCACATATGCGCTGGAAGACGGGGTGGCGGTGATCACCCTGTCGCGGCCGGATGTCATGAACGCGCTGAACACCCAGATGCGGGCCGAGATCGCCCATGCGGTGCAGCAGGCGGGGCGCGAGGCGCGGGTCGTGGTGCTGACCGGCTCGGGCCGGGCGTTTTGCTCGGGGCAGGATCTGGGCGACCGGGAGACGGCGGCGAGTATCGACCTGGAGCGGGTGCTGCGCGACGAATACACGCCGATGCTGAATGCCATCGTCGATTGCCCGGTGCCGACCATCGCGGCGGTGAACGGCGCGGCGGCGGGGGCCGGGGCCAATCTGGCGCTGGTGCATGACGTGGTGATCGCGACGGAGAGCGCGTTTTTCATGCAGGCCTTCACCCGCATCGGCCTGATGCCCGACGCGGGCGGCACCTGGCTGTTGCCGCGGCAGATGGGGCTGGCCAAGGCCATGGGGGCTGCGCTTTTTGCCGACCGCATCAGCGCGCGGCAGGCCGATGCCTGGGGCATGATCTGGGAGGCGGTGCCGGATGCCGAGTTCAGCGCGGTCTGGCGGGCGCGTGCCGCGCATCTCGCCAAGGGGCCGACCGAGGCCTATACGCGGATCAAGACCGCGCTGCGCGGCGCCTTCGAGCAGGATTTCGCGGCGCAGCTCGAGCGCGAGTCGCAGTTGCAGGGCGAATGCGCCAAGACCCGCGACTTCAAGGAGGGCGTGGTGGCTTTTCTTGAAAAGCGCCCGGCGCATTTCGAGGGGCGGTAAGGTTTGTAGGGTGGGCAGATTGCCCACCCTACGTTGGGACCCGTCTGGGCAATCCGCCGCCCTGGTCTTTGAGGAATTCGTTCGGCTCTCCTCCTGAGTTGGAGCTTTGTCGGCGGTCTGCTGGTATCAGTCGGAAAAATAGTCGGGAAAGCGCTCGAACTCTTCGGTTTCCATGACCGAAGGCGCCCATTCCGTCCGCTCGGACAAGAAGACTCTGGCTGCCTTTTCCACTCTGGGTTCGGAATTCAGCGATCCAGCGGGAACAATGACCATAGAACCGCTGCGATTTACAAACGGAAGGCCAGATCCGCAAACACGGCAAAATGCCTTTGCGAAGACGCGATTTGGGTGGCGAAAGCACTCGACCAACTCCGCGCCCTTTACCCAACATAGACTGTGCGTCGCCGAAAAGAGGTTCGAGGCGTGGGCAGAACCGGAGATACGCCGGCACTGTTCACAATGACAGAATAGTATGAACTTGAAGGCATTCTCGATTGAATATTCGACCGCCCCGCATAGGCAACCGCCCGAGATATAGTCGTCCATTTTTCGCCCCGCGTCCTGCAAGCTCAGAGGAGCTTAACACAGAGTGAGGGAAAACTGGCGCATACAGTTCTCCTCAAGCCCTGTCCGTATCGGCATGAACCAAAAAGGCCGCCCCTTCCGGAGCGGCCTTTGCCTTTGTTCTGAACCTCAGAACTCAGCGCTTTTCGATATCCACGTAGTCGCGCATCGTGTGGCCGAGGTAGAGCTGGCGCGGGCGGCCGATCTTGTGCTGCGGATCGGCGAGCTGTTCTTTCCACTGCGACACCCAGCCCACGGTCCGCGACACGGCGAAGATCGGGGTGAACATCGAGGTCGGGAAGCCCATCGCCTCGAGGATGATGCCCGAATAGAAATCGACATTCGGGAACAGCTTCTTCTCGGCGAAATACGGATCCTCCAGAGCCTGCTTTTCCAGCTCCTTGGCGACCTGAAGCGTCGGGTTGTTCTCGATCCCCATGAGGTCGAGCACTTCATCTGCCGATTGCTTCATCACCGTCGCGCGCGGGTCGAAGTTCTTGTAGACGCGGTGGCCAAAGCCCATCAGGCGGAACGGATCGTTCTTGTCCTTGGCGCGGGCAATGAACTCGGGAATGCGGTCGACGGTGCCGATTTCCTTCAGCATCTCCAGGCAGGCCTGGTTGGCGCCGCCATGGGCCGGGCCCCAGAGGCAGGCGATGCCGGCGGCGATGCAGGCGAAGGGGTTGGCGCCCGAGGACGAGGCCAGACGCACGGTTGAGGTCGAGGCGTTCTGCTCGTGATCGGCGTGCAGGGTAAAGATCCGGTCCATGGCGCGGCTCAGGATCGGGTCCACGTCATAGCGCTCGGCGGGCACCGAGAAGCACATGTGCAGGAAGTTGGCTGCGTAATCGAGATCGTTGCGCGGATACACGAAGGGCTGGCCGATGGAGTATTTATAGGCCATGGCCGCGATCGTCGGCATCTTGGCGATCAGGCGGTGGCTGGCGATCTCGCGCTGGCGCGGGTCGCTGATATCGGTGCTGTCGTGGTAGAAGGCCGACATGGCGCCGACCACGCCCACCATGGTTGCCATCGGATGCGCGTCGCGGCGGAAGCCGCGGAAGAAATTGTGCATCTGCTCGTGGATCATGGTGTGGCGGGTGATGGTGTTCTCGAAATGCTCGAGTTCCGCCGCCGAGGGAAGCTCGCCGTAAAGCAGCAGGTAGCAGACTTCCAGATAATGCGACTTTTCCGCAAGCTGGTCGATCGGATAGCCCCGGTGCAGCAGCTCGCCCTTGTCACCGTCGATGAAGGTGATGGTGCTGTCGCAGCTTGCGGTCGAGGTGAAACCGGGATCGTAGGTGAAGACGTCCGCCTGCGCATAGAGCTTGCGGATGTCGAGCACGTCCGGGCCGGCGGTCGGCGAATAGATCGGCAGCTCGACGCTCTTCCCGTCGATTGTCAGCGTTGCGGTTTTCGTCGGAGTGTCAGCCATGCTTCTGCGTTCCTTTCGAAAAGGCCTGGGCGCAGGGTGCGCCGCGGCGGTCTATTTCTTCTTCACATGGCCTAACGAGCCGTTTCAGGAAACGCTCTTTCAGGCCTTTACCCCGTCTCAGAGGTTACTGCGTGTTCGATCCGGCGGATCGTCTCCTCTTTCCCGAGCACCAGCATCATGTCGAAGACGCTCGGGGTCACCGCGCGCCCGGCAAGCGCAGCACGAAGGGGCCCGGCCAGTTTGCCGAACTTCGTTCCCTGAGCGTCTGCGAATGCGGCCGTGGCGGCTTCGAGTTCTTCCCGCGACCAGCTAGCATTTTGCAGATGCGGCGTCAACGCGCCCAGTATACCACGGGATACAGGATCAAGCGCTTTTTGCGCCTTCTCGTCCGGAACGACAGGCGTGTCCGTCAGGATAAACCGCGCTTTTTCAAGAAGTTCCGGGAACGTCTTTGCGCGCTCCTTGAGGCAGTACATGCCCCGGGCCAGCCCGTCGCGCTGCGCGTCGGTCAAGGGGTTTTCTTCGGTGACGTCGAGATAGGCCTCGATTTCGCGCAGCAGCGCAGCATCCTCTGCCGCGGCGATATGCTGACCGCAGAGATTCTCCAGCTTTTTGAAGTCGAAGCGCGCCGGAGACTTGCCGATTCCCGACAGGTCGAACCAGTCCTGCGCCTGCGCGTCGGTAAAGAACTCGTCATCGCCATGGCTCCAGCCGAGCCGGGCGAGATAGTTGCGCATGCCCGCCGCCGGGTAGCCCATCTTCTGATACTCATCGACGCCGAGCGCGCCGTGGCGTTTCGACAGTTTCTTGCCGTCGGGCCCGTGGATCAGCGGAATATGCGCCCAGACCGGCACGTCCCAGCCCATGGCGCTGTAGATGCCCATCTGCCGTGCCGCGTTGTTCAGATGATCGTCCCCCCGGATCACATGGGTGACCCCCATGTCGTGGTCGTCCACCACGACGGCCAGCATGTAGACCGGGGTGCCATCGGAACGTAACAGGATCATGTCGTCGAGCTGGTCGTTGCGGATCACCACGCGGCCCTGCACCTGATCCTCGATCACCGTCTCGCCGTCGCTCGCGGTCTTCAGGCGGATGACATAGGGGGCGTCCGGATAGCTGGACGGATCGGCGTCGCGCCAGGGGCTCTGGAACAGGGTCGAGCGGCCGTGCTCCTTCGCCTTTTCGCGAAAGGCCGAAATTTCCTCGGGCGTGGAGAAACACTTGTAGGCCGCGCCCTTGGCCAGCAGCGCCTGCGCCACTTCGGCATGTCGGGGTGCGCGGTCGAACTGGCTCACCACCTCGCCGTCATGGTCGAGCCCGAGCCAGTCGAGCCCCTTCAGAATCGCCGCTGTCGCCTCGGGGGTCGAGCGCGCGCGGTCGGTATCCTCGATGCGCAGCAGGAATTTCCCGCCGCGGCCACGGGCGTAAAGCCAGTTGAACAGCGCCGTGCGTGCGCCGCCGATATGCAGAAAGCCGGTGGGCGACGGCGCGAAACGGGTGACGACGGACATGAGGATTAACCTTTCGGTAACCAGGGAGAGCGTAGCGTGTGCGGCGTTCCTTAACCAGCGGACGGGGCAGGGGCAAGTATGCGGCAGATCGCGACGCGGCTGGAAGCGGGGCTGACCCGCCAGCGCGGGCATCTCTTTCCTTGGGTGCCGGTGGCCCTGGCCTGTGGGATCGGCCTGTATTTCGCATTGCCCGCCGAGCCGCCGGTCTGGGCGCTTGTGCTGGCCGCCTGCGTTGGGGCCGGGCTGCTGGCGCTGTCGCGGCGGCTTGGGGTGGGGCACGCCCCCCTTGTCGCCGCGCTGGCGCTGGTTGCGCTTGGCGGCGCGCTGGCGGGGGGGCGGGCACATCAGGTGGCCGGGCCCTTGCTGGGGTTCCGTTATTACGGCCCGGTCGAGGGGCGTGTCGTCGGCATCGACCGGTCGGCCTCGGACGCGCTGCGGCTGACGCTCGACCGGGTGGTTCTGGCGCGGATGGCGCCGCAGCAGACGCCGCAGCGGGTGCGCGTGGCGCTGCACGGGGCGCAGGGGGTTCTCGACCCCAGCCCAGGACAGATCGTGATCCTGACCGGCCATCTCGCGCCGCCGGGCGGCGCGGCCGAGCCCGGCGGCTTCGATTTCCGGCGCCATGCCTGGTTCCAGCGCCTCGGTGCCGTGGGCTATACGCGCACGCCGGTGCTGCTGCTGACGCCGGCGCAGGGCGGGCAATGGGTGCTGCGCGCGCGGATGTGGCTGTCGGCCCGGGTGCAGGCGGCGCTGCCCGGCGAGGCCGGGGCCTTTGCCGCGGCGATCATGACCGGCGACCGTTCCGGCATGGGGCAGGAGGCCCTGACGGCGCTGCGGCACAGCAACCTTGCGCATCTTCTGGCGATCTCGGGTCTGCATATGGGGCTGCTCGCCGGCTTCGTCTTCGGCGCGGTGCGGCTTGCGCTCTTGCTTGCGCCGCAGAGCCGCCATCACTGGCCGGGCAAGAAACTGGCCGCCGGCTGCGCGCTGGCGGCGGCGGCGGGCTATCTGGCGCTTTCCGGGGGCAATGTCGCGACCGAGCGGGCCTTTGTGATGGCGGCGGTGATGCTGGTGGCGGTGCTTTTCGACCGCCGCGCGCTGTCGCTGCGGGCGGTTGCGCTGGCAGCGCTGATCGTCTTGCTGCTGCGCCCCGAGGCGCTGCTCGGCCCCGGGTTCCAGATGTCCTTTGCCGCCACCGTCGCGCTGGTCGCGGTGTTCGGCGCGCTGCGCGATCGCGGGACCGAGCGCGGCATGCCGTCCTGGGCGCGGCCGGCGCTGGCGCTGGTGGTGTCCTCGGCGACCGCCTCGCTGGCCACCGCGCCGGTCGCCATGGCCCATTTCAACCTGATGTCGCATTACGGGCTGCTGGCCAATCTGGTCGCTGTCCCGGTCATGGGGCTGCTGGTGGTGCCGATGGCAGTGGTCGCGGCGCTGCTGTTGCCCTTCGGGCTCGACGGGCTGGCGCTGGCGGTGATGCGCCCGGGGCTCGACTGGATCCTCTATGTGGCGCGCGGCGTTTCCGGATGGGAGGGCGCGCTGGGATATGTGGTGGCGCCCGGGCCGGCGGTGCTGCCGCTGCTGGCGCTCGGCGCGCTGTTCCTCTGCCTGTGGCAGACGCGGCTCCGCTGGGCGGGCCTCGCGCCGATGGCGCTAGCGGCGGCATCGTGGAGCCTGTCGGCGCGGCCCGACATCCTGATCGCCGACACCGGGACGCTGGTCGGCGTCCTGACCGAGCGCGGCCGGGCGCTGTCACGCGAAAGCGGCGCGGCCTTTCTTGCGGGGATCTGGCTGGAGAATGACGGTCAGGGTGGCGGGCAGGCGGCGGCGGCGGGGCTCTGGCCCGGCGGGGCGCCGGAGCGCACGGCGCGGATCGCGCTTGCGGGGCTGCGGGTCACCCATCTTCAGGGCAAACGCGCGGCGGGGGCGTTTGCGGGCTGCACCGGACCGGAACTGGTGGTGTCGAGTGTCGATCTGCCGGAGATGCCCGGCTGCGATATCTACGATCCCGCGCGGCTGCGCGAGACCGGATCCGTTGCGGTATGGCTGGAGGCCAAGGGGCCCCGCGTCGTCACCGCCGCCGGACGGCGGCTGTGGCACGGGGCGGGCGCTCAATAGGTGCGGATGAGCCCGACCAGCTTGCCCTGCACCTTGACCGCGCCCAGCGGCAGCACGCGCGGTTCGTAAGCGGCGTTGGCGGCTTCCAGCACGATCATCTCGCCCCGGCGGCGAAAGCGTTTGAGCGTCGCCTCATAACCTTCGACCTGGGCCACGACGATGTCGCCATTCTCGGCCGAGGCGGTTTCGCGGATGATCACCACATCGCCATCGTTGATCCCCGCCTCGATCATGGAATCGCCTTTGACCTCAAGCGCATAGTGACGCGCATTTCCCGAGATCATGGCGCCGGGCACGGCGATGTTGGGCGGGTTGTCGGCGACGGATTCGATGGGCGTGCCGGCGGCGATCCGGCCGAGCAGCGGCAGCTCCGCCGCCTCGCTATGGCTGATGGGCTGGGCGCCCATGGGCCGGCTGTCGGGGCGGTCGCCCTCGATCACCTGCGGCACAAAGCCCGCCGGGCGGCCGCCGAGGCTTTCGGGCAGCTTGACGATCTCGATGGCGCGGGCGCGATGGGCCAGCCGGCGGATGAAGCCGCGCTCTTCCAGCGCGGTGATCAGCCGGTGAATGCCCGATTTGGAGCGCAGATCCAGCGCCTCCTTCATCTCGTCGAAGCTGGGCGGTACGCCGTCGCGCTGCATCCGCTTGTTGATGAAGTCCAAAAGATCGAGCTGTTTCTTGGTCAGCATGCTCCGCTCCCCGCCGCTTGTAACCCCTTTGTTCTACGCATGTTCTCTTTTTGTGTCAACATGCCTGGGGATAACTGGGCTCAGAGGCGAACGACCTCCACCATATCGCCCGCCGCCCGGGCCGGGTCGTCGGGCGGGCGCACCACCAGCGCGTCGGCGGCGCCAAGCACGCTCAGCAAGGAGCTGTCCTGGCGGTCGAAAACGGTGACACCCTCTGGGCCTATCGTGGCGCGCATGTAATGCTCGCGGGGGCCGTTGACGCCGAGCGCGCGGGCCAGCGGCAGGCGCGTGCGGGGCGCCGGCGCGGCGCCGAGGCCAAGCATGGCCCGGATCACGGGTGCCATGAAGATATGGCCGCAAACCATTGCGGAAACGGGATTTCCGGGAAGGCCGATCATCACCGCGCTGCCCAAACGGCCCGACATGAGCGGTTTTCCGGGGCGCATGGCCACCTTGTAAAAGGCGCGTTCCAGCCCCAGATCGGCGGCGACCTTGGCGACCAGATCGTGATCGCCGACCGACGCGCCACCGATGGTGATCACCAGATCCGCGTCATCGACCAGATCCAGCACCGCTTTCAGCGCGGCCTCGCTGTCGCGGGCGATGGGCAGCAGCCGGGGCTCGGCGCCCAACTCCTGTAGCAGCGCATAAAGGCCGAAGGTGTTGGAGGCGATGATCTGATCCGGGCCGGGCGTCTCGCCCGGCATGACCAGCTCGTCGCCGCTCGAAATCAGCGCCACTTTCGGGCGGCGGGTCACCGGCACCTGCGCGATGTTCATCGCCGCGAGCAGGGCGATGTCCTGCGGGCTCAGCCGGCGCGGCGCCGGAACCGTCTCGCCGATGCGGAAATCATTGCCATAGGGCCGGATATTGTCGCCGGGACCAAGCCGGTCGGTGATGAGGATCTCATCGCCCCCCCGATCGACATCTTCCTGAATTACAACGGTTTTCACGCCCTCTGGAACGGGGGCGCCGGTGAAGATGCGCACCGCCTCGCCAGGGCCCACGCGGCCTTGGAAGCGCGTGCCCGCAGCGGCTTCGCCGATCACCCGGAACCGCAGCCCGGGCGCAGCCTCGGCGACGCCGTAGCCGTCCATGGCAGAGGCGGCAAAGGGCGGCTGGTCGCGTTGCGCGGTCACCGGACGGGCCAGCACGCGGCCCGCGGCCTGCTGCAACGGCACCTCTTCGGCGGGCAGCGGCAAGGCCAGGGAAAAGAGCCTGTCCAGGGCTTCGCGTACAGAGATCATGTCGCCTCGTAACGGCCTGATTTTCCGCCATCTTTCAGCGTGACGCGAATGCCGCCGATTTCCATTTCCTTATCCACCGCCTTGGCCATGTCATAGACCGTCAGCGCGGCGGTCGAGACCGCCGTGAGCGCCTCCATCTCGACGCCGGTCTGGCCGGTGGTCTTGACGGTGGCCTCGATGCGCAGCCCGGGAAGCGCCGGGTCGGGGGTCAGCTCCACCGCGACCTTGGTCACCGGCAGCGGGTGGCAAAGCGGGATCAGCTCGGGCGTCTTCTTGGCCCCCATGATGCCGGCCAGCCGCGCGACACCGATCACATCGCCCTTTTTGGCGCGTCCCTCGGTAATGGTTTCAAAGGTTTGAGGTGCCATTCGGACCCAGCCCTCGGCGCGCGCGATGCGCGCGGTGACCGGCTTTTCCGAGACATCCACCATATGGGCATCGCCCTTGGCGTCGAAATGGGTGAGCCCGCTCATGCCGCCACCGGATCCTTGAGCAGCAGGCGGGTGGCGGTTTCCACATCGTCCTGACGCATCAGGCTTTCGCCGATCAGGAAGGCGCGGGCGCCATACGCGGCCATGTCGGCCAGATCCGCCGGGGTGTTCAGCCCGCTTTCCGAGATCAGGAACCGTTCGGCGGGCACATGGGCCGACAGCTCGCGCGTTGTATCAAGTGTGGTCTCGAAGGTCTTGAGATTGCGATTGTTTACGCCGATTAGTTCAGACTTCAGAAGCAGCGCGCGGTCGAGTTCGGCCCGGTCGTGCACTTCGATCAGCGCATCCATGCCCCAGCCGAAGGCGGCCTCTTCCAGCTCGGCGGCCAGCGCGTCCGAAACGCTGGCCATGATGATCAGGATACAATCGGCGCCCAGGCTGCGGGCCTCGGCGATCTGATAGGGATCGTAGATGAAATCCTTGCGCAAGGCGGGCAGCGCGGTGGCGGCGCGGGCCTCGGTCAGAAAGGATTTCGCGCCCTGGAAGGACGGGGTATCGGTCAGCACGGAGAGGCAGGTGGCGCCCCCCCGTTCATAGGCCGCCGCCAATGTGGCAGGGTGAAAATCTTCTCGGATCAAGCCCTTGGAGGGAGAGGCCTTCTTGACCTCGGCGATCAGCCCATAGCCGGTTTCCGCCGCCTGGCGCAGCGCCTTGGCGAAGGGGCGCACGGGCGAGGCGGCGCGCGCCTCGGCCTCGACCTCGGACAGAGGTTTCGCGGCCTTGTCGGCGGCCACCTCCTCGAGCTTGTAGGCTTTGATCTTGTCGAGGATCGTCTGGGTCATGGGCGGGCCTCCGGCGTCGTCCAGTTGATGGGCGTGTCGCCCTTTGCAATAAGCCACTCGTTGACGCGGGAAAAGGGGCGCGACCCGAAAAAGCCGCGCCGCGCCGAGAGCGGCGAGGGGTGCGCGGAGCGCAGGATGAGGTGGCCGTCGCCCCGGATATGCTGCGCAAAGCCCTGCGCGTGATTGCCCCAGAGGATGAAGGCGCGGGGCCGGTCCGACAGGGCGTCGAGGACCTGCGCGGTCAGTGTCGACCAGCCGAGCCGGGCATGGCCACCAGCCTGGCCACTGGGCACCGTGAGCGCGGTGTTGAGCAGCAGAACGCCCTGCGCGGCCCAGAACCGCAGGTCGCCATCGGGCGGGGCCGCGCCGAATTCTTCCTGCAATTCCTTGTAGATATTGGTCAGAGACCGGGGCAGGGGCCGGACATCCGGTTCGACCGAAAAGGCCAGCCCGTGGGCGTGGCCGGGGGTCGGATACGGATCTTGCCCGAGGATGACCACGCGCACCGTCTCGGGCGGACAGGCATCGAGCGCCGCGAAGATCTGCGGCGCCGGGGGCAGGATGTCGCGGGGCTCGGCGCCGAGCGCAGCCTCGATCCGGGGCAGGTCGCTGGCGAAGAAGGGCAGATGCGCCCAGCCTGCGGGCGCGATCATGTGGCCTTTTGCGTGGCCTCGGCCAGCGCCGAGACCTTGGCACGCGCCGCGCCGCTGTCGATGCTCTCGCGCGCCAGGGCCACGCCCTCGCGCAGATCGCCCGCCTTGCCCGCGACCACAAGCGCGGCCGCGGAATTCAGCAGCACCGCGTCGCGATAGGCGGTCTGGGCGCCGTCGAGCAGCGCGCGGAACGCCTCGGCATTCTCGGCAGGCGTGCCGCCGACGATCTCGTCGAACGGGTGTTCGGGCAGGCCCGCGTCCTCGGGGTGCAGCTCGACCTCGCGCACGGTGCCGTCCTCTTCCAGCGCCGCCACCCAGCTCACGCCCGAAATCGCCAGCTCGTCGGTGCCGTCCGAGCCATGTACCAGCCAGGCGCGTTCCGAGCCGAGCTTGCCCAGCGTTTCGGCCATGGGCCGGATCAGGTCGCGGGAAAACGCGCCGGTGAGCTGGCGCTTGACGCCCGCCGGGTTGGTGAGCGGCCCGAGGATGTTGAAGATCGTTCGGGTGCCCAGCTCCATGCGCACGGGCATCACATGTTTCATTGCCGGGTGGTGCATGGGCGCCATCATGAAGCAGATGCCGACCTTTTCGAGAATGGGCGCGATGGCGGCGGCGGGCAGCATGACCTCGACCCCCATCTGCGACAGCGCGTCGGCCGAGCCCGATTTCGACGACAGGTTGCGGTTGCCGTGCTTGGCCACCACCACACCCGCGCCGGCCACCACAAAGGCCGTCGCGGTCGAGATGTTCAGCGTGCCCTTGCCGTCGCCACCGGTGCCGACGATGTCCATGGCGCCTGCGGGCGCCACCACCGGGTTGCATTTGGCGCGCATCACGCCGGCGGCGGCGGCGTATTCGTCCACCGTCTCGCCCCGCGTGCGCAGCGCCATCAGAAGACCGCCCATCTGCGCGGGCGTCGCCTCGCCCTCGAACAGCACTTCAAAGGCCGTCTCCGCCTCTTCCTGCGTCAGCGGACGGGTGGCGGCGGTGCCGATCAACGGCTTCAGGCGGTCGCTCATGCGGGGACTTTCATCGTATCCAGGAAGTTCTTGATCAGCGCATGGCCATGCTCCGAGGCGATGCTCTCGGGGTGGAACTGCACGCCGTGGATCGGCAGGTCGCGGTGCCGCAGCCCCATGATCGTGCCGTCCTCGAGCCAGGCGTTGACCACCAGCGCGTCGGGCAGGGTATCACGGTCGACCACGAGCGAGTGATAGCGCGTCGCCTCGAAGGGCGAGGGCAGGCCCGCGAAAACGCCGGTGGCGTCGTGATGCACGGTGCCCATCTTGCCATGCACGATCTCGGAATGCTGCATGACCTTGCCGCCGAAGGCCTGACCGATGGTCTGGTGGCCGAGGCAGACGCCGAAGAGCGGCGTGCCGGTCTCGGCGGCGGCCTGGGTCAGCGCCAGGCAGATCCCCGCCTGATCCGGATCGCAGGGGCCGGGCGACAGCAGGATGCCCGCGGGCTTCATCGCCATCGCCTCCTGCACGTTCAGCGCGTCGTTGCGCCAGACCTGTGCCTCGACACCCAGCTCGCCCACGTAATGAACGAGGTTGTAGGTAAAGCTGTCATAGTTGTCGATGAGCAGAAGCATGAGGCATTCTCGGGCTGGAAGGCAGGGTGGTGTCCGGGGTATACATGCGCCCGGAGGCGGTGCAGCGTCAAGGGCATGCGCCGCGGCAAAGGCCCGCGAAGAAGGGCCATCGGGCAAAGAAGGGCAGAGGCGATGTCGCGAGGGTTTCTGGCAGGTGCGATCTGGGGCGTCGTGGTCTCGGGGCTGGGCGCCGGTGCGCTTTCGGTGGCGATGGGGCCGCCGCAGGCGCCTCTGACGCCGACGCCCGCCACGCCCCCGGCGGAGGCGCAGGCCGAGGCCGCGCCGGCGCCCGAGTCGGTGGCCGAGGCGCCCGCCGCGCCGGAAAGCGTATCGGAGGCGCCGGTTCCGGAGCGCGCTGAGGCCGCGCCGGAACCGGCGGCGGAGGCGTCCGAGTCCGAAGGGGCCACCGCCGAACCTGAGGAGGTCGCCGCCGAACCGGAGATGCCGGAGATCGACGAAACCGCGCCTCAGACGACCACCGAACTTGAAACCCCGGTGGCGCCCGAGACGCCCGGCGTGGACGCGCCCGAGGGCGGAGCGGTTGCGGTGGAGAGCCCGCCGCGCAACGAGGCCCTGGCCGCCGTGCCGGAGGCGCCCGAGGCCGAGGCGGTGCCGTCCCTGCCGACGGAGGCGGCCAACCCGCCGCTGCCCAAACCCTTCGAGACGCCCGCCGAGGCGGAGGCTGCCGAAGCCCCCGCTGAAGAGGAGACGGCCCCGGCCGAGGTCGCGGTGCTGCCGCAGGCCGCGCCCGAAGCGCCGGCGCCGCTTGTGCGTCCGGGGCTCGGCAATCCCGCGGGCTCGCTGCTCGACCGTGACGATGCAGTGCCCACCGGGCGCCTGCCCAGCATCGGCGCGCCGGAGACGCCCGCGACCGACGGCGCGCAGGAAAGCGCGCCGCTGGTGCGCTTCGCCGCCGATGCCGCGGTGCCCGAGGGCGAGCCGCGCATGGCGATCGTGCTGATCGACGATGGGGCGGGCCCGCTCGGCCCCGATACGGTCGGCGAATTTCCCTTTCCGGTGAGCTTTGCCATCGCATCCTCGCACCCGGATGCCGCGGCCACCGCCGCCGCTTACCGGGCGCGGGGCTTCGAGGTGCTGGCCATGGCGGGCGTTCCCGAGGCCGCGCAGGCCACCGATGTGGAGGTGGCGCTGGAAGGCGCGCTCGGCGCGGTGCCCGAGGCCATCGGGGTGCTGGAAGATCCCGGGCAGGGGCTTCAGGGCGCGCGCGCGATCTCGGACCAGGCGGCGCAGTTCCTGCTGGCCTCGGGCCACGGGCTGGTGATGCTGCCCAAGGGGCTGAACACCGGGCAGGCGCTGGCGCTGCGCGACGGCGTGCCCTCGGCCACCGTGTTCCGCGATTTCGATGGCGAGGGGCAGGACCCGCGCGTCATGCGGCGGTTTCTCGATCAGGCCGCGTTCAAGGCGCGGCAGGAGGGCGCGGTGGTGATGCTGGGCCGGCTGCGCGCCGACACGGTCTCGGCACTGCTGCTCTGGGGGCTCCAGGACCGGGCGAACAGCGTGGCGCTGGTGCCGGTCTCGGTCATCCTGCGCGAAAGCCTCGACGACCGGTGACGCCGCCGCGCCGGCCCGTCAGGGCCGCGCCGCCCAGTCCGCCATCGTGGTTTCCAGATCGCCATAGCCGGTCACGCGCCGCTCGAAGCGCAGCCCGAGCCGGGCGGCGTGGGATTGCGCCAGCGCGGTCAGCGTCGGATCGTCGGTCTGCGCCTGATAGACCAGCGCCTCGTAATTGCCGAAATACATCTCGCGCAGCTCCGGATGCCGGTCGAGCCCCAGCGGTTTCCATACGAAGGCGTCGAACTGGCGCACCAGGAAATCGGTGAGATAAAAGCTCGCCGGTTCGTCGCGCGCGGCGAAACGGTCGAGCCCCTCGTAAAACGCATAGCAATGCGGGCCGGCCACCATCTCGACCCCGAGCTCCCGGCAGGCGGCCTGCAACAGACCGCCGGTGCCGCAATCGGCATAAACCGCGCAGATCCGCGCATAGCGCGCGCGATGGTTGTCGACCGCCTTGCGCACGGCGTCGGTGATACGGTCGGGGTGGTTGTGCAGGATCGCGGGCAGGCAGGTGAGATCGAGATGGTCCCAGCCGTGGCGCGCTTTGAGATCGAGGATTTCCCGGGCGAGCGCCCCGCAGGCGATCAGCAGGATGCGGCCCGTTCCCTCGGCCGCGAGCCCACGCCGGGTCAGCGTGGCGTCGTCAGGCGTGCCCGTCATCCGTGGCGACCGGGGCCATGGCCCAGCGGGCCAGAAGCGCCAGCGCCAGCAGCAGCGGGATCACCGTTCCCGCGCCCCAGGACAGAAACGCCCAGATCGTCAGCCCCGCAAGTGCCAGAACCGCGATGATCAGGGTCACGAAATGTGTCACCGGCATGATCGACTCCTTTGCAGGGGAAAGGATAGGGGCTTGGCGTTTGAGAATAAAGCCAAATCCCTGCCAGACGGTGAATTCCGCCGATTTCGGGTGAAAGCGCGGGGCGAAACGCGGTCATTTTCAGGAAAATGGAAACAAATCCCGACCGGAGGCCGGGGCGGCCGCCGGTCGGGATCGGGCAGCGCGGGAGCGCCGCCAAGGGTCAGCCCGCGGCGCGCTGGTTGTGCCGGCGCGCGATCAGCGTCTTGGCGGTTTCCACCGCCACGGCGGCGTCGCGGCAATAGGCGTCGGCGCCGATCGCCTTGCCGAATTCCTCGTTGAGCGGCGCGCCCCCCACGAGCACGAGGTAGTCCTCGCGGATGCCCTGTTCGATCATCGCGTCGATGACCACCTTCATATAGGGCATGGTGGTGGTCAGCAGCGCCGACATGCCGATGATGTCCGGCTTTTCGGCGGCGGCGGCCTCGAGATAGCTTTCCACCGGATTGTTGATGCCGAGGTCGATCACCTCGAACCCGGCACCCTCCATCATCATCGCGACGAGGTTCTTGCCGATGTCGTGGATGTCGCCCTTGACCGTGCCGATCACCATCTTGCCTATGGTCGGCGCGCCGGTTTCGGCCAGCAGCGGCTTGAGGATCGCCATGCCGCCCTTCATCGCGTTGGCCGCCAGCAGCACCTCGGGCACGAAGAGGATGCCGTCGCGGAAATCGTGGCCGACGATGGTCATACCGCCGACCAGCGCCTCGGTGAGCACGCGGTACGGCGCCCAGCCGCGCTCGAGCAGGATGGTCACCCCCTCCTCGATCTCGTCCTTCATGCCGTCATAGAGGTCGTCGAACATCTGTTCGACCAGCTCTTCGTCATTGAGCTCGCTGAGGATGAGGTCGTCTTCGTCGTCGGACATGCGGGTCTCCCTCCGGTCTGACGTGGCGTGCCACGGGGCGGTCTGTCTTTTCCTGCGGCTTTCGGGGCGGGGGTGCTTGGATATTTGCGACCTGCGCCGCGCCGGCTGCGACCTGCGGTCGGGGTGCCTTGTTAATGTTCGCTTTATGTTCTAATTTTTTGGCATGAGTGATCTGGGGTCTTCCGTGCCGAAAGAGCAGCGCTGTGGCCGTGGCGCCGCCAGCCGTGAAAGCGGCCGGTTCGAGCGGCTGCGCTACGAGCGGGCCGATGACGGATGGGACATTCCCGAAGCGTTGCCGGTGCTGCGCACCGAGGTGCGGGACGAGCTGCCGCGCCGCCTGATCACCTATGTGCGCTCGCCGGATCTGCCCTTCGACCGGACGATCAACCCCTATCGCGGCTGCGAGCATGGCTGCATCTACTGTTTCGCGCGGCCGACCCATGCCTATCTGGGCCTGTCGCCGGGGCTCGATTTCGAGACCCGGCTGGTGGCGCGGCCCGAGGCGCCGCATGTGCTCGACCGGGAATTGCGCGCCCGGCGCTATGTGGCCGCGCCGCTGGCCATCGGCACCAACACCGACCCCTATCAGCCGATCGAACGCGATCGCGGGATCATGCGCGGCTGCCTCGAGGTGCTGCGCGCGTTCCGCCATCCGCTGGGCATCGTGACCAAGGGCACACTGGTGGAGCGCGACATCGACATTCTGGGCGAGATGGCGGCGCAGGGGCTGGTGCGGGTGGGGATCTCGGTCACCACGCTGGACGCGGATCTGGCGCGGCGCATGGAGCCGCGGGTGCCGTCGCCGCGGCGGCGGCTGGCGGCGATCCGCCGGCTGAGCGCGGCGGGCATTCCGGTGCGCATCATGGTCTCGCCCATCGTGCCGGCGCTCACCGATCCGGAGCTGGAGCGCATTCTCGAGGCGGGGGCCGAGGCCGGGGCGGTGGCGGCAAGCTGGATCATGCTGCGGCTGCCGCTGGAGGTCTCGCCGCTGTGGCAGGCGTGGCTGGCGGAGCAGTATCCCGACCGCGCGGCGCGGGTGATGGCGCGGCTGCGCGAGATGCATGGCGGGCGGGAGTACAGCGCGGAGTGGCACCGGCGGATGCGCGGCGAAGGGCAGTATGCCGGGCTCATCGCGCAGCGGTTTCGCAAGGCGGTGCGGCGGCTGGGGCTGGACGCCGAGCTGCCGCCCCTGCGCTGCGATCTGTTCCGGGCGCCGGCGCGGGCCGGGGACCAGCTCGATCTGTTCTGAGGTCGGTGCGGCAACTCTCTTGGAAGAGAGTTGCAAATTCCTTTGAAGGAATTTGCCCGCCAGCCTCATCGCAGCACACGCAGCGGATCGCGGTTGCAGAAGATCACGGTCTGCCCGGCATTCTCCACCGCCCGAAAGCCGCGCCGGTCGAGCTCCGCCAGAAACCGCTCCTGTCCGACGATGCGGTCGATGTCACGGGGCTTGCGCCGGACGACGCCGCCCTCGGCTGCGGCACGCGAGGAAAACAGATGGCGCAGCCAGCGTTCGGGGCTGATGGGGATCGGGGCCTGTCTCATGGCCGCAGCCTCGCCGAAGCGGGTTAATTTTCCGTCACCCGCCTTTCGCGCCTCATCCCCGGCGCCGCCCGCGGCGCTCGCGCCGCGGCGCGCTGCCGCTGTCGCCGGTGCCATCGCTCTCCGAACTGAACCCGCCAAGCGCCTGCGCAACGGTCTCCAGCGTCGGGCGCGGGCCCTTGGGCCGCGTCTCCAGCGCCGCCCGCATGGCGCGTAGATGTTCGGGCATCGTGCCGCAGCAACCGCCGATGATCCGGGCGCCGGCATCGCGCGCCAGCACCGCGTAGTCCGCCATCAGCTCGGGGGTGCCGTTGTAATGGATATGCCCGTCCTCATAGCGCGGGATCCCGGCGTTGCCCTTCGCGATGATCGGCCTCTCGGTGCCGGTGGCGGCAAAGCTCAGCACCGTGCGCATCAGGTCCGAGGCCCCCACGCCGCAATTCGCGCCGAAGGCGATGGGCGGGTTGGGCAGCGCCTCCACCAGCTTCACGAACCCCTCCGAGGTCAGCCCCATCATGGTCCGCCCGGCGGTGTCGAAGCTCATGGTGCCGCACCAGGGCATGTTCTGATTGGCAAAGGCCTCGGCGGCGGCGTGGAACTCTTCCGGGGCCGAGATCGTCTCGACCCAGAGCACATCGGCGCCGCCTTCCTTGAGCCCGGCGGCGGTCTCCTCGAAGATCTCCACGGCCTCGGCGTGGCCGAGCGTGCCGGCGGCGCCCATGATCTCGCCGGTCGGGCCGACCGAGCCCGCGACCACCACCTTGCGCCCCGCGGCGTCCGCCACCTCGCGGCCCAGCTCGGCGGCGATGCGCGACAGGTCGCGGGCGCGACCGGCGGCGTCGTGCAGCTTCAGCCGGGCGGCGTTGGCGCCGAAGCTGTTGGTCAGGAACAGGTCCGATCCGGCCTCCACCGCGTCGCGGTAGAGCTTGCGGATGCGGTCCGGATGCGTCTCGTTCCAGAACTCCGGCGCGTCGCCCGAGGCGAGCCCCATATTGAAGAGATTCGTGCCCGTTGCGCCATCGGCCATCAGCCAGTCGCGGGTGGAGAGCAATTCGGTCAGCGCGTCGGTCATCGGGTCTGCCTTTGATCGGTTCCGGTCTTGTATCTGGCGGTCTTGAACGTGGTGGTTCTGAACGTGGCGGTCGAAAGCGTGCGGGGCCGGAGCCGCGCGGCGCCGGTGCCATGCCCTTCGCTCCTATATGTGGTTTTCATAAGAAAACGCAAAGATCGGGCCTCCTCCGCCGGTTTTCTGACGGCGCCCGGGGCTCAGCCCCGTCGCCGCCGTCCGCCGCCGCGCCGTCCGCCCCGGGCCGTCCCGTCGCCGCCGGCCTCGAGCGCCGCGTTGAAGGCGATCCAGGCGCCGCCATGCGGGTCCTGGTTCACCAGCAGGTTGGCGGCGCGGATCGCGGCCATCTCGGAGCCCGGCTTCGACCGGGTGGAGCCCATGCCGAACAGGGTGACAAAAGTCTCGTCCTCCATCTCGGCGGGCAGGATCACGCCGGCGGCCTCCAGTTCGGCCTTCTTGGCGGCGATCTTGCTTTGGGCGACGGGCAGGGCGACCGGGTTCATGATCGCCGAGGTCATGCCGGCGCCGATCGCCATCGGCAGAAAGGCATTGTTGACCCCGTGCCGGTTGGGCAGGCCGAAAGAGATGTTGGAGGCGCCGCAGGTGGTGTTCACCCCCAGCTCGTCGCGCAGGCGGCGGACGAGGGCAAAGACCTGCTGACCGGCGGTGGCCATGGCGCCGATGGGCATCACCAGCGGGTCGACCACGATGTCATGGGCGGGAATGCCGAAATCGGCGGCGCGCTCGACGATCTTCTTCGCCACCGCAAAGCGCACGTCCGGGTCCTCGGAAATGCCGGTGTCGTCGTTCGAGATCGCCACCACCGGCACGTTGTATTTCTTGACCAGCGGCAGCACCAGATCCAGCCGCTCTTCCTCGCCGGTGACCGAGTTCAGCAGCGGGCGCCCCTCGGCCGCCGCCAGCCCCGCTTCCAGCGCGCCGGGCACCGAGCTGTCGATGCAGAGCGGCACATCCACCAGCCCCTGCACCAGCTCCACCACCTTGCGCATCAGCGGCGGTTCGGTCTCGTTGGGGTTGGGGTTGGAGTTATAGACCACGCCCGCGTTGATATCGAGCACAGCCGCCCCGGCGGCGACCTGGGCCAGCGCGTCTTTCTCGACGGTCGAGAAATCGCCCGCCTCCAGCTCCGCCGCCAGCTTCTTGCGGCCGGTGGGGTTGATGCGCTCGCCGATCACGCAGAACGGCTCGTCAAAGCCGATGGTGACGGTCTTGCTTTTCGACTCGAGTACGGTCCTGGTCATTGGGGGCTCCCTCCCTCAAGGCGCGCCAGCAGCGCCGGCAGCGCGTCATCCGTGAAATCCTTGATCGTGGCCCTGGCGCCGGCCTCGCGCAGCCGGTCGGGGGCGAGGCCGGAACAGACGCCGATCCCGAAGGCGCCCGAGCGCGCCGCCGCGCGCATGCCGCTCTGGCTGTCCTCGAAGGCGAGGCAGTCGCCGGGCCGGGCGTCGAGCTGCGCCATGGCGGCGAGATAGGGCGCTGGGTTCGGCTTGGGCCGGGGGCATTCGTCGCCGATGATCACGCTCTCGAACCGGTCGCGCAGCCCGATGGCCGCCAGCATGTGTTCGGCATTGGCGCGCGGCGCGTTGGTCACCACGGCGCAGCGCCAGCCGGCCTGCCCGGCGCGGTCGAGCAGCGCTTCGGCGCCGGGCATCGGCGGGGTGCCTGAGACAAGCCGCGCGCGGAACCGCGCCTCCTTCTCCTCGGACAGCGCCTGCGGATCCTCGCCGGGGAAGAGCAGGGGGAAGCTGTCGAGATTGTGGTGGCCGTGGATGTGCCGGTCGTAGATCGCGGGCGTGAGCGCCTTGCCGCGCTCGGCGAACAGCTCTTCGAACACCGCGTAATGCAGCGGATCGGAGACCAGCAGCGTGCCGTCGAGATCGAAGAGAAGCGCCTTGGCCATCTGCCCGTTCCGTCCGGCGCGGCTCAGACCGCGCGCGCGGCGGGACGGGCCGCGGTTCCGCCATGGCTGGCGGCCCAGTCGGCACAGCTCCGCAGCCCACCCAGCGGGAACAGATGCGCTTGTTCGATGGGAAACGCCGGGTCGGCGGCCTTGCGCGCGGCCAGGTCCTGCGCCAGCTCGGTGGGTTCGTAGGGCAGCAGCAGCTTGCTTACGTCGCGGGCGCGTTTCTGCAACACCTTGAGCGAGGGGCCGACCCCACAGGAGACCGCGTATTTGATCAGCGTCTGTAGCTTGGCCGGGCCGGCAAGGCCGATATGGATGGGCAGCGCGACCCCGGCTTCCCGCAGCCGGGTGCCCCAGGCGAGGATCGGCGCGGCCTCGAAGGCGAATTGGGTGACCAGCGCCATCTGCGCGTCGGTCCGTTCCGAGAACGCCTGCTTCCAGCGCGCCGCCTCCATCACCGCCCGCTCGCCGCCCTCGGGGTCGATGTCGCGGTTGCCCTCGGGATGGCCGGCCACATGCAGCCGGGCAAAGCCCGCCTTGTCGAAGAGCCCGGTCTCGAGAAGCTGCATCGAGGAGTCGAAGGCGCCCGCCGGTTCGGCCACGCCGCCGGCGAGGATCAGCCCCTGGCGCACACCGGCTTCGCCCTGATAGCGCGCGATCCAGTCGCCGAGCGTCGCCGCGTCGGCGATGATGCGGGCGGGGAAATGCGGCATCACCTCGAACCCGTCGCGGGCCAGACGGCGGGCAGTGGCGACCATGTCGTCGATGGGCGTGCCGTCGATATGGGCGATGTAGACGCGGGTGCCCTCGGGCAGCAGCGCGCGGAAATCCTCGATCTTGGCGGCGGTGCGGGGCATCACCTCGATGGAATAGCCGGCAAGGAAGCGCTCCAGCGCGGCGGTGGGGGGCACGGGCTTCGGTTTGCGAAAGTTCAGAAGGGCCATCCAGCGGTTCCTCATGCTCATCGGGGCATCATGCCCGGCCGTCATTGGCGATCAGCGCCATCAGGCGCGTCTGATCGTACTCGCGGTCGATCCGCGCGGCCTCGGTCTCGGCCACGGTCTGCGGATCGCCCTCCGCCGGGTAGGGATCGGCCCTGCGCCATTCGGCGAGATAGGCGTTGCTATCCGACGCGCCCACCTTCATCGCCGCGCGGTCGATGGCCTGCTCGAAGCGTTCGGGCAGCGCCGCCTTGGCGCCGCGCCGGCCGCGTCCGACGATGACCTGCGCCGGGATGTCGCGCCAGTAAACGATGGTGACCTCGGGCATTTGGACGATTCCCCTGATCCGGTAGACCCTGTTTAGCCGTCCCGTCCGATGCCGCAGGGTCGGATTTCGACACAAGCGGCGCAAGGAGCGACCTCGCCGCCGGCGCTTGCTTGCGATTGTGCCACGTCGGGCGGCTATGGTAGGTTCGGGCATCGCCACACGAGAGAGCAAGAGGGCCGGGCCGCTTCATGGTTATCGCGATCGACGCGCATAAGATCGCCTATATGGCGCTGCCCAAGGCGGGCTGCTCGACCGTAAAGGCGGCGCTGGCACAGGTCGATCCCACGGCAGAGCTGCCGCCGGAGGCCGAGCGCGACGTGATGACCTGGCACGCGCTTTATCCCACCAAGCGCTTTCGCCCGCATCGCTGGGAGCAATACGAGGCGTACTGGCGCTTCTGCGTGGTGCGCGATCCGCTCAAGCGGCTGCTGTCGGTCTATACCAACCGGGTGGTGGCGTTCCGCGATCTGCACAATTGCCGCAAGATCCTGCGCGGGCGGGTCGATCTGCCGATGGATCCCGATCCGGATTTCTTCTTCCAGAACCTGCGCGCCTATCTCGAGGCATCGTCGGCGATCAAACATCACATCCTGCCCGCCTGGCTCTTTCTCGGGCCCGACCTGCGCCGCTACGACCGGATCTACCGCACCGCCGAACTGCCGCAATTCGGCGAGGATCTGGCGCGGCGCACCGGGCAGGAGGTGCATATCGCGCGCGAGAATTCCAGCGACGAGAGGCTCGACCTTGCGACGCTGGCACCCGCGACCGTCGGAGCGCTGCGCGACTATCTTGCCGGGGAATACGACTATCTTTCGGCGTTCTTCGAAAATCCCTTTGAAACGGGCCTGCATGTCTCTTGCGCGGTGCCACGGCGGCGCGTATCCTAGAGGTAACTTGAAATTCGGAAAGGCGCACAAAAATGGCGCCAAGGCGTCCCAAAGGTGCGGGCGCTTTCCCGAGACCGGTCGAGAGCCCCGCGCCGCAACCGCCCGATCCCAACGCGCTTTATGCGGCGCTGGATCTGGGTACCAACAGTTGCCGCATGTTGATTGCCCAACCCAAGGGCAGCCAGTTTCATGTGGTGGATTCGTTTTCGAAATCCGTCCAGCTCGGTCAGGGACTCGAGCGGACCGGGCGGCTTTCTCGTGCCTCGATGACGCGCACCATCGGTGCGCTGCGGGTCTGTCAGCAGAAGATCAAGCGCCATAAGGTGGTGCATATGCGGCTGGTTGCCACCGAGGCCTGCCGCCGTGCCCAGAATGCGCGCGAGTTCATCCGTCAGGTCCGGCGCGAGACCGGGTTGCAGCTCGAGATCATCCAGCCCGAGGAGGAGGCGCGTCTGGCGGTGATCTCCTGCGCGCCGCTGGTCTCGACCAAGACCGAGCAATTGCTGGTGGTGGACATCGGCGGCGGCTCGACCGAACTGGTGTGGATCGACCTGTCGAGCGTGCCGCGGCGCGACCGTCCGGCGGCGATCATGCGGCTGCACGCGGGGTTCCACCCGCCCGAAAGCCCGTTTCCGGCGGCCAAGGTGGTGGACTGGATCTCGGTCCCGCTGGGGGTGGCGACGCTGCGCGACCAGTTCTCGGATGTCGAGGACGATGCCGCCCGCTATGCGCTGATGAGCTGGTATTTCGAGGAAAACCTTTCGGAATTCGCGCCTTACAAGGATGTGCAGGCGCGCGAGGGGTTCCAGATCGTCGGCACCAGCGGCACGGTGACGACGGTGGCGGCCTCGCATCTGGGGCTGCGGCGCTACGACCGGACCAAGGTGGACGGGCTGCGCATGTCTTCGGACCAGATCGAGGCGGTGATCCAGCGCTATCTCGATATGGGCCCGGCGGGGCGGCGGCGCGATCCGCGCATCGGCCAGGACCGGCAGGCGCTGATCATGTCCGGCGCGGCGATCCTTCAGGCGCTTTTGCGGCTCTGGCCCACCGACCGGCTCTCGGTGGCCGACCGCGGGCTGCGCGAAGGGCTGCTCTATGCCCAGATGTCGGCGGATGGCGTGCTGGAAGACGGGCCGCTCTGAGCCGTTCCGCCGTGAAGGTGGCGCTTCAGATTTCGGATATAACGATCTGACGATGTTGTCTTTTTAGTGGGGCATTCTGCCCCCGCCTGCGCAGGCCGCGGCGTCAGGCGGACAAAAAACACCCGGCGCTCCGATAAGGAACGCCGGGCCGGGATGTCTGCCAAGTTGCGGATCGGCTCAGAACGGGATTTCGTCGTCGAGATCGCGCGAGGGCGCCCGCGAGGGGCCGGAGCCGCCGCCGCCGGAATAATCGTCGCGACCGCCGCCATATCCGCCGCCGCCGCCACCACCGCCGTAGCCGCCGCCTGAGCCGCCGAAATCACCGCCGCCGCCACCGCCGCCGCTGCGGCTGTCGAGCAGCGTCAGCTCGCCGCGATAGGGGCGCAGTACGACCTCGGTGCTGTAGCGGTCCTGGCCGGACTGGTCCTGCCATTTGCGGGTTTCGAGCTGGCCCTCGATATAAACCTTGGAGCCCTTGCGCAGATATTGCTCGGCGATGCGTGCCAGCGGTTCCGAGAAGATCGCCACCGAATGCCATTCGGTGCGCTCGCGCCGTTCGCCGGTGTTGCGGTCTTTCCAGTTTTCCGACGTGGCAATGCGCAGGTTGCAGACCTTGCCGCCGTTCTGGAAGGAGCGCACCTCCGGGTCCGCGCCCAGATTGCCCACCAGGATCACCTTGTTCACAGAGCCGGCCATATCGTCCTCGCTGTTTCGTTCTGGTTCCGATTCTTCCCGCTCCGGCGGGTTTCAAGGAGCCTTACACAGCCCCGCGCCGCAGCGCCACCGCATCCTGCCCGAAACCTGGTTAATGGCGGGTAAGCGGCGGATTGCGTGCGCTTGGGTTCGAGGCTGGCGAATTCCTGCGCGATCTGTATAGTCCCGCGAAAGGAAGAAGGGACAGGATACGGGTGCCGATGCGAGTTCTGCCACGTCATGCGTTTGCGACGCTGCTTTGCGCCGCGCTTTCCGTCACCGCCGTTCAGGCCGAAACGCTTTCCACCAAAAACCGGGTCAAGCTGTTCCGCAAGCAGACCAATGTGCTCGACACGCGCGCGGCCGAGCAATACCGCAACTCGGTGCGCTTGCAGCCTCCGAAGGTGGTCACCCCGACGAAATGGGGCCCCATGGGCGGCGACGAGGGCAATACGCCGGTCTATCGCGGGCGCTACAAGGGCCCCTATACCGACATGGCCCGCACCGCGGCGCGGCGCCACGGCGTGCCCGAGGATCTGTTCCTGCGGCTGGTGCAGCAGGAATCGGGTTTCAACGCCTCGGCCAAGTCGCACAAGGGCGCCATCGGGCTGGCGCAGCTCATGCCCTTTACCGCCAAGTCGCTGGGGGTCGATCCGCACGATCCGGCGCAGAATCTCGAGGGCGGGGCGCGGTATCTCAAGGCGCAATACGTCAAGTTCGGCTCCTGGCGGCTGGCGCTGGCGGCCTATAACGCCGGGCCCGGCGCGGTCGAGAAACATGGCGGCGTGCCGCCTTATCGCGAAACCCGCAACTACGTGAAGAAGATCTGGGGCAGCTAACACCCCCGCCGCCGGGTCCGCCCCGGGGGCGCACATCTTCGTGATGAAGTCCGATAAAAACGCTCGGGAATTTGACGCAGGTCAAGGAGCGGCGTAGGACCGCGTGCATTCTCCGTGCAGCTACAGGAGGCAGCCGCATGAAATCCGCTCCGATCCTCAGCCTTGCCGTTGTCGCCGCGCTTGCCGCGGGGCTGGGGGCGACCGCGCTGCGCTCGACGCCCGCCGATCCGTCGCAGAGCCTGGAGGCGCTTGGCGAGGCGCTGTTCTTCGACACCAACCTGTCGATGAACCGCACCCAGAGCTGCGCGAGCTGCCACGATCCGGCCTACGGGTTCGCAGATCCGCGCGGGGCGGCCTCTCCCGGCGATGACGGCCACTCTCTTGGCGACCGCAACGCGCCCACCGTGACCTATGCGGCCTATGCGCCGGCCTTCGGGCAGGACAAGGACGGGCAGTGGATCGGCGGGCTGTTCCATGACGGGCGCGCCGCCACGCTTGAAGAGCAGGCCGGCCAGCCGCCGCTCAATCCGATCGAGATGGGGATGCCGGACAAGGCGGCGATCGTCGCGCGGCTGCGCGAGGATCCGGCCTATACCGAGGCGTTTCCGGCGCTGTTCGGCGCGGGGGTTCTGGAGGATACGGAGGCGGCTTACGATGCGATGACCCGGGCCCTGGCCGCCTATGAGCGGCAGCCGGACTTCGCGCCCTTCGATTCGAAATACGACCGTTTCCTGCGCGGCGAGGCCGAGCTTACGCAGCAGGAAGAGCTGGGCCGGCTGTTGTTCTTCTCGCAGCAATTCACCAACTGCAACCTGTGCCATCAGCTTCAGCGCAGCGCCATCGACCCCGAAGAGACCTTTTCGGATTACCGCTATTACAATCTCGGGGTGCCGGCGAACGAGGCGCTGCGCGGCTTGAACGGCGTGACGGCGGTGGATGGCGGGTTGCAGGCCAATCCCGCGGTTGCGGCGGCGCCGGAGACGGCGGGGCGCTACCGCACGCCGACGCTGCGCAACGTGGCGGTGACCGGGCCCTATATGCACAATGGGGTCTTCGAGGATCTGCGCACGGTGATCCTGTTCTACAACAGCTACAACACCCGCAACGAGACGCGGAAGATCAACCCCGAGACCGGCGCGGCCTTTGGTCCGCCGGAAGTGCCCGGGACCGTCGCCATGTCCGAGCTGACGGAAGGCCCGGCACTGGACGATGCGCGGGTCGATGCGCTGGTGGCGTTTCTGAAGACGCTGACCGACCGGCGCTACGAGGATCTTCTGGAGGAGTAGCGGGCCGGCCGCGAGGGCGGATCAGGGGGCGGAAAGGCCCAGCTTGTAGAGATGGATCTCGAAAGAGGGATGCATCTCGGCGCCGGTCACCCCAGGCCGGACATGGCGGTAGAGCGAGCGCCAGTAGGGCTGGATGATCACCGCATCCTCGCGCAGCAGGGCTTCGATCCGGGCCATCACGCTGCGGCGTTCGGCGGCGTCGGCGATGGCCAGCGCCTCGGTCACCAGCGCATCGAACGCCGGGTTGGCGTAGCCGGCCTCGTTCCAGGGTTCGCCCGAACGATAGGCGAGCGCCAGCACCTGAATACCGAGCGGGCGGTGATTCCATTCGGTGATGGAGAGCGGAAAGCTCTTCCAGTCGGTCCAGAAACGCGAGCCGGGCAGCACCGTGCGCCGGACCTTGAACCCCGCGTCGCGCATGAGCGCCGCCGCGGCGTCGCCGGTGCGCATGGTCAGACCGTCGTCGAGCGTAACCAGATCGTGCTCGAACGCCATCATCCCGGCCTCGGCCATCAGCGCGGCGGCGGCCTCGGGGTCGTATTCGGCGGGGCCGATATCGGCGTAATCGGGATGCACCGGGGCGACATGGTGGTTCTGCGCCACCGTGCCGAGCCCGGCATGGCCGAGCTCGAGGCAGATGGCGTTGTCCACAGCGAGTTGCAGCGCCTTGCGCACGCGGCGGTCGGCATAGGGGGTGCGGCCCTCGACCAGCGCGGTCTGGTTCGCCCGCAGCACCACCGTCGAGCCGGTGACCACCTCGGAGCGGTCCCAGCCGATGGCGTCGCCGACGGCGATGAAATCGCCGATGTTCTCGTAGAGCATATCGACATCGCCGACCTCGGCGGCGGCGAGCCAGCTCGAGGGGTCGGTGCCGTAATCCAGAAATTCGATGCGGCCGAGCGTGGCGCCGCCGATGCCGTCGGTCCGCGCGCCCCACCAGTCATGAGCGCGGTTGCGCACCAGCACGGCGCGTTCGCCGACGACATGGCTTTCGGGCAGGTAGGGGCCGGTGCCGATGGGCGCGGTGAGCATGGTTTCGGGGCTGTGGCTGGCATGGACCACCGCGGCGGGGTAATCGGAGAGGCCGACGATGAGGGTCACGTCGGGGGTGGGCAGATGCAGCCGCAGGGTCAGCGGATCCTCGACGGTCACGGCGCCGTCGAGGAGCTGGCCGGTCTCGCGGTCGACCAGCGAGGCGAGGCGCCCGGCCATGGAATTGCCCTCGACATCGCGGTCGCACCAGTAGCGGAACATGCGGGCGACATCGGCGGCGGTGAAGGGATCGCCATTGTTCCACACAACTCCGGGACGGACATGCAGCACGTATTCCGTGGCGTCGTCGCTGACCTCCCAGCGCTCCAGCAGCATGCCGCGCACGCTGCCGTCGCGGTTGTATTCCACCAGATATTCCAGCCAGCCGCGGGTGAAGTTGGCGATCTCCGCCCAGTCGGCGGTGCGCGGATCGCTGACCGGGCGGACCTCCATCTGGATGCGCAGCGTCGCGTCCTCGGCCCCTTGCGGCGCCTCCTCCGCGCGGACAGGACGGGCGAGCCCGCCCAACGAATAGGCGGCGGCGCTGCTGAGACCCAGCGCCGTGGCGCGGGTGAGAAACTCCCGGCGGTCCATCTGGCCCGCCGCCAGTTCGCGGGCGAAGAGCCGCGCGGCGGGGTGTATCCGGTCCGGATCGCCCGTCTGCGTCATCCCGTATCCTTCCTGGCCCCGCGCCCTGTTCTGGACAGAGCGGTGCCGGTTCTGCCACCCGGTGCAATGAAAGACCACATCCCCCGATCGGGCAAGGGGTTTTCCACCTCGCGCGCTCAGGAATGCGCGGCGGAGCGCGTGCCGGGCGGTCGCGTGCCGCGGCGGATCTCGGTCGGCGACATGCCGGTGTGGCTGCGGATGAAGCGGGTGAAATAGGGGGCGCTGTGAAAGCCCAGATCTGTGGCGATGCGGTTCACCGGCGGCGCCGGCTGCATCAGCAGGCGCCGTGCCTCGTGCAGCTTGCGCTCGGCCAGCATGGCGGCGGCTGTGCGCCCGCAGGCGGCGCGGGCGGTGCGGGTGAGATGGGTGCCCGTCACGCCAAGCGCCGCCGCGTAATCGGCGATGCCGCGGTCGCTGCGGAACCCGGCGCAAAGCGCACCGGAATAAAGCCGCATCAGCCGCTGCGCCGCGCTGTCGCGCGGCTTGTCCTGCAGGCCCGCCGCGACCTGGCGTTGCAGCCAGACCGCCACCAGCCGCACATGCGCCTCCAGCGCCTCGGAGAGCAGCGCGCGGCCCTGGCTCTGTTCGCGCATCATCGCATCGAGTTCGCCGGTCAGCTCGGCCTGGGCAAAGCCCTCGCGGATTCGCAGATGCAGCGGATCCTGCGGCAGAATCCCCGTCTGACCGGCGGGGCTGTGCATCACCAGCCCCAGGCATTGCGGCCCGATGTCGAGCGAAAACAGCGTGCCCGCCGGCAGGAAGAGCGCATTATGCGGGCCCATGCCCCGGCGCGTGCCATCGACGATCACCCGGCCCTGGCCCCGGGTGAGCCAGATCAGCGTGTGTTCGGCGCGGTCGTGCAGCAGCCGGTACTGCCAGCCCGGCAACTGCCCCAGCGAGGCGACGTGGATCGTCGCAGCGGTCTCGTCCCCGGCGCTCATGTGCCCGCCTCCGCGGGGGCGAGCACCGGCCAGGATTTCATCCGGGCGCGGAACCAGCTGCGCTGGCGCTTGGCGAATTGCCGGGTGAGGACGGTCGCCCGGGCGATGGCCTCGTCCAGCGCGATCTCGCCGCGCAGATGCGCCATGAGCTCTGCCGCGCCGATGGCCTTGGCGGAGGGCAGGGCGGGGGACCAGCCCGGCAGGTTGGCGCGCGCCTCTTCGAGCGCGCCGGCGGCGACCATCTGGCGGAAGCGGCGCTCGATTCGGGCGTTCAGCCAGTCTTTCGGAGCGTCGAAGAGGATCGGCTGCGCCTGCGCGAGCGGCAGCAGCGGCGGCGGGGTGTCCGCCTGCCAGGCGGCGATGCCGCGCCCCGTGGCCTGCAACACCTCCCAGGCACGCTGCACGCGCATGGGGTTCGCCAGGTCGATGCGGCCGCGGGTCTCGGGATCGAGCTCGACCGCCATGGCGGCCTGCTCGCCGGCGGCGAGCCGCGCCATGGCGGCGGCGCGAATCTCTGGCGGGGTGGCGGGAATCTCGGCCAGCCCCTCGGTCAGCGCGGAGAAATAGAGCCCGGTGCCGCCCACGATAATCGGCCTGTCGGGGCCGGCGAGCAGCGGCGCGAGATCGCGCAGCCAGGCGCC
Source organism: Salipiger pentaromativorans (assembly GCF_024721115.1). Taxonomy (GTDB): domain Bacteria; phylum Pseudomonadota; class Alphaproteobacteria; order Rhodobacterales; family Rhodobacteraceae; genus Salipiger; species Salipiger pentaromativorans. The sequence goes on along the minus strand of NZ_JAMDHK010000002.1, from coordinate 535,827 downwards.
CACGGAATAGGCACAATCGCCGGGAACATGGCCGTAAAGCCGGTGCGGCGCCCGCGATTCCTCGGCCTCTGACGGGCGCGCGGTGAGCACGCGCCAGTCGGAAAACACCTGAATCGCATCGGCATTGACGATCACGCCGCCCTGACGCTCGGCAATCTCCAGCGCCAGCGCCGATTTCCCGCTGGCGGTGGGCCCGGCGATCAGCACCGGGCGCGCCGGATCGGGGGCGAGCCGGGTCAGTTTGTCGGCCACGGCGTCCTCCATAGCGTGCCTCTCCTGCGGCATTGCAGCCGAACCGGTTTTCCGCCACATATGGCGCCGATCCTAGACCCCCTCGACGACGGAGTGCAACATGACCGAGATCCCGCAGACCACCTTCAAACGCGTCCTGCTGAAAATCTCGGGCGAGGCGCTGATGGGCGACCAGGGATACGGGCTGCACCCGCCCACCGTGGAGCGCATCGCGCAGGAGGTGAAATCGGTCCATGACATGGGCGTCGAGATCTGCATGGTGATCGGCGGCGGCAACATCTTTCGCGGGCTCGCGGGCTCGGCGCAGGGGATGGAGCGGACCACCGCCGACTATATGGGGATGCTGGCCACGGTGATGAACGCGCTGGCGATGCAGTCGGCGCTGGAGGGGCTGGGGGTGTTCACCCGGGTGATCTCGGCCATTCGCATGGACGAGGTGGCCGAGCCCTATATCCGCCGCCGCGCGGTGCGCCACCTGGAGAAGAAGCGGGTCTGCATCTTTGCCGCCGGCACCGGGAACCCCTATTTCACCACCGACACCGCCGCGACCCTGCGCGCCAACGAGATGGCCTGCGAGGCGATCTTCAAAGGCACCAAGGTGGATGGGGTCTATGACAAGGATCCGGTGAAACACGCCGATGCGGTGCGCTTCGACCGGATCAGCTATGACGATGTGCTGACCAAGCATCTCAAGGTGATGGATGCCTCGGCCATCGCGCTGGCGCGCGACAATCATCTGCCGATCATCGTCTTCTCGCTGGACGAGCCGGGCGGGTTCCGGGGCATTCTGGGCGGGCAGGGCACCTATACCACGGTGCATGGCTGAACGGGCCCGGCGCCGGCGCCTGCCGGACGGGTCTTTTCGCGTATTTTCAGAAAGATGAAAGACGCGGGCCTGCCGTGGGCGGAGGCGCCGGCGGCAAAGCGCTATACATCCGGACACGCCTGCCTTAGAAAGCGGGCGGAACGACACACACCTGAGCGGGCAAGACCATCATGTCAGACGATTTCGAACTCGATACCGACGATCTCAAGCGCCGCATGGATGGCGCCATGTCGAATCTGCGCACGGAATTCGCCTCGCTTCGCACCGGCCGCGCCTCGGGCAGCATGCTCGAGCCGGTCATGGTGGATGCCTATGGCGCGATGACGCCGATCAACCAGGTGGGCACCGTGAACGTGCCCGAGCCGCGCATGGTGACGATCAATGTCTGGGACAAGGGTCTGGTCGGCAAGGTCGAGAAGGCGATCCGGGAATCTGGGCTGGGGATCAACCCGCAGCTCAACGGCACCATCATCATGCTGCCGATCCCCGAGCTGAACGAGGAACGCCGCCGCGAGCTGACCAAGGTGGCGGGGCAATATGCCGAACACGCCCGCGTGGCGGTGCGCAACGTGCGCCGCGACGGTATGGATCAGGTCAAGAAGGCCAAGGCCGACGGCATGTCGGAGGACGACCAGAAATTCTGGGAGACCGAAGTGCAGGAGCTGACCGACACCTATATCAAGAAGGTGGACGAGGCGCTCGAGCACAAGCAGGAAGAGATCATGCAGGTCTGATCCGGACCGGCGGTGCCAGAGAGGTAAAGGGAGGGGCCGGTATGCCCAAACCGATCCGCGACGGCGCCGGTCCGCGCCATGTGGCGATCATCATGGATGGCAACGGCCGCTGGGCGCAAAGCCGCGGCCGGCCACGGCTGTTCGGCCATCACGCCGGCGCGCGCCGGGTCCGCGAGATTGTCGAGGCTTGCCCAGATATTGGGGTCAAGTACCTGACGATATTCGCCTTTTCGACCGAGAACTGGCGCCGCACCCAGACCGAGGTGGCGGGGCTCATGAGCCTGTTCCGCCGCTATATCACCAAGGAGGCGCGGGCGCTGAAGGACGAGAATGTCCGGGTGCGCTTTATCGGCGACCGGGTCCGTCTCGACACCAAGCTGGTCACGCTGATGGACGAGCTCGAGCTGATGACCGCCGAGTGTACCGGCGTGAACCTGACCATCGCGATCAATTACGGCGGCCGCGACGAGGTGGCCCGCGCCACCAAGCGGCTGGCCGAGGATGTCGCGGCGGGGCGGCTCGACCCGGCCTCGGTCAATGAGGAAACGCTGCCGAAATACCTTGATACCTGCGTGCTGCCCGATCCCGATCTGGTGATCCGCACCAGCGGCGAGGCGCGGATTTCCAACTTCCTGCTCTGGCAGTCGGCCTATGCGGAATACGAGTTCGTCGATACGCTCTGGCCCGATTTCAGCGCGCTGGAATTCGGCAAGCTGGTCGGCGCCTACGGCGCGCGCGAGCGCCGTTACGGGGGCGTGAAGGCATGACCTCGACCCGCTGGACGGACCTGCGCCCGCGCGTGATCTCGGCGGCGGGGCTGATCGTCGTCGGTCTGGCGGCGGTCTGGCTGGGCGGGGCGGTCTGGCGCGTGGTGATCGCGCTGAGCTGCGGCGTGATGGTCTGGGAACTGGTCCATATGCTCGACACCGCGCGCGAGCGCTCGGCCAAGGTGCTGGCGCTGGTGGCGGGAAGCTGTGCGCTGGCGGCGATCTACCTGCCGGCGGCGCTGGCGCTACCGCTTCTGATGCTGCCCTCGATGGCGGGGTTCGGCCAGATGGAGCGGGGCGGGGTGACCTATTCGGTCTTCACCGCGCTGATCATGCTGGCGGGCTATGGCATCATGGCGCTGCGGTCGGATTTCGGGCTGACCTGGATGCTCTGGATGGTGGTCGTCGTCGTGGTGACCGATGTGGCGGGCTATTTCGCGGGCCGCGCGCTTGGCGGGCCGAAGCTCTGGCCGCGCGTCAGCCCCAAGAAGACCTGGTCGGGCACCGTGGCGGGCTGGATCGGGGCTGCCATCGTCGGGCTGCTGTTTGCGGGCACCACCCATGCGGGGCCGGGGCTCGCGGGGGTCTCCATCGCGATCTCCATGGCCAGCCAGATCGGCGATATCGCCGAAAGCGCCATCAAGCGGCGGGCCGGGGTCAAGGACAGCTCGGCGCTGCTGCCGGGCCATGGCGGGCTGCTCGACCGGTTCGACGGCATGCTGGGCGCGGCGCTGTTCCTGCTGATCGCGGGGCAGATCGTGGATTTTCCGCCGGGGGTGGAATGAGACGGGTCTCGATTTTCGGCGCCACCGGGTCCATCGGTCAGAACACCATCGACCTGATCGCCCGCGATCCGGAGGCCTATCGGGTGGTCGCGCTGAGCGGCGGAAAGAACGTCGCGCAACTGGCCGAGGATGCGCGCAAGCTGCGTGCCGAGATCGCCGTGACCGCCGACGCGGCGCTTTTGCCGGAGCTGCGCGCGCGGCTGACCGGCAGCGGTGTCGAGGCCGCCGCCGGTGCGGATGCGCTGATCGAGGCGGCCCGGCGTCCGGCGGATTGGGTGATGTCGGCGATCGTGGGCGCGGCGGGGCTGCCGCCGGGGCTCGCGGCGCTGGAGCAGGGCGCGACGCTGGCGCTGGCCAACAAGGAAAGCATGGTCTGTGCCGGACCGCTGGTGATGCAGACCGCGCGGGCCCATGGCGGCGCGGTGCTGCCGGTGGACAGCGAGCATTCGGCGGTGTTCCAGGCGCTGATCGGCGAGGATCTGGGCGCGGTGGAGCGGGTGATCATCACCGCCAGCGGCGGCGCCTTCCGCGACTGGCCACTGGAAAAGCTGGCCGAGGCGACGCCGGAACAGGCGGCGCAACACCCCAATTGGGACATGGGCCAGAGGATCACCATCGACAGCGCGTCGATGTTCAACAAGGCTCTGGAAGTCATAGAGACGAAAGAGTTTTTCGACATCGACCCGGCGCTGATCGAGGTGCTTGTGCATCCCGAATCCATGATCCACGCGCTGGTGGGGTTCCGCGACGGGGCGCTGATGGCGCATGTGGGCCCGCCCGACATGCGCCACGCCATCGGCTTTGCCCTGCATTACCCCGAGCGCAAGACGCTGCCGGTGGCGCGGCTCGATCTCGCGAAGCTGGGGCAATTCACCTTTCGCGCTGCTTGCGAGACCCGCTGGCCGGCGCTGCGGCTGGCGCGCGAGGTCATGCAGACGGGCGGGCTGGCCGGTGCGGTCTTCAACGCGGCCAAGGAACGCGCCCTCGATGCCTTCATCGACCGGCGCATCGGCTTTCAGCGCATGGCGGAGGTGGTTGAAGAAACACTTAACCGTGTTTCGGCCCAAAGCGGCCTCATTGCTGCCGGGATCACTCTTGATAACGTGCACAATGTGGACCATCTCGCCCGTGTGACCGCTGACGACATCATGAAAAAATAGCAAGAGGCAGAGCTTTTGGACATCACTCAACTGATCCCGCAATTCGGAGGCCTGCTCTACACGCTGCTCGCCTTCGTCGTCGCGCTTTCGGTGATCGTGGCCATTCACGAATACGGCCATTACATCGTCGGGCGCTGGACCGGGATCGAGGCGGATGTCTTCTCTCTGGGCTTCGGGCCGGTGATCTGGTCGCGCTACGACAAGCGCGGCACGCGCTGGCAGATCGCCGCGCTTCCCTTTGGCGGCTATGTGAAATTCAAGGGCGATGCCAATGCCAGCGGCGGTGCCGACCTGGACGCGCTGTCGCATATGTCCAAGGAAGAGCTGCGCCACACGATGAACGGCGCGCCGGTCTGGGCGCGGGCGGCCACGGTGGCGGCGGGACCGCTGTTCAACTTCGCGCTGACCATCCTGCTGTTCACGGGCATCTACATGGTGCAGGGCAAGGTCACCGAACCTTTTACCGTGGGCGAGCTGCGCGCGCTGCCGGTGGCGCAGGACCTGCGCGAAGGGGATGTGATCCTCGAGATCGGCGGCGAACCGCTGCCCGATTTCACCGATGGCGAGGCGTTTGGCGCCTTCATGGAGGCGCTGCCGCATCAGCCGGTGCTGCCCTACACGGTCGAGCGCGCGGGGCAGGTGACCGAGGTCGGCGGCCCCTATGTCTATCCGCCCATCGCCACCCAGATCGTACCGCGCTCGGCGGCTTATGAGGCCGGGCTGGAGCCGGGCGACATCATTCTCGCCATCGACGGCGCGCAGGCCTATGCCTTTGAACAGCTCAAGGAAAAGGTCGAGGGCTCGGAAGGGGCGCCGCTGGCGCTGACCGTCTGGCGCGACGGCGCGGAACTGGCCATCGAACTGACCCCCAAGCGCACCGACGAACCGCTGCCGGACGGCGGCTATCACACCGTCTATCGCATCGGCATCATCGGCGGTCTGGCCTTCGAGCCGGCCACCGGCATGGTCGGGCCGTGGGAGGCGTTTTCGGGCGGGGTGCAGCGCACCTGGTCGATCGTCACCGGATCGCTCTCGGGGCTGTGGAACATGGTGGTGGGCAATATCTCGTCCTGCAACCTGTCGGGGCCCATCGGAATCGCCCAGACCTCGGGCGCCATGGCCAGCCAGGGCGGGCAGAGCTTCATCACCTTCATCGCCGTTCTGTCGACCGCTGTGGGGCTTTTGAACCTGTTTCCGGTGCCGGTGCTCGACGGCGGGCACCTGGTGTTCCACGCCTGGGAAGCGGTGCGCGGCCGGCCGCCTTCGGACCGGGCGCTGAACGTGATGATGTCGATCGGTCTGGTGCTGATCCTGGGGCTGATGGCCTTTGCGCTGACAAACGACCTGTTCTGTCCGTGATCGTTTCGCGCGTCTTCGGAAACTCTCGATTCTGCACGCGCAAACGCCCTAATTCAGCCACATTGGGGGCGTAGCAACATTCTGGAAACTTCTAACGATCCAGTGTGTGACCATGCAAACGATTCAGTCCGGATACCGCGGCCTCGGCCTTCTGTTCAGCATCAATTGGGATCGCCTGCTGTATATCGCCGCGATCACCTTCGCGTTGTATTTCGGCGCCTTTCTGGGATCGCTGTAACAGGGCCCGTCTTCGGCTTTTGACAAGCCTCCCCAATCCCGATACTCACGTTGAAAAATATGGCGGAGTGGATTGGCGGTATGACCGACGGGCTTTCGGGGGATAGGCTCCCGCGTGTTGCACGCATTTTCAAGACGAACGTGTCTCTCGCGGCAATTTCCGTCGCGTTTTCAATGGCTTTCACGGCGCTTCCCGCGCCGGTGATGGCGCAGACCTTTTCCTTCAGCAACGTGTCCATCGAGGGCAATCAGCGCATCGAGCCGGGCACCATTCTGAGCTATGCCGGAATCGCGCGCGGGGCGCCGGTTTCGGCCGCCCAGCTCAACGATGCCTACCAGCGGATTCTCGCCTCCGGCCTGTTCGAGAGCGTCGAGATCGTGCCGCAGGGAAACACGCTGGTGATCAAGGTGGTCGAGTTCCCGACGATCAACCGCATCGTCTTCGAGGGCAACCGCCGCATCAAGGACGAGGATCTCGAACAGATCGTCCGTTCGCAGTCGCGCCGCGTCTACAGCCCGCGTGTGGCCGAGCAGGACGCGCAGCTCATCGCCGACGCCTATACCCAGCAGGGCCGCATCGCGGCACGGGTGGCGCCGAAGCTGATCAAGCGCTCGGACAACCGCGTCGATCTGGTTTACGAGATCTTCGAAGGCGACGTGACCGAGATCGAGCGCATCGGCTTCGTCGGCAATTCGGCCTTTTCCGACCGCCGGCTGCGGCGGGTGCTCAGCACCAAGCAGGCGGGGCTTCTGCGGTCGATCATCCGCTCGGACACGTTCATCGAGGACCGCGTCGCCTTTGACCGCCAGCTCCTGCAGGATTTCTATGCCTCGCGCGGCTATGTCGATTTCCGCATCACCGGCGTGAACTCCGAGCTGGCCGAAGAGCGCAACGGATATTTCGTCACCTTCAACGTCGAAGAGGGGCAGCAGTTCGCCTTCGGCGAGGTCACCGTGGAATCGGATCTGCCCGAGGTCGATGCCGAGGCGTTCCGCCAGGTGATCAAGCTCAAGCCGGGCAAGACCTATTCGCCCGCGCTGGTCGAGAACGAGATCGCCCGGCTCGAGCGACTGGCGATCCAGGAAGGTCTGAACTTTGTGCGGGTCGAGCCGCGCGTGACCCGCAACGACCGCGACCTGACGCTGGACGTAGAATTCATGCTGACGCGCGGTCCGCGCGTCTTTGTCGAGCGCATCGACATCGAGGGCAACACCACCACGCTCGACCGCGTGGTGCGGCGCCAGTTCGACACCGCCGAGGGCGATCCCTTCAATCCGCGCGCGATCCGCGAGGCGGCCGAGCGCATCCGCGCGCTGGGGTATTTCGTCAATGCCGATGTGGAAGCGCGCGAGGGCACCTCGCCGCAGCAGGTCATCGTCGATGTGAACGTCGAAGAGCAGCCCACCGGCTCGCTGGGCTTTGGCGGCTCCTATTCGACGTCGAGCGGCTTTGGCGCGGCGATCTCGTTCCGCGAAAGCAACTTCCTCGGGCGCGGGCAGATCCTGTCGCTGGGCATCAATACCGCCGCGTCGGCGTCGAGCTACAGCTTCAACTTCGTCGAGCCGGCCTTTCTGGGCCGCGACGTGGCCTTCGGCATCGGGCTCAACTACAACGAGACCGACAACCGCTACGCCGATTACGATACCGCCGAAGGGGCGTTCCGCCCGAGCTTTGCCTTCCCGATCTCGGAGAACGGCCGCCTGCGGCTGAACTATACCGCGCGCTACACCGAGATCATGAACACCTCGGATGGCGATGCCGGCCAGATCATCCGCGCCGAAGAGGCCGAGGGCAGCCGCTTTGACAGCAGCTTCGGCTATACGTTCAGCTACGACACGCGGCGCACGGGCCTGAACCCCAACGCCGGGGTGTTGCTGGAGTTCGGCCAGGACATCGGCGGGCTGGGTGGCGACACCAGCTTTATCAAGACCAACCTGCGGGCTGTGGCGCAGACCAAGATCTGGAACGAAGAGGTCACGCTGCGGGCCTCCTTCGAAGCCGGCGCGCTGCATTACTCCAGCGGCGAGAGCCGTGTGACCGACCGTTACCGTCTGAGCGATTCCACCCTGCGTGGCTTCGAATACGGCGGCATCGGCCCGCGCGAATACAACCCCGCCACCGATGTGGACGATTCCCTTGGCGGCAACTTCTTTGCCGTGGCCCGGTTCGAGGCGGAATTCCCGCTCGGTCTGCCCGAGGAATACGGCATCAGCGGCGGCGTGTTCTACGACATCGGCTCGGTCTGGGGCCTGTCGGACATGACCAAGAGCGCGACCACCAACCAGATCCTCTATGACGAGTTCAGCGCCCGCCATGTGGTCGGCTTCTCGATCTTCTGGGATTCGGCCTTCGGTCCGCTGCGTCTGAACTTCTCGCAGCCCATGAAACGCGAGAAACACGACCGCGAGCAGAACTTCAGCCTGTCGGTCTCGACCGAGTTCTGAGATGGTCCGCGCGCTGAAGATCTGCGCGCTGGCTCTCGGTCTGGGCCTCGCCGGTTCGGTCGCCACCGCGCAGGACGCGGTGCGACCGGGGGTGGTGCAAAGCGCCATCCTGACCGTCGAGTTCGACCGTCTGTTCGCGGAAAGCGCCTATGGGCGGCGGGTGGCGGCGACGCTTGAGGAAGAGGGCGCGGCCATCGCGGCCGAGAACCGGCGCCTCGAGGCCGAGCTCACCGCCGAGGAAAAGGCACTGACCGAAAAACGCGCCACGCTCAGCCCGTCGGAATTCCGCGCGCTCGCCAGCGCCTTCGACGAGAAGGTGCAGGCGCTGCGCCGCGAGCAGGATGCCAAGGCGCGCGCGCTTGGCAATCTCTCCGAGGACCGGCGGCGGCAGTTCGTCACGGTGGTCGAGCCGGTGCTGGCGCGGCTCATGCGCGAGGCCGGGGCCGCGGTGATCCTCGACAAGCGCACGGTCTTTCTGGCGGCGGGGGTGATCGACATCACCGACACCGCCATTGCCCGCATCGACGCGGAAATCGGCGATGGCGGGGACGGCGGCGAAAGCGGGGTGCCCGCCGCGCCGCAGGAGTGACCTCCGCGCCGCTTGCCCCTTTGTCTCCGGATTGCTAGGGACAGGGCGACTTTGGGACATGAAAGGCCGAGAATGACCGAAACGCTGCTTTCCGCGGACATCCAGCTTATCCAGCGCATCCTGCCGCATCGCTACCCGTTCCTTCTGGTGGACAAGGTGGTCGAGATCGACGGGTATCAATCGGCGGTCGGCATCAAGAACGTCACCATGAACGAGCCGCATTTCCAGGGCCATTTCCCCGGTCTTCCGATCATGCCCGGGGTCACCATCATCGAGGCGATGGCGCAGACCTCGGCGGTGATGGTCGGTGTGGCGATGGATCTCGCCGACAAGGACCTGAAGGTCTATTTCATGGCCATCGACAAGTGCAAGTTCCGCCGCATGGTCAAGCCGGGCGACCAGCTTCGCATGAAGCTGACGACGCTGCGCGGCAAGCCGGGCGGCAAGATCTGGAAATTCGGCGGCGTCGCCGAGGTCGATGGCGAGATGGCCGCCGAGGCCGAATTCACCGCAATGATGGACCTGCCGTCGTGACCCAGACCTCGATCCACCCCAGCGCCTATGTCGAAGAGGGGGCGCAGATCGGCGAAGGCTGCCGCATCGGTCCCTTCTGCCATGTCGGTCCCGAGGTCGTTCTGGGGCCGCGGGTCGAGTTGAAATCGCATGTGGTGGTGAGCGGGGTCACCGAGATCGGCGAAGAGACGGTTGTCTTTCCCTTCGCGGTGATCGGCGAGATCCCGCAGGATCTCAAGTTCCGGGGCGAGACCACCCGGCTGGTGATCGGCAAGCGCAACCGCATCCGCGAGCATGTCACGATGAACTGCGGCACCGAAGGCGGTGGCGGCGTGACCCGGGTGGGCGATGACGGTCTGTTCATGGCGGGCTGCCATGTGGCCCATGACGCGCAGGTGGGCGATCGGGTGATCCTGGTGAACAACTCGGCGCTGGCGGGGCATTGCATCATCGAGGACGACGTGATCGTCGGCGGGCTGTCGGGGGTGCACCAATGGGTGCGCATCGGGCGCGGGGCGATCATCGGTGCGGTCACCATGGTGACCAATGACGTGATCCCCTACGGTCTGGTGCAGGCGCCGCGCGGCAAGCTCGACGGGCTGAACCTCGTGGGGCTCAAGCGCAAGGGCGTGAGCCGCGCCGACATCACCGCGCTGCGTGCCGCCTTCCAGATGCTGGCGCAAGGCGAAGGCGCCTTTGCCGACCGTGCCCGGCGGCTGGGCGACGAGACGCAAAGCGAGTATGTGCGCGAGATCGTCGCCTTCATCCTCGGCGACAGCGACCGCCATTTCCTGACGCCGGGCTAAGCCGGATGCTGGCGCTGATCGCAGGGCAGGGCGCCTTGCCCGGCGCGGTCGCGGAGGCCGCCGGAGAGGCGCCCCTCGTCTGCGCGCTGGATGGGTTTCCGCCCGACACGCTGCGCCCCGATCTGAGCTTCCGCCTCGAGACGCTGGGCACGCTGCTGGCGGAACTCAAGGTCCGCGGGGTCACGCGGCTTTGCATGTGCGGCGCGATCCGCCGCCCGCAGATCGACCCCGCCCGCATCGACGCCGCCACTGCGCCGCTGGTGCCGCTGCTGATGCAGGCCCTGCAACTCGGTGACGACGGCGCGCTGCGCGCGGTGATCGGGATTTTCGAGGCCGCAGGGATCGCGGTGATCGGCGCGCATGAGGCGGCGCCGGGCCTGCTGCCTGCGGCGGGTGTGCCGACGGAGGCGCAGCCCGGGTCCGACACTCCGGCGGAGGCTGCGCTTGGCGATACGGTGAGTGCCGCGCAGGCGGCGCAGGATCTGGGCCAGGCCTGCGTGATCCGGGGGGCGCAGGTGATTGCGCGCGAAGGCGAGGCCGGCACCGATGCGATGCTGGCCGCGCTGGCGCCCGGCGCGGGCGGGATCCTCTACAAAGCCGAGAAGCCGGGGCAGGAGCGCCGCGCCGATCTGCCGGTGATCGGGCCACGGACCGCCGAGGGCGTCATTCGCGCGGGGCTCGACGGGATCGTGATCTCGGCGGGCGGCGTGATGGTGCTCGACCGCGACAAAACCCTCGCGGCGCTCGACGCGGCGGGCAAATTCCTCTGGGTGCGGGAGCGCGGCTGATGCGGGTCTTTATCACCGCCGGAGAGCCTTCGGGCGACAAGCTGGGCGCGGCGCTGATGGAGGGGCTGCGCAAGCGCGTGCCGGAGGTGCAGTTCACCGGGATCGGCGGCGAGCGGATGATCGGGCAGGGGCTCCACAGCCTCTTTCCCATGGACGAGATCAGCGTCATGGGCATCACCGAGATCCTGCGCCAGTACGGGGCGCTCAAGGCCCGTATTCGGCAGACCGCCGAGGCGATCGTGGCGGCGAAACCGGATGTGCTGATCACCGTCGACCTGCCGGAGTTTTCGCTGCGCGTGGCGAAGCTGGTCAAAGCCTCCTCCGACATCCGCGTGGTGCATTACGTGGCACCGACGGTCTGGGCCTGGCGTCCGGGCCGCGCGGCAAAGATGGCGGCGCATGTGGATCAGGTGCTGGCGCTGTTGCCCTTCGAACCGCCCTATATGGAGGCTGCGGGGATGCGCTGCGATTTCGTCGGCCATCCGGTGGTGACCGAAGCGCAGGCCAGCCCCGCCGAAGAGGCGCAGTTCCGCCTGCGCCACGGCATCGGCGATGCGCCGATGGCGCTGATCCTGCCGGGCTCGCGCCGCTCCGAAGTGTCGCGGCTGGCGCCGGTGTTCGGTGCGGTGGCAGCGCGGCTGCACGCGGACCGCCCCGAGCTGCGGCTGGTGGTTCCCGCGGCGCAGCCGGTGGCGCCGATGGTGCAGGAGCTCTGTGCCGGCTGGCCCGGCGCGCCGCTGATCCTCGATCCGCGCCACCTAGGCGATGCGGCGGCGGCCGAGAAACGGGCGGCGTTTGCGGCGGCGGATGTGGCGCTGGCGGCTTCGGGCACGGTCTCTCTGGAGCTGGCGGCGGCGGGCACGCCGATGGTGGTGGCCTATGACATGGGCTGGCTGTCGCGGCAGATCATCGGGCGGATGCTGCGGGTGGACACGGTCACGCTGGTCAATCTGGTCTCCGAGACCCGCGTCGTGCCGGAATTCATCGGCAAGGCCTGCCGCCCCGATCCGATCGCGACAGAGCTGTTGCGGGTACTGGATGCCCCGCAGGAGCAGGCCCGGGCGATGCGGCTCACCATGGAGCGGCTGGGCCGTGGCGGCCCGCCGCCCGGAGACCGCGCCGCCGAGGCGGTGCTGGCGGGGCTGGCCGAGGCCGGCCGGGGCTGAGCCCGGTCACGACGGCAGCCCGGCACCAGGGCGCAATACCACGCATAAGAAAGGGCCGCGAAGGTCATCCCCTCGCGGCCCCGGTCGGTATCCCGGATACAGCGCTTACTGGCGCAGTGCCGAGCTTTCCTCATAGGCGGCGGTGAAGCCCGACAGCGACATCTCCAGCTCGACCTTCTGGTCGGGTGCGAGCGCCGGCACGATGGTCACCTTGGCGGTATTGCCGGCGCGGAACCGGGCGATGTCGTCGCCGGTGAAGCCGACGCGCGCATAGCAGCCCACCGGGGTGCAGAAGGAGAAATCATAGCGCTTGGCCTGGCCGCCATCGACCGAGATGCTGAGCTTTTGCGTCAGCAGGGTCTCGAGCGGCACGACAAAAGTGCCGCCTGCCGCGACCTGGCCGCCATTCTCCAGCCGGAAGACGCTGACCTCGGCGACATTGCCGCCGTTGCCGTCCTTGAGAAGCTGGTACATCTGGCAGGGGTCTTCGGCATCCGTACCGGCGGGCACCTTGAGGCACTGCAACTGCCAGTCGCCATGGGTGGCCTTGATGTAGGTTTCGGGCTGCTGCTGCTGCGGTGCGGCCTCTGTCGTGGTTTCGGGCTCACCCAGCGTCAGACCGCCACCGATGTTGCTGCCGCCTGCGGGGGCGCTTTCTTCGGTGTCTGCGGTGGTCTGGCCTGCGTCCTGGGCCAGCGCGGGTGCGGCGGCAAGGCTTGCCAGCATCGGCAATGCCCACAGGACGGAAAGCGGTCTGGTCATGGAAACTCCCCTAAGCTCTGGTCTTGGTCCCCGCCCGATTATCACGGTGCCGCGGCGGTGTCAGGCCAGAAAAACCTTGCCTGGACACAGTGGCGAAAAGCCGCGAGAGGGGGGGCGAAAAAGAGAAAAGGGACCGAACGGTCCCTTCCCCCTTGCTCCCTGCCGGACCGGCCGGCTTTGTCATTGGCCGAACGCTACGAAACTCTTTTGCAACGGTCAACAGGGTTTCTCACGCTTCCGCGATCACTTTTTGCAGAAAAAGGCCGCACCCGAAGGGCGCGGCCAGTCTGACAGGGAGGAAGTCTGCCCGAAGCAGGAGAGGACATGTTGCTTCGGACAAAATGGATACTGGCATCAAATGGTTAAGAATGTATGCTCCGCGGCGCGCGCTTGTGGAGGTGAGGCATGGAAAACGGCGTTTTTATAGGCGGTGGCGGCGATGCCTATGGGGAAAAGCAGTATCTGGCGCTAAAATATGCAAACCGGCACGGGCTGGTGGCCGGCGCCACCGGCACGGGCAAGACGGTGACGCTACAGATCCTGGCCGAAGGTTTTTCCAACGCCGGCGTGCCGGTGTTCCTGTCCGATGTGAAGGGCGATCTGTCGGGGCTCGCGCGACCGGGCGCCGAGACGGGCAAGCTGCATGGCGCCTTCATGGAGCGCAACGGCAAGATCGGCTTTGACGATTTCGCCTATCAGGGCTTTCCGGCGGTGTTCTGGGATCTCTTCGGCGCGCAGGGCCACCCGGTACGCACCACCGTGGCTGAGATGGGACCCTTGCTGCTGGCGCGTCTGCTGGAGCTGAGCGAGGCGCAGGAGGGCATTCTCAACATCGCCTTTCGTCTGAGCGACGAACAGGGGCTGCCGCTGCTCGATCTCAAGGATCTTCAGGCGCTGCTGGTCTGGGTGGGCGAAAACGCCAAGGAGCTGAGCCTGCGCTACGGCAATATCTCCACCGCCTCGGTGGGTGCGATCCAGCGGCGGCTTCTGGTGCTGGAAAACCAGGGCGGAACCAAGCTGTTCGGCGAGCCGGCGCTGGATCTGGCCGATCTGATGCGCGTCGATGCGGAGGGGCGCGGGCAGGTCAATATCCTTGCCGCCGACGCGCTCATGGCCTCGCCACGCCTTTACGCGACCTTCCTGCTCTGGCTGCTCTCCGAGCTTTTCGAGGAACTGCCCGAGGTCGGCGATCCGGACAAACCCAAGCTGGTCTTCTTCTTCGACGAGGCGCATCTGCTTTTCGACGACGCGCCCCGGGCGCTGGTCGACAAGGTCGAGCAGGTGGCGCGGCTCATCCGGTCCAAGGGGGTGGGGGTGTATTTCATCACCCAGAACCCCGACGACATTCCCGAGGACATCCTCGGCCAGCTCGGCAACCGCGTGCAGCATGCGCTGCGCGCCTTCACCGCGCGCGACAAGAAGGCGCTGCGCATGGCCGCCGAGACCTATCGCCCGAACCCCGCCTTCGACACCGAAGAGGCGATCCGCGAGGTCGGCACGGGCGAGGCGGTGACCTCGATGCTGCAAAAGAAGGGCGTGCCGGGCATCGTGCAGCGGACGCTCATCCGGCCGCCGTCCTCGCAGCTCGGGCCGATTACGGCCACGGAGCGGGCGGCGGTGATGGCCGGCTCTGCGCTTGCGGGCAAATACGACGAGACGCTCGACCGCAAATCCGCCTACGAGATCCTGATGGCCCGGGCCGAGGCGGCGGCGAAAGCCGCCGAAGAGGCCGAGCGCAAGGCGGAGGAGGGCTCGCAAGAGACCGAGGACGCTTCCGAGATGATCCGCGAATACAATCGCGCCCGTCGCTACGATCCGACCCCGCGCGCCACGCCGCCGCGCAAACCCGCCACCAAGCGCAGCAGCACCCGCTATTCGGCCCCCAATTCCATCGGCGAGGCGCTGGGGCAGGCGGTGCTCAAGGAACTGTCCGGCACCACCGGCAAACGCATCGTCCGCGGCATCCTGGGCTCGCTCTTTAAGGCGCGCTGAGAGGGCGGGGCAGGGCGGACCGGCGGCGGCTCACTCCGCCGCCAGCACCCCGCGCGCCACCGCGTCGAAGAACCGGCCCAGCCGGTGCCGGTCCACCGGTTTCATCAGCAGCTCGATCTCCAGCGTCGCGCAGTCCTCGCGCAGCGCGGCAGAGCGGTCCGCCGAGACGATGGCGCAGGGCAGGCGGCCCAGCCGCGCGGTGATCTCGCGGAACAGCCCGGTCCCGGTCAGCCCCGGACCAAGCTGATAATCCAGCAGCAGCGCGTCCGGCGTCAGCTCCAGATCCTCCAGCAGCAGCAACGCGCTTTCCGCGTCTTCCGCCTCGATCACGCTGACCCCCCAGCTTTCCATCAGCACCGTGATCGCCCGCCGAAGCTGCGGCTCGTTCTCCACCAGCAGCACGATTAGCCCGGCCTGCGCCAGCCCCACCGGCCGTGCCGGGCCCGAGGCCGCCGGCCGCGCCGGCGCGGTCGCGCCCACCACCGGCAGGCTCACCATGAAACACGATCCGCGCCCGGGCTCGGACCAGAGCCCCAGCGGATGGCCCAGCCGCGCGCAGGCGCGCTCCACGATGGCCAGCCCCAGCCCCAGCCCGTCATTGCTCGACGCGCGGGTGTCGAGCCGCCGGAATTCCTCGAAGATCGCCGACTGGTCCTCTTCGGCGATGCCGGGTCCGCTGTCCCAGACCTCGATCCGCGCGGTGCCGCCGCGCCGCCGCACGCCCACCACCACGCGCCCGCGCTCGGTGTAGCGGATCGCGTTGGCCACGAGGTTCTGCACCACCCGGCGCAGATAGCCCGGATCGGTCTCGACCGTCAGCGCGCTGTCGATCATCCGCAGCCGCAGCCCCTTGCGCGCCGCCAGAACCTCCATCTCGTCGCGCAGCGGCTGAAAGATCTCGCGCAGTGCCACCGGCCGGATGTCGAATTTCAGCCCGTCCGACTCCAGCTTCGAGATGTCGAGCAGCGCGTCGATCAGGTGCTCCGCCGAGGTCAGCGCCGATTCCGTCTTGTCCAGAACCGCCCGGTCGGCGGCATTGGCGCAGCGGTCGGCGAGCGACGAGACAAAGAGCTTCGCCGCCGAGAGCGGTTGCAGCAGATCGTGGCTGGCTGCCGCGACAAAGCGCGATTTCGAGGCATTGGCCCGCTCCGCCGCCGACAGCGCGTCCTCCAGCTCCAGCGTGCGCTCCATCACCCGCTGTTCCAGCATCTCGTTGACCTCGGTCAGCCGCCGCGCCGCCTCGCGCTCGGCGGTGACATCGGTGCAAGAGAACAGGAATCCGCCATCGGGCATGCCGCGTCCGAAGACCTGCAGGACGACATTGCCGTCGCGCGTCAGCTCAAAGCTGATCGGGCCGCGATGGCCGTCCGTCGCGGCCCAGCGGCGGAAACAGTCGCGGTCGCTGTTATAGGTAAAGGTCAGCTCCTGCTCCAGCCGCTCGAGCAGCCCGGAAAAGGAGGCGCCCAGATGCAGCCGCCGCGCGGTGAGGTTGAGCAGCGTGCCGATCTTCTCGTTCCAGGCCACCAGCCGGGCGTTCTCGTCGAAGATGCAGACCCCCTGATCGAGATGATCGAGCGTGGCCCGGATCATCCGCGTCTGCTTGTCCTTGAGCTTCAGCCGCTCCTGCCGCTCCAGCCGGATGATGTCGGTCACATCGGTCTGCAGAACCACGGTGCCGCCATTGGCGGTGCGATGCTCGGAGACCTGCAGCCAGCGGTCCTGACCGTGGCGCACGTTGAACAGCACCCGCCGGTCGGTGTGCTTGCGCATCCGGTCCTCGGCCCAGGCCCCGGCGCTGATGCCCTCGGGCAGCGACAGGTAACGCGAGCGGCTCACCCGGTCCACATAGCCCGCAAACGGCAGGCCGGGGCGCAGATCGCGCACCGTGTCGCGGAAATCGCGGCAGAAGCGCGAGTTGCACATCACCAGGATGTCGGTGCCATCGAACAGTGCAAAGCCCTCGGAAACGGTTTCGATGGCATCCGCGAGGTTGCGCCGTGCGGCCTCGGTCTCGTCATTGGCGCGGGCGAGCTGGGCATTGGACTCGTGCAGCAGGTTCAGCGTGCGCTCGAGCTCCAGGGTCCGTTCGCGCACCCGTTTCTCCAGCAGCGCGGCGCGTTCGAACTGGGCATAGGCCTCGCCCGATTGCGAATGGCCGTGCTCCACATGGTTCATCAGCGCCTCGGCGATGCGCTGGAGCTTCTCGTTCTGCCGTTCGAGCGAATCCGCCGGGTTGATCAGCGACATTCCGGCGCCTCCTCCTCGTCGGGTGGGTAGAAGGCGACCCCGGTCAGGGTCTGGTTCACATGCAGCGCGCCGAACTGCTCGCCATAGGTGTTGAACCCCACCACATTGTGTTTCGACAGGATGTCCGAAATCGCCCGGGTCTGCTGGAACTGCCCGGCCTCGACCCGGCGCAGCAGGCAGTCGCAGCCCAGGATCTGCGCCGCGCCCCGCTCGGAGGACAGCGCGGCCAGCCCCTCGTCGAGATGCCGGGCCATGTCCTGATGTTCGGCGAGGGTCAGCACCATGCCCTCGTCGATGGCCGAGAAGAAGACGAGGCTGCCGTCCTCGTCCACCTTCTGGATCGAGCGCACATGGTGGCTGTCGCCCAGCCGCACCACCACCGGATGCGCGGCAAAGGTGAAGGTGTCGAGCTGGTTGGGATCCTTGCCAAGTAGCCTTGCGTATTCGGCGGCGGCGGGCTCGGCGTTGATCTCCTGCACGATGCGGCGGTCGGGGTCGGCGCGGGTCACCACCATGCGGGTGCCGGTGGGCAGCAGGTGGTCGAGGCTGAACACCTTGACCGGGCAGCGCGAGCGCACCAGCGCCAGCAGCGCCGCGTTGCGCCGCACGACGCCGTTATGCGACAGCCAGGTGGTGGCGAAATCGACCCCGTCGCCGGTGGAGCCGCCGAAAAGCGGCATCGGCCCCATGCCCGAGGCCAGGATCGAGGCGACGTTCTCTTCCTGCAAGGACAGCCCGTCGACCAGAAGAAAGGCGAATTCTGCGCCCTTGTCGGGGGCGGCGATGTTCAGCGCCATCCGGCGTTGGATGATCTTGTCGATCATCGTGCGGTCGTCGAGCGAATCCAGATCGTCGATGGCGAAGGCATCGACCGAGAACAGCGCCGCAGGAAAGCCCACCGCGATGATCTGGCCCTCTTCATAGCCCTGGCGGCCGATTTCGCCGGCGGTGGTGCAGGCAAAGACCTCGGCCCCGCCGAAGGCGCCGATGGCGGACACGTTCAGCGCGGTGAAATCCGCCTGCGGCGATGCGAAGAGACACACAAGCGCAAAAGGCCCGGAGCCAAGCTGCTCCGAGATCGCGGTGATCGGGTCCGGGGCGCCGCAGCAGACCTGCGCGACACGCAGGGCACCGGCCCGATATGTCTCCTCCCCTGCGGAGCCAGTCTGTGCTCCGTCCAATACATCGTCCTTTTTGCCGACGTGCCCGGCAGATTACGGCGCGGCGCCCTCGCTTGGCAAGACCCGGGCGAAACGCGCCTCCTGTGCAATCAGCACGGCCTGGGTGCGGCTGTGCACCCCCAGCTTGCGCATGATCGCGGTGACATGTGCCTTGACCGTGGTCTCGGCGATCGAGAGATCGTAGGCGATCTGCTTGTTGAGCTTGCCTTCGCAGATCAGCGACAGGATGCGCGCCTGCTGGTTGGTGAGCGAGGACAGCCGCGCCAGCGCGTCGTCGGGTCCGGGATCGTTGCCCGGCGCGTGCGGGTCGATATAGCCGTCGGGCACAAAGGCTTCGCCCCGCGCGACCGTTTCCAGGGCGCGGTTGAACACTGCGCGCTGCGAATGTTTCGGCACAAAACCGTTCGCCCCGGCCTTGAGCGCGTGCGAGATCATCCGGTTGTCGGCCATCGAGGAGGCGATGAGGATCGCCGCCCTGGGGGCCGCGGTGCGCAGCCGCACCAGCCCGTCGAGCCCGTTCACATCGGGCAGGTTCAGGTCGAGGATGATCAGCCCGGGCGCGCCTTCCTGCGCCGCGATCTCGAGCGCCCGTTCCAGCGTGCCGGCGGTGGCGATCTCGTCGAAATCGGCGATGGATTGCAGCGTCAGGGTCAGCGCATCGCAAAACAGCGGGTGATCATCGACCACCAGTGCCCGGTTCGGACCGGATTCGGACAGGATATGTGCAGGTTCCGTCATGCCGCCGCTCTCTTCTCCGCTCGTGTGCTACAGGATAGCGCGGCGGCGCGGCTGCGTAACGTGCCAAAAGGTCGGAGAGCGGGGTCAGAACCAGCTCTGTACCGTGCGCGAGGCCGCCGACACATCCTGACCGATGCCATCGACCGTGCCGCAGCCCGCCAGACCCGCGGCCAGCGCCGCCAGAAGAATCACCTGTTTCATCGTGTATGCTCGTTTTTTGGTTGCTGTTATCTTAAGGGATCAGTTCTCTTCCCACCACCACGCGTTCGGCTGCCAATCGATCCAGTCGCCATAGACAGGCACATGCGCGGGGTAGTGCAGTTCTTTCACATGGGCGATGCGCGAGACGTTCCACTGATAGATCGGGATCACGTAACGCCCGGTGGTCAGGATGCGGTCGAGCGCGCGCGCGGCGGCGAGGAAATCCTCGCGGCTCTCGGCGTTCAGCAGCACGTCGATCATCGCATCGGCGGCGGGCGATTTCATCCCCATCAGGTTGCGCGACCCCTGCTGATCCGCCGCCGCGCTGCCCCAATAGAGCCGTTGCTCGTTGCCGGGGCTGAGCGACAGACCGCGCCGGAAGAAGGTCATGTCGAAATCGAAGCCGTTGATGCGCTCGTTATATTGCGCCGGGTCGATCACGGTCACCTGCGGCGCGATCCCCATGCGTGTCAGCGCCTGTGTGAAGATGTCGATGATCGACTGTTCCTCGCCCGCGCCCTGGCTCAGCACGATCTCGAACGTAAAAGGCCGGCCCTCGGCGTTGCGCATGGTGCCGTCCTGCACCGTCCAGCCGGCCTCCTCCATAAGCGCCATGGCGGCGCGGAGATTGGCGCGGTTGCGCGCGCTGCCGTCGCCCTCGGGCAGCGCATAGCCGTCGAGCGCGCCGGGCAGCAGCGTGTCGGCGAAGGGCTCGAGCAGCGCGCGCACGCGGCCGGTGGCGGGGCCCGCCTGCATGCCCAGTTCGGAATTCGAGAAATAGGAGGCGATGCGCGACTGCTTCGAGCCGGTCATCGTCTCGTTGATATATTCGAAGTTGAAGGCGTGCAGCATGGCGTCGCGCACGCGCCAGTCGGCAAAGGCGCCGTGGCGGGTGTTCATGACGAAACCGGTCATACCGGTGGGGCGGCCATGGGCAATCTCGGATTTCACCACATCGCCGCGCTGCACGGCAGGGAAATCATACTGCGTTTCCCATTTCTCGGCGTTGTTCTCGCGGATCGAATTCAGCGCGCCCGCCTTGAACGCCTCGAACTGCACGGTGCCGTCGCCGAAGAACTCCATGCGGATCTCGTCGAGATTGGCCTGGCCTTTCATGAAGGGCAGATCCTTGCCCCAGTAATCGGGGTTGCGCTTGAGCGAGACGTAGCGGCCCGCCTCGAACGCGTCGATCACATAAGGGGCGGTGGTGATCGGCACCACATCCAGCCCGCTGGAGGCGAAATCCTTGCCCTCCCATTGCGCTTTCTTGAGGATCGGGCGCATCCCGATGAGCAGCGCCAGCTCCCGGTCCTCGACATTGAAGGTGAAGCGGAGCGAGCGCGGCCCGGTCTGCTCCATGCTCTCGATCTTCTCCCACGAGCCGCGATAGCGCGGGTGACCCTCGGTGCCGAGGGTCTCGTAGCTCCACATGACGTCCTCGACGGTGACGGGGCTGCCATCGGAGAATCGCGCGTCTTCCCGCAAGGTAAACTCAACCCACTCGCGATTCGGGCCGGTCTCGATGGATTCGGCCAGCAGACCGTAAAGGGTAAAGGGTTCGTCCCAGCTCCGGCCCATGAGGCTTTCATAGGCCAGGAAGCGAAGCTGCCAGGGCACCGAGCCCTTGAGGATATGCGGATTGAGGCTGTCGAAGCTGCCCACCTCGCCGGTGACGATGCGCCCGCCCTTGGGGGCATCGGGGTTGGCATAGGGCAGGTGATCAAAATCTGGGGGCAGGGCAGGGGCGCCATACATAGCTATGCCATGCTGCGGCTCGGCCCAGGCGAATCCCGAAAGGCCGAGTCCCAGCGTCAAAAGCGCCGTGCCGAGCGTGCGGCGGCGGAAAAAATCAGCCATCATTTTCGAAACAATCCCAATCTGCCCTTGTTTTCTTGGGTCCGGAGCGTACCGGGGCTTTTACGTCTTTTCAAACTTTTAGCTTGGACTCCGGCGGAGAAGCGCGTATAAAGAGGGCACTGCTCGATAGGTTTCTTGCCTGTATGAAACCTGCCTCAATGACTGAACGCCGGCCTCGTGCCGGCGTTTTTTTTGGGTTTCACGCCATCTTTGCTGTGCCGCTGGTGGCCGGGGGGCCGGTGCCCGGACCCGTACCGGCCCTGCGCCGTGTAAGCGGGTCGGTGCCGCGGGTCCAATCCCGAAACCGTGAACGCGGAGGCGGGAACCCGCGCGTCAAAAGCCCCCTTATCTTGCAGGTGCAGCATGGTATGCTGCCCGCAAATCATTGAGGAGTTTTCCACCATGTCGCTCAAAGGCAAAACCGCCATCGTCACCGGGTCGAATTCCGGCATCGGTCTGGGCGTCGCGCGCGAACTGGCGCGGGCCGGGGCCGCGGTCGTCCTGAACTCGTTCACCGACCGCGACGAGGATCACAAGCTGGCCGAGGATATGGGCCGCGAATTCGGCGTCGATGTCCGCTATATCAAGGCCGATATGTCCAAGGGCGACGAATGCCGCGCGCTGATCGAACAGGCGGGCGCCTGCGACATCCTGGTGAACAACGCCGGCATCCAGCACGTGGCGCCGATCGACGAATTCCCGGTCGAGACCTGGGACCGCATCATCGCGATCAACATGAACTCGGCCTTCCATTGCACCGCCGCCGCACTGCCGCTGATGCGCCAGGCCGGCTGGGGCCGGGTGGTGAACATCGCCTCGGCGCACGGGCTGACCGCCTCGCCCTACAAATCCGCCTATGTCTCGGCCAAGCACGGCGTGGTGGGCATGACCAAGGTGGTGGCGCTGGAGACGGCGAAAGAGCAGATCACCTGCAACGCGATCTGCCCGGGCTATGTGCTGACCCCGCTGGTCGAGGCGCAGATCCCCGACACCGCCAAGGAATACAACATGACCGAGGAAGAGGTGGTCGAACAGGTGATCCTGCAACGCCAGCCCTCCAAGGAATTCGCCACCGTCGAACAGATCGGCGGCACGGCGGTGTTCCTGTGTTCCGACGCGGCAGCGCAGATCACCGGCACCACGATCAGCGTGGACGGCGGCTGGACGGCGCTTTGAGCGGCGAGGCCGAGGCGGGGCGCGACCGGCTCGAGATCGACAATATGTATCTCTGCGGGTCGCGCTTCAGCCGCGTGAGCCTGAAGGGCGCGGATTTTTCGGAATCCGTGCTCGCGGGCGCTCGGTTCAACGATGTGAACATGGCGGGCGTCCTGGTGGAGAATGTCACGCTCGCCGAGGGACGGTTCGCCAATGTCTCGTTTCAGGGGGCCGAGATCAGCAACGCCAACCTGACGGGGCTGGCGATCACCGACGCCAATCTCGAGGGGATGACGATCAACGGTATTCCGGTGACCGCATTGCTCGAGAAATGGGAACAGGGATGAGGCGCGATTCCCGCGCTGGTTCAATCTGTTAGGGGTAAGAGATGACGTTGCGGATTACGATCGCGCTGCAAGGTGGCGGTGCGCATGGCGCCTTCACCTGGGGAGTCCTCGACCGGCTTCTGGAAGAGGAAGAGATCGAGATCGCGGCGATCTCGGGCACCTCGGCGGGGGCACTGAACGGCGCCGCGCTGAAGGCGGGGCTGGTGCGCGGCGGGCGCGCCGGCGCGCGCGAGACGCTGGACTGGCTCTGGCACGAGGTGGCGGGGCTGCGCGACATGTCGGTGCCGGACTGGATGCATGCCTGGCTGCCGGATCCCGGGCTGGTCAGCCGGACAGTGCAATATTCGCTGCCCTATACTGCCGGCGAGGCGGTGGGGCGCATGCTCTCGCCCTATATCTGGGGGCCGCTCTACCAGAACCCGCTGGAACGGATTGTGGAGAAGCTCGATTTCGGGTCGATCTGCGCCCATGAGGGCCCCGAGTTCTTTGTCTGCGCGACCTCGGTGCGCGACGGCAAGGTGCGGGTCTTTGAAGGGGACAAGCTGTGCCCCAAGGCGATCCTCGCCTCTGCCTGCCTGCCGACGCTGTTCCAGGCGGTCGAGCTGGAGGACCCGCAGACCGGTGTGATCGAGGCGTTCTGGGACGGCGGCTATACCGGCAACCCGGCGCTGTTCCCGCTCTACAAGCCCGAGCTGCCCGAGGATCTGGTGATCGTCAATATCAACCCGCTCGAGCGCGAGGCGCTGCCGGTGACGCCGCCGGAAATCCAGAACCGGATCAATGAGATCAGCTTCAACGCGGGGCTCCTGCGCGACCTGCGGGCCATCGAATTCGTGCAGCGGCTGATCGAAAGCGGCGCGATCAAGAAGGGCGCGATGAAGCGTCTGCGCGTGCATATGATCGCCGACGACACGCTGATGAACGAGCTTTCGGTGGCGACCAAGATGGTGCCGCTGCCCTCGGTCATCGCGCAGCTCAAGGCCGCGGGACGCCGCGCCGCCGGATCGTTCCTCACCGATCACGGCGCGCATCTGGGCGAACGCCAGACCGCCGATCTGCGCGCGATGTTCTCCTGACGCTCGGGCGGTCCGGGGCGCGATCCGCCTGCGTCGGATCTTCCGGGCGGAGAGACCGTATTCGCCACATAATAACGCATTTTCAGATTGTTATGTTGGAAATTGAGTTTGATAGATGAGATTTTCGTTTCAACATTCTGTTTTATATGATTTTTTAATACCTTTTATCCTTCTATCAGCTCCTGCCGCATCTCCCGAAGCTGCCGCGTGATCGCCTCGGCGACGGCCTGGATGCGCCTTGAGGCGGCAAGGTCGGCATGGGTGACCAGCAGCACCGGGCGCTCCATGAGGCTGCCGTCCGGCAGCGCAGCCGCCAGCAGGTGCAATCCTGCCCGTCGCGCAAGGAAATGCGGCAGGATGCCGATGCCAAGCCCGTCCCGCACCGCCGCGACCTGCGCCTCCAGCGTGTTGAGCATGAGCTGCCCCGCCGCGTCGGGCAGCATGGCCCGCGTCCAGGTTCTCAGCAGGTCGAAGGTTTCGGTGTCGGGCCAGGTCACGCCGCGCGTGGGCCGCGGCGCATCGGGCGGGCCGTAAAGGCCGAAGCCCACCGTGGCCACCCGCCGCACCGTCAGATTGCCGCTGTCCGGCGCGATCATGCGCAGGGCGAGATCGGCATCGTGCCGGTGCAGGTTGACCGGCCCCGGCCCATAGCGCACCTCGATGTCGAGCCCGGGGTTCTGCGCGAGCAGGGGCGCCAGCGCCGGCAGGACCACGGGCGAAATCAGGCTCTCGATGCTGGCAAGCCGGACCATTCCGCGGATCTCCGCCTCGGCCGCCGCATCCTGGCGCAGTGCCAGCATGGAAAGCTCCACCGCCTCGGCGCGCGGCAGCAGCGCCGCCCCCTGATCCGTCAGATCCACGCCCTGCTGATGACGCAGGAACAACGGGCTCTGCATCACCTGTTCCATGCGCTCGATCCGCCGCGACATCGTCGCGACCCCCAGCCCGAGCTGCCGGGCGGCCCCGGAAAGCGTGCCCTCGCGGGCCAGGGCAAGGAACAGACGGACATCGTCCCAGTTCAATCGGTCCATGAGTGTTCCATTTTTGGAAAACGGATCGGGTATTCTGGCTATATCCGCACGATTTTCGGAATGCGAGCCTGGCCGCGATCTTGCAGGAGAGTCTTTATGACCAATGCCGACCTGACCGCACCGCGCGGAGGCGGGGCCGATCGCCGGGCCTTTGTTCTCAGCGCGCTTGCCGCGATTTTCTGGGGCTCGAATTTCGAGGCCACCCGCATCGTGCTCGAGGGCAGCCCGCCTTTGAGTGCCGCCGCAGGGCGTTTTGCGCTGGCGGCTGTGGTGACGCTGCTCTGGATGCGGCTCTCGGTCGGGCCGGGCCTGGGCGCGTTGCGCCGCAATCTCGCGGCTTTCGCGCTTCTTGGCCTGATCGGGATCGCGGCGTTCAATGCGGCGCTTTTCCTGGGGATGCGCAGCGCCAGCCCGGTGACGGGGGCGCTGATCATGGGCACCAGCCCACTGACGACGACCTTGATGGAGGCGCTCTTGCTGCGCCGCCGCCCGGCGCCGCGCATGTTGCTGGGTATGGCCATCAGCCTCTGCGGCATCGCCCTGACGGTCGGGGCCTTCTCGGGGGCGGTGCTGACCGGCGGCGACCTGATCATCCTCGCGGGCAGCCTGTGCTGGGCGCTTTACACGGTGGGCTGCCGCCATTGGGTTCACGAGGCGACGCCGTTGGAAACCACCGCCTGGACGATGCTGTCGGGCACGGCGGCGCTTGGCCTCGCCGCCTGGATCTTCGAGGCGCCGCTGACCACCTTCGCCTCGGCGGCGCCCGCCGTCTGGGGGGCCACGCTCTGGATGGCGCTGGCGGGATCGACCGCCGCTTTCGCCTTCTGGCAGACCGGCATCCGCCAGCGCGGCCCGGGCCCGACCTCGGTCCTGTTCAATCTGGTGCCGGTCTCGGCGCTGCTGATCGCCATGGGGTTCGGAAGGATGCCCGCGCTGTCGCAATGGGCCGGTGTGGCGCTGGCCATCGGCGGCGTGCTGCTGGCCAGCGGCGCCTGGCCCCGTCTCAGGCGATGAGCGGGCGTGTCCTGTCGTCCTTAAGGCCGGATGGGTGCCGGAAGCGGAACAGCGGGAACCCGCTCAGCCCTCTATTATAAGTTGCGCGACAATAGGCTGAATTATACCCATAATTGGAAATTAGGGTTTTGTTCAGGTTTGGGCTTTACGACATGTCTATATCGCTTACGGGTTTTGCCGCGGTTGCGGATGAATTCCAGGTCAATTCGGAAACGGCGGGGAATCAGCGCACGCCGTCCATAACGGTTCTTTCCGGCGGTGGTGTCGTCGAAATCTGGCAAAGCGCGGCGTCGGATCCGGCGCAATCGGGCCTGTTTGGACAGGTTTTCGACGCTTCGGGCGCCCCTGTCGGCGGCGAATTCGCGATCGCCGGCGCGTCCGAAGACGCGCAGTCGCCCTTTGTCACGCCGCTCGCGGATGGTGGATTCGCCCTGTCCTGGAAAGACAGCTCCGGCGACAGCCCCTTCGGCGCGATCCTTGTTCAGCGCTTCGATGCGGACGGGCAGGCGGTCGGGAGCGCG
Organism: Salipiger pentaromativorans; assembly: GCF_024721115.1. Classification (GTDB taxonomy): domain Bacteria; phylum Pseudomonadota; class Alphaproteobacteria; order Rhodobacterales; family Rhodobacteraceae; genus Salipiger; species Salipiger pentaromativorans. The sequence goes on along the minus strand of NZ_JAMDHK010000002.1, from coordinate 509,278 downwards.
GTCGAGGTCTCGGCCCCCTCGGACAGTGTTCGCAGCAATCCCAGCGTGATCGAACGCGCGGATGGCGGTCTGACCGTGGTTTGGCAGGTGCTGGATCAGGACGGCTCGAACTGGGGGATTTTCGCGCGGCAGGTGGATTCGTTGGGCGCGGTCTCCGGTGCCGAATATCAGATCAACGCCACCGTCCTGAATGCCCAGGCCGAACCGGCGGTCACGGCGCTGGCGGACGGGCGGCTTCTGGCGGTCTGGTCCTCGGCCTCGGCGGATGGCACGACGGTGGACATCGTCGCGCGGTTCCTCGATGCGGACGGCTTGCCGATCGGTGCCGAGATCCAGGTCAACGAGAGCGCGACCGGGCTGCGGGCGGCCCCGGATGTCGCGGTGCTGGCCGATGGCGGGCTGGTCGCGGTGTGGCAGGACGATACGACCGGAGGGATCTTCGGGCGGATGTTCGACACGTCCGGCGCGCCGCTCGGATCGGAGTTCCGCATCGATTCGGATGTGGGCGATCAGGCGGCGCTTCCCAGCGTGGTGGCGGTGCCGACCGGCGGGTTCCTCGTCGTGTATCAGGATGGCGATTCTGCCACGGGCGATGTCGAGGTCTTCGGCAAGCTCTACGACAGCGCCGGGCAAAGGATCGGCCGGGCGCAGCAGATCAACAGTTTCGACAGCAGCATCCAGAGCGCGCCCGTGGTCGATATTCTCGATGACGGCAATGCCATGGTGAGCTGGCAGAGCAACACGCAGGATGGCGACGGATACGGGATCTTCAGACAGATTATCGTTTTGAATCAACCGACAACCGGCACGGTGGAGATTTCCGGGACCGCCGAGGAAGAGCAGGTTCTAACCGCCGTCGCGATGCTAGAGGACGGCAATGGGATCGGGACGCTGAGCTATCGCTGGTATCGCGACGATCAGCTTGTACAGGACTCGGACCAGGCGACCTATGCGCTGACGCAGGACGATGTCGGCGCGGCGATCTCGGTCGTGGTGGCGCATACCGATCTGGACGGGTTTGTCGATCTGATCGAAAGCCCGGCCACCGACAGCGTGGTCAATGTGGAGAACCCGGGCGCGGGCCTGCCGGAGCTTACCGGTGAGCTCCGGGTGGGGCAGGTGCTGGCGGTGGACGTGTCCTCGGTGAGCGACATCGACGGCATTGCCGAGATCCAATACGCTTGGGCCGTCGGAAACATCCCGCTGCCGGGCGCCACCGGACCGATGCTGCGGCTGCTGCAAGCCCATTACGGGCTGGAGGTTACCGCGACCGTGACCGTCATCGACAATGCCGGCGAAGAGACGGTCTTTCAGGTGCAGAGCGGTGGCACGGTGGACGACAGACCGCGAGAGCTGCTGTTGTCCGAGGTGATCGAGACCGAGCTTCTGTATCCTGTGGAGCCGGACGCCGTTATCCGGACGGAGGAAGACACGGCCTACGCGCTGTTCTATGGCGAGAACGAGGTGACCTTCGCGGCGTTCGACCTGACCACCGGGACGGAGCTCGCAAGCGGCGCGTTCGACCCGGCGTGGGAATTTCCCATTCACATGAGCATTCGCCGCACCGGAAGTGTGGGGGACTATGGCTACGCTCTGTATGACGACCCCGCGTGGGAGTTCGACAGAAACGATCCCGACGCCGTTGCGGACACCTATCTCCGGGTCTTCACGCTCGAAGACGGCGCGCTCGTTTTCGAAGACATCAACCTCGGGATTGTGCCCAAAGACTTCGCCGGTCTGAGCTTCGATCGGAAATTCGTGAACGCGATTTCGGACGATGCGCTTCTCGTCACGCATGGATCTTATGCCCAGCTTGTCAAGATCGGTGCCGATGGGCTCGAAATCGCTGACACGTTCACCTTTTTGCAAGATCCCATTTATGTGACTCCGAAGGTCATTCCGCTCACGGACGATCTCTATATTCTCGCGGTTGCCAATTCCTATTGGTTCACCCCGGTCTTTTCCGCGCAGATCCGGAGCCTGTCCAGCGATCTGGTGATCGAGATTGATCTGGGCGATCAGGCCGCTTCGAGATATGGCGAGCACTACCACGTCTCCGAGATCTACCTGCAGGAAGGGGATGACGGGCTCTACTATCTGGATGTCGCCAAGACCACCGCATATTACGACGTGGCGCCTTTTGTTCAGCGTGTGGTGCTGGACCTCAGCGGCCCCGAACCCGAAGTGGTGTCTTCCTTCGAGCTGCCGGTGTTCGAGCGCAACGACCCGAGCCCGGATTATCTGAGCGACACGGGGCTGCTGGCGGATGGGATCCTCTCGTCGCCGGTATTCGTCGAGACCGAGAACGGCACCTACCGGCTGGTCATCGAGAACTACGAACTGAATGCGGCGCCGGAAGGACAGCCCGAGATTCTGGGCGCGCTGGCGCAGGGCAACACGCTGCTGGCCGACACCTCGCAGATCGTGGATGCCGATGGCATGACCGATCTGCAATTCAACTGGTGGCGCGACGGGACCAAGATCGAGGGCGCCACATCGGCGACCTACGAGCTGACGCAGCAGGATGTCGGCCACGCGATCACCGTCCTGGTGTCCTACCGTGATGGCGCGGGGCGCCTCGAGCATGTTCTCTCGGACGCCAGCGTGCCGGTTGCCAATGTGAACGACGCCCCGACGGGCGCGATCCTGATCTATGACATTCCGGCCGGCGGGCTGGGGAGTCATATCGTCGGCCTTCAGGATCCCGACGGTCTGGGCGCGCTGTCCTACCAATGGCTGCGCGACGGCGCGCCGATCGCGGGGGCGACGGGGGCCACCTACCAGCCCGTTGCCGCCGATTCCGGGCATGAGATCACCGTGACCGTCTCCTATACCGACGGGTTCGGCACGCCCGAGAGCCTCGAGAGCACCGAGATCGCGACGGTTTCGGGTTCCCCGTCCGGTGACATCCTGATCGGCACCACCGGTGCAGAGGCGCTTTTCGGGCTGGCGGGCAACGATGTGCTGGTCGGGGTCTCGGGTGCCGACTACCTGCTGGGCGGGCCGGGCAACGACTGGCTGTCGGGCGAGGGGACGGTGGCGGCCTCTTACGGGCTGACCGTCGCGAACCAGGTCTTCCGTCTCTACCAGTCGGCCTTCGACAGCACCCCCGACGCGGGCGGTTATACCGCCTGGTCCGGGCGGATCGCGACCGACGAGCTGACGCTGCTTCAGGTGGCCGAGCGCTTCGTGAACGCACCCCAGTTCCAGAAGACCTATGGCGCGCTCGACGATGTCGCCTTCGTGGAACTGCTCTATCAGAACGTTCTGGACCGCGCCCCGGATCCGACCGGGCTGGCGCGCTGGGTCGGCGAGCTCGAAAGCGGGAGCAGCCGCGCCGAGGTGCTGCTGGGCTTTTCGCAAAGCCCGCAATTCATCGCCGCCACCAACGACCGGGCCATCGCCTTTGCGCTCGACGATCTCGCCTCCGACTGGTCGGACGAGGTCTTCCGGCTCTATCAGGCGACGCTCGACCGGGCGCCCGATCTCGGCGGGTTCCAGAACTGGAGCACCCGTCTGGGCAGCGGCATGTCCTTCGACACGGTGATCGAGAGCTTCGTGAACAGCCGCGAGTTCCAGAGCATCTATGGCGATCTGGACGACGCCGATTTTGTGACGATGCTCTATGACAACGTGATGGACCGCGCCCCCGATCCCGCCGGTTTCGACCGCTGGACGGGCGAGCTGGCCAGCGGGGCGTCCCGGGCCGATGTGGTCCGCGGCTTCATCCAGAGCCAGGAGTTCATCAACGCCACCACCGCCGGGCTGGAGAGCTGGATTCGCGCGCAGGGCACCGATGACGTGCTGGAGGCCGGCATGGGCTCGAACACGCTGTACGGCGGTCTGCTGAGCGATACGTTCGTCTTCGACGCGGAACGGCCGGGGGCGCATCGGGTGATGGATCTCGAGAGCTGGGACAGCCTCGTCTTCAGCCGCTTCGGCTATGCCCACGGTGCGGATGCCATCGCGCATATGACCGAGGTCGGCGCGGATGTGGTGTTCGAGGACCAGGGGGTCGTGGTCACCTTTGTGGACGTCGATCTTACCGACATCACGGCGACGATGATCCTCTAGGCCCGGCCTTGAGCGCTTGCGGGCGGGGGCCCTGGTTGGCCGTCGCCTGTGTCCCTGTCACGCAGGGCAGGAGATGGCCGATCTTTCGGACCGTGCCGGTCTTCCGGCGCGGTGCATCGCCGCGCTGTCCGGGACAGTGCCGGGCGCATCCTTTTCGCTGGCCCTGTTTCCGGAACCCCGAGGATGCGGACAGCGCCGCTGCAAGGATGTCTGGCGTGTGGGCAACTTGCCCGATTTCGATGCGAAACCAAGGGCAAGTGGCGGAGAGACAGGGATTCGAACCCTGGGTGGACTTGCGCCCACAACGGTTTTCGAGACCGCCCCGTTCGACCACTCCGGCACCTCTCCGCGGGGGTCGTGAGGGGCCGTTTAGCGGGATGCGCCGCCCGGTGCAACAGGGAAATTTCGCCAACTGCGCCACAACCCGCCACATGGCAACGCACGCCCCTTGCGGCCTTGGAAAAGACCCGGCTCGGGCTTAGGCTGCGGATAACCCGCGAACCGGAGAATCTCCCGAATGGCCCTGCGCTTTGCCGCCTGTCTCTTTGCCGCTGTCCTTGCCCTGCCGGCCGCCGCCGATCCGGCCGATCCGGCGGATGCGCTGCTCGATCTTCTGGGCCTGCCCGAGATCGTGCAGATCATGCGCGAGGAGGGTATGGATTACGGGCGCGAAATGGCGGTCGATCTGCTGCCCGGCGGCGCCAGCCAGGGCTGGCAGGCCGCCGTCTCGACCATCTATGACACCGACGCCATGGAAGAGGTGGTGCGCGCCCGCTTCTCCGAGAGCTTCGGCGATACCGATGCCACGCCGCTGCTGGCCTTCTTCTCGGGCGAGACAGGGGCGCGCATCGTCGATGTCGAGCTTTCGGCGCGCCGCACCATGATCGACAACGACGTCGAAAACGCCGCGCGCGAGGCGTTCCGCGGGCTCGACGGATCCTCCGATCCGCGGCTCGGCACGATCAGCGCCTTCGTGCAGGCCAACGACCTGATCGAGACGAATGTGGTGGGGGCGCTCAACGCGAGCTACCAGTTCTATCTGGGGCTGGTGAATGGCGGCGCGATGGAGATGTCCGAACGCGACATTCTCGACGAGGTCTGGTCGCAGGAGCCCGACACCCGCGCCGACACGCGTGAATGGCTCTATGCCTATCTGCTCATGGCCTATGGCCCGGTGTCGGACGCCGATCTCAAGGCCTATGTGGCGCTGTCCTCGAGCGCCGAGGGCAGGGCGATGAACCAGGCGCTCTTTGCCGGGTTCAACGCGATGTATGACGATATTTCCTACGCGCTGGGTCTGGCGGCGGCGCAGCAGATGATCGCGCAGGACTTGTAGCCCGGTCTAAAGGCCGGGTTGACATTTGAAGGGTATGCCCCGATAAGCGTGGCTCGGAACGGGGCTATTGCGGCCCCGGTTTCGATTCATATATCAACGACAGCCCGGAAGGGCGCGCTGTCCGAGGCGGGCCAAAGGCCCGGAAAGACCCGAAAGGGCGCCACAGGACGCGGGAAACGCAAGGATGACGCAGATGTTCGCGGTGATGAAAACCGGCGGCAAGCAATACAAGGTCCAGTCGGGCGATACGCTCCGGGTGGAAAAGCTGGCCGCAGACGCGGGTGAAACCGTGCAGTTCAACGATATTCTCATGCTCGGCGGCGACCAGGTCGTCGTGGGCGCGCCGCTGGTCGCGGGTGCCGCCGTTCAGGCCGAGGTGATCGACCAGGTGAAGGGTGACAAGGTCATCCACTTCGTCAAGCGCCGCCGCAAGCACAGCTCGCAGCGCACCAAGGGCCACCGCCAGAAGCTGACGCTCGTGCGCGTGACCGAAATCCTCGCCTCGGGCGCCGATGCCTCGGGCGTCAAGGCCGCCGTGGGCGCGGGCTCGGTTGCTGCCGCGCCGAAGGCCGCCGCACCGGCCGCTGCCGCTGGCGACGACCTGACCAAGCTCTCGGGCGTTGGCCCGGCGCTGCAGAAGAAACTGATCGCCGCTGGTGTGACGAGCTTCGCTCAGATCGCCGCCTGGACCGAAGCCGATGTGGCCGAATTCGACGAGAAGCTGTCCTTCAAGGGCCGCATCGAGCGCGAAGGCTGGATCGAGCAGGCCAAAGAGCTGGCCGGCAACTAAGTTATAGGAGACTGACCCATGGCACATAAAAAAGCAGGCGGTTCATCCCGTAACGGCCGCGACTCCGCGGGCCGCCGTCTTGGCGTGAAACTCTACGGTGGCCAGGCGGCCATCCCCGGCAACATCATCATCCGTCAGCGCGGCACCAAGTTCTGGCCGGGCGAAGGCGTTGGCATGGGCCGCGATCACACCATCTTCGCAACCGAAGAGGGTGCCGTGACCTTCCATAAGGGCCTCAAGGGCCGCACCTTCGTATCCGTGCTTCCGGTGGCGGAGGCTGCCGAATAAGCCGATCTCGCGATGAGCGAACTTAGGGGGATCGGCGCAAGCCGGTCCCCTTCGGCGTTTCAGGAGGGGACGGCGCCGATTGCCCGATGCAAGTGCATGAGAGGAGTATGCACATGAGCCTCGACCAGATGAAAATGCCCGTTCCGCCGGCGCCTCCCGTGCTGCAGCCCGAGATCGCGGCCGAACGCTTTGTCCTGCGCCCGCTGCGCCGGTCGGATGCCGGGCTGATCGCGCTTTACGCCGGCGACGAGCGGGTGGCGCGCATGACCACCTCGATTCCCCATCCGCTGCCGCCCGGTACCATCGAGGCGTTCATCGCCCGCGCGGGCGAGGCCGACCGGCAGGACGAGGTCTGGGTGTTGGACGCCTCGGCGCATGGCGGGGCCGAGATCATGGGGCTGATCTCGCTGGAGCGGCTCGACCGCAACCAGAGCGAGATCGGTTACTGGATCGCGCCGCCGTACTGGAACACCGGCCACGCATCCGAGGCGGTGCGGGCGCTGCTCGAAGCCAACCCCTATGGCTCGGCCACGATGTTCGCGAGCGTGTTCCAGGACAATCCGGCCTCGGCCCGGGTGCTGACCAACAGCGGTTTCGAATATATCGGCGATGCCGAGGCGTTTTCGGTGGCCCGCAACGCGACCGTGCCGACCTGGACCTATCTGCGCCGCATGAGCTGAGCCGGGCCGAGCGCCCGGTTTCCCCCGATTCCTGCCGACGTGACCGGCAGGCGGATCTTGAAAGATCAAAAAAAACAGAAAGGCGCCCGGAACCGGGCGCCTCGCGGGACGTTTCTCTTGTACAGACGGGCAGGGAGGGGGAGCGCTTAGCTCCCCCAGGTGCGGACCGGGCCGCAGTCCATATGCACGAAGCTCGAGCCGGAGTAACGGCCGACACCGCCGGCGCGGCAGGCCTGAGCGGCACGGGCCATCTGGTTGACCGAGCGCGAGTTGAGGTGAAGATCCGCCGCCTCGCCGCGCAGGTGGCGCGAGTTCTTGGCCACACCCGAGCTGCGGGCCCGCAGCATGGCGTTGGTCTTGGGCGAGCGGTAGCCCGAGACCAGCATGTAGGGCTCGGAGCAGTCCATCAGATTGTGCGCGGCGGTCATGATGTCCACGGTGCGCGCGTCGATGGATTTGACATCGTTGGTGCGCCAGTCGCGCATGAAGTAATTGATCTGCTTGAGGGATTCCGAAATGTACTCGCCCTCGATCCAGTAGATCATGTCGATCTTTTCGCCGGTGCGTCCGGAATACATCCTGAGCCGCCGGATGTCGCCCGCGCCGCGCAGGAATCCTGCGGCGTTTGCGTAAGTCGGAGCTGCGGTGACGAATGTGGCGGCAAATGCGCCAAGAAGGCCGCGGCGCGTGAGGCCGCCTGCAGTCGTATCAGTCATGTGAAGCGCCTGTCCCGTATAGTCGCTGTACCTGTTTCGCCGCCTCGTTGGACGGACCTGCCATCTCTCCCCAGATGCACCAATTATATGCCATATCTCGAATCGTGCCGAAAGCGTCTTTTCCCGCGAATCGGAACTATCAAGAGGTTTCGGCGATTTTCTGCGCAAATCCTCGCGCACCTGTGGCGCAAATGCGCCGAGCAAACGGGCGCGATGCAGAGAGAGCGCGCGGCTTGCATAATTTGTCATTTGGCGGAAAAGTGAATAGACAGGCTAGGCGCTTGATGAACAAGAATAGTTTAGAGCTTCAGACAGTATTATTTCGGGATGGGTATGACAAATTCGCGCAGGCAGATCGCAGTTGGAGTGAAGGCGGGCATGGCGGTGGCGCTGGCCGCCGGGTGGATCCTGGCAGCCGCACCGCAGGGCGCTGCGGCGCAGACCCTGTCGCTGACCGCCTACAAACAGGCGGTGGCCGAGTCGCTGGCCGAGGACGAGGGCCTTGCCGCCTTCTACCGGGAGCGCGGATTCGAGCCTCTCTGGACCGCCGAGTCGCCCGCCGCAGCCGACCGCCGCGCCGCGCTGATCGCGGCGCTGTCGGGGGCCGATGCCCACGGGCTTCCGGCGGCACGCTACGATCTCGCCGGGCTGATGGCGCAGATGCGCGCGGTGCGCGGCGACCGGGCGCGCGGTCTGCTCGAAGTCGAACTCAGCCAGGTCTTCCTGCGTTATGCCCACGATCTGAACGGCGGTCTGCTCGACGGGCGCCGGGTCGATTCCGGCATCAAGCGCGAGCCGCAGCGCCTGCCGTCGCAGCCGCTGCTCGAGGCGCTGGCAGATCAGGATCCGCGCACGGTCTTCCGCGATCTGGCGCCCAAAAGCCCCGAATATACCCGGCTGATGCGCGAGAAGCTCACGCTCGAACACCGCATTGCGCATGGCGGCTGGGGCGAGACGATTCGCAGTGGCAAGCTGGAGCCGGGGCAAAGCGGCGCGGCGGTTGTGGCGCTGCGCGACCGGCTGATCGCGATGGGCTATCTCGGCACCTCGCTGTCGGCCCGCTATGACGAGCCGATGCGCATGGCGGTTGCCGCCTTTCAGGACGATCACGGGCTCGAGGCCGATGGCGTGGCCGGGGCCGCGACGCTGAGCGCGATCAACATCGCGCCCGAGGAGCGGCTGAAATCGGTGCTGGTCGCCATGGAGCGCGAACGCTGGCTGAACCTGCCCGACGGGCTGGGTACGCGGCATATCCTGGTCAATCTCACCGATTTCCATGCCCGGATCATCGACGCGGGCAAGGTCAGCTTCGAGACCCGCTCGGTGGTGGGCCATCAGGATCCCGACCGCCGCACGCCCGAATTTTCGGACGTGATGGAATTCATGGTGATCAACCCGTCCTGGTACGTGCCGCGGTCGATCATCGTGAACGAATACCTGCCGCTGCTGCGCCGCAACCCGGGCGCGGCGGGGCATCTCCAGATCACCGACAGCCGGGGCCGGGTGGTGAACCGGTCGCGGGGATTCTCGCAATATAGCGCGGCCAGCTTCCCCTATGCCATGCGCCAGCCCCCGGGGCCGCGCAATGCGCTGGGGCAGGTGAAGTTCATGTTCCCCAACAAGTACAACATCTATCTGCATGATACGCCGTCGAAAAGTCTCTTCGATCACACGCAACGCACCTATTCGCACGGTTGCGTCCGGCTCAGCGATCCGAAGGATTTCGCCTATGCGCTTCTGGCGGCGCAGACCGACGATCCGGTCGGCTTCTTCCAGTCCCGCCTGCGTTCGGGCGCCGAGACCCGCGTCAATCTCGACGCGCCGGTGCCGGTGCACCTGATCTACCGTACTGCCTTTACCAAGGCGAAGGGCAAGGTGAACTACCGCAACGACGTTTACGGCCGCGACGCCAAGCTTTGGAACGCGCTTTCTGCCGCAGGGGTGGCGCTGGCCGCGCCGCGGAGCTAAATCCCTCCGGGAGTGATCCCGGAGGCTTTTCATGTACAGCATCGCAGACATCGCCAAGGCGCTCGGGCTCGAGGCGCAGGGCGAGACCTCTCTCCGCGTGAACGGCGTGGCCGAACCGGCCATGGCCGGCCCGCAGTCGCTGGCGCTGGCGATGAAGCCTGATTTCGCCGCGCAGATCGCGCAGGGGCAGGCGCAGGCGGCGATGCTTTGGGCGGGGGCCGACTGGCGGGATTTCGGGCTCAAGGCCGCGATCCTCGCCAAGCGCCCGCGCCACGCGCTGTCGGGCCTGTCGGCGATGATGGATCCCGGTGCGGGCTTTGCGCCGGGCATTCACCCCTCGGCGGTGATCGACCCCACGGCAGAGCTGGGCGCCGACGTGTCGGTCGGCCCCTTCACGGTGATCGGTCCCGAGGCGCGCATCGGCGCGGGCGCGGTGATCGGGCCGCAATGCCATATCGGCTGGCAGGCCGAGCTGGGGCCGGGAGCGCTGCTGCATCCCGGCGTGCGGATCGGCGCCCGGGTCACCATCGGCGCGCGGCTTATTGCGCAGCCGGGTGCCGTGATCGGCGGCGACGGTTTTTCCTTTGTGACGCCCGAACCTTCGGGCGTGGAAAAGGTGCGCGAGACGCTGGGTCGCGAAGGCGATGACGCGGCGCAGGTCTGGGCGCGCATCCATTCGCTGGGCGGCGTGACCATCGGCGACGATGTGGAGATCGGCGCCAACGCCTGTATCGACCGGGGCACCGTGCGCGATACGAAGATCGGCAGCGGCACCAAGATCGACAATCTCGTGCAGGTCGGCCACAACGTGGTGGTGGGCGAAAACTGCCTGCTCTGCGGCCAGGTGGGCATTGCCGGCTCCACCCGGCTTGGCAACAACGTGGTGCTGGGCGGGCAGACCGGCGTGGTCGATAATATCTTTGTCGGCGACAACGTGATCACCGGCGCCGGCACCATGCTGATGGCCAATGTTCCGGCGGGCCGGGCGATGCTTGGCTACCCCGCGACGAAGATGGACAGCCATGTGGAAAGCTACAAGGGGCTGCGCCGTCTGCCGCGCCTCTTCCGCGACGTGGCGGAGCTGAAGAAAGCGGTTTCCAAGCTGGCGGGGAATGGGTAGACGGACGCTGATCGAGCGACGAAGAGGGAGCGCCGCGCCATGAGTGTGAAGGACCGTGTGATCGCGATCATCGCCGAGCAGGCGGTGCTGGAACCATCGGATGTGACGATGGAAAGCACGCTGGAGGATCTTGGGATCGACAGCCTCGGCCTTGTGGAAAGCATCTTTGCCATCGAGGAAGCCTTTGACATCTCGGTGCCGTTCAACGCCAACGAGCCGGAGGAGAGCGATTTCGACATCTCCTCGGTGGCCACGATCGTCGCCGGGATCGAAAAGCTGATCTCCGAGCAGGCAAAGTGAAACGGGTCGTCATAACCGGCGCGGGAACGATCAACGCGCTGGGGCGCGACGTGCCTGCCACGCTCGAGGCGATGCGCGAAGGCCGCTGCGGCATCTCGGATCTCGCGTTTCGCGATGTTGAGCGGCTGGCGATCCGCATCGGCGGACAGGTCAAGGGCTACGATCCGGCGGCGGCCTTCAACCGTCAGCAACTTGCGCTGTACGATCGCTTCACGCAATTCGCGCTGATCGCCGCGCGCGAGGCCATCGCGCAGTCGGGGCTGAGCCTTCAGGGCGAGCTGGCGGATTGTTCGGGCGTGGTTCTGGGCACCTCGGGCGGCGGGCTGACCACGCAGGACGAGAATTACCGTTCGGTCTATGAGGAGGGGAAGAACCGGGTTCACCCCTTCGTCGTGCCGAAGCTGATGAACAACGCCGCCGCGTCCCATGTGAGCATGGAGTTCAACCTGTGCGGCCCGACCTTCACCGTGGCCACCGCCTGTGCCTCCTCGAACCATGCGATGGGTCTGGCCTTCCAGATGGTGCGCTCGGGAAGCTGTTCGGTGATGATCACCGGCGGGTCGGAATCCATGCTGTGTTTCGGCGGTGTGAAGGCCTGGGAAGGGCTGCGGGTGATGTCGAAAGACGCCTGCCGGCCGTTCTCGGCCAACCGCAACGGCATGGTGCAAGGCGAGGGCGCCGGGGTCTATGTGTTCGAGGAATACGAGCACGCGCGCGCCCGGGGCGCCGAGATTCTCGCCGAGGTGATAGGCTTTGCGATGACCTCGGATGCCTCGGACATCGTGATGCCCTCGAAACAGGGCGCCGCGCGGGCGATCACCGGCGCGCTGCGCGACGGCCGGATCGACCGCGAGGAGGTGGGCTATGTGAATGCCCACGGCACCGGCACGGCGGCCAATGACAAGACCGAATGCGCGGCGGTGGCCGATGCCATGGGGCCGCAGGCGGACCGGCTGATGATCTCGTCCACCAAGGCGATGCACGGGCATTGCATCGGCGGCACCGGGGCGGTGGAGCTTCTGGCCTGCATCATGGCGCTGCGCGACGGCGTGATCGCGCCGACCATCGGCTATGAGGAGCCCGATCCGGAATGCGCGCTCGATGTGGTGCCGAACGAGGCGCGCGAGGCGGAGGTCTCGGTGGTGCTGTCGAACGCTTTCGCCTTCGGCGGGCTCAACGCGGTGCTGGCGCTGCGCAAGGTCTGAGCGCGGCGCCCGTGGCGCGGGAGGGACGCCTCCGGCGGGCGTATTTTCCGGAAAGATGAAAGACAGGCGGCTTTTGCGGGGAACGCGGAAGCGCGGGGGCGGTTCCGTGCGAATCTGCACGCTTTGGGTTCGATATTCGGTCTACTCTGCTATTTCGCGCAGCGCTATGTCTTTGCCATCAGATTTTGGAGGCAAAAATGTCCAAACATATCGCTGTCATCGTGGGATCTCTGCGTGAGGGATCTTACAACCGGAAACTGGCGCAGGCGCTGGTCGGGCTGGCGCCCGAGGGGCTCGATTTCTCCTTTGTGGGAACGGGTGACCTGCCGCTCTACAACCCCGATCTCGACGAGGGCGACGTGCCCGAGGCCTGGACGCGGTTCCGGAAATTCGTGAATGCCGCCGATGCGGTGCTGTTCGTGACGCCGGAATACAACCGCTCGCTGCCCGCCAGCGTGAAAAACGCGCTGGACGTGGGCTCGCGCCCCTATGGCGCAAGCGTCTGGGATGGCAAGCCCTCGGCCATCGTCACCGGCTCGCCGGGCGGCATCGCGGGGTTCGGCGCGAACCACCACCTGCGCCAGTCGCTGGTGTTCCTGAACGCCCCGCCCATGCAGCAGCCCGAGGCCTATGTGGGCCATATCCACGAGATCCTCGACGACGAGGGCCGGCTGACCAATGAGGACACCAAGGCATTCCTTGGCGGTTTCATGAGCGCCTTCGCCGCCTGGATCGACAAACTGTCGTGAATTCTGCCACAGGCGGCGGGCGATCCGCCGCCTGTGGGCCGGCGCCGATTGTCGCGGGCCGGGCGCTTTGCAAAAAATGCGCGGGGCAGGGGCGTGGTTTTCGACGGACCCCGCCCCGTCCTGCGTTCAAACCGCCGAGCGATCCCGTTTCAAGCCATCGAGGAGCCCGCCATGGCCCGCACAGCCCCCGCCAGCTATTCCACCCTTCAGAAGCTCTTGCACTGGGCGGTCGTCGTCCTGCTGGCGCTGCAATATTTCGCCTTCGACTCGATCGGCCGGGCCTTTCGTACGCTGATCGAGACCGGCACCCCCAGCTATTCGCTGATCCCCATCGCGCATATCGTCGTGGGGCTGCTCGTTCTGGCGCTGACGCTCTGGCGTCTGGCGCTGCGTGTGACCCATGGCGCGCCGGCGCTGCCCGAGGAAGAGCCGGGCTGGGCGGGGATCGCCGCGAAGCTGACCCACGGGGTGATCTATCTGCTGCTGCTGGCGCTGCCAGTGTCGGGCATGGGATCGTGGTTTCTGGCCTCCCGCAGTCTGGCAGAGCTGCATGAGGCCGGCACCTCGGTGCTGATGCTGACGGTGCTGCTGCATGTGGCCGCCGTGCTGGTGCATCAGTTCTGGTGGAAGACCGGGCTGGCCCGGCGCATGATGTAAACACAGTTCGGGGGGCGGCCTTCTCCTCGGCACCGCCCCCCGTCTCGCTGCGTCGCGCGGCGTTTAGTGATGCAGCCGGCCCATGGCCGCCGCCACATCGGCCATGCGCGCCGAGAATCCCCATTCGTTGTCATACCAGGCCAGCACCCGCACGGTGCGCTTGCCGACCACCTTGGTCTGGTCGGGCGCAAAGATCGAGCTGGCGGTGGTGTGGTTGAAATCGACCGAGACCTTGGGCTCGGGATCGTAGCTGAGGACCATGCCCATGCGGCCGGCGGCGGCCTCGCGCACGACCTCATTCACATCCTCGACGGTCACGTCCTTGCTGGCCTGGAAGGTCAGGTCCACGGCGCTCACATTCGGGGTGGGCACGCGGATCGCCGAGCCGTCGAGCTTGCCCTTGAGGTTGGGCAGCACCTCGCCAAGCGCCTTGGCGGCGCCGGTGGAGGTGGGGATCATCGCCATGGCCGCCGAACGGGCGCGGTAGAGATCGTTGTGGCGGCGGTCCAGCGTCGGCTGGTCGCCGGTGTAGCTGTGGATGGTGGTCATCACACCGCTTTCGATGCCGATGGCCTCGTCGAGCACCTTGGCCAGCGGCGCGAGCCCGTTGGTGGTGCAGGAGCCGTTCGAGATCATCACGTCGCCCTGCACCAGATCGCGGTGGTTGACGCCGTAGACGATGGTCTTCTGCACGTTCTTGGCTGGGGCCGAGATCAGCACGGATTTGGCGCCCTGGTGAATGTGCTGCACCGCCTTGTCGCCATCGTTGAACTGGCCGGTGCATTCCAGCACCACATCGCAGCCCGACCAGTCCAGCGCCTCCATGTCATAGGTCGACATCACGTCGATGGGGCCGCGGCCCAGATCGAGCGCATTGCCGTTCACCACCTTGACCTCGCCGGCGAACCGCCCGTGCACGCTGTCGTAGCGCATCAGATGCGCTGCGGTCTCGATCGGGCCGGTGGCATTGATCTTGACCACCTGCACGTCGTTGCGCGCGCTCTCGGCGATATGCGCCAGCGTGCAGCGGCCGATGCGGCCAAATCCGTTGATCCCGACAGTGACGGTCATGGGCGGGTCTCCTAAATCCTCAGAATATGCGCTTGGTATACAGACGTATGCCGGAAAGCCAATCCGCAAAAGGTGTTTTTGACCAATTTGTTAGCGATAAATTTCCGGGTGGCGCTAACGCCAGCCCGGTCTTGCGTCACGGGTTGCGATAACATCGCAGAAGGGCGATATCTGCGCCCCTGCGGGGCCGGCGGCTTGCACCTTTTGGTGTGGCCGCTAGGCTGCCCCGGCAGGCTGGATAGGAGACAGGCATGAGCGGGCTTCTGGCGCTTCTCGACGACGTGGCGGGCATCGCCAAGATTGCGGCGGCCTCGGTCGATGACATTTCGGCGCATGCGGCCAAGGCGGGCTCCAAGGCCGCGGGGGTGGTGATCGACGATGCGGCGGTGACACCGAAATACGTGCACGGGTTCGAGGCGGCGCGCGAGCTGCCGATCATCTGGCGCATCGCGCGCGGGTCGGTCTTCAACAAGCTGGTGATCCTGCTGCCCGCGGCGCTGCTGATGGCCGCCTTTGCGCCCTGGCTGGTGCCGCCGCTTCTGGTGCTGGGCGGATCCTACCTGTGTTTCGAGGGGGCCGAGAAGATCCTGCATGTGCTGCTGCCGCATGACGCCCATTCCGGCGGGCCCGACGGCAGCCACGATGTGGGCGATCCGGCGCATCTGGAGGAGCAGAAGGTCAAGGGCGCGATCAAGACCGATTTCATCCTCTCCGCCGAGATCATGACGCTGGCGCTGTCGACCATCGAAAGCGGCGAGGTCTGGATTCAGGCGGTGGTGCTGGCCATTGTCGGCCTTGGCATCACGGCACTGGTCTATGGCGCGGTGGCGGTGATCGTGAAGATGGACGACATCGGGCTCTGGCTGACGCGTGTGGGCCGGCTGAGCATGACCCGCGCGCTGGGGCGGGGGATCGTCAAGGGCATGCCCTGGGTGATGAAGATCCTGTCGACCGTAGGCACCGTGGCGATGCTTTGGGTCGGCGGCTCGATCATCGTGCATTCGCTGGCGCAGATGGGCTGGCATCTGCCCGAGGAGACGATCCATCACGCCGCCGTGGTTGTGGCGCAGCCGGTGGGGACAGAGCTTCAGGCCGCCGCGCTCTGGATCGCGACGGCGGGGATCGACGGGGTGCTGGGGCTGATCTGGGGGATCGTGCTGGTGCCGGTGGTGACCAAGCTGGTGATGCCGCTCTTCGGGGGGAAGACAGCGGCGCATTGAGCGGCGCCTGCTTCATGAAACGGGCGGCCCCAGGGGCCGCCTTTTGATCTTTGCCGAAATTCTCAGCCGGTATGGATGCGGCGGCGCTGGTGGAAGTCGCGTTCGGAGACAATAAGTACAACCCAAGGCGGGCCAAGCGGCTGCCCGTGGGGTGCCGCACTGACGGTCCGAATTCCTTGATTTATCCTGGCCAGATCCGAAGGACCTCTCAACGAGGCGCTTGCGTCTCCAAAGCGGCAGCCCGGCGGGACGGGCAGCCGCTGGGCCCGGCGGCCTTCGGCCTTGTTTCCGGGCCTGAGGGCGCGGAGATCGACCGTGGTCTTTTCGATATGATCGCGGCCCCCGGGTCATTTCACCCGAAGGCCGCGGCCAGTTTGATTTAGAGCAGCGCCTTGGCCTTCTCGGCCACCGCCTCTGCGGTGATGCCGAACTTCTCGTAGAGCACCTCCGCCGGCGCCGAGGCGCCGAAGCCGTCCATGCCGACAAAGGCCGATTTGGCCTCGCGGCCACGCTCGCCCAGCAGCCATTTGTCCCAGCCGAAGCGCGTCGCGGCCTCGACGGCGACCCGCACGGGGCCCGCCGGCAGCACGCGCTTGCGATAGGCCTCGTCCTGCGCCGAGAACAGCTCCCAGCAGGGCATCGAAACCACGCGGGTGCCGATCCCGTCCGCCTGCAGCAGATCGCGCGCGGCCATCGCAATCGAGACCTCGGAGCCGGTGGCCATCAGGATGACCTGACGCTTGCCCGTCGCCTCGGCCAGAACATAGGCGCCTTTCTCGACCAGGTTGTTGGTCTTGTGCTCGGTCCGCACGGTGGGCACGTTCTGGCGCGTCAGCGACAGCACCGAGGGGGTCTCGGTCTGGCTCAGGGCAATCTCCCAGGCCTCGGCGGTCTCGATCGTGTCGGCGGGGCGGAACACCAGCGTGTTCGGCGTGGCGCGCGAAATGGCCAGATGCTCCACCGGCTGGTGGGTCGGGCCGTCTTCGCCAAGGCCGATGCTGTCATGGGTCATGACAAACACCGTCGGCGTCTTCATCAGCGCCGCCAGACGCATCGCCGGGCGGGCGTAATCGGTGAAGGCCATGAAGGTGCCGCCATAGGGGCGGATACCGCCATGCAGCCCCATGCCGTTCATCGCGGCGGCCATGCCGTGTTCACGGATGCCCCAGTAGACGTAGCGGCCCTTGCGGTTATCGGTGTCGAAGACGCCCATATCGCCGGTCTTGGTGTTGTTCGAGCCGGTAAGGTCGGCAGAGCCGCCCACCGTCTCGGGCATCACCGGGTTCACCACTTCCAGCACCATTTCCGAGCTCTTGCGGGTCGCCACCTTGGGCGCCGCCTCGGAGTTCTGCTTCTTCAGCGCGCGGATCACGGAGGAGAGCTTTTTCGGCGCTTCGCCGGCCATCATGCGGGCGAATTCCGCCTGCTTGCGCTCGGAGAGCGATGCGAGCCGGGCTTCCCAGGCCTCGCGATCGGCGGCGCCGCGCGTGCCGATGCCTTCCCACCAGCTCTTGATCTCGGCGGGCACGTTGAAGGCGCCGCCGCTCCAGCCCCAGAGCGCCTTGGCCGCGGCGTTCTGATCGGCATTGGTCAGCGCGCCATGGCCCTTGGAGGTGTCCTGCGCCGCGTGGCCCAGGGCGATATGGGTCTTGCAGGCGATCATCGAGGGCTTGTCGGTCACCGACTTGGCGGCGGCGATGGCCGCGTCGATGGCCTCGGGATCGTGGCCGTCGATTTCCTGCACATGCCAGCCGGCGGCGAGGAAGCGGGCCACCTGATCGGTGCGGTCCGAAAGCGAGACCCTGCCGTCGATGGTGATGTCGTTGTTGTCCCAGAAGACCACGAGACGGCCGAGCCCGTAGCGGCCCGCAAGGCCGATGGCCTCATGGCTGACGCCTTCCATCAGGCAGCCGTCGCCGGCGATCACATAGGTGAAGTGATCCATCGTGGCCTTGCCGAAGCGGCCGCGCAGGATCTCTTCGGCCATGGCGAAGCCCACCGAGGTGGCGATGCCCTGGCCGAGCGGGCCGGTGGTCATCTCGACTCCGGCCGCATGGGTGTTTTCCGGATGCCCCGCAGTGCGCGAGCCCCATTGGCGGAAGGCCTTGATCTCGTCGAGCGTGATCTGCGCATCGCCGCTGAGATAGAGCAGCGCATAGATCAGCATCGAGCCGTGGCCGGCGGACAGGATAAACCGGTCGCGATCCGCCCATCCGGGGTTTTTCGCATCGAATTTCAGATGCTTGGACCACAGAACCGTGGCGACGTCGGCCATGCCGATGGGCATGCCGGAATGGCCGGAATTGGCCGCTGCCACCGCGTCGAGCGTCAGCGCGCGGATGGCGGTTGCGCGCATCCAGTGTTCGGGATGTGCGTCGCGAAGGGCGGTGATATCCACGGGGCGTCCTCTCTTTCCCAGAGCCGTTGCCGTCGCTGAATAGCAGCGTTCCTCCGAAGTTCAAGCATTGGCGCCATCATTCCGCAGGCTCAGGATGAACTGCGCCCGGTAACGCCTTGGAAAACATAAGGGGCGCAATTTTCCATTGCGCTTGTTAAACTCATGCGCAACGGGGTGGTGCCGATTCGTCAGAACCGGCGAGACAGGCCCCGAGGGCAGATATTAGAGAGGGCAAGATGACCCAGATCGACGAGTTGCAGTCGCGCATCACGCGGGCGCTGGACCGGATTGCGCAGGGCGTGGAACACTTGTCCACCCTGCCGCCGCCAGCCCCCGAGGCGGCGCCGGAGACGGAGCCGGTCGAGGCCGTGGAGGTTGCGGCGGTCCCGGATGCCGAGGCCGCCGAAGAGATCGCACGGCTCCGGATGGCGCTCGACGAGGAGAAGATGGCCAATGCGCAGCTCGAGGAGCGGGTGAAGCTCCTGCATGCGCGGCTCGAGGGGCAGGGCGGCGCCGAACCGGCACCCGAGCCCGATGCGGCGTTGCGGGAGCAGATCGCCGCGCAGCGCGAAAGCATGGCCGAGCTCGATACGGAATTGCAGCGGATGCGGCTCTCGAACGAGATGTTGCGCCGCACCAACGAGGATATGCGCGCCGCGCTCGAGGCCAATATCGGCGAGCCGCATCTGGTCAACAAGGCGATGCTGGCCGAACTGGAATCGCTGCGCGCGGCCCGCGCGGCGGAAGAGGCCGAGATGCGTGCCGTGCTCGGCGCGCTCGAGCCGGTGCTGGCGGATGCGGCGGGTATGAGCGAGGAGGCGGTGCAATGAGCCAGATCGAAGTGCAGATCACCATCGGCGGGCGCAGCTTCGACGTCGCCTGCCAGCAGGGCGAGGAGCAGTATCTGCTGACCGCCGCGCGCATGCTCGACACCGAGGCGCAGGTGCTGGTGCAGCAGATCGGACGCATGCCCGAGGCGCGGATGCTGCTCATGGCCGGGCTGATGCTGGCGGACAAGACCGCGGGGCTCGAAGACCGGCTGCGCGCAGCCGAGGACAAGCTGGGCGAAATGGGCGAAGAGCTGCGCGAGCTGCGGGACCGTCCGGCGCCGGAGCCCGAAAAGATCGAGGTGCCGGTGATCCCCGAGAGCGTGACCGACACGCTGGCCGAGATGGCCGCGCGGGCCGAGGCGCTGGCGGAGGCCATCGAGGAGAAGGCGGCCTCGTAACGCATCGGGGCGGCGCCTTTCGGTCGCCGCCCCGCGCAAATTCCTGATCAGGAATTTGCAAATCTCTTCGAAGAGATTTGTCTCCCGGCCTCAGCGCAGGATCGACTTGCCTGCGTATTCGGCCACGTCGCCCAGCATTTCCTCGATACGGATGAGCTGGTTGTACTTGGCCAGCCGGTCCGAACGCGCCAGCGAGCCGGTCTTGATCTGCCCGCAATTCGTCGCCACGGCGAGATCGGCGATGGTGCTGTCCTCGGTCTCGCCCGAGCGGTGCGACATCACATTGGTATAGCGCGCGCGATGGGCCATATCGACGGCCTTCAGCGTCTCCGACAGCGAGCCGATCTGGTTCACCTTGACCAGCATGGAGTTCGCCACGCCCTGGTCGATGCCCATGGCCAGACGCGCGGGGTTGGTCACAAAAAGATCGTCGCCCACAAGCTGAACCTTGCCGCCGAGTTTCTCGGTGAGGATCTTCCAGCCTTCCCAATCGTCCTCGGCACAGCCGTCCTCGATGGAGATGATCGGGTAATCGGCGCAGAGCTTGGCAAGGTAATCGACGTTCTCCGCCGACGACAGCGACAGACCTTCGCCCTTCATCTCGTATTTACCGTCCTTGAAATACTCGGTCGAGGCGGCGTCGAGCGCCAGATAGATGTCCTCACCGGGCTTGTAGCCGGCTTTCTCGATGCTTTTCAGGATGAAATCCAGCGCGTCGCGGGTCGAGGCCAGCTCGGGCGCAAAGCCGCCCTCGTCGCCGAGGCCGGTGGACATGCCCGCCGCCGAGAGCTCTTTTTTCAGCGTGTGGAACACTTCCGAGCCCATGCGCACGGCGTCGCGGATGTTCTCCGCCGCCACCGGCATGATCATGAATTCCTGGATGTCGATCGGGTTATCCGCGTGCTCGCCGCCATTGATGATGTTCATCATCGGCACCGGCAACACGCGCGCCGCGGTGCCGCCGACATAGCGGTAGAGCGGTTGCGCGGTGAATTCCGCCGCCGCCTTGGCGGTGGCCAGCGACACGCCGAGGATGGCGTTGGCGCCGAGACGGCCCTTGTTGTCGGTGCCGTCGAGCTCGATCATCGCGCCGTCGATGGCCTGCTGCTCGGTGGCGTCGAAACCGACGATGGCTTCGGCGATCTCGCCGTTGACGGCGGCAACCGCTTCCAGCACGCCCTTGCCCATGTAGCGGCTCTTGTCGCCGTCGCGGCGCTCCACAGCTTCATGCACGCCGGTCGAGGCGCCCGAGGGCACGGCGGCACGGCCCTGGGTGCCGTCTTCGAGGGTCACGTCGACCTCGACCGTGGGGTTGCCGCGGCTGTCCAGGATTTCGCGGGCGTGAATGTCGATGATGGTGCTCATGGGGTCCGTCCCTCGCGTCCAAGATGGGTTCGGGCGAGCTATATCAGGCAGGCGGAGAATGTAAACGCAACGCGGGCAGGGGGTTGCGCTAACGTTGTCCGGATCGCCGCGCCGGGGCTCAGGGGGCGGGCGCAACGGCCCGCGCAAGCCGTCTTTCGCGCAGAAAGGAATAGAGCCCCGCCGCCAGGATCAGTGCCGCGCCCGCCCAGGTCCAGCCGTCCGGACGCTCTCCGAACACCGCCATCCCGAGCCCCGCGGTGAAGACAAGCCGCGTGTAGCGGAAGGGCGCCACCGACGAGACCGTCGCCAGCCGCATCGCCGCGGTCACCGAGAGATAGCCCGCCGTGGTCACCACCACGGCCCCCGCCATGTGCAGCCAGATGCGCGGATCGGCGGTGAGCGGCGCGTCGGAGATCAGCGTCAGCGCAACGCCCACCGGAAAGATCACCGCAAAGCCATAGGTGGAGACCGCCAGCGAGGGGATCCGCGCCGGCAGCACCCGGGTCACCAGATCGCGCGCGGCCAGCCCGGTGACCCCCGCGACCGGAAACAGCTCCCAGCCGGTAAAGCCGGTGCCGAATGGGCGGATGACCATCAGCATGCCCGTCAGCCCGACGCCGATCGCCGCCCAGCGCCGCCAGCCCACCGGCTCGCGCAGGAACAGCGCCGCGCCCAGCGTCACCAGCAGCGGCGCGGTTTGCAATATCGCCGCCATCAGCGAGAGCGGGATCTTCGACAGCCCCACGATCATGCCCACGGCGCCGACGATCTCGAACAGGTTGCGCAGCAGCACCTGGGGATGCAGCATCTCGTCGCGCCGCAGCGGCACCCGGCGCAGCCAGGCCACGGTCAGGAACAGGGCGGTGCCGCCCAGGCTCAGCATCATCATGACCTGCCCGACCGGGGCAAGCTGCGAGGCAAGTTTGAGAAAGGCGTCGCTGCCGGCCAGCAACGCCATTCCAAGCACCATGAGCAGAATCGCGCGAAGCGTTTCCACCCGGGATCAGGTGATCACGTCGGGCGCGTCGCGTCCGGTGCGGGATTTGATCCCGGCAATCGCCTCGGCGGCGGCGATCACATCGGCAAGCGCGGCCTGCGGGTCGAGGCCGAACCCCGCCGGGTCGATGGCGAGCCGCTCCAGATAGACCCGCAGCGTCGCGCCCTCGGTGCCGGTGCCCGAAAGCCGCAGCACCACGCGCGCGCCGCCCGCGAAGCCCACGCGCAGGCCCTGACCTTCGGAGCGCGAGCCATCGACCGGGTCGTCATAGGCAAATTCGTCGGCGCTCTCGACCGTGAGCGGGCCAAAGCTCTGTCCGGGCAGGGAGGCGAGCTGGCTGCGGACATGATCCATCAGCCCGTTGGCGGCCTCGGTATCGACCGCCTCGTAATCGTGGCGGGAATAGTAGTTGCGTCCGTACTCGGCCCAATGCGCCACCATCAGCTCGGCCACCGACAGCTTTTTCACCGCCAGCACGTTCAGCCAGAACAGCACCGCCCAGAGCCCGTCCTTCTCGCGCACATGGTCGGAGCCGGTGCCGAAACTCTCTTCGCCGCAAAGCGTCGCCCGGCCCGCGTCCAGCAGATTGCCGAAGAACTTCCAGCCGGTGGGCGTCTCGTAGCAGGCGATGCCCAGCTTTTCCGCCACCCGGTCCACCGCCGCGCTGGTGGGCATGGAGCGCGCCACGCCCTTCAGCCCGTCCTTGTAGCCGGGCACCAAGGTGGCATTCGCCGCCAGCACCGCGAGGCTGTCGGAGGGTGAGACATAGCATTGCCGGCCGACAATCATGTTGCGGTCGCCGTCGCCATCGGAGGCGGCGCCGAAATCGGGGCCGGTCTCGGTCATCATCTCGTCCCAGAGCGTCTTGGCCCAGGTCGGGTTCGGGTCGGGGTGGCCGCCGCCGAAATCGGGCAGGGGGATCGAGTTGATCACCGTGCCGGGCGGCGCGCCGAGGATCTCTTCGAGGATCGTGTAGGCATAGGGGCCGGTCACCGCATGCATCGCGTCGAAGCGCATGCGGAAGCCCGATTTGAACAGCGTCCGGATGGCGTCGAAATCGAACAGCTCCTGCATGAGCGCGGCGTAATCCTCGACCGGATCGACGATCTCGATCTCCATTTCGCCCAGCGTCACCGTGTCGGTCATCCGCAGCCCGACATCGTGGCTTTCCATGATGTGGAATTCGGCGATCTCCTTGGTGGCGTCAAAGATCCTGGCCGTCACGCCCTCGGCGGCGGGGCCGCCGTTGGAGGTGTTGTATTTCACGCCGAAATCGCCTTCGGGCCCGCCGGGGTTGTGGCTGGCCGAGAGGATGATGCCGCCATCCGCCCCGCGCTTGCGGATCAGGTTCGAGGCGGCGGGGGTCGAGAGGATCGCGCGCTTGCCCACGATCACCTTCTTCGCACCGCCGGCGGCGGCCATGCGCAGCACCACCTGCGCCGCCTGAGAATTGAAATGCCGTCCGTCGCCGCCCAGAACCAGCGTCTTGCCCGCAACGCCGCCGATGCCGTTCCAGATGCTCTGGATGAAGTTTTCCAGATAGTGGTGCGTCTGGAAGACCGGCGTCTTCTTGCGCAGACCCGAGGTGCCCGGTTTCTGGCCCTCGATCGGCTCGGTGGGAATGGTGCGAATGCTGGTCATGGAATTCCGTCTCCTATCGCCCGGCACGTTTCATGATCCGGGCCGCATTTGCAAGCACGGGCAGAGCGGTGATCTCGGCAACGCCCAGCGGCAGCCGCTGCCGCCAGTTCGGGTATTCCGAGACCGTGCCCGGCATGTTGGGCTGGTTTTCGAGACCCAGCACATCCTCGACCTGAAGCGCGACCATGCGCGCGGCGGTGGCCGCCAGCAGCGCCGCCATCGCCTCGGGCGCCTCGGGGGCAAAGCCGTCACGATAGGGCGACGTGGCGCCGTCGAACCCGTCGACCTCGCGGCCGCGCCAGGACAGCATGCCGTCGACATGTTCCGGCGGGGTGATGCCGATGTCGCGGCGCAGGGTGATCTCGCGCCCCGCGCGCCAGCCCTTCCAGGTCGGCAGATCATGCGAGGAAAAGCTGGCGATGACGCCCTCGGGGTAATCCTGCGGCGCGCGATACCAGGGCGGATCGCCGCTATGTTCGAAACACATGAGCCGGCAGCCGAGAATGCCGCTGTCGCCAAGCGCCTGTTGCAGCCCGTCGGGGATCACCCCCAGATCCTCGCCCACGATCACCGCGCCGGCGCGCGCCGCCTCCATCCGCGCCACGGCGAGCATCGCCTCGCGCGGCATGGTGACATAGGCGCCGGGCAGCCCGTCGGGCACCCAATAGGCGCGCTCGAAGCCGAGGATATGGTCGATGCGCAGCGCGCCGCTGAACCGGAGCTGCTGGCGCAGGGTGAGCGCCAGCGCCTCGAACCCGGTCTCGATCAGATGCACCGGGTTGAACGGCGCCAGATGCCAGTTCTGCCCCTGCGGCGCAAAGGCGTCGGGCGGCGCGCCGAGGCTGGCGCCGAAGGCAAAGCTCTGCCGGTCCTCCCAGGTCTCGGCGCCATGGGGATGCGTGCCCACCGCCAGATCGAGATAGAGGCCAAGCGCCATGCCGGCCTCGGTTGCGCGGGTCTGCGTCTCGGCCAGCGCGCCCTCGGCCTTGTATTGCAGCCAGGCGTGAAAGCGGACGCGATCGGCCAGATCGTGCGCGGCCTGCGCGACCTCGGCGCTGGCGGGGTCGTGATAGGCGGTGGGCCAGTTGTCCCAGTAGGGGCCGAGCCGTTCCGACAGCGCCTGATGGGTCGCGAAGCGGCGCAGCCCCGCGCCCTCATGGGACAGATAGCGTTCGAAGGCGTCGCCCGGCGGCGCGGCGCGGAACTCTGCCTCCAGCGCCTGCATCCGCGCCGGCAACTCTTCGGAGAAGATCAGCAGCGGGCCGGGGGCGGCGCCCTGCGCGGCAGAGGGCAGGTAGAGCGGCGAAAAGCGGCGGCGATGCGAGGGGGTGTAGGGGCTGAACCCGTCGGGATGGGTCAGAAACCCCGCATGGATCGGGTTCACCCCGACAAAGGCCGCCCCCTGCGCGCCCAGCCCCTCGGCGAGCTGCGCCAGATCGTCATAGCTGCCGAGCCCGCCCTGCGCCGCGCTGCGCAGACAGGCCAGCGGGGCCATCAGGCCCCATAGCTTCGGCGGCAGCGGCAGGCGCGGCGGCGCAGAGAGCAGCCAGCAGCGCGCGCCGTCGCTGTCCAGCCGGTGCCGTCCCAGCGGCAGCGCCGGCAGCGCGCCGCGCCCCTCGCGCGCGCTGCCGTCTTCGAGCAGGATGCGCCACGCGCCGGGCACCGCCAGCGCGACCGGCGCGTCGGCCACGCAGACATGCCAGCGCGGCAGCGCGGGCTCGGGCGTGTCGGGGGCGTCGGCCAGCCCCATCGCGGCCAGGATGGCAGCCTTGCTTTCCTCAGGCGCGACCTGCGTATTCCCGAACAAATCCCTGAATTCAGGAATGATCCCCGCCTTGCGCGCGCGCGCGTCCAGCGACGCCCCGCTCATGCGGGCTCCTCCACCAATGCCACCACCGAATTCTCCGCCAATCTCAGTTTCGTTCCCACCGGCTCCGCCGGGCGCAGCGGCTGCGCGGTGTCGATATGGCGCACCCATTGAAAGCCCGCGGGCAGCGCGGGCAGCACCAGATCGACCGCCTCGCCGGCGTTGAAGGCGAGATAGATCGCCTCTTCCGCCTGCGCATAGCGCGGCGTGCCGCTGGCCATGCGGAATTCGGCGCAAAGCACATGCAGGTGGCCGTTGGTCCAGTCGGAGCGGGTCATCTCGGTGCCGTCCGGGCGCCACCAGAAGAGATCGGGCACCCCGTCCACCTTGCGCGGCTGCGAATGCAGGAACCGATTCTGCCGCAGGATCGGATGCGCCTTGCGGAAGGCGATGAGCCAGCGGGTGAAGGCCATGAACTCGTGATCAGCCTTGTCCCAGTCCACCCAGCCGATCTCGGTATCCTGGGCATAGGCGTTGTTGTTGCCCATCTGGGAATTGCCCAGCTCGTCGCCGGCAAGGATCATCGGCGTGCCCTGGCTCAGCAGCAGCGTGGCCATCATGTTGCGCCGCCGCCGGGTACGCGCGGCAACGATCCCGGCATCCTCCGTCGGGCCCTCGACACCGAAATTGTCGGAGTAGTTCTCGCCATGGCCGTCGCGGTTGTCTTCGCCATTGGCCTCGTTGTGGCGCGCGACATAGCTGACCACATCCGTCAGCGTGAACCCGTCATGGGCGGTGATCAGGTTGACCGAGGCGGTGGCGGGCCGGCCGGAATGATCGAAGAGCCCCGCCGATCCGGTGATCCGGTCGGCCATCACCGGCACATGGCCGAGATCGCCGCGCCAGAAGCGCCGCACCCCGTCGCGATACTTGTCGTTCCATTCCGAGAAAGGCGCGGGATAGCCGCCAAGCTGATAGCCGCCCGGGCCGATGTCCCAGGGTTCGGCGATGAGCTTCTTCGTGGCCAGCACCGGATCCTGGCGGATCGCCTTGAAGAACGCGGAATTCGGGTCGAACCCGTTCGGCGTGCGCCCCAGCGTCGCGCAGAGATCGAAGCGGAACCCGTCGACGCCCATGGTGGTGGCCCAGTAGCGCAGGCTGTCCAGCACCATGCGCAGCACCATCGGGTGTTCGATGTTCAGCGTGTTCCCGGTGCCGGTGTCGTTGATGTAAAAGCGCTTGTCGTCGTGCAGCCGGTAATAGGAGCGGTTGTCGAGCCCGCGAAAGGCCAGCGTCGGGCCGTTCTCGTCGCCTTCGCAGCTATGGTTGTAGACCACATCCAGGATCACCTCGATCCCGGCGGAATGCAGCCGCGCCACCATGTACTGGAATTCCCAGAGCCGGCCCTGGGTCAGATAGCGCGGCTCGGGGGCGAAAAAGCCCAGGGTCTGGTAGCCCCAGTAATTCACCAGCCCCTTCTTGACCAGGAACCGGTCGTTGAGGAACGCCTGCACCGGCAGCAGCTCCACCGCGGTGACGCCGAGCTTGATGAGATGTTCCAGCACCGGGTCCGAGGCGAGCGCCAGGAAATGGCCCGGGTGGTCGGCGTCGGGAAAGCGCTTGGTCAGCCCTTTCACATGCGCCTCGTAGATCACGCTTTCCGCGATCGGGCGGTTCGGCGCCTTGTGACTGCCCCAGTCATAGCTGGGATCCTCGACCACGCATTTCGGCATGAACCGCGCGCTGTCGCGGCGGTCCGGCGCCTCGACGCCGCCGAACAGCGCGTCGTGCCAGATCGGGTGGCCGGTGAGCCGTCGGGCGTAGGGGTCGATCAGCAGCTTGGAGGGGTTGAACCGGTGCCCGTCGCGCGGCGAAAACGGTCCCTCGGCGCGCAGCCCGTAATGCTGGCCCGGGGTCAGCCCCGGCACCCGCCCGTACCAGATGTCGCCATCGCGCTCGGGCAGCGGCAGGCGCGCGGTCTCGGCGCCATGTTCGTCGAAAAGGCAGAGCAGCACCGCCTCGGCATGTTGCGAGAAGACGGCGAAATTCACCCCGTCGCCGTCGAAGGTGGCCCCGAGCGGCGCGGGCGAGCCTGCCAGGATCTCGGGTCCGCTCATGCGGGTTTGACCATCTCGGTGTAAAGCGCCGCATAGGCGGCGGCGGATTGGTCCCAGCCGACCGGGGCTGCCATGGCGTTTTTCATCATCCGCGTCCAGGTTGCTCGATCCTGGTAGAGTTTGACCAGTTTCATCAGCGCCTGCGCAAGAGCCTGCGCCGTCACCGGATGGAACTGCACCCCGGTTGCGGCCTCGGCTGCCAATCCGGCAGGCGATGCGTTGATCACCGTGTCCGCCAGACCGCCGGTCAGCGCAACCAGAGGCAGGGTACCGTAGCGCAGGCCGTAAAGCTGGGTCAGCCCGCAAGGTTCGAATCGCGACGGCACGAGGATGGCGTCGCCGCCGGCGATCAGCCGCCGCGCCAGCGCCTCGTCATAACCGATGACGGTGGCGACGCCGGGATGCGCGTCGGCATAGCCCAGGAACGCCTTTTCCAGATCGCGGTCGCCCGAGCCCAGCAGCGCAAGCTGTCCGCCCCGGTCCAGCAGCGCGGGCAGGGCCTGAAGCAGAATGTCGAGCCCCTTCTGCTCGGTCAGCCGCGAGACCAGCACGCAGACCGGGCCGGGCCAGTCGGGCAGGCCCATTTCCTCGCGCAGCGCCTTGCGGTGCTTGGCCTTGCCCGCGGGGCTCTTGTAGGGCGGGCACCACAGCTCCTCGTCGATGCCGTTGAGGATGCCGACCAGATCCTCCTGCCGCTCGCGCAGCACCCCGTCGAGCCCTTTGCCGAATTCCTCGGTCATCAGCTCGGACGCATAGGTGGGCGAGACCGTGGACAGTTTATCCGCATAGACAAGACCGGCCTTCAAGGCGCTGATATTGTTCCAGAACTCATAGCCTTTTTCATTGAAGCCGGCGCGCGGAAGGCCCAGGGGGGAAATCATCGCCGGCCGGGCGATGCCCTGAAAGGCGATGTTGTGAATGGTCATCAGTGTGGCCACCCGGTCGCCCGCGCCCAGCTCGCGCAGATAGAGCGGGGCAAAGCCCGCCTGCCAGTCGTGGCAATGCAGTACCTGCGGAAACCAATCCTCGATCCCGTCGGCGGCAATCATCGCTGCGGCGCTGGACAGCGCCGCGAACCGTTCGGGGTTGTCCGGCCAATCGCGGCCCAGCGCGTCGGAATAGGGCCCGCCGTCGCGGTCGTAGAGATGCGGGGCGTCGAGCACATAAAGCACCTGTTCGCCCAGCTTGCCGCGGAACACCCGGGCGAACCCGCCAAAGAGATCGTCCCATTGCGCCACCTGCTTGCGGCGACCCACCGCCTTGAGCACCGGGCGATAGCCCGGCACCAGCGTGCGCATCTCGACCCCGTGCGGCGCCAGCGCAGCGGGTAGGGAGCCCGCCACATCCGCCAGCCCCCCGGTCTTGATCAGTGGCACGCATTCCGAGGCGACGGACAGCACTTTGGTCATTTCTTTTCTTCTCTCCGGTCCAGCATCCGCTGGGTGATAAGCGTCACGCCGCCCGGGCTGACGCGGAACCATTT
This sequence comes from Salipiger pentaromativorans, assembly GCF_024721115.1. GTDB lineage: Bacteria > Pseudomonadota > Alphaproteobacteria > Rhodobacterales > Rhodobacteraceae > Salipiger > Salipiger pentaromativorans. Next base: position 480,068 of record NZ_JAMDHK010000002.1, on the reverse strand, counting down.
GGCGTCTTCCTCGGGGTCCTCGCCGACGACGAGCCCCTCGGGAATATGTACCCCACGATTGATGACCACATTTTTAAGGCGCGCGTGCCGCGAGACATAAACATAGGGCAGCGCCACCGCGCGGTGCAGCGAGGCATAGGAATTGGTGTGGCACATGGTCGAGAGCAGGGACTCGCGGATTTCGGTGCCCGAGACGATGCAGCCGCCCGAGACCAGCGAACTGACGGCCGAGCCGCGCCGGTCCTCTTCGTCATGGATGAATTTCGCCGGCGGCAGCAGCTCGGAATAGGTCCAGATCGGCCAGTTCCGGTCCCAGAGATCGAGCTCGGGGGTGAAATCGGTGAGGTCGATATTGGCCTTCCAGAACGCATCGACGGTGCCCACGTCGCGCCAATAGGCGGGTGCGCCCGCGCGCGAGCGCACGCAGCTATGTTCGAACCGATGCGCCTGGGCCGTGCCCTTGGCGACGATCTCGGGGATCATGTCATTGCCGAAATCGTGGCTGGAGCTGTCATCGTCCATATCCTCGACCAGCCGCTCGCGCAGGAAGTTCCAGTCGAAGACATAAATCCCCATGGAAACCAGAGTCTTGTCGGGATCGTCGGGCAGGCCGGGCGGATTCTTGGGCTTTTCCAGGAACGAGGTGATGCGGTCGTTGCCGTCCACGGCCATGCAGCCGAAGGCGCTGGCCTCGGGCCGGTCGACGGTGAGGCAGCCCACGGTGACATCGGCCTTGGTTTCCACATGCTGACGGATCATCAACTCGTAATCCATCTTGTAGATGTGGTCGCCCGCCAGGATCACGATATAGTCGATGTCGTAGCTGTCGATGATGTCGATATTCTGCGCCACCGCATCCACCGTGCCGCGATACCACATGCCCTCCGAGACCCGCTGCGAGGCGGGCAGGATGTCGAGGAACTCGTTGCGCTCGGCCCGGAAGAAGTTCCAGCCGCGCTGGACGTGGCGGATCAGGCTGTGTGCCTTGTATTGCGTCGCCAGCGCGATCTTGCGGATGCCGGAATTCATCGCATTCGACAGCGCGAAGTCGATGATCCGGGTCTTTCCGCCGAAATAGACCGCCGGTTTCACCCGGTCGTTTGTCAGTTCATGCAGCCGCGAGCCGCGGCCTCCGGCGAGGACGAAGGCCATGCTTCGCCCCGCCAGCCTCTGGTTTCTCCATGGCATGTCAGATCCTCTTCGCCGTGAGAGGTTGTCTTGCCCCTTGCTCTGACAACCGAGTGTTGAGATGCGTCAGGTCTCGCGCACCAGATAGATCGTCGATAGCGGCGGGATCATCACATCGGCATGCGCCGGCTGGCCGTGATACTCTCCCGGATGCGCCTCGACCGCCCCGTAGTTTCCGCGATTGCCCCCCCCATAGATTTCGGCATCGCTGTTCAGTGCCTCGCGCCAGCGCCCGGTCGCAGGCATCCCCATGCGATACGACCCGTGCTCTTGTGGTGTGAAGTTGCAGATGACCACAACCTCGGGATCCCCGGGCGCACCCCGTCGCACCCAGGAAAAGACGGAATTCTGGGAATCCCCCCCGACGATCCACTGAAACCCCTCGGCGAAGCAATCCTTTGCGTGCAGGGCGGGTGTCTCGCGGTACAGATGGTTCAGATCGCGCACCAGGCTCTGCATGCCCGCGTGTTGCGGGTTGGCCAAGCACTCCCAGTCGATCTGGGCATCGTGGTTCCATTCCGACCCTTGCGCGAATTCCTGCCCCATGAAGAGCAGCTTCTTGCCCGGATGGCCCCACATGAAGCCGTAATAGCTGCGCAGGTTGGCGAATTTCTCCCAGTCGCTGCCGGGCATCTTGCCCAGCATCGAACCCTTGCCGTGCACGACCTCGTCATGGCTGATCGGCAGGATGAAATTCTCGGAAAAGGCATAGACCAGCCCGAAGGTCATCTGGTGGTGATGATAGCTGCGGTAGACCGGGTCTTTCTGCATGTATTCGAGGGTGTCGTTCATCCACCCCATGTTCCACTTGAAGCCAAAGCCCAGCCCGCCCTGATCCACCGGCTGCGACACACCGGGATAGGCGGTGCTTTCCTCGGCCACGGTCATGATGCCGGGATGGTCGCCATAGGTGGCGATGTTCATCCGCTGCAACATGGCGATGGCCTCGTAATTCTCGCGCCCGCCGTCCTTGTTGGGGATCCATTCGCCCGGATCGCGGGAATAGTCGCGGTAAAGCATCGAGGCCACCGCATCCACCCGCAGCCCGTCGGCATGGAACTCCTCCAGCCAGTAAAGCGCGTTGGCGGTCAGGAAATTCGACACTTCGGCGCGGCCGTAATTGTAGATGAGCGTGTTCCAGTCCCTGTGGAACCCTTCCTTGGGGTCGGCATGTTCGTAAAGCGCGGTGCCGTCGAACTTGCCCAGCCCGTGTGCGTCGGTGGGGAAATGCCCTGGCACCCAGTCGAGGATCACGCCCAGCCCGGCGCGGTGGGCGGCGTTCACCAGATCGCGGAACTCATGCGGCAGCCCGCAGCGGATGGTGGGCGCGAAGAGCCCGATGGGCTGATAGCCCCAGGAGCCGTCGAACGGGTATTCGCTGATCGGCAGCAGCTCGATATGGGTAAAGCCCATCTCCTTGACATAGGCGACCAGCTCGGTCGCCGCCTCGACATAAGAGATCGGGCGGCCCCAGTCCTTGCGGCGCCAGGAGGGCAGGTGCACCTCGTAGACCGAGATCGGCGCCTCGCGGTTCTGCATCGCCTGACGGCTGGTCATCCAGTCGCCATCGGACCAGCCATAGCCCGAAATGTCGCGCACGATCGAGGCATTGGCGGGCGGGTGTTCCGAGCCGAAGCCCACCGGGTCGGCCTTGCGCGGCTGGATCTGGCCATCGGGGCCGACGATCTCGTAGCGGTAGAAAGCGCCGTCGCCGACACCGGGGACAAAGATCTCCCAGACGCCGGTCGCGCCACGGCGGCGCATGGTGTGGCGCAGCCCGTCCCACCAGTTGAAATCGCCCACAACCGAGACGCGGCGCGCGTTGGGGGCCCAGACGGCGAATTGCGTGCCCCAGGTGCCCTCATGCTCTTTCACATGGGCGCCAAGCGCTTCCCAGAGCCGCAGATGGCTGCCTTCGCCGAGCAGATATTCGTCGATCTCGCCCAGCACCGGGCCGAAGCGATAGGCGTCTTCCATCTCCCACTGGCCGCCGCGCGCGGCACCGCGCAGCAGATAGGGCGCATCGCCGGGCACCTTGCCGTAGAAGATCCCCGGTGCACCGGACACCGGCGCAAGCGGATGGGGCGTGTCTGCGATCACCGCCCACATCTCTTCGGCGCCGGGATCGAAGGCGGTGACAAAGCGGTCACCGCCCTGCCAGTGCGGCCCGAGCAGGGCGAAGGGGTCGTCGTGTTGGCCTTGAATCAGGCGTTGAAAGTCCGGGGCGGAGGCGTGATGTGCATCGGTCATGCCCCGGACTTTAGTGCGTTGCTCGTGGGCTGCAATGGCTGGCGTGCAATGTTAGCGGCTCAGCTTTTTTGCAGCAGGCTTTGTGCCTTCCAGATGTCGGCCATATATCCGCGAATGGTCCGGTCGGACGAGAACCAGCCCGAGCGCGCGGTGTTATAGGCCGCCATGCGCGCCCAGCCCTGAGCGTCGGCAAAGGCCGTATCGACCTCGCGCTGCGCGCGCCAGTAATCGGTGAAATCCGAACAGACGAGGAAATAATCCGGCCCTTCCAGATTGCCCACCACGCCGTGATAACGCTCGGGTTCGGAGGGAGAGAAGCGCCCTTCGCGGATCAGGTCCAGCGCCCCCTTGAGACGCGGGTCGGCGGCGATGGCCTTTTGCGCGTGGCCCTCGACGGTGCGGCGTTCCATGACCTCTTCGGCGGTCATGCCGAAGAGGAAGAAATTCTCGGTGCCCACATGGTCGCGGATTTCCACATTGGCGCCGTCCAGCGTGCCCACCGTCGGCGCGCCGTTCAGCGCGAATTTCATATTGCCGGTGCCCGAGGCTTCCTTGCCCGCGGTCGAGATCTGTTCCGACAGGTCCGCCGGCGGCACCAGCCGCTCGGCGAGCGAGACGTTGTAGTTCGGCAGGAAGGCGACCTTGAGATATTTGTTGGTCACCGGGTCGGCGTTGATCACCGCCGCCGCGTCGTTGATCAGGCGGATGATGTCCTTGGCAAAGAAATAGCCCGGCGCCGCCTTGCCGGCGAAGAGCTTGAGCCGCGGCACCCAGCCCGCATCGGGGTTTTCGCGGATCTCCTGCCAGTGGGCGATGGTCTCGAGGATGTTCAGATGCTGGCGCTTGTATTCGTGCATGCGCTTGATCTGCACGTCGAACAGCATGTCCGGGTCCACATGCAACCCATAGGTCTGGCCCATCCAGTTCGACAGCTCGACCTTGTTGGCGCGCTTCACCTTGGCATAGCGGTCGATCCAGGCCGCGTCCTCGATATAGGGTTCCAGTTTTTCGAGCTGCTCCAGATCGTCGACCCAGCCCTCGCCGATCGCCTCGGAGATCAGCCCGGCCAGGCCCGGGTTGCAGCCCAGCAACCAGCGGCGCGGGGTCACGCCGTTGGTCTCGTTCACGATCCGGTCAGGGTGCAAGCGGTGCAGCTCTTCGAAGACCGTGGTCTTCATCAGCTCGGTATGCAGCGCCGAGACGCCGTTGACGTTATGCGCCATAACGAAAGAGAGCTGGCCCATCTTCACCTGATGGTCGGCCCGCATCGACTGCGTGCGCGAGGGGTTCTGCGCCGCATGGGTGGCGTCGATCCGGTCGATGATCTGGATGTGGCGCGGCAGCAGGCGGCCGAAGAGATGCTCGTCCCAGCTTTCCAGCGCCTCGGGCAGCAGCGTGTGGTTGGTGTAGGAGAGCGTACCCTTGGCGATCTCCATCGCCTCGTCGAATTCGATGCCGCGTTCGTCATGCAGGATGCGCACCAGCTCGGGCCCGGCAATCGCCGGGTGGGTGTCGTTGAGCTGGATCGCCACCTTTTCGGGCAGGCGGCGCAGATCGCCGAACTGGTTGTTGAAGCGGCGCAGGATGTCGCGCAGCGCGGCGCCGGTCAGGAAATATTCCTGCTTCAGCCGCAGCTCCTTGCCCTGTTCGGTGGTGTCGTCGGGGTAGAGCACGCGGCTGATGGTGCGCGCCAGCGCCTCGGGCGCGGCGGCGCGGGCATAGTCGCCGTGGTTGAAGGCGTCGAGGTCGAACGGATGGATCGCGCGGCCCGACCAGAGCCGCAGCGTGTTGGCCCAGCGGCCTTTCCAGCCGACGACGGGCGTGTCGAACGCCTCGGCTTCGACCTCTTCGGCAGGATACCAGCGCACGGTTTCGCCGCGCACGTCCACATGGCCGCCAAAGCCGATGCGATAGCGCACCTCGGGGCGTTCGAACTCCCAGGCGTGGCGCTGGCCGAGCCACAGTTCCGGCTGCTCGATCTGGCGGCCGTCGACAAAGCTCTGCCGGAACAGCCCGTGCTCGTAGCGGATGCCGTAGCCATGCGCCGGGCAGCCGATGGTCGAGAGGCTTTCGAGGAAGCAGGCCGCGAGACGGCCGAGCCCGCCGTTGCCGAGTGCCGCATCGGGCTCGTCGGTCAGGACCTCGTTGTAATCCTTGCTGTATTCCGCCAGCGCCGCCTTGGCCTCATCGACCAGCTCCAGATTGACGATCCCGTCTTCGAGAAGCCGCCCGATCAGGAATTCCATCGACAGGTAATAGACCCGCTTGGCGCCGGTCTCGTAGGTTTCATGCGTGGCCTTGAACCAGGCGTCGACGATCCGGTCGCGCACCGCATAGCTCAGCGCCATGCGCCAATCCTCGAGGATGGCGTGTTCGGGATCCTTGCCGAAAGAATAGGTCAGGTGGCGCAGGATGGCGTCGCGCAGGGGCGGTGTCTTCATCTGAAGCATTGTCGGGACTCGCTCGATTGGAACCGGTCACTCATAGGCAGAGTGTTGTGTGTATCAACAGCGTTCTGCCCCTGAAAGGCAAGATTGACGCGGTTTTAGGCGTGTATTTGCAACTGTTCGGTTAAGTGGCAGGCACATCCGGTCAGCGCCGCATAGTCGTCTGTCACAAGATGCACCGGGAACTGATCCATGAAGGTGCTGAACCGGCCCTTGTCGCGGAAACCGTCGACAAAGCCGCAGCTCAGCAGGTGGGGGCCGAAATGCCGCGCGACGCCGCCGATCAGATAGATTCCGCCGAAGGGCAGGGTGATCAGCGCCAGGTCGCCGCAGATCCGGCCCATCAGCCGCGAGAACATCTCGACCGCGCGATGGGCGCGCGCATCGCCCGCCGCCATCGCTGCCATGATCTCGGCGGCGCTGCGGTCGCGCTCGTCCGAGCCCTCTTCCTCGCAGACCCAGTTCCAGATCCGCTCGAAGCCGCGCCCCGACAGGAAATGCTCGATGCCGGCGCCGTCATGCTTGCGCGAGACATATTGGAAAAGCCGCAGCTCGTCGTCCGAACGCAGCGCCAGCGTGGCATGGCCGGCCTCGGAGGGCGGCACCAGCGTGCGGTCGTCCAGCCGATAGACCGGCGCCGCGTTCATGCCCGTGCCGACGCCGATCACCAGCCGCGCCGCCTGCGGGCTGGCGGGCTGGCCCCGCCGCAGCAGGGTAAGGTTCTCGGGGGCGATATGGCCCAGCGCATGGCCCTGCGCCTGAAGGTCGTTGAGCACCGCCAGCGTTTCGGCGCCGGTGGCCTCGGCCAGAATCTCGCGATTGACCTCCCAATCGAGATTGGTAAGCCGCCCGGCGCTGTCGCGCACCGGGCCCGCCATGGCGACGCAGGCGGCCTGCGGGGCGACCTGCGCCGTGGACAGGTAATCGTGCAGCACCGCGCCGATGCCCGGGTGATCGGCGTTGCGGTAGCGGCGGATGCTGCCGGCATCGACCTCGGCCCCGCGGGCCAGCGCGACACGGGTGTTGGTGCCGCCGATGTCGGCCAGAACCGCCGTGATGCCGCTGCTCATGCCTGACCTCTCGTTAGCGCCAGCTTCAACGCGTCGTAAGACGCTTTGGGCGTGCGTACAAGCGTGTCGAAATCCACATGCACGATGCCGAAACGCTTGTCGTAGCCAAAGCTCCATTCGTAATTGTCGAGCAGCGACCAGACGAAATAGCCCTTGACCGGCACGCCCCGCGCCAGGGCGCGTCTGACATCGGCCAGATGCGCTTCGAGATAGGCGATGCGGTGGTCGTCCGGGACGGTGCCGCCGAACAGGTCGTCATGCCCGGCCATGCCGTTTTCGGTGACATAGATCGGCAGGTCTCCGGTATAGTCCTCGGCGGTGCGGCTGAGGAACTGCAAGAGCCCCTCGGGGTAGATTTCCCAATCCATGAAGGTCTTGGGCAGCGACCCCGGCACCTCCTGAAGCGCCGGCCAGGGCCCCGGGGCCGGGGCGAGCAGCTTGCGGGTGTAATAGTTGATCCCGCACCAGTCGAGCGGCTGCGAGATCAGCGCCATGTCGTCCTGCCAGCCCGCCGGCAGATGCGGCTCCAGCCCGTCGAGCACGATCTGCGGATATTGCCCCTTGAACACGCCGCCCATGAACCAGCGGTTGTAGATCCCGTCATAGACGGCGGCGGCGTGGTGATGGGCTTCGGTATCCTCGGCGGGATGGGCCCATTCGAGATTGAAGACGCCGCCCAGGTTGCCCATGCCCAGCCCGCGCATCACCTCGATGGCACGGCCATGGGCCAGCAGAACGTGATGCATGGCACGGGCGGCGGCGCGGATGTCGCGCAGGCCCGGAGCGTGCGCGCCGAGGAAATGGCTCAGCCAGGCGACGCACCAGGGCTCGTTGATCGGCGCCACGGTGTCCATCCGGTCGCCGATGCGGCGCATGACGATCTCGGTGAAATCGCCGAACCATTGGGCGATGTCGCGGTTGCGCCAGCCGCCGAGGTCGGCCAGAGGCGAGGGCAGTTCCCAGTGATAGAGCGTGGCGAAGGGTTTCAGGCCGCGCTCCAGCATGGCGTCGGTCAGCCGGTCGTAGAAATCCAGCCCCTCGGCATTCACCGCGCCGCGCCCCTCGGGCAGCACCCGCGCCCAGGAGACCGAAAAGCGATAGGCGTCGAACCCGGCGCCCGCCACGAGATCGAGGTCCTCGGGATAGCGGTGATAGTGATCGCAGGCGATGGCGCCGTTTTCGCCGCGCACGACATTGCCCGGCGTCGCGGCGAAATCGTCCCAATGGGTGCGGCCCGCGCCGCCGAAGCCATGGCCTTCGATCTGATAGCTCGAGGTCGCGGCGCCGAAGAGGAAGTCTTTGGGGAAATCTTTCCTGCTCAGTTGCATATCGGTCGATCCTAATGTTGCGTCGGAGCTGGCCCGGTCGAGCCGCCGATGATGAGCTGGGCCTCGAGGAGCTGCGTTTCCGGGGCGCGCCCGGGGTCGGCGATGTGGCGCAGCAGCATCTCGGCGGCGATGCGCCCGGCCTCGCGAACCGAGGAGCGGGTGGCGGTGAAGATCGGCAGATCGCGCCCGTTGGAGAGATAGCTGAGATCGTCGTCATGGGTCACGATCGAGATGTCGCGCCCCATCTGCTTTCCGGCCTCGTGGATTGCCCGCCGCACGCCCAGCGCGGTGATCAGCGACGAGGTGAGAAAGGCCGTGGGCGGTTCGGGATGGGCCAGCAGCTCGGTCGCGGCGCGATAGCCATAGGGCTCGGTCATCTCCTCGCTGCGCATCAGCACCGGATCGGGGGCAATGCCACGCTCGCGCAGCGCGGATTCGTAGCCGATCCGGCGGCGATGGGCGAAATCCATGAATTCCAGCCCGTTGACCAGCGCGATCCGCCGGTGGCCGAGATCGAGCAGAAAGGCGGTGGCGCGGTGGAAGGCACTGGTGTTGTTCATGTCCACCCAGCAATAGGGCTGGTCGAGATCCGAGGCCCGCCCATGCACCACGAAGGGCAGTCCCAGTCCGGTCAGGAAGGGAATGCGCCCGTCGGCCATCTTGGGCCCGTGCAGGATGATGCCGTCGACATTGCCCTTGGCCTTCAGCCGCCGGTAATTCTCGGCCTCGTCCTCATCGCCGGTGAGCGACAGGGTCATGTCGTAGCCCGCCTTGAGATAGGCCTCCGAGGCGCCGGCGACAAAATCGCCGAAGACCGGATTGACGATCTCGTGCTGGGTCGAGATCGGGATGACGTGGCCGATCGCCATGGCCCGACCGGTCGCCAGCCCCTTGGCGCGCGCGTTCGGCGCATAGTTCAGCCGGAGGGCCGCTTCGGTCACGCGCTTGCGCGTTTCCTCGCTGACCTCGGGATAGCCGTTCAGGGCCCGGCTGACGGTGGTCTGGGACAGGCCCAGATGGGCGGCGAGCATCTTGAGATTCATCGGATCGCAAGTCCAAAGCGCTTCGGATGATCGGGACCGTAACCGCAAAACATGACCGCCGGAAAGACTTTTTCCGCCTGCCTGAAAAAGCTGCAGTGCAGCATGAAATATGAGGAAAATACCGGCATCTGCAGATTGACATGTTGGGGCAAACGCGGGACGCTCGGGCATCTTCAAAGCGCTTTGGGCGACTCGCCTAAAAGCGGAATTCAATGCGGGGCAATCCGCGTGAAACGGGAGGATCAGCCTTTATGAAACGCAGTTTTCTGAGTGGTGCCGCGATGCTGGCGCTGACGGCCGGCACGGCGCAGGCCGCAGATATGGTGTTTGCGCCCGGGGAGGGCGGTTTCAACTGGGACAGCTACAACGCCTTTGCCGCGGCCCACGATCTCAGCGGCGAGACGGTGAACATCTTCGGGCCCTGGCGCGGCGACGACCAGCAACTGGTGGAATCGGTGCTGGTCTATTTCGCCGAGGCGACCGGGGCCGAGGTGAGCTATGCCTCCTCCGAGACCTATGAACAGCAGATCGTCATCGACACCGAGGCCGGCAGCCCGCCCAATATCGCGATCCTGCCGCAGCCGGGGCTGATCGCCGATCTGGTCTCCAAGGGCTTTGTCGAACCGCTGGGCGCAGAGACCGAAGCCTGGCTCAAGGAGAATTACGCGGCGGGCGAAAGCTGGGTGAGCCTCGGCTCCTACACCGGGCCCGACGGCGAAAGCGCGCTCTACGCCTTTCCCTACAAGATCGACGTGAAATCGCTGGTCTGGTACGTGCCCGAGAATTTCGAGGATGCGGGCTATGAGGTGCCCGAGACGCTGGAGGATCTCAAGGCGCTGACCGAACAGATCGCCGAGGAGGGCGAAACGCCCTGGTGCATCGGTCTGGGGTCTGGCGGGGCCACGGGCTGGCCCGCCACCGACTGGGTCGAGGACATGATGCTGCGCACCCAGCCGCCCGAGGTCTATGACCAGTGGGTGACCAACGAGATCCCGTTCAACGACCCCAAGGTCGTGGGCGCCATCGACGAATTCGGCTGGTTCGCCAAGAACGACGCCTATGTGGCGGGCGGCACCGGTGCGGTGGCCACCACCGATTTCCGCGAAAGCCCGCTGGGGCTCTTCGCCTCGCCGTCGCAATGCTATCTGCACCACCAGGCGAGCTTTATCCCGACCTTCTTCCCGGAAGGCACCGAGCTGGGGCTGGACGCGGATTTCTTCTATATGCCCGCCTATGAGGGCAAGGATCTGGGCAAGCCGGTGCTGGGCGCGGGCACGCTGGCCTTCATCACCAAGGACAGCCCCGGCGCGCGCGCCTTCATCGAGTTCCTGAAGACCCCCATCGCGCATGAGATCTGGATGGCGCAATCGGGCTTCCTGACCCCGTTCAAGGGCGCCAATGCCGAGCTTTACGGCAGCCCGCCGCTGAAGAAACAGGGCGAGATCCTGCTGAACGCCACCACCTTCCGCTTCGACGGCTCCGACCTGATGCCGGGCGCGGTGGGCGCGGGCAGTTTCTGGACCGGCATGGTCGATTACGTCGGCGGCAAATCCGCCGAAGAGGTCGCCACCGAGATCCAGAACAGCTGGGACGGCATCAAGTAAGGGCGCGCAACGGGCGCCCGCGTCCGGCCCTTGTTCCGCAAGGTCCTTCGAAGGACCTTGCAAATCTCTTGGAAGAGATTTGCGGGGCGGGCGGCAGGGGCCGGCGCAGAGCCCGTCTTGTCAGGGGAGGGAGACATCATGCATCCGGCACTTCAGGCGGTTTTGACCATCGTGATCGGGGTGGGCGGCTGCGTGGGCTATTTCTGGGGCGCGAACCAGATCCTCGACAAGCTGATCTTTCCGGCGCGGGGCGCCCATATCGCCCGCAATATCTCCCGCGCCAATATGGTCCGGCCCTGGCTGTTCCTGTTTCCCGCGCTTTTCGCGCTGGGGCTCTATCTGGCCTATCCGGTCGTGGCGACGCTCTGGCTGTCGCTCACCGACCGCGATCAGGGCGGCGCCTTTGTGGGGCTTGCGAACTACCGCCAGATGATGGGCGAGCCGAAATTCTGGGAAGCCATGCGCAACAACATGCTCTGGCTCATCGTCGTGCCCGCCGCCTCCACCGGCTTCGGCCTTCTGGCCGCCCAGCTCACCGACCGTATCCGCTGGGGCAATCTGGCGAAATCGCTGGTCTTCATGCCCATGGCGATCTCTTTCGTCGGCGCCTCGGTGATCTGGAAGCTGGTCTATGATTTCCGCCCCGAGGGGCAGGACCAGATCGGCGTCCTGAACGCGATCTGGGTGGCGCTGGGCGGCGATCCGCAGACCTGGCTGACGATCACGCCCTGGAACAATTTCCTGCTCATGGTGGTGCTGATCTGGATCCAGACCGGCTTTGCCATGGTGATTCTTTCCGCCGCCCTGCGCGGCATCCCCGAGGAAACCGTGGAGGCTGCCATCGTCGACGGCGCCAACCCGTTCCAGATCTTCTTCCGCATCAAGGTGCCGCAGATCATGCCCACGATCGTGGTGGTCTGGACAACGATCACGCTGGTGGTTCTCAAGGTCTTCGACATCGTGCTGGCAATGACCAACGGCCAGTGGGAGACGCAGGTGCTGGCCAATTACATGTACGACAAGATGTTCCGCGCCTTCGACTGGGGTGTGGGCTCGGCGGCGGCCATGGTGATCATGATCCTCGTACTGCCGATCCTGATCTGGAACGTGCTGAACGCACGCAAGGAAATGCGCTGAGGAGCCGGACCCATGGACAATATCGCTGGCACCAAATCGACGCTGACCTGGGCCGTGCACCTTTCGGTGGCACTTCTGGTGGCGCTCTGGCTGTTCCCGACCGTGGGGCTGCTCGTCTCCTCCTTCCGCACCGGCGAGCAGATCTCCAACTCCGGCTGGTGGTCGTCGTTCTCGGCGCAGGAACGGCAGGCGCCGGCGATCCGTGTGGCGGGCGCGGAACGGCAGGAGGGGGCGCTCTACGTGATCGAGGGCGAGCTTTATCCCGATACCGGCGCCGCCGTCTCGGCATGGGGCACCTCGTCGCGCGCGCCCGAGGCCTATGGCCCCGGCGATGTGGCCGAGCTCAAGGACGGCTGGGCGCTGAGCGTCGATGCCGCCGGGCGCTACCGTCTGACCGCGCCGCAGAGCTTCGAGGGCGAGCGCCTGCCGCGCATCTTCTCGACCGCCACCGCGCCGCCGGAATTCACGCTCGACAATTACCGCTCGGTCCTGTTCGGCACCACGGCGGGCACCGGGGTGGGGCAGGCGTTTCTGAACACGCTGACCGTGGCGATCCCGGCGACGGTGATCCCGATCCTTGTCGCGGCCTTTGCCGCCTATGCGCTGGCCTGGATGGAGTTTCCCGGCCGTGCGCTGCTGGTCGCCGCCGTGGTGGGGCTGCTGGTGGTGCCGCTGCAACTGGCGCTGATCCCGCTTTTGCAGCTTCACAACGACATCGGCATCGGCAAGGGCTATCTGGGCGTCTGGCTGGCGCATACCGGGTTCGGCCTGCCGCTCGCCATCTATCTCTTACGCAACTACATGGTGGGGCTGCCGCGCGACATCATCGAATGCGCGCGGGTGGATGGGGCGACCGATTTTCAGGTCTTCGTCAAGATCGTGCTGCCGCTGTCTTTCCCGGCGCTGGCGAGCTTTGCCATCTTCCAGTTCCTCTGGACCTGGAACGATCTGCTGGTGGCGCTGGTGTTTCTTGGCACCGACGACGACACGCTGGTTCTGACGGCGCGGCTGGTGAACCTTCTGGGCTCGCGGGGCGGGCAATGGGAGATTCTGGCAACCTCGGCCTTCGTCTCCATCGCCGTGCCGCTGCTGGTCTTTTTCGCAATGCAGAAATACCTCGTGCGCGGCCTGCTGGCCGGCTCGGTGAAATGAGGGCAACAGAGATGACCGAGATGTCCGACATGAGCGCCAAACGATACCTCAGCAAAGATCCCGACTGGTGGCGCGGCGCGGTGATCTACCAGATCTACCCGCGCAGTTTTCAGGACAGCAATGGCGACGGTGTGGGCGACCTGCTGGGCATCGCCCAGCGGCTGCCCTATGTGGCCTCGCTGGGGGTCGATGCGGTGTGGATCTCGCCGTTCTTCCGTTCTCCGATGCGGGATTTCGGTTACGATGTGAGCGATTATTGCGACATCGACCCGCTGTTCGGCACGCTGGCCGATTTCGACGTGATGATCGAGACCGCCCATATGCTGGGGCTCAAGGTGCTGATGGATCTGGTGATCTCGCACAGCTCCATCGACCATCCGTGGTTCACCGAAAGCCGGTCGTCAAAGGACAACCCGCGCGCCAATTGGTATGTCTGGGCGGATGCCAAGCCCGATGGCACGCCGCCCAACAACTGGCTGTCGATCTTCGGCGGATCGGCCTGGCAATGGGATCCGACGCGCTGCCAGTATTACCTGCACAATTTCCTGACCGAGCAGCCGGACATGAATTTCCACGAACCGGCCTTGCAGGAGGCGCTGCTGGACATCGCGCGGTTCTGGCTCGACCGGGGCGTCGACGGGTTCCGGCTCGATACGGTGAATTTCTACACTCATGACAAGGAGTTGCGCGACAACCCGCCCTTGCCGCCGGAGCTGCGCAACCCGATCACCGCGCCTGCGGTGAACCCTTACACCTGGCAGAACCATCTTTACGACAAGACCCAGCCGGAGAATCTCGAGTTCCTCGCGCGGCTGCGCAGCCTGATGAACGCGTATGACGCGGCGGCGGTGGGCGAGATCGGCGAGGACCAGCGCGGGCTGGAGGTGCTGGGCGAATATACGCGCGGCGACGACCATCTTCACATGTCCTACGCCTTCGAACTGCTTTCGGATCACGCGCCGACGGCACCCTATATCAAGAAAGTCATGGACGACATGGAGGAGAAGGCGGCAGGCGGCTGGGCCTGCTGGGCGTTTTCGAACCACGATGTCATGCGCCATATCTCGCGCTGGAAGATCCCCGAGGCGGCGGCGCGGCTTTATATGACGCTGATGATGTGTCTGCGCGGCTCGGCCTGCATCTATCAGGGCGAGGAACTGGCGCTGCCCGAGGCCGAGGTGGCGTTCGAGGATCTTCAGGACCCTTACGGCAAACGGTTCTGGCCCGCCTTCAAGGGGCGCGACGGGGCGCGCACGCCGATGGTCTGGGAGCACGATGCGCATAACGGCGGGTTTTCCACCAATATGCGCCCCTGGCTGCCGGTCAGCCACGCGCATCTGAGCCGCACGGTCGCGGATCAGGAAAGCGATCCGCTGGCGATTCTGCATCACTACCGGCGCGCGATCTCGTTCCGGCACAGCCACCCGGCGCTGATGAAGGGCGCCATCAGCGAGGTGGCCTGCGAGGGCACGGTGCTGCGCTTCCGCCGCTGCCGCGGCGACGAGGAGCTGTTTTGCGCCTTCAACATCGGCGACGCGCCGGTCACGGTGGAGGCGCCGGGAGGGCGCTGGCATCAGATCGGGGCGGAGCTGGGCTCGGCGGGTCCGGCGCCCGATGGCCGCCTGCATTTCGGGCGCTGGCAGCCCGTGCTGGCGCTGAAGACATAACAAAGGGGGAGGGGCAGCGGATGGCCGATCTGAAACTGACCGATGTGGGCAAGACCTATGGCGGCGCGGTCGAGGTGCTGAAGCACATCGACCTCGACATCAAGGCGGGCGAGCTGATCGTCTTTGTGGGGCCCTCGGGCTGCGGCAAGTCCACGCTCCTGCGGATGATTGCCGGGCTGGAAAAGATCACCGCGGGGACGCTGGAGATCGACGGCGAGCTGGTCAACGACGTGCCGCCCGCGCAGCGCGGCATCGCCATGGTGTTCCAGAGCTATGCTTTGTATCCGCATATGACCGTGCGCGACAACATGGCCTTTGCGCTGCAGATCGCCAGGAAATCCAAATCCGAGATCGACGCGGCGGTGACCCGCGCCGCCGAGATGCTGCAGCTCGAACCCTATCTCGACCGGCTGCCCAAGGCGCTGTCGGGCGGGCAGCGGCAGCGGGTGGCGATCGGGCGGGCCATCGTGCGCGATCCCAAGGTCTATCTCTTTGACGAGCCGCTCTCCAATCTCGACGCCGCGCTGCGGGTGGCGACGCGGATCGAGATCGCGCAGCTCAAGGAATCCATGCCCGACCGCACGATGATCTATGTGACCCACGATCAGGTCGAGGCGATGACGTTGGCAAGCCGGATCGTGGTACTCGCCAACAAGGGGATCGCCCAGGTCGGCACGCCGCTCGAGCTATACGAGACGCCCAATTCGGAATTTGTCGCGCAGTTCATCGGATCGCCGGCGATGAACCTGCTCGAGGGCGAGGTGACGGGCACCGGGATGCGGACGACGGTGCGGTTGGCGAGCGGCGGCACGGCGGTCTCGGACGTGCCCACCGGCAAGGGCGATCTGGGGCGCGCGGTGACCGTGGGAATCCGGCCGGAGGATTTCACCATCGCCCAGCAGGCGGCGCTTTATGCGGGGCCGGTGGCGATGACCGAGGCGCTGGGCGAGGTCACGCTGCTGCATTTCGAGCCCGCGCAGGGCGCGCGCGAACCGGTGATCGCCAAGCTGCCGGGCATCCACAAGGGGCTGCGCGGCCAGGAGGTCAAGCTGGCGGCGGACCCGGCGAAGGTGCATCTTTTCGCCGGGGGCATCTCGTTGCGCTATCGGTAAAGCCGGGCAAATCTTTTCGAAAAGATTTGCAAATTCCTTTGAAGGAATTTGCGCCGGCGATCAGCGCAGCTCCAGTGTCCGTTCCGCCAGGACGCGCGAATGCCGTCCCTCCGCCACATAGCGCAGCACATAGCGCCCGGGCGTGTCGGGGGTGGCAAGCACCGCCGGCATGCCGTTCCGCGTATAGGCATAGCTCTCGTAGCTCAGCGCGTCGCTGCCGGGCTGCGCGATGGTCAGGTAATCGCCCGCATAGCCCGGGCCCTCCCAGCCAACCATCAGCGTGGCGCCCGCCGCCGCGCTCTCCGGCGCATCGAGCGTCGCGGCTAGGTCGGTCACCGTGATCGACTGCCGCGCCGCGACGCTGTTGTCCTGCGCGGTGATATAGCGGATCTCATAGGCGCCGGGCGCGAGCGGCAGTACCAGGTCCAGCGGATTGCCGTCCCGCACATAGGCGTAGGTCAGATAGTCGAGCGGCGCGGCGCCGGGCAGGGCGACATCGATGTAATCCGCGTCGAAACCGCCGCCCTGCCAGGCGACCTCGATCGTGGCGCCGATGGGCGCCGTATCCGGCGCGCTCAGCCCGTCCTGCTGCGGTGTGACCGTCACCGGGCGGCGTGCCAGAACCTGCAGCGTGCCAGAGTCGACATAGCGGATCTCGTATGCCCCCGGCTGCGCGGGCAGCCGCAGCGCCATCGGGCTGCCCGTCCGGGTATAGTCATAGCTCAGATAATCGGTCGCGTCGGCGCCGGGCAGGGCGGTGGCGAGATAATCCATTTCGCCGTCCGGTCCCGTCCAGGCGACCTCGATCATCGTGCCGGCGGCGCCTGTGGCGGGGGCATCGAGCGTGGCCCGGGGCAGGGGCGCCTCGAAGGTCAGCGTGAGCGCCCCGCCGGTCTCGGTGACCTCGAGCGTCTGCGCAAGCTCGCTGTCGTCCGAGAGCCGCATCGCGGTCGCCCGGTAGCGGCCGGGGGCGAGCTGCAAACCGTCGCTGTCCGCCAGCCCGTCTTCCACGATCTCGCCGTCGAGGCCGGTCACGGTCCAGATCACTGCCACATCGCGCGTGGCCTCTCCGAACCGTTCCCGCGCGGTCAGCCGCACCGGCGCGGACAATGCCGGATCCGGCGCCTGTGCGGTTGTCACCTCGCTCAGCGCCTCGGCCAACTCTGCCGCGTCGGAGGCCGTCAGGTAACGCCCGCCGGTGTTGCCGGCGATGCAGGCAAGCTGCGCCTGCGCCTCGGGATCGGCCACATCGAACCCGATCACATGGGCGGTGAAATCGACGCCGGCCTCTTCCAGCGCCTGCGCGGCGGCGCAGGGATCGGGGGCACAGGTCTCGATCCCGTCCGACACCAGGATCACCGTCGCCGCCTCTTCGCTATGGTGCAGCGCCTCGGCCGCCGCGATCACCGCATCGGTCATCGGCGTCTTGCCCTTGGGCTTGATCGCGGCCACCGCCTCGGAGATCGCCGCGCGGTTGCGACCGGCGGGCGCCACGAGCGTTTCGATGTCGCGGCAGTCGCCCTTGCGGCGGTGGCCGTAGACGGTCAGCCCCAGCGCCCGATCCTCGGGCAGCGTTTCAAGCAGCCCGCCGATCACCTCCTGCGCGATGGTGATCTTGGCCTTGCCGTCGATCTGTCCCCACATCGAGCCCGAAGCGTCGAGGACCAGAATGCTGTTGCCCCCCTCCTGCGCAAACAGCGGCAGCGGGGCCAGCAAGGCTGGGGCAAGCAGATGGCGGAGTCGGGGCATGGACATTCCTTTCCTGTCAGGGCCGGGGCACAGCCTCGGCGCAATGACAGGAAGGAACAATTGAGGAATTCCGGACCTTTCCGGCCCGGCAGGCCCCGATCAGCGCTCGATGGCGCCGCCGGCGCGCTGCCAATGGGCCAGACCGCCGATATTGTGCACGTCTTCGTAGCCGAAGCGCTTGAGCATGCCCTTGGCCATGCCCGAACGCGCGCCGCTGGCGCAATAGACCGCGATGGGCTTGCCCGATTTCAGTTCGGGCAGGCATTCCGGGCTGCTGGGGTCGCAGCGCATCTTGAAGGCGGCCATGGGCACATGCAGTGCGCCCTTGGCCTTGCCGGTTGCCTTCAGCTCCATACCGTCGCGGATGTCGATCACCACGATCTCGCCCGCGCGGGATTTCTCGACAGCCTCGGCGGCACTCATGTCGGCGGCGCGGTTACCGGTCAGAAAAGCGAACATTCGGCGACTCCATTGGCTCTGTTGCTCAAGGGATATACATTCATGATTGCGAATGTAAAGGCGATGCGCGAAAGTTCCCGCTATGTTCTCACTTTGCGATTGGCGAAGCCCGGGCTTTCGCCTATGTGTTGGGCATCCGGATCCGGAGGTCTCATGGCAGAGCTGAAGCAGATCGAAGTGCGCGGCGCGCGCGAACACAATCTGAAATCCATCGACGTGGATATTCCCCGCGACGAGCTGGTGGTGATCACCGGGCTGTCGGGCTCGGGCAAGTCGTCGCTGGCCTTCGACACGATCTATGCCGAGGGACAGCGCCGCTACGTGGAATCGCTGTCCGCCTATGCGCGGCAGTTCCTCGACATGATGGAGAAACCCGATGTGGATCACATCTCGGGCCTCTCGCCCGCGATCTCCATCGAGCAGAAAACCACGTCGAAGAACCCGCGCTCGACCGTCGGCACGGTGACCGAGATCTACGATTATCTGCGGCTGCTCTTCGCCCGCGTCGGCACGCCCTATTCGCCCGCCACCGGCCTGCCCATCGAGGCGCAGCAGGTGCAGGACATGGTCGACCGGGTCATGGCGATGGAAGAGGGGACGCGCGGTTATCTGCTGGCGCCGATCATCCGAGACCGCAAGGGCGAGTATAAGAAAGAATTTCTGGAGCTGCGCAAGCAGGGCTTCCAGCGGGTCAAGGTGGATGGCGAGTTCTACGAGCTCGACAGCCCGCCGACGCTCGACAAGAAATTCCGCCACGACATCGACGTGGTGGTCGACCGGATCGTGGTGCGCGAGGGGCTGGAGACCCGGCTGGCCGACAGTTTCCGCACGGCGCTGGATCTGGCCTCGGGCATTGCCATCCTGGAAACCGCGCCGCGCCCGGGCGAGGAGGGCTCGCAAGAGACCGAGGAGCCGGTCCGCATCACCTTCAGCGAGAATTTCGCCTGCCCGGTCAGCGGTTTCACCATCCCCGAAATCGAGCCGCGGCTGTTCTCCTTCAACGCCCCCTTCGGCGCCTGCCCGGAATGTGACGGGCTTGGCGTCGAGCTGTTCTTCGACGAGCGGCTGGTGGTGCCCGATGCCACGCTCAAGGTGGCCGATGGCGCCATCGCGCCGTGGCGCAAGGGCAAGTCGCCCTATTTTCTGCAAACCATCGAAGCCATCGCCAAGCATTACGAGTTCAACAAGAACGACCGCTGGAAGGACCTGCCGAAACATGTTCAGCAGGTCTTTCTCTACGGCTCCGGCGACGAGGAAATCCCCTTCCGCTACGACGAGGGCGGGCGCATCTACCAGGTCTCCCGTGTCTTCGAGGGGGTCATCCCGAATATGGAGCGCCGCTATCGCGAGACCGACAGCAACTGGATCCGCGAGGAATTCGAGCGCTACCAGAACAACCGCCGCTGCGGCGCCTGCCATGGCTACCGGCTGCGCGACGAGGCGCTGGCGGTCAAGATTGCCGGGCTGCATGTGGGCCAGGTGGTCGAGATGTCGATCAAAGAGGCCTTCGCCTGGATCGAAACCGTTCCCGCCAGCCTTACCGGCCAGAAGAACGAGATCGCTCGCGCCATCCTCAAGGAGATCCGCGAGCGGCTCGGATTCCTGAACAATGTCGGGCTCGAATATCTCACCATGAGCCGCGCCGCGGGCACCCTGAGCGGCGGCGAAAGCCAGCGCATCCGGCTCGCGAGCCAGATCGGCTCCGGCCTGACCGGTGTGCTCTACGTGCTCGACGAGCCCTCCATCGGTCTGCACCAGCGCGACAACGACCGGCTCATCGGTACGCTGAAATCCCTGCGCGATCAGGGCAATACCGTGATCGTGGTCGAGCATGACGAGGACATGATCCGCCAGGCGGATTACGTCTTCGACATCGGCCCCGGCGCCGGCGTGCATGGCGGCCAGGTGGTCAGCCACGGCACCCCCGAGGCCATCGCCGCCGATCCCGCCAGCCTCACCGGTCAGTACCTCTCCGGCGCCCGCGAGATCGCCGTGCCCGAGACCCGGCGCAAGGGCAACAAGAAGAAACTGACCGTGGTCAAGGCGACCGGCAACAATCTCAAGGAGGTGACCGCCGAATTTCCGCTGGGCAAGTTCGTCTGCGTCACCGGCGTCTCGGGCGGCGGCAAGTCGACGCTCACCATCGAGACGCTTTACAAGAACGCCGCGATGAAGCTGAACGGCGCGCGCGAGACGCCCGCGCCCTGCGAGACGATCAAGGGGTTCGAACATCTCGACAAGGTGATCGACATCGACCAGCGCCCCATCGGGCGCACGCCGCGGTCGAACCCGGCCACCTATACCGGCGCCTTCACCCCGATCCGCGACTGGTTCGCCGGGCTGCCCGAGGCCAAGGCGCGCGGTTACAAACCGGGGCGGTTCAGCTTCAACGTCAAGGGCGGGCGCTGCGAGGCCTGCCAGGGCGATGGCGTCATCAAGATCGAGATGCACTTCCTGCCCGATGTCTATGTGGAATGCGAAACCTGCAAGGGCCAGCGCTACAACCGAGAGACCCTGGAAATTCGCTTCAAGGGCAAGAGCATCGCCGACGTTCTTGATATGACGGTTGAAGAGGCGCAGGAATTCTTCAAGGCGGTGCCCTCGATCCGCGAGAAGATGGACGCGCTGATGCGCGTGGGGCTCGGCTATATCAAGGTGGGCCAGCAGGCGACAACGCTTTCGGGCGGCGAGGCTCAGCGGGTGAAGCTGTCGAAAGAGCTGGCGAAACGTTCCACCGGACGCACGCTCTATATCCTCGACGAGCCCACCACGGGGCTGCATTTCGAGGATGTGCGCAAGCTGCTCGAAGTGCTGCACGAGCTGGTGGAGCAGGGCAACACGGTGGTGGTGATCGAGCACAATCTCGACGTGATCAAGACCGCAGACCACCTCATCGACATCGGCCCCGAGGGCGGCGATGGCGGCGGCGAGATCGTCGCAACCGGCACGCCCGAAGAGGTGGCCGAGGTCGAGCGCAGCCATACCGGCCGTTACCTCAAGCCGATGCTGAGGCCGGGCAAGGTGGCGGCGGAGTAGTTCTTCGGGCACAAAATAGGGCCTGCCAATCATGGCAGGCCCGTGCCGGCGCCGGTCTGGCGCGCGTCAGTCCAGCAGCGCGGCCACGGCGCCGATCACGTCCAGAACCTCGCGGGTCTGCGGATCGACGCGATACACCACATCGTTGCTGCGGTAATAGGTATGGTCCGGCAGCAGCCCGTAGGCGCGGGGATCGCGCAGGACGATATAGCCGTCGGAGATCCGCTCGCCGATGCGATAGCGGTCACGCTCGCGTTCCCGATAGGCGTAGCTGTCGGACGGTCGGTCGCGCTGGACCTTCTTCGCCAGCCCCGGCGGCGTGCAGCCGCTGTGTTTCTTGGCCAGCCCCGGCGGGCAGCCCTTGGGCGCGGCGCTTGCGGCGAGCGGCAGGCTCAGCGCGGTGGCGGTGGCGATCAGGGCGATGGCAAGTCTCTGCCTCATGGCGGGTCTCCTTGTTTTGCAAAGTCATTGCAGAGGAAACGCCGCCCGCCCATGGTCCGGTTCCGCAACCGGGCGCCATGGGCGGAGGCTTGCCAGATCGGGCTTTGCCGCCGGCGGATTATTTCCGGGGGCAGGTGTTGATCCCGAAGATCGAGTAGAGCGGGCAGGTGCCCAGCAGCCCGGTCACCAGCGGGATGATGCCCAGCAGGTAAAGCCAGCTATAGGCGCCATCGACGAGGAAATAGGCGAGGATGAGCAGCGCGCCGACGACGATACGCAGGATCTTGTCGATCCCGCCGACATTCTTGGAAAACATGGTCGTTGTCCTTTCTGCAAAAGAGGAGTGCGAAGTCTGTCCCATGGTAGTGCCGCATCCTGATGGCGGCGTCTGTGATCTGGTCACAGAGCGGGCGGAACTATTGTGTCCAGTCGGGCGCGCGTTTCTCGAGAAAGGCCGCGATGCCTTCCTCGGTATCGCGCCAGAGCATATTCTCGACCATCACGTCACCGGCATAGGCATAGGCCTCTTCCACCGGCAGCGCGGCCTGCGCGTAAAAGGCCTCCTTGCCGATCTTCACCGCCGCGCCGAGCTTGCCGGCGACGGTTTCCGCAAGATCCTGCGCCGCCTCGGCGAGCTGTTCGCCCGGCACGACGCGGTTCACCAGACCCATCTGCCGCGCCTCCTCGGCATCGGCGAAACGGCCGGTACTCAGCATCTCGAACGCATGTTTGGCGGCGATGTTCCGGGTCAGCGCGACCATCGGGGTCGAGCAGAACAGCCCGATATTCACCCCGTTCACCCCGAAGCGCGTGCCTTTTGCGGCCACCGCAAGGTCGCAGGAGGCCACGAGTTGGCAGCCGGCGGCGGTGGCGATCCCGTGTACCTGCGCGATCACCGGCTGGGGCAGCTTTTGCAGCCCCGTCATGACCCGGGAACAGCGGGCGAAGAGATCGGCGAAATAGGCCCTGCCGCCATCCTCGGCCTGACGGCCCCGCTGCATCTGCTTGAGATCGTGCCCGGCGCAGAACACCTTGCCCGCGCCGGACAGAACCACGGCGCGGATCGTCCGGTCGTCCGTCAATGCGTCGATCTGCGCCTGAAGCGCCGCAAGCATCTCGTCCGAAAGCGCATTCAGCCGCTCGGGCGCGCACATGCGCAGATGCGCGACGGCGCCGGTGTCGTGACGTTCCAGCAGGTCCATCTTGTCCTCCCAACCTGTTTGCGTTCAGCTTAGACCCGCAGCGACAGGGAGGAAAGCATGGCGCTCAGATTCACCATTGCGGAGATGCAGGACTATCTGACGGAAGTGTTTCCGCAGGTGGAGGGGATGTTCGGGATCGACCGCATGGACGAGGCTCTTCTGGTGATGCGGCTGCATGTGTCGGACGACCATCTGCGCCCCGGCGGCACGGTGTCGGGGCCCTCGATGTTCTCGCTGGCGGATGTGGCGGCCTATGTGGCGACGCTGGCCCGCATCGGGCCGCAGGCGCTGACGGTGACCACCCATTGCTCGATCGACTTCATGCGCAAGCCCGAGGCGGGGCGCGACCTGCTGGCCGAGGCCCGGCTGCTCAAGCTCGGGCGCAGCCTCAGCGTGACCGATGTGCTGCTGTTTTCCGAAGGCTCGGACAAGCCCGTCGCCCATGCCTCGCTGACCTATTCGATTCCGCCGGTGCCCGCGGGCTGAGCCGGCGGGCGGGGCAGGGTGACCGGAGGGGGCCGACAAAAAAGGCGCGAGGGAATACCTCGCGCCCAGGGGAAGAGGTTCTGACAGGTCCGGGGATCAGCCCTGCCAGAACATGCGGCGTGCCTCCTTGAAGGCGACGTGCCGTTCCAGTCCGATATCCCGCAGAAGATGAGGATCGAGCTGTGCCAGCGCGCGGCGGGTGCGGCTGCGCTCGGACCACTTCGCCAGCACCACCGCGGTGCGCAGCGCGAATGCCGACAGCGGCGGCAGCGGGCGCTGCGCGTCGAGATAGGCGATAAGCGGGGCGTGAGCGATATGTGCCATGGGAGTCTCCGATTCTTGTATTGATACAATTTCCTTGATTTTCGCAAAATCCTGATACAATGTGCCAATATGAGTGTCGAGAAAAACATTGTGACTGATACAATATCAGCGCTGTATAGCGATCAGCCGGAAGGGCCGAAGTACCGCGCGCTTGCCGGGGCGTTGCGTCAGGGGGTTTCGGATGGGCGGCTGAGCCCGGGCACGCGGCTGCCGCCGGTACGCGATCTGGCCTGGCGGCTGAACATGACCCCCGGCACGGTGGCGCGGGCCTATACCATTCTCACCGATGAGGGCCTGCTGTTGGCCGAGGTCGGGCGCGGCACCTTCGTCAACGGCGGCGGTGGCGACGACCGGCCGCCGGTCTATGATTCCCTGCCGCACAGCAAGGGCCCCGATGGCGGCGAACTGGTGACGCTGTTCACCGCGCGGCTGCCCGATCTGGGGCAGGTGGCGCTGATTCAGGAGGGATTCGCGCGTCTGGCCCACCGGCCAGCGCGGGATCTGCTCGACTACCCTTCGGCACGCGCCTTCGCGCAGGCCCGGCGCGCGGTGGTCGGTTGGCTGGGCGAGGTGCCCCTGGGCGCGCTTCAACACGAAGATGTGGTGCTGTCGCATGGCGCGCAAAGCGGGATTTCCCTGGTCATGCAGGCGGTGCTGCGCGGGCGGCGCCCTGTGGTGCTGACCGAGGAGCTGGCCTATCCGGGTTTCCGCCGCGCCGCCGAGCTGATGCGGGCCGAGGTTGTACCGGTGCCCATGGACGCGCAGGGGATTGTTCCATCGGCTCTGGCCGAGATCGCCCGGCGGCACGAGGCGCAGCTTCTTTGTACCTCTCCGGAACTGCACAATCCCACCACGCTGGTCACACCGCCGGAACGCCGCCGCGAGATTGCCGAGGTGGCACGGCAATGCGGTTTCGACATTCTGGAAGACGACAGCACCTTTCTGGGCGAAGCGCGGGACGAGACCTATCGCGCGCTGCTGCCGGAACAGGGCTGGTTCGTCTCGTCGATCTCCAAGACCCTGACCCCGGCGCTGCGCATCGGCTTTGCCATCGCGCCGCAGACACGGCGCTCGGAACTGCGGCGGGTGGCCGAGAACGGGTTCTTCGGGCTGGCGCGGCCGCTGGCGGATCTGACCGAGGATCTGCTTACCCGCAGCGAAACCCGCGAGATCGTCCGCTCGGTGCGCCGGCGCAATGCGGTCTATGTCCGGGCGACGTTGAACCTGCTGGGCGGGCACGATCTGAGCTGGCACGAGGAGGCGCCCTTCGTCTGGCTGCGCCTGCCGCCGGGCTGGCGCGCCGCCGCCTTTTGCCTCGCCGCCGAGGCACAGGGCGTGCAGGTGCGTCCGGGCGAGGATTTTGCCCCCCGCAACGGTTTTGCCCCGCATGCGATCCGCATCGGCATGAACGCGCAGGTGGCGCTGGCGGATTTCGAGGCGGCGCTGGCGCGCCTGCGCCGGCTGCTGGACAATCCGCCGGAGCAGATTCTCGTGTAGGACTGGGGTATCTAAATACCATAATTTTAATACACTGATTTTGTTTGATAAATACGGATATGGGTCCCTTGACTGCGATTTCGGGATGCGTATAACCGCGCAATCGGAATGCGGGCCCCTTGCGCGGGCCCTTTCAATACCAGCTCAAGGGCACCCACGATGAAAACCTTCTCTGCGACTCCGGCAGACATCGAGAAGAAATGGATCGTGATCGACGCGGAAGGCGTCGTTCTCGGCCGTCTCGCTTCGATCGTCGCCATGCGTCTGCGTGGCAAGCACAAGGCCACCTTCACGCCCCATATGGATATGGGCGACAATGTCATCGTCATCAACGCCGACAAGGTGCAGATGACCGGCAAGAAGCGTGAAGAAAACTTCTACTGGCACACCGGCCACCCGGGCGGCATCAAGTCCCGCACCAAGGCCCAGATCCTCGAGGGTGCGCACCCCGAGCGTGTGGTGTTCCAGGCCGTCAAGCGCATGCTGCCGGGCAACCGCCTGTCGCGCAAGCAACTGACCAACCTGCGCATCTATGCCGGCGCCGAACATCCGCACGAGGCGCAGACGCCGGATGTGCTGGACGTCAAGTCGATGAACAAAAAGAACACCCGGGTGTAATCATGGCCGAACAGATCAATTCCCTGGAAGACCTCGGCACCGCGGCCGGCATCGAAGCCGCCCCGGAAGTCGTCGAAGCACCCCGCGAGCCGGTTCGTGACGAGCTGGGCCGCTCCTATGCCACCGGCAAGCGGAAGGACGCGGTCGCCCGCGTCTGGATCAAGCCGGGCTCGGGCAAGGTGGTGGTGAACGGCAAGGAGCTGAACACCTATTTCGCCCGTCCGGTGCTGCAGATGATCCTGCGTCAGCCCTTCACCGTGGCCGGCGTCGAGGACCAGTTCGACGTGATGGCGACCGTCAAGGGCGGTGGCCTTTCGGGTCAGGCCGGTGCGGTCAAGCACGGCATCTCGAAAGCGCTGCAGCTTTACGATCCCTCGCTGCGGTCGGCACTGAAAGCCGCCGGCTTCCTGACCCGCGACAGCCGCGTGGTGGAACGGAAGAAATTCGGTAAGCGCAAGGCGCGCCGGAGCTTCCAGTTCTCGAAGCGCTAAGCGTTTCGCGACACGGATTTGCAAAGGGCCGCCCGGTTGGGCGGCCCTTCTGCTTTTGCGGAGGGCCCAGGATTTTTCGTCCGAAAAATCCTGGGCGCGCCCGTGTCAGAGGAGCCGCGCGTGGGGCCAGAGCGTCGCCGCCCGCGGCAGCCGCGAGAGCACCGCGTCGTAATCCCTGGCAAAGCTCGGAAAGACCTGCTCGGCCAGCCCGGCGGGCAAGGCGCTGCGGTCGCCCGCGGCATTGACCGCGGCCCCCCCGGCCTCGGGGCGGGCCGCGATCCCCACATAGCGCGACAGATCCGCGATCGTCTCTGCGGTGAAGAGGGTTTCGTAAAGCGTGATAAAGCGACGGTTCTCGGGGAACACCGCGTCGAGCCGGGCCAGTGTGACGTGATAATCCGGATCCGTGGTGCCGCAGCCGCCGGGGGCGAAGATCGCCAGAAACGCCTCGGCGTCCGACAGGCTGTCGGAGAGCCTGCTCTTGCGGCGGTACATCTTGAGCAGCGACCAGGCGCGCTCGATCGGGTCGCGCATGGTGAAGATCGTCTTCACCTCGATGCCCCGCGCGGCGAAGCCGCGGTCGAGATCGCGCAGCGTTTCGGTGGAGAGCGCCGCATAGCCCGGCGTCACATCGCCGGTGAGCCGGATCCCCGGCCGCGCGAGCAGCCCGGCGAAATAGGGAATGTAGCGGCCGGGATCCTGTTGCAGAAACCAGCGCAGCTCCTTGCCGCGCGCTTTCAGCCCCAATCGCCGCGCAAGGGCGAATTGCGCACGGCGAAACGCGGGCGGCTCGGGCATGAGAAAATGCGCCTTTTCCGGCACGCTCACCGCGTCCCAGACCTGCATCTCGCCCAGCGGGCCCATATCGGCGCCTTCGGCGGCGCCCAGATAGGTACGGATCCAGGTGGTGCCGGATTTCGAGGCGCCGGGGCAGAGAAGGAAGGTCTTGTCGGACATGTCGCGCGGGCTTTGACGGTCGGGCCGGGCGGGGCGCTGCCCCGTCACGGCGCTGCCGTGACTCCCCGGGATATTTCAGGGCCAATGGAAGGCTTATCCCGCGGCGGGTCCGGCGCCAAGGGGTTACTGGTCGGGCGGCAGCAGGCCGAGCCCGCGCAGATAGATGCCGATGCCGGATTCCAGCAGCGCCTCGGGCGGGAAGGGCGATTGGGTGCCCGGGGAGTTCCGGGCGAAAAGCTCGACCACCCCGTGGGAGAGCGCCCAGATATGGGCCGAGACCATGCTGGGCGGCGGGCGCTTGCCCGGCGGGATGTGCTGCGACAGCTCGGCGGCAGCGCGTTCCTGAACGCCGCGCGCGCGGGCCGAGACCGCCGCCAGCGCCGGAGAATGGTTCACCGAGATGCCGCTTTCGAACATCGCGATGTAATGGCCGGGATATTTGCGGGCAAAGGCGAGATAGGCGCGGCCCGTCGCCTCGAAGGCGGCCAGCGCCGAGGGCTGGCCCTTGTCATAGGCGAATTGCATCACATCGGCGAAGATCTCGTAGCCCTGGCGCGCGGCCTCGGCGATCAGATCGTCGCGCCCGGCGAAATGGCGGTAGACCGCGGCGGGCGTCACGCCCGCCTGTTTCGCGGCCTCCGACAGCGTGAACCCGGTGGGGCCCTTCTCCTCGATGAGCGCAAGCGCCGCATCGACCAGCGCCTGGCGCAGATTGCCGTGATGATAGCCGCGCTTGCCCATCAGCTTTCCCAGAGCTCGGGGCCCCCCGCGAGCTTGGCATCGGGGGCGCCGACGGCCTTCTCGTTCTTGTTGGGGTAGTCGAGATGGCTCAGCACATGGCGGATCGCCGTCAGACGGGCGCGTTTCTTGTCATCCGAGCGGATCACCGTCCAGGGCGCCTCGGGGCAATGCGCGCGCGACAGGGTTTCGGAGATGGCGGCGCTGTAGGCATCCCATTTCTTCAGACCCTCGACGTCGATCCACGACAGTTTCCACTGTTTCAGCGGATCCTGCTCGCGCGCCAGAAAGCGGCGGAGCTGTTCGGCGCGGCCCACGTTCAGCCAGAACTTGAAGAGCAGGATGCCTTCCTCGACCAGCATCTTTTCGAAATCCACCACCTGGGCGAAGAAATGTTCGCGCTGCGCCTCGGTGCAGAAGTCGAAGACCTTTTCGACCACGCCCCGATTGTACCAGCTCCGGTCGTAGAAGACGATCTCGCCGCCCGCCGGCAGGTGGTCGATATAGCGCTGGAAATACCATTGCGTCGCCTCGATGTCCGAGGGTTTCGACAGCGCCACCACGCGCGCCCCGCGCGGGTTCAGGTTCTCGCGGAAGCGCTTGATCGTGCCGCCCTTGCCGGCGGCATCGCGACCCTCGAAAACCATGGCGATGCGCTGGCCGGTCTCCTTGGCCCAGCTCTGCATTTTCACCAGCTCGATCTGCAGCGCGTCCATTTCCTTCTGATAAGCCTTGCCCTTCATCGCCTCGGAATAGGGGTAGCTTGCGGAAAGCACCTCGTCCTTGTCCGCGCGCCTGAGCGCGTTGCGGATGTCTTCGGGGGCGTCTTTCTCGAAAAAGGCGCTGATGGCGCCGTCGAAGGGAAGGGTCAAAGCACAGGTCCTACTCGTTGTTTTGGCGGCTAATATGGGATGTGAATGTCGTTAACGCAAACCCGCAACGCGGGCGCCGGCTGCCCGGGACGCCATGGGCGGTGCCCGTCCGCAAGGTCGTTCGCAGAGACATGGCAGGAAGCCGGGCGCCCGCTACCGGGCCGGCCGGGGGCCGGATCAGCCCGTTGCGGCGCAAGCCCTAGCCACCCGCCGAATTGCGCCAGTCGGTCGAGTCGATGCCGATGCGGGCCAGATCGAAGGGCGTGGTCTGGTAGATCTCGTTGATCCAGTTGCCGTAGAGCAGATGCGCATGGCTGCGCCAGCGGTTCTGCGGCGCGCGCTTCGGGTCGTTCTCGGGGTAGTAGTTCGCCGGCACGTTGATGTCTTTCCCGGCGGCCACGTCGCGGTCGTACTCTTCCTTCAGCGTGCCGGAATCATATTCCAGATGGTTGAAGATATAGAGCGCGCGATGGCACGGGTCCTCGACCAGCGCGGGGCCGGTCTCGGGTGAATGGATCAGCACCGGCAGCCCCGCCGCCTCGACCTCGTCGCGGCGCACCTCGGTCCAGCGCGACACCGGCATGACCATGTCGTCGGAGAAGCCGCGCAGGAACGGCGAGGCGGGGGCGAGGTTCTGATGCCGGATGCAGCCAAAGGCCTTGTGATCCAGCATGTGCTTGGGCACGCCGTGGAAATAGTTGATCATCGCCATGCCGCCCCAGCAGACGCCGAAGGTCGAATGCACATGGCTTTGCGTCCAGTCGAAGACGCGGGTCATCTCGTCCCAATAGGTCACCTCCTCGAAGGGCAGGTGCTCGATGGGCGCGCCGGTGATCACCAGCCCGTCGAATTTCTCGCCCGTCTCCGCGACATCGGCGAAGGGGCGGTAGAACGCCTCCATATGTTCGGCGGCGGTGTTCTTGGTCTGATGCTCGGTCATGCGGATCAGCGAGAACTCGATCTGCAACGGGGTCGCGCCGATGACCCGGGCGAACTGGGTCTCGGTCTGGATCTTCTTCGGCATCAGGTTCAGCAGCGCGATGCGCAGCGGCCGGATGTCCTGCCGCGACGCGCTGTCCTCGGACATGACCATGACGCCCTCGCGATTGAGGACGTCGTAGGCGGGCAGGTCGGAGGGCAGTTTGATCGGCATGGCAGGCATATCTGTGAAAACGGTCTGTGCCGAATATCCCCTTGGTGGGGCGAAGTCCAACGGATTGCAGGAGGCGTTCACGAAACGATGACGGCGGGTTAACATTCTGACGCAAGGGAAACCGGGAACACCAGGGGGAAGAACATGCGACTGGCATCTGCCATGGCGCTCTGCGGCCTGATGGCCGCAGGCTGCACAACCGACCGGGTCGCGACGGAGTTCGGCGATCTGAAGACCGCCTTCGACGAGACCAAAAGCGCCATCGAGCCGAAACTGGCGCCGGGGCTCGAAGCCGACCGCCAGGCCGAAATTTCGGCGGCGGCGGCCAATCGGGACATCTGGACGCTTGGCAACGACTGCTCGAACGAGCTGGCGACGGGGGTGTTCCTGCCCTCGGCCACCTGCACGCTGGAAAAGATCCGGGTGGGCGACCGCGCGCCGGTGATCGGCGAGGCCACGGCGCTGAAACGCAAGCTGACGGTGCTGTCGGCCTATCTGGGGTCGCTGGAGGCGCTGAGCGACGCGACGCTGGAATCGGATCTGAACGCCGCCTATGCGACGGCGGTCGCGTCTTTCAGCGATCTGTCGAAGGCGGCGGAGCTCGAGGATCTGACGACGTTCCTGGCGGAGCGGCAGGCGAATGCCGAGAAGAGCGGAGCGGTGGTCAGCGCGGCGGTCAGCGCGCTGCGTTACAAGCGGATGCGCTCGGTGGTGCTGGCCTCGGATGAGGATGTGCGCCAGATCGTGCGGGAATCGGTGCTGCACGCGCTCAATCTCGGGGTCGATCCCAAGCTGCCCGGAGCGGTTGCGGATCTGCGCGCGGCGGATCAGGCGGTGCTGCTTGCCGACAGCAGCGATACCGCCGCCTATCGCGCGGCGATGGTCGCGCTGGAGAACAAGCACAGCGCCTTCATGACCTATTACCGGGGCACGCTGACCTATCGTCTGACGCTGGTGGCCGAGCTGCATGGCAAGCTGGCGGCGGCGCTGCGCTCGCATGGCTCGGCCGAGGATGTCGTGGCCTATCTCGAAAGCCTTCGGGCGCTGTCCGATCTGTTGAAGGAGTGACCGTCATGAGCAGCCCATCCGTCCAATCCGACGCCTATTTCCAGCAGCTTCGGAACCGCCAGAACGATCTCTACCGGTTCAATCTTCAGGAGCTGAAAAAAGCCGCCGCCGCATCGGATCTCGGACGCATCGCCGAGTTGCGCGCGGAACGCGCCAAGCTGTCGCAAAACGATCAGAAGATTCTGGAGGCCGAGATGGCGTTTCAAGCCACGCAGCTCGATCCTTCGGAGGCCGAAAAGCGCGTGAGGGCACAGACCCGGCGCGCAAACGCGCTCGTGCGATCCATCAAGACCCTGACGGATGTTCTTGAAAGCGCGGGGAAAATGGCAAGTATCCTGGCGCGGCTCGTCACCTTACTGAGCTAGCGAGACTCAGGGCAGCGCGGCGGCGATCACCTCGGTGAAATCCGCCGCGTCACGCACGGTCGCCATGTCGGCGGCCTCGACCGTCACGCCCCAGTTCCGCGCCATGGCCTCATAGCGCGGCTGGCGGTGGGCCAGTGCGCGGGCATAGGTCCAGCGTATGAACCCGTCGGGGTCGACGGCGGTCTCCGCCAGCCCGGTCTCGGCAAGATAGTCCGCCCAGCAGGCGGCGAGGAACTCGGGCTGGTAGGCCATGGGTTTCGGCGCCTTGTCGAAGCGGCGGATCAGCTCTTCGGTATGCGCCTCGCTGCCGCGCACCCAGACCATCAGCGCGTGGCGGCTGAGCTCGGTCAGGATCGGGTCGGCGGGATCCTCGGCATCGACCCATTCGCAGATCGACCCGCCGGTGTCGCAGACGAAATGCGGATAGCCGTACAGATCCTGCGCGCGGTCGATGAAATAGCCGGTGTCGAGCAGCGCCTGCTCTTCGGCGCGGCGGAACTGCTCCTGCCGCTGCCGGTAGGTCTCCATCGGCAGGCCGCCCCGGGCGGGATCGCCGGGCTTGCCGAGATAGGTGGAGACCGGGGTGAGGTTGTGGAAGGTGATATTGGAGCCGATATAGATCGAATCCGACAGCAGAAGCTCGCGCAGGAAGGGCACGGTCATCGCCTCGCGCTTGGCGTTGTCGGCGATATATTCGCCCATGTAGCGGGTGCCGATGCGGTAGTCGATCGAGTAGTGGAACCAGTCGCCCGTGTCGCGCAGCAGCGAGGAGACATGGGTCTTGCCCAGTCCCGACATGGCGAAAAGCACCACCCGCTTGCGCGGCGCCGCGCGCCAGTCCTCGGCGGTGTCGTAACGCATTGGCGGGGCTCCTCTGACTCGTCCGGCGCCACAGGTAACCATGGCGGCGGGCGGCGTCAAACAGCGCGCACCGCTCAGAAGCGGTAAGCGAGCTTGACGCCGACGCCCCAGGCCCTGTTGTCGGTAAAGTCGGCACGCGCGGCCTCGGGCATGCCGGTCGCGGGCATCCCGTCGCCGAGCCAGAAATGGCTGACCCCGCCCGACAGCGTCAGCCGGTCGTTGACCTTGTAGGAGCCCAGCAGGCGAAGCTGGGTATAGCCGGTGGTCGGTGCCAGCGGCGACAGCAGCCGGTCGCCGGCGGGCTCGTAGGTGACGCTGACCCCGCCCGAAACCCGCTCGGAAAAGCGCCGCCCGAGCCCGAGCGTATAGGTGGTGGTGTCTTCGAGGTCGATCAGCCCGCCGGGCGCGACGGCGATGAACTGCTCGGGATCGACGCGGAACTGCGAATGCTTGACGTAGCGGATGGAGCCGAACAGCAGGGTGTCGGGGGCGATCCCGGTCTGGAATTCGAGGTTCCAGCTTTCCGGGGTCTTCACCTCGGTGTTGCTCTGGCCGTCGAGCAGCGGCAGCGCCGGCAGCGGACCGGGCCCGTCCGGGTCGAGCAGCGGGCCGGATTCGCTGGTCTCCATGTCGTGCCGGATGGTCGAATTGTAGGTCAGCGCCACGCGCAGCGCGATCTCGGGGATCTCATAGGCGGCGCCCAGCACATAGCCAAGCCCGGTTTCCGGGGCGAGATGAACGGTATAGCCGGCAAGCGGGCCATAGGCAGCGCCCTGCATGTGGATGTCGCCGCCGGCCTGTTGCAGCCGCAGCCCGCCGAAGGCGCTGACCCGATCGGTGACCTGGTATTTCAGCAGCGCCGTAAGCGCCTGGGTCGAGGCCTTGGCGGTGGTGCCGCCAAAGGGCAGGTTGCCGGGGGCATAGGCGACATCGGCGCCGAAGGGCCGGTCGTAAAGCAGGGCGACGGCGGTGCGCGCGCCAATGTCGGCCTTCAGCGCGAAGGCGGGCAGGTAGAACGGTTCGGCCACATTGCCGATCTGCTGCGCGGGAAAGGGCGGCGAGACGTTCTGGCCGGTCAGGCTGGGCGCGGCATGGGCCAGGGTGACTTCCAGCACGGTCCCGGTTTCGTAAAGCACCATGGCCGATTGCGGCATCCATTCGATGCCGCCGGCCTGCGCCGTGGCGGCACTCAGCAACAGCGCGGCGGCGGCGGTCAAGGATCTGTTCATACTGTCCCTTTCCCAAACGGGTTTGCCCTCCGGCGAAACCGGTCGCGAGACCACGGGTCAGAACGGAACGGGCCGGGAGAGGGACGCCGCGCGATGCGCGGTCATTTCCCCGTCACGACAGGTGCCGGACGCGTTTCGCGGAGGATATTGTAGTAATTCGCACCGAAAATAATGGCAGCACCGAGAAACACATATGGATCGAGCGCCTCTCCGTATAGGAGCATTCCGACCAAGGCTACAACCGGGAGGCGGGTGAAGTCGATAGGCATAACTACCGGTGCGGGCGCGAGTCCCAGCGCCGTGGTCAGGCAGAAATGCGCAACCAGCCCCGCCACGGCGATCAGCGCCACCCAGGGCCAGCTTTGCGGCGCGGGCAGGGCGATGTCGCCATCCGCCCCGGCGCAAAGCAGTCCGAAGACCGATTGCGTGACGGTGAGCCAGAACAGGATGCAGGCGGCGGTCTCGCTGCGGGTCAGCTTGCGGGTGAAGACGGCGGAGCCGGCAAAGCCGATCGCGGCCAGCGCGGCACTGAGAATCCCAGCGTTGAGCGTGTCGGGCGAGGGGCGCGCGACCACGAGAATGCCGACAAAGCCCAGCCCCGCGGCCAGCGCCCGGCTGGGGGTCAGCCGTTCGCCCAGCACCAGTGGCGACAGCACAATCACCCAGAGCGGCGAGGTGAACTCCAGGGCAAAGACCTGCGCCAGCGGAATCGCGGTGATGGCGTAGAACCAGAGGTTCTGGCCACCGAAATGGCTCAGGTTGCGCAGGATATGCAGCCCGAAATGACGTCGGGTGATCTGGTGCAGATTTCCGGTGGCCGCCAGCAGGCCGGAGACGATGACCACGCCGATCAGCGAGCGGTAGAGCATGATCTCGAACGTATCGAGATCGAGGCTCACTTCGCGCCCGGCCACCGCCATCGTGGTGAAGGAGACAATGGCGCCCGACATCCAGAGCACCGCCTTGAGCGTCTGGCTCATGCCTCGGTGATCTCGTAATCGCGCGGGCAGCCGGCGGTCACGCGCGCCCAGGCGCTGGCCGCGGCGCGGATCTGATGCGCGTCGAAGGCGGCGCGGTCGGCAAAGACCTCGGCCACGGCGAAGATGCCGGGCGCGGTTTCGCGCACCTCGAAGCTCAGGCAGCCGGGTTCGGCGCGGGTGAGGCGCATATGCTCGGGCAGGGCGTCACGCACGGCCTCGACCCGTTCGGGCGGGCAGGTCATGAGTCCGGTGAGGCGGATCTGGGGCATGGCGTCTCCTCGGCCGTTGCCGGCCTCCTCGACGGCCGCGGGGCCGCCGTACCGGGGATCATTCCCACTCGATCGTGCCGGGCGGCTTCGAGGTGATGTCATAGGTGCAGCGGTTGATGCCCTTGACCTCGTTGATGATCCGCGTGGCGGTCTCGCCCAGGAACTCGTGGGTGAAGGGATAGTAATCCGCCGTCATGCCATCGACCGAGGTCACCGCGCGCAGCGCGCAGGCGTAATCATAGGTGCGCCCGTCGCCCATCACGCCCACGGTGCGCACCGGCAGGATCGCCACGAAGGCCTGCCAGATCTCGTCATAAAGCCCGTGCTTGCGGATCTGGTCGATATAGACGGCATCCGCCTTGCGCAGAATGTCGAGCTTTTCGCGGGTGATCTCGCCGGGGCAGCGGATCGCCAGACCCGGACCGGGGAAGGGGTGGCGCCCGATGAAGCTGGCGGGCAGGCCCAGCTCGTGACCGAGCGCGCGCACCTCGTCCTTGAAGAGCTCGCGCAGCGGCTCGACCAGCTTGAGCCCCATCTTCTCGGGCAGGCCGCCCACATTGTGGTGCGATTTGATGGTGACCGAGGGGCCGCCGGAAAAGCTCACGGATTCAATGACATCTGGGTAAAGCGTGCCCTGGGCGAGAAACTCCGCGCCCTCGATCCGGTCGGCGTATTTCTGGAACACGTCGATGAAGAGCCTGCCGATGATCTTGCGCTTGGTCTCGGGGTCGGAGACGCCCTCGAGCTCGCCGAGGAACAGCTCCTGCTCCTGCGCGTGGATGACCGAGAGGTTCATGTGGTCGCGGAACATGCCCACAACCTCTTCGGCCTCGTTCAGACGCAAGAGCCCGTGGTCGACGAAGACGCAGGTGAGCTGATCGCCCACCGCCTCGTGGATCAGCGCTGCCGCGACCGAGCTGTCGACGCCGCCCGAAAGCGCGCAGATCACCTTCTTGTCGCCGATCTGCTCGCGGATCTTCGCGATGGCCTCTTCGCGATAGGCACCCATGGTCCAGTCGCCCTTGAACCCGGCCTCGCGCACGAAATTCTCGTAGAGCGTGGCGCCGTTGGGCGTGTGATGCACCTCGGGGTGGAACTGCACCGCGTAGAAGCGGCGGGCCAGATCGGCAGTGATCGCGAAAGGCGCGCCGGGGGAGGTGGCATAGACCTCAAACCCCGGTGCGATTTCCGAGACGTGATCGCCGTGGCTCATCCAGACCTGTTCGCGGCCGGACCCGTCGAGGAACCAGCCCGAGAGCAGATCGAGGCGGTCGTCCTTGGGGGTCACATAGGCGCGGCCGAATTCGGCGGTGTGGCTCTGGCCCGCGTCCACCTTGCCGCCCAGATCCTGCATCATCACCTGCTGGCCGTAGCAGATGCCGAGGATCGGCACGCCCAGCTCATAGGCCGATTGCGGCGGGCGGGGCGAGCCTTCGCGCGTCACGCTGTCGGGCCCGCCGGAAAAGATGATCGCCTTGGGGGCGAAGTCTTTCAGGAAGGCGTCAGTGACGTTCTGATAGGGATGGATCTCGCAATAGACGTTCAGCTCGCGCAGGCGCCGGGCGATGAGCTGGGTCACCTGAGAGCCGAAATCAATGATGAGAAGGCGGTCATGCTGGGTCATGACCCCGCTTTAGGGGCGGTTTGGGGCGGGCGCAAGAGGCGCGCGCGCCGCTCAGCCCATGGAGTCGGATTTCTCGCGGCCGCGGGCGCGGCTGCGGCGCAGGTCGTCGCGTTTGCTCCAGAGCGCGATTCCGCCGCTGACGGCCACGTAGAGCAAGCCCAGGGCCATCATCGCCTCGCCCGGGACCGGGCCGACATCGGCGCGGCGCATGGCCGCGTCGAGGCTTTGAACCGGGGTCGGGTGCACGGCGATCTTGCCGGCAAAGGCCAGCGTCTGGATCAGCAGGATCCAGAAATAGTTGCGGCGGATGCGGCGGCCCACGGCAACCATGAAGGGCACATGATAGCGCGGGCGCAGATAATCGTTGGCGAGCACGCGCTGCCAGTCGTCTTCGAGATGCAGATCGCCCTCGGCCAGCATGGGCGCGTAGAAATGCGTTTCCATCCAGCGGGCACGCGCGCGCCAGACGTTGAAATAGCGGTAACGGCGGGCTTCGAGCACGAGGAAGAAGACCAGCAGGACGCCCACCAGCACCAGCGGCAGCGGCGAGGCATCGGGCGAGGCAAAGGAGATCGACAGCGCCACGCCCAGTGTCACCACCGCCCAGTTGGTGGTGGTGTCGAGCCGGGTGCGCCAGATGGTGCTGCGATAGACCTCGCCGCGGTAAAGATGCGCGACCGCGCCCATCTCGGCGGTGCTGAGATCCTTGCGCGGCACCGGCGGGCCGCTGCTGTCGGTGGTGATGGCCGTATCCTCCTCCGTGCAGGGCTCCGGGGCGCCCCGCGTCTCCCCGGAGCATAGTGCATGGCGGCCTGGGCGGCGTCAAATCGCGGGGCGCGGCAGGGAGGGGGCTTTTGAGCGCCGGAGACGCTTTGGGCCTGTGGCGTGGCGGGCTTGCATGCCTTAGTTGGCGGCATCCGGCGCGGGCACGTCGTGCCGGCGCCGGTGACGGCGGTCGCGCAGGCCGCTCCAGACCGCAAGCGCGCAGAAGCTGGTCATGTAAAGCGCCGCGCCCAGGAACATCAGCCAGCCGGGCAGACCCCCGACCGCGGCGCGGTCGAAGAGATCCTGCCACGAGGCGGCGGGCCGTGGGTGAACCACCAGCTTGCCCAGAAAGGCCATGTTCTGGATGAACATGATCCAGAGATAGCCCCGCCGGATGCGCCGCCCCAGCGCGTGCAGATAGCCGATGCGGAAGGCGGGGCGCAGATAATCCCGCGCCAGATCCCGCGACCAGCCGGGATCTGGCGCGGCGACGCGGTTGTCGAGAATGGGGGCGTAGAAATTCCGCTCCATCGTCCGGAACCGCGTGCCCCAGGCGTCGCAATAGCGGTAGCGGCGCGCCTCCAGCGTCAGGAAGAACAGGTTGAGGATGCCGACCAGCACCAGCGGCAGCGGCGAGGCATCGGGCGCGGCATAGGAAATCGACAGCGCCACGCCCAGCGTCACCACCGCCCAGTTGGTGGTGGTGTCGAGCCGGGTGCGCCAGACCGTGCAGCGATAGATCTCGCCCCGGTAGAGATGCGCCACCGCGCCGATCTCGGCCGCACTCGGGGCGAAGGGCGTCTCTGCCTCGCTCTCCGCTTCCGCCATCGCGTCGGCCTGCCAGTCGCGCGCAGGATCGCGCGCGGGCCTGTCTGCCAGGAATACCACCTTTGCCACCTCCGGATCATGACCTGCCGTGCCGGTCTCCGCCCCGGGGCTCAGGCTATGGGGCGGGGGTTAAGCGGCGGTCAATGGGGGCGGAGATGGTTCAAAAGCCGTTCAGTTTCCCCGGGATACAAGACGAAAACCCCCGCAGCGGGACTGCGGGGGCATTGTGCCGGCGGGTGTCGCGCGGGGCCTACCAGCGATAGGTGGCACCGATGGCGAATTCGTTCTGCGACATGCGGATCTTGACCGGCTGCGGCACGCCGGTCAGTGCCGGGTTGGTGCCGGAGATCTCGGCATCGAACGCATGGGTCCAGGAGGCGGTGATGCCCCAGCGCTCGTTGATCTTGTAGGAGGCGCCCAGCGAGGCATGCCATTGCGGCGTGGCCGGGGTCAGCGAATTGATCACCGCCGAGCTGTCGTCGATGAACTTGCTGGCATGGCTGACGCCGCCGCGGAAGGTCCATTGATCGTTGTGCCGGTAGATCGCGGCCAGACGCCAGACATCCATGTCCTTCCAGCCGAAGCCCACGCCATTGTCGGCGCCAAGCGGGCCCTGGGGCGGCGCGTTGGGGTTCGAGATCGAGGCGACATCGCCGTAAAAGATGCGCTGGTATTCGCCGGTGAAGGTCCATTGCGGCATGGATTGCGGCTTCCAGGCCATGCCGATGGTGGCGACGGCGGGCACGTCGAAATCGCCGCCCTCGGCGAAGAGGCCCGCGTATTTGTCGAACTCTCCCATGTCGATCTTGGACCGGTAGGCGGCGCCGAAGGACAGTTCGGGCGTCGGTTCCCAGAGCACGCCGAGATTGACCCCCAGACCGTTCGACCAGTCGTCGCCCTGATTGGTGACATGGGCGGGGTCGATGGACATGCCGCCAAAGGCTTCGAGCCCGGTGGCGCTGAAGCGCTGGATGGCGAAGACCGGCGAAATGCCCAGGGTCAGCGTCTCGGTGGCCTTGTAGGACAGGTTCAGGCTGATGAAGGCCTGTTCCAGATTCACCCCGACCGGGGCCGAGCCAGCGCCGAGACCGGCAAAGAAATTCGTGCCGTATTCGGTGTTCATGCCGCCATTGCCGAACATGAAGGCGCCAAAGGTGAAGCGGTCGTTCAGCACCCAGTTGGCGCCGCCGCAGGGAATGAGGAAATAGTCGTTGCGGCTTTTGTGGGTGCCCGGCGTCAGCGGGCCGCCGGCGCCGATCTCGGTCTCGCGGTCGGGCCAGAAATTGGTCAGGCAGACGCCGGCCTGATTGCCCACCTTGTGCCCCATGGCCGGGTTCTGCGCGAGGCCCAGAACGCCCGAGGGCACGGCCACACCGGCCCCGGCCATGCCCTTGGAGGCCCCGCCGTAGCCATTGGCGATATAGCCGTTGGTGGCAAGCGCGGGTCCTGCGCCAAGGGTGCAGAAAACCATCGCACAGGCCAGCGGCCTGCGCGCGAAATCAAAACTCATTTGGGGTGTCCCTCCCTGTTCCGCCGTCTCCCTCGGCGGGATGGTTCTTTGTCTCTCCTCGCGGCCCGTGACGGGGGCCGGCCGCCTTTCAGAAAATACAGGTATTCCAGAATCATTATATTAAGGGGCTGGAATGTCTCGTGTCACGTCTTTTTGTTAGCGCCAGCGTGGCGCGCGCGGCGGGCAATGTCGCTTTTCCCCGTCATGCGCCGCAATCGCGCCAAGCGGCGGGGCCCAAGCGCGTTACAAAGGACACAGGCGGCGGCGCAAGGGGCGCCCGGATTCGTGCGGGGAGAGGACATGGCGGACGCGACGACGCGCAAGCGGACGAGAAGCGGGGGCGGTGCGGCACGGCGCGCAGCGCGTGGGTCGACGGTTGTCGAGACGGCGCGCTTCATCGAACGCAAGATCCCGGATTTCGCGCTTCTGAACGACGAGGCGTTGGAGATCATCGAGCACAATGCCGAAACGGTGCTGGAAGAGATCGGCGTCAACTTCGTCAACAACCCCGGCGCGCTGGCGCGCTGGAAAGCCGCCGGCGCCGAGGTCGAGGGCGAGCGGGTGCGCATTCCGCGCGGTCTGGCGCGGGCGCTTTGCGCTTCGGCGCCGTCGCAATTCACCCAAGCTGCGCGCAACCCCGAGAAAAACGTCGTGATCGGCGGGCGCAACCTGGTGCTGGCGCCGGTCTACGGCCCGCCCTTCGTGCACGATGCCGAGAAGGGGCGCCGCTATGCCACGCTGGAGGATTTCCGCAATTTCGTGAAACTGGGGCAGATGTCGCGCTGGTTGCACCATTCCGGCGGCACGGTCTGCGAGCCCACCGACATCCCGGTGAACAAGCGCCATCTCGACATGCTGCTTGCCCATATGACGCTGTCGGACAAGCCCTTCATGGGATCGGTCACCGAACCCAGCCGGGCGCAGGACAGCGTCGATATGTGCGGCCTGCTCTTCGGCGAGGACTTTGTGCAGGCCAACACGGTGATGACCTCGCTCATCAACATCAACTCGCCGCTGACCTTCGACGACACGATGATGGGCGCGCTGGAGATCTATGCGGCCAACAACCAGGCCTGTATCGTCTCGCCCTTCATCGTCGGCGGCGCCATGGCGCCGGTTTCGGTGGCGGGCACGCTGACCCAGGTGCTGGCCGAGGTGCTGGCGGGCGTCGCCTACAGCCAGCTTGTCCGCAAGGGCGCGCCGGTGATCTTCGGCGCCTTCGTCACCTCGATCGACATGAACTCGGGCGCGCCCACCTTCGGCACGCCCGAGGCGGCGCAGATCACTTATGGCGCGGGGCAGCTCGCCCGGCGGCTGGGGCTGCCCTACCGCTCGGCGGGGTCGTTCTGCGGGTCGAAGCTGCCCGACGCGCAGGCCGCCTATGAGACCGCGAACACGCTCAACAACGGTCTGCTGGCGGGGGTCAACTTCATGCTGCATGCCTGCGGCTGGCTCGAGGGCGGGCTGGTGGCCTCTTACGAGAAATTCGTCATGGACGCGGATCAGCTCGGCGCACTGCACAAGATGGCCGAAGGCGTTGCGATGGACGAAAGCGCCCAGGCGCTGGACGCGCTGCGCGAGGTGGGGCCGGGCGGCCATTACCTTGGCTGCGCCCATACCCAGGCGCATTTCAAGGAGGCGTTCTGGCGCTCGGAGCTGCTCGACTACAAGCCCTTCGAGACCTGGAGCGAGGAAGGCGCGCGCGACACGATGCAACTGGCCTCGGCGCGGGTGCGCAAGCTGCTCGACAGCTACGAGCAGCCCGCGATGGACCAGGGGGTCGCCGAGGCGCTGGCCGAGTATGTCGCACGCAAGAAATCCGCGGTGCCCGACAGCTTCATGTAGGAGGGCGCGCGCCGCTCAGGCGCTTTCGCGCAACTGGCGGGCCTCGGCCATCATCGCGGCCAGCACCTCGACATGGCGCGCGATGGAATAGCCGCCATCGGCGGCACGGCGGCGCGCCTCCAGCGTCGCCTCGATCTCCATCAGTTTCAGGATCGCTGGGCCGCTGCGTTGCGGCGCGGTGAGCCCCAGAACGCGGCTCAGATGCGTGTCGCGGCGATAGTCGTCGGCCCCGATCCGCGCGGCGCGGATCAGCAGCCGCGGGCGGCGCAGAGTTTCCAGAAGGCTGAGAATGTCTTGCATCGAACCGGTCCCCATTTGGTGAGTGCGGGGCGATGGTGGCACGACGGAACGGGGTGTTGCGGCAAGCCGCCCCGCTGAGAACGGTTCGTTCAGAATTGTTTATAAATTGGGGATAATTTGAAGAAACCTGATCGAGTGTTAACGAACAGGTAACTGGCACACGCCAAGGTTGCGTCGGTCTTGGGGATAACCCTGTGGATAAATGACTGACCAAGGGGACATGCAATGATGATCTGCCATTATGACACCAATGTCGCCGAACGTTTGCCGGCCTGGGTGCCGGAGGATGCGAAGCACTATCTGGCCCATACCGAAGGCGGGGAGGCGATCCGAAAGCTGGCGCGACTGGCGGGCTGTCACGCCTCGACGGTTCTGCGCCAGGTGCGCCGGATCGAGACGCTGCGGGACGATCCGCTGGTGGACGGTGCGCTGCGGCGGCTGGGAGCGCTGCGGGCACGGGCGGCGGAGCTTGAGACCAAGAAGGAGTTCGAGCGGATGAGAGAGCCTCTCCGGGATGAGATCACGCCGGACGCCGCGATGCTGGCGCGCGAGGCGCGGCGGGTGCTGCGGCGCCTGTGCGAAAGCGGCGCGGTGCTGGCGGTGGCTGCGGAAATGGACAAGGCGGTGGTCGTGCGCGACACCGGCGACGGCGGCTCGACCCGCACCGCGGTGGTGGATGCGCCGGTGGCCCAGGCGATGGCGCTGAAGGGCTGGATCGCCTGCGAGGCGCCCGGGCGCATTTCGCGCTACCGCATCACGGCTGCCGGGCGCGGTGCGCTGAGCAAGCTGCTGGCCGAGCAGGAAAGCAAGCTGCGCGGCTTCGCCGAGGCGCAGACCGGCTTCGGGTCGGCGGCCGAGGCCGAAGCGGCGATGGATGCCGCCGCCGCCGATCCGCAGACCCGGCGGCGCCATCTGATGACCGAAAGCCCGCTGGTGCTGCTGGCGCGCCGCCGCGACCGCAACGGCGCGCCATTCCTCTCCGACGATCTGGTGCGCGCGGGCGAACGGCTGCGCGAGGATTTCGAACTGGCGCAGATGGGGCCGCGGGTAACGCAGAACTGGGATCAGTTCCTGACCGGCGGCATCGACAGCGCGGGCGGGCAGGGGTTTGCGCAGGGTCCCGGCGCGGCACGCGAGCGCTTTATCGCGGCGCTGCGCGATCTGGGGCCGGGGCTGGGCGATGTGGCGCTGCAATGCTGCTGCTACATGGAAGGGCTGGAAAACACCGAACGGCGCATGGGCTGGGCCGCGCGTTCGGGCAAGGTCGTGCTGCGCATCGCGCTACAGCGGCTGCGCCGCTATTATGACGATACCGTCGCGCCGGGCGGCGGGCTGATCGGCTAGGTCCTCAGCCTCGGGGCAGGGCCGCAGCCTCGGATGCCAGCGCGGTGATCCCGGCCCAGTCCCCGGCGGCCAGCTTGTCCTTGGGGGCCACCCAGCTTCCGCCGCAGCACAGCACATTGGACAGGCCCAGATACTCGGGCGCGTTCCCGAGGCTCACCCCGCCGGTGGGACAAAAGCGGATCTGCGGCAGCGGGGCGCCGATGGCCTTGAGCGCCGACGCCCCGCCCGAGGCTTCGGCGGGAAAGAACTTCTGGACGGTATAGCCCCGCTCGAGCAGCGCCATCGCCTCGGTCGCGGTGGCGGCGCCGGGCAGCAGCGGCAGCCCGGCCTCTGCGCAGGCATCGAGCAGCCGGTCCGTCGCCCCCGGAGAGACGCCGAATTTCGCCCCGGCCTCGACCGCCGCCGCGACATCCTCGGGGGTGATCAGCGTGCCCGCGCCGACCACGCCGCCGGGCACGGCCGCCATCTCGGCGATGGCCTCGAGCGCGGCGGGCGTGCGCAGGGTGACCTCCAGCGCCGGCAGACCGCCGCGCACCAGCGCTTCGGCCAGCGGACGCGCCTGCGCGACCTCGTCGATCACCAGAACCGGGATCACCGGGGCAAGACGGCAGAGCTTTTCGGCTTCGAGGCTGGCATCAGCGGGAGTCATCATTCCTTGGCCTTTCGAATGGGGGTGCCTGGCACCGCTCTATCACAACCTGCCCGCCGCTTGTAGGGCGCTAACACCGGCATAAACCGGCCCGGTCAGCCGAATTCGGCCTCATCCGCCGCCACCGCCGCGCGGAAATCGGCCAGCAGCGTCGGGTCGGCGGAATGCACCCGGTTCCATGTCGGGATAAAGGGGGTTTCCTGCGGGTTCTCGATGAACATCTGCCCGGCCAGCGTGATGTTTTCGCCGAACATCTCGATGCTGCGCTCCTCGGCATGGCGGTCGATGGAGAGCCCGTTCATCTTCGCATCCGCCCAATAGGCTTCGAGCAGATCCAGCGCCGAGCGGTAATAGGTCGCCTTCAGCGTGCGGAACACATGCGGGGTGAACACCGTCCCGTCGGCGGCGAGCTTGCGGTAGATCGCCTTGCAGATGTCGGTGGACATGCGCGACAGCCCCTTGGAGCTGTCCTCGGCGGACAGATCCTGATGCTTGTGATCGTAGCTGTCGGCGATCTCCACCTGACAGACTTGGCGCGGGCCGAGGTTGCGCCAGGCTTCCGACAGCACGCCGATTTCCAGCCCCCAGTCGGAGGGGATGCGCAGATCGGGCAGAAGCCCGGTGCGCAGCGCCATCTCGCCCGAGAGCGGATAGCGGAAGCTGCGCAGATAGTCGATGTAATCGCGGTCGCCGATGGTGCGTTTCAGCGCGATCAGCAGCGGCGAGACCAGCAGCCGCGTGACCCGCCCGTTCAGCCGGCCCTGACCCACGCGGGGGTAAAAGCCCTTGGAAAGCTGGTAGGAAAAGGTCGGGTTGGCCACCGGATAGACCAGCCGGTCGAGCATCTCGCGCTTGTAGGTGACAATGTCGCAATCGTGGATCGCCATCACCGCGCTGTCGGCGCAGGAGATCAGATAGCCCATGCAGCCCCAGACATTCTTGCCTTTGCCCGGTTCCTGCGGCGCGAGCCCCAGCGCATCGAGCCGCCCCATGATGGCGCGCATCCGGGGGCTGTCGTTCCAGATCACCGTGGTCTGCTGCGGCAGCACGGAAAAGAACTGCCGGGCGTGGCGGAACTGCGCCTCGTCGGCACGGTCGAGCCCGATGATGATGCGGTGCAGATAGGTGACCTTGCTCAGCTCGGCCAGGATGTTTGGCAGCGCGTCGCCCTCGAGCTCGGAATAGAGCGAGGGCAGGATCAGCGAGATCTTGCGGCTCTGCGAAAAGGTCTCCAGCTCGTAGATCAGCTCTTCGATC
This sequence comes from Salipiger pentaromativorans, assembly GCF_024721115.1. Taxonomy (GTDB): domain Bacteria; phylum Pseudomonadota; class Alphaproteobacteria; order Rhodobacterales; family Rhodobacteraceae; genus Salipiger; species Salipiger pentaromativorans. The sequence continues at coordinate 435,153 of NZ_JAMDHK010000002.1, read as the reverse complement.
GGACGCGAGCGGAGGTTGTGAAATTGCGCGATATTGCCGTTCTGATGAAAATCGGCCATTTACTCTGCTCTCCCGTTCCGTCCGAGCCTGTCGAGAAGGGCGAGGACCGCAATATTCCAGCCTTTGGGGCCGGGCTCGGTCGTGCGCGCGATGCGCCCGCTGTCCTCACCGGGCAGGGCGGGGATGCCCTTGCCGTGATCGTTGCGCAGGATGACGCCGTAATCGGCGCTTTCCAGCATTTCCACATCGTTGGGCGCATCGCCCAGGGCGATGGCGGTGTCGGCGCCGAGATCGGCCATGATGCCCGCCATCTGCTGCGCCTTCGTGCCGCCGAAGGACAGGGTCAGGAAGCGGCCACCGCTGCGGGCCAAGACACCCTGCGCGGCCAGCGCCGCGAGGAAGGCGTCGCGCTGCGCGTCCGTGCCCTGCCAGAGACCCGGCTCCGAGAAGTTGCGCTGCCGGGCGAGGGCGGCGGAGGCGGGGGGCAGGCCGGTGATTTCGGCCACCTCGGCAGTGCTCATGTCGCCAAAGCCGCGAAAGGGCGCGCGCAGATCCTCGGGCAGCGTATCGAGGATGCCGCGCAGCCGGTCATAGGCTGTGCGGTCGGTGGCTGCCGCGCCGGGGCTCACACGTTCGGCACCGTTCTCAACGATCATCGGCGCATCGCCCAGACCAAGCTCTTGATGCAGAGGTAGGATTTCGGCGGCGGTCTTGGAGCTGGCGAGGATCAGCGGGATGCCGCGCGCCTTCAGCGCCGCCAGCGCGGGGCGGGCCGGATCATAGCTGTAGTCGGAATGGTCCAGCAGGGTGCCGTCCAGATCCGTGAATACGATGAGCCGCACGCGCTGCTGTTCCCTCGCCGTTTTCGGGCACAGTAACCGCATCGGCGGCAGAGAGGGAAGCGCGGGCGGGACATTCTTTGCGGGTGGCGCAGGGGCAGTTTGGCGCACCGGGCAGAGAGAGGCGCGAAATTGGGCGGGATGGTGGGCAGATTGCCCACCTTACACTTGAGCGGGCCTAGGCGCGGAACAAGGCCGCAGGCCGCCGCGCCATCGCCGGCCCGCCCCCCGGGCTGGCGATTTGGTGACGTCAGTGCCGCGTGTCGAGGTCTTTCGGGCTTGGCTGGGATAAATCGAGAGGTTCTGCGGGAAGATCGCCAACCCGCGGGCCGGCGATGGCGCGGCTCTCCCAGCGTGGCGCTGTAGGGTGGGCAATCTGCCCACCGCACGCAAGAGTGCTCAGGCGACGTGCTCCAGCTTCACCTCGGGCGCAACCCCCAGCGCAAAGCACACATCGCGGGTCAGTTCGGGCCGGTTCAGCGTGTAGAAATGCAGCTTGTCCACGCCGCCCTCGATCAGCTCCGAGCAGAGCTCGGTGCAGATCGCCGTGGCCAGCAGATCCTGCCGCCCGTCGCGCTCGGCGCGGTCGAAAGCCTCGATCACCCAGCCGGGGATCTTGGTGCCGCAGTTCTCGGCAAAGCGGCGTGCGCCCTTCCAGTTCTCGATCGGCAGGATGCCCGGCACGATCGGCTTGTCGATGCCCGCCTTCTCGCAAGCGTCGCGGAAGCGGAAGAAGGTCTCGGCCTCGAAGAAGAATTGCGTCAGCGCCTCGGAGGCGCCCGCATCGAACTTGCGCTTGAGGAACTCGATATCGGCCTGACCCGAGGCCGCCTCGGGATGCACATCGGGATAGGCGCCGACGCGGATGTTGAAATCGCCGGTATTGCGCAGCGCCTCGATCAGCTCGACCGAGCTGGCAAAGCCCTCTTCATGCGGGGTGAACCCGTCGGCGCCCTTGGGCGGGTCGCCCCGCAGGGCGACGATGTCGCGCACACCGGCGGCATGGAACTGCTCGGCAATCGCCAGGGTCTCGGCCTTGGTGGCGTCCACACAGGTCAGATGTGCGGCGACCTTCAGGCCGGAATGCTTGTGCAGCGTCGCCACCACATCACGGGTCAGCTCGCGGGTCGTGCCGCCGGCGCCATAGGTCACCGAGACAAAGCGCGGGCCGAGCGGCGCCAGCGCCTGCACCGTGTCCCAAAGGCGGAAGGTCGCCTCGATGTTGCGGGGCGGGAAGAATTCGAACGAGATCTCGGGGCGTTTCATGGCCGGGGGTCCTCTTGGTGTCGGAGGCTCTTGTGGCACAAAGGGCATTGTGAGACAAACTCATAAATCTCAAGAACAACATGAGTGAAACTATAGGATGCACATCGAGCTTCGTCATCTGCGCACCATCAAGGCCATCCACGAAGCCGGCGGTCTGGCCCGCGCGGCGGATCAGCTCAATATCACGCAATCGGCTTTGTCCCATCAGATCAAGGGGCTGGAGGATCAGGCCGGGATCGAGCTGTTTGTGCGGCGGTCGAAACCGATGCGGCTTTCGGTGGCGGGGCTGCGGCTCTTGCGGCTGGCCGAGCAGGTCTTGCCGCAGGTCGAGGCGGCGCAGGCGGAATTCGCCTCGCTGCGCGCCGGGCGGTCGGGGCGGCTGCATATCGCCATCGAATGCCACGCCTGTTTCGAATGGCTGTTCCCGGTGCTGGAGGCGTTCCGCAAAAGCTGGCCCGATGTGGATGTGGACATCCGCCCGGGGCTTGCCTTCGACGCGCTGCCGGCCTTGCAGAAGGAGGATGTGGATGTGGTGATCTCCTCCGATCCCGAGGATCTGCCGGGCGTCACCTTTACCCAGCTCTTCGACTACAGCCCGGTCTTCGTGGCCGCCGCGGCGCATCCGCTGGCGGCGAAACCCTGGGTCGAGGCCGAGGATTTCCGTGGCGAGACATTGATCACCTATCCGGTGGAGCGCTCGCGGCTGGATGTGTTCTCACAGCTCCTCACTCCCGCCAGGGTTGAGCCATCCGCGATTCGGCAGGTGGAGCTGACGGCGGTGATCCTGCTGCTGGTGGCATCGAATCGCGGTATCTCTGTCCTGCCTGACTGGGTGGTCCGCGAGGTGAAATACAATTCCGACTATGTCACGCGCCCGCTGACCGAACACGGGCTGACCCGCAGCCTATACGCAGCGACGCGCAGCGAAGACCTTGAAAAGCCTTACATGCAGGATCTGATTCGGCTCGCCGGGCAGGAGGCACGGCGGTTGCAGTCCCGATAGGCGCGACGGGCCCCGGCTCCGCGCCGCGCCTGACCCCGGCCCCTTGCCGGGCCGAAGCGGGAAAATCGGTTTGTTTCAGAGGGTCTTGAGATCGGAGGCCATCATCCGTCCGTCACGGCCTTCCTTGAGCTCGTAGCTCACCTTCTGGTTGTCGGCGAGACCTGTCAGCCCGGAGCGCTCCACCGCCGAGATATGAACGAAGACGTCCTTGCCGCCCTCTTCGGGCGCGATGAAGCCGTAGCCTTTGGTGGTATTGAACCATTTCACGGTGCCGTTCGGCATCTTCCCGTGCTCCTTCCAGTCTTTCCTAATGTTTAGCCCGGCCAAGCCGGGCGCCCCGTCGTCACATTCGCCTTTCAGGGAAAGTCAGCACGAGCACTGGTCTTCCGTGGCTGATCGTCGAAGGTCACCCGGAAAGGGTTGCACAGGTGATGTAAAAATCAAGCGAAACGCTTCGCTCTTGCAGCAATCGGCGATAAATTGTGCGGGCGAGGCGAAGGAGAGGGCGAGATGGTTCTTTATGGGCTGAAAAACTGCGACACCTGCCGAAAGGCGCTGAAGGCATTGCCGCAGGCGGCATTTGTGGACGTCCGGACCGAGGGCGTACCGGCCGATCTTCTGGCGGCGGCCTATGCGCGGTTTGGCGAAAAGCTGGTCAATACGCGCTCGACCACCTGGCGCGGACTGTCCGAAGAGGAGCGGGCGCGCCCGCCGCTGGAGCTTCTGGCGCAGCAGCCGACACTGATGAAACGACCGCTGATCGCCGAGGGCGACGCGCTGTATCTGGGCTGGGACAAGGCCACCCAGGCGGCCCTGGGCGCGGCGGCCTGAAGCGGGCGTCAGGCGCCCGGCCTGTGCGTCAGGCGCCGTGTCAGCACCTGGTCGAGCGAGAGCCAGCCGCCGCCCTTCAGCACGAGGGTGAGCAGGATCAGCATCCAGAACAGGCGCTGATCGAGGATCGCCGCATCGGGGGCCCGGTCGAACCAGGCTCCCAGGGTTTCGGCATGCGCGATGCCGCCATGGCCGTAGAGATCGGTCAGGCTCTGCAAGGCGACAAAGCCGATCATCCCCAGCGCCGCGACGCGGGTGAAAAGGCCAAGCACGATCAGCAGCGGCAGCAGGAATTCCGCCCAGGTGCCGGCCACCGTCACCGCCCAGTGCAGGGCGCCGAGCTGGCCGGCGTCATAGCCCACCGCTTCGAACTGGCGCGGGAAGATCTGGGCATAGGCGCCGGACGAGGGCGTCAGCACCCCGGCCAGCCCCGGCCCCAGCTTGGTGCGGGCGGAGGCCCAGAAATAGACGAGCAGGGTGGCGGCGAAGCCGAACCGGGCCAGCAGCGGCAGCGCGCCGGAGGTGCGGCGCTCGAGCGTGCCGACCGCGCGGTCGTAGAGGCGGAGCAGCGGGATCATGCGGGCTCTCCTGTGTCGATGCGGGTGATGGCGCCATGCGCGAGCAGCAGCGCCAGCGTGTCCGTGGGATCGAAGCCGGGGCCGCCCTGAAGGCTGGCCGAGGCCAGCGCCATGCCGGCTTGCAGGGCCGAGACGAAGACATGGCCCCGCGCGGGCAGCACATGGGCGGCTGGATCGTAGCCCGGGCGCAGGACGATCACCTCCTGCGCGCCGCCCTGCGGTTTCCGGGCGGTCTGACCCAGCGCATAGGCGCGGATCTCGGCGATGGGCCAGGGCGCGCGCACGAGCTGCACCGCCGGGGCCAGCCGCAGCCGGGCCGCCGAGAGCGCGGGCGCGGAGAGTGCCGCCAGCGCTTCGGGTGCGACGGGCGGGGCATCGGCGGCGTGATAGGCGCGGCGCAGGGCCAGTTCGAGCCGGGCGACATCGGCGAGGAAGGGCAGGCGGGCGAGACCGTCGAGCCCGTCGAGAAAGGCGGGGAACTGCGCGCCGTAATGCAGGATCACGGGCGTGGCGGGCGGATGCTGGCGCAGGAAGCGCCCGGCGACCCGGGCGAAATTGGCCTCGCCCAGCAGCGCCGCGCAGGCGGGAAAGCCGCTGGCCAGCGCCTCGGTTAGCGAGACGGCGACATTGTTGCGATAGACCGCGTAGCGCCGCCCGGCGGGCCGGCCGGCGCCATCGGTGAGGGCCGGCGGGACCGGGCGCCTGGCGTCGAGCAGCGCCTGATGAAAGGCTCTCTGGGTCATGCGGCGAGCCTCGGGCGGGCGAGCGCCTCCTCGGCCCTGCGGGCTTCCTCGGCCAGAACCGGCCAGTCGGGCACGTCGGTGTCCCATTCGATCAGCACCGGTTTCGGCCCGGAGCGGGCGAGCGTGTGATCGAGCAGCGCCCAGACCGGATCGGCAACGGCGCGCCCGTGGCTGTCGATCAGCAGCGGCGCGCCGTGGTCGTCTTCGTCGGTGTCGTGGCCGCCGATATGGAGCTCTTCCACCAGATCGAGCGGAAAGGCGTCGATATAGCTTTGCGGGGTGAAGCCCAGATTGACCGCCGAGACAAAGACATTGTTCACGTCGAGCAGCAGCCCGCAGCCGCTGCGGCGGGCGATTTCCTGAAGGAAGGCCGGCTCGTCCCAGGTGCTTTCGGCGAAGGCCAGATAGGAGGACGGATTTTCCAGCAGCATCTGCCGTCCCAGCACCTCCTGCACCCGGTCGATATGGTCCACCACGCGCGTCAGGGTGGCATCGGTATAGGGCAGCGGCAGCAGATCGTTCAAAAAGGCGCCGTCATGGGTCGACCAGGCGAGATGTTCGGAAAACCGCGCCGGGGCGAGCCAGCCCAGAAGATGTTCCAGCCGCGCGAGATGCGCCGCGTCGAGCGGGGCCTCGCCGCCGATCGACAGGCCCACCCCATGCACCGAGATCGGAAACCGTTCGGCCAGCGCGCGGAGCTGCGCCAGCGGGCGGCCACCGTCGCCCATGTAGTTCTCGGCGTGGATCTCGAGCCAGCGCACGGGGCCGGGGGTGTCGAGGATCTGCGCGTAATGCTGCGGCTTGTAGCCGACGCCGGGGGCGGCGGGCAGGGCGGTGTGGCGGGCGGGGGACGGGGGCATGGGCGGGCTCCGGAGAACAGGGTGCGCGGGGCGGGCGCGGCGCCCGCCCCGGCAGCAGGGTCACGATTGCGGCAGATCGCGGTCGAGCGCTTCGAGCGCGCCCATGCGCGCCGACCCGTCGGCCATGGCGGGCAGGTCGATCTCCATGCAGGTGCCGGCATCGACCAGCGACCAGGCATTGCCCTGATAATCGACCTTGGAGGTGCCGGCGCAGGTGGTGCCGGGGCCGGCGGCGCAGTCGTTCTGACCGGCCAGCGCCACACCGAAGCATTTCTCCTTCTCCTGCGCCTGCGCCATGGGGGCGCTCAGCGTCAGAGCGGCGGCGACGGCGCCCATCAGGGCGGCGGATTTCACGGTGTTCGACATTGTCATACTTCCCTTATGTGAATGTCCCGTTGACAGCCCGGCGGGGATCTCCCTCGGGCTCTCAAAGCCTGCCGCGACAATCCGCCACGGGCCACTCACGGCGCCGTTGCTCACGCGTGTGTCAGGCGCCGTCAGCGTCCCGTCAGTGGGAAAGCTGCATATCTCTTTGGGAAGAATTGGTTTTTCGAAGAACCTGCAACATTCCGCCGCGTCATGCGCGATCCGGAAGTGCAGATGTTACAACGCAACCGGCCCCCGCAGAGACTGCGGGGGCCGGGCGTGAGAATTGTTACAGGCAGGCTGGATCAGCCGCGCAGATCCGGCGGCGTGGCCGCGACGCCCAGCTCCTCGGCGATTTCGGCAAGCGCGCAGACCTGGGTCTGCTTCTCGCCCAGACGGCGGACGGTGACGGTCCGCTCCTCGACCTCGCGATGGCCCACGGCGAGGATCACCGGCACCTTGCCCACCGAATGTTCGCGCACCTTGTAGTTGATCTTTTCGTTGCGCGTATCGGCCTCGGCCCGCACGCCCGCCGCGGTCAGCGTCTGCACGACCTCATAGACATAGGCGTCCGCCTCCGAGGTGATCGAGGCCACCACCACCTGACGCGGCGCCAGCCAGAACGGCAGCTTGCCGGCATGTTCCTCGATCAGAATGCCGATGAAGCGCTCGAAGGAGCCCAGCGTCGCACGGTGCAGCATGACCGGACGGTGTTTTTCGCCATCCGCGCCCACATAGGTCGCATCCAGCCGTTCGGGCAGCACGAAATCCACCTGAAGCGTGCCGCATTGCCAGTCGCGCCCGATGGCGTCGGTCAGCACGAATTCCAGCTTGGGCCCGTAGAAGGCGCCTTCGCCCGGGTTCAGCTCCACATCGTTGGTGACCGCGCGCGTGGCATCCATCAGCGCGGTTTCGGCGCGATCCCAGACCTCGTCCGAGCCGGCACGGGTGTCGGGCCGGTCGGAGAACTTGATCTTGTAGCTCGGGAAACCGAGGTCGCGATAGATGCCGGCAAGGAAGCCGATGAATTTCTCGGTCTCTTCAGCGATCTGCGCCTCGGTGCAGAAGATATGCGCATCGTCCTGGGTAAAGCCGCGCACCCGCATGATCCCGTGCAGCGCGCCCGAGGGCTCGTAGCGGTTGCACGAGCCGAATTCGGCCATGCGCAGCGGCAGGTCGCGATAGCTCTTGAGCCCCTGGTTGAAGATCTGCACATGGCAGGGGCAGTTCATCGGCTTCAGCGCGTTCACCGATTTCTCGCGCGCATGTTCCTCGTCCACCTCGACGATGAACATGTTCTCCTGGTATTTCTCCCAGTGGCCGGATTTCTCCCACAGCTTGCGGTCGACGACCTGCGGCGTGTTCACCTCGACATAGCCGCCGCGCTGCTGCTGGCGGCGCATATAGTCTTGCAGCGTGGTGTAGATCGTCCAGCCGTTCGGGTGCCAGAACACCTGGCCGGGCGCCTCTTCCTGCATGTGGAAGAGATCCATCTCGCGGCCGAGCCGGCGGTGATCGCGCTTGGCGGCTTCCTCGAGGAAATTGAGGTATTTTTTCAGATCGTCGCGGTTGCGGAAGGCCACGCCCGAGACACGCTGAAGCATCGGCCGGTTCACATCGCCGAACCAGTAGGCGCCGGAGACGCCCATGAGCTTGAACGCATCCGCCGGAAGCTGGCCGGTATGCTGGAGATGCGGGCCACGGCAGAGATCCTGCCAGCCGCCATGCCAGTACATGCGGATCGCCGCGTCCTCGGGGATGCGGTCCACCAGCTCGACCTTGTAGGGCTCGCCATTCTCTTCATAGAAGCTGCGGGCGCGGTCGCGCTCCCAGATCTCGGTGGTGATGGGCTCGCGGGCGTTGATGATCTCCTTCATCTTCGCCTCGATCTGACCCAGATCCTCCGGCGTGAAGGGCTCGGCACGGTCGAAATCGTAGAACCAGCCGTGTTCCGTCACAGGGCCGATGGTGACCTTGGTGGCGGGCCAGATCTCCTGCACGGCGCGGGCCATCACATGGGCGAGGTCGTGCCGGATCAGCTCCAGCGCGGGGGCTTCGTCCTGCATCGTGTTGATGGCGATCTGCGCATCGGCCTCGATCGGCCATTGCAGATCCCAGTGCTGACCGTCGACCATGGCCGAGATGGCCTTTTTGCCGAGCGATTTCGAGATCGACGCGGCGACCTCGGCAGGGGTCACACCCGTGTCGAATTCACGCGCATTGCCATCGGGAAAGGTAAGAGAGATTTGGGCCATATGTCTGGCTCTCCTCGTCGGTTTGGCGCCCACGGAACGCCCGGTTGCGGGTTCTATTTCGGTGCCGCCTTGTGGCGCGCGGGGAAGGGGGTGTCAAGATGGGGGGCGCTTCCGGCAGAAACCCGCGTCCCGCAGCAAGGTCAAAGGCTTGTGACGCAGGACTGACAGGTTATACATATAGAAAGATTATCTTTAACGAATGAGAAAGGCCTGCCCGATGCCAAAGCGTTTTCCGGCAAAGATCTCCGGCGCACTCTGTTTCGCGGTCCTGTCCGCCCTTTGGCTGCCCACTGCGGCGCCCGCGGCCGATGGATCGCAGGTCGATACGCGCGACCTTCCGTTCAGCTTCGGACAACCGGTTCCGCTGACCTATGGCGAGCAGCAGAAGCTGATGTTTCTGGTGCCCGGACTCGACCCCGCCACCATCCCGGAGATGCTAAACAGCCGGCTGCGCGCGATCCTCTACGGCGACCGCAGCGACACCGACAAGCGCGGTCGCATCAAATGGTTGCTCGATCTCTGAGACAGGCACCGAACCGCCCGACTGAAAAGGAAGGGGTCGCTGCGCTTGCAGAGCGACCACCGCGCGACGCCGCGCTATCGGTCCCGCCTCGGGTCCGTGCCATCTCCGGCCCGCGGGAGAGAGAGGGACGGGCGCCGTAGCGCCCGTCCAGAGCGTCAGATCATTTCGAGGTCGTCTGCGATCTCGCCGCCGTCTTCGATGCCGTCTTCCGGCATGTCGTCCTCTTCACCGAGGCTTAGCGCGGCGATCAGGTCGCCGCTGGCGGCCTCCTCGGGGTCGAGCGCCCCCGCCTCGATGGCGGCATCATAGGCGTCGAGCACCTCATCGGCCGTCTGGAACCCGCCTTCGGGCGCGTCGATGCGGAACATCTCGACCGGATAGCCGTCCTCGTGGAAGGAATAGAAGATGATCGAGTCGAGCGAGGGGATGTCGTAACCTTCGACCTCAGTCTCGTAATAGCTGAGAAAATTCTCGAAGGTCGGCTCCTCGCCCTCGGGCAGAGAATAGTCATAGCCCTCGCGCGGTTCGTCGACCACGAATACCCCGTCGAAAACCTCGCCGCTTTCCGAGACATCGGTGCCGAACAACACCTTCTCGAAGGTCGGCTCTTCGGGATCCTCGGGCTCTTCGGGCTCCTCCGGATCGTCCGAGACCGCCTTGATCGACCCCGACTCGGTGCTGGTCGAGGTCGCGCGGATGCCGAACACGTCGATCTCGTCGAGGCTTTCGACATCGAGCTCGACAGTCAGCGTGTCGCCTGCGGAAATATAGGTTTCCTTGTCCTCGCCCTCCGGCCCGAGCCCCGGGTCGCTGAGCGCCTCGGCGTCGTCCCACTGGATATCCTCGCCATCGAGCTGGGCGCCGTTCATGTTGAGCGGACCCTCCAGAGAGACGCTCTCGCCAGAGAAATCGTCATCCCCGAAATAGAGCGCGTTCACATCCATGCCGCCTTCGAGAACGGAGATATCCGCCAGAAAAGCGCCGTCCTGCTCATAGAGCGAGACCGTGTAGGACAGACCGTCCACCTCATAGGTAAAAATCTTCGAATAGTCAGGCATAGCTTCCCCTTCTTATTGAACGGAATTCTTCCGATTTGTCTGGGCCGCAAGGACCGTGGATACCGTCGCGTCAACGCCACAATGTGACGCAAATAGCACGCAAGAGGCGCATTTTAGACATGAAATATCCCGGCACGGCGGAAACACATCGTTTCCATCGACCTAGAGAGAGGGGACTGTCGGAACGGCAAAGACCGCCTAGGAGATGCGGGGCTCAGCCGCCCGGCCTGGCCGACCATCGCGCCTCGAGCGCCTCCAGCGCCGCGATGCGCTCCTGCGTCTTGGGATGCGACAGAAGCCAGGCCGGCATTGCACCGCCACGGTTGGCGGTCAGCGCCTCCAGCTTGGAGAAAAGCGCTTTCTGCGGCCCCACGCCGATGCCTGATTTGTGCAGCAGGGCGGCGGCATAGGCATCGGCCTCGTATTCGTCGCTCCGCGACAACCGTGCCGCCAGCAGCGACATCAGCGTATTGGCGATCCACGGCCCGATCCCCGGCAGAAACCGCGACAGCACCATGGCCAGCGCGGTGCGCAGCGCGTTCTGTCCGGAAAAGTCGATCATCCGGCGGCGCGCATGCCCCAGCGCCACATGGCCCAGCTCATGAGCGATGACGCTTGCCATCTCCTCCGCCGTGACCTCGCCCGCGCGGTAGCGGTTGTAGAAGCCCCGGGTGATGAAGATCCGCCCGTCCGGCGCCGCCAGCCCGTTCACCGGCTCGATCTCGTAGATATGCACCTTGATCCGCGGCAGATCGAGCGCCTGCGCCATCCTGTCGGTGAGCGCCTTGAGCCGCGCATCGGCCAGCTCGGTCGAATTCGCGTCCAGCTCGCGCGCGGTGCGCCAGGTGGAAAAGCGATACATCGCAAGCGCGTAGAGCAGGGCCAGCAGGATCGGTGTGAACTTCAGCATATCCGCAATATGGGGCCGCCGCACCGCCGGGCCAAGAGTGCCCTACCTTTGTCCAGCGCTCTCGCGGGGCCCCCAGCGTCGTGAGGTGCGTATTTATCGGAAAGATGAAAGCAGATGGTCTTTCATCTTTCTGAAAATACGCAAAAAAACATCCCGGCCAAGACCCCCGGCCGGGATGCGGAAACATCGCGCTGTGGGGGAGATCAGCTCTCGGCGTCGTCCTCGTCCTCGCCCTGATCGGCGATCCAGGCGACCGAGACCACGGTCTCGCCCTCGCGGGTGTTGAAGACCCGCACGCCGCCGGCGCTGCGCGAGCGGAAGGAGATGCCCTCGACCGGCACGCGGATCGACTGGCCCGTGGAGGTGGCGAGCATGATCTGGTCGTCCATCTCCACCGGGAAACAGGCCACCAGCGGGCCGCCGCGCATCGCCTTGTCCATCGCCTGCACGCCCATGCCGCCGCGTCCGCGCACCGGATAGTCGTGCGAGGAGGACAGCTTGCCGGTGCCCTTGGCCGAGATCGTCAGGATCAGGTTCTCCGCCGCCGACATCTGGGCATAGCGCTCCTGCGGCAGCACGCTGTCGGCATTGCCCTCATCCTCGTCACCTTCCGCTTCCTCGGTGACGCCCGCCATCAGGCGGCGCATCTTGAGATAGGCGGCGCGCTCGTCCGAGCTGGCCTCGAAATGCCGGATCACGGCCATCGAGACCACGCGGTCGCCATTGGTCAGGCGGATGCCGCGCACGCCGGTGGATTTGCGGCCCTTGAAGACGCGCACATCGGTGGTGGGGAAGCGGATCGCGCGGCCCGAGTCGGTGACCAGCATCACGTCGTCGTCTTCGGAGGCGATGCGGGCGTTCACCAGCTCCACATCCTCGGGCAGCTCCATGGCGATCTTGCCGTTGCGCATCACATTGGTGAAATCCGACAGCGCGTTGCGGCGCACGTCGCCCGCAGAGGTGGCGAAGACGATCTGCAGATCGTCCCAATCGTCCTCGTCGCGGTCCACCGGCATGATGGCGGCGATCGACACGCCCTGCGGGATCGGCAGGATATTGATGATCGCCTTGCCCTTGGCCGTGCGTCCGCCCTGCGGCAGACGCCAGCACTTGAGCTTGTAGACCATGCCCGCCGTGGTGAAGAACAAAAGCTGCGTGTGGGTGTTGGCCACAAACAGCTGCGTCACCACGTCGTCGTCCTTGGTCGACATGCCCGACAGGCCCTTGCCGCCGCGTTTCTGCGAGCGGAACTCGGCCAGGGGCGTGCGCTTGATATAGCCGGACTGGGTGATCGTCACGACCATGTCTTCGCGCTCGATCAGATCCTCGTCTTCCATATCGCCGGCCCAGTCGACGATCTCGGTGCGGCGCGGCACCGCGAACTGTTCCTTCACGGCGATCATCTCGTTGGTGATGATCTCCATGATGCGCTCGCGCGAGCCGAGGATGTCGAGATATTCCTTGATCTTCGCGGCCAGCTCTTCGAGTTCGTCCGTGACCTCCTTGACGCCAAGCTGGGTCAGACGCTGAAGCCGCAGCTCCAGGATGGCGCGGACCTGGGTTTCCGACAGATTGTAGGTCCCGTCCTCGTTCATCTTGTGGGTCGGGTCGTCGATGAGCTGGATATAGGGCGCGATCTCATGCGCGGGCCAGCGGCGCGACATCAGTTTCTCGCGCGCTTCCGCCGCGTCGGCGGAGGCGCGGATGGTGGCCACCACCTCGTCGACATTCGACACCGCCACGGCGAGACCGCAGAGGATATGCGAGCGCTCGCGCGCCTTGCGCAGCAGATAGGCGGTACGGCGGGCGATCACCTCTTCGCGGAAATCGACAAAGGCGGTCAGGAAGGCCCGCAGCGTGAGCTGCTCGGGCCGGCCGCCGTTCAGCGCCAGCATGTTGCAACCGAAGGAGGTCTGCATGGGGGTGAACCGGAAGAGCTGGTTCAGCACCACCTCGGCGGTGGCGTCGCGCTTGAGCTCGACCACGACCCGCACGCCGTTGCGGTCGGATTCGTCCTGCACATGGGCGATGCCCTCGATCTTCTTGTCGCGCACCGCCTCGGCGATACGCTCGATCATCGTCGCCTTGTTCACCTGATAGGGGATCTCGTCGATGACGATGGCGTAGCGGTCGCGCTTGATCTCCTCGATGCGGGTCTTGGCGCGGATGATCACCGAGCCACGGCCCTCGAGATACGCCTTGCGCGCGCCGGAGCGGCCGAGGATCACGCCACCCGTGGGGAAATCCGGGGCGGGGATATAGTCGATGAGCTGTTCCGACGACAGGTCGGGATTCTCGATCAGCGCCAGCGTGGCGTCGATCACCTCGCCCAGATTGTGCGGCGGGATGCGCGTCGCCATACCGACCGCGATACCCTCGGCGCCGTTGACCAGCACGTTGGGGTAGCGCGCGGGCAGCACCGTGGGCTCCATCCGCTCGTTGGCGTAGTTCGGGACGAAATCGACGGTTTCCTTGTCGATGTCTTCCAGCAGCGCCTCGGCGGAGCGTTCGAGCCGGGATTCCGTGTAACGGTAGGCGGCGGGCGGGTCGCCGTCCATGGAGCCGAAATTGCCCTGACCGTCGATCAGCGGCAGCGACATGGAGAAATCCTGCGCCATGCGCACCAGCGCGTCATAGACCGCCGAGTCGCCATGCGGGTGGTAGCGGCCCATCACGTCGCCCACGGCGGTGGCGCATTTGCGGTAGGATTTGGACTTGGTCTGCCCGTTCTCCCAGAGCGTATAAAGAATGCGCCGGTGCACGGGCTTGAGGCCGTCGCGCAGATCGGGGATCGCGCGGCTCACGATCACGCTCATGGCGTAATCGAGATAGCTCGATTTCATCTCGTCGATGATCGAAATCGCGGGGCCGCTGTAGCTCGGGCGCTCGGGTCCGCTCATTTCTTCATCGTTTTCAGGGGGTTCCGGCGTGTCGGTCACGATGCTCGCCTGTCCGTCGTTATGCTATATGTTGTTGAAAACCCTTATATCAGAGACAGGATATGGGGCGCAATGGCAGCGGCGCCACAAATCTGGCAGCCACCGGGATTGCCTGCTAACAATCTGTTTTTGTTGAAAAATAACGACTCAACCCGCAGACTTATAGACATCAAAAAACGATGAGGTAAAGCCATGCAGGAAACGCCGACGGAACTCATGCTCAAGGGCTATGGCCTGACCACTGCGGAAATCTTCTACCGGATGCCGGATTACCGCAACGTTCTCAACACCTTCGTCTGGCAGGATTACGATCTGGCGCCGGATCATCCGAGGCTCTTCAAGTTCATCGAATTCTGGCAGGACGAGATCGAGGGCCCGCTGCATTCGATCCGTTTCACCCATCGCAAGATGGTCTCCGCCGGCGAATGGCGCCAGGTGGTGGGCGAGTTCCGCTATCACTGAGGGCCTTGCACGGCCTGGCGGGTTCGGGATGCCTCCGGCGGGCGTATTTTTCAGAAAGATGAAAGACTTATGCGCTTCATCTTTCTGCAAGGCGTTTCGGGAAAAGTTGGATCGTCAATGCCCTGACGCGCCATGCGCTATCGGGACATTGCCGATACAGACCTGTGGAATCCTACCCGAAACGCCGGAATACGCCCGCCGGAGGCGAAAATGGCCGGACGTATCAGGGAATGATACGGGTGTATTTGGTGCCTTCCAGCGTGGCGCCGACGCGCAGGCCGGACTGGCCGAAGATCACCGCGATCACCGGCGCCATCGAGGTGGTGGTCTCGGCCGCCAGCGTCTCGCCCTTTTCCGGGGTCGCGTATTCGATATTGGCGCCCGCGGCCCAGCCCGGCGAGCGGCGGAAATTCAGCAGCGCGTCATCGGTCATGAAGAACAGCACATGCGCATATTGCTGCGCGCCGATCTGAAGCCCGCCAGAGCCGCTGACCAGCGAGTAATAATCCACCGTCACGCCGTTGATGCGCAGCGCGCCGCGGCCATAGGCGCCGCCCAGGCCCAGCCCGGCCTCGGTCACCAGCGGCATGACGAGCATGCCCGCCGCCTTGTCGGTCAGCGCGCGGGTGCCGGGGTACTGGCTGTACATCTGGCTCAGCGTGGCGTCGGCGCGGGCGTCGATCTTGGCGCTGCCGGGGCTGCCGATGCCATTGCCGCAAGCGGTCAAAACGCCCATTGCCCCCAGGCCGAGGGTGAGCGTGCGTCGGGTCATATCCATGAATCTGCTCTTTTTCCTGTTTGTGCCGATGCCTCTGGTCCGGCTGTCTCGCCGGTTGTGGCAAAACTATAGCGGCCCGTGTCGCCGCTGTCACGCCGCAACGGACCGAGCGCGCGGCATTCCGCCTCAGCCGTTCAGCAGGCGCGCGGCGGCGGGGGCGAAATAGGTCAGAACGCCGTCGCAGCCGGCGCGTTTGAACGCCGTCAGGCTTTCGAGCATCACCCGGTCGTGGTCGAGCCAGCCGCGCTCGGCGGCGCCCGTCAGCATCGCGTATTCGCCCGAGACCTGATAGGCGAAGGTCGGCGCGCCGAACATCTCCTTGGCGCGGCGGCAAATGTCGAGATAGGGCATGCCGGGCTTGACCATGATCATGTCGGCGCCCTCGCAAAGATCGCGCTCGATCAGCCGCATGGCTTCGTCGGAATTGCCGGGCTGCATCTGATAGGTGGTCTTGTCGCCCTTGAGCGCGCCCGAGGCGCCCACCGCGTCGCGGAAGGGGCCGTAGAAGGCGCTGGCGTATTTCGCCGCGTAGGAGAGCAGCAGCGTGTTGCGGAAGCCCTCGCGCTCCAGCTCGGTCCGGATCGCGCCGATGCGCCCGTCCATCATATCCGAGGGGCCGATGATGTCGGCGCCGGCGCGGGCCTGGCTCATCGCCTGTTTCACCAGCGCCTCGACGGTCTCGTCGTTGACGATCTCGTCGCCCACGACAAAACCGTCGTGACCGTTGGCGTTATAGGGGTCGAGCGCCACGTCGGTCATCACCGCCAGATCCGGCACTGCCGCCTTGATCGCGCGGGTGGCGCGGTTCGACAGGTTCTCGGGGTTCCAGGCCTCGGCGCAATCCTCGGTCTTCTTCGCGGGGTCGGTATAGGGAAAGAGGCAGATCGCCGGGATCCCAAGCGCATGCGCCTCGCGCGCCGCCTCGACCACCTTGTCGACCGAGAGCCGGTTGACCCCGGGCATCGAGGCGATGGGCTCGACCACGCCTTCGCCGTCGCGCACGAAGACCGGCCAGATGAAGTCGCCCGGCGTCAGCACCGACTGGCCGACAAGCGCGCGGATCGCCGGAGATTTGCGGAGCCGGCGCAGCCGTGTGGCGGGAAAGGCGGCAATCGTGGGTTTCATCGGGGGCCTCTCTTGTAAACGCGCCCCTTGGGTGGCATGGAAAGACGGCTGTCACAAGGCCCCCATGAAGAGGGCCGCCCGCAGAAGGACTTCGAGCTCCCTTGGACTGGTATCGCATCGTTCTCGAAACCATCGACATGCGCTCCTTCTCGAACCTGTGGTTCTGGATCGCTCTGGCGGTGACCTGGTCCACCGCCAGCCATTGGGTGCTGGGTGTGCCTTTCGACATGGTGGCGCGGGCGCGGCGCAACGGCGGGCAGGCGGCACAGGATCTCGAGGATCTGGTGCGGATCAACACCAACCGGCTGCTGTTCATCGCCGACGAGACCGGGGTCTGGGCCATCGCTCTGGGCTCGGCGGTGCTGAGCGCCATGGCGGTTTCGGGCTTTGTCTATGGGGTCGAGCTGACCCAGGCGCTGTTCCTGCTGGCCTTCCCGATGTCGCTGGTGGCCCTCATGAGCGTCGCCACCGCCGCCCGCATCCAGCGCAACGCGCTGAGCGGCGCGCCGCTGTGGAAGACGCTGGGCCGGCACCGGTTCTGGACCCAGGTGACCGGAATGATCTCGATCTTCATCACCGCGCTCTGGGGCATGTTCCAGAACATGTCCTTCACCGCTCTGGGCGGTTGACGGCGGCCCGCGCGCGGGTCACATCCCTTGGTCATGTCACATTCCCGTATCACCATGGGCGGCGCGCCCGAGGGCTTTGACGCAAAGCTCGTTCTGGCCGAGGCCGAGAAGGCCGCCGGTCCGGTCATCCATATCGCGCGCGACGACAAGCGCATGGCGGCGCTGCGCGAGGCGCTTGGGTTCTTCGCGCCCGACATGCCGGTGGTCAGTTTTCCGGCCTGGGACTGCCTGCCCTACGACCGAGTATCGCCCAACCCCGACATCTCGGCGGCACGCATGGCGGCGCTGGCGGGGCTGGTACACGGGATGCCGCAGCGCTTCGTGCTGCTGACGACGCTGTCGGCGGCAACGCAATACCTTCCCGCCCGCGCCGTGCTGCGCGAGGCGGCCTTTACCGCGCGCGTGGGCTCGCGCATCGACGAGGCGGCGCTGCGCGCCTTCCTCGTGCGCATGGGGTTCAGCCAGGCGCCCACGGTGACCGAACCCGGCGATTACGCCATTCGCGGCGGCATCATCGACATCTTTCCGCCAGGCGAGGGTGGGCCGGTGCGGCTCGATCTGTTCGGCGACGTGCTGGACGGGGCGCGGCGCTTCGACGCCGCCACCCAGCGCACCACGGAAAAGCTGGAGCTGGTCGAGCTGGCGCCGGTTTCCGAGGTCATTCTGGACGAGGCGGCGATCCTGCGCTTCCGGCAGAACTACCGCGTGGAGTTCGGCGCGGGCGGTGCCGACGATCCGCTTTACGAGGCGGTGAGCGCGGGGCGCAAGCAGCAGGGCATGGAGCACTGGCTGCCGTTCTTCCACGAGACGATGGAGACGCTTTTCGACTATCTGCCCGGCGCGCCGGTGCTGATGGACGACCAGCTCACGCCCGCGCGGCTGGCGCGCTGGGACAGCATCGCGGACCAGTACGAAACCCGCCGCCACGCGATGCTGCAAAAGGGCCGGATGGATTCGGTCTACAAGCCCGTGCCGCCGGGGCAGCTCTATCTCGACGATGCCGCCTGGGAGGCGGCGCTGGAGGGGCGCCGGGCGGTGCAGTTCCATCCGTTGCAACAGGCGTCCGGCCCCGGCGTGGTGGATGCGGGCGGGCGTATCGGGCGCAATTTCGCGCCGGAGCGTCAGCAGGAAAACATCAGCCTTTTCGGTGCGCTGGCGGATCATGTTAAGAAGAAGATGCAAGATGGGCCGGTGCTCATCGCCTCCTGGTCCGAAGGCGCGCGCGAACGTCTGACCGGGCTTATCGAGGATGAGGGGCTGGCCGAGGCGATTCCGGTCGGCAATGGCACCCGGATTGGCAAACACGGGCTGCATCTTGCGGTCTGGGCGCTGGAAACCGGGTTCGAGGCGCCCTGGGGCGATCCGAAATCCGGCCAGCGCATCACCGTGATCTCGGAGCAGGACGTGCTTGGCGACCGGCTGATCCGTGCGCCGAAAAAGCGCAGGAAAGCCGAAAACTTTCTGACCGAAGCTCAATCGCTGTCTCCAGGCGATCTGGTGGTGCACGTGGACCATGGCATCGGGCGCTATCAGGGCATGGAGGTGATCACCGCCGCCGGGGCCGCGCATGAATGCCTTCTGCTCGAATATGCCGAACAGGCGCGGCTGTACCTGCCGGTCGAGAACATCGAACTGCTGAGCCGTTACGGCCACGAGGAAGGTCTGCTCGACCGTCTCGGCGGCGGCGCCTGGCAGGCCAAGAAGGCGCGGCTCAAGGAGCGCATCCGCGAGATGGCGGACAAGCTCATCCGCGTCGCCGCCGAGCGCGCGCTGCGCAAGGCGCCGGTCATCGACCCGCCGCCGGGCGCCTGGGAAAGCTTCTGCGCGCGCTTTCCCTATACCGAGACCGACGACCAGATCCGCGCCATCGAGGATGTGCTGGCCGACATGGACAGCGGCCAGCCGATGGACCGGCTGATCTGCGGCGACGTGGGCTTTGGCAAGACCGAGGTCGCCATGCGCGCGGCCTTTGTCGCCGCCATGTCCGGGGTGCAGGTGGCGGTGATCGCGCCCACGACGCTGCTTGCTCGCCAGCATTACAAGAGCTTTGCCGAGCGTTTTCGCGGCTTTCCGGTCAATGTGGCGCCGCTGTCGCGCTTCGTCTCCTCGGGCGAGGCGGCCAAGACCCGCGAGGGCATTTCGCGCGGCACCGTGGACATCGCGGTGGGCACCCACGCGCTGCTGGCCAAGGGCATCCGGTTCCAGAACCTCGGGTTGCTGATCATCGACGAAGAGCAGCATTTCGGTGTCGGCCACAAGGAACGGCTGAAGCAGCTGCGCTCCGACATCCACGTTCTGACGCTGACCGCGACGCCGATCCCGCGCACGCTGCAACTGTCGCTGTCCGGCGTGCGGGATCTGTCGATCATCGGCACGCCGCCGGTCGACCGTCTGGCGATCCGCACCTATGTCAGCGAATTCGACGCGGTGACGATCCGCGAGGCGCTTTTGCGCGAGCATTACCGGGGCGGGCAGAGTTTCTATGTGGTGCCGCGCATTTCGGATCTTCCCGAAATAGAGGAATTCCTGCGCGAACAGGTGCCCGAAGTGTCTTATGTCGTGGCGCATGGCCAGATGGCGGCGGGCGAGCTCGACGAGAAGATGAACGCCTTCTACGACGGCAAATACGACGTGCTGCTGGCCACCACCATCGTGGAGAGCGGCCTCGACATCCCCACCGCCAACACCATGGTGGTGCATCGCGCCGATATGTTTGGTCTCGCGCAACTCTATCAGATCCGTGGCCGGGTCGGGCGCTCGAAAACCCGCGCCTATGCCTATCTCACCACCAAACCGCGTGCCAAGCTGACCGATTCCGCCGAAAAGCGCCTGCGCGTTCTGGGGTCGCTCGATACGCTGGGGGCGGGGTTCACGCTGGCCTCGCAGGATCTCGACATTCGCGGCGCCGGCAATCTTCTGGGCGAGGAACAGTCCGGCCAGATGCGCGATGTGGGCTATGAGCTTTACCAGCAGATGCTGGAAGAGGCGATTGCCAAGATCAAATCCGGCGAGGCCGAGGGGCTTCTGGACGAGGACGGGCAATGGGCGCCGCAGATCAATCTCGGTGTGCCGGTGCTGATCCCCGAGGCCTATGTGCCCGACCTCGACGTGCGGCTGGGGCTTTACCGGCGCCTGTCCGAACTCACCTCCAAGGTCGAGCTTGAGGGCTTTGCCGCCGAGCTCATCGACCGCTTCGGCAAGCTGCCGAAAGAGGTCAACACCCTGCTTCTGGTGGTGCGGATCAAGGATATGTGCAAGCGTGCGGGGATTGCCAAGCTCGACGGCGGCCCCAAGGGCGCGACGATCCAGTTCCACAACGACAAGTTCGCGAAACCCGAAGGGCTGGTCTCGTTCATCCAGGACCAGAACGGGCTTGCCAAGATCAGGGACAACAAGATCGTGGTGCGGCGCGACTGGGCGCGCGACAGCGACAAGATCAAGGGTGCCTATGCCATCGCCCGCGATCTGGCGGAAAAGGCCGGGGCGATCCGGCTGAAAAAAGAGGCCTGAGGGCCGGGAAGGGGGCGGATGCGCATCGCCTCGCTCAACATGCAGAACCTGCGGCTGCTGCCCGACGAGACGGGCGGCCATCTGCACGGCGCGCGCGACCGCGACGAAGCCCCCGACACCCGGCATGACGAGGCCGACCGCCGCCTCACCGCCGAGCTGCTGGCCGCCACCGGCGCCGACGTGCTGGCGCTGCAAGAGGTGTTCGATGTTCAGAGCCTCGATTTCTTCCACGACCGCTATCTGGCGCCGCGCGCCGGGCGCTACCCCTACAGGCTCTGCCTGCCCGGCAATGACGGGCGCGGGCTGGATGTGGCGCTGATGGCGCGGCGGCCTTGGGACGAGGTGACCAGCCACGCGGGGCTGACGCCCGAGGATCTCGGGCTTGCGCCGCCCGAGGGCATGGCGCCCGCGCAGCCGGTCTTTCGCCGCGACTGTCTCGAGGCGCGGTTCGGCGCGCTGACGCTCTTCGTGGTGCATTTCAAGGCCCCGTCTCCCGAGCCCGCCCGCGCCTGGGCGCTGCGGCGGATGGAGGCCGAGGCGGTGCGGCGGCTGCTGCCGCGGGGGCGCGAGGCGCTCTGGCTGGTGGTGGGCGATCTCAACGAGCCGCGCGACAGCGGCGCGCGGGCGATTGCGCCGCTCGAAGAGGCGGGGGTGGATCTGGGGCTGCGGCTGCCCGAGGCCGGACGCTGGACCTACTACGAACCGCATGTGGGCGCGCATCACCGTCCCGACGCGCTGATCGCCTCTCCGGCGCTGGCCGAGCGCTTCCCCAGGGCGGTGCCCCGCGTCCTGCATCGCGGGCTCGGCCATGAGGCGGGGCCGGGGCAGGGCACGCGGCTGCCCGGCGTGGGCCACCACCGGCCTCATGCCAGCGATCACGCGGCGCTGATGCTCGACCTGCCGGGCCTCTGAGCGGCGCGGGCCCGCCCCCAAAACCCCCGGCTTTCATCTTTCCGCAAATACTCACCCGGAACGCCGGCCAGAAGACCGGCGCCGCGGCGCGCGCGTACCCTCAGCCCATACGTTCCGAGGCGTAGGAGCCGGGCGAGGCCGGGAACACCACGGTCTTGTTGCCGTTCAGAAACACCCTGCGGTGGATATGCGCATGCACCGCGCGCGCCAGCACCTGGCATTCCACGTCGCGCCCCAGCGAAACGTAATCCTCGGGGCTCTGCGCATGGGTCACCCGCACCGTGTCCTGCTCGATGATCGGGCCTTCATCCAGATCGGCGGTCACGTAATGCGAGGTCGCCCCGATCAGCTTCACACCACGCTCGAAGGCCTGCTTGTAGGGGTTGGCCCCCTTGAAACTCGGCAGGAAAGAATGGTGGATGTTGATGATCCGCCCCGACATCGTCCGGCACATCTCGTCCGAGAGGATCTGCATGTAGCGGGCCAGCACGATCAGCTCGGCGCCGGTCTCGGCCACCACTTCCATGATCCGCGCCTCGGCCTGCGGCTTGTTCTCTTTCGTGACCTTGATGCAGTGGAAGGGGATGTCGTGGTTCACCACCACCTTCTGGTACTCCATGTGGTTCGAGATCACCGCGACGATCTCGATCGGCAGCGCGCCGATCCGCCAGCGATAAAGCAGATCGTTCAGGCAGTGGCCGAAGCGCGAGACCATGATGACGACCTTCATCTTCTCGGTCTCGTCGTGATAGGCGTAGTCCATGCCGAAGCGGCCCGCCACGGCGGCAAACGCCGCCTCGACCGCCTCCAGGGCGGTGCCGCCCTCGCTCTGAAAACTCACCCGCATGAAGAAATGGCCGGTCTCGAGATCGTCGAACTGGGCGCTGTCGGTGATGTTGCAGCCCTGCTCGGCGAGAAACCCGGCAATGGCGGCGACGATGCCCCGGGTCGAGGGGCATTTGACGGTCAGGGCATAAGAGCGCATCTGGCGGATCCTGGTCTGCGGTTGCACAAGCGGTGCGGCCCGCGCCGGCTGGCGCCCGTCCGCGCTTCGCCTCTATCGCGGATCGCCCGCGCGGCGCGGCACGGGCGCGACCTGATCGCATCGCGCAGCGACATCGCCGCTCGGGGGTGCAAGACATTTGACTTGTGAAAGCGCTTTGAAGGGCTTAACCGAGGACTCTAGCGTCCTGCTGCAAATGGTCGCGGGGAGTGTCTCCCCAAGCCGCCGGGCCCCGCCGGGCCTCCGTCAGACCACCCTACGCCAAAGAGATTTCATGACCGAGAGCTCCTTCAGCGCAAGATTGTCCGAACTCCTCCACTTCATCTACCCTGAGGTGGACGCCCATATCCTCGCCAGTCAGGTGATCGAGGCGTTCTGGCCAGAGGAGAAGCATCGCCGCAAGAAGCCGCGCAAACCGGGCAACAATCTCTGGACGCAGAACGACGCGGTGCTGATCACCTATGGCGACAGCCTGATCGACGGGCATCACAAACCGCTCGATCTGATGAACGATTTCCTGCTGACCCATATGAAGGGGGTGGTGAACGGGGTGCATATCCTGCCGTTCTTCCCCTTCACCTCGGATGACGGGTTCGCGGTCACCGATTACCGCAAGGTGAACCCGCAGCTCGGCGAATGGGCCGACATCACCCGCATCGGCAGCGAGTTTCACCTGATGTCGGACCTGGTGCTGAACCACGTCTCCTCGCAGGGCGTGTGGTTCAACGCCTACCGGCAAGGCCAGAAACCCTATGACAAGTTCTTCTTCGAGGCCGATCCCTCGGACGATCTGTCGATGGTGGTCCGCCCGCGCACCACGCCGCTCTTGCAGGAGGTCGAGACGGCCATGGGCACCCGCTATGTCTGGTGCACCTTCAGCCACGACCAGATCGACCTCGATTTCCGCAACCCCGACGTGCTGCTCGAGATCGTCCGCATCATCCGGCTGCATATCGACATGGGCGTGCGGATCATCCGGCTGGATGCGGTGGCCTTCCTGTGGAAACAGATCGGCACCAACTGCATCCACCTGCCGCAGACCCATGCGGTGATCCAGATGCTGCGGCTGCTGGTGGATTACGCCACCGAGACGGTGATCCTGCTGACCGAGACCAATGTGCCCAAGGCCGAGAACCTGAGCTATTTCGGCCACCGCAACGAGGCGCATGTCGTTTACAACTTCCCGCTGCCGCCACTGATCCTGCATGCGATGATGGCGGGCAGCGCGAAATACCTCATCGACTGGCAGCGCACCATGCCGCCGGCGCCGCTGGGCTGCGCCTATCTGAACTTCACCGCCAGCCATGACGGCATCGGCATGCGCCCCGCCGAGGGGCTGCTGCCGCCCGACGAGATTTCGCAGATCATCGCGACCATCCGCGAGATCGGCGGTCTGGTCTCCATGCGCTCGCTGCCCGGCGGGGGCGAGGCGCCCTATGAGCTGAACTGCTCGTATTTCGAGGCGATGGGCCGCACGTTCAAAGGCGCCGACGACAGCCATCTCGCACGGTTCCTCTGCTCGCAGACCATCGTGATGTCGCTCGAAGGCATTCCGGCCTTCTACATCCACTCGATGCTGGCCACGCCCAACGACCTCGAAGGGGTCGAGCGGCGCGGCATGAACCGGGCGATCAACCGGCACCGCTGGAACTATCCCGAGCTGCTCGAAAAGCTCGACACCCCGGAGACCCTGCATGCGCAGGTGCTCGCGGCGCTGTCGGACCGGCTGAAGCTGCGCGCCGAGCAGCCGGGCTTCCACCCCAATGCCACGCAGTTCACGCTGAACCTCGATCAGCGCATCTTCGGGCTCTGGCGTCAGTCGCTCGACCGGGCGCAGTCGATCTTTGCGCTGCACAACGTGAGCGGCGAGACGGTCGAGATTCCGGCCGGCGATCTGAACCTGATCGCGGACGAACGCTGGATCGACCTGCTGAGCGGCGAGGAGGTCACCGCCGGCGCCGTCGAGATGGCCCCGTATCAATGCCGCTGGATCACCAACCTCGTCGAATGAGCGCCTTCTTTGGGCCTCACGACCCGTCTGAAGGCGCGTTGAGCGCCCTCAGAGCCCCGGCAGCCCGCCAGATCCGGGTTTGGCGCCGCCCGCGGGCACGCCAATTTTTCGTCAAATGATTCGCGATTCGTTTACCTTGTCTCCGGGGCATTCTGTTTAATCCCCGCAGGGGCCCAAGATTGATCACGGCCCCGCGACAACCAAGGCCATATTTCATTTTTGCGCCTCAAAAAAGTGAGGCGATCACAAGGCCCTGTCAATTGTTTCTGAAGTACGCACAATCTTCCAGCGGCCTCACGGGCGACTTTTCGGGAATCGCCTTGTTTCATTGATCCGGTGGCCCGATCCGCCTCGGAAAACTGGAAACAATACTGTCTCAAAGACTGGAAACACTCACTGCAAATTTGGATAAATTGCTTCTCAACTCCGCTGCATGCGCCCCGTTTGCGCCATTTTCTCCTTTGAGCGGCACTTCACTGCCTTTATTAATTTCGGCAAGCCCTACTGGGGGGTGAAAGACTGCTGGCCACGGGGGCGGCCGCTGAACTGTCAGGCATCCGCAAGGATGCGTAGGGAAGCGTGAGGGGAAGAATCCCCGCCGCCACGAACTGCGTTGTTCGACCACACGTAAGAATGTGGGACTGAGGCGCGCGATCCCTATGCAGAACTTGCAGGCATGACGAGCGATGGAAACCTGCGGTGCCCCAGTGCGCCGCTGCCGTGGATGCGGTTCGGGCAATGTCCCGTCTGAAGTAATGAGGGTCGAAAACAATGGCTGATCTGGTTCTGGATTGGAGCGCGCTCGGCGCGTATGGCACCAACCTTGACAACACTGCGCCCGACGCAGTGACCACGACGGTGGAAACCGGCGGCGTTGCCGTGGACATCACCTTTACCGCGCAGGACGATGAGGCCCAGGCCTTCACCGTGACCTATGACGGGTACGTGCCGGAAGGCTCGGACGTCGATCCGAACTCGCATCTCAAGCTCTTCGGCGCAGGCGGCGACGGTGAGGGCATCATCTCCCCGACCTCGACCACCGTGCTGGATTTCAGCGCCTCGGACGAAGCCTATGGCGACAACGTGCAGAACGTCTCGTTCCTGCTGAACGACGTCGATGGCGGCTCCGGCGGCGACCTGAGCGACCTTGCCGAATACGCGCTGAGCGGCACCGGCCCGACCTTCAGCTTCCAGGACAACGTCACCGTTCTGGCCTATGACGCCGAAGGCAACCCGGTCGATGTGACCATGACCGTTCTGGGCGCCGGCACCAGCGTCACCGGCGACACCGCCACCGGCACCGAGGTGACCAACTTCGCCGAGCAGGACGGCACCGTTCAGGTGAACATCGCCGGCCCGGTCTCGCGCATCGAAGTCGTCTATGAGAACGGCGGCAACGCGGTTCAGGGCGTGCTGATCTCCGACGTGAGCTTCTCGACCACCGAGGCTGGCGGCGACGAAGCCCCGATCGCGGTCGATGACGCGGCCACCACCGACGAGGACGTGCCGGTCGTGATCGACGTGCTCGGCAACGACAGCGATCCCGAAGGCGGCGATCTGAGCGTGACCGGCGCCACGGCGACCAACGGCACCGTGACGGTCAACGAAGACAACACCCTGACCTTCACGCCCGACCCCGATTACAACGGCCCCGCCGAGATCACCTATACGATCGAGGATCCGACCGGCAACACCGCCACCGGCACCGTCGATGTCACCGTGAACCCGGTGAACGACGCGCCCGTCGCGGTGGATGACAGCACCACCACCGGCGTGAACACGCCCGTCACCCTCGACCCGAGCCTGAACGACACCGATGTGGACGGCGACGACCTGGCGGTGACCGGGGTGACCGATCCCACCAGCGGCACCGTGGTCCTGAACGACGATGGCACCGTGACCTATACCCCGGAAGACGGCTATACCGGTGACGCGACCTTCGATTACACCGTGTCCGACGGCAACGGCGGCACCGACACCGGCACCGTGACCGTGACGGTCGGCACCGTCGATCCGAACCCGGGCGAGAACGACGCGCCCACCGCGGTGGAAGATCTCTATCACACCACGCTGACCTCGCCGGCGACCTTCGATCCGACGCTGAACGACACCGATCCCGATGGCGACGAACTGACCGTCACCTCGGTGGGCGACGCACCGAATGGCACCGTGACGCTGAACGACGACGGCACCGTGACCTTTGTCGCCGATGAGGGCTTCACCGGCTACGACTCCTTCGCCTACACGATCGACGACGGCAACGGCGGCACCGCCAGCTCCTATGTCACCGTCGAGGTGCAGCCCTGCTTCACCCCCGGCACGCTCATCGCGACGCCGCAGGGCGAGCGTCTGGTCGAGGATCTGGAAGTCGGCGACCGCGTGATCACCCGCGACAACGGCATCCAGGAGATCCGCTGGATCGGCCGCAAGGACCTCACCGGTCACGAGCTGGCCCGCAAGCCGCATCTGCGTCCGGTGCTGATCCAGCAGGGCGCTCTGGGCAAGAACCTGCCCGAGCACGATCTGCTGGTCTCGCCGAACCACCGCGTGCTGGTGGCCAACGACAAGACCGCGCTCTACTTCGAAGAGCGCGAGGTTCTGGCCGCGGCCAAGCACCTCACCGGTCTGGACGGTGTGGACGAGGTCGAAACCCTCGGCGTGACCTATATCCACATGATGTTCGACAACCACGAAGTGGTGCTGTCGAACGGCGCGTGGAGCGAGAGCTTCCAGCCCGGCGACCATTCGCTGAAAGGCATCGGCGACGCGCAGCGTCAGGAGATCTTCGAACTGTTCCCCGAGCTGGAACATGAAGAAGGGCTCAAGGCCTATGGCTCGGCCCGCCGCTCGCTGAAGAAACACGAGGCGCAGCTTCTGACCAAGTAAGCGTCGGGCCCCGGAACGGCATATGCAGCTCGTTCCGGTGCTTTTCGACCCTGCGCCGGAACGAACAGGGGAAACGGAGCGGTAATCACCGCTCCGTTTTTCTGTTTTGAGCATGCACCGCCTCCGGCGCTCACTGCGGCAGGGTCAGGAACCGGTCCGGCGCCAGCGCTTCGACGAACGCCGCGTCGTGGCTGACCGCCAGCACCGCGCCGTCATAGGCGGCAAGCGCCGCCTCCAGCGCCGAGAGCCCGTCCAGATCCAGGTGGTTGGTCGGCTCGTCGAGGATCAGCAGCATCGGCGGCGGCTGCGTGCCAAGGGCACAGGCCAGACCGGCGCGCAGACGCTCTCCACCGCTGAGATCGCCGGTGCGGCGCAGGGCGTCGCCGGCGCGGAACCCGAAGCGGGCCAGCGCCGCATGGGCCATATGCGGATCCGCCGCCGGGGTCAGGGCGCGGAAATTGTCCCGAAGGCTCCGGTCGGGATCGAGCAGCCCGACATGCTGGTCCAGCAGCGCAAACGGGACTGGCACCGTCACATGCCCCCGCAGAGGCGGAATCTGGCCGGTGACGAGCTTGAGAAGCGTGGTCTTGCCGCTGCCGTTCGGCCCCGCGATGACGATGCGTTCGGGGCCGGTGACCCTCAGCGACAGATCGCGGATCACCGGCTGTTCGGGATCGTATCCGCCGGTCACCTGATCCAGATTCAACACCGTTCGCGCCGCCGGCAGGCCGGTCGGGGGGATCTCCATGCGCAGCGGTTGCAGCACCTCTATCCTCTCGCGGGCGGCGGCAAGCGCCGTCTCCGCCGCTGCCTGCCGGGCCTCGCGCAGCCGGGCCGCGGCGCCGCCCGAGGCCTCGGACCGCTCCTTGGCCGCATCCATGAGGATCTTGGGCTGATCGCGCCTGGCCCGCGCCCGCTGCCCGGCACCGTCCTTGCGCGCCTTGCGCTCGGCGGCCTGCTGCGCGCGGCGCGCGGCGTCGCTGCGGCTCTTCTCGGCATGGGCGAGCGCCTCGGCCGCCGCCTCCAGCTCAAGATCCTTCTGCTGGCGGAAGGCGGTGTAATTCCCGCCATAGCGGGTCGCGCCCAGCGAGGTCAGCTCGACGATGGCGTCCATCTCTTCCAGCAGCGCGCGGTCGTGGCTGACGACGATCGCCCCGCCAGTCCAGCCTTGCAGCAACCTGGACACCGCCCGGCGCCCGGCACGGTCGAGGTTGTTCGTCGGCTCGTCCAGCAGCAGCATATCCGGCTCGGCGAAGATCAGCGCGGCCAGCGACGCCCGGCTGCGCTGCCCGCCGGAGAGGCTGGCAAGCGGGGTCTGAGGCGCGACGGGCAGGCCGCAGCGCTCCAGCGCCGCCTCGAGGCGCGCGGGCAGCGTCCAGTCCGCCTCCGCCAGCTCGGCGGCCGAGGCGTGGCCGGCCTCGGCCCGGTCGATCACGTCGAGCGCCGGGCGGGCGCCGAAGAGATCGGCGACGGTCTCGCCGGGATGCGCAAGGCCCTCCTGCCGCATCTTCGCCAGGCGCCCGGTCACGCGCAACTGGCCGGAGGCCGGACGCAGATCGCCCGCGATCAGTCGCAAAAGCGTGCTTTTGCCCGTGCCGTTGCGACCGACGATGCCGGTACGCTCGGACCCGAAGGTCAGGGTGAGATCGGTGAAAAGCGGCGTGCCGTCAGGGGTGGACCAGGACAGGCCGGAAAGGGACACGGAGGCAGACATGGAGCAGGACTTCTCGCAGCGAAACCAGTGGGCGAACGGTTGCGAGGGGCAGATCCATGTCGAAAGCATCTCCAAGGGGTGGCTGGAGCGTAGGTAGGGGCGCCGTTGCGGTTTCGCAAGGGCCGTGACCGGGACGATGTGTTCAGCCGTTGCCCGACCCGGTGAACCGCCGCCGCGCGGCGCTTGCGCTGACCGTTTCGCCGGTGCCCCGGAACGGGTAGGCTGCGGGCGAGGCAACGAACAGGAAAAAAACATGCGCGGATTCGTATTCAAGGCGCTGGCGCTCGGCTTTCTGGCTGCGGCGATCCAGCCGGACCCGGCCGCCGCCGGGTGGCGCGACCGTTACGAGGTATACGGTGTCGAAGAGGGCGACATGCTGAAGATGCGCGGCGGCCCCGGCATCGGGTTCGACGTCTATGTCGGGCTGCCGAACGGCACGGTGGTGCGTCTGATCGAATGCACCCAGACCGGCGGCACGCGCTGGTGCAAGGTGTCGCTGGACCGCGCGCGCAGCCTCAAGGGCTGGGTGTCCTGGGCCTATCTGCGAGAGATCTGAGCGGCGCCGGTCAGGGCAGCGGCCTCAGCCGTTGCCCGTGCCGGTGAACCGGGCCGCATCCGCCGCCGCGCGGCGGATGGCGTTGGATTTGTGCACGGTCTCCATATATTCCGCTTCGGGATCGCTGTCATAGACAACGCCGCCCCCGGCCTGGATATAGAGCTTTTCGTCCTTCACGATGGCGGTGCGCAGGGCGATGCACATGTCCATATCGCCGCCCGCCGAGAAATACCCCACGCCACCGCCATAGACGCCGCGCTTTTCCGGCTCCAGCTCGTCGATGATCTCCATCGCGCGGACCTTGGGCGCGCCGGAAACGGTGCCCGCCGGCATGCCGGCGAAAAACGCCGACAGCGCGTCCTGATCCTCGGCCAGCTCGCCCACCACGTTCGACACGATATGCATGACGTGGCTGTACCGCTCGATGATGAATTTCTCGGTCGGGCGCACGGTGCCGATCTTCGACACC
This sequence comes from Salipiger pentaromativorans, assembly GCF_024721115.1. Taxonomy (GTDB): domain Bacteria; phylum Pseudomonadota; class Alphaproteobacteria; order Rhodobacterales; family Rhodobacteraceae; genus Salipiger; species Salipiger pentaromativorans. The sequence goes on along the minus strand of NZ_JAMDHK010000002.1, from coordinate 404,927 downwards.
TTGCCGGTGTCGTTGCGGCCCAGATCGAGCAGCATGAGATGCTCCGCCAGCTCTTTCTTGTCGGCCAGCAGATCGGCCTCGAGCGCGCGGTCCTCCTCGGGCGTGGCGCCGCGCGGGCGGGTGCCCGCGATGGGGCGGATGGTGACCTCGCGGCCAAAGACCCGGACGAGGATCTCGGGGCTGGCGCCGATCACCTGGAAGCCGCCGAAATTGAAATAGAACATGAAGGGCGACGGATTCGTCCGCCGCAGCGAGCGGTAGAGCGCGAAGGGCGGCAGCGGAAACTCCTGCGTCCAGCGCTGCGCCGGCACCACCTGAAAGATGTCGCCCTTGCGGATGTAGTCCTTGGCCTTTTCGACCGCCGCCTTGTAGCTCTCGCGGGTGAAGTTCGACACCGGCGCGCCGGTCTCATGCGCCTCGCCCAGTTCGCGGCCCGCCTGCGGCAGCGCGCGTTCGAGATCGCGCACCGCGTCCATCACCCGCTCGGCGGCCTGCGCATAGGCGGCGCGCGCCGAGAGCCCCGCATTGACCCAGGCCGGCGACACCACGGTGACCTCGCCCTTGACCCCGTCGAGCACGGCGACCACCGAAGGCCGCAGCATCAGCGCATCGGGCAGGCCGAGCGGATCGGGGTTCACGTTCGGAAGATGCTCGACCAGCCGGATCATGTCATAGCCGAGATAGCCGAAAAGCCCGGCGGCCGATTGCGGCAGATCGTCGGGCAGGGCGATGCGGCTTTCCTCGATCAGCGCGCGCAGCGCGGTCAGCGGATCACTTTCCAGCGGTTCGAACGCCTCGGGGTCGAACCGCGCCTGCCGGTTGATCGCGGCCTCGGTGCCGTGGCATTTCCAGACCACATCCGGTTTCATGCCGATGATGGAATAGCGCCCGCGCACCTCGCCGCCGGTGACCGATTCCAGCATGAAGGCATCCTTGGCGGCGCCGGTCAGCTTGAGCATCAGCGAGACCGGTGTGTCGAGATCCGCCGCCAGCCGCGCATAGACCACCTGGTTCTGCCCGGCCTCATAGGCGCGGGCGAAATCTTCGTAAGCGGGAATGAGCGTGGCCATTTCGTGCCTTACCGGAAATTGCTGTGCACGGCGTTGACCGCCGCCTGGTCGATGCTGATGCCGGCGCGGGACTGGATGTCGGCATTGAGCGCGCGGAACAGATCGTTCGCCACGCTGTTGGCCGCCTGATCGCGCAGCATCCCCGAAAGCGCCTGCACCTGATCGCTGTCCATATCCACCGGGGTCACGCTGTCGAGCCGTACCACCAGCGCCTCGCCATTGCCGGGCAGGGCGCGCGCCTCGCCGGGCTCCAGCGCGAACACCGCCTCCAGCACCGACGCAGGCAGGCCCTCGACGCGGGCGTCGCGGGTCAGGCCGCTTTCGGTGTTGGCGTTCAGCCCGGCGTCGTCAAAGCCTTCGCCGCCGGCGATGCGGGTGGCGAGATCCTGGGCCTGCGCCACCAGCGCCTCGGTGGCCTGATCCTGTTCCCAGAGCGCCTCGACCTGGCCGCGCACCTCCTCGAAGGGCTGCGGCGCGGGCGCGCGCAGCTCGTCGAGCCGCAGCGCGAAAATGCCGCCGTCGCCCAGATCCTCGATCGCCGGATAGTCGTTCTCGGTAACCGCCTGCGCGGCCTCGCGGAAGGAATCGTATCCCGCGATGCCCAGATCGCTGGTCTGGGTCCAGTCGATCTGACCCAGTTCCATATCGGTCTCGTTCGCCAGATCCTCCAGCGTGGCGCCGCCCGCCAGCTCGTCGTCGAGGCTTTGCGCCATACCCTCGATCACCCGGCGCGCGCGGTCGAGCACCAGCGCATCGCGCAGATCGGGGATGGCCTCCTCAAAGGAGGTCTGCTGCGCCGCCAGCACCCCGTTCACCCGGTAAAGCGCCGGGCCAAGCGGGGAATAGGCGGGGCCGACCACATCGCCGACCGCGGCCGCGAAGACCGCCTCGCCGGCCGCGCCCAGCTCGGCGCGCGAAAGATCGCCCATATCGGTGTCGGACAGCTCGAGCCCGCGCTCGGCAACCAGCGTTTCGAAATCCGCCGTGCCCGCCGCGATGCGTTCCATGCCGTCCTGCGCCTCGGCCTCGTTGCCAAAGACCAGGCGTTCGGTCAGCCGCCGCTCGGGCATGTTGAACTCGGCCTCGCGCTCGGCATAGGCGTCGCGCAGCGCCGCCTCGTCGACCTCGACCGTATCGACGATCATGTCCGGCGTCAGCCAGGCGAAGGTGATGACCTTGGTTTCGGGCAGGGTGAAGCGGTCGAGATTCGCTTCGTACCAGGCCAGAAGTTCCTCCTCGGAGGGAACGGGCAGGCCGGTGGTCAGCGTGTCGCGCCCCAGCGCGGCCCAGGTAAAGCCGCGCGTCTGGCCGGCATAATCGAGCAGCGTGGTCACGTAGGTGTCGGGCAGGGTGGTGCCCGAGATCACCGCCGCCTGAAGCATCGAGCGCGCGCTGTCGCGGCGCAGACCGGCCTCGAACTCGGCCTCCTTCATGCCGGCATTCTGAAGCGCATAGGTATAGGCGCTGCGGTCGAAGCTGCCATCGGGGCCCTGGAAGGCCGAGACGTTGCGCAGCTCTTCGGCGACGCGCGCGTCGCCCACCGACAGGCCAATGCGCGCGGCCTCGTCATCGAGCGCGGCATTGGTCACGACCTGTGCCAGAACCTGATCGGTCAGCCCGAGCTGACGCGCCTGTTCGAGCGTCATGGGCTGGCCGGTCTGCGCCTCGATGGCGCGCAGCTCGTTTTGCAGGGCACGGGCATAGTCGTTGGTCGAGATGTCGGTGTTGCCGACCGAGCCGATGCTGCCGACCCCGCCCGAGAAATTCACCGTCCCGAAGGCGCCGAAGCCCAGGAAGGAGGCGATGAGAATCCCCCAGACGATGTATTTCGTGATGCCGCTCTTGCCGCCTGCCATGGCTGCCTCTTCCCCTATGTGTCTGGCGCCCGTGTCTACGCCGCGCTGTCCGGCCCCGCAAGGGGCCAGTCCAGCGCCGCCAGCCGGTCGAACAGGGTTGTGATCCCCGCGGCATCGAGATTGGCGAAGGCCAGGCGGAAATGCCGGGCGCCGCTGGGGTCGCCGGACGGCACGAACATGGTGCCGGGCAGGGCAAGAACCCCGGCCTCGCGCACCAGCCGCGGGCCCAGCACATCGGCGGGATCGGCGAAGGGATGTTCGAGATAGGCGAAATAGGCGCCCAGCCCCTTCAGCCGCCAGCCCTTGGCCTCGAGCCGGGGCATCTGGGCCGCGATGGCACGGCCGCGCGCGAGGATCTCGTCACGCTCGCCAGCAAGCCATTGCGAGAGATTCTCCAGCCCCCAGAGCGCCGCGTGCTGACCGAGCTGCGGCGCACAGATCGCCACCGTGTCCTGGAACTTCTCGATCTCGTGCAGCAGCGCCGGATCGGCGATGATGGCGCCGACGCGGTGGCCGGTGAGCCGGTAGGCCTTGGAGAAGCTGTAGAGCTGGATCAGCGTGGTCTCGTGCCCCTCCAGCGACAGAAGATCGTGCGGCGGGCCGCTGCGGCTGTCGAAATCCTTGTAGGTCTCGTCCACGATCAGCCGCAGGCCATGCTCCCGGGCGAGATCGAAAAGCGCGCGCAGCGTCTCGGGCGGGTATTCCACGCCGCCGGGATTGTTGGGCGAGACCACGACGATGGCGCGGGTGCGCGCGGTGATCAGGCCGCGCGCCACCTCGGCCTGCGGCAGAAGCGCCGCGTCGGTGGGCAACGGAACGGTCACAACGCCCTGCATGTCGAGCCACATTTTGTGGTTGAAATACCAAGGCGTTGGAAGAAGAACCTCATCTCCCTCCCCACACAGCGCCGCCAGCGTCGCGGCAAAGGCCTGGTTACAGCCGGCGGTGATGGCGACCCGGTCGGGCGTGACCGCGGCGCCGTAATGCGCGCTCCAGTTCTCCGCCAGCGCCCGGCGCAGCGCCGGCAGGCCCAGAACCGGGCCGTAAAGATGCGTCTCGGGCAGCTCCAGCGCCTCGGCCATCGCCTTGCGCAGCGCCGGCGGCGGCGGATCGACCGGCGCCGCCTGGCTGACATTGATCAGCGGGCGGTCGGGCGGAAAGGTGACGCCCTCGATCCAGCGCTTGGCCTCCGGAACGGGCGGGGTGAAGGTGGATTCGGTGCGGCTCAGATGCGGCATGTCTTGCGGGTCCCCCGAGAAGTCGCGGCACGCTAGCAGCAGGATCCGACGGGGAAAAGGGGCGGCCCGGCAAAGGCGATCAGGCCGCCGCGTCGAAGGCTGCGCGCGCGGCGCGGATCCGGTCGTGATTGCGGTCGGCCCAGTCGGTCAGAACCGCGATGGGATCCAGCGCCGAGCGCCCCAGCGCGGTCAGCGCGTATTCCACCGCCGGCGGCTTGGTCGGATAGACCTGACGCGAGATCAGCCCGTCGCGCTCGAGCTCGCGCAGGCTCTGGGTCAGCATGCGTTTCGAGATGTCGCCGACCCGCCGTTGCAGCGCCGAGAACCGCCGTGGCCCGGGCATCAGCGCGATGAGGATGAGCAGGGTCCATTTCTGTCCGACCCGGTCGAGCACGTCGCGGATCGGGCAGGCGGCGGGATTTTCCGGCGCACCGTGCAGCGCCGCCATCCCGGCAAGCGTCTCGCGGGCGGGGTGGTTACCTGACTGTTCCCTGGTCATGAAAAAGTGCCTCCTTTACGGGCGCCCGATGGCGGTCTACATCCGAGACCATATTGCAGAAGTAGACCGACATATCGCAAAAGGAAAGGAGATCCCATGTCCGGATCGTTGAAATACCTGGTCACCGGCGCCTCGGGTCAGCTTGGCGCGCTGGCGATCGACGCGCTGCTCGAAACCGTGCCCGCCTCCGAGGTCGGCGCGCTGGTGCGCCGCGCCGAGGCCGCGGCCCCGCTGGAGGCCAAGGGCGTCACCGTGCGCGTCGCCTCCTATGACGACCCGGCGGCCCTTGAGACGGCCTTTGCCGGCGTCGAGCGGCTGCTGCTGGTCTCCTCCAGCGAGGTCGGCCAGCGCGCCGCACAGCACGCCAATGCCATCGCCGCGGCGAAGGCGGCGGGGGTGGGCTTTGTCGCCTATACCTCGATCCTGAAGGCCGACAACTCGCCGCTGACCGTGCTGCCGGGCGAGCATGTGGCGACCGAACAGACGCTGGCGGCTTCCGGGCTGCATTACGCGCTGCTGCGCAACGGCTGGTACACCGAGAACTACACGATGGGCGTGCCCATGGCGCTGGAACATGGCGGCATGATCGGCGCGGCGGGCGAGGGGCGGATTTCCAGCGCCGCGCGTGCCGATTACGCCGCCGCCGCCGCCGCCGTGCTGACCGGCGACCTGCCGGCCTCGGGCACCGTCTATGAGCTGGCGGGCGACACGTCCTACACGCTGGCGGAATTCGCGGCGGCGCTGTCGGAGCTGTCGGGCAAGCCGGTCGGCTACACGAACATGTCGCCCGAGGCCTTTGCCGGCGCGCTGGTCGGCGCGGGGCTTCCGGCACCGCTGGCCGAGATGCTGGCCGACAGCGAGGCAGGGGCGTCGCAGGGCGGGCTCTTCAGCGAGGACGGCACGCTGTCGCGGCTCATCGGACGGCCCACGACCCCCTGGCGCGAGACGCTGAAGGCCGCGCTCTGACGCAAACCGCCCCGCGCCATGATCGGGCGCGGGGCGGGCAAATTCCTTTGAAGGAATTTGCAAGAGTTTTCGAAAACTCTTGCGGTATCAAGGGAGTGGTCAGGTGCCGCGATAGGGCTCGACATATTGCAGCGCCATATCCCAGGGGAAGAAGATCCAGGTGTCCTGGCTCACCTCGGTGATATAGCTGTCGACCATCGGCTTGCCCTTGGGCTTGGCATAGACCGTCGCCACATGCGCCTTGGGCAGGTGGCTGCGCACCACCTCGAGCGTGCGCCCGGTATCGACGAGATCGTCGACGATCAGCACACCGGACCCGTCGCCCATCACCGACATATCGGGGAACTTGATGACCCTGGGCGCGCTTTGCGTCTGGTGATTGTAGCTTTTCACCGAGATCGTATCGACCATGCGGATGTCGAGCTCGCGCGCCACGATCATCGCCGGCGCCATGCCGCCGCGGGTGATTGCCACCACCGCGCGCCATTCGCCGTTCTCCTCGGGGCCGTGGCCCTGCAGGCGCCAGGCCAGCGCCCGCGCGTCGCGGTGAAGCTGGTCCCAGCTGACGTGAAAGCCCTTCTCGTGCGGCAAGCGATCCATGGAAAGCCTCCTCAGCCCTTGGCGATGTCCGGCGCGTCGACGGCCTTCATGCCCACGACGTGATAGCCCGCATCCACGTGATGCGTCTCGCCGGTCACCCCCGCGCCCAGATGCGACAGCAGATACAGCGCCGATCCGCCCACATCCTCGATGGTCACATTGCGGCGCAGCGGCGAATTGTATTCGTTCCACTTCATGATGTAGCGGAAATCGCCGATGCCGCTGGCGGCCAGCGTCTTGATCGGGCCGGCCGAGATCGCGTTCACGCGAATGCCGTCCTTGCCCAGATCCTCGGCCAGATAGCGCACCGAGGCCTCCAGCGCCGCCTTGGCCACGCCCATCACATTGTAATGCGGCATGATCCGTTCGGCACCGTAATAGGTGAGGGTCAGCGCCGCGCCACCGGGCGGCATCATCTTCTCGGCCCGCTTCATCACCGCGGTGAAGGAATAGACCGAAATGTCCATGGTGGTGGTAAAATTGTTCCGCGTGGTGTCCACGTAGCGGCCGCGCAGCTCGTTCTTGTCGGAAAAGCCGATCGCGTGCACCACGAAATCCAGCCCGTCCCAGCGCGCCTTGAGCCCGTCGAACAGCGCGTCGATCGAGCTTTCGTCCGACACGTCGCAGGGCAGGACAAGGTCCGAGCCCAATTGCGCCGCCAACGGATCGACACGTTTCTTCAGGGCCTCCCCCTGATAGGAGAAGGCAAGCTCGGCGCCCGCCTCGTGCAACGCCTTTGCGATGCCCCAGGCGATCGACTTGTCGTTGGCGAGCCCCATGATCAGGCCGCGCTTGCCCGCCATCAGAGTGTTTGACATACCCTTCCTCCACCCGGCATTGGTGTTTGAGCTTGTCCTTTAGGCCAAGGCCGGGGGGGCTTCAAGGCTTCGCGCCTGATATCGCTCACAAAGGAGACATGGTCATGTCCGACCGGACCGGAATTTTTGCGGGCGACGATCCGTTCGCGCTGGCCAGAAGCTGGCTGGCGGAGGCGGAGAAATCCGAACCCAACGATCCCAACGCCATCGCGCTGGCCACCGCCGACGCGGACGGGCTGCCGAATGTGCGCATGGTGCTGCTGAAAGAGATCGAGGATGCGGCCTTTGTCTTCTACACCAATTACGGCTCGGCCAAGGGGCAGGAGATCGCCGCCACCGGCAAGGCGGCCTTTGTGATGCACTGGAAGTCGCTGCGCCGGCAGATCCGCGTGCGCGGCCCCGTCACTCGTGAGGAGGGGCCCCAGGCCGATGCCTATTACGCCTCGCGCTCGCTGAAATCGCGGCTCGGCGCCTGGGCTTCGGAGCAGTCGCGACCGCTTGCGTCACGCGCCGCGCTGATGGCCGAAGTCGCCAAGGTGACCGCGACCCAGGGGCCGATGCCCAAGCGCCCGCCGTTCTGGGGCGGGTTCCGCATCACCCCGGTGGAAATCGAATTCTGGGCCGATGGCGCCTTCCGGCTGCACGACCGCTTTGTCTGGCGGCGGCGGAACCCCGCCGATGACTGGAATATCACCCGGCTGAACCCGTGAATTTCACGTAACGTGAACTGCGAACAGTCACAAAATACAGGTAGCGAAGGCTTGCATTTCCTCCTCGCCTTATCGCAAGAGGGTCTGGGGATACGCTAGACGATCAATGGAAACGCAGTTGACACAGCATGACGAAGGAACGCGTCGCGTTCTCGGTAAGGTGAAATGGTTCGATCCTGTTAAAGGATTTGGATTCGTAGTCGCTGACGAGGGCGGGCCGGACATTCTGCTGCACGCAAATGTTCTGCGCAACTTCGGCCAGAGTTCCGTGGCCGACGGCGCGCGGATCGAGGTCGAGGTGCAACGTACCGAGCGCGGCATTCAGGCGACCGAGGTGCATCGGATCGAACCGCCGGAAGTTCCGGCGGGTGCGCCGCTTGCGGATTTCGAAGGAATCGACCCCGAGGTGATGCGCGCCGCGCCGCTGGAACCCGCGCGGGTGAAATGGTTCGACAAGGCCAAGGGCTTTGGCTTTGCCAATGTCTTCGCCCGCCCGGAAGATGTGTTCATCCACATCGAGGTGCTGCGCCGCTCGGGCCTGGCCGATCTTCAGCCGGGCGAGGCGCTGGCGATCCGGGTGATCGACGGCAAACGGGGCCTGATGGCCACCGAGGTTTGTGCATGGGAAGCCGCGCTGCAGCCCTCCTGATCGCCGCCGCGGCGCTTGCCGCAGGCGAGGTTTCCGCGCAATGCCGGGAGGATACGCTCTGGCTGCGCGGAGACTGGGGCAGTGCGCGATTCCGCGTCGACGTGGCCGATGACGCCGAGGAACGCGCCCGCGGCCTGATGTTCGTCGAGTCGATGCCCGCCGCCTCGGGCATGCTGTTCGTCTATCCGCAGGAACGCCCCGCCGCCTTCTGGATGAAGAACACGCTGATCCCGCTCGACATGATCTTTGCCGATGCGGAGGGGCGGGTGGTGTCCGTGCATTCCAATGCGGTGCCGCATGACGAAACCGCGATCCCCAGCGGCGCGCCGGTGCAGTTCGTGCTGGAAATCAACGGCGGGCTGGCGGCGCAGCTTGGCATTGCGCCGGGCAGCGAAATGCAACATCCCGCAATTGCCGAGCCCGCCTGGCCCTGCGAGTGATTTGACCCTTTTCAAAGCCCCGGCCAGATTATATGCGGGGTCCGTCGGGGCGTGGCGCAGCCTGGTAGCGCGTCTGTTTTGGGTACAGAAGGTCGTGAGTTCGAATCTCGCCGCCCCGACCATTCCCTGCTTTTTCCCACCTCCAGCCGATCCGCTGCGCCCTCCGTGCACAGCACACCGAGTCGCGCTCGCTGCCCGAATTTTCAGCAGGCCCTCAAATTTCCCCAGCGTCATTGCGTCGCTCGGCAGAACCTTGCCGGATGTTCCGCCCGTCTTCAGGCGATTTCTCAACACCTGTGGATAACTTCCCCCTCAGCGGGCGATTTTCGCTTTAATCGCGATGACGGCAAGGCGCCCCCGGGATGTGGATGAATCGAGGACAAGCCATAGCCCTTGTGTGCCCCTCCAGCGTCAACACAAAATATGTGATGTTTTCGAGAAAAAAGCCGTTGACCCTCTACCGGATTTTGCGCCAGTTTGTGCAGGCCGGACGAAAAGCCACAAGATATAGTGGCTATCGGCGGGGACAGACCGAATTTGCATACAACATGTCATGCCGGCGGTGACGCACTCTCACCGCTGCCCGATCCGTCTGTTCCCGAGCGCCGGTTTGGAACTGGGGACATGCTGGAGCAGAGGCAGCGATGAAGATCGAAAGAAAATATACCAAGGCAGGGCAGGACGCTTACGCAGGTATCGAATTCGTCACCACGAGTTCGGAAATCCGCAACCCCGACGGCAGCACCGTGTTCAAACTCGACACACTGGAAGTGCCCGCGAAGTGGAGCCAGGTTGCCTCGGACGTCATCGCGCAGAAATACTTCCGCAAGGCCGGTGTTCCCACCGAGCTGAAGAAGGTCGCCGAAAAGGGCGTGCCCGAATTCCTCTGGCGCTCTGCACCTGCAAACTCCGACACGCCCCGCACCGGTGAAACCTCTGCCAAGCAGGTCTTTGACCGTCTGGCCGGTGCCTGGGCCTATTGGGGCTGGAAGGGCGGCTATTTCTCGACCGAAGCCGATGCCCAGGCCTATTACGACGAGATGCGCCACATGCTGGCGTCCCAGACCGCCGCGCCGAACTCTCCCCAATGGTTCAACACCGGCCTGCACTGGGCCTATGGCATCGACGGTCCGGGCCAGGGCCACTATTACGTCGATTACAAGACCGGCAAGCTGACCAAATCCAAATCCGCCTACGAGCATCCGCAGCCGCATGCCTGCTTCATCCAGTCCGTCGCCGACGATCTGGTGAGCGATGGCGGCATCATGGACCTCTGGGTCCGCGAGGCGCGTCTGTTCAAATACGGCTCGGGCACCGGCACCAACTTCTCCTCGCTGCGTGCCGAGGGCGAACGTCTGTCCGGCGGCGGCAAATCCTCCGGTCTCATGGGTTTCCTCAAGATCGGTGACCGCGCTGCCGGCGCCATCAAGTCGGGCGGCACCACCCGCCGCGCCGCCAAGATGGTGATCGTCGATGCCGACCACCCGGACATCGAGGAATTCATCAACTGGAAGGTCAAGGAAGAGCAGAAGGTGGCGAGCATCGTCGCCGGCTCCAAGATGCACGAAAAGATGCTGAACGGCATCTTCGAGGCGATCCGGAGCTGGGACGGGCTGGAAAGCGACGCCTATGAGGCCAATGCCAACGCGGCGCTGAAAAAGGCGATCCGCGAGGCGAAAAAGGTCGCCATCCCCGAGACCTATATCAAGCGCGTGCTGGATTACGCGCGTCAGGGTTATGCCTCGATCGAGTTCCCGACCTATGACACCGACTGGGACAGCGAGGCCTATGCCTCGGTCTCGGGTCAGAACTCGAACAACTCGATCCGCGTCACCGACGCCTTCCTGGAAGCGGTGAAAGAGGGCAAGCCCTGGGAACTCATCCGCCGCACCGACGGCTCGGTCGCCAAGACCGTGGACGCCAAGGAGCTGTGGGAGCAGATCGGCCATGCCGCCTGGGCCTGCGCGGATCCGGGCATCCAGTTCCACGACACCGTGAACGCCTGGCACACCTGCCCGGCGGATGGCGAGATCCGGGGCTCCAACCCCTGCTCGGAATACATGTTCCTCGACGACACGGCCTGCAACCTGGCCTCGATGAACCTGCTGACCTTCCTGCATGACGGCAAGTTCGACGCGGAAAGCTATATCCACGCCACCCGTCTGTGGACGCTGACGCTGGAAATCTCGGTGCTGATGGCGCAGTTCCCCTCCAAGGAAATCGCCCAGCTCTCCTATGATTTCCGCACCCTGGGCCTCGGCTACGCCAATATCGGCGGGCTGCTGATGAACATGGGCTTCAGCTATGACAGCGACGAGGGCCGGGCGCTTTGCGGCGCGCTGACCGCGATCCTGACCGGCGTCTCCTACGCCACCTCGGCCGAAATCGCCGGCGAGCTGGGCACGTTCCCCGGCTACGAGCGCAACGCCGAGCACATGCTGCGCGTCATCCGCAACCACCGCACCGCCGCCTATGGCAAGACCGACGGTTACGAGGGTCTCGCCGTCAAGCCGGTGGCGCTCGATCACGCCAACTGCCCCGACCAGGCGCTGGTCGCGCTGGCGAAATCGAGCTGGGACGAGGCGCTGCGCCTTGGCGAACAGCACGGCTACCGCAACGCGCAGGTCTCGGTCATCGCGCCCACCGGCACCATCGGTCTGGTGATGGATTGCGACACCACCGGCATCGAACCCGATTTCGCGCTGGTGAAGTTCAAGAAGCTCGCCGGTGGCGGCTACTTCAAGATCATCAACCGCTCGGTGCCTTCGGCGCTGGTCAAGCTGGGCTACAGCTCCAGCCAGATCGAGGAAATCATCAGCTACGCGGTGGGCCACGGCACGCTGGGCAACGCGCCGGGCATCAACCACACCGCGCTGATCGGCCATGGCTTCGGCCCGGCACAGATCGAGAAGGTGGAAAGCGCGCTCGCCACCGCCTTCGACATCCGCTTCGTCTTCAACCAGTGGACGCTGGGCGAAGCCTTCTGCCGCGACACGCTGGGCATCCCGGCGGAAAAGCTGGTGGACCCGAGCTTTGACCTGCTCAAGCATCTGGGCTTTGCCAAGCGCGACGTCGAGGCGGCCAACGACCATGTCTGCGGCACCATGACCCTCGAAGGCGCGCCGCATCTGAAGCCCGAGCACCTGTCGGTCTTCGACTGCGCCAACCCCTGCGGCAAGAAGGGCAAGCGCTACCTCTCGGTCGACAGCCACATCTACATGATGGCCGCCGCTCAGAGCTTTATCTCGGGCGCGATCTCCAAGACCATCAACATGCCCAACGCGGCGACGGTCGAGGATTGCCAGAAGGCCTATGAGCTGAGCTGGTCGCTGGGGGTGAAGGCCAACGCGCTCTACCGCGACGGCTCGAAACTGTCGCAGCCGCTGGCCGCCGCGCTGGTCGAGGACGACGACGAGGCGATGGAGGTGCTGGAAAGCGGCTCGCTCCAGGAAAAGGCCCAGGTCATCGCCGAGAAGATCGTCGAGAAGGTGGTCGTCAAGGAAGTGGTCCGCGCCGGTCGCACCAAGATGCCCGAGCGCCGCAAGGGCTATACCCAGAAGGCGATCGTCGGCGGGCACAAGGTCTATCTGCGCACGGGCGAATACCAGGACGGCAGCCTGGGCGAGATCTTCATCGACATGCACAAGGAAGGCGCCGGCTTCCGCGCGATGATGAACAACTTCGCAATCGCTGTGAGCGTCGGCCTGCAATACGGTGTTCCGCTTGAGGAATTCGTCGATGCCTTCACCTTCACCAAGTTCGAACCGGCGGGCATGGTGCAGGGCAACGACAGCATCAAGAACGCCACCTCGATCCTCGACTACATCTTCCGCGAGCTGGCGGTGAGCTATCTCGACCGCACCGATCTGGCGCATGTGGCCCCGCAGGGCGCCACCTTCGACGATCTCGGTCGCGGCGAGGAAGAGGGCGTGTCGAACGTCAAGGAACTGTCGGAAACCGCCGCGTCGCGCTCGCTGGAGGTGCTCAAGCAGATCTCCTCCACCGGCTATCTCCGCAAGCGTCTGCCGCAGGAGCTGGTGGTGCTGCAGGGCGGCCAGACCGGCGGCGCGCTGAGCGGGCTGATGCCGGAAACGGTCGAGGCCACGCAGACCACGGTTGCGACGCTGACCGCCACCAGCTCTTCGCTGGCCATGGATGCGCGCGCCAAGGCGCGGATGCAGGGCTACGAGGGCGAGGCCTGCGGCGAATGCGGCAACTACACGCTGGTACGCAACGGCACCTGCATGAAGTGCAACACCTGCGGCTCGACGAGCGGGTGTAGCTGAGAGAATTGAGGGTTGGGGGACAGTGTTGGCGCACCATCCCCCAGCCTATCCCGCATGTAAGCAGCACAGTGCGGGACAAGCGAAACTCGGCCCTCTCGGGTCGATGGGAGACCAAGACCATGGACGAGAAAGCGGATCAATAACGTGCTGTGTTACACACAGGCTTGCCACCAACTTATGCTCGCAGCCTGTGGATAAGGAGACTTAGCTATGGCTAAGAAACGCATCACGGTAACCCGTGAATCTGAGAGCGGCCTGAACACGCACTTCAATGTTCCTGGCCAGGGGGAAATTACCAGAGGACGTCTGGCCGATCAAATCGAGCGCGGGCAGCATCCGGACTATCACGTCCAGAAGCTGCCCGACGGGCGTCGGATCCCGCGCTCCAATCCGAACGGAAGTGAGAACGACAATCTGGGCTAACCCCCATTGAACACGGGATGGGTGCGCTCATCCCGCGCAGACAAGGCCGCAGGCAGAGACAAAACGGGCGGTAACATAATTGAGCCTTGTCGGCGAACCTGAGGGCCTCCCACGCGGAGGCCCTTTTTTCGTGGAGAACGCTCTTTCGGGGTTTCCCGAAATCACGAAAGAACGTGATCCTTCAGCGCCTTGCGGATGAGCTTGCCATTCGGATTGCGCGGCAGCGCATCGACGCGGACAAAGGCGCGGGGCTGCTTGTAGCGGGCCAGACGCTCGGCGGCGCGGCTTTTGAGCAGGTCTTCGTCCAGCTCTGCATCGGCGACGTAGAAGGCGGCGATGACGGAAACACCTTCCTTCACCACCAGGTCGGTCACGCCGATCTCCGTCACGCCGGGCAGATCGGCCAGCGCCGCCTCGACCTCCAGCGGCGAGACGCGGTAACCGCCGGCATTCATCATGTCGTCGTCGCGGCCCAGATAGGCGATCTGGGCGTCCTCATTCATGATCCCCTGATCGCCGGTCAGGAACCAGTCGCCGGCAAAACGTGCCGCCGTCTCTTCGGCGGCGCCGACATAGCCCAGCATCAGCCCCGGATCGGAGCGATGCACGGCGATCATGCCCGGCGTGCCGCGCGGCACCGACTTGTGATCCTCCCCCAGCAGCGCGATGCGCCGTCCGGTCTGAGGCCGCCCGAGCGCACCCGGCGCCGCCGGATGCGCAGGCGAGGCCGAGATGAACGTGGAGCATTCCGACATGCCATAGGCCTCGTAAATCGCGGTGCCGGTGGCCTCGGCCCAGGCCTCGCGGATCGGGGCGGAGAGCTTTTCGCCCGCTGCCAGCCCGTGGCGCAGCTTGGGCATCGGCGGTAACGGATATTTCAGGATCTGCCGGTAAACCCCGGGGGCGGCGGCGAACACCGTCGCGTCGTTGCGCTTGAGCAGCAGCGCGAGCTGCGCCGGATCAGTGCCCGCCGCCGGGATCAGCGCCGTGGCGCCCATGGTCCAGGGGTCCATCAGCCCGGTGCCCAGCGTATAGGTCCAGTTGAAGGCGCCGGCATGCAGCAGCCGGTCAGAGGAGGTGAGCCCGTACCAACCCATCATCATCATCTGCCGCGCCCAGATCGCGCGATGCGCATGGCCCACGGCGCGCGGCACGCCCGATGTGCCGGAGGTGTAGATGATATAGGCCAGCCGCTCCGGATCGCCCATGGCGTAGTCCGCGGGCGGCAGCTTGTGCCAGCCCTCATAGGTGGTGCGGTCGAAGACCGGCAGCGCGGTCTCGGGGCAGGCGATGCCGTCGCCCAGCAGGATCGCCGCCGGGCGCAGATGGGCGAGCATCGGGGCCACCTCGCGCGCGGTGAGCTGCGAGGAGGTCGGCACCGGCACGATCCCGGCGGCGATGGCGCCAAGATAGGCGATGGGGAAATCCACCGTGTTGCCGAGCCGCATGAGCAGGATGTCACCGGGTTTCAGCCCCGCCTGCAAAAGCCCCGTCGCGGTGCCGCGCACCGCCGCTGTGAGCCGCGCATATGACCAGCGCTCGGCGCCTGTGGGCTTGACGATGGCGAGCGCGATCTTGTCGGGCGTGGCCTCTCCGGCCGCCAGCACATGGGCGGCGAGGTTGAAGGGCGCGGGGCAGGGCGCAAAGGCGCCTTCATCGAATTCCGAAAGCATGCTCCGGGCTTAGGCCCGTCGCGGCGTGGTTGCAAGGGGCTGGCGGCGGTCCTATAGCAAGGGCATGACGCGCGACCCGAAGACCCTGATCCGCCTTGCCCGGGAAACCGGCGAAGAAGCCTCGGCCGAGCCGCTGGATCTGGGCGCGCGCGTGCGCGAGCTGCGCAAGGAGCGCGACTGGACGCTGGAACAGGCGGCGAAACAGGCGGGGCTGGCGCGCTCCACCCTGTCGAAGATCGAAAACGGCCAGATGTCGCCCACCTATGATGCGCTGAAAAAGCTCGCCGTCGGCCTTGGGATCGGCGTGCCGCAGCTTTTCACCCCGCCGAAGAAGGAACAGGTGTCGGGCCGCATGGTGCATACCCGCGATGGCGCGGGGCAGACCCAGGTCACGGTGACCTACGAACACGAGCTTCTGGCCGAAAGCCTGACCAAGAAGAAGATGCTGCCCTATCGCGCCCGTGTGCGGGCCCGCAGCATGGAGGAATTCGACGGCTGGGTACGCCATGACGGCGAGGAATTCCTCTATGTGCTGACCGGGATCATCCGGCTTTACACCGAATTCTACGAACCCATCGAAATGCGCCGGGGCGACAGCGCCTATTACGATGCCACGATGGGCCATAACGTGGTTTCGGTCAGCCCGGAGGATGCCACGATCCTCTGGGTGACCTCGCTCGGCTGAGCGCCGTTATCCCGCCATGCGACGGATCTGAAACGACAGGCTGTCGGCGAAGAGAATCTGCTCCACCTCGTCATGCGCTTCGTAGAGGGTCAGATCGTGGCGCTCTGCCACATGCTCGGCGAGCGCCTCGATCTGGGCCGGCGGGTGATGCAGCGCCGCCGGATCAATCTCCGGAAAGCGCGCCTTGAGACGCGCCGCCACCGCCTCCCAGTTCCGGGTGACCTGTTTCCATTCCATCGCGCGATCCCTCCCAAATGTCCCGCAAAGCCGGTCCGGGCCCGGACCGGGCGGGGCAGGTGATGACCCGCCCGCCGCCGGTAGACCCGCAACCGGCGCCACCATGCACCGAAGGGTTTAACAGAGGGTTATCAGCGCTCGGGCAAAAGCCCGCGCGGGGCAAAGCGCAGCACCAGCAGCAGGATCACCCCCATGGTCAGCAGGCGCATATGCTGCACGCTGTCCAGCAGGTGCCCCTTGAGCCAGGAGCCCTCCGCCATGCCCGACGTCACCGCCGCCATCAGCCATTGCCCCATGGGCTCCACCTGCACCCAGAGGAACCAGATCAGGAAGCCGCCCAGCACCGCGCCCAGATTGTTGCCCGAGCCGCCGACGATCACCATCACCCAGATCAGGAAGGTGTAGCGCAGCGGCTGATAGCTCGACGGTGTGAGCTGGCCGTCCAGCGTGGTCATCATCGCGCCGGCCATGCCGCAGAGCACCGAGCCGAGGATGAAGATCTGCAAATGCCGCGCGGTCACGTCCTTGCCCATGGCCTCGGCGGCCTCCTCATTGTCGCGGATCGCCCGCATCATCCGGCCCCAGGGCGAGTTCAGCGCAAGCTGCGCCAGCACCAGCACGATCACCAGCACGGCGGTGAACAGCAGCGAATAGCCCAGCTTGACGTAAAGCGTCGAGGCGGTGGTCGGGTCGAGCCCCAGCCCGGCGGCGCGCTCCACAAAGCCTGGATCGTTTTGCAGGTCGATCTCATAGGGTAGGGGCCGCGGCAGGCCGATGACGTTCTTGACGCCGCGCGCCAGCCAATCCTCGTTCTTCATCACCGCGATGATGATCTCGGCAATGCCCAGCGTGGCGATGGCGAGATAATCCGAACGCAGCCCCAGCGCGGTCTTGCCAATGAGCCAGGCGACGCCCGCCGCCAAGAGCCCGCCCACCGGCCAGGCCAGCAGCACCGGCAGGCCGAGCCCGCCGAGATAACCGGTTGCCGCGGGGTTCACCGCCTCCACCGCGTCCACCGCCGGGTCCAATACCGCGCGGTAGAGGAAGAAGCCGCCGATGCTCAGCGCCGCCACCGCCCAGCCGCGCCGCCCGCGCGGCAGCCGTTTCCAGGCAAGAGCGGAGGCCGCGATGGTGGCCACCCCCAGCAGCAGCGCGCCGAGGATGCGTGGCCCGCCCGCCGCCCAGGCCTCGGGCACCGGCGCCTCGGCGGTCAGCACCACCGCCAGCCCGCCCAGGGCCACAAAGCCCATGACGCCGACGTTGAAGAGCCCGGCAAGCCCCCATTGCAGGTTCACCCCCAGCGCCATGATCGCGCTCACCAGCCCCATGTTCAGGATGATCAGCGCCGAGTTCCAGCTTTGCAGGAACCCCGTTCCCAGGATCAGCGCCGCGACCAGCGCGAAAAGCCCCGCGGTTCTCATATGGATTGCCCCCTGAAAAGCCCCGTGGGACGGAACAGCAGCACGATGATCAGGATCACGAAACTGACGGCGAATTTGTAATCGGTGGACAGAAGCTGCACGAGCCCCGAGGGCTCCAGGCTCTCGGGCATCAGATAGACCAGCACCTTCTTCCAGGCATAGGTGATGCCCACCTCGGAAAAGGCGATGACGAACCCGCCGGCGATGGCGCCGAGCGGGCTGCCGATGCCGCCCACCACGGCGCTGGCAAAGACCGGCAGCAGAAGCTGGAAATAGGTGAAGGGCTTGAAGCTCTTGTCGAGCCCGTAAAGCGTGCCCGCCACGGTGGCCAGCGCCGCGACGATGAGCCAGGTCACCATGACCACCCGCTCGGGGTTGATGCCCGAGAGCAGCGCCAGATCCTCATTGTCGGAATAGGCGCGCATGCTCTTGCCGGTGCGCGTGTGGTTCAGGAACCAGAAGAGCAGCGCCACCACCAGCACGGCGGTGATCACGGTGATCCCCTGGGTGGTCTTCAGCGCCAGCCCTTCCTTGAGCCCGGTCATCTCCTTGAACTCCCGCGCGGTGATCAGAAACCGTTCGCCATCGGCGAAATTCTGGTCGTCCGGCCCGATGATGAAGCGGGTGATGCCATTGTAGATGAACATCACCCCCATGGAAACGATCACCAGGATGACCGGCTTGGCCTTCTGCTCGCGGTAGAAGCGATAGACCAGCCGGTCGGTGCCCAGCACCAGCAGCGCCGCCCCGGCGATGCCCACCGGGATCGCCAGCAGCGCGGTGGGCAGCGGCCCGAGGCTCACGCCCAAAGCCTGCAAGCCCCAGGTGGCGAGGATCGTCACCATGGTGCCGATGGCCATGGTGTCGCCATGGGCGAAGTTGGAAAACCGCAGGATGCCATAAATCAGCGTCACCCCCAGCGCGCCAAGCGCGAGCTGGCTGCCATAGGCGATGGCGGGGATCAGCACGAAATTGGACAGCGCCACAAGCGCGTTGAGGATCTCCATCAGAGCGCTCCCTCACAGGTTCCCAGATAGCGCTTGCCCCGGTTGCCGCGATAGACAAAGGCGCCGTCCGCACCGATCTCCATCTCATAGCCGCCGCCGAAAGCGTCGAGCACCAGCCGCATCCCGTCCTCCCGCCGCTCCAGTGCCGCCGGATAGGGGCCCTGAAGGTCGATCCAGAGCCGTGCCGCCGCCGCGCCGTTGCGCGCGATGTCGATGCTCAGCTCCGAGGGGGCGCACATGGCCTCGGCATCGCCCCGGCATTGCTCTTCGGCTACGCAACGCATCTCCTGCGCCGCCGCCGGCCCTGCCAGACCGCAGCTCAAAAGCACCGCCCCAAGCCCCTTCTTCTCTTTCAAAATACGCAAACCCCGCCCCTCCACGCGCTCAGCCGCCCAGGAAACTGCGCCGGACCTCGTCATCGGCCAGGAGCCCCTTGCCGGTCCCGGTATGCGCATTGCGCCCCTGCACCAGCACATAGCCCTTGTCGGCGATCGCCAGCGCCTGCCGCGCGTTCTGTTCCACCATCAGCACCGGCAGCCCGGTGCGCGCCACCTCGATGATCCGGTCGAACAATTCATCCATCACGATGGGCGACACGCCCGCCGTCGGCTCGTCGAGCATCAGCACCTTGGGCCGGGTCATCAGCGCCCGGCCCACGGCGACCTGCTGGCGCTGCCCGCCCGACAGCTCGCCCGCCGCCTGGCGGCGCTTTTCCTTGAGGATCGGAAACAGGTCATAGACCTGCGCCATCGTGTCCCGGAAATCGTCGCGCCGTATAAAGGCGCCCATCTCGAGGTTCTCCTCCACACTCATGGAGGCAAAGATATTGTGGGTCTGCGGGACAAAGCCCATGCCCTTGCGCACCCGCGCCTGCGGGCTCAGCCCGGTGATGTCCTCGCCGTCGAGCCGCACCGCGCCCTCGCGCAGATTGAGCATGCCGAAGACCGCCTTCATCGCGGTCGACTTGCCCGCGCCGTTCGGCCCCACGATCACCGCGATCTCGCCGCGCTCCACCGCGATGGTGCAGCCGTGCAGAATATCCGCGCCGCGCCCGTAGCCGCCGGTCATCGCCTCGCCGATCAGGAACGGCCCGCCCGGCGCGACAAAGGCGTGCCCGCCTTCGTGCACCGGCGAGTCCTCTCCCATGCCCCCGGCGTTGGCGATGCTGAGATCCCGGTTCCCCCGGTCGCCATAGCCGTCGCCGCCGCTCATCTCCGCCCCCGCATCTTCTTCTCTTTCACAAATACGCAAACGGCGCGGCGGATCCGCCCGCGCGGCGCTTTGGCAAGGGCGGGGCTCATCCGACCGCCTCCTTGTTCTTGAGGCCAGTGCCGAGATAGGCCTCGATCACCGCGTCATTGGCCTTGATCTGATCCAGCGTGCCCTCGGCCAGCTTCTTGCCCTCGGCCATGACGATGACCGGGTCGCAGATGCGGCCGATGAAATCCATGTCGTGTTCGATCACGCAGAAGGTATAGCCGCGCTCGGCGTTCAGCCGCAGGATCGTGTCGGCAATGGTGTTCAGCAGCGTGCGGTTCACCCCCGCGCCGACCTCGTCGAGAAACACGATCTTGGCGTCCACCATCATCGTGCGGCCCAGTTCCAGCAGCTTCTTCTGCCCGCCGGAGAGGTTCCCGGCCTTCTCGTCCTTGAGATGGGAAATCGTCAGGAAATCAAGAACCTCGTCGACTTTCTTCAGAAGTACGGCCTCTTCCTGCGCGATCCGGCCGCGTCCGAACCAGGCGTTCCACAGCGTCTCGCCCGCCTGACCGCCCGGCACCATCATCAGGTTCTCGCGGCAGGTCATCGAGGAAAACTCATGCGCGATCTGAAAGGTCCGCAGCAACCCCTTGTGAAACAAGGCATGTGGCGGCAGTCCGGTGATGTCCTCTCCGTCCATGATCACGCGTCCGCTGGTCGGCGGCAGGGCACCCGCGATCACGTTGAACAGCGTCGTCTTGCCCGCGCCGTTCGGCCCCACAAGCCCGGTGATCGAGCCGGTGGCGATCTCAAGCGATGCGCCGTCAACGGCACGGAAGCCGCCGAAATGGCGGTGAAGGTTCTCGACCCGGATCACGTTGTGTCTATCCCCAGAGGCGCCTTTGCGGCGCGCTTCATGTCGTTGCAGCCAGCCCGGACGCGGGGTCCGGGCTGGCCGTTTTCAGGCGCGACAGGCGCTTACTCGACCGAGACGGTCTCGAACTTGCCGTCCTTGATCTCGTAGTAGCGGTAGGTGCCGGCGGCCTCGCCGGGGCCGACCAGCTCGACATTGGTGGCGCCGACGTAATCGACATCGCCCCCGGCGGCGAGGATCTCCAGCGCCTTGCCCAGCTCGCCCGGCAGGATCGGCTCGCCCGGCGCGTTGGCCACATCGAGGAGATTTGCCGCAACCGCCGCCGAGGAGGACTCGCCGCCCTTCATCATCGCCAGCGCGATCAGCGCCGCCGCGTCATAGCTTTCGCGAGTATAGGCGCCTTCGCTATTGATTCCGGCTTCTTCCGCCAGTTTCATGAAGGTCTCGGCCCCGTCGCCCTGTGCCCAGGGCACCGAGCCGAAGCTGCCGTCGAGCGCGGTGCCCAGATCCGCCAGCAGCGCGTCGGCATACATGCCGTCACCCAGGGCGAAGACGTCGAAGGCGCCGGTGTCGAGCGCCGCCTGGATCATGCCCTTGCCGCCCTGGTCGGAATAGCCCAGCACCACCAGCGCGTCGCCGCCGGCCGAGGCCAGCGCGCCGATTTCGGCGGAATAGTCGCCCTTGCCGTCCTCATGCGGCGCGGTGAGGGTGATCGTGCCGCCCGCCGCCTCGAAGGCCGCGGCAAAGCTGTCGGCAAAGCCCTTGCCGTAATCGTTGTTGGTGTAGGTCACGGCGACAGACGAGATACCGCGCTCGCCCAGGATGCCGGCCAGAACCTCGCCCTGACGCGCGTCGGACGGCGAGGTGCGGAAGAACAGGCCGTTATCCTCGGCGGTCGAAAGCGCCGGAGAGGTGGCCGAGGGCGACACCATCGGCACGCCATTCGGCACCGCGACATTGGACAGGATCGCGCCGGTCACGCCCGAGCAGTCGGCGCCCATAATGGCGGTGATGCCGTCGGTGGTGATCAGACGCTCGGCGGCGGCGGTGGCGGCGGCGGCATCGACGCAGGTGCTGTCGGCGCGGATCGGGGTCAGGGTGACGCCCTCAAGGAACTTGCCGCTGTCATTGACCTCTTTCATCGCCAGCTCGGCGCTGTCGGCCATGGCCGGGGTCAGGGATTCGATGGGGCCGGTGAAGCCGAGGATGACGCCGATCTTGGCGTCTTCGGCCTGGGCCGCACCGGCGGCAAGCAGCGTGGTGGCGGCGGATGCCAGAAGCCACTTTTTCATAACAGGTTCTCCCTTACTGGATCGCATTGTCCTGCGGCGAGCCTATGCTTGGGTCCGGCAAAAGAAAAGAGCCCATGACCGGGGCTGCCGCACGGTCGCGCGGGCTTGTCCCCCGCGACATGGGCCCCATATCGGCAGGCAGGAGGATGTGCCGATGATCAAACGCCTTTTCGCCGTGCTGCTTGCCACGCTCCCCGCCGCAACCGCTCTGGCACAGGACATCCCGAGCCGTCTCGGCAGCCTTGCCGTGACCCCGGTGGTGCAAGGGCTCGATACGCCCTGGAGCTTCGGTTTCCTGCCTGACGGCACGATCCTGATCACCGAACGCGGCGGGCGTCTTCTGGCGGTCACGACCGAAGGGGTGCAGCGGGTCGCGGGGGTGCCGGAGGTTGCGGCGCGCGGGCAGGGTGGGTTGCTGGATCTGCTGGTGCCGCGCGATTTCGCGCAGAGCCGTGAATTGTTCCTGACCTATTCCAAACCGCAGCGCGGCGGCGCGGGCACGGCGGTGCTGAAGGCGCGGCTTTCGGCGGATGGCACGCGGCTTGAGGATGCCGAGACCATCTTCGAGATGACGCCCGGCTCCAGCGGCGGGCGGCATTTCGGTTCGCGGCTGGTCGAGGCGCGCGATGGCTCTCTCTTTGTCACCATCGGCGAACGCGGCGACCGGCCCTCCGCGCAGGATCTGTCGCGCCATAACGGATCGGTGGTGCGTATCGCGCGCGACGGCTCGGTGCCCGCCGACAACCCGTTTGTGGGCCAGGCCGGGGCCGCGCCCGAGATCTGGTCTTACGGCCACCGCAACCCGCAGGGCGCGGCGCTGGACGGGCGGGGCCGGCTTTGGGTGGTGGAACATGGCGCGCAGGGCGGCGACGAGGTGAACCGGATCGAGAAGGGCGCCAATTACGGCTGGCCGGTGATTTCCTATGGCCAGCATTACTCGGGCGCCAAGATCGGCGAAGGCAACGCGAAACCCGGCATGGAGCAGCCGGTGTTCTACTGGGATCCGTCGATTGCGCCTTCGGGCATGGTGTTTCTCGACGGTGGCGCCTGGGAGGGCGACGCACTGGTGGGTTCGCTCAAGTTCAACTACATCGCGCGGCTTTCGGGCAACCCGCTGCGCGAGGTGGAACAGCTCGAATCCGAAGCGACGCTGCGGGTGCGCGATGTCGATCAGGGGCCGGACGGCGCGCTCTGGTTTCTGAGCGAAATCAACGGGACGCTCTACCGCGCGGCGCTGCCCTGAAGGGTGGCGGTCCGGCCGGTCGCATGCCATGTTGCGCATATTGATACGCGGCCAGAGGACCGATTTTATGAGATTTATTTCAGTGGCGCTTTTTGCGCTGAGCCTTTTTGCGGCGGCCACGCCCGCCCGCGCGCAGGATGGTGTGTTCGTCTCCTATGAAGCGATGCGCGCCACGCTCGACGGGCTGATGAAAGCCCGCCGGATGGGCGACTTGATGGCGGTCTTCGGCGGCAACGGCGAGATGACAAAAGAGCAGATCGCCAGTTTCGAGGTGCAGGTCCGCCAGGCCTATCCCGAGGACTTCAAAGACGTCGCTTTGGTGCGCCGCCAGGAGCTTGAAAACGGCTGGTCGCAGGAGCTGATCGCCTATTGGACCGGGCTGAAATACGGCTATGCCTATGTGCTGATGCAGGATCGCGGCGACAGCTTCGTCGCGGTGCATTTCCGCTTCAACACCAATTTCGCCAAACTCAACGCGCTGTTCTGAGGCGCCTCAGACCGGCGCTTTCCCGGCCTGAGACCCACGCTCGCGATAGGGCGTGGTCTGGTAATGCGCCCGGTAGCATTTGGAGAAATGCGAGGGGCTGGCAAAGCCGCAGGCCAGCGCCACGTTGATCACGCTCATGTCGGTCTGCATCAGCAGGTTGCGCGCCTTCTGCAGCCGCAGCTCCATGTAATAGCGCTTGGGCGAGCGGTTGAGATAGCGGCGGAACAGCCGTTCCAACTGGCGGGTGGACATGCCCACCTCCTTGGCCAGCAGCGCGGGAGAGATCGGCTCTTCGATATTGCCCTCCATCATCTTGATGACCTGCGCCAGCTTAGGGTGGCGCACGCCGATGCGGGTGGGAGTCGACAGCCGCTGCGTGTCCTGGTCGGTACGGATCGAGGAATAGATGAGCTGGTCGGCCACCGCATTGGCCAGCTCCTCGCCGTGATCGTCGGCGATGAGCTTCAGCATCAGGTCGATGGAGGCGGTGCCGCCGGCGGTCGACAGCCGGTTGCCGTCGATCACGAAGACCGACTTGGTCAGCGTGACCTCGGTGAACTCTTCCTCGAAACTGTCCTGGTTCTCCCAGTGGATCGTGGCGCGCTTGCCGTCGAGCAGCCCGGCCTCCGCCAGCGTCCAGCTCGCGGTGCAGAGCCCGCCCATCATCAGCCCGCGCCGGGCCTCGCGCCGCAGCCAGTTCAGCAGCCGTTTGGTGGTGGCGCCCGCCACGTCGATGCCGCCGCAGACCAGCACCACATCGTCGCGCGTCAGCTCGGGCAGATCGCCGTCGAGCTTGAACTCGGTGCCCGCCGAACAGCGGATCATACCGCCGCCATCGCCGGTGAGCAGCCAGGAATAGAGCGGCTCGTCCGCCATGCGGTTGGCGATGCGCAGCGCCTCGAGGGCGGCGGCAAAGCTCAGAAGGGTGAATTCGGGCAGCAGGACAAAGACGAAACGGCGGGGTTTGGCCTGCTGGCCCCCATCGACGGCATGGCGCGGCACCGGCATTCCCACCTCGTCCAGATTACAGGTTTCTTCAATCATTCCAGAACGCTTGGCACGGGGCATCCCGGGACGATCCTTTCACTTGGGCAGAGAAGGCGGAATGCGTCAAGAGAGGTCGTTTATTTCCTATGGCCATGGGCGGTCGGGTTCTGTATACGCGCAAGACGTTTTCGCTAACGTAGATTGATTGCGTGGGAGAGAGCCATGAGCGAGTGGAGCAAATCGAGCTGGAGAAACCTGCCCCGGATCCAGATGCCTGACTACGAGGATCAGGCCGAACTGGAGGCCGTCGAGGCACAGCTTTCGAAATATCCGCCGCTGGTGTTTGCAGGCGAGGTGCGGCGCCTCCGCAACGAGCTGGGCAAGGCATCGCGCGGCGAAGCCTTTCTGTTGCAGGGCGGCGATTGCGCCGAAGCCTTCGACCAGTTTTCCGCCAATGCGATCCGCGACACGTTCAAGGTCATGTTGCAGATGGCCATGGTGCTGACCTATGGCGCCAAGGTGCCGGTGGTGAAGGTGGGCCGCATGGCGGGCCAGTTCGCCAAGCCGCGCTCGGCGCCGACCGAGACCGTGGGCGGCGTGGAGCTGCCGAGCTTCCGGGGCGACATCATCAACGAGCTGGCCTTCACCCCCGAAGCGCGCAAGCCCGATCCGCAGAAGATGCTTCAGGCCTATACCCAGGCGGCGGCGACGCTGAACCTGATCCGCGCGTTTTCGACCGGCGGCTATGCCGATGTGCACCAGGTGCACCAGTGGACGCTGGGCTTTACCGAAAGCGAAAAGACCGCGCGCTACCGCGACATGGCCAACCGCATCTCGGACACGCTGGACTTCATGAAGGCGGCGGGGATCGACAGCAACCGCTCGGCGGCGCTGCATCAGGTGCATTTCTACACCTCGCATGAAAGCCTGCTGCTGGAATACGAAGAGGCGCTGACCCGCGTCGACTCGACCTCGGGCAAATGGCTGGCGGGCTCGGGCCACATGATCTGGATCGGCGACCGCACGCGGCAGCCGGACGGCGCGCATGTGGAATATGCCAGCGGCGTGATGAATCCGATCGGTCTGAAATGCGGCCCCTCGATGACCACCGAGGATCTCAAGGTGCTGATGGCCAAGCTGAACCCGCTGAACGATCCGGGCCGGCTGACGCTGATCGCGCGGTTCGGCGCGGGCAAGGTGGCCGAGCACCTGCCGCGCCTCATCGAGACGGTGCGCAGCGAGGGGGCGAATGTGCTCTGGGTCTGCGATCCGATGCATGGCAACACGATCAAATCGGCCTCGGGCTACAAGACCCGGCCCTTCAATTCGGTGCTGAGCGAAGTGCGCGAGTTCTTTGCGGTGCACAAGGAGATGGGCACGATCCCCGGCGGCGTGCATTTCGAGATGACCGGCCAGGACGTGACCGAATGCACCGGCGGCGTCTATGCGGTGTCCGAGGACAGCCTGAGCGACCGCTACCACACCGCCTGCGATCCGCGTCTGAACGCCTCGCAGTCTTTGGAACTGGCCTTCCTCGTGGCCGAGGAGCTGACAGCGCTGCGCGAGGCGCAGCCGCAGGTGGCGATGGGCCAGGCCTGACGCGTCTTTCTGGACGGACCCAATCGGCGGCCGCCCCCTTGGGGCGGCCGTTTTCCGTTTTGTTCAGGCGGTGTCGAGGCGGAATTTCAGAAACCGCTCGCCGGCGTAGTCCACGGCGCCAAGCGGCGTTGCGCCCAGCCGGTCGAGCCCGCCCAGATGCTTGCGCGAGGGCGGCAGCAGGAAGGTGACAAAGGGAATGCGCGGATCGACACGCGCGATCCCGAGCGCCTGCCGCGTGATCCGGGCGCCGAGGCCGAAGGCGCCGGCGGTCAGCACCAGGCCGAAATCCCATTCGTCGCCCTCTTTCTGGAAGCCGCCCCAGCCGGCATAGCCGCCATCGCAGAGAATGGCCCAATGGCCCAGCCCGTCCCGCACCCAGCAGGCTTCCTTGGCGGCGACGAAGGCGGCACAGCTTTCGAGCGTCCAGCGCCCGGTGCCGAGCGGCAGATGCACGGAGACGCGCGGGTCGGACATATGGGCGAGGATCGTTTCCAGCGGAATCTCGGGCAGCCGGACGAAGTCGATCTTGGGGCGGGCAGGGGACATGGGGTCGGGCCTTGGGGATCAGGGCGTAATGCCCGTCCCATACCCCGGCGGCACCGATCCGGCAGCACGCAAAGCCGTGAGCTGACGCAGCCGTGAGGCGCCGCAACAAAAAAGAGCGAGCCGCCTCTGCGACCCGCTCTTCAGCGAGATGACGACAGGGTCAGGCCGCCTCGGCCGGATCCCCGTTGCCGAAATCCTGCGGCGAGAGCAGGGTAAGCTGATCCTCGGCCCAGTGCCGCGTGTCGCGCTTGGCCACGGCGGCGGTGAGCAGCGCCATGCGGGCGCGGCGTTCCTCTTCGGGCATGTCGAGCGCGAGGTCGATGGCGAAATCCATCGCGCGGGTCGAGAACGGGTTGGTCAGCACGGCGGCGCCCAACTCGACCGCGGCGCCGGCGAATTCCGACAGCACCAGCACGCCGTCGCCATCCTTGCGCGCGGCGACATATTCCTTGCACACAAGGTTCATCCCGTCCGCCAGCGGCGTGATCCAGGCCACATCGGCCACCTGATACCAGGCCACCAGCTCCTCGAAGGGGATGGCGCGGGAAATCAGCGC
Organism: Salipiger pentaromativorans; assembly: GCF_024721115.1. GTDB lineage: Bacteria > Pseudomonadota > Alphaproteobacteria > Rhodobacterales > Rhodobacteraceae > Salipiger > Salipiger pentaromativorans. The sequence continues at coordinate 377,565 of NZ_JAMDHK010000002.1, read as the reverse complement.
GACCGGCTGGAAGGTGAAGCTGCCGAAGCGCCCGTTGATGCGGCCCGCGATCTCCTCCAGCTCTTTCTGGATCGGCTCGTAGACCGTCATATTGCGGTTTGCGGGCACCGAGACATGCAACAGCCGCACCACGCCGCGCAGCTCGGGGCGGCGCTCCAGCAGCCGCTCGAAGGCCAGAAGCTGATCGGCGCCGCCCTTGGTGTAATCGGTGCGGCCCACCGAGAGCAGCACGCGGCTGTCGCCGATCTCCTCGCGGAAGCGCGCGGCCAGCGCGTCGGTTTCGTCCGACGCGGCGAGCCCCTTGATATACTCCACGTCCACACCCACCGGGGTCACGCCAAGCTGGACAACGTGATCCTCCATATGAATCTCGGTCGGGACGGTGCGGTCCGACAGCGCCGAGCCTTCGGACATCATATCGTCCTCGACCTTGATGCGGGGCACGTTGCCGACATCTACCAGCGAGCGCACGCAGGAGACGAAATTCGACGCATAGCGCGGGATGTGGAAGCCCACCACATCGGCGGCCAGCAGCGACTCGATGATCTCGCCGCGCCAGGGCAGCACGTTGAACATGTCGGCCGAGGGGAAGGGCGTGTGGTGATAGAAGGAGATGCGCAGATCGGGGCGCATCTGACGCAGGTAGCCGGGCACAAGCCAAAGGTTGTAGTCGTGCACCCAGACGCTGGCACCCTGCGCCGCCTCGGCGGCGGCGGCCTCGGCAAAGGCCCAGTTCACCTCCTTGAAGGTCGGCCAGTCGACCGGGTCGTAGTTATATTTTTCCTTGAACCCGTGCAGGATCGGCCAGAACGCCTCTTTCGAGGTGATGTGGTAAAAGCTGCGCACCTGTTCCGCCGTCAGCGGCAGGCGCGAGACGGTGTATTTACCGAAGGGATCCTCGATCTCGATCACCCGCTCGAAGCCGGGATCGGAGGGGTCTTCGGCCTCTTTCCAGGCCACCCAGGCGGCGTTGTCGACCTTGCCGAAAAAGCTCTTCAGCGTGGGGACGATGCCGTTGGGGCTCTTGTTGGCGACATATTCGATTTTGCCGTCCACCTCGACCTCTTCATAGGGCTGACGGTGGTAGACGATGACCAGATCGCTGGACATGGCTCACACTCCTTTCGGGAGGGGATGCAGATTGAAGGCCTCGACCGCCTCGAGAATGCCCGCCGCGCCGATGGCTTCGGCGGTGTGGACATGAGGCAGGCCCGAGACCTGTTCGAGAAGCGCGGGTTCGGCGCCGCCCACGGCGACCGCCTGAAGCCCGCATTGCAGCATCGAGAGATCGTTGAGCGTGTCGCCCGCCGCCAGCACGCGGCCTTCCTCGATGCCGAGATGGGTGACCAGCCGCCGCAGCGACGGACCTTTGGAGATCCCGCGCGGCAGCACGTCGAAATAGCGGTTGTCCGAGACCAGCGGGTCGTGGCCCATCTCGCGCACGATGGCGTGGGCGCTGTCGTCAAAGGCCGCGTGATCGAGATCGTAGCTGACCCGGTAACGAAACTCGGTCGGTTGCAGCGTCAGGCCGGGATGGCCGTGCAGCGCCGCGCGCACCGTGTCGCCCGCATCGCCCCAGGTTTCGGCAATCTCCACCTCCAGCGGTTCGATGGGGTGGATCTTGCCGGCCTCGACGCGGGCGATGGTGGTGCCCACATCGCCCACCACATATTCCGGCCAGGGCACGCCGCCGTCGCAAAGCGCGCCGATGAATTTCGGGTCGCGCCCGGTGACAAAGATCAGACCGATGGTGTCGCGGTTGGCCTCGATCCAGTCGTAGAGCCGGGCGCGGTCCTCTTCGGACCCACCGAGAAAGGTGCCGTCGAGATCGGTGGCCAGAACGAAACGGCAACCGGCGATGTCGCGGTTGCGGGGATGGTCGAAACTCATGCGGGGTCTCCCTCGTAAGGGTGCAGCGTGATGTCGAGCGCGCGGGGCTCGCCCTCGATGGGGCGCATCCACAGCGCCTGGAAGGTTTCGGTCAGCGGCGCGCCCTCGTGCAGCACCGCGTGGACCGCCTCGCAGATCGGCATTTCCACACCGACGCGGCGGGCCAGATCGACCACCGAAATGGCGTTCACCTCACCCTCGACCACGGTGGGCTTGCCACCGAAACAGGCGTCGCGCGGGATGCCTTTGCCAAGCTGGGTGCCCAGCGACATGTTGCGCGAGGTGGTGGAGGAGCAGGTCAGCGTCAGATCGCCCGCGCCGGCAAGGCCGGTCACGGTTTCGCGTTTGCCGCCAAGCGCCTCGGCCAGCGCCTTCATCTCATCCATGCCACGGGTGATCAGCGCCGCCCGGGTGTTTTCGGCAAACCCCGCGCCGGTCATCATCCCGCAGGCGATGGCGATCACGTTCTTGACCGCGCCGCCCACCTCGACGCCCACCAGATCGTCGGAGACATAGGGGCGGAAGGCCTGGGTCTGCATCGTCAGCGCCAGCCGCGCGGCGGGCGCGCGTTCGGGGGCCAGCCGGTCGTGATGGCGGAAGGGGAAGGCGACGGTGGCGGCGGTCGGGTGACCGAGCGCGGTTTCGCGCGCGAAGGTCGGGCCCGAAAGCGCGCCCACCGGGTGGCCCGGCAGCTCTTCCTCGACCACATGGCTGAGCAGGAATCCGGTGCCGCGCTCGATGCCCTTGCAGCAAAGCGCGATGGGCACGCCCTCGGCCAGATGCGGCTTCATCGCCCGGGCCATATCGCGCAGCGTGTGCGAGGGGGTCACCAGCAGCACCGCTTCGGCACCGTCGAGCGCCGCGGAAAGATCCGATGTCGGGTGCAGACCCGCGGGAAGATCAATGCCGGGAAGATGGTCGGGGTTCTGCGACGTGTCGCGCAGGGTGCGCGCCAGACTGTCGCGGCGGCCCCACAGCCGAACATCGCAGCCGGCGGAGGCGGCGACGGCCGCAAGGGCGGTCCCCCAGCTTCCCATGCCGATCACGGCGATGCGGGTGTAGGGGTCAGCGCGGCGGGGCAAGGGGCCGCCGACGCGCGCGGGCGGGATGTCGAATGTCAGTCCGTCCATAATGATGTGCCAATACCTCCCGTTCCAGGGACCGTTGGCCGATGAGGCTCACTCCGTGTTGTGTTATGCTGATAACTCCAACACTAGGGCTTGGGTTCCCGAGAACCAAGGTTTGACGGGAAATTTTCTGCACCAGCGAGGGACGCACAGGGATTGGCGCATTTTTATGCGATATTTTGCACAACATGCCGTTTTATTGACCATCGGATGGACAATTTCCTCGCGAAACAACGATTTTCCGGTGCCTCCGGATTGCGCCATTCCAACCCTTTGAAAACCCCTGACTTTATGAAACGCCCGGTTTCAGGCGCTTTGCGGCCCGGCGCCGGGGGCGGATTTTGATCTTTCGGGAAAACGGCATACCTTCTTACGCAAATGCCGCGTTGCAGCGGCCCCATCAGGCGACAAGGAGACCCGACAATGACCACCCCCAGCCCGAGGACGAGCCAGCCCGTGCGCACCGCGATCTTCCCTGTGGCGGGGCTGGGAACGCGGTTCCTGCCGGCCACCAAGGCGACCCCGAAAGAGCTGCTGCCGGTGCTCGACCGTCCGCTGCTGCAATTCGCCATCGACGAGGCGCGCGCCGCCGGGATCGAGCGCATGGTCTTTGTCTCGCACCCGTCCAAAAGCGCCATCGAACGCTATGTTCACGCCGACGAGGATCTGTCGCGCAAGCTGCGCGAGAAGGGCAAGCACAGCATCGCCGACCGGCTCGAAGATGCTGCCATCGACCCCGAGGCGGAAGAGGCGCATTTCGTCATGCAGCCCGAGCCGCTGGGGCTGGGCCATGCGGTGCTTTGCGCGGTCGATCATGTGCTGCCGGGGCCGGTGGCGGTGATCCTGCCGGATGATCTGATCATGGGCGGGCCCGGCTGCCTGAGCGAGATGATCGACGCCTATGCCGGGGCTGGCGCGGGCCATATGGTGGCGACCATGGAGGTCGCGCGCGATGAGGTGTCGGCCTATGGCGTGCTCGATCCCGTGGGCGAAACCGGAGGCCGGCTGCTCCACGCCTCGGGCATGGTCGAGAAACCCGACGCCGACAAGGCGCCGTCCTTGCAGGCGGTTGTGGGGCGTTATGTGCTGGATGGCTCGATCTTCGACGATCTGCGCAACCAGACCCCCGGGCTGGGCGGCGAGATCCAGTTGACCGACGCCATCGCCAAGGGGGTGGCGCGGGTCGGACTCTGCGGATTCCGCTTCAGCGGGCAGCGGTTCGACTGCGGCTCGAAAGCCGGAATGCTGCGCGCGACGCTGGCCTATGCCGGCAGCCGCGAGGAGTTCCACCCGGTGCTGCAAGACCATAGCGCTCTTGCCATGGCGGCTGAATAAATCACCGCAACCATTTGCCATATATAAAAAATCCCCCGCCGGATTCTCCGTGCGGGGGTGCTCGATTTGGGGTGCGGCGCGCAAGGACATCAAGATCGCCGCATATCCCCTTGTTTTCCCGATAGCCTTTCGAAGCCCACCCGCTCTCAGTCGTTCGAGACCACAAGCCGCAGATGCGGATGCTTGCGCCGGCTGTCCTGCGGCTGCGCCGGTTTCGGCGCGAAGGCGGCTGGCGGTTCGGCCAGTTCCGGCTGGCGTGGCGGCAGGGGCGCCGGGGCGCGCGGCGCGGCGTGCAGCGCCGGCTGGATGTCACTGCCGGTGATCGCAAAGCGGCGGGGCGTCCGACCGATGCGGCCGGTGGTGCAGAGCGCGCCGATCATCCGGGTCATGTCGCCCATGTCCGAGCGCAGCGGCAATAGCAGCAGATGGCCTTCGAGCGCGCCCTTGCCGAAACCGTCCTCGCCGCGCAGGTCCATGCGGACCACGGCCCCCTCGGCAAAGACCCGGCTGACCGCGACCCCCAGAGGCGCGCGCGCCTCGGGGGCGAAAAGCGCCGAAAGCGGCATGCCGCCGGTCTCCATCCCCATCAGATCGTTGAGATGGGTGCCCGAGACCCGCAGCTTGGCCAGCGTCGGCGCGATCCGCTCGGCCAGAAAGGCGTATTCCAGCGCGCTTTCGATGCCGCGCGGGTCGATCTGGCTGCGCAGCGGCACCTCGCCCGATTGCCCCACCAGCCCGCGCCAGTAGCTTTCCAGCAGCCTCAGCGGGGCCAGGCGTTTCTGCTTTTCACGATCGGTCATCGACACCACATCCCGTCCGTTTCCGCCCGTTCCGAACATCTTGCGCACTCCTTCTTTGCTGTTGCGCAGCGCGGTCGGAGCCCCCGTTCCAACTTGCCAGCTATTCTCATCGTCTTGAGTCTCAACTTACTTCAAATGCGGCAGAATTTCGCCTCAATTGTGACCGAAAGGTTAACGCGCCACGGCCCCCCGCGATGCTTGCCATGCCGCCGTGCAGCCTGTAGGCCCTTGAAAACCGGGCGCTTCGGAGGAAAACGCCGGGTCTGAATGCAAGGAGGCGGAAATGCGGCAATCCATGACCGGATTTGCATCGTGCAGCGGCGAGACCGACGGGCTCCGCTGGGCCTGGGAGCTGCGCGGCGTGAATGGCAAGGGGCTGGAGCTGCGGCTGCGCCTGCCGGACTGGATCGAGGGGCTGGAACCTCTGGTCCGCAAGGCGGCGCAGGCACGGCTGGCGCGGGGCAATGTGCAGATCTCGCTACGCATCGCCGGCGGCGGCGAGGAAGAGGCCGCCGAACTGGACGAGACGGCGCTGGCGCGGGTGCTCGATGCCATGGCCCGCATCGAGGGCGCCGCCGGGGGCAGGGGGCTGGTGCTCGCGCCGTCGAGTGCGGCGCAGATCGTCGGCTTGCGTGGGGTGATGGCCACGGGCCAGACCGAACGCGACGTCGCCGCGCTGCGCGGCAGGCTGTTCGGCGCCTTCGAAACCGCGCTGAGCGATTTCATCGAGATGCGGCGCCGCGAGGGCGCGGCGCTGGCGCAGGTGCTGGCCGGGCAACTCGACGAGATCGAGACGCTGGTCGGGCAGGCCGCCGAGGCGGTCGCTTCCCGGCGCGGGGAGCAGGCCGAGAAGCTGCGGGCGGCACTGGCGCGGGTGATGGAGAACAGCGACGGCGCGGACGAGGGCCGCATCGCGCAGGAACTGGCTCTGATCGCGGTGAAATCCGACGTGACCGAAGAGCTGGACCGGCTCGGCGCGCATGTGGCGGCGGCGCGCGCGCTGCTGGACGACAAGGGCGCGGTCGGGCGCAAGCTCGACTTTCTGATGCAGGAATTCAATCGCGAGGCGAATACGCTTTGCTCGAAATCGGGCTCTTCGGCGTTGACGCAGGTCGGTCTGGCGCTCAAGACGGTGATCGACCAGATGCGCGAACAGGTACAGAATGTGGAGTAAGCGACCATGACACGCCGGGGCCTGCTGATCATCCTGTCCTCGCCCTCGGGCGCGGGGAAATCGACCCTGGCGCGACGGCTGCGCAACTGGGATTCCTCGATTATCTTTTCGGTCTCGGCCACCACCCGCGCGCCGCGTCCCGGTGAGGTGGATGGCGAGGATTACCATTTCATGACCGAGGCGGCCTTCAAGAAGGCAGTGAACAATGGCGAGATGCTGGAGCACGCGCATGTCTTCGGCAATTTCTACGGCTCGCCCAAGGGGCCGGTGCGCGATGCGATCATCGGCGGCAAGGACGTGCTTTTCGATGTCGACTGGCAGGGCGCGCAGCAGATGACCAATTCCGAGCTGGCGCTGCACACGCTGTCGATCTTCCTGCTGCCGCCCTCGATCGCCGAGCTCAAGCGGCGGCTGGAATCGCGCGGCCAGGACGGGGCCGACGTGATCGCCAGGCGGATGCAGAAAAGCTGGGACGAGATCTCGCACTGGGGCTCCTATGATTTCGTGCTGATCAACGAGGATCTGGACAAGACCGAGGAGCGGCTGAAAAGCATCGTGACGGCGGCCCGGCTGCGGCGGACGCAACAGCCGGGGCTGCTCGAGCATGTGCGCGGGCTGCAAGAGGAATTCGAGGAGGGAGAGGAATGACGATCTATGCGCTGGAGGGCGTGGCCCCCGAAATCGCGGCAAGCGCCTGGGTGGCGCCGGACGCGAACCTGATCGGCAAGGTGGTGGTCGAGGAGGCGGGCTCGGTCTGGTTCGGCTGCACGCTGCGCGGCGACAACGAGGAGATCCGCGTCGGCGCCGGCAGCAACGTTCAGGAGAACGTCGTCTGCCACACCGACATGGGCTATCCGCTGATCATCGGGGCGGGCTGCACCATCGGCCACAAGGTGATGCTGCATGGCTGCGTGATCGGAGAGAACACGCTGATCGGCATGGGGGCGACGATCCTCAACGGTGCGAAGATCGGCCGCAACTGCCTGATCGGCGCGGGCGCGCTGATCACCGAGGGCAAGGAGATCCCCGACGGCAGTCTCGTGATGGGCATGCCCGGCAAGGTCGTGCGTCAGCTCGATGACGAGGCCATCGAGCGGCTGCGCAGATCCGCCCGGCATTATCAGGAGAACGCCCGGCGCTATGCGACGGGTCTGACCGCGCTCTGAAGCGCGGCAGACCCGTCAGCGCCGGTCAAGCCTGCTCCAAGGCGCGTTCGACGTGGTCCTGGACCACCGGCGCGAACTGCTTGGTCAGCATGACGGTCGGAATGTTGCGCAGTGCCGGCTTGCGGTTCGGCACCCGCTTGCGCTCGCGCAGATAGGCAAGGATCATCTCGGCATGTTCGCGGTTGCGCGCGACCAGTTGGTGCCCGTCGATATTCCATTGCCAATAGGCATCCTCGGGCCACGAGATCGTGGCCTTTTCGAGCGTCCCGCAGCAGGCGCATTCGCGCATGCCCCGGTGATTGAGCCGATAGCCGGGGCCGGTTTCCTTGCCTTGATGGAAGGTCGGTTTCGGCGTCTCGGGCTGATGCCAGTGATAGTGTTCCGGGTACAATTCTTCAACGACTACTCGCCCCCAGAGATGCGCATTCTCAGGCACCTCCGCGTAGCGGATCACACAGGTAAAACGGAACGGCTCATGAAAATGAGCAACGTGCCCACATTTCGGGCAACGTATGTCGATAGGATCGTTTTGCATCGGAATGATGCTCCTGCGGTTGTAGGCGCCCCCACCTGACACGTCTATGAAGCGACAAATTTTTCCTAAACGCAATGCATCTCTAAGTGAAATTTTCGTGCGCACTACGCCTTTAAGGCGAGCAGCGCAAATTCAACCTTAGGTTTATCCCCATAAATAGTGAGGTAGAAGTTGCGAAATTTTGACGCATCAGAGTGTTTTTCAATAAAAACAAATACTTAACAAAATTAGCAACTTTTTGCGTGACTTTCGGCGAAACTTTGCCGAGTCGTTCTCGATTCAGCTCCGATCCGCTGATTTTACCCGGTATTGTTCCCAGCTTCCCCCTGTGCGAAGCCTGCGGCAGCATCAGGAGGCCCTGCCATGAGATTGCCTGAGTCGCGCATAAAGGCGCCATATGACACCGGATCGGAGGGTGCCGATGCGCGCTGATTCACGCCAGCTTGTTGCGGCGGTTCCCCTTCCGGCAGTGCTGATCCGCTGGGATGAACGCATTGCCGCGGCCAATACCGAGGCCCAGGCGCTGCTGGGCGAAGGGCTTGAGGGACGGCACTTCATCACCGCCCTGCGGCAGCCGACCCTGCTCGATGCGATCGAGGGCACGTTCCGCGACGGCGCCCCGCGGCTGACGCGCTTCCTGACGAATGACGGCCGCCAAAATACAACCTATGAGGTTTCATGCCGTGCGGTGGCGCTCGAGGGCGGGCCCGGCGTCATGCTGACCTTTCAGGATGTCACCCATGTGGAGCAGGCGGGGCAGATGCGGCGCGACTTCGTCGCCAATGTCAGCCACGAGCTGCGCACGCCGCTGACCGCGCTGCTGGGGTTCATCGAAACCCTGAAGGGCCCGGCGCGTGAAGATGCCGCCGCGCGCGACCGCTTCCTGAGCATTATGGAGAGCGAGGCCGGACGGATGGAGCGGCTGGTCGGCGATCTGCTCTCGCTGAGCCGGGTGGAAGCGGACGAGCGGGTGCGCCCGACCGAGCCGGTGGATCTGCCGGCGCTGCTGCGGTCGGTGCTGAACGGTCTGGCGCCGCTGGCCGAGGAGGCGGAGGTGCGGCTGGTCGCCGATCTGCCCGAGGGCGAGCTGGAAGTGCCGGGCGATGCCGACCAGCTTCGCCAGGTTGTGGTGAACCTGGTCGAGAACGGGGTCAAATACTCCGGGCGCGGCGCCGAGGTGCGGGTCTCGCTGACGCCACCCGGCTATCAGCCGCGGCTGCGCGGCGAGGGCGTCGAGATCGCGGTTGCCGACAGCGGCCCCGGCTTCGATCCGCTGCACATCCCGCGCCTGACCGAACGCTTCTACCGCGTCGACAACCACCGCTCGCGCGAGATGGGCGGCACCGGTCTGGGGCTGGCCATCGTCAAGCATATCGTGAACCGCCATCGCGGCCGGCTGCGGATCGAGAGCGCGCCGGGCAAAGGCGCCACCTTTCGGGTCGTTCTGCCCATGCAGGCCTGACCGGGGCAGGGCGCCCGCCCGCGCCGGATGACGGGAATCACGGGCGCGCCCGCCGCAGAATCGCCGAAAAACGCGATCTGCGCCCCGCGTATTGGGGACAGGGCCCACGCGCCCGGGTCAAACCGCCGCTGACGTGGCGGCAGAGCGGTCCGGAACCGCGCGAGCATTGCCGAACAACGACATAACCTACCGGAAAATATTGGAAATACCCTGAAAGACAGGGCTGCGCAGCCATGGCGGGTGCCACTTTTGGGCGCTGCGCTGGCCGGCGGCGCTCCCGTGCCTGTCTCGATTCCGGGACAGAGTTTGCCCATCCCTGGGCGGTGTCATGAAACTGTTACGCAACCGTCACAAAAGCATCGCGGGCACAGCCTAGGGCTGCCCGCGAGGTCCCCGAGGGGAGGGGATCAGAAACAGTGACAGGAGCATTCTCATGCAATCCGTGAAACTCGCCGCCTCGGCTCTGGCCATCGCCGCCGTCTCGGCCTCCGCTGCCGCCGCCCGCGACAACGTTCAGGTCGCCGGTTCGTCGACCGTTCTGCCGTATGCGTCGATCGTCGCCGAAGCCTTTGGCGAAAACTTCGACTTCCCGACCCCGGTTGTGGAATCCGGCGGCTCGTCGGCTGGCCTGAAGCGCTTCTGCGAAGGCGTTGGCGAAAACACCATCGACATCGCGAACGCCTCGCGCGCCATCCGCGAAAAAGAAATCAAAGCCTGTGCCGACGCCGGCGTGACCGACATCATCGAAGTCCGCATCGGTTATGACGGCATCGTCTTCGCCTCGCAGAAAGACGGCCCGGCCTTCACCGCGTTTGAACCGGCCGATCTCTATAACGCGCTGGCACCGAAAGTGCTTGTGAACGGCGAGATCGTGGACAACCCCTACACCAAATGGTCCGAGTTCAACGCCGACCTGCCGGACGTTGAAATCGCCGCCTTCATCCCGGGCACCAAGCACGGCACCCGTGAAGTGTTCGAAGAAAAAGTGCTGGCCGTGGGCTGCGAAATCACCGGCGCCATGGAAGCCATGGTTGCTTCGGGCATGTCCGAAGACGACGCGGAAGACGCCTGCATCGCGGTCCGCACCGACGGCAAGTCGGTCGATATCGACGGCGACTACACCGAGACCCTGGCCCGCATCGACTCCAACCCGAACGGCGTTGGCGTCTTCGGCCTGGCCTTCTACGAGAACAACACCGACAAGCTGAAAGTCGCCACCATGTCGGGCATCGCCCCCTCGACCGCGTCCATCGCGTCGGGCGAATACCCGGTGTCGCGTCCGCTGTTCTTCTACATCAAGAAGGCCCATATCGGCGTGATCCCCGGCCTGAAGGAATATGCCGAGTTCTTCGTCTCCGACGAGATCGCCGGCCCCGATGGCCCGCTCGCCAACTACGGCCTCGTGTCCGACCCCGAGCTGTCGGAAACCCAGGGCATGGTTGCTGACGAGACCCCGATGGGTTCGAACATGTAATCGGGACAGACCCGATTGCCCGGGGCGGCGGTTCTCGCCGCCCCGATCTGTCTTTTAGGCCATTTTCTTCCGTAACGACCCTGGGGGGCGCCATGCCGGTTCTCTGGCTTATCCTTATCGTTCTCGCGCTCGCCGCGGCCGGCTTTGTCGCCGGGCGCCTGCGCGTGACCACCGCCGGCGGAGCTCGCCCGCATTCCCTTCCCAATTATTACGGCTGGAACGTCGCCATGAAGGTGATGGTGCCGGCCTTTGCCGCGCTGATCGTCTGGCTTCTGGCGCAGCCCTTCGTGGTGAACGGCCAGGTCAGCGGCATGATCACCGAGCAGGCCATCCCCGAGGGTTCGACCTTGGGGCTGGTGATGTCGGATGTGCGCCGCGTGGCCGACGGGCTCGACACCGCCGTGTCGCAGGGCATCATGACCCATGAACAGGCCGGGTCGATCCGCGCCGAGTTCACCGACATCCGCAACCGTCTCGGCGAGGCCGGGGTGGCGCTTGGCTCGAATGTCAGTGCCGAGGTGCTGCGCGCGGCGCAGAAATACCGCGCGCTGAACGCCACCGGCAATCTTTGGATGACCATCGCCGTGCTGGCGCTGGCGCTGGCCGGGCTGGCCTGGGGGCTGAAGCAGGCCCATGGCGAATTCCGCGCCCGCAACACCGTCGAGACCGGGGTGCGCATCATCCTGCTGTCGGCGGCCTCGCTGGCGATCCTGACCACCGTCGGCATCGTGCTGTCGCTGATCTTCAACACCATCGAATTCTTCCGCATCTATCCGGCGACCGAGTTCTTCGGCTCGCTCACCTGGTCGCCCTCCTTTGGCGGCGGGTCCGAGCTGGGCATCTGGCCGCTGCTCTGGGGCACGTTCTACATCTCGCTCATCGCGCTGATCGTGGCGGTGCCGATCGGCCTTTTTGCCGCCGTCTACCTGTCGGAATACGCGGGCTCCAAGATGCGCGCGGTGGCCAAGCCGCTGCTCGAGGTGCTGGCTGGCATCCCGACCATCGTCTACGGTCTCTTCGCGCTGCTGACCGTCGGCCCGCTGCTGCTGTCGGTCTTCGGCCGCGACGGGCTGAACTGGATGCAGGCGGGCACCGCCGTGATGACCGCCGGGCTGGTCATGGGCATCATGCTCATTCCCTTCGTCAGCTCGCTGTCGGATGACATCATCAACGCCGTGCCGCAGTCGCTGCGCGATGGCTCCTACGGCCTGGGCGCCACCCAGTCCGAAACCATCAAGCAGGTGATCCTGCCCGCAGCCCTGCCGGGCATCGTCGGCGCTATCCTGCTGGCGGCGTCGCGCGCCATCGGCGAGACGATGATCGTGGTGCTGGGGGCAGGGGCCGCGGCCCGCCTGTCGCTCAATCCCTTCGACGCGATGACCACCGTGACCGCCAAGATCGTCAGCCAGCTCACGGGCGACGCCGACTTCGCCTCGCCCGAGGCGCTGGTGGCCTTCGCCCTCGGCATGACCCTCTTTGTCCTGACGCTGGGGCTCAATATCTTCGCGCTCTACATCGTGCGCAAATACCGGGAGCAGTACGAATGACCGACGCGACCTATCAGGGCGGCGGCAACGGATCGAGCCTCGTGGCTTCGGACGCCCGCACCAAACGCCGCAACGCCTCGGAGGCACGGTTCCGCATCTACGGGCTCGCGGCCATCGGCGCCGGCATCTTCTTCCTGGTCGTGCTGCTGACCGCGATCGTCTCGAACGGCATCGGCGCCTTCCAGCAGACCTTTATCGAAGTGCCGGTCTATCTCGACCCCGCCAAGCTCGACAAACAGGGCAACCGCAATGTCGATGACATCAAGAAGGTCTCGACTTTCGGCTACACACCGCTGATCCAGGCCGCGCTCTGGCAGCAGGTGCAGAACGAGGGCATCGCCACCGACTACACCAAAGCCGGTGACATGAAGGCGCTGATCTCGGCCTCCGCCGCCGCACAGGTGCGCGACTGGGTGATCGCCCATCCCGACCGCATCGGCGACACGGTGGATTTCAAGATCCTCGCCGCCAGCCGCGTGGACGGTTATCTCAAGGACCGCGTGAGCCGCGAGAGCATCGCCGAAGACAAGAACATCGACGCGGGCCACCTCGATCTCACCGACGCGCTGCGCGAAGCCGGCATCGTGCACAAAGGCTTCAACACCGATTTCATCTTCGGCTCCGACGCCTCGGAAAGCCGCGCCGAACAGGCCGGGCTGGGCGTCTCGATGCTGGGCTCGCTGTTCATGATGCTGGTGGTGCTGCTGCTGGCGCTGCCCATCGGTGTGGCCGCCTCGATCTATCTCGAGGAATTCGCCGCCAAGAACTGGTTCACCGATTTCATCGAGGTGAACATCTCGAACCTTGCCGCCGTGCCGTCGATCGTCTTCGGTATCCTCGGCCTCGCGGTGTTCATCCAGTTCGCGCATCTGCCGCAATCGGCGCCGCTGGTCGGCGGCCTCGTGCTCACGCTGATGACCCTGCCGACGATCATCATCTCGACCCGCGCCTCGCTCAAGGCGGTGCCGCCGTCGATCCGCGACGCGGCTCTGGGGGTCGGCGCCTCCAAGATGCAGGCCACGTTCCACCACGTCCTGCCGCTGGCCATGCCGGGCATCCTGACCGGCACGATCATTGGTCTGGCGCAGGCGCTTGGCGAAACCGCGCCGCTGCTGCTGATCGGCATGGTGGGCTATATCGCCACCAACTATCCCGACGGGGTCGTCGCGGGCTTCATGTCGCCGAACTCGGCGATGCCCGCGCAGATCTACGAATGGGCCAAGCGGGCCGACCCCGCCTATTACGAGCGGGCCTGGGGCGGGATCATCATCCTGCTGGTCTTCCTGCTCGCCATGAATGTGATCGCCATCATTCTGCGCCGCAAATTCGAACGGCGGTGGTAACGATGGACGCAAAGCTCGATAAGGGGACAGAACCCATGTATGACGCACCTCTGAGGAAGACCGACGTGGAAGCCAACGCAACCAAGATCGCCGCAAAGGACGTTCAGGTCTATTATGGCGACACCCACGCCATCAAGGACGTCTCGGTCGATATCCTCGACAAGACCGTGACCGCCTTCATCGGCCCGTCGGGCTGCGGCAAATCCACCTTTCTGCGCTGCCTGAACCGGATGAACGACACCATCGACGTCTGCCGCGTCGAGGGGTTGATCCAGCTCGACGGCGAGGACATCTACGACAAGCGCGTCGATCCGGTGCAGCTTCGCGCCAAGGTGGGCATGGTGTTCCAGAAGCCGAACCCGTTCCCCAAGTCGATCTACGACAACGTCGCCTACGGCCCCAAGATCCACGGGCTTGCCAAGAACAAGGCCGACCTCGACGAGATCGTCGAGAAGGCCCTGCGCCGCGGCGCGATCTGGGACGAGGTCAAGGACCGTCTCGACAAGCCGGGCACCGGCCTGTCGGGCGGCCAGCAGCAGCGCCTGTGCATCGCGCGCGCCGTGGCCACCGAACCCGAGGTACTGCTGATGGACGAGCCCTGCTCGGCGCTCGACCCCATCGCCACCGCCCAGGTCGAGGAACTGATCGACGAGCTGCGCAGCCAGTATTCGGTGGTCATCGTGACCCACTCGATGCAGCAGGCCGCGCGGGTCAGCCAGAAGACCGCCTTCTTCCATCTCGGCAATCTCGTCGAATACGGCGAGACCAGCCAGATCTTCACCAACCCCGTGGACCCGCGCACCGAGTCCTATATCACCGGACGGATCGGATAAGTCTCATGAGTGATCTGAAGCAACATATCGCCTCCGCCTTCGACCGCGATCTGGAAGGAATCCAGGCGCAGATTCTCAAGATGGGCGGGCTGGTCGAAGTGGCCATCCACGATTCCGCCAAGTCGCTGGAGACCCGCGACGAGGAGCTGGCCGAGCAGGTCCGCAAGGGCGACAAGCTCATCGACGAGATGGACGAGGTGCTGAACGAAGAGGCCGCGCGCCTCATCGCGCTGCGCGCGCCCACCGCCTCCGACCTGCGCGTGGTGCTCTCGGTGATGCGCATGTCCGCCAATCTGGAGCGCATCGGCGATCTGTCCAAGAACCTCGCCAAGCGCACCACGGTGCTGGCGCAGATGACGCAGATCAACGGCTCGACCAGCGCGCTGCGCCGCATGGCGCGCGACGTGGAACTGATGCTCAAGGACGCGCTCGACGCCTATATCAAGCGCGACGAGGCGCTGGCGCTGGACGTGATCGACCGCGACCGCGACGTCGACCAGATGTACAACACGCTGTTCCGCGAATTCCTCACCTTCATGCTGGAAGACCCGCGCAACATCACCTCTTGCATGCATCTGCATTTCATCGCCAAGAATATCGAGCGCATGGGCGATCATGTGACCTCGATCGCCGAGCAGGTGGTGTTCCTGGCCTCGGGCAAGAAACCCGAGGAAGCGCGGATCAAGGAAGACCGCACCTCGTCGGACCCGGCGCTGAGCGCGGACATCGAACTGGAGTAAGTGCATGCCGGCCGATCAGCCCACCGTTCTGGTCGTCGAGGACGAAGCGGCGCAGCGCGAAGTGCTGCGCTACAATCTCGAAGCAGAAGGCTTTCGCGTCGCCGCCGCAGGCAATGGCGAGGAAGCGCTCGTCATGATGGACGAGGAAGCGCCCGACGTCATCGTGCTCGACTGGATGCTGCCCAATCTCTCGGGCATCGAGGTTTGCCGCCAGATCAAGACCCGCCCCGGCACGCGCGGCGTGCCGGTCATCATGCTTTCGGCCCGCTCGGAAGAGGTGGACCGGGTGCGCGGGCTCGAGACCGGGGCCGACGATTACGTCGTGAAACCCTATTCGCTGCGCGAGCTGATGGCGCGGGTGCGGGCGCAGCTGCGCCGCGCGCGCCCGGCGGCGGCGGGTCTGCGACTGGAGTATCAGGACATCGTTCTGGACGCCGAAACCCATCGCGTCACCCGCGACGGGCAGGAGCTGAAGCTCGGGCCCACCGAGTTCCGGCTGCTGTCGACCTTCATGGAAAAGCCGGGCCGCGTCTGGTCGCGCGAGCAATTGCTCGACCGTGTCTGGGGCCGTGACATCTATGTGGATACGCGGACGGTCGATGTGCATATCGGGCGGCTGCGCAAGGCGCTTGGCGTGCATGGCGGCGAGGATCCGCTGCGCACCGTGCGCGGCGCGGGCTACGCGCTGGGGTGACCGCCGAACACCGGCGCCTGTGGCTCCGGCAAACGCTCCGGTGGAGCGTTTGAGGCGGTCACGGGCGGAGCCCGGGAAGGATCGGTTTGGCCGTCCGGTGCGGTGGGCAAATTGCCCACCCTACGATACCCGGACCTGACCCGGGGCCTCGGCCAGAGTGGCCGGGACACCCCGGACTTGATCCGGGGCGGGGTCAGCTCTTGGAGGGGTTTTTCTTTTTACCGCCCTTGGACTTTTTGCCCTTCACCGTCTTTTTCTGCGACTTTGCCGCCGTTTTCGCGGCTTTGGCGGATGCCTTCTTGTCCTTGCCCTTTTTCTTCGGCTTGTCGCTCTTGGTTTTCTTCTTGGCCTTCTTGCCCTTGGGCTTGTCCTGTTTCCCTTTCGGCGCCTCTTCCTCCGGAGCCTCGGTCTCGGGCGCGGGCATGTCCGCCGCCGCCTCCGGCGCCGCGTCCACCGCCGGGGCATCGGTTCCCGAAGCCTCTTCTATCCCGCGCAGGATCTCTTCCGCTGCGGCGATCAGCATGCGCGCGCGCAGGATCTGGACGCGGGGCAGGGCGGTCAGGCTCTCGGGGACCGCGCCGGCCAGATCGGCCACGCTCTCGATCCCCATCTCGCGCATCTTCATCGCCAGAACGGGACCGACGCCCCGGATGGAAGTCAGGTCGGACAAAACACTCTCCTTGCGGTTTCGCGGCAGAATGCGCCGCAAACCCGCCCGCTGTCCAGAGAAAGCGCCTGAGGGGTTGCGCCCGGCGCGCTTTGCCCCTATATGCCGCGCCACTGAACCCCGCAGGCGGGGTCGGGCCTTTGGGGGAGACATCCCCATCGCGTCCACCGGTTGTCCCGAGCACGGGATGAGCCCCCGCCGAGGATATGAAACCGGAAAGGATATAGGACATGGCTCTTCCCGAGTTCACCATGCGCCAGCTGCTTGAGGCCGGCGTTCACTTCGGCCACCAGACGCAGCGCTGGAACCCCCGTATGGGCGAGTTCATCTACGGCGCCCGCAACGGCATCCACATCTTCGACCTGACCCAGACCGTGCCGATGCTCGACGCGGCTCTGAACGCGATCCGCGACGTGGTTGCCAAGGGCGGCCGCGTGCTCTTCGTCGGCACCAAGCGTCAGGCCGCGGGCCCCGTTGCCGAAGCCGCCGAGAAATGCGCGCAGTACTACATGAACCACCGCTGGCTGGGTGGCACGCTGACCAACTGGCAGACCGTTTCGCAGTCGATCAACCGCCTCAAGGCAATCGACGAGCAGATGGAATCCGGTGCCGAGGGCCTCACCAAGAAAGAGCGCCTGGGCATGGAGCGCGAGCAGACCAAACTGCAAGCCTCGCTGGGCGGCATCCGCGAAATGGGCGGCCTGCCCGACATGCTCTTCATCATCGACGTGAAGAAAGAGCAGCTCGCCATCGCCGAAGCCAAGAAGCTGGGCATCCCGGTCGTGGCCGTGGTCGATACCAACTGCTCGCCCGAGGGTGTGGATTACATCATCCCCGGCAACGATGACGCCGCCCGCGCCATCTCGCTCTACTGCGATCTCGTCAGCCGCGCCGCGCTGGACGGCATGACCGGCCAGATGGAAGCTGCCGGCGTCGATCTGGGCGCTCTGGAAGACGCCCCCGCCGAAGAGCTTCTGGCCGACGCCCAGCAGGGCTGAGCCGGACGGGTCTCCCGGCTCCGGCCGGGCGTGCCCGATCCGCGCCGCTGTCGCGAAAGCGTCACGCAGACATGACATGAGCGGTCTGGCCCGGGGCAGGGCCGGCCGCATACGACCATTCGAGAGGGAGCCAAGCACATGGCGATCACTGCTGCACAGGTGAAAGAACTGCGCGAAATGACCGGCGCAGGCATGATGGATGCCAAGAAGGCGCTGACCGAGACCGACGGCGACATGGAAGCCGCCATCGACTGGCTGCGCACCAAGGGTCTGGCCAAGGCCGCGAAGAAATCGGGCCGCACCGCCGCCGAGGGCCTCGTGGCCGTCGAAGTGGCCGGTGGCACCGGCGTCGCCGTCGAGGTGAACGCCGAGACCGACTTCGTCGCCAAGAACGCCGAATTCCAGGAGATGGTGGCCGGCATCGCCAAGACCGCAACCGGTGTGGACAGCGTCGAGGCGCTGGCCGATGCCGATCTGGGCGGCAAGAAGGTCTCCGAGGTCATCACCGACAAGATCGCCAAGATCGGCGAGAACATGACCCTGCGCCGGATGGCCAAGGTCGAGGGCGAGACCGTCGCCACCTATGTGCACAACGCTGCCGCGCCCGGTCTGGGCCAGATCGGCGTGCTGGTTGCGCTGAACGGCGGTGACGAGGCGTTCGGCAAGCAGGTCGCGATGCACATCGCCGCCGCCAACCCGGCGTCGCTCTCCGAAGCCGATCTCGACCCGGCCGTGGTCGAGAAAGAGCGTCAGATCCAGATCGACATCGCCAAGGAATCCGGAAAGCCCGACGCGGTCATCGAGAAGATGATCGTCGGCCGCATGAAGAAATTCCTCGCCGAAGTGACCCTGCTGGGCCAGCAGTTCGTGATCAACCCCGACGTGACCGTCGAGCAGGCCGCGAAAGAGGCCGGCGCGACCATCGTGGGCTTTGTCCGCATGCAGGTCGGCGAAGGCATCGAGAAGAAGGAAGAGGATTTCGCCGCCGAGGTGGCCAAGGCCGCCCAGGGCTGATCGCCCGCGCGACACATCCGATCCGAAACAGCGACGGAGCCGCCCTCATGGGGCGGCTCCGTTTCCCTTTCCGGCCCCCGGCGATATTGGGGATGATGCCAGAGGTCCGGGGCAGGGGGATGCCGAGCCGGTCCACGCGAAAATTGCCTGGTCCCGGCCCGACTCCGGCTTGCACCGGGAGAACCCAGAGCCCCCGAAATCGCAGGGGATGCGCCCTCATGTTCCATGGCTAAAGCCACCACTCACGGAACGCCGTCACAGTGACAATTAACGCCGCGTCATGAAAGTGGGGTATTCCGGACCCGTTTGTTTTTCATGAAAAACCGGTGCCGGGCGGTCATAGTTTCAGCATTCCCAAATCGAAGCGGAAGCAATTTGAAATCGCGCGCCGTTCTGTGCCGAAAAACGTAGCAGTTCTGTGCCGAAAAACGTAGCAGTACAAACGACTCGACCGCACGGTTCACATCTCAAAACCGGAATTTCTCAGAGCGCTCAGATGTCGATCACGAACATCTGGTTCTGGAACGCCGCCTTGGCCACAGCCTGCGCCGTGGTCTCGACATTCAGCGCCTCACGCGCCAGCCGCAGGTGTTTTTCGATGGTGGCCTGGGTCAGCCCCATGATCGCGGCGATGTCCTGCATGGTCTTGCCGTCGCCGACCCATTCCAGCGCCTCGCGCTGGCGCTTGGTCAGCGACTGGTTCGGCGGCACATAGGGCAGGGTGAGGATCTTGAGATGCAGCACGTTGTTCATCAGAACGATGTCGTTGCCGTGCTCTGCCCACATGGCATCGACCTCGTCCTGCGGCAGCCCCGGTCGCGCGGTGAGCGCGATCGCCCCCTTGGCCCGGCTCGACACCGACCGGAAGCTGATCGAATAGCCCGCCGACACGCCTTTGCCGAGGTTGAACTCGATCACCCGGCGCTCGGCCTCGGTGACATTGCCCTGGGCCATCATCTCGCCCAGCACCCGCCACGAGCAGGCGCCTTCGTTTTCCAGCGCCCAGCGGACCATCGGTGCGTGGTGATAAAGACCGTCTCCGACAAACACATCCGTATAGTCGGATTTGTGGTTGGTCAGCAGCACGAAATCATTGGGATCGCCCAGAGAATTCGGCGTGCGGTAGCGCGTGAACCCATAGAGCAGCCGGTCGAACCCATAGCCAGCCATGCGCTCGACATGCATCGCCCAGAGCTCCTCGACGCTGGCGGCATTGGTCATCTCGGTGAGATAGCGACAGCGGTCCTGCATTGTCAGCGTCATGACCGGGCCTCCAGATGGCTTTGCAGCGCGTCCATGGCCAGCGTGTAGCCGCGCGCGCCAAAGCCGCAGATCACGCCGACCGCCACCTTGGCGATATAGCTCTGATGGCGAAACGCCTCGCGGGCGTGGACATTGGAGAGATGCAGCTCGACCGTGGGGATCTCGGCCGAGCTGATGGCATCCATGAGCGCGATGGAGGTGTGCGTATAGGCGCCGGCGTTCAGGATCAGCCCGTCGAGCCGGCCGCGCGTGTCATGGATCGCATCCACAAGCGCGCCTTCATGGTTGCTTTGCGCGAATTCCACGCGCACGCCGGTGCGGGCGCCGTGGTCCCGGCACATCGCCTCGATGTCGGCCAGCGTCGTGCAGCCATACACCTCGGGCTGTCGCGTTCCCAGCAGATTGAGGTTCGGTCCATTGAGGATCAGGAACCCGGGCATACCAAAGACCTCCAGAAGAATGGCAACAGTTACCGCCTGAACGCGCCGCTTGTCCAGAATGCAGCGCGGCTTTTCACCGGCTGCGCCGCTTTGGCGCGCGGCGCAGCAACATCAGCGCCAGCCAGGCCACCGCGAGACAGGCCAGCAGCGCGGTGAGATTGCCGGCCATGTCGGCGATCTGCGGCACGAAGGGCGCGAAGCTGGCGCCAAGCGCCATATAGCCCGAGACCCAGACGATTTCGCCCGCCAGATCCCAGAGCAGAAACCGCCGCCAGCGCATCTCGGCGGCGCCGGCCAGCAGGTTCATCGGCGGCCCGAGCGGCGCAAACAGCCAACGGCTCAGAAACACCGCCACATCGCCGCGCCGGCGCAGCAGCCGATGCGCCTGATCCAGCACCGCGCCGCGGCGGTCGAGCACGCGGCCACGCGCGCCACGGCCAAGCGCATAGCCCAGATTGTCCGACAGCAGCGCGGCGGTGAGCGCCGTGGCGGCGGTGGGCAGCAGCGGCAGATCGCCGGCGGCGACCAGCGTGCCCGAGACCAGCAGCATCAGCGACGCGGGCATCATCGGCACGCCGAGCGCGCCGAGCGAGATCACCAGCGCAAGCACCGGCAGGCCGAGCGACGGCAACGCGGCAAGCAGCGTCTCGCTCATCTGGCGCTGTCCAGCGCCGCGGTGAGATCGGCGAGGAAATCGTCGAGGCTCTGACCGCGCGCCTCGGCCAGATCGGCCAGGCTGCGACGGCCGGCGCCGGATCCGGACGCGATGCCGAGCAAAGGCCCGAGGCTGTGCGGCGGCAGGCGATAGGAGCGCTCGACATAACCGAGCGTCATCCAGCCCTCGGGCGCCTGACGCGCATGCGCCGGATCGGCCCAATAGACCGCGCGGCGCACGGATTTCAGCGCGAAAAACGCCGCGCCCAGCAGCGCGAGCACCAGAACGGTCAATAGCAGTTTGCGGGGGATCCTGCGGCTCATGCCGCAACGCTGCCCGGAAAGTTGCCGAAGGTCAAAGGGTTGATGGGGTATTCTTGCTTCTTTGTATGCCCCATTTATTTACATAATACTGATTATAAGACTTCCATACCCGAGGACACCGCGCGCCCTGCATCCAGCCTCGGAACGCCCATCCAGAGCGTTTGTGCCGGTTTGGCGCCACACACTCCCGGGCATCGAAACTCCTCTGTTTTCAGCGCGTTCCGCTGTGCGGCGCAGCCGTCGCCCGAACACCGCCTCGCGCAGCGGCCCGAATGTCGGCTTGCGCCAGCTCATCCGTACCCTCACGCACGGCCCGGGAGCTTCTGATTTCAAACGGAAAACCGCCACGCATCATCCAGAGCTCCGGCCCAATCCGCGCCGTTCGGGAGAATTGTCTGCGCGGCGCAACGGAATGTGTCTCGGCCCTTGCTCCATGCGCGCGGCTCGGCCACAAAACGAGCATGGATGACACACCGGATATTCTCTGCATCGGCTCCGTGCTCTGGGACGTGATCGGACGTTCGGCCAGCCACATGCGTCAGGGCTCGGACGTGCCTGGACGGATCACCCGGCTGCCCGGCGGCGTGGCGCTGAACATCGCCATGACCCTGGCCCGCTTCGGCCTGAACCCGGCGCTGCTCAGCGCCGTGGGCCGCGACCGCGAAGGCAACGAGCTCATCGACGCCTGCGCGCAGCTTGGCTGCGACACGCGCTTCGTCTACCGCTCGGACGATCTGCCGACCGACCGCTACATGGCCGTCGAGGGCGCCAACGGGCTCATCGCCGCCATCGCCGATGCGCATTCTCTGGAGCGCGCGGGGGCGCGGATCTTCCGGGCGCTGACCGATGGCACGCTGGGCGCGGCGGACCGTCCCTACCCCGGCGCCATCGCGCTTGACGGCAATCTGACCGAGGCGCTTCTGGACGAGATCGCGCGCGATCCGGCCTTTGCCGCTGCCGATCTGCGCATCGCCCCGGCGAGCCCCGGCAAGGCCGAGCGGCTGCTGCCTTTCCTGCGGGCGAAACGCGGCGTGCTCTATGTCAATCTCGAAGAGGCCGGGCTGCTGTGCCAGGCGCAGTTCGACAGCGCGCCGCAGGCCGCCGCACGGCTGGTCGAGCGCGGCGCCGCGCGCGCCGTCGTCACCGATGGCGGCGATGCCGCCTGCGATGCCAGCCCCGAGGGGCTGGTCGCCGAGCGCCCGCCCGAAGTGCTGGTGACCCGCGTCACCGGCGCGGGCGACACTTTCATGGCCGCGCATATCGTGGCCGAGCTGCGCGGCGCGGATCGTGCCCAGGCGCTGACCCTCGCGCTGGACGCCGCCGCCGCCTATGTTTCCGGAGACATCGCCTCATGAGCCTTCTGACCCTGTCCGGCCCGGTTGCAGACGCGCTTGCCCGGGGCGCCCCCGTGGTGGCGCTGGAATCGACCATCATCACCCATGGGATGCCCTGGCCGCAAAACCTCGAGATGGCCCGGCGGGTCGAGGACACGGTGCGCACCGAAGGCGCCGTGCCCGCGACCATCGCGGTGCTCGACGGCCGGCTCTGCGTCGGGCTCGACGATGCCCAGCTCGAGGCGCTGGCCCAGGCGCGCGGCGTCGCCAAGCTGAGCCGTGCCGATCTGGCGGTCTGCATGGCCCAGGGCGGCACCGGCGCCACCACCGTGGCCGCGACGATGATCGCCGCCGCCCGCGCCGGGATCGAAACCTTTGCCACCGGCGGCATCGGCGGCGTGCATCGCGGTGCCGAAAGCAGCTTCGACATCTCCGCCGACCTTCAGGAACTGGCGCAGACGCCGGTCACCGTGGTCTGCGCCGGGGCCAAGGCGATCCTCGACCTGCCGAAGACGCTGGAGGTGCTGGAAACGCTGGGCGTGCCGGTCATCGCCTACGGGCAGGATCAGCTTCCCGCCTTCTGGTCGCGCGAGGCCGGGCTGCGCGCGCCGCTGCGCATGGATACGCCGCAAGCGATCGCCCGGGCGGCGCGGATGCGCGCCGCGCTGGCGCTGCCCGGCGGCCAGCTTGTCGCCAACCCGATCCCCGTGGAGGCTGAAATCGCCCGCGAGATTCTGGCGCCGGTGATCGCCCGCGCCACCGAGGATGCCGAAACCCACGGCATCCGCGGAAAACAGCTCACGCCCTATCTGCTGCAACGCATCTTCGAGCTGACCGAGGGCCGGTCTCTGGAGGCCAATATCGCCCTGGTGCTGAACAACGCGCGGCTTGGCGCGCAGATCGCCAAGGAAATGAGCGCCCTGCCCCGCGATTGAGCTTGCGGCGCGGCGGCGCCATTGTAGAGATGTGTGCGAATACCTAGGTTCAATGGCAGTCAACGCGCTCCGGGATCCAGATGAACACGCCCTTCGACGACAAACCGCGCAGGCCCGGTCTGCTGGCCTCGCTGCGCGCGAGCTTTCTGACCGGGCTGGTGGTGATCACCCCGGTGGGGCTGACCATCTGGCTGATCTGGACGCTGTTCGGCTGGGTCGATGGCTTTGTGCTGCCGCTGATCCCCGCGCGGTTCAACCCCGAGGAATATATCGGCATCAACCTCCGCGGCGTCGGGGTGATCTTTTTCCTGATCTTCACCATCGTGGTGGGCTGGGTTGCCAAGGGGCTCATCGGGCGGTCGCTGATCCGCTTTGCCGAAAGCCTGGTCGAACGCACGCCGGTGGTTCGGTCGATCTATTCCGGCATCAAGCAGATCGCCGAGACGGTGTTTGCGCAATCAGAACGCAGCTTCGAAAAGGCCTGTCTGGTGCAATACCCGCGCAAGGGCATCTGGGCCGTGGGCTTTATCTCGACCCAGGCCCGGGGCGAGGTCGCGCGGCGCGCGGAAACCATGGGCGAGCTGATCTCGGTCTTCGTGCCGACGACACCGAACCCCACCTCCGGGTTTCTGCTGTTCTTTCCGCAGGAAGACGTGATCGAGCTGGATATGTCCATCGAGGAAGCCGCCAAGCTGGTGATCTCGGCGGGGCTGGTCTATCCGCCCGAACGGCCGGGAGAGAAGCCCAGGGTCGAAGAGGTCCGGCAAGCCTCCTGACAGCCTGTCACGCGCCGGGACAGGCAACTGGCAGGCAACGCCTGCTCACCGGGAGAACGCCCTGTACCACGAGTCTGAAGGCGCAAATGCCACCCGTGAAAGATGTGCAGAAAATATTCTTTCGTTTTACCCGGGTAGATATGCTTAGTTTGAGATAGATCAAAGCCCGCCCTCCCCTCCGTCTTATTCCATGTCGTGAATACCATTCAGCGCGACGGGAGGAGACCATGCGGCGCGTCTTGACAGCCCTGCCCCTTATTCTGGCCTGTGTTGCGGGCTCTGTCTCCGCGCAGCAATCCACCGCGCCGGAGATCCCCGGATCGAACAGCACGGCGGATCACTCGAAATTCGAGATCCTGCAAAAGACCTTCACCTCCGGCCCCGAGGTCACCGAGGCCTGCCTCTCGTGCCACACCGAGGCCGACGACCAGGTGATGCACTCGATCCATTTCAACTGGGAGTTCGAGAACCCCAAGACCGGCCAGCTTCTGGGCAAGCGCAACGTCATCAACGCCTTCTGCGGCAATGTGGTGGGCAACGAGCCGCGCTGCACCTCGTGCCACGCGGGCTATGGCTGGGACGACATGAACCAGCCCCCGCCACAGCAAAGCACGGCGGTGGATTGCCTCGTCTGCCACGACCGCTCCGGCCAGTACACCAAGCTCGCCACCGGCGCGGGCCACCCGCCGATGGAGGCCAAGGGCAAGACCATCACCGGCGCCGATGCCTGGGCGGTGGATCTGTCGAAAGCCGCCATGTCGGTGGGCATGCCGGGGCGCGAGAATTGCGGCCAGTGCCACTTTTACGGCGGCGGCGGCGACAATGTGAAACACGGCGATCTCAGCTCGGCGCTGGTGATGCCGGACGTCCATACGGATGTGCATATGTCGCCCGACGGCGCCAATATGGTCTGCACCGATTGCCACGTCACCGAGAAACACCAATGGGCGGGCTCGCGCTATGACGTACATGCCACCGACCCCGAGGGCACCGGCAAGCCGGGCGAGCGCCGGGACGTCGCCACCTGCGAAAGCTGCCACGGCACCGAGCCGCATCCGGTCAATATCAAGGGCATGAAGCTCAACGACCACACCGATGTGGTCGCTTGCCAGACCTGCCACATCCCCACCATGGCCAAGGGCGGCGTCGCCACCAAGACCTGGTGGGACTGGTCGACCGCCGGCAAGCGCGATGCCGAGGGCAACGCCTATTCGGAAGAGGAGTTCGTCCAGTCCGACGGCACGCATCTGCACACCTATCTGTCCATCAAGGGCAACTTCCGCTGGGAGGAAGAGGCGCAGCCGATCTACGAATGGTTCGACGGTCAGGTGAGCTATGCCTCCGCCGCGCAGGGCGGCAAGATCGACCCGACGCAGCCTGTGGGCATCAACGAGATCACGGGCGACGCCCATGACGGCAAGTCGCGGATCTGGCCCTTCAAGAAGATGGAAGGTCGTCAGGCTTACGACTCGGTCAACGATACGCTGGTCTATTCCCATGTCTGGGGGCCGGATACCGACACCGCGCTCTGGACCAATCTCGACTGGGGCAAGGCCATTGCCGCTGGCATGAAGGCCGCCGGGAAGGACTACTCCGGCGAATACGGGTTCATCGACACCTATATGTACTGGCCCACCACCCATATGGTCGCCCCCGCCTCCGAAGCGCTCGACTGCCGGTCCTGCCATGCCGAGGACGGGCGTCTGGCCAATATCGCCGGCGTCTTCATGCCCGGCACCGGCGGCAGCGCCATGGTGGGGCTGCTGGGCAAGATCCTCTTTGCGCTCGCGCTGCTGGGGGTTCTGGGCCACGGGCTGCTGCGGGTCTTCAGCCGGAAAGGAGAGCATTGATGTCCAGCCGTATGGTCAAGGTCTACCCCCGCTTCGAACGGCTCTGGCACTGGACGCAGATGGCGCTGATCTTTCTGCTGCTCTTCACCGGCATGGGGCTGAACGGGGTGCATGCCATCCTGCCCTTCGGGCCCGCGGTGATGCTGCACACGATCGCGGCGCTGGTGCTGCTGTGTGTCTGGATCTTCGCCACCTTCTGGCTGTTCACCACCGGCACCTGGCGGCAGTTCATCCCCAAGATGCGCGGCATGACCAAGGTGGCGCGGTTCTACGCCTGGGGCATCTTCAAGGGCGAGAAACACCCCTATCACAAGCTGCTCTGGCGCAAGCACAACCCGCTTCAGGCGATCACCTATTTCGGGCTGAAGATCTTCGTCTTCCCGGCGATCTGGATCACCGGCATCCTCTATCTGACCTATAATTTCTGGGAGGAGGTGCCGAACGCCACGCTGTGGCTGACGGTGATCGCCAACCTGCATGTGCTGGCGGCCTGGGTCATCGCCTCCTTCGTGGTGGTGCATGTCTATCTGCTGACCGTGGGACACGGCTTCCGCCAGCATGTGGCGCCGATGGTCACCGGCTACGATTGCATCGACCTGACGCCGGAACAGGAAGCCTATCTCGAGACAAACGAACCCTGGCGGCTCCAGTCCTGACGGGCTGTCTTCCCTCCTGAGCCGTCAGCCCTCGCCGCGCCGGCCCCAAACCGGCGCGGCGCTTTTGTTTGTGTCGAACAATGCGTTGCGAACACATCGTGGGTACTGCCACAAGCGCAACGCAAGCCGGGCCCGGCGGCTGCCCGTGGGCTGCCATCGCCCCCTCAGAATCCCTTGATTTATCCCGGCCAGATCCGAAACACCTCTTAGCTATGCGCCAATGTCACCAAAGCGGCAGCCCGCCCGAACGGGTCATGCCGGAGGCATGCCTTCGACATGACGCTGGGCCCGCCTCTCGGCGTTTGCAAGCAAACGCCTGCCGGCAACACATGGCATAGCGATGTGTGAGAGGCGGGCTACACCCTTGCTTCCGGGCCACGAGCGCGGGGTTTGAACCAAGACAGAAATCTCCGCCGGATCAAGCGACGAGGCCCCGGATCAACTCCGGGGCGAGGCTTCCCGGGCGCCGGGCCAGGGAGGCGGGGATTGACGCAGGCGTTGTACCTTGCCCTGCCCGTTTCTTCCGCAGTCCTTCCGAACGCGTCTGACCCAGAACAACCAACCCTACCCAACTCGCGCAACCTATGAGAGCATCACCCCATAGTTCTCCCATAGTCCCAAGTCATTTCACATAAGGCGCGCCATGCCCCTCCCGATCCTGCCCCGTCTCGCCCTGCTATTAAGCCTCCTGCTGCCCACCGCCGCCCCAGCACTGGAACGCGTGGCGACATTCGGCGACAATCCCGGCGATCTGACCATGCTGCTCTACCGCCCCGAGGGCCATGACGGCGCCCTGCCCCTTGTCGTCGCGCTGCATGGCTGCACCATGAGCGCCGACAGTTTCGACGACGAAACCGGCCTTACCGCGCTGGCCGATGCGCAGGGGCTGCTGCTGCTTTTTCCCGAACAGAATGACGACAACCAGCCGCACAAGTGCTTTCGCTGGTATGACGAGCGCGACAACCGTCCGGGTGATGGCGAAAGCGCCTCGATCCACAGCATGATCGCCTCCCTGCTCGACAGCGGCGCCGCCGACCCGGAGCAGGTCTTTGTCATGGGCCTTTCCGCCGGCGGCGCCATGTCGGCGGCATTGCTGGCCAACTATCCCGACCTTTTTGCAGGCGGCGCCATCGTTGCCGGGTTGCCCTATGACTGCAACCGCCAGCGTTCCTCCTGGGACGGCTGGTGGTACAGCCTGCGCTGGTCGCGGATGAATCCTTATCTCGATGGCGCGGATGCCAGCTATGCCTGCGGCGTGAAATCCTGGTTCCCGACCGTGGACCGCGCCCCGCGCGACTGGGCGGGCTATGTGACGGAGAAGCTCGACAGCGATCTGCTGGCGGCGCTGGAGGCCGACCCGGCGCTCTGGCCGCGCGTGTCGATCTGGCAGGGCGACGCGGACGAAACCGTCGATCCCGGCAATCTGGAAGAGCTGGCCGATCAATGGACGGCGGTACAGGGCCTCGACCCAGAGGCTCCGGATGCCGAGGACACCATCGCGGGCGCCACCCGCAAACGCTATCTCGACGCCCAGGGCGTGGTCCGGGTCGAGACCTGGGATCTGCCGACCCTGCCCCATGCGGTGCCGGTCGATGAGGATAGCGCGCCCGCCTGTGGGATCGCGGAGGGCGCCTATATGAACGAGGGCGAGATCTGCGCGGTGCGCGAGATCGCCCGGTTCTGGGGGCTGCTGTAAGCGCAGCCCCCACACCGCTCATCGGTTGTCGAGCTGGGCGCGCACGCTTTCCAGCCCGGCCCGCGTGATGCGGTAGGGCCGTCCGCCCTGCGACCGGATCAGCCGGCGTTTGCGCAGACGGTCGAAGACCGGCAGCGTGCAATCGGTCAGCACATGACCGTCGCGGGTGAAGCAGGTTACGTCAAAGACCTTGCCGTTCTCGGCGCGTTCGAACTGAATCGCGCCGCCCTGTGCCAGCGCGTGCAGCACGCGCTGTTCGTGTTTCGAGATGTTCATGGAGATGTCTCGGAGATGAATCGCAAAGCATCGCACCCTCCGGCCAACGCGCGGACGGTGTCTCGGCTCTGGCGCTCCGCCGTGGCGGAACTAGCGGTTGCCCGCAATCTCCAGCATCAAAGCTCCATCGTTCGGGCCCCAACGGCCCGGTTTCTTCCGATGTAGGGGCCCGCCCGCCGCCGCGCAACCGCGCCGGGGCAAAAGCGGCGCGGCGTGGCATTTTTGCGCGCGCTCGGGAGAACGCCCGCACCACGCACGCCAAACCACCCGCAGGAGTCGCTCCTGCGGGTGCCCGTGATCCTGCGGTGCCAGCGTCGCCCGGGGTCAGGCGTGCATGCTGGCGCGGGGCATCTCCTGCGTATCGTCCGCGACCGTGCGCGACGCCGCATAGCTTTCGACACCGAGGCGCGTGCGCAGCGCCTGGATGTCCTCTTCCGTGCTGCTTTCGAGCTGCGCCATGATCAGCGATTTGAGAAACGCATCCTGCGCGGCAATCGCCTGCGCACGCGCATCCCCGCCTCCCGCGCGCGGGCTTTCCACAAGCTCGGAGCGCGACGCCCAGGACACCGGCGCGACCGCAGGGGTCTGCGTTGCCCGCGCCGGAGCGGTGGCAGCCGCCGGCGCCGTGGCGGATTGCGATCCCGACGGTTCGCCCGCCTCTTCCGGAGCAGCCGTGCTCTGGGACTCTTCGTTCTGGGTTTGCGTCTCTGTTGCAGTCTGGCTGTTGCCATTGGACTGCGTTGTGCCGCTACCGGACGTTGCCGACGATCCCCCGAACGCACCCGAAATCAAACCTAACATTCACTGTCACCTTTCGTGTTGATCGGCCCTTTTTGGTGAATGAAAGCGGAGAAATTGCGGCGCAGCCGGGGACTCTCTACGGCATATCAAGGAGATATGGCCTTTCCCGCGCTATGGCGCACAGCATTGGTTCCCAGGCGCACACAGCGCCGCAATTTCCCGCCCCGCGGCGCCAAAGGCCCGCGCAGAGAGAATCACCTTCCAGAAGCGGAATATCAGATCGGAGCGCCGGCGCCGCTCAGCGCCCGGCCAGTCCGTCGCGCAGCACGCCCAGCACCGCCTCTCGCGGCACCTCGGAGGTCACGAAGGCCGCGCCGATGCCCCGGGCGAGGATGAAGCGGATCGCGCCATCGACGACCTTCTTGTCCTGCCCCATGAGCTCCAGCAGCGCCTCGGCGCCCGGCAGATCGCCGGGGATGTCGGCCAGATCGGCCTTCATCCCCATGGCGCGCAGATGGGCGCGCAGGCGCGACGGGTCTTCCTGAGAACAGAGCCCCAGCCGCGACGACAGCTCGAAGGCCAGCGCGCAGCCGATGGCCACGCCCTCGCCATGCAGCAGCCGGTCGGAATAGCCGGTTGCGGCCTCGAGCGCGTGACAGAAGGTGTGACCGAGGTTCAGCAGCGCGCGGTCGCCCTGCTCGGTCTCGTCGCGCACCACGATCTCGGCCTTCATCTCGACCGACCGTTTCACCGCATAGGCCAGCGCAGCGCGGTCGCGCCCGGCCACGGCCGGTGTATTGGCCTCGAGCCAGTCGAAGAATGCCGCATCGCCCAGCAATCCGTATTTCACCACCTCGCCATAGCCGGCCAGGAAATCGCGCTCTGTCAACGTGTCGAGCACCGCGATGTCGGCCAGCACCAGCGACGGCTGATGAAAGGCGCCGACGAGGTTTTTGCCCGCGGGCGAGTTGATCCCGGTCTTGCCGCCGACCGAGCTGTCGACCTGCGCCAGCAGCGAGGTCGGCACCTGCACGAAGCGCACGCCGCGCCGCAGGATCGCGGCGGCAAAGCCCACCAGATCGCCGATCACCCCGCCGCCAAGCGCCACCACCACGTCGCGGCGCTCGACCTTCTGCGCCAGCAGCCACTCGACCACGCGCTCCAGCTCGCGCCAGCATTTCGTGGCCTCGCCCGGCGGCAGCAGCAGCGCTTCCGAAGCGATCCCCTCGGCGGCCAGCGCCGCCTGGAAGGCCTCAAGATGCGCCTCGGCCACGGTGGCGTCGCTGACCACCGCCACGCGCTTGCGGCGCAGCAGCGGCGCGATCTCGGCCCCGGCGCGGTCCAGAAGCCCCGCCCCGATGCGCACGTCATAAGCGCGCTCTCCCAGCGCCACATGCACCGTCTCGACCATGTCTCTCAGTCCTCTGCCAATACGTCGGGCCGCGTCTTCAGCGCCTCGATCACCCGCGCCGCCATCGCGTCGATGGATTTGCCCTGCTCCGATTTCACCATGAGATCCGAAAGCGCATAGACCGGCACGCGCTGCTGATAGATCTCGCGCAGGGTGGCATAGGGATCGGCGGTGCGCAGCAGCGGCCGCGTATCCTTGTGTTTCACCCGGTTCCACAGCACCGGCAGCTCGGCATCGAGCCAGACCGCCACGCCGCGCGCGGTGATCATCGCGCGGTTCTCCTCGCGCATATAAGCGCCGCCGCCGGTGGACAGCACCGCCGGCGCGCCATCGAGCAGCCGCCCGATCACCTGGGTTTCCTTCTGCCGGAAGAACGGCTCGCCGTCGCGGGCGAAGATCTCGGCGATGCTCATATTGGCGGCCCGCTCGATCTCGGCATCCGAATCGCGGAACGGGACCCGGAGGGCGGCGGCGAGCGCCCGTCCCACGGCGGTTTTTCCCGCTCCCATCATCCCCACCATCACCACGGTCTTCTTGAGCTTCAGTGCCTGCACGCTTGTATCTCGGCCATCCATCGCCAATTCTGCCCCCTGACGCCGTGAATGACGTGAGTTTGCCAAAAAGGCTAGGTATAAGTTCTGAAAAAGGCACGAGGCAGGACAAGCGACCGTATGGGACGTATCATCAAATGGCTGTTCATCCTTCTGATCCTGGGCGGGATCGCGTTGGTGGGCTATGCATATCTGGGGCCGTTCTTCGGCGCCGATTTTTCACCGCCGCAGACAGAGATTCGCCAGCCCGTGGAGCTCGATGCGCAGTAAGGCCGCCCTTGTCGTTCTGCTGAGCGCCGCCGCGTCACCGCTGGCGGCGCAGGATCCGATTTCGGCGATCGACTGGCTGAACGGCGGTGGCGAGACCAATGCACCGGCGGTTCTGCAACCCCTGCCCCGGCCCGGTGGCGGCGCGCTTCCCGTGCTTCCGCGACCGCTCGACGAGCCGCCCGTGGCCAGCTCCGGCACCAGCCCCGAGGTCGAGATACAGCCGCTGGGCGCGCCCTCGCCCGAGGCGGTGGGCCTGCTGCCCATGTCCGCGACAGGGCTGCCGCGCAGTCTCTGGCAGGCCAGCGAGGCGCAGGTCCTCGTGCCGCTGATCCGCGCCGTCGATCCGGCGGTGCCGGCGCTTTCGGCGCTGCTGTTCACCCTGCTTCTGGCCGAGGCCGACGCCCCGCGCGGCTCGGGCAGCGGCGCGCCGCTGCTGCTGGCGCGGCTCGACCGGCTGCTGGCCGAGGGCGCGGTGGATCCCGGTCTGGCGCTGGTCGACCGCGCCGGCGGCACCGCAAGCCCGGCGCTCTTCACCCGCTGGTTCGATCTGGCGCTGCTGTCGGGCGCCGAGGAACCGCCCTGCCGGGCGCTGCAGCGCCAGCCGGCGCTGTCCGACGATCTGGCGACGCGGATCTATTGCGATGCGCGGATCGGCGACTGGGACCACGCCGCCACCGTGCTCGGCACCGCACGCGCGCTGGGCCAGCTCGGCGAGCGCGACTCCGAGCTGCTCACCCGGTTTCTCGACCCCGGTCTGGCCGATGGCGCGGCGCCGGTGCCGCCGCCGCCGCGACCGACACCGCTACAGTTCCGGCTGTTCGAAGCCATGGGCGAGGCGCTGCCCACCCCGCCCCTGCCCCGCGCCTTCGCCGCCGCCGATCTCAGCGGCACCAGCGGCTGGCGCGCGCAGCTGCTGGCCGCCGAGCGGCTGGCGCAGCGCGGTGCGCTGTCCGAGAACCGGCTTCTGGGGCTTTATTCCGACCGCAAACCCGCCGCATCGGGCGGGGTCTGGGACCGCGTCGCGGCGATCCAGAGCCTCGAGGCGGCGCTCGAGAGCGGCCGCGCCGATCTTGCCGGGCCGGCGCTGCTCAAGGCCTGGCCGCAGATGCGCAGCGCCGGGCTGCTCGTGCCGATGGCGCGGCTCTTCGGCGCCCGGCTCGCGGCGCTGCCGCTCGAGGGCCGGGCCGGAGCGCTGGCGCAGCGCGCCGCGCTGCTGTCGCAGGAATACGAAACCACCGCCCGGGCGATGGCGCCGCAACGCGGGCTGATGGCCACGGTCGCCGCCGTCGCGCAGGGCCGGGCCCCCGACCCGCTTCCGGACGCGGCGCAACAGGCCGCCATCGCCCGCGCCTGGGCGGGCGCCACGCCGCCCGCCACGTTGGCCGAGATGCTGCGCCAGCGCCGGCTGGGCGAGGTCATCCTGCGCGCCACGGCGCTGTTCACCGCCGGTGCCGAGGGCAATCACGGCGACCTGACCGATGCCCTGGTCACACTGCGCGCCGTCGGGCTGGAAGACACCGCGCGCCGCGCCGCGATCCAGCTGATGATCCTCGGAGACGAAGGGGCGTTGCGATGAGCGCCGCGCATTGGATCGGCGGGTTTCTCGAGGCACAGGCCGCCGAACGCGGCGCCGCCGACAACACCACCGCCGCCTATGCCCGCGATCTGACGGATTTCTCGGGCTGGCTGACGGCACGCGGGCTGGGGCTCGACGATGCCGCGCGCGCGGATGTCGAGGCCTATCTGGTGGATTGCGAGGCGCAGGGGCTGGCGGTCTCGACCCGCGCGCGGCGGCTCTCCTCGATCAAGCAGCTTTACCGCTTCGCCTTCGAGGAAGGGCTGCGGAGCGACAACCCCGCCGTGCAGATCTCGGGGCCGGGCAAGCCCAAGCGCCTGCCCAAGACGCTCTCGGTGGACGAGGTCGACCGGCTGCTCGCGGCGGCGGAAACCCATGGCCGGACCGCCGACGACCGGCTGCGCAACACCTGCCTGATGCAGCTTCTCTACGCCACCGGCATGCGGGTGACCGAGCTGGTGACGCTGCCGGTGTCGGCGGCGCGCGGCGACCCGCGCATGCTGCTGATCCGGGGCAAGGGCGGCAAGGAACGCATGGTGCCACTCTCGCCGCCGGCCCGCGCCGCGCTGGCCGCCTGGCTGCTGCGCCGCGACGCGCAGGACGAGCTGAACCGCAGCAAAGGCAAACCCGCGTCGCTGCATCTCTTCCCGTCGCGCGGCAAGGCCGGTCATCTGACCCGCCACGCCTTCTACCTGCTGATCAAGGAGATCGCGGTCGGCGCCGGGGTGTCGCCGGCCAAGGTCACGCCGCACACGCTGCGCCATGCCTTCGCCACCCATCTGCTTCAGAACGGCGCCGATCTGCGGGCGATCCAGACCTTCCTGGGCCATGCGGATGTGGCCACCACCGAGATCTACACCCATGTTCTCGAGGAACGGCTCAAGGAGCTGGTGCTCGATCACCACCCGCTCGCCCGCGACTGATCGGCGCGGCAAATTTCTTCGAAGAAATTTGCAAAAGTTTTCGAAAACTTTTGCCCCCCGGCCCCGGCGCGGCGCCCGCAGGCGCCGCCGCCCTTGATCCCGACCGGCACGCACCCCATAACCACCCGGACACACGGAAAAACACGAGACAATGGACGCCACCGCAACTGCCGCCACCACCGATGCCACGCTCTGGATCACCGCCGGGGCGATCCTGGTGCTGATCCTGCTCTCGGCCTTCTTCTCGGGTTCGGAAACCGCGCTGACCGCCGCCTCGCGCGGCAAGCTGCGCGCCGCGCAGGACCGCGGCTCGAAAGGCGCCGAGACCGCGCTGAAGATCACCGAGGACAACGAGCGGCTCATCGGCTCCGTGCTGCTGGGCAACAACCTCGTCAACATCCTCGCCACCTCGCTGGCCACCGCGCTTTTCACCACGCTTTTCGGCGATAGCGGCGTGGCGCTGGCAACGCTGATCATGACGCTGCTGGTGCTGATCTTCGCCGAGGTGCTGCCCAAGACCTATGCCATCACCAACCCGGAACAGGCGGCCTCGCGCGTGGCCACGCCGATCTCGATGGTGATCCGCGTCTTCGCCCCCGTCGTCGCCGCGATCCGCGCCTTCGTGCGCCTGATGCTGCGCCTCTTCGGAGTGCAGACCGATCCCGACAGCCAGATCCTCGCGGTGCGCGAGGAGATCGCCGGCGCGCTGCAGCTCGGCCATTCCGAAGGCGTGGTCGAGAAGGAAGACCGCGACCGGATCCTCGGCGCGCTCGATCTCGGCGAGCGCACCGTCGAGGAGATCATGCTGCACCGCTCGGGAATCGAGATGATCGACGCCGAAAGCGAGCCCCGCGCCATCCTGCAACAATGCCTGAACAGCAATTACACCCGCTTGCCGGTGTTCAAGGGCGAACCCGAGAACATCATCGGCATGGCCCATGCCAAGGATCTCATGCGCGCCATGTACGAGACCATGGCCAAGGCGGGCGACCGGGGCTTCGAGGCGCTGGACGAGTTCCGCATCGCCGATGTGATGATGAAGCCCTATTTCGTGCCCGACACCACCACGCTGGCCGACCAGATGCGCAACTTCCTGCGCAAGCACACGCATTTTGCGCTGGTGGTGGACGAATACGGCTCGCTCGAAGGGCTGATCACGCTCGAGGACATCCTCGAGGAGATCGTCGGCGAGATCACCGACGAGCACGACCCCGACGCCGAGCATCAGGTCAAGGCCGGGGAGGATGGCTGGTACTGGCTCGACGGTGCCATGACGATCCGCGATCTCAACCGCGCCACCGACTGGTCGCTGCCCGACGACGAGGCCAACACCATCGCCGGGCTGGTGATTCACGAGGCGCAGATGATCCCGACCCCCGGGCAGCGATTCAGCTTCCACGGCTTCCGCTTCGAGGTGATGGAGCGCGAGAACAACCGCATCACCCGGCTGCGGGTCCGGCCGCTGGGCCTCGTCGCGGAGTGAGTGGTCAACCGTCGCAGGCGCAGCCCGGCGCCTTGTGACAGACCTTGTCGCGGCTGATGCAACTGTCCCCGCAGGCCTTGCCCTTCCTACAGAGCTTGCAGCAGGCGGCAGGCTCCACCTGCCCTGTCTGAAGCGCCATGACCCGCTCCCGCAGCCCAAGGGCCGGGCCGGCTCCGGCCTGCATGGGCAGCGGCACCAGGATCAGTGCCGCAAGCAAATTCAGCGTCAGTGTTCGCATCCGTCCCCCTCCCGCTTCCGCGCCACCGTGGCAAAATTGAACAAACGTTAACAAAGCAACAAGCGTCTTTGCCCTAGCGTCATGAAAAAACACGCGCAGGTTGCCGAAACTCGGATATAAGGGCCGCCATGGGAGGAATCGCTGTTCTGATTCCCGCTGCCGGTGCCAGTCGCCGGATGCGCGGGACCGATAAGCTTCTGATGGATGTCGGAGGCTTACCGTTGTTGCGTCGCCAGGCCGAATGCGCGCTTGCCGCCGCGGATCACGTCACCGTCGCCCTGCCGGGCCACCAGCACCCGCGCGCGCAGGCGCTGCGCGGCCTGCCGGTGCAGGTCGTCGAGGTGCCCGATGCCGACCTGGGCATGTCCTCGTCGCTGCGGCGCGGGGTGGGCTTTCTGCCGCCGGGACTCGACGGGGTGATGATCCTGCCCGCGGACATGCCCGAGATCACCTCCGAGGACATCGCCAGCGTCATCGCCGCGTTCCGGTCGGTCCCGCGCCCGACGATCCAGCAGGCCACCGCCGAGGACGGCACGCCGGGCCATCCGGTGCTGTTCCCCGCCGATTGCTTCTCGGCGCTGCTGACGCTCAGCGGCGATATGGGGGCAAAGGCGATCCTGGCCGCCAATGCGCATCGGGTGCGCCATGCGCCGCTGCCGGGACGCCGCGCCCTGACCGATCTCGACACCCCCGAAGCCTGGCGCGACTGGGAGGCGGCGCAGGCGGCGGTCTGAGGTAGGGTGGGCAATTTGCCCACCTTTCCCCGAAGGGTTCTCGAAATCGGCCCTGGTTCGGCGGGTCCGGAAGACCCGCCGCTTCCCGGGGTCTCACCTTTCCGGCGTGATCAGGATCGCCCGGAAATCGTTGACATTCGTCCCCGTCGGCCCTGGCACGAACAGCGCCTCCAGCCGGTCGAAGGCGCTCCAGGCGTCATTGCGGGAGAGCGCCGTCATCGCATCCTCCCCCCCCGACCGCAGCCGCGCCGCCATGGCGCCATCGGCAAAGGCTCCGGCATTGTCTTCGGTGCCGTCGATCCCGTCCGTATCCGCCGCCAGAGCCGAAATCCCCGCCACCCCGTCGATCGCATGCACGAAGGCCAGCAGGAACTCGGTGTTGCGCCCGCCGCGCCCGCCCGCGCCGCGCAGCGTCACCGTGGTCTCGCCGCCCGAGAGCAGCACCACCGGCGCCGCAAAGGGCCGCCCCCGCGCCACCACCTCGCGGGCGATGGCCGCATGCACCAGACCGACATCGCGTGCCTCGCCCTCGATGGCGTCCGATAGGATCGCCGCAGGCACGCCCGCCGCCTCGGCCGCGCGCGCCGCCGCCTCCAAGGACAGCCGCGCCGAGGCCACCACATGCACCTCGTTGCCCGCGAAACGGGGGTCCTCCGGCGCCGGCGCGGCAGAGGCGGCGCTGCGTATATGCGCCAACACCCGCTCGGGCAGCGCGATGTTCCAGGCGTCGATCATCCCCAGCGCCGCCGCCGCATCGACCGAATCCGGCACCGTGGGCCCCGAAGCGACCTGCGCCGGATCGTCCCCCGGCACGTCCGAGACGATCAGGCTCACGACCTTGGCCGGCGCACAGGCCGCCGCGAGCCGCCCGCCCTTGATCCGGCTGGCGTGTTTGCGGATCGCATTCATCACCCCGATCGGCGCCCCCGAGGCCAGCAGCGCGGTGTTCAGCGCCTGCTCGTCCTCCAGCGTCAGCCCCTCGGGCGGGGCCGGCAGCAGGGCCGAACCGCCGCCGCAGACCAGCGCCACCACCAGATCCTCCTCGGTCAGCCCCGACACCGCGTCGAACAGCGCCGCACTGGCCTCCAGACCCGCCGCGTCGGGCACCGGATGCGCGGCCTCCATCACCCGCAGCGAGCGGCAGGGCGTTGCGTAGCCGTAGCGCGTCACCACCACCCCCTCGACCGGGCCGTCCCAGAGCCGTTCGAACGCGGCCGCAAGCTGCGCCGCCCCCTTGCCGAGCCCGATCACCACCGTGCGCCCCCGGGGCCGCGCCGGCAGGGCCGAGCGCAACGCCAGCTCGGGGTCGGCAGCTGCGACCGCGGCCTCAAAAAGCCCGGTCAGAAAGGCCCGTTCATCCTGCATTCCGCCTGTCCTTTGTCTGCGTCCTCAGCCGCCCGCCGCGCGAATGCGCAACCCGCTGGCCAGTGCCCGGCCGCGCGAGCCCGGGCGGAACCCGAGCTCCAGCTCGGCCACCGTCCCTTTCTGGGCGATGACGTAATCCTGCACCGAGAGCAGCGCGGGAACAACCGCCGCCACATCCTCCTCCGAGAGCGGCAGCCCGGACAGCAGCGTCCGGGCCTCCTCGCGGCGCAGCGGCAGCAGGCCCGAGACCTGCGTCGCCCCCATGCGGAAGGTCAGCACATAGCCATAGGCCGCGTCGGCGGAGAGGTGCAGCGCCAGCGCCGGGCCCTCCGGCTCCGTCCCCGGCGGCAAAAGCTCGAGCCCCTGCGCCGCAAGCGTGGCAGCCGCCTGCGCCGGATCGGGCGCCGGCAGGCCGGCCCCGGCGCCCTGCGCCGGCATGAAGAGCGGCGCCGGACGCCGCAGCGGCCCGCCAAGCGCGACGCAGGCGGCCAGCGCCTCGAGCGCCGCCGAAAGCCCGGCCAGCGGAATCAGCCTCTGCCCCATGAGCGCCTCGGCCCGCGCTTCGGGCAGGCCCTCGGGCAGGGTCGAGATCATGGCCAGCGGCATGCCCACCCGCGCCCGCGCCGCCGCAGCGGCCTCGGCCACGCGCTGCCAGGTCTCGTCATCGCAGCGGTCCTCGCGCGGGCAGTCGAGCACCGCAAGCGTCAGCACCGCGCCGCCCGACATCACCTCGGCAAAGATCCGCGCCATGCGCGGCGCCGGGCGGCCCACGGCGGCGCTGCAATCGAGCGGATTCTCCAGCGCCACGCCCGGACCCAGATCGTCGGCAAGCGCGCGGCGCTGGGCTTCGGAAAACGGCGGAAAGCGCAGCCCCTGCGCGGCGGCCAGATCGCGCACAAGCTGCGCCGTGCCGGTCGAGCAGGACAGCGCCGCCAGCGCATTCGCCGGCAGCGCGCCCATCACATGCAGGATCTTCAGCGCCTCGAGCAGCGCCTCGGGGCTGCGGACCCGCGCCATACCAGCGCGCGCGATCAGCGCCGCCGCCCCCGGCTCTTCGCCGGCGCGCAGCACGATCACCGGTTTGCCCAGCCGTTCCGCCACCTGCGCCAGCGCCAGAAACGCCTCCGGATCGCCCAGATCCTCGGCCTGAAGCCCCAGCGCAGTGATCCGGTCGTCCTGAAGCAGCGCCGCACCCAGACGCGCCATGCCGGTCTGCGCCGGCCCCGGCGCGGCCACCGCCACACAGGCGATCGGCAGCCCCCGGCGCTGCATCGACAGGCTTTGCGCGAGACTGGCACTGCGCGCCAGCAGCGCCACGCCGCGTTTCACCGGGCGCAGCCCCAACGGGCCCTCCCAGATCGCGGCGCGCTCCATAGCGCTCACGAAGCCGTGGCAGCCGGGGCCCAAGAGCAGCATCCGCCCCGCCGCTTCGGCCAGCGCGGCCGGATCGGCCATGCCCTGGCACAGCGCCGCCCCGGCGCCCCTGCGCGCCAGCGCCGCAACCGCCGTGACCGCCTCCGCGCCGTCGAGACAGACAAACCCCACATCCGGCGGCGCCGGCAGGCGCTCGATGGATTCGAAGGCGCGCACCCCGTCCACGGCGCTTTCGCCGGGCACCACCGGCCAGATGTCCCAGACAAAGCCCATCGCGCGCAAATTCGCGATCACACCCGAGCACCAGGCCGCGGCCCCGATCAAAGCGATCGAGCGCGGTTTGAAAAGCCGTGAAAAGTCTCGCGTCATTCGGTCTTTTTCATGTTCCCGGGCACCTCTCCCCGCGCCCTGGGGACAAGTTTTGCGTGAAGGCGCAGTCGGTTGCGAGCGTTTTTCGCGTGCTGACGCAAGGGAATGCCCGGGCTGCCGCATAATTCATCGCAAGACGGCGACAGGCCGGGGTCAGTCGCCCGCCATCCGGCGCAGATCATAGCCGTACCATGCGAGAATCTCCCGCGCGGCGCGCAGCCGCTCTCCGGGGGAGCCGCGCCGATCCATGATCCAGACCCGCGCGCCACCGGGATCGCCCAGAGCTGCCGTCCGGTCATCGGCATCGAGCCAATGTACCCAGAGCGGCTGGCCCGCCACCTCGAAGCGCCCGGCCCCGTGCCCCGTCATCGGCAGCACGACACCGTCCAGCGCCATGGCGCTGTCGGAAAACCGCAGCCGCGTTCCGGGTGCGAGCCCGGCGCCCTGCACCACCACCCAGTCGCCCCGCAGCCGCGCGGCACTGGCATCGGCCTGGCTGGCGACGGGCGCGGTGGGGTTGCGCAGGGGAATCGTCACCTCGGGCAGCGCCGGCACCTTGGCGCAGGCCCCGAGCAGTAGCACAAGCGCCAGCCGCCGCCTCACCGCAACCTGTCCAGCGCAGTGCGCGCGGCCTCTGCCATGATCGCGCCGAACGCCTCGTGCCCGGCGGCCTCCCAATGCACCCCGTCCCCCGCAGAAACCGCGACATGCGCCCCCGCCGCGACAAAATCGCAGCCATGGCGCGCCGCCACCGCCCGCAGATGCGTCTCGAACCCGGCCTGGCGCGCCTCGGCGCCGGCAAAGACATCGCGCAGCGTGCCGGTTTCGCGCAGCGGCGGCGGGCAGACGATCATCTCGCCGCGCGTCACGCCCTCGGCCCGGATCGCCAGCAGCAGCCGCTCGACCGAGCGCGCGATCTCGTAGGCGGTGACGGAGAAGCGTGGTTTGAGATCGTTGGTGCCCAGCATCAGGATCGCCAGATCAATCGGCTTGTGACTGTGAAGAATGGCCGGCAACACCTTGATACCGCTTCTCACTCCACCCTCTACAGGATCGTCGTGCACGGTGGTGCGCCCAGGCAGCCCCTCGGAGATCACCTGATGATCGGGCCCCAGGGCGCGCGCCATGACCTCGGGCCAGCGCTGCGCGCGCGGATGCCGTTCGGACAGCCCCGCCACCCGCATCGGCATGGTGCCATGGGTGTTGCTGTCGCCATAACACAGGATCACGCTCATCGCCGTCCGTCCGCCCCGCTGCTCGTCCGGCATCAGACTGCGGCAGCCGGACGGGCGGCGCAAGAGGCGCGATTTCCCCATTTTCGCTCTATTCCGGCTCTAAGCACGCCGCATTTACCCGATAGCAAGGCTGTTGGGCCATCGTGCCCGGAGGAGGATCACCCATGCGCAGGCAATTGCCCGTCACCGTCACCGCCCTTCGGCGTGTGGCCCCTTCGCCTTCCGCCGCGGAGCGGCCCGGCGCGGCGGCCCCGCGCGCGCGGCTGTTCGATCTGATCCGCCAGCACGACCGGCAAGACGCCAACGATTTTGTCGAGGAACGGGTCGTATCGCCGCATTTCGCACGGGCCTTTCAGGCGCAGGCTGCGGCTTCGTTCCGCCATCCGCCCGCGCTCTGACAGGTTAGCCGCGAAACCCTGTCGCGACCACGAATTTTTCCGAAGAATCCGAACGACTTGCCGGCGGCTTTACATTCGCCACCTTATCGAAGCGTTTCTTGAGCAGCGCCTGAAGCCCCTGCTCGGCGCCGCCCGCCAGCACCTTGGCAACAAAGGTGCCGCCCTCTTCCAGCACGTCGAAAGCCAGCTCCGCCGCCGCCTCGCAAAGCGCGATGATGCGCAGGTGATCGGTCTGCTTGTGCCCGGACGAGGCCGCCGCCATATCCGACATCACCACATCGGCCTTGCCGCCGAGCCACGCCTTGACCTTGTCGTCGGCGCCGTCCTCCATGAAATCGAGCTGGTGAATCTCGGCGCCCGGCACCGGCAGCACCTCTTGCAGATCGACGCCCAGAACATAGCCCTGCGGCTTGTTCTTCTTCTCCCCCAGCGCATTCACCCGGGGCACCGCCACCTGGCACCAGCCGCCCGGCGCACAGCCGAGATCGACCACCCGCGCGCCGGGCTTCAGGAAATGGAACTTCTCGTCCAGCTCCAGAATCTTGAAGGCCGCGCGGCCGCGGAACCCCTCGTCCCTGGCGCGCTTCACATAAGGGTCGTTGAGCTGCCGTTGCAGCCAGCGCGTCGAGCTGAGCTTGCGCCCGCGCGCCGTCTTGACCTTGACCTTCAGGTCGCGCTGCCCGCGCCCGGAGGTGTTTTTTCCCGATGGGGGCTTTGCCATGGCCATGCCGCCTTTCCGCAACTCTTCGGGGTCACATGGCCCCATCGCGGCTATTCTGCAACCAGATCAGCCCGGTTCCAATGACGCTTTCGCCTCTTTCAGCAGCCGCGCGGCCTCCGAGCCCTGAATTTTCGCGATATCGTCCTGATATTTCAGGATCGCGCCCAGCGTGTCCGAAATCACCTCGGGCGACAGATCGACCACATCGAGCGCCAGCAGGCATTTCGCCCAGTCGATGGTCTCGGCAACCCCCGGCTTCTTGAAAATATCCTCGGTGCGCAACGCCTGCACAAAGGCCACGATCTCGCGCGAGAGCTGTTCGGCGACGCCGGGCTCACGGGCGTGCAGGATCTCGACCTCGCGCTCGAAATCCGGGTAATCGACCCAATGATATAGGCAGCGCCGCTTCAGCGCGTCATGCACTTCGCGGGTGCGGTTCGAGGTCAGCACGACAATCGGCGGCTCGGGCGCGGCGATGGTGCCCAGCTCGGGGATCGTCACCTGGAAATCCGAAAGCGCCTCGAGCAGAAACGCCTCGAAAGGTTCGTCGGTGCGGTCCAGCTCGTCGATGAGCAGCACCGGGGCGCCGTTGGCGTCAGGCCGCATCGCCTGCAACAAAGGCCGCTCGACCAGATAATCCGGGCCGAACAGCTCTTTCTGAAGGATCTCGCGGTCGGCATTGCCCTGCGCCTCGGCGGTGCGGATGGCGATCATCTGCGCGGGAAAGTTCCACTCGTAGACCGCGCTTGCCGCGTCCAGCCCCTCGTAACATTG
Source organism: Salipiger pentaromativorans (assembly GCF_024721115.1). Lineage (GTDB taxonomy): Bacteria > Pseudomonadota > Alphaproteobacteria > Rhodobacterales > Rhodobacteraceae > Salipiger > Salipiger pentaromativorans. The sequence continues at coordinate 334,399 of NZ_JAMDHK010000002.1, read as the reverse complement.
CAGCCGGATCAGCCGTCGCCCCAGCGAGGCGGCCAGCGCCTTGGCGATCTCGGTCTTGCCGACCCCCGCCTCGCCTTCCAGAAACAGCGGCCGGCCGAGCTTGAGCGACAGGAAGACGACGGTGGCCAGCGACCGGCCGCAGACATACCCGGTCTGCGACAGCCGGGTTTGCACCGCGTCGATGGAATTCGGAATTTGCATGGGCCTCTCCTCTTGCCCTCCGGCTTGCCCGCCCGCGCCGCGCCGGTCAATAGCCTGTAAGTCGCAACCTATCATCGGATCGCGCCTGCGCCAGACAGTCCCGACGCCGAGGCAAAGATTGACGGGCCGTAACCGAGATGCGATGATTTGAGGATATGGAACGACCACGGAGGAGCAACCTCCGGGCGCAACAGGCGGACCGGGCAGGCCCATGACGAAGCAGATCGCGGGGGCGCAGACATGCGCATAACCGCCGTTACATGCGTGAAGAACGAGGGGCCCTTCCTGCTGGAATGGATCGCCTTCAACCGCCTGCTGGGCGTGACCGATTTCCTGATCTATTCCAACGATTGCAGCGATGGCACCGACCGGCTGCTCGACGCGCTGGGCGATTACGGCGTGGTGCATCTGCCGAACCCCGCCAAGGGGCGCAATTACCAGATGGAGGCGCTGAAACACGCGGCGAAACAGCCCGTGGTGACCGGGGCCGACTGGGTCTGGGTGGCCGATGTGGACGAGTTCCTCAACGTCCATGTGGGCGATCACACGATCCCAGCGCTGATCGCGGCCTGCGGCACCCCGCAGGCGATTTCGGTGAGCTTCCAGTTCTTCGCCAATGGCGGGATCGAGCGCTATGAGGACCGACCGGTGATCGCGCAGTTTCCCCGGTCGCACAATCCCGATCTGTGGTGCGCGGAAACCGCCATCGAGGTCAAAACGCTCGTGCGCGGGGATTTCCCGCTGCACTATTTCGGTGCGCACCGGCCGTTCTTTCGCGACACGCTCGACAAGGACAGGCGCCCCGCCTGGACAGACGGGTCGGGCCGCCCGGTGCCGCACAAGTTTCTGGTCGCCGCCAATCCGCGCCGGATCCGCAAGTTTCCCGCCGCCGGCGCCCGCCGCTTCGCCACGCTGAACCATTATGCGCTGCGCTCGCTCGACAGCTATCTGGTCAAGAACGACCGTGGCGACGTGAACCGCGAGGGGCGCGTCTTCGACGACACCTATTGGCGCGAACGCAACGACCCGGCCTGGGAGGACCGCTCGATCCAGCGGCACCTGCCGGCCCTGACCGCCGCGCTGGCCAAGATGAAGCGGGGCGAGATCGGCGCGCTGCACGCGGACTCGGTGCGGCGGCATCGCGACAAGCTGGCGGCGCTGCTCGAACAGCCCGCCTATGCCGAGATGCGCGCGCATCTCGCCGCGCTGCCGCCCTACCCGCCCGGAGAGCTGGAACTGCGGCAGGAGCTGGGGCTGGCGTCATGAGCCTGCGCGTCATCAATCTCGGACTGCCCAAGACCGGCACCACGACGCTGGGCGTGGCACTGGAACATGCCGGGCTGCGGGTGGCCGATTACCGGCTGCGGCGGCGCTCCTGTCCCGACAAGACGATTGCCGGGAGCTTTGTCGCGCGTCATCTCTACGACGGCTATTTCGCGACGGGCGATCCGCTGGAGCGGCTCGGCGCCTTCGACGCGCTGACCGAACTCTCGGTGCTGAACAAGACGCTCTGCCTCTGGCCGCAGACGGATTTCGGTCTCATCGAGGCGCTGCGCCAACGGCATCCCGAACTGCGGTTCGTCGCCTCCTGGCGCGACCCCGAGGCCACCGCCCATTCCATGCTGCGCTGGTCCGATCTGGGCACCGACCGGCTGCCGCGCGGCAATATCCCCGGCCTTCCCCGCGGCTATGGCGAGACGCGGCTGGAACGCATGCAATGGATCGCCGCGCATTACGCCTTTCTCCGGCGGATCTTCGAGGGCGACCCCCGGTTTCTGGAATACGACACCGCCGATCCCGAGGCGCCGCGGCGCCTCTCGGCGCATCTGGGGATCGAGATCCCCTGGTGGGGCAAGGCCAACGAGAACAAGGCAATGCCCGCGAAAGGTCTGGCATGAAGATCCATGTGCATATCGGGCCCGACGGGCCGTCCTCGGACCGGCTGCAACGGGTGCTGAATGCCAAGCGCGAGCAGTTGCGCGGCAAGGGCGTGCTGTATCCGCGCGCGCCCGGCGCAAAGAACCACACCCGGCTTTTCATGGCGGTCTCCGATCCGGCGGCGGTGGATTCCCTGCGCTTCAACCGTGGCTTCATCGCTCCGGCAAAGCAGGCCGCGCTGCGCGACGAGTTGCTGCGGCAATTGACGCAGGAAGTGGCGCAGGCGCAGCCCGATACGCTGATCCTGTCGGCGCATCAGCTTGGCTCTTCTTTGTCTTCTTTCAGCGAATTCAAGCGACTGAAGTCTCTTCTTTCACCTCTGTCTGAAGACATCGCCATCGTCGCCCATCTCGACGATCCCGCACGGATGCTGCTTCGCCGCTATGCCGCGCAGCTCATGGAGGGGCGCCGCGCCTCGCTGGCGCAAGAGCTGGGAATCCTCGCGCAGCCGGACTGGTGGCAGGCCGCACTGGCCACCCGGCCTGCGCCCGACCCTCTGCTGGGGCAGTTCGGCGAGATCCAGGGCGCACCCTTCTGGCTGGATTTCAGGCGGTTACAGACGGAATGGGAGGCGGCTTTCGGCGCGGGGGCTGTGGTGTTCCGCAGTCTCGACCTGCCCCGTCTCTACAGCGAAGAGGCCACCGACGTGCTGCGGGCCGCCTTCGGGATCCGCGAAAACATCGGCAAGGCCGACGCCGAAACCCCGCCACAGGCGCCCTCTGCGGCCTGGTTGGCGCGCTGCCGGCAGATGAATGACGTGATCCTGCGGCTTCTGGCGCAGCGCAAGGCCATCGTGCCGCGCCCGCTCTGGCGCAAGTTTCTCGGCGAGATCAAGATTCAGGGCGCGCCCATCGACCCCGGCAGCCTGAGCGCGGTCTCCGAACGCTTCGCGGCCGATCTCGCCGCGCTGGCCGAAACCCATCCCGGGCTCGACCCGGCGCGGCTCGCCCCCGACGCCCCGGCCCCCGGCTGGCAAGACGCCGATCCCGGACAGGGGTTCCGCGCGACGCAATATCTGATGGCCTTCCGCTGGCGCATCGCCCAGGCCACCAAGGAAGAGATGGCGGCCAAGGCCGCCGATCTCGCCTCTCTGCCCGCCGCCAGCTCTACGCCGGCACCCGACATTCGGCTCGAAGCCCCCGCGCCCACCGAAACCGATTTATCACCTTCGGCGCGCAAGTATATGCCAGAGCTTGCAAAAAAGAACTTCGAAAAGCTCCGGAGGTCGGCTTTCGCGCCGCATAACAGGCTGGGCAGCGTCAACGAAGAGGCGCTGGCGGCGGCCTATACCCCCATGGAGCCGCGCCGCCTGCCAGACGGCAGCAGCGGCAATGTCATCGTCGGCTGCATGAAGAACGAGGCGCCCTATATCCTGGAATGGGTGGCCTACCACCGCGCCATCGGTATTGATAATTTCCTCATTTATACAAATGGTTGCGAGGACGGGACAACCCAACTTCTCAACCGCCTCGATGAGATTGGGGTATTATCGCACCGCAGTAACGACGATTGGACGGGCAATTCCCCGCAGCAGCACGCGCTCGACAACGCGCTGAAGGAGCCGGTCATCGAGAACGCCGACTGGATCATCCATATCGACGTGGACGAGTTCATAAACGTGCGCTGCGGCAACGGCACGCTGGACGATTTCCTCGCCCGGGTGCCGGACGCGACCAATGTCGCGATGACCTGGCGGCTCTTCGGTCATAACGGGGTTGCGGCGCTTGCGGACCGGTTCGTCATCGACCAGTTCGACACCTGTGCCCCGAAATACTGCCCCAAGCCGCACACGGTCTGGGGCTTCAAGACGATGTTCCGGAACATCGGCGCCTACCGGAAGATTTCTTGCCACCGACCCAACAAGCTTTCGGAGGGGTTCGAGGACAGGGTGAAATGGGTCAACGGCTCGGGCGTCGAGATGACAAGCGAGGTGCTCAGGAACGGCTGGCGCAGCTCGAAGAAGACCATCGGCTACGACCTCTTGCAGCTCAACCACTACGCCCTGCGCAGCGCCGAGAGCTTTCTGATCAAGCGCCAGCGCGGGCGCGCGCTGCATGTGGACCGTTCGATCGGGCTCAACTACTGGATCCGGATGGATTGGTCGGATGTCCGGGACATCACCATCAAGCGCAACATCCCCCGCGTCCGCGCCGAATACGACCGGCTGCTGGCCGATCCGGAACTGAAAGCCTGGCACGACCACGGCCTTGCCTGGCACCGCGCCAAGGCGGAGGAGCTGCACGCCACACCCGAGTTCGAAGACCTCTACCAGCAGGCGCTTGCCCTGCGCCTGACGGAAACCGAGCGGGTGGCCTATGCCCTCGCCCTCGATCTGGAAAGCTGATCCCATGGACGGAAGCGCGCCGAAGAGCCCCTATATCAAGTCGCGCGGGCTGCTGATCCCCAAACACCCGCAGCTCACCACCGGGCGCGTGCGCGGCGCGCTGCGCGAGGGCACCTATGAGCGCAAGGAATGCGACGCGGTCTCGCGCGTGGTGCAGGCCGGCGACACGGTGCTCGAGCTGGGCGGCGGCATCGGCTATATGTCGACGCTGCTGTCGGTCAAGAAGAAGGTCAAGCGCGTGGTAAGCTACGAGGCGAACCCGGCGCTGATCCCCTATATCAAGCGCGTGCACGCGGCCAATGAGGTCGGCAATGTCGAGGTCCGCAACGCGCTGCTGACCGCCGAGGGCGGCGATCCGGTCGATTTCCATGTGCGGGCGAATTTCCTCGGCTCCTCGATGGATCGCGAGGCCGATCCCGCCTCGGTGGTCGAGACGGTGAAGATCGACCGCCACCGGCTCGACACGGTGCTGGCCGAGGTGGCGCCGACCGTGCTGGTCTGCGACATCGAGGGCGCCGAGGCCGAGGTGATCCCCGCGGGCGACTGGTCGTCGCTGCGCTGCGCGGTGATCGAGCTGCACCCGCAATGGATCGGCCAGAGCGGCGTTCAGGCGGTGTTCGACGCCATGCAGCGCGCCGGGCTGACCTATTTCCCCAAAGCCTCCGAGGCCAAGGTCGTCACCTTCAGGAAAGGCTGGTAAACGGTTGACCATCGTCGCGGTTCTTTGCGTCCGGAACGAGGGCGCCTTCCTGCTCGACTGGCTGGCGCATCATCTGGTCTGCGGCATCACCCATGTGGTGGCGCTGTCGAACGATTGCGACGACGGCACCGATGCGCTGCTCGACCGTCTCGCCGAGCTGGGCCATGTCACCCATATCCGCAACGACGGCCCCTACGATCAGGGTGGCATCCAGTTCACCGGGCTGAAGCTGGCCGACAAATGCGGGGCGGTCGCAGCGGCCGACTGGCTGCTGCCGCTCGACGTGGACGAGTTCGTCAATGTGCATGTGGGCGACCGCACCCTGCCCGCGCTGCTCGCCGCGTTGCCCGATGCCGACGCGATCACGCTGACCTGGCGTCTCTTCGGCAATGCCGGCGTGCTGCGCTATCAGGACCGCCCGGTGACCGAGCAGTTTCTCCGCGCCGCGCCGGTGCAGATGTCCTGGCCCTGGCGCGCGGCCATGTTCAAGACGCTCTACCGCAACAGCGGCCTCTACCGGAAGCTGGGCGTTCACCGCCCGCGCAACCCGGATCCCGACCGGGTGGACACCGCGCGCTGGTTCGATGGCGAGGGCCGGGAACTGGATGGGCAGTTCCGCACCCGCCGGATCTTTTCGAACTACGGTCGGTCGAACTATGCGCTGGCGCAGCTCAACCATTACCCGCTGGGCGCGATGGAAAGCTATGTGCTCAAGGCCGACCGCGGCCGGGCAGTGCATTCCGATCATATGCTCGGGCTCGACTATTGGGTCGAGCGCAATTTCAACAGCGTCGAGGACCGCTCGGTTCTGGCGCTCGCGCCCCGGGTGGCCGAGCAGCGGGCCGCGCTGGCCGCCGACCCCCAGCTTGCGGCGCTGCATGATGCGGCGGTGGCCTGGCGCCAGGCCCGGTTCGAGGCGCTGATGCTGCAAGAGCCCTTCCGCGCGCTGCTCGGGCGCCTGATGATGACGCCCCCCAGCCAGCCGCTCTCGCCGCAGGCGGCGCGGCTGCTGCACGGTCACGCCAACCGCGCCCGCAACGCCCAGGCCCAGGCCGCCGGGGCACGGGAAGACTGAGCCCCGGCGCCGGGTCGCGAAAGTTTCCCCGCTTTCTGCACAATTCCGCCCTAAACCCCAGGCATTGTTTCTGGCAATCAAACGTGTGCAAAGCACGGTGTTTCAGGATGGCAGGCGTCAATGCAGGATCAGACAGACCTTTCGACGGTCGATCTCACCGGACTCCCGCGGGGTCAGTGGATCAACGCAATCTCGAAGATCGGCGAGACCGAGGGATTCACCGAACCTCTGGGCAAGCGCCATCACGCGGTGTTCATCGAGCGCGGCGACACCCTGTTGGTGAGCTTCGAATCCCTGCCCGGGATCGAAGCGCTTTCGGACACCGCGACACCGCTGGGCTGGGAGCTTGCCGCGCAAAAGGGCTGGTCTTCGCTGAGCGTGATTTCGGCCCGCGACACCTGGTTCCGCGACGCCCAGGTCTATGGGTTCTTCGATCAATTGCAGGATGACGGGTTCTTCGACGAGTTCGAAACCGTGCTGTTCTACGGCGCCGGCCCCTGCGGCTATGCCGCCGGCGCCTATTCCGTCGCCTCCCCCGGCGCCCGCGTGGTGATGCTGCAACCGCAGGCCACGCTCGATCCGCGCGTCACCGAATGGGACGACCGCTTTACCGAGATGCGCCGCCTGACCTTTACCTCGCGCTACGGCTATGCGCCCGACATGCTGGACGCGGCGCAGCAGGGCTATGTGCTCTACGACCCGCACGAGCGGTTCGACGCCATGCATTCGGCGCTGTTCGAGCGCCGCAACGTGACGCGCTTCCGCCTGCCCTTCATGGGCAGCGCGCTGCAGGGCGATCTGCTCGACCTCGATCTTCTGATCCCGATTCTCGCCGCCGCCGCCGAGGACCGGCTCGATACGCTGAGCTTTGCGCGGATGCTGCGGGCCCGGCGCGATTACGCGCCCTATCTGCGCAAACTTCTGGCCCGGCTCGAAGCCGACAACCGGATGGCGCTGGCAGAGGCGCTTTGCCAGAACGTCACCACCCGGCTCGACGCACCGCGCTTCCGCCGCCGGCTCGAGGCGCTTCGCGCCCCGCGCGAAGCCTCCTGAGCCCAAATCTCAGACCGCGATCGCCCGCAGCGCCCGCGCGCGCGCCGGGGGAATCGCCGCCACCTCGACGCCGGTGAAGACATGCAGCGTGCCCATCTCGCGGTCCACCACCGCGTGGTCGCTGACCCAGCCGCCCATGCCCAGATAGGTGCGCAGCAGCGGGGGAATCAGTTTCATCGCCGCCCGCGCATCCGCCCCCTCGGCCGGAAAGCGCACCCGCTCCGGCGCCTTTTCGCCCACCCGCCAGCGCTCGGGCGCGGCGTGGCGGGCGCGCAGATGGGCAAAGGCCGCGTCATAGCGCGCCGGGTCGGTGCCGTGAAAGCTCGCGCAGCCGAACAGCAGCCCCGCGCCGCCCGAATCCACCAGACCGGTGATCGCACCCCAGGCCAGCCGCAGGATGTCCGGATCGCTGCGGCCCGGACGGATGCAGAACCGCCCCAGTTCCAGCATCGGGCTGTCGAAGGCCGCAAGGCGCGAGAGATCGTAATATTGTCCGGAATAGCTGCCACCGATCTGCGCACCGCTGTCGAGCCAGAGATAGCGGAAGCAGGCCATCGTCAGCCCCTCGCGCGTGTCCTCGACCAGCACATGGCGGCAAAGCGGGTCGAAGGAATCCACGTCGCTGGGGCCGCCAGGGCCGAAAAATGCCAGCCCGCGCAGCGCCTGCGCCGCCGCCAGATCGGCGCCGTCGCGCGCCAGACGCACGCGGTGGCGCCCGCGTTGCAGCAAGACATCCGGCCCCTCCCCCGCGGCGTCGATGCTGTGCCGGGGGTCCATGGTCGCGGTCCTACTGTTCCATGAAATCGGTAAGCGACAGGCTGCCGATATTGCCGAAGAGCTTGCGGATAAAGCTCATCTCGCCATCGCTGGTCCGGGTGATGCGGCGCGACAGCGGCACCACCTGACCGTCTTCGAGCCCGTAGCGCACGATATTATCCACCACGCCGGCATCGTCGAAGGTAATCGCCAAAACCTCGCGGTCCACCACCTCGGGCGCCTTCCAGGCGAATTGCCGCATCTCGGTTTCGATGTAGTAGAACCCGCCCTCGTTCAGCACCCCCGAGGTGGTCGGCACGCCGACCACATCCTCGACGGTGCCGCGGGTATCGACCCCGGGCACGATCTGCTGCAGCTCGTCCTCGGTGGGGGCATAGCCATGCGTGCGATATTGCGCCGTGCAGGCGGTCAGCCCAAGCACGGCCACCAGTGCCGCAATCGCGTGTCGTCCGGGTATTGCCATTGACTGCGCCCCTGCCCCTTTGTCTTGGCCCTTGCGGGTTTCTATCCCGGATTACATAACCAAGCCAAGCCGTTCAAGCAAAGGAAAGGCGGGCCGATGAGCAGATCCGACTCTGCGACGGAAAGACTGCGCGTGGCGGCGCTGCGCAACAACACGCCGACAGCGTTCGATCTGCGCCCCGACGAGACGGCGCGCGCGGCGCTGGCGGACGCGCTGGGGCTGCTGTCGCTGCGCAAGCTGCGGCTGTCGGGAGAGATTCGCCCCGAGGGGCGCGGGTCCTGGCGGCTCGAGGGCATGCTGGGCGCCACGGTGACCCAGCCCTGCGTGGTGACGCTGGCGCCGGTGACCACGCGCATCGACGAACCGGTGGAGCGGCTCTGGCGCCCTGCCGAGGGAATCGCCGCGCCGGCGGAAGGCTCGGAAACCGAGACGCCCGAGGAGGACGCGGAACCGCTGCCCGAGGTGATCGACCTCGGTGCGGTGCTCTCCGAGGCGCTGTCTCTGGCGCTGCCGCTTTATCCCCATAGCGAGGCGGGTGCCGCGGCGGCTGCGGACATGGCCGAGGAGGCCTCGCCCGAGGCCGAAGAGGCACGCCCCAACCCGTTTGCGGCGCTGGCCGGGCTGCGCGACAAGCTGGGCGATGGCGGGGACGGCGGCGAAAACGGCGCGGGCTAGCGTCCGCGCGGCGAAATAGCGCTTGCGGTTTTGCAATAAATACCTATTTTCGCGCCTTCATCGGGATTCCGGGTTGCCACGGCCACCGCCTTGCGACTATGAGGCCGGGCACGCCCGAACGGAACCGGGCAAACAGATGCCCCCTTACGCGAAAGATCGAGGTTGAGACATGGCCGTCCAACAGAACAAAGTATCCAAATCGCGCCGCAACAACCGCCGGGCGCATGACGCTCTCGTTGCCGGCAACCCCAACGAATGCGACAACTGCGGCGAGCTCAAGCGCCCGCACCACGTCTGCCCCTCCTGCGGCCATTACGCTGAGCGCGAAGTCGTCGCCATGGCCGACGAGATCGAGCTGGACGAAGACGCAGCCTGAATGTCCTGAAGGCCCGGGCGCCGCATGAGTTCCTCCGCACAGGATAACCGGTCGGCAAACGGGCCTCTGGTCCTTTCCATCGACGCCATGGGCGGCGATCGCGGCCCGGCAACCATCGTTGCCGGCCTCGATATTTTTGCGCGCCGCAACCGTGGCGCGCGTTTCCTGCTGCACGGCCCCGCCGCGCAGCTCGAACCGCTGGTCCAGAAGAAACGCCGCCTTTCGGACCGTTGCGAGATTCGCGACGCGCAGGGCGTTGTCTCGATGGAGGACAAGCCCAGCCATGTCATGCGCAACGGGCAGGACACCTCGATGTGGTCCACGCTCGATTCGGTGCGCAACGGCGAGGCCACCGTGGCAGTCTCCTGCGGCAATACCGGCGCGCTGATGCTGCTGTCGATGGTGCGGCTGCGCAAGCTGCCGGGCGTCAACCGCCCCGCCATCGCGGTGCTCTGGCCGTCGAAGAACCCGCAGGGGTTCAACGTCATGCTCGACGTCGGTGCTGATATCCGCGCCGACGCGCAGGATCTGCTGAAATACGCGCTCATGGGCGCCTCCTACGCCCGCAACGGGCTCTCGCTCGACCGCCCGCGCATCGGCTTGCTGAACGTGGGCACGGAAGAGCACAAGGGCCGCGCCGAGCTGAAGCAGGCGCATGAGCTGATCGCCGCCCATGCCGAGACCGCCAATTACGAATTCGTCGGCTTTGCCGAGGGCGGCGACATTCCCGGCGACCGCTGCGACGTGATCGTCACCGACGGCTTCACCGGCAATATCGCGCTGAAGACCGGCGAGGGCACCGCCTCGCTGATCGGCCAGTTCCTGCGCGAAGCCTTCGCCTATTCGCCGCTGTCGCGCATCGCCGCGCTGCTGGCACTGACCTCGCTCAAGCGGCTTCAGGCGCGCATCGACCCGCGGCGCAAGAACGGCGGGGTCTTCCTCGGCCTCAACGGCACCGTGGTGAAATCCCATGGCGCCGCCGATGCCACCGGTGTGGCCGCCGCCGTGGAACTCGCCTACGATCTGGCGCAATCAGGGTTCGGCGACCGGCTCGCCGCCCGCATCGCCTCGGCGGCAAGCGCCGCGGAAGACACTGTCGCGGCAAGCGACGCCGAGCAGAAGAAAGACGGAACGGATCCATGACCATACGGGCGCAGGTGGCAGGGGTCGGGCATTATCTGCCCGAGCGCATCGTCCCCAATGCAGAGTTCGAAAAGACGCTGGACACCTCTGACGAGTGGATCCGCTCCCGATCCGGCATCGAACGCCGGCATTTCGCCGCCGAGGGGGAAACCACCTCGGATCTGGCCACCCGCGCCGCGCAGGCGGCCCTGGCCGATGCCGGGCTGACCGTGGCCGACATCGACGCGCTGATCGTCGCCACCTCGACCCCGGATCTCACCTTCCCCTCCGCCGCCACCATGGTGCAGGCGCGGCTCGGGATGGAACACGGCTTTGCCTTCGACGTGCAGGCGGTCTGCGCCGGCTTCGTCTATGCGCTGGCCAATGCCAACGCGCTCATCGTCTCGGGCGCGGCGAAACGCATCATGGTGATCGGCGCCGAGACCTTCTCGCGCATCATGGACTGGACCGACCGCGGCACCTGCGTGCTGTTCGGCGACGGCGCCGGCGCGCTGATCCTCGAGGCCGGCGAAGGCAACGGCACCAAGGACGACCGCGGCGTGCTCTCGGTCGATCTGCATTCCGACGGGCGTTACCGCGAGCTGCTCTATGTGGACGGCGGCGTCAGCACCAATTCCATCGGCTACCTGCGCATGGAGGGCAAGGAGGTGTTCCGCCACGCGGTCGCCAAGCTCGCCGCCACCGCCGAGGCGGCGATGGAGAAGGCCGGCGTCGATTCCTCCGAGATCGACTGGATCGTGCCGCATCAGGCCAATATCCGCATCATCGCGGGCACCGCGAAAAAGCTGGGCCTGCCGATGAGCCAGGTGATCGTCACGGTGCAGGACCACGGCAACACTTCCGCCGCCTCGATCCCGATGGCGCTGTCGGTGGGCAAGGCCGAGGGCCAGATCAAGCCCGGCGATCTGGTCGTGACCGAGGCCATTGGCGGCGGTCTGGCCTGGGGCGCGGTGGTGGTGCGCTGGTAGCGCCTTTTCGCGGCGTTTTCACGCTCTGAATGCGCCGTCGCAAGTGCTTGATATTGACTCGGAAATTCCCCCGCGCCTATGCTGCCTGCAAACCGGGAGGGACGGGTATGAGCGAGAAGACTCTCACACGCATGGATCTGAGCGAAGCGGTGTTCCGCGAGGTCGGGCTGTCGCGCAACGAAAGCGCCGAGCTGGTCGAAGCGGTGCTTCAGCATATGTCCGACGCGCTGGTGCGTGGCGAACAGGTCAAGATTTCGTCCTTCGGCACCTTCTCGGTGCGCGACAAGGCGGCGCGTGTGGGGCGCAACCCCAAGACCGGCGAAGAGGTGCCGATCCAGCCGCGCCGCGTGCTGACCTTCCGGCCCTCGCATCTGATGAAAGAGCGTGTCGCCGCCGGCAACAAAGGATAATCCGCCATGAGCAAGTCCCGCGACGCCTTCCGCACCATCAGCGAAGTGGCGGAGCTGCTGGACACCCCCGCCCATGTGCTGCGGTTCTGGGAAAGCAAGTTCACTCAGGTGAAGCCGGTCAAGCGCGCCGGCGGGCGGCGGTATTACCGCCCCGGCGACATCGGCCTTCTGGCCGGGATCAAGAAGCTGCTGCACGATGACGGGCTGACCATCAAGGGCGTGCAGAAGGTGCTGCGCGAACAGGGGGTGAAACACGTCGCCGGGCTCGCGCCGCTGCCGCTGGACGCGGATGCCGACATGCCCGAGCCCATCGAAGACGCGCCCTATACCGAGGCCGAGCCCGAAAGCGGCACCATCCTGCCCTTCGCTCCGGTCGAGCCAAGCCCCGAGCCGGCGCCCGAACCGGTCGCCGAAACCATCGAGGCAAACCCGCCCATCGGCACCGAGCCCGCTGAGCAGCCGCTCGCCGGAGAAGCGCCGACAGAGCCGGAGCCGATCGCCGAGGCGTCGCCGGACCTGCCGGAAACCCTGGAACCGGAAACCGCCGAAACGCTGGCGCCCGACGCCGACGCTCCGGAAATCGCCCTCGATCTGGCGGAGGCCCCCGCGCCCGATGCCGAGGAGACCTCCGACATCTGGCAGGCCCCGGAGCCTGCCGAAATGGAGATAACCGCTCTCGAAGAGGCCGCGACCGCCCCGGAGGCACCAGAGGAGACGCCTGCCGAGACGGATCACCAGCCCGATCTCTTCGGCACCGAGGCCGCCCCGGAAGAGGCGTCGGAGACCGCAGAGGCGCCCCTGCCCGATTTCCTCAGCTTCTCGCTGGACGAGCGCGCGGCCATGCCCGAAAGCGGCGCCGAAACGGCGCCCGGTCCCGAGCCCGAGGCTATGATCGCCCCCGAATCGGACTCCCTTTCCGATCCCGCCGATCCCGCTCCGGAGCCTGACCCGAGGCCGGACCTGCCGCCCGAGCCTCTCGACGCAGAGGGTTCCGAAGCAGCGGCCGCGCCTGTCCCCGCGCCGATCCCTCCCGTGCCGTCGCTTGACGATCTGCCGCCGCCGCGCCCCGGTGCGCTGGCCTATCTGGCGCGGATCGAACGGCTCACGCCGGCACAGACACAGGCGCTGGCGCCGCATCTGGCCGCGCTGCGGCAATGGATCGACACGCATGGCAAGGGCCGCCGCCTCTGATCGCCGGGCGCGCCCGATTTTCGTGCAAATGGGGGTTGCCCCTGCCGCGAAAACCGCTATGACACAGCTCCACAAGTCGGGCTATGGCGCAGCCTGGTAGCGCGTCCGTCTGGGGGACGGAAGGTCGCAGGTTCGAGTCCTGCTAGCCCGACCAAATTTCCCTCATCCACCGGTCCTTCGGGACACCGCCCTGCGGGGCGATGGATGTGCGTTTTTTGCCTCCCCTTCCGCTGCGCCGCTTGTTAAGGACATCCGAAGCGAAGGAGACAGGCATGACAGGGGTGCTCGCCAGCCAGCAGATCGAGGCGCTGATCGCCTCCGGAGCGATCCTGCCCGCCGCGCCGCCGGCGCCGGGGCAGATCCAGCCCGCCAGCCTCGACCTGAGGCTGGGGACCGAGGCGATCCGCGTGCGCGCTTCCTTTCTCGCGGGCGCCGGGCGCAGCGTTGCCGACCGGCTGGCGGAGTTCGAAATGCACCGGGTCGATCTGACCCGGGGCGCGGTGCTGGAAAAGGGCTGCGTCTATGTGGTGCCGCTGATGGAGCGGCTGGCGCTGCCCGAGGGTCTGACCGCCGTCGCCAATGCCAAGAGCTCGACCGGGCGGCTGGATCTTCTGACCCGTACCATCACCGACGGCGGCACCGAATTCGACCGGGTGAGCGACGGTTATGCCGGCCCGCTTTACGCCGAGATCTGCCCGCGCAGCTTTTCGGTTCTGGCCCGCACCGGGATGCGGCTGAACCAGATCCGGTTTCGCCACGGACAATCGGTGCTGAGCGATGCCGAGCTGTCGGCGCTGCACGCCGCCGAAACGCTGGTGACCGGCGGGCCGGCGGTGATCGGCCAGGGGCTGGGCTTTTCGGTCGATCTGAGGCCGCAGACCGGCACGCTGGTGGGCTGGCGCGCCAAGCCCCATACCGGCGTGATCGACCTCGACAAGATCGGCCATTACGATCCCGCCGAGTTCTGGGACCCGCTGCACAGCGACCGGGGCCAGCTCATCCTCGATCCCGACGCCTTCTATATTCTGGTCAGCCGCGAGGCGGTGCATATTCCACCCGCCTATGCGGCCGAGATGGCGCCCTATATCGCCATGGTCGGCGAGTTCCGGGTGCATTACGCCGGTTTCTTCGACCCGGGCTTCGGCCATGCGGGCGCCGGCGGCACCGGCTCGCGCGGGGTGCTCGAGGTGCGCTGCCACGAGGCGCCCTTTGTGCTCGAGCACGGGCAGGTGGTCGGCCGGCTGGTCTATGAGCGTATGGAGGCGCTGCCCGCGCAGCTTTACGGGGCCGGCATCGCCTCGAACTACCAGGGACAGGGGCTGAAACTGTCGAAACACTTCCGGAGCTGACCGTCCCGATCGCCGGAGCAGCGCCGCGGCGCCTCGCCACCAGCCGCACGATGCCGCTCGCAGCCTGAACCACAGCGGGCGCGGTCACGCCGCCACGGTCAGCACCACGCGGTTGCAGCCCGCGCGCTCGGCCTCGCGCAAGGCTGCCTCGGCGCGTTGCGCCGCCGGTTCCAGCGTGACATCGCCGCGCCGTGCCCGCACCGCTCCGGCGGACAGGGTAAAGGCGGGCAGGCTCTCGGCCCCCTCGCCCGTCAGCCCGGTTCCCAGCGCCCGCAACGCCTCGGCCCGCGCCTCGAGCGCTTCTTGCCCCAGCCCGTTGGTCAGCGCCAACAACGCACCCTCGCCCCAGCGCACCAGCACCTCGTCGGGGCCAAGCGCCGCCGCAACCCGCGCACTGAGCACCCGCAGGATCCGGTCGGTGGTTCCCGCGCCGTGACGGTCGTTCAGTTTTTCCGCATGGTCGAGCCCCAGCATGATGAGCCCGACCGCGTTTTTCGGTCCGAAACCGCGCATGTAGAGTCCGGCCATCTCGGGCGTGTGCAGCCCGGTCAGCGCATCGCGCCGCATCGCCCGGGCAAGGCAGCGGTCGTCGCCGCGCCGGTGCAGGCGCCGCACCTCGGCATTCATCCCGAGATAGAGAATGGCCCCGAGACAGGAAATCGCCGAGATCATCAGCAACGCCATCAGCGTGACCGAGCGCAAGGACCCGGGCACCAGTTTCATGATCAGCGCCTCGCCCAGCAGCCAGCCGATCCAGAGCAGCAGCATGAAGCGCGTGGCCCGGCCAACCGGCGAGGGGCTGACCAGCGCGCGCATCAGCGGGCGCCGCGCGAAGCGCGCCATGCCCGCCGTGCCGAGCGCAAGCAGCATCACGCTGGTCGAGAGCGACATCGCGCCGAAGAACCCCGCATGCCAGTTCAGATAGCCGAACAGCGCAACGAAGGGCGGCAGCAGCGCCAGCAGCGACAGTGCGAAGGAGGTCGTCTGCAACCGCCCGAAGCTCAGATGCCCCAGCGCCAGCAGCACGAAGGAAACGGCCGTGTTCACCCCCATCTCGCCCGTGCCGAGCGACAGCCCCGCGCCATGGGCATAGCGCGCGCCCAGACACACCGCGATCACCAGGGCCCAGAGCCCCGTTTCGGTTCGGCTGGGTCGCCCCAAGGGGCGTTGCAGCAGCATGGCCGAGAAGGCGAGCGCCGTCGCGACGATGGTCGGGATCGAAAACACGCTGCCGCCGGCGGGCGCGTAGAAATTCGGGATCGCGTAGACATGCCCTTCGATCGCGACGATGCAGAGCAGCGCCACGAGGCTCAGACAGGCCCAGCGGACCCAGACGAGCCCGCGCAATCGCGGCGTGCCGTGCCGGTCCACCGGAGCTGTAAAGCTCCGGGAAAAGACGCTGGGCCATTGACGCTGTGCTTGCATGTCTCCACTCCTCACCACCCCCGATCGCACGCCGGAAACGGCGTGCGATGTCAGAGAAGCCTAGAAGCGGAGCATTGATTCTTCGTTAAGAAGCCCGGCGTCAGAAGCGGGTCATGCGGCGCACCATACGCGCCGCCTGCCGGGCGCGGCGCCCGGCCTGGCGCGCGCTCTGGTCCTGCGACCGCTCCGCCTGGCTCATCTCCTCGCGCGTGGCGCGATGGGTCGGGCCGAGGGCCTTGTTCAGCCCGGCATTCACACTGCGATTGACCAGCCGGCGCATCACCATGCGCAGCACCATCGTCACAATCTGGTTCGCATTCATCCGGTTACGCTCCTTCGGCCCATGGCATGAGAGTATAGTACAAAATGCGGAGATTTCGCGGCGCCCGCGCGGTCAATCCTCGAAGAGTTCGCTTTGGCCGGGCGCCTCGTCCTCGCCACCCTCCTCCTCCGGATCGCCCGCCAGCGGCACCATGCCCGGCGGCGGGCGGTTGTCGAGCAGCCCCGCCGCGCGCAGCTCCTTGAGCCCGGGAAGATCACGGGCATTTTCCAGCCCGAAATGGTCGAGGAAATCCTGCGTCACCACAAAGGTCACCGGGCGCCCCGGGGTCATCTTGCGCCGTCCGAACCGGATCCATTCCATCTCGAGAAGCTGATCGACGGTGCCGCGCGACACGCTCACGCCACGGATCTCCTCGATCTCGGCGCGCGTCACCGGCTGGTGATAGGCGATGATCGCCAGGGTTTCGATGGCGGCGCGGCTGAGCTTCCGCGTCTCCACGGTTTCCTTCTGCATGAGAAAGCCCAGATCCGGCGCCGTGCGGATCGCCCAGGCATCGCCCACCTTCACCACCCGCACCCCGCGCCCCTCGTAACGCTTGCGCAGATAGACCAGCGCCTCGGCCGGATCGCAGCCATGCGGCATGCGCGCCTCGAGCTCGCGCACCGTCACCGGCTCGGCGGAGGCGAAGAGGATCGCTTCGACCATGCGCTCCTGCTCGCCGATGGGCGGCGCCTCGAACAGCGATTCACGCGGCGCCGTCTCGGTCCCGGCGCCGGTCTCTTCGGCGTCACTCATGCCGTTTCTCCCGTTTGCGGAGCTGGATCGGGGCGAAGGTCTCGGACTGGCGGATCTCGGCATGGCCTTCCTTCACCAGCTCCAGCGAGGCGGCAAAGGTCGCCGCCGTGGCCGAGCGCCATTTCACCGGATCGCCGTCCCAGCCATCGGGCAGCCAGGAGGAAATATCCGTCCATTGCCCGGCAAAGCCGATGAGCCCGCGCATGCGCTCCAGCGCCTGTTCCATCGTGTAGACGCTGTCCCGGTCCATCACGAAGGGGCGGAATTCGTCGCGGGTACGGATGCGGGCATAGCCCTGCATGAGATCCAGAAGCGTGGCGGTGTATTGCACCTTTCGCACCCGCTCCACGCCTTCGGGCAGGCCGCGGGCGAAGAAATCGCGCCCCAGCCGGTCGCGTGCCATGAGCCGCGCCGCCGCGTCGCGCATCGCCTGGAGCCGTTCGAGCTGAAAGGCCAGATGCGCCGCCAGCTCCTCGCCCG
This sequence comes from Salipiger pentaromativorans, assembly GCF_024721115.1. Classification (GTDB taxonomy): domain Bacteria; phylum Pseudomonadota; class Alphaproteobacteria; order Rhodobacterales; family Rhodobacteraceae; genus Salipiger; species Salipiger pentaromativorans. The sequence continues at coordinate 316,753 of NZ_JAMDHK010000002.1, read as the reverse complement.
AAGGGCCCTCTTCGGTGGGATCGGGCGGCAGCAGCAGACGGGATTTCAGATAGGCGAGCCAGGCGGCCATCACCAGGTAATCGGCGGCCAGCTCGATGCGCAGCGCCTTGGCCTGCTCGACAAAGGCGAGATATTGCCGCGCCAGTTGCAGCACCGAGATCTTGCGCAGATCCACCTTCTGCGTGCGCGACAGCGTCAGCAACAGGTCGAGCGGGCCCTCGAACCCGTCCACATCGACGATGAGCGCCTCGGCGGCGAGGCGCTCGGCGACGCTGAGCGTCTCGATATTGCTCTCGAACTCGTCGGTCATTCAGCGGCGCCCGGGCAGAAGCGCCTCACGTTCCGCCTTGAGCGCTGCGATGTCAACCTGCGGCGCGGGTCCGCGGGCGGCCAGAGCCGCCTCGGCGCGGGCCTGTGCCGCGTCGCTCATCTCTCCTGCCGCGCGCATGAGCGCAACCATCTCGGACATCTCGCCGTTGCAGTGCAGCACGCAGTCGCAGCCTGCCGCCAGCGCCGCCGCGCCGCGCTCGGCAACGCTGCCCGATAGCGCCTCCATCGAGATGTCGTCGGTCATCAGGAAGCCGGAAAAGCCGATCTCCTCGCGGATCAGCCGGATCATGCCCGGGTCGATGGTGGCGGGACGGTCGCAAAGCCCCTCGAAGACGAGATGCGCGGTCATGCCCAGCGGCAGGCTGTGGAACGGGCGGAAGGCTTCGAAATCCACCTTGTCCAGCTCGTCGCGCGGCGCCGAGATGCGCGGCAGGTCGCGATGGCTATCGAGCCGGGCAAGCCCGTGGCCCGGCAGGTGCTTGATCACCGGCAGCACGCCGCCCTGCATGAGCCCCTGCGCCACGGCGATGCCGATCTCGGCCACCCGCTCGGCGCTGTCGCCATAACAGCGGTTGCGCAGGAAAGCATGGGTTTCGGGGCGCGCCACATCGAGCATCGGGGCGCAATTGCCGTCGATGCCGTAGCCGCGCAGCTCGGCGGCGGTGATCAGCGCGCGCAGCCGCATCGCCTGGGGCGCCTGTTCACCGAACAGCGCCACATCGTCGAGCGGCGGCAGCCAGTCCGTGGCCAGCGGCGGGCGCAGGCGCTGGACGCGCCCGCCCTCCTGGTCGATGAAGATCGGCGCCTCGCGGCCCACGCTGTCGCGCAGCGCGGCGGTGAGGGCGCGGATCTGTTCGGGCGTTTCGAGATTGCGCGCGAAGAGGATGAAGCCGAACGGATTGGCATCAGCAAAGAAGCGGCGTTCGGCGCCGGTCAGGCGCAGCCCTTCGGGCGCAAGGATCGCCGCTCCGAACCGCCCGCTCACCGTGTGGTCACCGGGATGCAATCGGCGTTTTCCGCGACGAAGGCGGCGCAGAACCGGCGCGCGTCGGAGATGTCCTCGAAGCCTTCGGCGCGGAGCCGGTAGAACACCCGCCCGCCCGAGGTGGCGCGTTCGATCACCCGCGCCTTGCCGTCCATGAACTCGCCGAACCGGGCGGCGAAACGATCCCATTCCTTGCGCGCGGTCTCGGGGCTGTCATAGGCCCCGAGCTGCGCCAGCCGGGTGCCCGCGGGCAGCGAGGCCGGGTCGATCTCGCGCGGGCCGGCATGGGCCTCCAGCGCGGCGGCCAGCGTGGCCTCGGGCGCGGGCCGGGTCGGCAGCGCCGCGGGCCGCAATTGCGGGCGCAGCGAGCGCACGAGGGCGCCCGCCGGCGCCGGGGCGGCAGCGACCTCTTCGGTCTCTTGCGCGCCCTCATCGGCCGCATCCGCCGCGCCAAGCGCGGTCATGACCTCGGAATCCTCGCCCGGCGCCAGTTCCGACAGAGGCGCGGCGCCGGCGGCGATCTGGTCGGCCAGCGCCTGAATCGAGTCGATCTCCGGCCCGGGGGCGGGCGCCACCTCGGGCTGCGGTTCGGCCAGCGTTGCGCCGCCGGGCGCCGCTGCGGGCGCGCGCCGCCCGGCGGGCCGCGCCACGGCGGCCAGATCGCCCTGCGGCACATCCTCGTCGGAAAGCCCGGCGGCCTGGGGCGCAAGCAGCAGCGTATCGGGCACCGGCGCGGCGGTGCCGGTGCCCGCCACATCGTTCACCGCCAGCCCCTGGTGATCGGCCAGCGTGCCGCCCGGATCCTCGGGCGCCACCCGCATCGGCCCTTCCATCGCCTGCACCACCGGAATGCCGGTCACATCGCGCACAAGCAGCTTGTAGCCCCAGACGCCCACACCAACGACCAGCGCCAGCGACACCGCCGCGCCGGCCCAGTTGGCCATGTTTGCAACCTTGTTCCCGGCCGGAGCCCGCGTTTCCGCAGGCCCGTCATAGGTGAAATCCGCCATATCTGCCTCGCTGCCCGCGACGGTTTTCCCGTCGCCCGGTGTCTTGCTCTGCCCGTCTTCCCCGGGGCGGCGCGGCGTCGTGGCTCAGCGCATTTCTTCCGCCGGGGTCACGCCCAAGATACCAAGGCCGGCGGAAATGACAACCGCGACGGCCCGCGCCAGCGCGATTTTGCTCTGGCTGGTGGCCGCATCGTCCTGCAGAAAGCGCAGCGACGGCTCGTCATGGCCCTTGTTCCAGAGCGCATGCAGGTCCGAGGCCAGCTCGTTGAGCCAGATCGCCACCTTATGCGGCTCGTGCCCCTTGGCGGCGATCTCGACCAGACGCGGCCATTCGCCGAGCTTTTTCATCAGCCCCAGCTCGGCCTCGTGATCGAGCACCGAGAGGTCCGCCTGCGACAGTGCGGCATCGGAGACGTCGATCCCCGCCTCGGTCGCCTTGCGGATCACCGAGCAGACGCGGGCATGGGCGTATTGCACGTAGAAAACCGGGTTTTCCTTGGACTGCTCGACCGCCTTGGCGAAATCGAAATCGAGCGGTGCGTCGTTCTTGCGCATCAGCATGACGAAGCGGGTCACGTCCGGCCCCACCTCGTCCACCACATCGCGCAGGGTGACAAAGGTGCCCGCGCGCTTGGACATCTTGAAGGGTTCGCCGTTCTTGAAGAGCTTCACAAGCTGGATCAGCTTGATGTCGAGCGGCACCTTGCCTTCGGAGAGCGCCGAGACCGCCGCCTTCATCCGTTTCACATACCCGCCGTGGTCGGCGCCGAACACGTCGATGAGTTGATCGTAGCCCCGGCTGACCTTGTCGTAATGATAGGCGATGTCGGGGGCGAAATAGGTCCAGCTCCCATCGGATTTCTTGATCGGCCGGTCCACATCGTCGCCATGCTCGGTGGATTTGAACAGCGTCTGCTCGCGCGGCTCCCAATCTTCGGGGGTCTTGCCCTTGGGCGGCTCCAGAACGCCGCGATAGATGAGGCCCTTGGCGTGGAGGCTCTCGATCGCCGCCTCGATCCTGCCGGTGCCGTAGAGCGATTTCTCGGAGAAGAACCGGTCCATCTTCACGCCGAGCTGCGCCAGATCCTCGCGGATCAGCGTCATCATCTCCTCGGTGGCGAAGGCACGGATCTCTTCGAGCCAGAATTGCTCGCCCTTGCCGACGAACTTGTCGCCGACTTGCTCTTTCAGCTTCTCGCCCACGGGGATGAGATAATCGCCCGGATAGGTGCCGTCGGCGAATTCCACCTCGTGCCCCTGCGCTTCGAGATAGCGCAGATAGACCGAGCGCGCGAGCACATCGACCTGCGCGCCGCCGTCGTTGATGTAATATTCCCGCGTCACGTCATAGCCCGCGAAATCCAGCAGGCTCGCCAGCGCGTCACCGAAAACGGCGCCGCGCGTATGGCCCACATGCAGCGGGCCGGTGGGGTTGGCCGAGACGTATTCGACATTGACCTTCTGCCCCTGCCCCATCGGCGAGCGGCCGAAATCGGTGCCCTCGGCGAGCACGGTCAGCGGCAGTTTCTGCCAGAGCGCGGGCGCCAGACGCAGGTTGAGAAAGCCGGGGCCCGCCACCTCGGCCGAGGTCACGCGCGGATCTGCGGCGATCCTGGCGGCCAGCGCCTCGGCGATGTCGCGGGGTTTCTGCCTGGCGGGTTTGGCCAGCACCATGGCGGCGTTGGTCGCCATGTCGCCATGCAGCGGGTCTCGGGGCGGCTCCACCGTCACGGGGGCGGTGTTGAGCCCGTCGGGCAGCGCGCCCTCGGCCTGCAGCGCCTCGATCGCCTGTAGCACAAGCGCGCGGATGTCGGTGAAGAGGTTCATGGGTCTGGTCTCCATACGGTCGGCGCTTCCTCTACCACTTCGGCGCGCAGGGTCAAATGGGGGACGGGCACGGGCCGGCGCAACACGGGGTCGGGCCTGTCTCCGAGGCGGCACTGTCGGCCAAGACCGATCCCGGATCCCGCCCCGGCGGCGCCCGTCAGCCGCTCTTCATCGTATCGTTGCCGTTCCCGTCCCGCCGGTCTTCCTTCCGTTCCTCGCGCTTCGGCGCCAGAAACAGCAGCCGCGTGCCCTCGGCCTCCTTGGGCTTGGCCTCCGGCTCCAGCAGCCGCAGCGTCCCGCCCGGCCCCAGATCCGCCACCGGCACCGCCTCGGGGTTCTTGTCGCGCCAATGCGCCAGCGTGAACTCGGCGCTCAGCTTCGTGACGCGAAATTCCCAGCCCTCCGCCAGCCGCGCATTGGCCTCGAAATAGGTCTCGTCCGCGCCCAGCTTGCGCCCGCCCAGGGTCGCCGGCAGCGCGTGGCGGGCCGAGGTCTGGCGCACGCGCTTGAGCTGAAACACATGCTCGCGTCCGAATTCCGGAGCGAGGTCGGTCGCCACCAGCGTGTTGTAGGCGTCATTGTCCGTCGCCGCGATCACCTTGTCATAGGTGACGAAGTCGAGATTGTGCTCGGCGGCCTCTGACAGCACGTCGCCCCAGAAGGTTTCGAGCCCCGCCTCGCGGGCGTGGCGCAGATGCGCGTGGTTCGGATCGGCCACGATCACCGGCAGATCGAGCTTTTTCAGCGCCAGCCCCAGCGCCGCCGCCCAGCGGGAACCGCCGACGATCATCACCCCCGGCGTCGCCGTGGCGGTCTGCCCCAGCAGCCGTGCCAGCGGGGTGAGCGTGAAACCGTGCAGCACCACCGTCGCCGCCACCAGCGCAAAGGCCAGCGGCGCCACCCGGTCGCCATCGGGGATGCCGAGCTGCGCCAGCCGCTCGCCGAACAGGCCGGCCACCGCCACCAGCACCACGCCGCGCGGGCCGGTGAAGGCCACCAGCAGGCGCTCGCGCCACGGCACGTTGGAAAAGGCCAGCGCCGCCAGCACCGGCAGGGGCCGGGCGAGGAACACCACCGCCAGCACAAAGACCAGCGCCCGCCAGTCGAGCGAGGCCAGCGTGGCGCGGTCCATATTGGCGGCAAGCAGGATGAACACGCCCGAGACCAGCAGGATCGTCGCATGTTCCTTGAAGCGGCGCAGTTCGACATAGCTCGGCAGATCGGCATTGGCGATCCAGAGCCCCATGACGGTGACCGCCAGAAGCCCGCTTTCGTGCAAGAGCCCGTCGGACAGCGCGAACACCGCCAGCAGCAGCACGAACAGCACCGGCACCTTCATGTATTCCGGCACCAGCCCGTTGCGGAAGGCGCGCGACAACCCCCAGCCGGCGGCGATCCCCAGCGCCACGGCCACGGCGATCCCCAGCAGCATCTCGCCCGCTGCCGCGCCCAGCGAGGAGGCGGTGTGCAGCACCACGACCACCTCGAAAGCCAGCACCGCCGCCAGCGCCCCCACCGGATCGTTGACGATCGCCTCCCATTGCAGCAGCGCTGCCGGGCGGCGTTTCAGCCGCGCCTGCCGCAGCAAGGGGGCAATCACCGTGGGGCCGGTGACAATCATGATACCGCCGAAGACCGCCGAGGCCTCCCACGACAGCCCCGCGCCCCAGTGCAGCGCCGCGCTCGACGCCGCCCAGCCCAGCGGCGCGCCCAGGAACACCAGACGCCGGACCCCGGTGGCGGCATCGCTCAGCGAGTGGACGTTCAGCGTCAGCCCACCCTCGAAGAGGATGATCGCCACGGCGATGGCCAGCATCGGCTGCATCATGGCGCCGAATTCGCGCGACGGGTCGAGCAGGCCCAGCCCGGGCCCCACCGCCAGGCCCGCCACCAGCATCAGCACGATGGCGGGCATGTGCAGCCGCCAGGCCAGCCATTGCGAGCCCACCCCCAGCACGCCCACCAGCGCAAATCCCAGCACCGGGTCGAGCCCGGCGGTCTCAGCCATCGCCATCACGTTCCTTTCCAGTCGTCCCGGTCTCCGCCCGCTCCGTCAGCACGCGCCCTCCGGCGAGGCCGCGCGTCACCGGATGGGTGAGGGCCAGCATGAGGTCACCAGATGACATGCAGCGGGCCTCTGTCCAGCCTTCGGTTCCGGCGGGCAGGCGCAGACCGTGCAGCCGCGCCGGGGCCAGCGCCGCGTCCCGATCCTTCAGCAGCGCTGCCAGAGCCGCCGCCAGCGCCGGTTTGCCGGCCCCGGGCAGCGCCAGAACGGCGCGTCCGCGCCCGGCGCGCAGCCCCGGCGTCAGCGCCTCCAGAATCCCCGCCGACCGCTCCAGCGCAACCGACAGCGGCGCCTCTCCCGCCAGCGCCGAGAGATCGTAGAGCGCATGCACCGGTTCGCGCTCCCAGGCTTCGGCCAGAATGCCGCGCGCGGCGGCGCTCGACAGATCCAGCGCCAGCGGCTCGATCCGCTGCGGCGCGTCTTTCGCCAGCGCGTAAAGCGGCTCGGCCCTGCGGTCGATCGCCACCACCAGCGCGCCGAACCCGGCCAGCCGCCGCGCCAGCGCGCGGCCCAGCGGGTGGCATGCCCCGGACAGCACCGCGACCTTTCCGGAAAACGCCGAAACTCCGAACAGGCTTCGCACCGTTCACCCCAGAAACACCAGCATCGGCAAAGAGATAGAGCCCCTTGCCACTGCCGGAATTCCTGCATCTTTCGCAAGACAAATCAACCCGCCGCGATGCGGCACCGTCAGGTCAGATCGTGCAGGATGTCCACGCCCATCAGCCGTTCATGCGCCTGAAGCGCGAACCGGTCGGTCATGCCGGCGATGTAATCGGCCACCAGCCGCGCCAGCTCGGCCTCGTCGCGCGCCGCCTCGATCTCGGCGCGCCAGCGCTGCGGCAAATGCTCTGGGCGATCCATGTAGATCGGGAACAGGTCGCGCACCACCTGCGTGACCTTGCTGCGGATCTCCATGACCGAGGGCGCCCGGTACATCCGGCGGAAGAGAAAGCTGCGGATCTCCTTGAGCTGCCCCCACATCCCATCGGAAAAGGCGATGACCGGGCGGCCGAGATGGCGGATCGCCTCGGCCGAGTCGGGCGCCGCCGCCTCCAGCCGCGCGCGGCTGGTGTCGATCACATCCGACACCATGTAACCAAAGACCCGCCGCAGCGCCTCGTGCCGGCGGCGATAGGGATCGAGCCCGGGATACAGCGCATCGACCTCGGCATAGGCCGGGGCGATCAGCCCCAGCTCGGCGATTTCCGCCTCGGTGAAAAGCCCGGCGCGCAGCCCGTCCTGAAGATCGTGGTTGTTATAGGCGATGTCGTCCGACAGCGCCGCCACCTGCGCCTCGCCGCTGGCATGGGTGTGCAGCTCCAGATCGTGCCCGGCATTGTATTCCGCCAGCGTCACCGGCAGCGCCTTGCCCTCAGCCAGAGGCAAGAGCGGGCCGTTGTGCTTGGCGATGCCTTCGAGCGTGTCCCAGGTCAGGTTGAGCCCGTCGAATTCCGCGTAATGCCGCTCCAGCGAGGTGACGATGCGCAGCGCCTGGGCGTTGTGATCGAAGCCGCCATAGGGCGCCATCAACTCGTGCAGCGCATCCTCGCCGGTATGGCCAAAGGGCGTGTGCCCAAGATCATGGGCCAGCGCCACCGCCTCGGTCAGATCGGTGTTGAGCCCCAGCGCATTCGCCATGGTGCGCGCCACCTGCGCCACCTCGATGGAATGGGTGAGCCTGGTGCGGAAAAAATCGCCCTCGTGCTCCACGAAGACCTGGGTCTTGTGCTTGAGCCGCCGGAAGGCCGAAGAGTGAATGATCCGGTCGCGATCGCGCTGAAAACAGGAGCGGAACGCGCTTTCCTCTTCGATCACGCGCCGCGGGCGCGCCTGTACCGGATCGCAAGCGTAGATCGCCATGCGCCTGATGCCTTTTGCTACTGCGGGCCGGATCGTCGCGCCCGGTTGCCGCCTGTCCCTGCCCTTCCTATATTACGGCTGCGAGCCAAGATAAACCGTTGGACCCATTGCCATGAACCTGCCTCCGAAAGTCACCGACCGCGCCTTTGCCCGCCTGAACGAAATCGGCGCCGGCGCCCAGGGCAAGGCCCTGCGCGTGGCCGTCGAGGGCGGCGGCTGTTCGGGCTTTCAATACGAGATCAAGCTCGACGAGCCCGCCGAGGACGATCTGGTGCTGGAAGGCGCCGGCGAACGGGTGGTGGTGGATTCCATCTCCCTGCCCTTCCTCGCCAATGCCACCATCGACTTTTCCGAAGAGCTGATCGGCGCGCGCTTCACCATCGAGAACCCGAACGCCACCAGCTCCTGCGGCTGCGGCACCAGCTTCTCGATGTGACGCCGCTCAGGCGGTGGCCAGCGCCAGACCGTCGATCACCGCCGTAAACGCCTCTGACCGGCGCAGCCGCGCACCGGGGCAGACCGCGCGCGCCTCGTCCGCCACCAGATGCATGAGGCTCGACCCGCCCACCAGCACCACCGCGCCGATCTGCGCCGGCGCCACCTGGGCACGGAACAGCGTCTCGAACATCGCGTGGCGCAACTGCTCGCCCGCTTCGCCCAGCACCGAGGCCAGCGAGCCGGGGCTCACCGGCGCGGACAGCCCCGTCTCGATCACCCCCATGTCGATGACCGCCCCCGCCGCACCGCCATTGGCGGCGATCTTGCCGCGCTCGACCGCAAAGGCCAGCTCGTGGCCCAGCTCGTCCTCGAGCACCGTCGCCAGCCGCCCGAGCTTTTGCGGCTCGACCGCAAGCCGCTCCATCTCGCGGGCGGAACGCCGGGTTTCGGCGGTATAAAGGAACGGGATCATCGCCCAGGTCGCCAGATCGACGAACAGCGCCCGCGGCACCGGCAGCAGCCCTTCGCCCAGCGGGCGGCGCAACTGCCCGCCCAGCCCCAGCAGCGGCATCGCGTGGCCAAGCGAGACGGAACGGTCGAAATCGGTGCCGCCGAGGCGGATGCCGTGCGAGGCCAGGATCTCGATGCCCTGCGCGGAGGCCCGGAAGACCGAGAAATCCGAGGTGCCGCCGCCGATATCGACCACCAGCCCCAGTTCGCCGGGGCGGTCGGTCTCCTGACAGGCGCGCGCCGCCGCCTCCGGCTCGAAGAGGAAATCCACCTCCTCGAACCCCGCCGCCTCGTAGCAGCCGCGCAGATCGGCAATCGCCGCCGCGTCGCGTTCGGTGTCGGAGGTGTGGAAATGCACCGGGCGGCCCGACAGCACCCGGCGCAGCGGCGTGCCTGTCTGCGCCTCGGCGCGGGTCTTCACCTCGATCAGAAAGGCGGTGACGATCTCGGCCAGGGTGCGGCGGCGCTTGGCGATCAGCCGCTTTTCGTGAAAGAGCGGCGTGCCCAGCACGCTTTTCAGCGCCCGCATATAACGTCCGTCCTCGCCCGCGATCAGCGCCTCGGCGGCGGCGGAGCCGATGCGCATGGCGCCGCCCTCGGCCGGGAAGAAGACCGCCGTGGGCAGGGTTTCGGCCCCGGGTTCGAGCGGGATGCGCCGCACCTCTCCGCGCTCCAGCAGCGCGGCAGCGGAGTTCGAGGTTCCGAAATCGACAGCGAGCGTGGCGGACATGGGCGGCCTCCTTTCCGGGGGAAGGCGCCGCAGCTACCGCAAAGCCCCGCAGGGCGCAAGAGCCGACCCGGGGTGTCCCGGGCCGGAATCGTGGTCAGAGAAACGCGGTCAGGCGCGGGCGGCGCGGCGCTCGGGCAGCGCCTCGTCGGCGACCAGCCACAGGCCCGAGCCGATCACCAGCGCCACGCCCAGCATCGTGCCCGTCCCCGGCAGTTCGCCAAAGCCCCACCAGCCGATGGCGACCATCCAGACGAATTGCAGGTTCATCAGCGGCGTCGCCACATAGGCGGGCAGCAGCCGCAGCGCCTCGGCACAAAGCCAGCGCGCGGCGAAGAGGAACAGCGCATAGCCCGCGACCCAGCCCAGATCGGCCAGCCCCATGGGCTGCCAGACAAAGGGCAGTGCCACGCCCATGCAAAGCATGAGTGCAAGGTTGGGCCAGAAGACCTGGGCCAGCGGCACCCGCTCGATCCGCGCGATATAGCGCGCGGCCACCATCGAGCCGGTCCCGGTCGAGACCGCGAAGAGCGCCCAGAGATGGCCGGGATCGACCGCGAAATGCCCCGCCGGCATCAGGCAGAGCAGCCCGCCGGCGCCAAGCGTCAGCGCCAGCCAGACCGCCGGACGCACCGGCTCGCCCAGAGCGGGGCCGGACAGCGCTGCCGCGATCAGCGGCATCAGCGCGATGAAGATGAAGACATCGGCGAAGGGCAGCAGCCGGAAGGCCTGGAAAAACCCGATGGCCGCCAGCACCGTCAGCAGGCTGCGCAAGGCCATCGTGCCCCGGCAGCGCGTGCGCAGCCCCTCGCCGCTTTTGCGCGCGGCGACGAGCGAGAGCAGGATCACCAGCCCCGAAGACAGCGCAAAGAGCTGCGGCGCGGCATAGCCGCCGGCGATCAGCTTGGTGATGCCGTCCGCCGCGGCGATGGCGCCGGTATAGACCGCCACCAGCCCGGCGCCGGCCAGAGCGCTGCGCGCCGCGCTCATCCCCGCCCCGCGCGGGCGAAGCCTTCGAAGAAGGCGTCGAAATGGGCCGATTGCCCGGCCAGCGTATCGACCACGTCGAGCGTCTGCGCCGACAGCCGCGCGCCCATCCGCGCCCGCATCGCCGCCCAGTCGGGACGCCGCGCCGCGCCTTCGGCAAACAGCGCCTCGGACAGCTCGCGCAGCGGCGCCGCGCTGCGTTGCGACCGGGTAAAGCGCATCCGCTCGGCCGCAAGCGGCTTGCGGAACGGCGTGGCGCCGCTCACCGCCGCGTGCCAGTTGCAGACGAGGAAGTCGTGATAATCGTCGGCCACCGAGAGTCCCTCGCCCTGTTCCACCGAGAACAGGTGAGTCTCCCGCGTGAGCCAGGCGGTCCAGAGCGCCGGCGGCGTCTCGCCCGCATAGCACAGCGCGATGCAGATTTCGGCCAGAAGGTCCGAATTCTGATCAAGAAATGCCAGGTTGCCGGCGAAATGCAGGCTGGTTACCGTCTTCTCGTCAAGACCGGGGTCGCGGCGCCCGTACTCGCTGAGGTAGAACACAATATGGGTCAGCTCATAGGCGGCTTTCTTGTTTGGCAGAGCGAAGGTCTGCGACCGGGCGCAAAAGGCGCGCAGCCGGTCCTCGAGCGCTGTATCCGCCGGACCCGCCTGCCCGCGCCGCGCCAGCAGACGCCGCGCCTCCATGCGTTGCAGGTCCGACAGCTCCGCGCCGGCGAAATCCTCGCGCGCCGCGCGTTCGGTCAGCCGCACGCCGGTGTCGCCGGGCATGCCCAGGTCTTCCAGATCGAGCGCGATCGAAATCAGGAAACGATAGTATTGCGGGAAGAAGGCCAGCCGGTCCTCGACCGTGTCGTAAAAGCCCCGCAGCACCGCAAGCGCTTCGGGGGCGACCTCGGCGCCGGTGCATTCGAGAATGTTCAGCAGCTCGGCGTTTTCCTTGAGCCAGAAGACATCGTCCTCGCGGCGGCGGCAGGCGGCAAAGCTCGAGAGCAAGGCGGCGGCGCCGGTTTCGGGCGCCGCGACACGGGCCTTGGGGCGGAGCGCGATCACATTGGTCATGGCGGGCCTTTCCCTTCTCTGCGCAGGCGGGCGTCTCATCCCCAAGACGCCCGCAGCTTGGTCATCGGACGATCAGGCGCCCGAGGTGAAGAGACCGGTGGCCTCGCCGGCGGCGGCACGGGTGCCTTTGGGGGCTGCGCCCGAGGTGAACATCTCCACCGCATCGCCACGCGAGGCGTCGGAGGTCATCGGAGCGGCACCCGAGGTGAACATTTCCACCGCGTCGCCGCGCGAGGCATCGGAGGTCATCGGAGCGGCACCGGAGGTGAACATCTCCACCGCATCGCCGCGCGAGGCGTCGGAGGTCATCGGAGCGGCACCCGAGGTGAACATTTCCACCGCATCGCCGCGCGAGGCATCGGAGGTCACCGGTGCGGCGCCCGAGGTGAACATTTCCACGGCGTCGCCGGTCAGCGCGGCGGTGCTCATGGGTGCGGCACCCGAGGTGAAGAGACCCGTGGCGTCGCCGAGGGCTGTGGCGCTGGAGATCGGTGCGGCACCGGAGGTGAACATCTCGACCGCATCGCCCAGAAGCGCATCGCCCTGTGCCATCGGCGCGGCGCCCGAGGTGAACATTTCCACCGCGTCGCCGCCGAACAGATCGGCGCCGCGATCATCAAGAATTTCTTCAGAGATTACGTGCTTAAGTTGAGCGGTCATTGGGCTTCCCCTGTGTGTGATTGTGCAGTCTTTGCCACTTCAGGGTTTCCGCCGATGCTTGTTTCTGACAATATGCTTTCTGCCATAGGTTGAATAATACATAAGTTATCCACATGCAAAGACACCGCTAAGAAGACCTGAAACAATCAAAATTCTGCTTACCCACAGAAGAATAATTTCTGTGGATAAATTTTTGCGGCCTGCCGATTTTGCCGAATCGCGCCGCGAAATCCTCGAATCGCTGCCTCAAAACGGGCTGCGGGCTTGCCCATGGGCGGTGCTTGGGCGATAGCTTGGCCAGCGCAGCGGAGGGGCCCATGAAGATCGCCACGTTCAACATCAACGGCATCAAGGCGCGCATCGGCGCCCTGACCGACTGGCTCGACGAGGCGCAGCCCGACGTGGCGCTGCTGCAAGAGATCAAGTCGGTCGATGAGGCTTTCCCCCGCGAGCTTCTGGAAGAGCGCGGCTATCAGGTCGAGACGCACGGGCAGAAGGGCTTCAACGGCGTCGCCATCCTGTCGAAACTGCCGCTCGAGGACGTGACCCGCGGGCTGCCCGGCGACGACACCGACGAACAGGCGCGCTGGATCGAGGCGACGGTGGTGGGCGACCGCCATGCGCTGCGGCTCTGCGGGCTCTACCTGCCCAACGGCAACCCGGCACCGGGGCCGAAATACGATTACAAGCTCGCCTGGATGGCCCGCATGGAAGCCCGTGCCCGCGCGCTGCTGGCCGAGGAGATGCCCTTTCTCATGGCCGGCGACTACAATGTGATCCCACAGGCCGAGGATGCCGCCAAACCCGAAAGCTGGACCGAGGACGCGCTCTACCTGCCGCAGACCCGCGACGCCTTTCGCCGAATCCTGAACCTCGGCTTCACCGAGGCGTTCCGCACCCGCCACCCCGGCCCCGGGCATTACTCGTTCTGGGATTACCAGGCCGGCGCCTGGCAGCGGAACAACGGCATCCGGATCGACCATGTCCTGCTGTCGCCGCAGGCCGCCGATCTGATGACCGATGTGCAGATCGACCGCGACATTCGCGGCCGCGACAAACCCTCCGATCACGTTCCCGTCTGGGTCGACCTGGCATGCTGACCCGCGCGGCGCGCTTGCGCCTGCGCGGCACCGGGCTTACATCTGTCTGAGACGATACAGACAGCGGAGTTTCGCCACATGGCCATCGAAGCGACGGAGATCGAGCAGCTCATCCGTGCCGCCTTTCCCGATGCAAAGATCACCATCACCGACCTTGCGGGCGACGGCAATCACTATGCCGCCGAGGTGATCGACGAGAGTTTTCGTGGCAAGAACCGCGTCCAGCAGCAACGCGCCGTCTATGCGGCGCTCAAGGGCAAGATGGACGGCAACCACGGCGACCTGCACGCGCTGGCGCTGACCACCAAGGCGCCGGAGTGAGATGTCCGCCGCCGAGCTCCTTTCCGGGATCGGCATTGCCGCGCTGATCCTGGGGCTTGCGGTCTGGATCTCCTGGCCCCGCGCGCCGCGCCGCCGGCGTGGCAGCGCGGCGGACGGGCGGGATCCGGGTTGGTGGATCGCCTCGGATGGCGGCGGCAGCTCGGACGGCGGCGGCGATTGAGACTGATTTTCCGATGAAAGCGAGACAGAGATGACCGACGCGAAGACGACGATTGAAGACACGGTGAAAGCCAATGACGTGGTGCTCTACATGAAGGGCACCAAGACCATGCCGCAATGCGGGTTCTCGAGCCGCGTTGCCGGGGTGCTGAATTACATGGGGGTCGATTTCCTCGATGTGAACGTGCTGGCAGACGACATGATCCGCCAGGGCATCAAGGACTATTCCGACTGGCCGACCATCCCGCAGCTCTATGTGAAGGGCGAATTTGTCGGCGGCTGCGACATCATCACCGAGATGACGCTGTCGGGCGAGCTGGACCAGCTCTTCGAGGAGAACGGCGTCAGCTACAACAAGGACGCCGCCGAGAAGATCCGCGAAGCCAACGCCTGAGGGCTCCCAAGCCCCCGGCGCGCGGGAAAAGCAGCCCAAGGGCTGCTTTTTTCCGTTTGGGCGCAGCCGAAACGACAGGGAAAGACGATCGGATGGCCAGGATCGAGATTCGCGACGCCCATACGGCAGAAGAGCTCGCGGCGGTACGCGCCCTGTGCATGGACTACCGCCGGCACCTTGCCGAACACGACCCGATGGGGCGTGTGCTGGTCGACAGCTTCTACCCTGAAGCCGCCTATGCCGAGACCCTGGCCCGCCTGCCCGAAGGCCATGACGCGGTGCTTCTGGCGCTGGCCGGAGACAGGCCCGTGGGCTGCGCCATGTCGCATGCGCTGGCCGACGGAAGCTGCGAGATCAAGCGGGTCTATGTGGCGCCGGAGGGGCGTGGGCGCGGCGCCGCCCGCGCGCTGGTGCAGGAGCTTCTGACGCGCGCCCGGGCACGCGGCCAGAGCCGCGCCCTGCTCGACACGATGAAGACGCTGCATGCCGCCCGCGCGCTTTACGCCGCGATGGGGTTCCGCGAACGCGGCCCCTATGCGACCTACGCCCCGGGCGAGGCCGAGGCGCTGTGCTTTTTCGAGATGCCGCTGAGGTAAACCGCGGGCGGAAAACGCAAAAAGGCGCGCCGCACCGGCGCGCCCCGCATCGCTTCAGGAGGGTCCGAACCCGCGCCTAGCTGTTCGGATCCTTATAAACCCCCTGCTCCTTCAGCGCGTCCATGACCTCTTTCGGCATATAGGTCTCGTCATGCTTGGCGAGAATCTCGGAGGCGCGGAACACCCCGTCCTCGTAGCGGCCGGTGCCCACCATGCCCTGGTTTTCCGAAAACAGGTCCGGCAGCACCCCGGCAAAGACCACCGGCACCGTGGCGCCGCCATCGGTGACGTTGAAGCGGATCTCGTGCCCGTCGCCCCGGATCAGCGAGCCCTCCTCGACCAGACCGCCGATGCGGAAGGTCTCGGTCGGCTGCGGCGGCTCCTCCATCACCTGGCTCGGCGAGCGGAAAAAGTTGATGCCGTCGCGCATGGCGTAACCGATCAATGCGGTGGACACCACCAGCGCCACCGCAGCCAGCGCGACCACCTGAATGCGGCGCTGCTTTTTCAGCGACTTGAGCGACATGTCATCTCCTCCTGACGTGACTCTGCGGCATGGCTTTATCGTTCGTTACTATATGGCATTTGCCGGCGCGGATGTAAGTGAAACAGATCACATTGCGGCGCCCTGACGCGGCTGCCCGCCGGTCAGGCCGCCTCGAAGGTGATCTCGCGCTTGAGAAACCGGGTGGCATGGCCCGAGACCCTGCGCGGATCGCCGGTGGTCAGAAACCGGCTTTCCGTCCCCGGGCCCAGCATGTCGGGATGGCGCACCAGGTAATCGGCCAGCGAATCCGCCACCAGATTGGCCTGCGAATAAACCGCCACATCGGCCCCCAGCGCCTCCTGGAACACCTCCTGCATCAGCGGGTAATGGGTGCAACCGAGGATCGCCGCCTCGGGTTCCGGCATCTTGCGCTTGAGCGCGTCCACATGGCTGCGCACCAGCGCTTCGGCGAGGATCATGTCGCCTTCCTCGATGGCATCGACCAGACCGCCGCAGGCCTGCGCCTCGACATCCACGCCGATGGCGCGGAACGCCAGCTCGCGCTGGAAGGCGCGGCTGCGCACGGTAGCGGGCGTGGCAAACAGCGCCACATGCTGCACCCCCACCTCGCGCGGGGGCGAGTTGTCGCCCCATTGCCGTTCGGTCAGCGCCTCGATCAGCGGCACGAAGACCCCCAGCACGCGCTTGTCACGGGGGATCCAGCTTTCCTGCATCCGGCGCAGCGCGGCGGCGCTGGCGGTGTTGCAGGCGAGGATCACCAGATCGCAGCCGGCCTCCCACAGCCGTTCGACGGCGGCGGTGGTCAGGTTGTAGATGTCATCCGCATCCCGCACCCCATAGGGCGCATGGGCGCTGTCGGCGAAATACACAAAGGGCACCTCGGGGAGCTTCCTGCTCACCGCATCCAGCACCGTGAGCCCGCCCAGCCCCGAATCGAACACACCTACCGCCATGCGCCTGCCTCCTGCCGGTCGTTGCGCCGCACGACTCGGGCGCGGCGTGGTCTGCTCTTACGGGGCTTTGCCGGAAAAATCCATTCCGACAGACGCCGCGGGTCTATTCCGCCGCGCGCGCCAGAGGCGCCCCGCCGGCGCGGATCGCCGCCAGCAGCTCTTCGCGGCGCTTGGCGGCCTCGCGTTCGTTGGCCTCCTTGACCGGGCCGAAGCCCCGGATGCTCAGCGGCAGCGCCGCCAGCGCCACGGCGGGTTCGAGGGTTTCCGGCGTCACATGCGGCAGGATCTCGTCCATGTCGCGCTCGTATTGCGCGATCAGCGCCCGCTCCATCCGGCGCTCGGCGGTGCGTCCGAACGGGTCGAGCGGCGTGCCGCGCAGCCCCTTCATCCGTGCCAGAAGGCGGAAGGCCCGCAGCATCCCTTCGCCATATTGCTTTTTCACCGGACGCCCGTCGGCGCCGGTCTTCGAAAGCAGCGGCGGCGCCAGGTGAAAGGACATCCGGAACCCGTCCTCGAAACTCGCCCGCGCCTTCTCCCGGGTTGCGAGATGCAGCCGCGCGACCTCGTATTCATCCTTGTAGGTCAAGAGCTTGTGATAGCCTTTTGCCACGGCCTCACGGAGTCGCGGATCCTCGATCCGGTCAAGCATCCGACGATAGCGCTTTGCCAGCCGCTTGCCCTGATAGGCGATCAGATGGTTCTCGCGGAAGGCGATCTTCTGCTCCAGCGTCCTGGGTTTCTCGACAAGTTTCGGCGCGGCCAGCCGCGCCGCCTCTTCCGGGTGCAGCACCGCCCAGCGGCCGATCTCGAAGGCGCGCAGGTTGCGCTCCACCGCCGCGCCGTTGAGGCGCACCGCCTCGGTGATCGCGTCATGTGGCAGCGGCACGAGCCCCCGCTGCCAGGCGGCGCCAAGGATCATCATGTTGGAAAAGATCGAGTCGCCCAGCGTCGCGCGCGCCAGCTCGGTCGCGTCGAACAGCATCACACGGGCGCGCAGACGCGCCTCCAGCGCCAGTTTCAGCCGGTCGAAGGGCAGCGCGAACTCGGTGTCGCGGGTGAACTCGCCGGTGATGATCTCGTGGCTGTTGACCACCGCGCCGGTGCGGCCCGCGCGGGTCAGACCCAGCGTCTTGGCCCCGGCGCTCACCACCAGATCGCCGCCGATCAGCGCATCGGCCTCGCCGATGGCCACGCGCACCGCCGAGATGTCCTCGGGGCGTTTGGCCAGCCGCAGGTGAATATGCACCGCGCCGCCCTTCTGCGCGAGCCCCGCCATCTCCATCATGCCCGCGCCCAGGCCGGCGATCTGCGCCGCCTGCGCCAGCACCGCACCGATGGTCACCACGCCGGTGCCGCCGACCCCGGTGATCACCACGTTATGGGTGCCGTCGATCTTCGGCAGCTTGGGCATCGGCAGGTGCGGAAGATCCAGCGACGCGGTTTCCGCCTTGCGGATCTTTGCCCCCTCCAGCGTGACGAAGGACGGGCAAAACCCTTTCAGGCATGAGAAATCCTTGTTGCAGCTCGACTGGTCGATGGCACGTTTGCGGCCCAGTTCGGTTTCCGCCGGCACGATGGAGACGCAGTTCGACTGCACCCCGCAATCGCCGCAGCCCTCGCAGACATCGGTGTTGATGAACACCCGCTTGTCCGGGTCGGGAAAGGTGCCGCGCTTGCGGCGGCGGCGCTTTTCGGCGGCACAGGTCTGGATATAGACGATGGCCGACACGCCCTCGATCCCGGCAAAGCGCTTCTGCACCGCGTCCATCTCGGAACGCTCATGCTTTTCAATACCCTGCGGGAACTTCCCGAAGTCGATCTCTTCCTTCTCGTCATAGACCACGGCGAGGTTTTTGACCCCCATGGCGGTCAGCTCATGGGCGATGCGGTCGGCGGTGAGCCCGCCTTCATTCGCCTGTCCGCCGGTCATCGCCACGGCATCGTTGAAGAGGATCTTGTAGGTGATGGTGGTGCCCGCAGCGAGCGCCGCGCGGATCGCCTGCACGCCGGAATGGTTGTACGTGCCGTCGCCGAGGTTCTGGAACACATGCTTGCGGGTCGAAAACGGTGCCTCGCCGATCCAGTTCGCCCCTTCGCCGCCCATATGGGTGAAGCCCGTGGTCTCGCGATCCATCCACTGCACCATGTAGTGACAGCCGATCCCCGCATAGGCGCGGCTGCCCTCGGGCACCTTGGTCGAGCTGTTGTGCGGGCAGCCGGAACAGAAATAGGGAAGCCGCGCCGCGATGTCCTCGGCGTTGTCCGATTTCCGGGCCTCGTCAAGCGATTGCATCGCCGCCTTGATGCGGTCGGTGCTGCGGCCTTCCTCGATGAGAATGGTGCCCAGCCGCTCGGCGATCATGATCGGGTCGAGCGCCGATTTGGTCTGGAACAGCTCCGGCCCGTGCATCGAGCCCGCGCCGCCGCCCTTGTGCCAGCCATAGACCCGCCGGCCCCGGCGGTCGTCAAAGATCGCCTCCTTGACCTGCACCTCGATGAGCTTGCGCTTTTCCTCGACCACCACGATGAGGTCGAGCCCCTCGGCCCAGTCGTGAAAGCCGCGCATGTCCAGCGGAAAGACCTGCCCGACCTTGTAGGTGGTGATGCCCAGCCGCTCGGCCTCGGCCTCGTCGATGCCCAGAAGCGCCAGCGCATGTTGCAGATCGAGCCAGTTCTTGCCCGCCGCGACAAAGCCGATCTTGGCGCCGGGCTTGCCCCAGACGCGCCTGTCCATGCGGTTGGCATGCGAAAACGCCTCTGCCGCAAAGCGCTTGTAGTCGATGATCCGCGCTTCCTGCGTGTGCGGCGTGTCGCCAAGCCGGATGTTCAGCCCGCCCGGCGGCATGTCGAACTCGGGCACGACCAGGGACATCCGGTCGGCGCGGCCATCGACCACCGCCGTGGCCTCGACCGTGTCCTTCATGGTCTTCAGCCCGACCCAGACCCCGGCGAACCGCGACAGCGCATAGCCGTAGACGCCGTAATCCAGCACCTCCTGAACGCCCGCCGGCGAGACCACCGGCATATAGGCATCGACCAGCGCCCATTCCGACTGGTGCAGCACCGTCGAGCTTTCGCCGGTATGGTCGTCGCCCATCGCCATCAGCACGCCGCCATGTTTCGACGTGCCCGCCATATTGGCGTGGCGCATCACATCGCCCGAACGGTCCACCCCCGGCCCCTTGCCGTACCAGAGCCCGAAGACCCCGTCGAACCTGCCTTCGCCACGCAGCTCGGCCTGCTGCGAGCCCCAGAGCGCGGTGGCCGCCAGATCCTCGTTCAGCCCTTCCTGAAAGAGAATGTCATTGGCCTTCAAAGACTTTTCCGCGCGGTGCATCTGGATATCCACCGCGCCCAGCGGCGAACCGCGATAGCCGGTCACGAACCCCGCGGTGTTGAGCCCCGCCGCGCGGTCGCGCGCCTTCTGGATCAACATCAGCCGGACCAGGGCCTGGGTGCCGTTCAGCAGCACCGGGCTCTTCTCAAGGTTGAAGCGGTCGTCGAGTGAGATGTCTTGCTTGGTCATGTGCGCCTCCCAACGCTCATCACTTGGGCAGTATAGCGCAAGAATAGGTCAAAATAGCTGACCATAACAGGGAATTTTTCGTGAATTTGCCCGCTTACGAAACCATAGGTTCCCATTAGTGCATTGTGTCGTATACAGGGCCCGCAATCCGGAATTGGTAAAGCTATGGACTGGGACAAGCTAAGAATCTTTCACGCGGTGGCCGATGCCGGCAGTCTGACCCATGCGGGCGACGCCCTGCATCTGTCGCAATCGGCCGTGTCACGGCAGATCCGCTCGCTGGAGGAATCGCTCAACACGACGCTGTTCCACCGTCATGCCCGCGGGCTGATTCTCACCGAACAGGGCGAGCTGCTGTTCGACGCCACCGCCGCCATGGTCAAACGCATCGACGCCGCCACCGCGCGCATCCGCGACAGCGAGGAGGAGGTGTTCGGCGAGCTCAAGGTCACCACCACCCACGGGTTCGGCGTGCTGTGGCTGGCCCCCCGCCTGACCAAGCTCTACGAGAAATACCCCGATCTCAAGATCGACCTGATGCTGGAAGAGCGCGTGCTCGACCTGCCCATGCGCGAGGCCGATGTGGCGATCCGCATGAAGGAACCCAGCCAAGCGGACCTGATCCGCAAGCGGCTGATGTCGGTCAAGATGCGCATGTATGCCGCGCCCGACTATATCGCGCAGCGCGGCGAGCCGCAGACGCTGGACGAGCTCTCGGAGCACCGGCTGATCTGCCAGAATCCCGCCTCGGCCCAGGTCAGCGCCGGCAAGCTGCTGGTGCAGGAGCTGCTGACCTACGACATCAAGACCGCGCTGACGGTGAACAATTACTTCGGTGTGCTCCAGTCGGTGATCGCAAATCTCGGGATCGGCGTGCTGCCCGATTACATCATCGAGGACTTCCCCTCGATGATCCGGGTGCTGCCCGATGTCGAAAGCACCGAGGTGCCGGTCTTTCTCGCCTACCCGGAAGAATTGCGTCATTCCAAGCGCGTGGCCGCCTTCCGCGACTTCGTGCAGGACGAGATCTTTGCCCATCGCCGGCAACTTCGGGCGATGGGCGCGGACTGATTTCGCGCAAAAAGTGTGGGGCATGCGCCACACGCATACCGGAAATGCTGCGGTTGCGGCATCTTAGTCCTTGATCGACTCATAACTGATAACATATTCGGCAGATGAAGGTTGAAGCGCCCTAGCGCGCATCATCTTCATACCTCCCTGTTGGACTACGGCCGAGCTTTGTGCTCGGCCTTTTTTTTTGCGCCGGGCTCCGGATTCGTGGGTAGACTTGGCGCCAACAGGGAGACTCGCCATGGCTGAGACAGACACCGCCCCGAATGCCGCGCAGGAAGCCTTCTGGAGCAGCGGCCCCGGGCAGCACTGGGTGCGGCTTCATCGCGAGCTGGACACGCTGCACGACAACCTCACCCGGATCGTTCTGGAGGCCGCGCAGCCGCAGCCCGGCGAGCGGGTGGTCGACATCGGTTGCGGGGCCGGCGCGGTGGCCATCGCGGCGGGGCAGCATGTGGGCGAAGCGGGCTATGTGCTGGGGCTCGACATCTCGGCGCCGCTCATCGGGGTCGGGCGTGACCGCGCCGAGGCGGTGCAGATCTGCGCCCCCGATTTCCTGGTGGCGGACGCCCAGACCTGGGCGCATGAGGGCGCGCCCTTCGATCTTTGCGTGTCGCGCATCGGTCTGATGTTCTTTGCCGATCCCATCGCCGGTTTCCGCAACATCCTGGCGCATCTGCGCCCCGGCGGACGGCTGGTCTTTGCGGCCTGGGCCGCGTCCGAGCACAACGCCTGGTTCCGAATCCCCATGGAGCTTGCCGTCGCGCGACTGGGCCCGGCCGCCCCGGGCGATCCGCACGGCCCCGGCCCCACCGCCTTTGCCGATACCGCCCGGGTGATCGACCTGCTGACCGAGGCCGGGGCAAAGGATATCTCGGCACAGACCGTCGACACGACGCTGGAGGTGCCCGAAGGCTATAAGGCGGCGGCGGAGCTGACGCAGTTCGTCGGCCCGATCTCGCGCCATCTGCGCGACAAGGGCGGCACCGATGCCGACCGCGCGGCGATTCACCGGGGCGTCAAAGAGGCGTTCCGCCGCTTCGACGACGGAAACGGCTGCCATATCCCCGCCCGGGTGAACCTTTTCAGCGCCACGCGCCCCTGATCTTCGGCGCCATGGCCGTCTGATCGCCCGCGCCCCCTTCCCCCTGCCCCGGCCATGGCTTAAAGAGCGGCCAAGTCTGCCAGAGGGGAAGATCATGCAGGAACCGGCCATCACCGAAGAGCTGATCGAAGCGCACGGCATCAAGCCGGACGAATACGCGCGCATCCTGCAAATTCTCAACCGGGAGCCCTCGTTCACCGAGCTGGGCATCTTCTCGGCCATGTGGAACGAGCACTGCTCCTACAAATCTTCCAAGATCCATCTGCGCAACCTGCCGACCAAAGGCCCGCAGGTGATCTGCGGCCCGGGCGAGAACGCCGGCGTGGTGGATATCGGCGACGGTCAGGCGGTGGTCTTCAAGATGGAGAGCCACAACCACCCCTCCTACATCGAGCCCTATCAGGGCGCGGCGACCGGTGTGGGTGGCATCCTGCGCGACGTCTTCACCATGGGCGCACGGCCCATCGCGGCGATGAACTCGCTCAGCTTCGGTGAAAAGGACCACCCCAAGACCCGGCGCCTGGTGCATGGCGTGGTCGAGGGTGTGGGCGGTTACGGCAACTGCTTTGGCGTGCCCACCGTGGGGGGCGAGGTGCGGTTCCACCCGGCCTATAACGGCAACTGCCTCGTGAACGCCTTCGCGGCGGGGCTCGCCGATACGGACAAGATCTTCTACTCGGCGGCCAGCGGCGTCGGACGCCCGGTGGTCTATCTGGGCGCCAAGACAGGCCGCGACGGCGTCGGCGGCGCCACCATGGCCTCGGCCGAATTCGACGAGACCATCGAGGAAAAGCGCCCCACCGTTCAGGTCGGCGACCCGTTCACCGAAAAGCGCCTGATGGAAGCGACGCTCGAGCTGATGATGACCGGCGCGGTGATCTCGATCCAGGACATGGGGGCCGCTGGCCTCACCTGTTCGGCGGTCGAGATGGGCGACAAGGGCGGCCTGGGCGTGCGGCTGGATCTGGAAAAGGTCCCGCAGCGCGAAGTCAACATGACCGCCTATGAGATGATGCTCTCGGAAAGCCAGGAGCGCATGCTCATGGTGCTGGACCCCTCGAAAGAGGCCGAGGCGCGCGCGGTGTTCGAGAAATGGGATCTGGATTTCGCGGTGGTCGGCGAGACCATCGCCGAAGACCGCTTCCTGATCATGCACAACGGCGTCTGCAAGGCCGATGTGCCGCTGTCCCGCCTCAGCTCCTCCGCCCCCGAATACGACCGCCCCTGGGAGCCCTCCGAGCCCGCCGCAGAGCTGGCCGATGTGCCGCAGGTCGATCCCATCGACGCGCTCAAGGCGCTTCTGGCGAGCCCCAACTATTGCTCGCGCGAATGGGTCTACGAGCAATACGATAGCCAGGTCATGGCCGACACGATGCGCATCCCCGGCTTTGGCGCCGGTGTGATCCGCGTGCATGGCACCGACAAGAAGCTGGCCTTCACCTCGGATGTGACCCCGCGCTACGTCAAGGCGAACCCGGTCGAGGGCGGCAAGCAGGCGGTGGCCGAAGCCTATCGCAACCTGACCGCCGTGGGCGCGCTGCCGCTGGCCACCACCGACAACCTGAACTTCGGCAACCCCGAAAAGCCCGAGATCATGGGCCAATTCGTTCAGGCGTTGCAAGGCATCGGCGCGGCCTGCGAGGCACTCGACATGCCGATCGTCTCGGGCAACGTCTCGCTTTACAACGAGACCGACGGCGTGGGCATCCTGCCGACACCGACCATCGGCGCGGTGGGGCTCATCGCCGCCGGGGAAGAGCCGATCCTCGGCTATGCCCGCGACGGTCATGTGCTGCTGCTACTCGGCGCGACCGGCAGCCATCTGGGCCAGTCGGCCCTGCTGGCCGAGGTGTTCAACCGCGAGGAAGGCGACGCCCCCGCGGTCGATCTGGCCGAGGAAAAGCGCAACGGCGACTTCATCCGCGCCAATCGCGACTGGATCAAGTGCTGCACCGATCTTTCGGACGGCGGGCTGGCGCTCGCGGCGTTCGAGATGGCTGAAGCCTCGGGCGTGGGCGTGCAGATCGACAGCGCCGACACCGCCGAGCTGTTCGGCGAGGATCAGGGCCGCTACCTGATCTCTTGCAGCTTCGACGCCGCCGAGGCGCTGATGATCGCCGCCGGCCGGGCCGATGTCACCCTTCAGACGGTGGGGCGCTTCGTCGGGCAGTCGGTGAAGTTCGGCGGCAGCGAGGCCGCGCTTGACGAGCTCTCGGCCCTCTACCGCCAGAGCTTTGGCGCCCAGTTCGGCTGAGATCCCACCAGGCGGGTCTGACTTGCAACACCCCGCGCCGCGGCGGCGGGGTGGCAGCCACGTCACCCTTGCCTCCTGCCACCCGCATTGCCGATAAAATAGTCACCGGTCGCAAGGCCGTGGCGAGGGCGTGTTTTCGCCTGTTTGCAGATGCGAAAAAACGTGATTGCAAAAATGCCGACCCCACTCTAAACGTTTACGAGTGGAACATCTTTTAGGGGAAAACCCTCCCCGACCCTCCCTTTAAAAGCGTTTTTCCGTTCGCCGCGCTCTGTTGCGCGGTCTGTGTTCTGTGTGTGCCTCCTCTCACCGTATGAAAACGACCGCGAGACATGAACAACTGGGACGATCTGCGCTTTCTGGTGGCGCTGTCCAAAACCGGAACCATGACCGCTGCCGCGAAGATCCTCGGCACCAACACGGCCACCGTGTCGCGCCGGATCGACCGCCTGTCGGAGACACTGGGCAAACCTGCCTTCGTCAAAACCGGCGACGGCTGGCGCCCCTCGGACGCAGTCTCGTCGCTGATCCAGCTTGCCCAGCATTTCGACGGCCAGCTTCAGGCGACCCTGAACAGCCAGGCGGTGGACAACGCCTCGGAACCGGTCACGATCAATATCGGCAGCCTGCCGGTCGTCACCGCTGCCATCCTGTTTCCCGGGCTGACCCGGCATCACAAGATGCTCGAGGGCGTCCGGCTGACCTTCTCCGACCGGATGTTCAAGGAGGGGCTGGGCGAAAACGATCTGGTGATCCAGACAACTCGCCCCGATCAGGGCCGGATCGTCACGCGCAAGATCGGCAGCATGGCCTCGCGTTTCTACCGCTTTCGTGATCGTGAACTGACGACGGACTGGGCCGGGCTCAGCGAGGCGCATGATGCCTCGCCGCAGATGCGCTTCGGACACGAAGCCTTTGGCTGCCCGCCCCAGCTTCGCGTCGATAGCCTGGTCGCCCTGTCCAGAATCGTGCAGGAGACCCGCCTGCCCGGCCCGCTGCCCGATCTGCTGGCGGCGAAAATCCCCGGCATGGTTCCGCTCGACCCCGATATGGCGCCGTGGATCTCGGATTTCTGGCTGTTCTACCACGAAAGCCGCCGCAACGATCCGGGCATCCGCCGCGCGCTGGATTGGATCGTCTGCTGTTTCGAGGATCTGGCGGATTCAACCGCCGCGAGCGCCGCAAACGAGTAGTTCCATTTTTGCAAGCGCAGCGTTTCGGAATTCGATCTTGGCTCTTGCGACGCTTTGGCACAGGTTGCCTACAACCAAAAGAAGAAATTCGAGCAGGCAATGACCAAAACACTCTCCGTGCTTCAGTGCGCGCTGCGCGTCGCGTTGGCCGCGATCCTCGGCTATACCGTCGCGGGCGAATTCTTTCGCACCGACGCCATGCAGATCGGCTGGTATATCTCTCCTCGCCATGTCGGCCTGACCACCGCTCTGCTCTGCACGCTTCTCGCAACCGTCAGCATCTGGCTGTTGTTCGGCGTGCGCACCCGCATTGTCGCTCTCATGGGGCTGGCGCTCTATATCGGACTCGAGGTGGTCAACCCGGGTCTGAACCAGGCCAGCACCGACACGTTGCTCAACAGTGCCTTCGTGGTTCTGCTTGCCCTGCCTCTGGTGATCTTTGGCGGCGGCAAGTTCAGCATGCTGCGCGCGGGATGGCGCGGGGCGATCTGATGCCCCCATCTGCGTCCCTGCCACCCGCGGCAGCAAAAATCGGATAACACCCGAAGACTGGGCGGCCGTGTTTTGGGCCGCCCTTTTTTTGTTTTGAAATGACCTCTTGCGCCACCTTCCTGATGCGTTGAACAAAGGACGCACCCCGGAAGAGCCGGGGCACCGCCGTCACAGGCTGTAGATCGCGCCGAACTTCTCTTCGAGATAATCGAGCAGCGGCGCCTCGGTCGGCGCTTCGCCGCAAGCCATCTCGATCACGCTGCGCGGCTCGTAAAGCCCGCCGAATTGCTGCACATGGTCGCGCAGCCAGTCCGTCGCTCCGGACAGCGTGCCCGCCGCCATCTGCGCATCCAGATCGGGCTGCGCCGCGCGCAGCGCCTTGTGCAGACAGCCGGCATAGACATTGCCCAGCGAGTAGGTCGGGAAATAGCCGAACAGCCCCGCCGACCAGTGCACATCCTGCAACACCCCGTCCGAGGGCCTGTCCACCGCAAAGCCGAAATCCTTGAGGAACCGCTCGTTCCAGGCGGCTTCGAGATCGGTCACCTCGAGATCGCCCGAAATCAGCGCCCGCTCCAGATCGAAGCGCAGCAGAACATGCAGGTTGTACTGCACCTCGTCCGCCTCGGTGCGGATAAAGCCGTTCTGCACCCGGTTCACCGCCGCATAGAACGCCCCGGGCCCGTCCAGACCGAGATCGCCGAAAAGCTCGGTCATCCGGTCGTACAGCCAGGCGGTGAAGGCGCGCGAACGGCCAAGCTGGTTCTCGTAGATCCGGCTCTGGCTTTCATGCACGCCCATGGACACGCCTTGCCCCAGCGGCGTGAAGCGATAATCGCCGCGGATCGCCAGCTCGTAACAGCCGTGGCCGACCTCGTGGATGGTCGAATACAGGCAGTTGAACGGGTCGAGCGCATTGGTCCGCGTGGTGATCCGCACGTCGTCGCCAGAGCCCGAGGTGAAGGGGTGCACCGATTTGTCGAGCCGCCCGCGCGCCATCTCATAGCCGAAGGTCTTGGCCACCAGCCGCGCCAGCTTCATCTGCGCCTGCTCGTCGAAAGTCCCGCTCAGCGGCTTGGGCTGCGGCCTTTCCAGCACCGCCTGCCGCAGCGCGACGAGACGCGGGCGCAGGGCCCCGAACATCTCCTCAAGCTGTGCGGCCGTGGCGCCCGGCTCGTAATCGTCGAGCATCGCGTCATAGACATCGCCCCCCGCCGCCAGCGCCGCGCCTTCCTCGCGCTTGAGCTGCACCACCTCCTTGAGCACCGGCGCGAAGGCGGCAAAATCGTCGTCGGCCCGGGCTTCCGCCCAGATCCGGTGCGCCCGGCTGGTGAGCCGCGCGAGATCGGCGGCGAGCCTGGCCGGCACCCGGTTCGCCCGTTCGAAGGACCGCCGGATGTGCCGGATCTGCGCCGCCCCGTCCGCGTCCAGCGCCGCCGGGTCGATGGCCTCCAGCCACTGCCCCACGCGCGGATCGGTCCGGCGCGCGTGCAGCACCGATTCCAGCGCCGCCATCTCCTCGGCGCGCTGATCCGCGGCGCCGCGCGGCATCATCGTCTCCTGATCCCAGCCCAGCCGTCCAGCGACCTGCGCCAGCGCGCCGGTTTCCCGCTGAAAGCTCATCAACGCATCAAAAGCACTCATTTCACACTCCCCCGGATGGATTGGGTCTTGGGATATTGCGCGCCGAACCGCGCGCGGATGATCAGCACCCAAAGCGCGATCGCGCCGATCTGGTGGGTGATGGCGATATGCATCTGCGCCACATAGAGCACGGTGACCACGCCCAGCACCACTTGAAGCGCCAGCATCGCCATCACCGCGTTGAAGCGGAACCGCGTGTCGGCATTGGGCGATTTGCGCGCCCTGAGCCAGGTCACGAGGCCGAAGATGAACAGCAGATAACCCGCCATGCGGTGCATGAACTGCACCAGACCCGGATCCTCGAAGAAGTTGCGCCAGAGCGGCACCAGATCGAAGGGCTGCGGCGGAAAGACCCCGCCCGCCATCAGCGGCCAGTCGGTATAGCTGCGCCCGGCGTCGATCCCCGCCACCAGCGCGCCCAGCAGAATCTGCAAGAAGGCGAAATGCATCAGCCCCGTGCCCATCGAGAACAGCTTGGCCTCGCGCCCGCGCCGCGCCTGCATCAGATCGCGTTCCTCGCGGCCAAGCGCGAAGACATACCAGGCAATGAGCCCGAGGATCACGAAGGCGAGCCCCAGATGCGTCGCCAGCCGGTAAGAGGCCACGTCGAGCATCTCGCCTTGCAGCCCCGAGGAGACCATCCACCAGCCGATGGCGCCCTGCACCCCGCCCAGCACGCCGATGCCGAACAGCCGCCCCGCCCAGCCCGTGGGGATCTTGCGCGCCGCCAGAAAGCCGAAAAAGCCCAGGGCCCAGACCAGCCCGATCACCCGGCCAAGCTGCCGGTGGCCCCATTCCCACCAGTAGATTCCCTTGAACTCGGACAGGGTCATCTGGTTGTTCTGCAACTGGAATTCCGGGATCTCCTGATACAGCGCGAATTCCGCCTCCCAGTCGGTCTGGGTCATCGGCGGCAGGGCCCCGGTAAAGGGCTTCCACTCGGTGATCGACAGCCCGCTATCGGTGAGCCGGGTCAGCCCGCCCACCACGATCATCGCCATGACCAGCGCAAAGATCGCCATTAGCCAAAGCCGGATGGCGCCACGCGCGCCGCCCCGGCCCTTGTCGATCATGCCGCCCGCAGGCTGTGCCCTGGGCGCCTCGGCGCCGACCTCCTCGAAGAGCTTGCGCTTTTCGGCCATGATGTCCCTCTCCTTGATCCAAGGCGGACGATAGGGCCGCCCCCGTGGCGCTTCAACCCCGCCCCGGCCGTCGCACCGGGGCCGCATCGCCGCAGGCCCGGCGATGAAACCCGCCCCGGAGTGCGGTCCGGGGCCAGAGGCTCAGCCGCGCTCCTTCCAGCGCACCATCTGGCGCATGATCCCGTGGAGCGTGCGCACATCCTCGCGCGTCAGCGGCATGCGGCTCCAGAGGTTGCGCAGCGTCAGCTTCATCGCCGGCGCCTTGTGGTCGGGGAAAAAGAACCCCGCCTCCTCCAGCCGCTCTTCGTAATGCTCGGCGAGCTTCTCGACCTCGATGCCGCTGGCCCATTCCGCCCCGGCCATCTCGTCGCGCCGCGCGGCGACCTCGGTGCTCGCCCGGCGCCACTCATAGGCGCAAAGCAGCACGCATTGCGCAAGGTTCAGCGAGGGGAATTCCGGGTTCACCGGCACCGAGATGATCGCATTCGCCTGCGCCACATCGGCGTTTTCGAGCCCCGCGCGCTCGGGCCCGAACATCACCGCAACCCGGCCTCCGGCAGCGATCCGCGCCGCCGCTTCGCGCATCGCCTCTTCCGGAGAATAGACCGGCTTGGTCATGCCGCGCTGCCGGGCCGTGGTGGCGAAGACCAGATCGCAATCGCCCAGGGCGCCCGCCACGTCTTCGCTCAGCACCGCAGCGTCCAGCAACCGCCCCGCGCCCGAGGCCATGGCCACCGAGGACGGGTTGGGCCAGCCGTCGCGCGGGCTCACCAGCCGCATGCGGTCGAGGCCGAAATTCCACATCGCCCGCGCCGCCGCGCCGATATTCTCGCCCATCTGGGGCCGCACCAGCACAAAGGCAGGCTGTCTCTGTTCGCCGGGCATCGCCCCTCCATGATCAACGCCGCCTGAGTAAAGGCCCCGCAAAACGAGGGCAAGCCCGCTTCCATTGGCCTGAAAATATCCCCGCCGGAGGCATCCGGCGGCTAAGCTCGGTGCAAACGGATGACAGGAGCGCCTATGGCCTATGACGAAGGGCTGGCCGAAACCCTGCGCGACGCGCTCGACGGGCTTCCGGGGCTTGACGAGAAACGCATGTTCGGCGCGCTCTGCTTTCTGCGCGACGGCAATATGATCTGCGGCGTCCGGAACGCCGGCGGGCTCTTTCGGGTCGGCAAGGCGGCGCAGGACGTGGCCCAGGCATTGCCCGGCGTCGGTCCCGCGATCATGGGCGGGCGGCGCATGGGCGGCTTTATCGAGGCCGGCAAAGACGCCATGGCCGACGACGCGATCCGCGACGGCCTTCTGACCATGGCGCTGGATTTCACGGCAACCCTGCCGCCCAAGTAACCCCTTGGCACCGCGCCGTTTAACGCGATATAGGGGCCGGACCACGCCCGAGGAGCCCCGCCATGGCCGAAACCGACCTGCCCCAGCTCTATCTCATCACCCCGCCGGAGTTCGATCTCAGCGCCTTTCCTGCGCGGCTCTCCGCGGTGCTCGACACGGCCGAGATCGCCTGCATCCGCCTGGCGCTCGCCACACGCGACGAAGACAAGCTGCTGCGCGCGGCGGATGCGGTGCGCGAGGTGGCCCATGCCCATGACGTGGCGCTGGTGATCGACACCCATGTGGTGCTGGCGCAGCGGCTGGGGCTCGACGGGGTGCATCTGACCGACGGGTCGCGCTCGGTGCGCCATGCGCGCAAGGAGCTGGGCGCCGATGCCATCGTCGGCGCCTTCTGCGGCGCCTCGAAACATGACGGCATGACCGCCGGCGAGAACGGCGCCGATTACGTGTCCTTCGGCCCCGTGGGCGGCGCCTCGCTGGGCGATGGCACGCTGGCCGCGCCCGAGCTCTTCGAGTGGTGGTCGCAGATGATCGAACTGCCCGTGGTCGCCGAGGGCGGGCTGACCCCCGAGCTTGTGACCGCGCTCACCCCGGTCACCGATTTCTTCGGCATCGGCGAGGAGATCTGGGCCGAGGACGACGCCGCGGCGGCATTGAAGACCCTCATCGCCGCGATGGGCTGAGACCCGGCTAGCTGCCGTAGGGATGCGCCGCGCGCACCTGCGCTTCCAGATGCGCCGCCAGAGTCTTGCGGTTGGGATGTTCGTCCACCCGCACCGGCGGATGATAGATCAGCTCCACACGGCCCCGCTGCCGCGCGCCCAGCAGCTTGAGCAGATGCGGGCCGAAATCCATATCGCCCCACCAGCCATAGTAGCGCGGATCCTCTCCCGGCGGCGCGTGATACAGCACCGTCACCGCTTGAAGCTGCGTTTCATGCTTCAAGTTATCTGTGAAGAACGCCGCGAAAAGCGTTGACTTAAATGGAAGAACCCTCTGTCCGTCCGTCGAGGTTCCCTCGGGGAAGAACAGCAGGCGGTGCCCGTGCAGCAGCCGCTCCTCGAAGACGCGCTTCTGGGCCGCGGCCTCGCGCGGGTCACGGGTGATGAACACCGTCCCCGTGGCCCGCGCCAGCCAGCCGATCAGGGGCCAGCGCGCCACCTCGGCCTTGGAAACGAAATAGACATTGCGCCGCGCGTTCAGCGCGAAAATATCGAGCCAGGAGGAATGGTTCGCCACCAGCGCTCCCGGCCCGGCCAGACGCGGCCCGCGCGTCTCGAGCGGGATCCGCAGGATGACAAAGGCCGCGCGGCAGACGCCCTGGGTGATCCACGGCGTCACCGGACGGCGCCGACCGAAAAGCGGCGCCTCCACGAGCCGCAGCAGCAGCTTCAGCGCCAGCCCCAGCAGGATCACCCCCGCCAACAACCCGCCGCGCCAGATCACCCGCCCCCAGTCGGCAGCGCGAAGCCGCGTTTCCGGCGGCGCCGCGCCGCGCCAGGTCGGGCCGCTCACCCGCGCCCCCGCGTGTAGAGCCCCGCCGCCTTGGCGTTGAGCCGCGCGGTATCCATGATCAGGCAGATGTCGGTGGTGTTGAAATCGTGATCCACATAGGCGCCCTCGCCCACCACGCCGCCAAGCCGCAGATAGCCCTTGATCAGCGCCGGCACCTCGAGCATCGCCTGCCGCCGGTCGATCTCGGCCTCGGGGACCAGATCCATACGCTGGAACCGGCGCGAGCGCACCCGCAGCGCCGGCGGCGCCAGATGGCGGTGATGCAGCAGCGACAGCGGCTGCGCCAGTTGCGCCACATCGGTGCCGTGGAACGAGGCGGTGCCGAACAACAGCTCGATCCCGTGGTCGCGCACATACTCGGCCAGCGCCTGCCACAGATGCATCATCGCCGTGCCGCCCCGGTAATCGGGATGCAGGCAGGATCGCCCCAGCTCCAGCAGCCGCCGCCCCGAGCGGCGCAGCAGGGTCAAATCGTATTCGTCCTCGGAATAAAACTGTCCCGCCGCCGCGGCCTGGTCGTCGCGCAGCAGCCGGTAGACCCCCACCACGGCGCCGCCGCGCCGGGCATCGGTCAGCAGAAGATGATCGAAGAACGGATCGAACCGGTCGCGCTCCAGCCGGTTCTCGTGATCGACCAGCGCGCCGCTGCCGCCCAGCTCCTCGACGAAGACCTCGTAGCGCAGCCGCTGGGCCGCCGCGATATCCGCCGCGTCGCGTGCAAGCCGCACCGTGAAATCCGTCTCGTCCAGCGCCATCCCTGCCTCTTGCCCCGCCTGCGCGGGTTCATAATGCGCCCCGGGCCCGAGGGAAACCGATTTCGGTCCTCGCCTCGTTGCGGGATGAGGGTTAACCTTTCCGAAACACCTCGGCGCCTAGGTTAGTCGTCGAACACCGGCAGGAGGGTGACATGCCGGCCGTCGATCACCACCTTGCCCTGTTCGCGGAAATTGACGGTGATGCGCCCGCCAATGTTGGACTGCACCTGCCCGATCCCCCATTCGGGACGGTCGGGATGCGACACCAGCATGCCGGGTTCGAGTAATGCGTTAAGGTCTTCCATTGCCGTTCCGTTCTGAAGGAGCCACCGATGCCCGACGATACCGCCAGAATCGCCACCCTGGTAGGGTCGCGCCTGTGCCACGATCTGGTCAGCCCGGTGGGCGCCATCTCGAACGGGCTCGAACTGATTGCGCTGGCCGGCACGCCCGGCCCGGAAGAGATGTCGCTCATCGAACAGAGCTGCGCCTCGGCCGCCGCGCGGATCAGTTTCTTCCGCGTGGCCTTTGGCAGCGCCTCGGACGATCAGAAGATCGGCCCGCGCGAGGCCGCGAAGGTGCTGCGCAACTATTGCAACGGCACCCGGCTATCGGTGGACTGGCTGCCGCAGACCGACTCGCAACGCACCGAGGTGCAGCTTGCCTATCTCGCCATGCTCTGCTGCGAAAGCGCGCTGCCGCAGGGCGGGCGGGTGCAGATCACGCAAGAATCCGGGATCTGGCGGATCAGCGGCACCGGCGCCCGGCTTGCCGTCGAGCCCGCGCTGTGGGAGCAGCTTTCGAGCCGGCGGCTCGGGGCCGATCTGACCCCGGCGCGCGTGCAATTCGCCTGTCTGGCGCGGCTTGCGCCCGAACGCGGGCGCAAGCTCACGGTTCATGCCGGCGACGCGGCGGTCACGATCGAGATCGCCTGACCGCGCCCCGCATTACGGGCGCAGCGCGCCATCCGCCTGCACCACGTATTTGAACGAGGTGAGCTGCTCGGCCCCCACCGGGCCGCGCGCATGCATCTTGCCGGTGGCGATGCCGATCTCGGCCCCCATCCCGAATTCGCCGCCATCGGCGAATTGCGTCGAGGCGTTGACCATCACGATGGCGCTGTCCACCCGCTCGACAAAGCGCTCGATGGCCGCCTCGTCCTCGGCCAGAATGCAGTCGGTGTGATTGGACCCGTAGCGCCGGATATGGGCGATGGCCGCATCCTCGTCCGCCACCACCTTGGCGGCGATGATCTTGTCGAGATACTCGCGCCCCCAGTCCTCTTCGGTGGCCTGGGCAGTGCCGGCGATGGCTTGCAGCGTCTCGTCGGCGCGCACCTCGACCCCCGCCTCGATCAGCGCGCGGATCACGCCCTGACCGATGGTATCGACCGCATCCTCGTGAATCAGCAGGCATTCTGCCGCGCCACAGATGCCGGTGCGGCGGGTCTTGGCGTTCAGCACCACGCTCAGCGCCTTCACCGGATCCGCCGACGGATCGATATAGATATGCACGATGCCTTCGAGATGCGCGAAGACCGGCACCCGCGCCTCGCGCTGCACCAGCCCAACGAGCCCCTTGCCGCCGCGCGGCACGATCACGTCCACATAATCGGTCATGGTCAGCAGCTCGCTCACGGCGGCACGGTCGCGCGTCGGCACGAGCTGGATCGCGTCCTCCGGCAGCCCCGCCTTTTGCAGACCCGCGATCAGGCAATCGTGGATCGCGCGCGAGGAATGAAAGCTCTCCGAGCCGCCGCGCAGGATCACCGCATTGCCCGCCTTGAGGCAGAGCGCCCCGGCATCGGCGGTGACGTTGGGGCGCGATTCATAGATCACCCCCACGACCCCCAGCGGCGTGCGCACGCGCTTGATATGCAGCCCCGAGGGCTGATCCCATTCGGCGATGACCTCGCCCACGGGATCCTTCTGCGCGGCGATGGCACGGAGCCCGCCGACGATGCCCTTGATCCGCTCCTCGTTCAGAAGCAGCCGGTCCATCATCGCCTCGGTCAGCCCCTTCTCGCGACCGAATTCGAGGTCTTTCTTGTTGGCCTCGACAATCTCGGCCCGGCGCGCCCAGACCGCGTCTGCCGCAGCCTCCAGCGCTTCGGTCTTGCGGGCTGGCGGGGTGAAGGCGAGCTCGGCTGCGGCCGCCTTGGCGCGGCGGCCGATTTCGGTCATGATCGCGGGAATATCGCTCATGTCTTTCATCGCTTTCACCCTTGTGGTGCGTTGTCAGGAGCCCCCTTATAGCGCCGCCTTGCAACGGAGGACAGTGGGCGCATGCAGCCGTGACCTCAAGGCGGTGCGCGGTGGGCAAATTGCCCACCCTACAGGAGCTTTCCCGGAAGAGCGGCGCCAAGGGCGCGGCGTTTGCGAAGAGGTAGGGTGGGCAATTTGCCCACCGCCCCCGGCGCGATCCGCCTAAAGCGCCATATCGTCCCGGTGAATCAGCACCGCGCGGCCGGGATAGCCCAGCACCTCCTCGATCTCGGAGGAGTGATGCCCGAGGATCTGTCGCGCCTCTTCCGAGGTGTAGCGCGTCAGCCCCTGCCCCAGCGTCGCGCCGCGCGGATCGCGGATGACCACCGGATCGCCGCGCCCGAACGCGCCCGCGACCGCCGTCACCCCCACCGGCAGCAAGGACCGCCCCTGCGCCAGCGCCCGCGCGGCCCCCGCGTCGAGCGTCACCTCCCCGCAGGGCTTCATCGCCGCGATCCAGCGCTTGCGCGCCGCGTGCGGATCGAGCCGCGAGGTGAACCAGGTGGCATTGGCCCCCGCCTCAAGCGCCGAAAGCGGGTGCAGCACCGAGCCTTCGGTGATCGCCATGGCGCAGCCCGCCGCCGTCGCCGTCTTGGCCGCCAGCAGCTTGGTCTTCATGCCGCCTTTCGACAGGCCCGAGCCCGCGTCGCCCGCCATCGCCTCGATCTCGGGGGTGATCTCGTCGATCACCTCATAGCGGTGTGCGCCGGGGTCCTGCGACGGGTTGGCGGAATAGAACCCGTCCACATCCGAGAGCAGGATAAGCTGGTCCGCCCCCACCGTCACCGCCACCTGCGCCGCCAGCCGGTCGTTGTCGCCATAGCGGATCTCGTCGGTGGCGATGGTGTCGTTCTCGTTCACGATGGGCACCACGCCGAAGCCCAGCAGCGTCTCCATCGTGGCGCGCTGATTGAGGTAGCGGCGGCGGTCGGCACTGTCCTCCAGCGTCACCAGCACCTGCGCGGTGGTAATGCCGTGCGGCGCCAGCGCCTCCTCCCACTCGCGGGCAAGACGGATCTGGCCCACGGCGGCGGCGGCCTGCGACTGTTCCAGCGGCAGCGTCGTCGGCGGCAGATGCAAGAGCCCCCGCCCCAGCGCGATGGAGCCCGACGAGACCAGCACCACATCCACGCCGCGTGCCCGGATCCGCGCAATATCGGCGGCCATCGCGCGCAGCCACTCGCCCCGGAACGCGCCCGTATGCTTGTCTACCAGCAGCGCCGAGCCGATCTTGACGACCAGACGCCGCGCCGCGCTCAGGGTCGCCATGGGGTGTCGTCCTCGGGCGCTTCGCGCAGCCGCTTGTCGTCGATAAACGCCCGCAGCGCGCGCAGCACCTCGGTGGTGCCCTCGCCCGAGGCGCCCGACATCAGCAGCACCTTGCCGCCCGACCGCGCCTCCAGCTCCTCGCGCAGAAAGACGCGCTCCTCCGCATCCATCGTGTCGATCTTGTTCAGCACGGTGATCCGCGGCTTGTCCGCCAGCCCGGCGCCGTATTCCTCGATCTCGGTGATGATCGTGTCGTAATCCTCCAGCAGCGTGCCCGAGCTGCCATCGACCAGATGCAGCAGCACCGCGCAGCGCTCCACATGGCCGAGGAAGAGGTCGCCGAGACCCCGCCCCTCATGCGCGCCCTCGATAAGCCCCGGAATATCGGCCACGACAAACTCCTTCCCGTCCACGCCGACGACCCCGAGATTGGGGTGCAACGTGGTGAACGGGTAATCGGCGATCTTCGGCCGCGCGTTCGAGGTGGCGGCGAGGAAGGTCGACTTGCCCGCGTTGGGCAGGCCCAGCAGCCCCACATCGGCGATGAGCTTCAGCCGCAGCCAGACCGTGCGCTCCACCCCCGGCTGACCCGGATTGGCCCGGCGCGGCGCCTGGTTGGTGGCGGTCTTGAAATGCAGGTTGCCCCAGCCGCCATTGCCGCCCTTGGCCAGCAGCACCCGCTCGCCCAGCTCGGTCATATCGGCGATCACCGTTTCCTCGTCCTCGTCGAGAATCTCGGTCCCCACGGGCACTTTCAGCACGATGTCGTCACCGTCCTTGCCGGTGCGCTGGCGCCCCATGCCCGGGCGGCCGTTGTCGGCAAAGAAATGCTGCTGATAGCGGAAGTCGATGAGCGTGTTCAGCCCGTCCACGGTCTCGGCCCAGACATCGCCGCCATCGCCGCCATCGCCGCCGTCGGGTCCGCCGAATTCGATATATTTCTCCCGCCGGAACGAGATACAGCCATTCCCGCCGCTGCCGGAGCGAAGATAGACTTTGGCGAGGTCGAGGAATTTCATGACGGATGGGTCCTGGGCGCGAGGGCAATGCGGCGCGGTTTACAGCGAGTCCCGGCGCTTCTCAAGCGGCGCGGTTTGCGGGGGCGTTGCCCCTCGCGCGCCGGGGCGCGCTTCCCCCGCGTATTTGCCGAAGAGAAGAAGATCAGGGGGAGTGTCTCTGTCGCGGAGCTGCCCCCTTGGCCGACCATCTGCCCTTCTTCTCTTTGCAAAATACGCGAACGGCGCGACGGTGACGCCGCCGGACTGCCGGAGAAGAGGGAGAAAGTGGCGCGGTTGACGGGGCTCGAACCCGCGACCCCCGGCGTGACAGGCCGGTACTCTAACCAACTGAGCTACAACCGCGCATCGCACGGGGTGCTTTCTTCGGGGCAGTGGTGGCGCGGTTGACGGGGCTCGAACCCGCGACCCCCGGCGTGACAGGCCGGTACTCTAACCAACTGAGCTACAACCGCTCACTGCCTCCGAGGGGTGCACCCCCGAACGTGGAGGCCCTTCTAGGCGGGCCTCTTTGCCCCGTCAAGCGCTTTTGGCACCCGCCGCGCGGCATTTTCGCGGAAATCCTCGCAAAACCGTGACCGGAAGGACACGTTGCCGCTGCGCGAAAATCCGCCGAAGGAAATTATCCTTGCCTGACAAGGGGCTGAGCGGCTTCTGTCGGCAGGTCTGCTTGATTTCCACTGCCTGAATGCTGAGTAAAATGACCGTTTTCGATCGCCGGACCTTTCTGTCCGCGGGCGCTGCCGCCTGCGCCTTCGCCGCCCGGCCGGCCCAAGCCGCCCCCGTGATCGCGCT
The DNA here is from genome assembly GCF_024721115.1 of Salipiger pentaromativorans. GTDB lineage: Bacteria > Pseudomonadota > Alphaproteobacteria > Rhodobacterales > Rhodobacteraceae > Salipiger > Salipiger pentaromativorans. The sequence goes on along the minus strand of NZ_JAMDHK010000002.1, from coordinate 278,847 downwards.
GCCGCCCGACATCGCGACCCGGGACGCCGCCACCATCACCGCCATCCGCACCCCCACGCCGGTGGTCGCCATGACTTTCGACGACGGGCCGCACCCGACGCTTACGCCACGGCTGCTCGATCTGCTGAAGGCGCGCGGGCTGCGCGCGACCTTCTATCTCATCGGCAACCGGGTGGTGACCTGGCCCGACATCGTGCGCCGCATCGTCGCCGAAGGGCACGAGATCGGCAACCATTCCTGGAGCCATCCCGACCTGTCGCGCCGCTCGGACGCGCAGGTCATCGACGAGATCGACCGCACCACCGATGCGATCTTCCGCGTCACCGGGCGCCCGCCGGTCACCTTCCGCCCGCCCTATGGCGCCTTCACCCGGCGCCAGCGGATGATGCTGTACCAACAGCGGAACCTGCCGACGATTCTGTGGTCGGTCGATCCGCAGGACTGGCGCCGGCCCGGCGCCAATGTGGTGGCCAGCCGAATCCTCAAGGGCTCGCGCCCCGGTGCGATCATCCTCAGCCACGACATCCAGAAAGGCACCGTTCAGGCCATGCCGCAAACGCTCGACGGGCTGGCGGCGCGCGGCATGAGCTTTGGCACCATGTCGCAGATGATGGGCTGGCCGCTCTGGCAGTCGCGCCGCTTCCGGCGGGTCAGCGCAGGCTAACCGCCTTCCGGCTGACTCCGGCCCATCGAGAACCCCGGCCGGGGCCGCGCCCGTTCGAACGTCTCGCCCAGACGCTCCAGTTCCGCCGCGATCAGGATGATCTGCGTTACCCGCACCGATGTGTCGGAGCGCGCGATCTCGTAGCCGGCATGTTCGACCAGCACCGCCGCCGCCCGCAACAGGCGCGGAATGGAATCACCGCCCGACACCCTTGGAATCTCGCGCAACAATGCCGCGAGAATGTCTCTCTCTCCCTGAGCCACAATTCTTACTCCAACCCCTATTCAATCCTCACCACTGGCCACCCGGATCACAAATTCCCCAGTCCAACCTCTGCGGTGGTGCCGACACAGGCTGCGCGGTCCTTGGCGTCGCCCCGTTCCCCGGGCGCCCCGCCCCGTCCAGCGGCCGCAAGATGCCGGTCCCAACCGATTTTCCGCGCCGGAAATACATGGCGCGGCACTCGTCTTCCGGCCTTCTGCAACGCGCCTTCCGTTCCCGAAGGAGCCTCCCCGAAAGCGCCCTGCGTGCCGGCCGGATCACCCGATCCGGTACTGGAACCATAGCACAACACGTCAAAATTGATAAAACGGATATAGCTTTAAACGAATCGGCCCTTGCCACCCTGAAGCGAATGCGCGTCAAATACCGCCCAAACCGACACAATATGTGACCGAAGCTCTTGAATCCCAAGCAGATAGAAGGCACTTGTTGCGGACGAGCGTCAGAGCCGAGTGCTGCCACATTGCCCGATTTTCTTCGCCAGAAACTCAATTTGCGCGCCACGCTGTTCGAACCCATCGACCTGTCCGCACAGCAGTTTCTGGGTCTGTTCCGGCATCGTCTGACCTGGCGCTACATGAGTCTCGTTCTGGTGATTCTCATCGCCGCCGATCCGAGCGGGCTGGCCGGGCAATTGCCCTTCGGTCTGTTCTTCGTGACATGGCTTCTGGCCTTCGCGCTCTATCTCAGCCTGCAAAGCGTGCTGATCCTGGCGCTGGCGGCGTTGCGGCAGATCTGGGCGCGGCCGGCGGTCTACTGGCCGGTCATCAGCCTGTGCAGCTTCGCCCCCACGCTGATGGTGGTCGAAACCGCGCTGTCCCTGCTGGTCGGCGACGCGCTGCACCCGCTGCTGTTCGAGCGGATGGTCTATGTGGCGATCACGATCATCGTCTTCGAGACCATCTACATGCGCTTTGTCCTGCCACGGCTCGGGACCGCCGAGGCCGAGGCCGAGGCCGACATCACGGTCGAGGCCGCCCCTGCCCCGGCGCCCGCCACCGAGGATGGGGCCGAACGCCTGCTGCATATCGGCGGCCAGCCGATCGGGCTGGAGGAGGTCCGGATGATCGAGGCCCGCGAACACCACGTTCATGTGCATCTCAAAGACCGGGCGCTGACGCAGCGCGCGCGGCTCTCCGACATCGTCGCCCAGACCCGGCCCGAGGACGGTGTCCAGCCGCACCGCTCGTGGTGGGTGGCGCGGGCAGCGGTGCGCGGGCTCGGGCGCGACGCCGGCAAGCCGGTTCTGGAACTCACCGACGACAGCCTCGTGCCCGTCGCGCGCGGGCGGCTGAGCGAGGTGCGGGACTGGATCGACACCTATCTCGGCTGATCGTGCCTGCGGCCTTTACCCCTGCCGCCGCATTTCCTATATATTCCGTCAGGAAACGACGGCAAAGGACAGACCATGGATGATGCACCGCTCGAAGGCGCGCCGCTGATTGCGCCCTCCAGCACCGAGCACCCGCTTTACGATGCGGTGGTCGAGGCGTGCCGCTCGGTCTACGATCCGGAAATTCCGGTGAACATCTACGATCTGGGTCTGATCTACACGATCGAGATCGACGCCGAGAATCTGGTCAATGTGATCATGACCCTGACCGCGCCGGGCTGCCCGGTGGCCGGCGAAATGCCCGGCTGGGTGCAGGACGCGGTGGGCGCGGTGCCCGGGGTCAAGGACGTGGATGTCGATATGGTCTTCGATCCGCCCTGGGGCATGGACATGATGTCCGACGAGGCGCGGCTCGAACTGGGCTTCATGTAAGAGAAAGCGCTTTCACTTGCTTTTTCGCAAAGAAAGTGATATTACTTTCTCATGCAGCGCATTGCCGTCCTGACCGGAGACATCGTCGACTCGTCCGAGCTGAGCGCCAGCGCGCTCGATGCGACCATGGCCGCGCTGCGCGTCGCGGTACAGGATATCTCCACCTGGCCCGGCCCGGTGGCGGCGGGTTTTGCCCGGCGGGGCGGCGATGGCTGGCAGATGGCCTGCGACCGGCCCGAACGGGCCATGCGCGCGGCGCTTTATCTTCAGGCCAGCCTGCGGCGGCTCGACCGCAGCCGCGCGACGCGCATTGCGCTGGCCGTCGGCGCGGGAAGCCTGTCCCCGACCGATCTCGACGATCCCAACAGCGCGCATGGTCCCGTCTTCACCACCTCCGGACGCCTGCTCGAGTCGCTCTCGGGCCACCGGCTGATGGCCCATGCCAGCGGTGGCGCCGAAGCGGCGGCGCTGCGGCTGGCCGACCATATCAGCCAGGGCTGGACCCCGGCACAGGCCCGCGCGCTCTGCGAGATGCTGCCCCCCGGTACCGGCCCCCGGGCCGAGGCGGCGGAGCGGCTGGGAATCACCCGGCAGGCGGTCAATCAGGCGCTCTGGAGCGCGGGTTTTCCGGCGCTGGACGAGGCGCTCTCCTATCTCGAGACCGTCGCATGACGCAGGCAGATCCGCTTTCTTTCGGCAAGAGCAAGCGAACCGGCTTGCCAGATACGCCATGATCCACAGCTTCGCCGCCCTTCTGCTGGCGCATATGCTGGCGGATTTCGTGCTCCAGACCCGCTGGATGGTGCAGCACAAGCGCCATCCCGGCGTGATGGCGCTGCACGGCGTGCTGGTCTTTGCGCTCAGCTTCGGCGCGCTTGGCGGCGGCTGGCAGGTGGCGCTTTTCGTGACCGTCGCGCATCTGGTCATCGACGCGCTCAAGACATGGGCCCTGCCCGACCGCCTGCGCACGAGCCTCGCCACCTTTCTCGCCGATCAGGCGGCGCATCTGACCACGCTCGCCGCGGCAGCCCTGCTCTGGCCCGGCGCGGCGGCGGCGGGGATCTGGGCGCCCTGGCTTGCCATGCTCACCGCCCCCGCCATCGGCGTGGCCGGCACCATCGCCACCGTGCTTGCCGGCGGCCACGCGGTGGGCCTGCTGATGTCGCGCTACAGCGCCGAAGAGGTGCCGCAGGGCCTGCCCGACGCCGGCCGCCTGATCGGCCAGCTCGAGCGGGCGATGATCCTGCTGCTGGTGATGATCGGCGAACCCGCGGGCATCGGCTTTCTCATCGCCGCGAAATCGGTGCTGCGCTTCGACACCGCCACGAAAGAGCAGAAAGCCGGCGAATACGTGATCATCGGTACGCTCGCCTCTTTCGCCTGGGCGCTGGCTGCGGCGCATGCGACCATGGCGCTGCTCGCCGCAATCCCGTAAATCCTGCTTCGAAACCGCCCCGCCCGCTTGTCACCGCCCGCCAGGCCCCCTAGATTCAGACGGCAAAGGAGACATGCTCAATGTTCGGCATTCCGGGAAAACAGGCGGTCACCATGACCCCCGCCGCTATCGTACAGGTCCGCAAGCTCATGGAGCGCGACGGGCGCGCCGGGCTGCGCATCGGCGTCAAGAAAGGCGGCTGCGCGGGCATGGAATACACCATGGAATTCGTCGATGCGCCCGAGACCAACGATGAGGTGGTCGAGCAGGAGGGCGCGCGGGTGCTGATCGCCCCCATGGCGCAGATGTTCCTCTTCGGCACCGAGATCGACTACGAGACCTCGCTGCTGGAATCGGGGTTCCGCTTCAACAACCCCAACGTGGCCGATGCCTGCGGCTGCGGCGAATCGATCAAATTCAAGGATGTCGAGGCATTGCAGGCCGAACGCGCCGGCAAGTGACCTCGCGCCGCCGCGCGCGGTCTTCCGGGGATAGCGATAACCCTTCCCTCTGCGGCATTTCTCATGGCCGCACGCCCTTGACGCGGGCGCCCGTCCCCCGATGATGGGCGCGACGCGAAGATAGGGAGAGACCATGCGCACGAAACTTGCCGCCGGCAACTGGAAGATGAACGGGCTGAAAGCGGCGCTTTCGGAACTCGCGGGGATGGAAGCGGCCGCCAAGGGCGCCTCGGAAGTGCTGATCTGCCCGCCCGCGACGCTGGTCGCCGCGGCGGCCGAGGCCGCCGAAGGGATCGCCATCGGCGGGCAGGATTGCCATGTGGCGGCCTCGGGCGCCCATACCGGCGACATCTCGGCGCCGATGCTGGCCGATGCCGGCGCGGCCTATGTGATCCTCGGCCATTCCGAACGCCGCACCGACCACGAGGAACGCGACGAGGACGTGCGCGCCAAGTGCAAATCCGCCTGGGAGGCCGGGCTGAAGGTCGTGCTCTGCGTCGGCGAAAGCCTCGAGGAGCGCGAGGCGCAGAACACGCTCGACATCATCGGCGGCCAGCTTGCCGGCTCGATCCCCGATGGCGCCACCGGCCACAATCTGGTGGTCGCCTACGAGCCGATCTGGGCCATCGGCACCGGCAAGATCCCCACCACCGACCAGATCGGCGAGGTGCATGATTTCATCCGGGCCCGTCTCGAACGCCGCTTCGGCGAAGGCGTGGGCCGGTCGGTCCGGCTGCTTTACGGCGGCTCGGTGAAACCCGGCAACGCGACCGAGATCTTCGCGGTCTCCAATGTCGATGGCGCGCTGGTCGGCGGCGCCTCGCTGAAAGCCGCGGATTTCGTGCCGATCATCGAGGCCCTGAACGCCAGCGCGGGCTGACCGCGCACTATCCGTGAAATCGAAACGATAACCGCCGAGCGCGGTTATCGTTTACCAGAATCACCTATTTTTCCCTGTCGACTTGCTGCGGTGCAACATTCCGATACTGTTGCAATCGTTGGTTGTTTTCGGGGGTAAAACGATGGAATGGATGATTCTTCTGATGGCGTCTCTGTTGGGCGCCACTGTTTTTAGTGCGGGCGATTCGTCCAGCGACGACGACGATGAGATCCCGGACGGCGAGGAGAGCCCGGACGAGCTGGAGGGCGCTCCGGAGGAGCCGGAAGGGACTCCCGAAGAACCGGAAGAGACCCCCGAGGAACCGGGAGGGTCGCCGGAAGAGCCCGAAGAGCCCAGAGAAGAAGGCGGCACGCCCGCCACCTATGGCGACAGTTTCCAGCCGGCCCAGATCGACGGCGAAAGCGTGCTGCTCGGTACCGATGGCGACGATACGCTGGTGGAATACAGCGACCTCGCGCATGAGGAGCTGCGCGGCAGCGCCTCTAGCCTTCTCGGCGGCGACGGCGACGACTGGATCAACATCCACGACAACGGCTCTTTCCTGGCATCGTCGAGCGACGGGTTTACCGCCGACGGCGAAGGCGGCGACGACACGCTGCGCGCGGTCAGCTACGAGTCCAGAGTTTCGCTGCGGGGCGGTGACGGCGACGACCAGCTCATCGGCGAGGGCGTCGCACTCTACGGCGACGATGGCAACGATTACCTCGAAAGCACCCCGTTCAGCGGCGAGGAATTCGGCATCCAGACCGTCGAGGGCGGTGCGGGGAACGATACGATCAATGCGCTCGAAGGCCTGGCCGATATCGACGGCGGCACCGGCGACGATTATGTCGCGGCCGGGCATTTCTCCACCGTGTCCGGCGGCGAAGGCGACGACTATCTCAGGGTGCTGGACAAGGACACCACCATCGACGGGGGCGAGGGCAACGATACCATCTGGGCCACGCTCGAGCTCGGGCCGAGCGAGACATTAAATGCGAACATCTATGCCACCGAGACCGATTACGCGGTCGAGCTGACCGGCGGCGAGGGCGAGGACGAGTTCGACATGTGGCTGACCCTCGACCATGTGGACAGCCAGAACGAGGACCCGATGGTCGTGGCCCGGATCACCGATTTCGATCCGGCCGAGGACGTGCTGATGCTCAATCTCCAGGTGAACAGCGTGACGGCGGGCGATTTCGCCCAGGATTACGACCGCCTGCTCTCCTCGGGCGAGCTGGGCGACATCGGCGCGCCGACCCTGAACGAGTCGCTCGAGGTCAGCGCGCTCGAGATCGGCCCCGACGATGCCTATACCGACATCGTCCTCAGCGGCACGGGATCGACGCTCGAAGGCACCTTCACGCGCGAATTCATCGTCCGTGTCGAAGGCGTGGCGCTTCAGGAAGGCGATTTCGTCGTACAGCTCCACTGATCCGGACGGCGGAGGGCTTTCCGCCCGCAAGAACTGGCACAGGGGTCCTTCGGGGCCCCTGTTTTTCTTCTCTTGGACCAATACGCCCGCCGGAGGCGCGCCGCCCTGCCCCGCCTCCACCTGCGGCATTCCGTCCAGCCCGCTCTCCTTCGGGAATAATTCCGGTCCTCCCGGTGTAGCTCTTCTGTCGCTCCTTCCGGGCGACAGCGATCTCACAACCGAAAGGAACCGATCCCATGCCCAACCCGATTGCCTGGATCTCGGGGGCGCTGCTCGCCGCCGCCACCGCGCTTGGCGCGCAGGCCGACACGCTGAAACTCTACGGCCCCGGCGGCCCCACCCCGGCGATGAAAGAGGTCGCCGCCGCCTTCGAGGCGGAAACCGGCCATGACGTGCAAGTGACCGCCGGTCCCGCCTCGCGCTGGATGGACGACGCCAAGGCCGATGCCGATCTGATCTACAGCGGCTCGGAAAACATGATGACGGCGTTTTTCGCAGCCCATGGCGACATCGTGCAGGAAAGCGTCGTCCCGCTTTACATGCGCCCCTCCGCCATCCTCGTGCGCAAGGGCAATCCGGACGGGATTGCCGGGCTGAAAAGCCTGCTGGAACCGGGGATGAAGATCATGGTCGTGCAGGGCGCGGGCCAGGTCGGCATGTGGGAGGACGCGGTCGGCCGGATGCGCAGCATCGCCGATCTGCGCGCCTTCCGCGACAATATCGCCTACCGCGCGCCGAACAGCGGCGCCGCCCGCGAGCGCTGGAAGGAAGATGGCGAGCTCGACGCCTGGCTGATCTGGAACCACTGGCAGATCGACAACCCCGATCTCGCCGATCTCGTCGCCGTGGAGCCCGAGCTGGCGATCTACCGCGACACCGGCATCGGCCTCACCACGCGCGGCGCGGAAAACCCGGTCGCCTCGGCCTTCCTCGATTACGTGCAATCCGACGCCGCCGCCGCGATCTTCGCGGCCCATGGCTGGCAGCACGATTTCTGACGACCCGGCCCGCGCCACCCTCTCCAGAACGGCGCGGGCCTCTTCTTTCATCTTTCCGCAAAATACTCCCGCCGGAGGCCTCCCGCCCCGCCATAGAAAGCGGCGCCCCGACCCCGGAGCGCCGCCTCCACACCTGCGTAGGGTGGGCAATCTGCCCACCGCACGCACACCGCTTAATTCGTGATGATCTCCGGCCCCATGAAGGTGGTCGGCAGCCAGGTCGAGAGCACCGGGATATAGGTCACCATGATCAGGAACACGAAGAGCACCGCGAGGAAGGGCAGCGCCGCGCGCACCACCGACATCATCGGCATGCCCGCCACACCCGAGGTCACGAAGAGGTTCAGACCCACCGGCGGCGTGATCATCCCGATCTCCATGTTCACCACCATGATGATGCCGAGGTGAATGGGGTCGATCCCCAGTTCGATGGCGATGGGAAAGACCAGCGGCGCCACGATCACGATGAGGCCCGAGGGCTCCATGAACTGCCCGCCGATCAGCAGGATCACGTTCACGATCACCAGGAACATCACCGGCCCGAAGCCCGCGTTCAGCATCGCCGCGGCGATCTGCTGCGGGATCTGCTCGTCGGTCAGCACATGTTTGAGGATGAGCGCGTTGGCGATGATGAACATCAGCGTGATCGTCAGCTTGCCCGCGTCAAACAGCGTATCTCGGGTGTCGCGGTGAAAGAAGGCCGTCACCAGCGCGATGGGCTTGCGGATGAGCGGCAGGTTCGGCGCCCCGTCGCGCCCGGCCAGCGGCCCCATGTCGCAATAGACGAAATTCGCGATCAGGAAGGCATAGACAGCAGCCACGGCGGCGGCCTCGGTCGGGGTGAAAATCCCGCCATAGATCCCGCCGAGGATGATCACGATCAGGAACAGCCCCCAGAGCGCCTCGCGGCCGGAACGGAACACCTCGCCCCAGCCCAGCCACTCGCCTTTCGGCAGGCCCCGGAACCGCGCGATGAGATAGATCGTCACCATCAGCATGCTGCCCGCGAGAAGCCCCGGAATGACCCCCGCAAGGAACATCCGACCCACCGAGACATCGGTGGCCGAGGCATAGACCACCATCACGATCGACGGCGGGATGAGGATGCCCAAGGTGCCCGCGTTGGCAATGACACCCGCCGCGAAATCCTTGGAATAGCCCACCTGCCGCATGCCGGCGATGACGATGGAGCCGATGGCGACCACGGTCGCGGGCGACGAGCCCGACAGCGCCGCAAAGAGCATGCAGGCAAAGACCCCCGCTATGGCCAGACCGCCGTGGAAATGCCCCACCAGCGCGATGGAAAAGCGGATGATCCGCCGCGCCACGCCGCCCGTCGACATGAAGGACGAGGCCAAGATGAAGAACGGGATCGCCAGCAGCGTGTAATGCCCCGCCATCGCCTGGAAAAAGCTCTGCGCCACCGAGGCCAGCGAGGTGTCCGACAGCACCAGCAGGAAGAAGATCGACGACAGGCCCAGCGACACGGCAATCGGCACACCGATCAGCATCAGCCCCACGACCGAGGCAAAAAGAAGAACGACTTCCATGGGCTCAGTCCTCGCGGTTCAGATGGGCCACGTCTTCGACGGCGTCTTCCGCCTCGTGGCTCACGATCAGGCTGGTTTTCTCGCCGGTCCAGATATGCCAGCCCGCCTGGAGAAAGCGGAACAGCAGCAACGCGGCGCCGATGGGCAGGATGGCATAGGGGATGAAGCGCGGCAGTTTCTCGTAATGCTCGCCCTCATTGATCCAGGGTTCGATGAACCGAAGCCAGTCGGGCATCGGAATATCCACGACCTCGTACCAGGACCGGTAGGAGGTGCGTTTCATCTCCTCGAACCCGGTCGGCAGCCAGCGCCCGGTGGTCTGCGGCAGGTTGGCGAAATTCGCCCAGTAGTCCCAGGCGCCCTTGAGCAGCAGCACCGCGTAGAAGAGGCAGGCCAGCGCCGCGATCACCGCCAGCACCCGCCGCGCGGCCGGCGGCACCAGGTTGATCACCGCATCGACGCCCAGATGCGAGGTCGTCTTGACCGCGTAGCTGATCCCGAACAGCACCAGCCAGGCAAAGAGGATCGTCACCGCCTCCAGCCCCCAGATCAGCCCGGTATTGAAGCCGTAGCGCAGCACGACATTGACGAAGGTGATAAGCGTCATGAGCCCGAGAATCACCGCGATGGCGGTCTCCTCGAACTCGTTGACGAAACGGCCGAGCGCGCTCTGGCCTTGGCTGTGACTGGACATGCGGTTCCCCCTCGAGCCTCCGGGTCGCGTCCCCGGCGGCCTGTCCTTTGTGATGTCTCGGTACAAAAAAGGGGACGGCGGGACCGTCCCCCTCAGGTCGGCCGGCCCCTGTCCCCGAGGGCCGGACCAGAGAGGCGCGGGCGCTTAGCCCTGCACCTCGGCGTTGATCGCCTGTGCCGCGTCGATGTTCTCCTGGCCGACATCGCCCTCGAACCTCTCCCAGACCGGCTTCATCGCATCGACCCATTCCTGACGCTGCTCGGGCGTCAGCTCGCGGATGGTGCCACCGGCATCGAGGATCGCCTGACGGTTGGCCGCATCCACCTCGGCGATGGCCGCATTGCGCTCGGCGGTCACCTCGTGGATGATGGTTTCGAGCTGGGTCCGCACGTCCTCGTCGAGACTGTCCCACCAGTCGGCGGAGGTCACGACCATGTAGTCGAGCAGGCCGTGATTGGTCTCGGTGATGCCGTCCTGCACCTCAAAGAACTTCTGGCCGTAGATGTTCGACCAGGTGTTGTCCTGACCGTCGACAACGCCGGTCTGAAGCGCGCCGTAAACCTCCGAGAACGCCATCGGCTGCGGGCTGGCGCCAAGCTGCTCCATATTGGCCTTCAGCACTTCCGAGGGCTGCACGCGGAACTTGAGGCCGCGGGCGTCCTCGGGCGAGATCAGCGGCTTGTTGGCCGAGAACTGGGTCAGGCCGTTGTGCCAGAAATCGAGCCCCAGCAGGCCGCGGCGCAGCATCGATTCCTTCATCGCCTGGCCGGTCTCGGAGTTCTGGAACTTGTCCACCGCGTCCATGTTCACGAACATGAAGGGCAGATCGAAGATGCGGAACACCTTGGTGAACTGCTCGAATTTCGACAGCGAGGGCGCGGCCAGCTGCACGTCGCCGTTCAGCATCGCCTCCAGCACCTGATCGTCGTTGTAAAGCGTCGAGTTCGGATAGACCTCCATGCAGGCCACGCCGTTCATCTCTTCGTTGACGCGGCTCTGCAGCAGCGTCGCGGCGATGCCCTTGGGGTGCTTGTCGGTGTTGGTGACATGGCTGAACTTGATCACGATCTCGCCGTCGTCACAGGCGGCCATGGCGCCGGTTGCGCCGGTTGCCGAAAGCGCGGCCACGGCGCAGGCGGTCATCAGAAACTTTTTCATCGGTATCCTCCCGAGAGTAAAAGAAAGAGGGCCCGCTCCCCTGCGGAACCCTTCGTCGGACACAAGACAGCCATGCGCCAAACGCATCAAGTCTGCGTGAGAGGCGCGTTATGAAATCTAGCTTTCAGTTTTAAAATCAAAATGATAATCCTAAATCCTCAAGCTTCACCTCATGCTGCGCCGCACCACCTGTGCGAAATTCCGCACAAGCCCTTCGGCGCGCTGTGCGGATTTCCGCACAATTTCCAGCCTCTGGCGAATCCCTCGCCGAACGGTCACGATCGCGATATGGAACCCGATCGCCACGACCGTATCCTGGCCTTCATGGCCAAGGCCGAGCGCCTCAAGGCCACCTTCCGCTCGGGGCAGACCAGTGCCGGGCGCCCCGAAAGCGTGGCCGAGCATAGCTGGAGCCTCTGCCTGCTCGCCCTGCTCACCGAGCCCGAAAGCGGTGTCGATATCGCGCAGCTCCTGCGGCTCTGCATCGTGCACGATCTGGGCGAGGCGATCTCGGGCGACGTGCCGGCCATCCACCAGTCCCCCGAGGACGACAAGACCGCCCGCGAACGCGCCGATCTCGCCACGTTGACCGAAATCCTGCCCGACGATCTGCGCAGCCGCCTCCGCGCGCTCTGGGAGGAATACGAGGCCGGCGAGAGCCCCGAGGCGCGCATGGCCAAGGGGCTCGACAAGCTGGAAACGATGATGCAGCACCTGACCGGCCCGCAGCACGCGGCGTTCGATTACGGCTGGAATCTCGGCTACGGCACAAAATGGACGGCGACCACCGACCTGCTGCGCAGCCTGCGGACAAAGGTCGACGCGCGCACCCGCAACGCCGCTTCCTGACCCCGGCCCTTTCATCTTTCCGCCAAATACGCACCGCCAGCCCCGCCGAAAAGGCCCCGCAAGGGGCCGATGAGGCCGCTACCGAAACGCCTCCGGCTTCAACCCGTATTTCGCCAGCTTGTCGTAGAAGGTCTTGCGCGGCAGCTTCAGTGTCTCCGCCGCCGCACTCGCCTGCCCGCCAGTGCGTTTCAGCGCATCCGCCAGCAGCGATCGCTCAACCTGCGCCAGCCGCTCCGCCAGCCCCAGGCCCTCGCCACCGGTGCCGCCCTCGCCCAGCCCCAGCACAAAGCGCATCGCCGCCGACATGAGCGAGCGTGCATTGCCCGGCCAGTCGCGCGCCATCAGCCCCGCGATCATCTCCTCGCCGATCTCGGGTTCGGGCAGCCCCGCCTGCTCCGCCGCCTGCGCCACATAATGGCGGAACAACACCGGAATGTCCTGCGGCCGCTCCGCCAGCGCCGGAATGCGCAGCTGCATCACCTCCAGCCGATAGAAGAGCTCGGAGGAAAACCGCCCCTCCTCCACCGCGCGCGACAGATCCTCCACCGTACCCGCGATCAGCCGCGCACCGCCCGCCTCCAGCGCGTCCTGTAGCGCCAGTTGCGTGTCCATCGGCAATTGCCCGATCTCGTCCAGAAACAGCGTCCCCCCGGCGCAGCTCTGCCAAAGCGCCGCCAGATCCTCGCGCCCGAGTTCCGCCGCCGAGCGCTTCTCGAACGGCCCCTTGGCGCGCGCCGAGCAGAGATGCACCACCTCGGCCACTTTCGAGATCCCCGAGCCCCGCGCGCCCCGCACCAGCACATCGGTGCCCGCCCGCGCCGCCGCGCGCGCCTGTGCCCGCATCGCCTCGGCCAGTTCGGAATTGCCCGCCAGCATCCGCGCCGCCGGGTCGCCGGTTTCAAGCTGCGCCTTCAGGCGGCGGTTCTCCAGCACCAGCCCGCGCGTGCGCAGCGCCCGCTCGATGACCGAGATCAGATCCGTCGGCGCGCAGGGCTTTTCCAGAAAATCGAACGCCCCCGCCGACATCGCCCGCACCGCCATGGGAATGTCGCCCTCGCCGGTCAGCAGGATCACCGGAAGCTCCGCATCCTGCTCATGCGCATAATCCAGCAGGTAAAACCCGTCGCGCCCCGGCATGCGGATGTCCGAGACGATCACCCCTTCGAAGCGCGGCCCGATCAGGTCCTTCGCCTCGACGAAACTGCCCGCCGTGACCGCGTCGAACTCCGCCAGCTCCAGCGTCTGGCCCAAAGCCTCGCGCACCGCGGCGTCGTCATCGACCAGAAGCACCCTGCGCACGCTCATGCGATTTCCCTCGCCTGTTGCAGCTCGATGGTGAAAAGCGCGCCGCCCTCCACATTCTCGCCGCGCAGCTTTCCGCCAAACCCCTCGACGATGCCATAGGAGATCGAGAGGCCCAGCCCCATGCCCTCCTCGGCGCCCACCTCCTTGGTGGAATAGAACGGATCGAAGATGCGCGACGGGTCGGCGATGCCCGGCCCGGTGTCGCGCACCGTGAGCCGCACCAGCCCGGCATCGTCATCCTGCGAGATGCGGATGAAGATGCGCCTTGTGTCCGAGCCCGCCATGGCCTCCATCGCGTTCGACAGAAGGTTCACCACCACCTGCCCCAGCCGCACCTCGCCCGCCATCACCACCGTGGCGCGGTTCGGGCGCTGCCAGACGATCTCGGTGCCCGTGGCCTCGATGCGCCCCGCCAGCACCTCGAGCGCGCCTTCCACCACGGCGGCAAGGCCGATCCGGCGCGCGGGTTCCGGCTCGGCCTTGGCGAAGGCGCGCAGGTTCTTGATGATCCGCCCCATGCGCTGCGCCATGTCCGAGATCCGCCCGAGGTTCTCGGCGGCGCGCTCGGCCTTACCGCGTTCGAGAAAGGCCGCGCCGTTCTCGGCAAAGCTGCGGATCGCCATCAAGGGCTGGTTCAGTTCATGGCTGATGCCCGCGCTCATCTTCCCGAGTGCGGAAAGCTTGGAGGCCTGCACCAGCTCCGCCTGCGCGCGTTTCAGCGCCGCCTCCGCCTCCTGCCGCTCGGCGATCTCGCGGCGCAACGCGACGTTGCTCTGCTCCAGCGCCCTTGTGCGGGCCGAGACCCGCGCCTCCAGCACCTGATTGACCTCGGCCAGCGCCCGGCGGCGCTCCAGTGCCACCCAGAGCAGGGTGCCGAAAAACAGCACCCCGGCGGCCACCACCGCCGCCTGCAGCGCGGCAAGCCCCGCAGCCGGGGCCACATCCACCAGCAAAACGCCGGTCATGCCGATCACCGGCAGATCCGCCTCGAGCTTCAGCGCCCGCGCCGGGATATAGGGCGAAAACCGCTGATCCCAGACGGTGTAGCCGCCTGGGCTGCGCACCGCCACGTCGCGCGGCGCGCCCTCGGCGGAGATCAGCGTCGCGCCCCCGCCTTCGCGGCGCCAGCCCAGCAGTTCGGAGCGGTTTGTGGCAAAGACCTCGCCCTGGCGATCCACGAACAGCACCGCCGGCAGAGAGCCGCGCCAGTCCCGTTCCAGCCGCGCCACGTCGACCGCGACGATCAGCGCACCACGCACCTGCCCGTTGGCGGAAAAACTGGGCGCGGCGAAGTAAAACGCCCGCGCGATCCCCTCCGGCCCGGCGCCATGCGCCACGCCGAGCGCGCCGTCGAGGGCACGGTCCAGCGGCTCCTCATGCAGTTCCCAGCCGGGCAGACCCGGCGCCGATTCCGCCAGCACCCGGCCCGTTGCATCTACATAAACCGCCAGCGCCGCGCCGGAGCGGTCGGCGGCGCGCAGCAGCATGGCGTCGGCCTCGGCCCGCGCGCCGCCCTCGTGCAGCGCCGCCAGCGCCGGGTGATCGGCGGTCAGCACGGCGAATTCGCGGAACCGCTGAAGCTGCGTGACCAGCCGGTCCGAGGCGAGTTCCAGATCGCTCTGCCCGCGCGCCGCCACCGGCCCCAGCGCCTGCACATAGGCCGAGCGCCAGACCCCCGCCGCCAGCAGGGCGATGGCGGCAAGCGCCAGCGCCAGGAGCGCCGCGCGGCTGTGCAGAAAACCTCTCTTCATGGCAAAGACATAGCAATCCGCACCTTGTCAGGAAAGCCACGCAAAGGCAGGGTCGCGCGCATGATGCGCTTTTCGCAATCCCCCACCGATCCCGCCTTCGTGCAGAACCCCTATCCGTTCTACGACCGGCTGCGCGCCGCCGGAGATCTCGCTTTTTGGGATGCCTACGGCCTCTGTGCCGTCTCGCACCGCGCGGTGCATGCGCTGCTGCGCGACCGCCGCTTCGGGCGCGAGATCCCCGCCGAGCAGGCCACGCCGGTGCCGGAGCATCTGGCGCCCTTCTACGCGATCGAGGCGCATTCCATGCTGGAGCTGGAGCCGCCGCGCCACACAAGGCTGCGCGGGCTGGTGCTGCGCGCCTTCACCACCCGCCGCATCGCCGCGCTGGGGCCGGAGATCGCCGCGCTGTCACATAAGCTGATCGACGCCTTCCCGGACTGTCCCGTCGACCTGCTGCCCGCCTTCTGCCAGCCGATCCCGGTGATCGTGATCGCGCGCCTGCTGGGCGTGCCCGACGCCATGGCGCCGCAGCTTCTGGACTGGTCCAACGCCATGGTGGCGATGTATCAGGCGCGCCGCACCCGCGCCATCGAGGACGCCGCCGCCCGTGCCTCGGCCGACTTCACCGCCTTCCTGACAGGCTATATCGCCGAGCGCCGCAAAAGCCCGCGCGACGATCTGCTGTCGCATCTCATCGCCGCCGAGGAGGCGGGCGACCGGCTCTCGACCGAGGAACTGACGGCGACCTGCATCCTGCTGCTGAACGCCGGGCACGAAGCCACCGTCCACACGATGGGCAACGGCCTCAAGACGCTGCTGGAAACCGGCCACTGGATCGACAAGAACAGCGCCGCGCAGGTCGCGGAAGAGATCCTGCGCCACGACCCGCCGCTGCATCTCTTCACCCGCTACGCCTATGAAGAGGCCGAGCTTTTCGGCCACAGATTCCGGCGCGGCGATAAGGTCGCGCTGTTGCTGGGCGCCGCCAACCGCGACCCAGCGGTCTATCCCGATCCGGCGCGCTTCGATCCCGCCCGCCGCGCGTCGGCGCATCACGCCTTCGGCGGCGGGCTGCATTTCTGCGTCGGCGCGCCGCTCGCCCGGCTGGAGCTGCAAACCGCCCTGCCGATCCTCTTCGCCCGCCTGCCCGGCCTGCGCCTGGCCGACCCGCCGCGCTATGCCGATCTTTATCATTTCCACGGGCTGGAGCGGCTGCTGGTCGAGACGGGCTGATCCCGAAGGCTACACCGGCAGCGCCGTGGTCGCCTTGATCTCCTCCATCGACAGAAGCGCCGTGACGTTGTGCACCTTCACCTCGGAAATCAGCGCCTGATAGAACACGTCATAGGCGCGCGGGTTCGGCACCCGCACCTTGAGAATATAGTCGATGTCGCCCGCCAGCCGGTGCGCCTCCATCACCTCGGGCCGGGCACGCACCGCGCCGAGAAAGCGCCGCTGCCACTCCGCGTCATGTTCGGACGTGCGGATCAGCACAAAGAAACAGGCCTCGAACCCCAGCTTGTCGGGGTCGGCGATCACCACCTGCGGGCCGATCACCCCCGCCTCGCGCAGCTTGCGAATCCGGTTCCAGACCGGCGTCTTCGAAGCCCCCACAGCGCGGGCGATTTCATCCAGAGAGCGGCCCGCGTCGCTTTGCAGCTCGCGAAGGATTTTCCGGTCGGTCGCGTCGATCTGCATCGGTTTTCTCCCTTTTGCGCCGCAGCAAGACGATTTCTTCTAGCACAACGCGACAGAAGAACAAAATCCTTATCAATCGCCCCCTCCTAGCGGAAATGAGGGAAAATATTCTATTCTAGGCGCAAGTTTTCCCGAACCCGGAGCCCGCACCATGGCACCTGCACAGACTCTTCTGCCCCAGGGGCACGTGGCCTTTGTCGGCGCCGGACCCGGCGACCCCGAGCTGCTGACCCTGCGCGCCATGCGGCTGATCGGCGCCGCCGAGGTGCTGCTGCACGACCAGCTCGTGCCGCAGGAGATCCTCGACCTCGCCGCCGAGAATGCCACGCTGGTGCCGGTCGGCAAGAAGGGCTTTGGCCCCTCGATGAAACAGGACGCGATCAATGCGCTGATCATCGGCCACGCCCGCTCGGGCGCCCGCGTGGTGCGGCTGAAAGCCGGCGATCCCGGCGTCTTCGGTCGGCTTGACGAGGAAACCGAGGCGCTCGACGCCGCCGGCATCCCCTATCGGGTGACACCCGGCCTCACCGCCGCGACCGCCGCCGCCGCCAGCCTCGGCGTGTCGATGACCAAGCGCGGGCGCAACAGCGATCTGCGCCTGCTCACCGGCCATGACGTGAAAGGCTTTGCCGAGCAGGACTGGCGCACGCTGGCCCGCCCCGGTGCCGTCGCCGCCATCTACATGGGCAAACGCGCCGCGCGCTTTCTTCAGGGACGGCTGCTCATGCATGGCGCCGACCCGATGACCCCGGTCACCGTGGTCGAGAACGCCTCGCGCGCCCATGAGCGCCAGATGCCCGCCACCCTCGCCACCCTCGCCGCCACGCTCGAGGCGGCCCGGCTCGACGGCCCCGCCGTGCTGCTGCTGGGGCTCGCCCCGCAGGCCGCGCGCGCCACCGCAATCGCAAGACAGGAGGTCTCCTGATGTCCAAAGCCTTCACCCCGAAAGTGATCACCGCCAACGCGCTGCTCGAAGGCGACGTGATCTATCTCGCCGCCGATGACAGCTGGGTCCGCACGCTGACCGAAGCCGAAGTGCTGACCGACGAGGCCGTGGCCCAGGTCCGCCTGCTCGACGCCTCGTCGCGCCATGCCGAGGCGGTCGGCGTCTACCTCGCCGATGTCTCACTTGGCGCCGAGGGCCCGCAGACCACGCATTTCCGCGAGGCGTTCCGCGCCACCGGCCCCTCGAATTACCCGCACGGCAAACAGGCCGAAGGCTGAACCCCCCACCGGACCTTCCCTCAAAAGGATGCAGCCTCCGCAAAGGACGCTGCCGGAGACCTGACAGATGTACCGCTACACCGAGTTCGACACCGCCTTCCTCGCCGAGCGCAACCGCCAGTTCCGCGCCCAGGTGGAACGCCGCATTTCCGGCGCGCTGACCGAGGACGAGTTCAAACCGCTGCGCCTGATGAACGGGCTCTACCTCCAGCTGCACGCCTATATGCTGCGTGTCGCCATCCCCTATGGCACGCTGAACGGCGCGCAGATGGACCGGCTCGCCCTGCTGGCCGAGAAATGGGACAAGGGCTACGGCCATTTCACCACCCGGCAGAACATCCAGTACAACTGGCCGAAGCTGTCGGACGTGCCGGATATGCTCGACGCGCTGGCCGAGGTCGGGCTGCACGCCATCCAGACCTCGGGCAACACCATCCGCAACGTGACCGCCGATCATTTCGCGGGCGCTGCCGCCGACGAGATCGCCGATCCGCGCCCGGTGGCCGAACTGCTGCGGCAATGGTCCACCGATCACCCGGAATTCCAGTTCCTGCCGCGCAAGTTCAAGATCGCCGTCACAGGCAGCCCCAACGACCGCGCGGTGATCAAGGCGCATGACATCGGCATCCAGATCGTCCAGCGCGACGGCCGCATCGGCTACCGCATTCTGGTGGGCGGCGGGCTTGGCCGCACCCCGATGATCGGCAAGGAGCTGGCGGAATTCGTGCCGCTGCCCGACCTGCTGCCCTACGTCGAGGCCACGGTCTCGGTCTGGAACCTGCTGGGCCGCCGCGACAACAAATACAAGGCGCGCATCAAGATCACCGTGCACGAGCATGGCATCGACGAGATCCGCGATCTGGTCGAAACCCGCTTCGCCGAAACCAAGGCCGCCTTCAACGGCGCCGATCTGGAACTCTTCGACGAGATCGCGGCGCAGTTCCTGCCGCCCGCCTTCCGCAACGCGCCGGCCGAGGCCTATGACCGCGCCTACGAGAGCGACCCGGTGTTCCGCGCCTGGGCCGACACCAACCTCTCCGCCCACAAGGCGCCGGGCTATGCCATCGCGCAGATCAGTCTGAAACCGCACGGGCAAACGCCGGGCGACGCTTCGGCCGCGCAGATGCGCGTCATGGCCGACATCGCCCGCCGCTTCGGCCATGACGAGCTGCGCATCAGCCACGAACAGAACGTCGTGCTGCCGCATGTGCACAAATCCGACCTGCCGCAGGTCCACGCGATCCTGAAGGCGCACGGGCTCGGCACCGCCAATATCGGCAAGATCTCCGACATCATCGCCTGCCCCGGCATGGATTACTGCGCGCTGGCGACCGCGCGCTCGATCCCCATCGCGCAGGAGATCGCCACCCGCTTCGACGCATTGAAGATCGAGCACGAGATCGGCGATCTGAAAATCAAGATCTCCGGCTGCATCAATGCCTGCGGCCACCACCATGTCGGCCATATCGGCATTCTCGGGCTCGACCGCGCAGGCGTGGAGAACTACCAGATCACCCTCGGGGGGGATGCCACCGAAACCGCCGCGCTCGGCGAGCGCACCGGGCCGGGCTTTCCCGCCGACGAGATCGTGCCCGCCATCGAACGCATCGTGGAGGCCTATCTGGAGCATCGCGAGAGCCGCGAGGAAAGCTTCCTCCAGGCCTATCGCCGCCTCGGCATGGCGCCCTTCAAGACCGCGCTCTACGGCGCGGAAACCGGCAAGAAGGCAAAGGCGGCCTGAACACCATGACCGTTCATCTTTCTGCAAATACTCCCGCCGGAGGCGCCCCGGCGCGCAGCCTCGCGGAGTTGCGGGACCTGCGCGAGCGGGTGGCGGCGCTGAACGCGCGCTACCGCCATCATGGCGCGGTGTCGGTGCTCGAGGGCGCGCTGCGCGATCCCGAGGCGGGCAAGATCGCGCTGGTTTCCTCCTTCGGGGCGGAATCGGTGGTGCTCTTGCATCTGGTGGCGCTGATCGACCGGCGCACGCCGGTGCTCTTCATCGACACCCGGCTGCTCTTTGCCGAGACCCTTGCCTATCAGCAGGAGGTGGCCGAACGGCTGCACCTGCAGGACGTGCGCATCCTGCGCACCTCCGAGGCGCAGCTTGCCGACAGCGATCCCCACGGTGCGCTGCGCCTTTCCGACACCGACGCCTGCTGCGCGCTGCGCAAGACCGTGCCGCTGGAGGCCGCGCTGACGGGGTTCGACGGCTGGATCACCGGGCGCAAGCGCTTTCAGTCGCAGACCCGCGCGGCGCTGGATTTCTTCGAGCTCGAAGAGGACACCGGCCGCATCAAGGTCAACCCGCTGGCGCATTGGGCGCCCGAGGACGTGCGCGCCTATATGGACGAAAACCGCCTGCCCCGGCACCCGTTGGTGGCCAGGGGCTACCCCTCGATCGGCTGCGCCCCCTGCACCTCGCCGGTGGCCGAAGGCGAAGACCCGCGCGCCGGACGCTGGCGCGGCGCAACCAAGGACGAATGCGGCATCCATTTCGTGAATGGCCGCATGGTGAGACAAGGACCGAGCACATGAGCATTCTGGTGACCGATGCGGGCTTCGGCCCCGACGACTGGACCCGCGGCTTCGACGGCGCAGCCGCGCTGGAGCTTGCCCCCGAGACCGATCCCGCCACCCTGGAGATCGCGCCGGAGGTGGAGATGATCCGCATCCATTTCCCCAGCTTCGCCGACGGGCGCGGCTTTACCCTGGCGCGGCTGCTGCGGCTGCGCGGCTACAAGGGCCGGCTGCGCGCCGAGGGGCATGTGATCTCGGATCAATATGCCATGGCGCGCCGCGCGGGCTTTGACGAGGTGGAGATTTCCGACGATCTGGCCGCCCGCCAGCCCGAGGAAGACTGGCGCTTTCGCTCAAATTGGCAACAGCACGACTATCAAAGCCGCCTGCGCGGTTAAGCCACCTTTCAAAATCATGTAATACACCTTAGAAAAGGACTCGGATTTTGTTTGCACGCAAACGAAATCCGAGAGATCAGCCATGACCGAGATGACGCCCGTGACCGATACCAATGCCACCGCAGCAGACGCGCCGAAAAAAATGGTGCTGCCCGACGCCCAGACCGTGACCGAGGTCAAGCACTGGACGGACCGCCTGTTTTCCTTCCGCGTGACGCGCCCCGCCTCGCTGCGCTTCCGCTCGGGCGAGTTCGTGATGATCGGCCTCATGGGCGACCCCGATCCCAAGACCGGCAAGCAGAAACCGCTGCTGCGCGCCTATTCCATCGCCTCGCCCTCCTGGGACGAGGAGCTGGAGTTCTATTCGATCAAGGTGCAGGACGGCCCGCTGACCTCGAAGCTGCAGCATATCGAGCCCGGCGACGAGATCATCCTGCGGCCCAAGCCCGTGGGCACGCTGGTGCATGACGCGCTGCTGCCCGGCAAGCGCATCTGGTTCTTCGCCACCGGCACCGGATTCGCGCCCTTCGCCTCGCTGCTGCGCGAGCCGCAGACCTATGAGGATTACGACGAGGTCGTCATTACCCACACCTGCCGCGAGGCGGATGAGCTGCACTACGGGGCGGCGCTGGTCGAAAACCTGAAGACCGACGAGCTGCTGAACGAGGTGATCGGCGAGGGCTTCTGGAAGAAGATCAAATATTACCCGACCACCACCCGCGAAGAGAGTGCCAAGATGGGCCGCATCACCGATCTGATGCGCTCGGGCGAGGCTTTTGCAGATCTCGGCGTGGCGCCGATCAACCCCGAGACAGACCGGGCGATGATCTGCGGCAACCTGGCCTTCAACTTGGAACTCAAGGCGATGCTGGAAGACTGGGGCCTTGAGGAAGGCGCCAATTCCGACCCCAAACAATATGTGGTGGAAAAAGCCTTCCTCGACTGATCCCACCGCTTTCAAGCTGAGATGTCGAATCAAAACCGCCGCGCAATCCCTTGCGCGGCGGTATTTTTTTGACGCAGCCCCTAGAGGCCGAGCTGCTCGCGCAGCTTGTCGAGCGTCGCTTTCAGCAGCTCGGGATTGTCGCGGACCTGTTGCAGCGTGGCCTTGGTGGTGGTCTTGATCATCGGGCTCAGCTCGGACTGGTCCACGTAGTCGATGACCTTGTCGTAATCGAAGCCGTCGACGGTCAGAAGCTCGCCGATCCCGGAGCCGTCGGTTGCCGCCTCGGAGGCGCCGGTCACGCTCTCCAATGCGCCTTGCGCCGCATCCATCGCCTCGCCGGCAGCCTCGCTCGCAGCCTCTGCCGCCTCATTCGCGGTCTCGGTTGCGGCTTCCACGGCCTCCGCGGCGCTTTCGGTGGCCGCCTCCACCGCCTCATCCGCCGCAGCGGCAGCATCGCCAGCGGCGTCGGTCACCGCCTCCATCGCTTCGCCGGCGGCCTCGGTCGCAGTGTCCACCGCGTCCTGCGCTGCCTCGGTGGCGGCGTCCACGGCGGCCTCTGCCGCCTCGCCGGCGCTTTCGACGGCCTCCTGCGCGGCTTCGGTTGCAGCCTCTGCGGCCTCGGTCACGGCCTCGGCCGCCCCCTCGGTCGCCTCGGTGGCGGTCTCCGCCGCCGTATCGGCAACCTCTTCGGCCGCTTGCGCCGCCTCATCGGCGGTTTCGGTCACCGTCGCTGCCGCGTCATCGGCCGCCTCCGCCGTCGGCGTCTGCTCGACGCCCGGAACACCTTTCATCATCCAGGCGACGCCGCCCAGAGCGACCAGGCCGATCACGACGAGAATCAGTTTTTTCATATCCTTGGCATCCTCTTTTATGTGGCGGGCAACAGGATCGGACCCCGCGCCCGCGCTTGGTGCGCCCCGATGTGCGCCAGGGTCGGGTGAACTACAAGGGGAACTCTTGCGGCTTCGGCGCATCTCCGCGGATTTGGCGCTTGAAACGCCGCCGGCTCGGGCTTATTTTGCGCGACCAAAGTATCCACGGCAAAAGGACCGATACCATAGCCCGCAGACCTCACAACGCGCCGCCCACGCGCGACACCGGCCCCCGCGTCAACGACCGTATCCGGGCCCCTGAAATCCGCCTGATTGGCGCAGAGGGCGAAAATCTTGGTGTTCAGCCGCCGCGCCGCGCCATGGAGCTGGCCGAGCAGGCTGGGCTGGATCTTGTCGAGATTTCGCCCAACGCCACCCCGCCGGTCTGCAAGATCATGGATTTCGGCAAGTTCAAATACGAACAGCAGAAGCGCGAATCCGAAGCGCGCAAGAAGCAGAAGATCATCGAGGTCAAAGAGGTCAAGTTCCGCCCCGGAACGGATGTGCATGACTATGATGTCAAGATGCGCAACGTGTTCAAGTTCCTCGAGAATGGCGACAAGGTGAAGGTCACGCTGCGGTTCCGCGGCCGCGAGATGGCGCACCAGAACCTGGGCCGCGAATTGCTGGAACGGGTGGCCGAGGACGTCAAGGATCTGGGCAAGGTCGAGAACATGCCCAAGATGGAAGGCCGTCAGATGATCATGATGATCGGCCCGCTGAGCAAGTAAGCCAAGTAAGCACAGCCTCCTTGCCAGAAACGACCCGCCGCGCCAACGGCGGGTTTTTTCTTGCCCGCCCAAGGCAGTGCCGCACATCCTGCGGTGCAGAGCGCGAGCACGCCAGCGATGCGCGCGGTCTGCAAGGGCGACTCATCGCTGCGGAGCGGTGTCCGGGGCCCGCAGCGTGATGCGGCAGCCGCCCGAGCCGGTCTCAGCTTTCGCGCGGACGCGGGCGCGACGGCGGTTCCTTGAGCAAACCGCCCACCCCCATGCCCATGATGTCGCGCGCGCTCACCTCGACCCCGCAGAGGATGCGCTCGAGCACCCAGTCGGCGCCGTTCAGCGCCGGAGAGCGCGCGCAGCCCGGCAGACCGATGACCGGCTTATCGCCGAGCGCGCCGAAGAACAGCAGATTGCCCGGGTCCACCGGCATCCCGAAATGGGTGACCGTGCCGCCTGCGGCGCGCAGCGCCTCGGGCGCCGTGTCGAGGCTGTCGGAGGTGGCCGAGCCGGTCAGGATCAGCACGATCTCCGCATCGCTCGCGGCGATGGCGGCGGCAAGCGGCGCGGTCTCGTGCGGCACCACCACCGGCGCCGTGAGGGTCACGCCGAACCGCTCGAGCCGGGCCCGGATGGCGCGGCGGCCCTTGGCCGGCACCTCACCGCCGATCGAAGTCTCGATCAGCGCCGCCCTGCCCAGGCGCACCGGCCGCAGGCGCAGCGCGCCCGGCGCGGCGGCGCAGGCCGCCTCCAGCGCCGTCCCGGGCACCGCATAGGAGATGATCTTGATCGTCGCGGCCATGCCCCGCGCCGGCAGGCTCTTCCAGGGCGGCACGGTGGCGACGGTGATCATCGGATGCACCGCGTTCACCGCGTCGATGCGCGCGGCGTCGATCTCGATCACGCCGGCGTCGGTGCTGTGAATGTTCACCCGGCCGGTCGCCGCCCGGCCAAGGCGCAGGCCGGCCCCGTCCGGATCGGGCACCAGCGCCTGCGCGAGCCGCGCGGCGGCGGCATCCTCGCCCACATCGCCGGCTTCCAGCCGCGCCACCACAAGCTCGGCGATGCCCGCCGCCTCGAGCGGCGCCAGATCCTCGGGCGCGATGACCCGGCCCTTGCGCAGCCGCCCGTCGGGCAGCGCCACGGAATGCGCCAGCACGCCGCCCACCGCCTCGGCCAGAGGCACGGCGCCGAATTTCATCCGCCGGTCCTCAGCACCCGGGTCATCTCCGCCAAGATGGAGACGGCAATCTCCGCCGGGCCCGAGGCACCGATGTCGAGCCCCACGGGCCCGTGGATCCGCCCGATCTCGGCCTCGGTGAACCCCGCCGCCTGCATCCGCGCCACGCGCTTGGCCTGGGTTCGGCTCGACCCCAGCGCGCCGATATAGAAACAGCCCGAGCGCAGCGCCAGCTCCAGCGCGGGGTCGTCGAGCTTGGGATCGTGGGTCAGCAGCACCAGCGCGGTCCGCCCGTCGAGCCCGAGCTTTGCCACCGCCTCGTCAGGCCAGTCGTTGAGCAATGTCTCGCCGGGAAAACGGGATTCGGCGCCGAAGGTCTCGCGCGGGTCGACGATGGCGGGGTCGTAGCCGGCGATCTTGGCCATCGGCACCAGCGCCTGGGCGATATGCACCGCGCCCACCACGATCAGCCGCAGCGGCGGGTTGTGAATGGCCACGAAAGTCCGGCTGTCCTCCTCGAATCCCGAGCGGTCCATGCGGAACCGCGTCTCGTGGCCGCGCTCGTCCAGCCGGCGGTCGCCGCTGTCGAGATCGACCACATAGGCCACCGCCCGCCGCGCCGCCCGGGCGGCGCAGAGCCCGTCGAGCAATGCCTCGGGCAGCACCGCGCCCACCGGCTCGACCAGCACCCGGATGGTGCCGCCGCAGGCCAGCCCGACGGCAAAGGCATCCTGATCCGACACCCCGAATTCCAGCTCGCGCACAGCACCTTCCTCAAGCGCCTCGAGCGCCTCGACGATCACCGCGCCCTCGACGCAGCCACCCGAGACCGAGCCCTCGATCTCGCCCTTGCCGGAAATCGCCAGCTGGGCACCAACCCGCCGGGGCGCCGAGCCCCAGGTCTCGATCACCGTGGCCAGCACCGCGCCCCTGCCGTCGCGATGCCAGGCCAGCGCGGTTTCCGGTATGCTGTCAAAGCTGCTCATTGAGACCATCCTCCCTCATCTTTCCATCACATCGCGCGGGCCGGAGCGCCGCTCCAAAGATCCCATGCCCGGGCGGCCCGCCAAGACGGCGCGCCCCACGCCTCAGCCCTGCTGAAACACCGCCGACACCTCGGCGCGCAGGATCCGGGCGATCTGCGCGCAGTCTTCGAGGCTGAAGGTCAGCGGCAGGCGCATATCGACGATGCCCGCCAGCACCCGGTCGCTCGCCGGCATCGGCGCGCTGGGGGCGTAGCGCCATGAATCGTAGCGCGAGGTAAATGCCACGGGCTCGGCGCCGCCGAACCATTTCAGCTCGACCCCGCGGGCGGCGCAGCGCGCCAGCACCTCCTGAACCGCCTCGGGTGCCCAGTCGAGCAGCAGGAACTGGAAGGACGAACCGGCATAGGCCTCGCGCGGGTCGCGGTCGATGAGCCTCAGGCCCGGCGTGTCGCGCAGCCCCTCTTCGACGATGCGGTAACGGTCGTTCCAGCGCGCCACCTGCTGCGGCAGCGCCTGGAGCTGCGGGCGCAGGATCGCCGCGCGCAGGTTGTCCATGCGGCCCGAGACATTCGGTGTCTGGTATTTCACCCGCTCGAAGACCTCGGGCCCCGGCGCCGCGAGATGCCGCTCGTAAAGCATGTAGGAGCCGGACAGAAGCACCGCCCGCGCAGCGATATCGGCGTCGTCGGTGATCAGCAGACCGCCCTCGCCGGAGTTCATATGCTTGTAGGTCTGGGTGGAATAGCAGCCCACGGCGCCATGCCGCCCGGAGGGCACGCCGTTCCAGGCCGCCCCCATCGTATGGGCGCAATCCTCGATCACCGTGACGCCCGCCTCCGAACAAAGCGCCATCAGCCGGTCCATGTCGCAGATATGGCCGCGCATGTGACTCAGCAGGAGCACCCGCGCCTCGCCGATCCGCGCCGCCAGATCGTCGAGGTCGATGACCAGATCTTCGGTCACGCCGACAAAGACCGGCACGGCGCCGAGTGCGGCGATCGCCCCGGGCACCGGCGCCAGCGTGAAGGCATTGGTCAGAACCCTGTCACCGGGGCCGACACCGACCGCGCGCAGCGCACAGCCCAAGGCATAGCCCCCCGAGGCCACCGCCAGCGCATAGCGCGCGCCGGTCATCGCGGCGAACTCCTGCTCGAGCAGAGCGGTCTGCGACAGCTCGCCCTCGGCGACATTGTAGCGGTGCAGGCGCCCGTGGCGCAAAACCTCCAGCGCCGCCGCGATCCCCTCTTCGGGGATCGGCTCCTGCTGGGTGAAACTGCCGGTAAACCGCTCGCTCATGCGTCTTTCATGCGCCCCCGCAGAGACGGCGTCAATGCACCCGCCTGGGAGATTTTTCGTCCGAAAAATCTCTTCGCCCGTCAGGGGCCGATAAAATCTTTCCTTAGAAAGATTTTATCGCTCAGCCCAGCAGCCGCCGGACCTCGCTCCCGAGCGTTCCGAAATGACCGATCAGCCCTTCCGGCTGCAACGCCCGCACCGCCTCGCCATCCGGGCCGAAGGTCACTAGGATGCAGGGCACCCCCGCCGCCGCCGCAGTCTTGCGATCGGTCTCGGTATCGCCCACCAGGCAGCTGCGCGCCACCGCACCGCCCAACCGTGCCACGGCCTCGCGGTAAGGTGCCGGATCGGGCTTGCGCACCGGCAGCGTATCCGCCCCCACCAGCGCCCCGAACAGATCGCGCACCCCGAGCCGGCGCAGCAGATCCTCGGCCAGCCCCTCGGGCTTGTTGGTGCAGATCCCCACACGCACATCCTCCGCGCGCAGCGCCTCGACCGCCGCCACCGCGCCGGGATAAAGCCGCGTGTGCCGGTCGATCGACGCGCCATAGGCGCTCAGCAGGTCCGGAAACCAGCGCTCCACGGTCGCCTCGTCCAACGCGCCCGCCCGCTCCAGCCCCAGCCGCAACATCGCGCGCCCGCCGCGAAAGGCCGTCGCCGCATCCGCCGCCGGATCGAGCCGTACCGCAGCCCCCATGGCCTCGAAGCAGAAATTGGCCGCCGCGATCAGATCGCCGCTGGTGTCCGCCAGCGTCCCGTCGAGATCGAAGATCACCGTGCGCATCGGGCGCGCCCTCCTGTCACAAGCCGAAATCCAACGTGATGCATGCCACCTTGCCCCTTTCCCCGGACCCGATAAAACGGGCGCAGGCAGAACACAAACGAGAAACCGGTATGAGCATCGCCCTGATCATCCTCGCCGCGGGCAAGGGCACCCGCATGGAGTCCGACCTTCCCAAAGTGCTGCACCGCATCGCCCATGCGCCGATGCTGTGGCACGCCATGCGCGCGGGTCAGGCGCTGGAACCCGCCCGCACCGTCGTGGTCGCGGGCCACGAGGCCGAGGCGGTCGCCGCCGCGGCGCAGGAGTATGATCCCGAGGCGCGCGTGGTGATCCAGGCCGAGCAGCTCGGCACCGCCCATGCGGTGGCCCAGGCGGCGCCCGAGCTCGAAGGCTTCGAGGGCGATGCCATCGTGCTTTACGGCGACACCCCCTTCATCAGCCAGGACACGCTCGAAGCCATGGCGCGCGCGCGCGCCAGCCACGATGTGGTGGTGCTGGGCTTCGACGCCGCCGATCCCGGCCGTTACGGCCGTCTGGTGACCGAGGGCGACGCGCTGCTCCGCATCGTGGAATACAAGGATGCCAGCCCGGAAGAGCGCGACATCACCCTGTGCAACTCCGGCGTGGTCGCCGCCGATGCGCAAACGCTTCTGACGCTGATCTCGGAGGTCGGCAACGACAATGCCGCCGGCGAATACTACCTCCCCGACATCGTCGCCCTTGCCCGGGCCCGCGGCCTGACGGCCGGGGTCGTGCATTGCGCCGAGGCCGAGACTCTGGGGGTGAACTCCCGCGCCGAACTGGCGGCCGCCGAAGCCGCCTTTCAGGCCGCAACGCGGGCGCGGCTGCTGGCGGACGGCGTCACCCTGCATGCGCCGGAAACCGTCTATCTGGCCTGGGACACGGTGATCGGCCGCGACGCCGAAATCGAGCCCAACGTCATCTTCGGCCCCGGCGTCACCATCGAGACCGGCGCCCGCATCCGCGCCTTTTCCCATCTCGAAGGCTGTCACGTCAGCCGCGGCGCCATCGTCGGCCCCTTCGCGCGGCTGCGGCCCGGGGCCGAACTGGCCGAGGACACCCATGTGGGCAATTTCGTCGAGATCAAGAACGCATATCTGGGCGAAGGCGCCAAGGCCAACCACCTGACCTATCTGGGCGATGCGGAGATCGGCGAAGGCACCAATATCGGCGCCGGCACCATCACCTGCAATTATGATGGGGTATTCAAGCACCGCACCACCATCGGGCGCAACGCCTTCATCGGCTCGGACACCATGCTGGTGGCGCCGGTGACCGTGGGCGACGGCGCCATGACCGGCTCGGGCTCGGTCATCACCTCGGATGTGGCCCCCGGCGCGCTGGCGCTGGGACGGGCCAAGCAAGTGGACAAACCCGGCTTCGCGACGCGGCTCTTCAACATGCTGCGCGCGAAAAAAGCGAAACAGAACAAGGGCTAATCGAGATGTGTGGAATCGTTGGCGTGCTCGGCACGCATGAGGTCGCGCCGATCCTGGTCGAAGCGCTGAAACGGCTGGAATATCGCGGCTACGACAGCGCCGGCATCGCCACGGTGAACAACGGCCATCTCGACCGCCGCCGCGCGGTTGGCAAGCTGGTGAACCTCTCCGACCGGCTGGTACATGAACCGCTGGCGGGCAAATCCGGCATCGGCCACACCCGCTGGGCCACCCATGGCGCGCCCAGCGAAAAGAACGCCCATCCCCATCGCACGGGTTCGGTGGCGATGGTGCATAACGGAATCATCGAGAATTTCCGCGAGCTGCGCGCCGAGCTCGCCGCCAAGGGGGTCGTTCCCGAAACCGAGACCGATTCCGAAACCGTGGCGATGCTGGCGAGCTACTATCTCGACAGCGGCAAGAGCCCGGCCGAGGCCGCGCGCGAAACCGTGGCGCGGCTCGAAGGCGCCTTTGCGCTCGCCTTCCTCTTCGATGGCGAAGAAGACCTGATGATCGCCGCGCGCAAGGGCTCTCCGCTGGCCATCGGCCATGGCGACGGCGAGATGTTCGTGGGCTCGGACGCCATCGCGCTGGCGCCGCTCACCGATACGATCACCTATCTCGAAGAGGGCGATTGGGCGGTGATCACCCGCCAGGGCGCCGAGATCTTCGATATGCAGAACCGCCGGGTGAACCGCGAGGCCAAGGCGATCCGCATGGATGCCACCCGCATCGACAAGGCCGGCTACAAGCATTTCATGGCCAAGGAGATCGCCGAGCAGCCCACGGTGCTGGCCGATGCGCTGGGCGCCTATCTCGACGGCAACAAGATCACGCTGCCCGGCGCCGATCTCGATTTCACCAAGATCGACCGGCTGACCATGGTCGCCTGCGGCACGGCGTTTTATGCCTGCCTGACGGCGAAATACTGGTTCGAGCGGCTGGCCCACCTGCCCGTCGAGGTCGATATCGCCTCGGAGTTCCGCTACCGCGAACCGCCCGTGCTGCCCGGCACCGTGGCGCTGTTCGTCAGCCAGTCGGGCGAAACCGCCGACACGCTGGCCGCCCTGCGCTATTGCCAGGAAAAGGCCGACAAGATCGTGTCGGTGGTCAATGTCGAAACCAGTTCCATCGCCCGGGAAAGCGATCTGGCGCTGCCGATCCACGCCGGGATCGAAGTGGGCGTCGCCTCGACCAAAGCCTTCACATGCCAGCTCAACGTCTTGCTTTTACTGGCGATCAAGGCCGCGAAGGAACGCGGCACAATGGCCGATTCCGACATCGCCGGGCTGCTCGATCAGCTCCGCGCGCTGCCCGGCGTGTTCAATGCCGCGCTGGATCGCGATACGACGATCGAAACCGCGGCGCAAAAGATCTCCGAGGCGCGCGACGTGCTGTTCCTGGGGCGCGGGATGATGTATCCTCTCGCGCTTGAGGGCGCCCTAAAGCTGAAAGAAATCAGCTATATACACGCCGAGGCTTATGCATCAGGAGAACTCAAGCACGGCCCCATCGCGCTGATCGACAAGACCGTTCCGGTGATTGTCATGGCGCCGCATGACTCGCTTTTCGATAAGACCGTGTCGAACATGCAGGAGGTCATGGCCCGCGGCGGCAAGGTCTGCCTGATCACCGACGCGGCGGGCGCGGCAGAGGCCGGAGAAGGCGTCTGGCAGGTCATCACCCTGCCCGCGGTCGACGAACGGCTCGCCCCGTTGCTCTATGCGCTGCCGGCGCAGCTTCTCGCCTATCACGCGGCGGTCGCCAAGGGCACCGATGTGGACCAGCCGCGCAACCTCGCAAAATCGGTGACGGTGGAATAAGCGCCGGCGGCGCCCGCCCCGGAACGCCTCCGGGACGGGCCCGAGACTATGTCTGGCCACGCCGCCGCAACGCGCTATTCTGCCCTGCGGCAAAAGCGGGAGACCGGTATGGCAAAGCGATTCGACGCTCTGAGCGAAGACCACATGGCCTTTATCGAGGCCCAGCATCTGTTTTTCGTGGGCTCCGCCGCCCCCACGGGGCGGGTGAATGTCTCGCCCAAGGGCATGGATACGCTGCGGATCCTCGGACCCAATCGCATCGCCTTTCTGAACCTCACCGGCTCGGGCAACGAGACGGCGGGCCACCTGCTGGAAGATCCCCGGCTGACGCTCATGTGGTGCAGCTTTGAAAAGCGCCCGCTGATCCTGCGCTGCTACGGCACCGCGCGGATGATCCAGCACAGCGATGCGGGCTGGGGCGAGATGCTCGATCTCTTCCCAGACCTGCCCGGTGCGCGGCAGATCTGCGAGATGGAGATCGACCTGGTGCAGAACTCCTGCGGTTATGCGGTGCCCTTCATGGAATTTTCCGGCGAGCGCGACACACTGACCCGCTGGGCCGAGAACAAGGGGTATGACGGGCTGCGCGATTACTGGGCCACGACCAACAGCGAAACGCTTGACGGCAAGCCCACGGGGATCGAGGCCGACGCCACATGACCCCCGAGGCCGCGCTGGCTGAGATCGCCGCCCATGCGGTCCCCGGTCGGGCCGAAGAGATGCGCGCCTATCACAAGGTGGACCGGACCTATCTGGGCGTGCCCAACCCGGTGCTGAACGATCTCACCCGCGCCTGGCGGCCGGGTCTGGACGTTGAGGCGCGCGTGGCGCTGGCGCGGGGGCTTTGGGACAGCGATGTGTTCGAGGCGCGGCTGGCGGCGGCGAAACTTCTGACCCAGGCGCGCATCCGGCCCGACGATTCCGTCTGGGCGCTGATCCAGAGCTGGGTGCCGGACTTCGACAGCTGGGCCATCGCCGATCACGCCTGTCAGGCCGGGCAGCGGCGCCTGACCGCCGATCACGCGCGCATCGACACGGTGGAGGGCTGGGTGCAAAGCCCGCATATGTGGACCCGCCGCGCGGCGCTGGTGATCACCCTGCCCTGGGCGCGGCTCAATCACCCCTCCGAGGCGGATCTGGCGATCCGCGACCGGGTGCTGGGCTGGGCCGCCTCTTACGTGCCCGACCGCGACTGGTTCATCCAGAAGGCCGTGGCCTGGTGGGTGCGCGATCTCTCGAAACACGATGTTCCCCGCGCGCAGGGGTTTCTGGACGCCCACGGCGGCGGGCTGAAGCCCTTCGCCCTTCGGGAAGCCTCGAAATACCTCTGAGACCTGTTTCGGGACAGGCCGAAAGCCCATCTCACAGCCGCTGCCGCAGCACGGCGACCCCGTCGCGGATCTCCTCCCGCACCGGCCCGTCGCGGGGCGCATCGCGCAGCGTCGCCAGCAGCTCCGGCGCGGGCCGGCCCTTGCGGGACCATGTGAGAGCCGCAAGAAAGGCGCACGCCTCGCCGGGCAGATCCTCGGGCAGCGCCTGCCCCGACAGCGTTGCCCAGCATCCCGCCCAGCAACGCGCCACGCTCCAGGGATTGTAGCCGCCGCCGCCCGACATAATCAGCCTCGGCGCCAGCGCGTAGAGCGCCGCGACCGCGCGGAAATGGCTGTTGTTCGACAGCGCCAACCGTGACAGCGGATCCTCGGTCAGCGCATCGGCGCCGCATTGCAGAAAGACCACATCGGGCGCGAACCCGTCGACGGCGGGCAGGATCAGCTCTTCCAGCACATAGGCGAACTCGCTGTCGTTGAACCCGCGCGGCACCGGCAGGTTGACCGCCGCACCGCCGCCGGTGTCCTCCAGCGCGCCGGTAAAGGGCCAGCGCCGGTCCTCGTGCACCGAGATCACCCGGACCTGTTCAGAACCGTGAAAAGCGATCTCCACCCCGTCGCCGTGATGCGCGTCGATATCCACATAGGCCACGCGGCGCGCCCCCAGCCGCAGCAAATGCCGGATGGTCAGCACCGGCTCGTTGAGAAAGCAGAACCCCGCCGCGCGGTCGGCCAGCGCGTGATGGGTGCCGCCGCCGGCGTTGTAGACGGCGCGCGCCTGCCCCGACATCACCAGCTCTGCCGCCAGCAGCCCGCCGCCCACGGCTGTGGCAGGGCGGCGGAACATCTCGGGGAAGATCGGGTTGGAGAGCGTGCCGAGTCCATGGCGCGCGCGGATCTCCTCGCTGATCGCGCCGGCGCGTTCCGCCGCTGCCAGGGCGGCGATATAGGCGGGCGTGTGAAACCCGGTCAGCGCGGCGGCTTTGGCGCGGGGGCTGGTACGGTAGAGCTCTGGCGGCATCCAGCCGAGGCTGCGGGCAAGATCCGTCGCCGCCGGCACACGCTCGATCGAAAGCGGGTGACGCGCGCCATAGCGCGACCCGCGATAGATGTCCGATCCGATGAAAAGCGCGCGTCGCATGCGCATGGTCTAGACCGCCCGGCGGCAAAGGCAAGCCTTCGCGCCGAAGGTGAAACTCTCACGACAAGCGCCGCGCCCCGTTGCACATTCCCGGCGCATCCGCTTATCTCGCGCGCATGTATGGCGCCTCGCTGACCCTCCGCACAATCGGTCTGACCGCCGCCCTGCTGGCGCTTGGCGCATTGGGCGGGCTGCTGGCACAGGCCGCGCATCTGCCGATGCCCTTCATGCTGGGCAGCCTCGGCAGCGCCGGGCTGGCCACGGCGCTGTTCCAGCACGGGGCGCTGCGAGATTACAGCTTTCCCATGCGCTTCCGCACGCTGTTCATCGGGCTGATCGGCGTGATGATCGGCACCCAGGTGCGCCCCGAACTGCTGAACGAAGCCGGGGACATGCTGCTGACCCTGTCGGCGCTGGCGCTGTTCGTGGTGCTGGCCCATGCGGGCAACTACACGATCTTTCGCCGTCTCGGACGCTATGACCGTGCGACGGCCTATTACGCCGGCACCCCCGGCGGGCTGATGGAAAGCCTGGTGATGGGCGAACGCGCCGGCGCCGACCTGCCGCTGCTCACCGCGCAGCAGTTCCTGCGCATCATCCTGGTGATCACCCTGGTGCCCTCGGCGCTGTCGCTCTGGCTCGGCCATCCGGTGGGCAGCGCGGCCGGGGCCAGCGCCGTCCCCGCCGCGCCGGTCTCGCCGCCGGCGCTGCTGCTGATCCTCGTCGCGGCGGGGGCCGGGCTGGGCATCGCGCAGGTGATCCGCCTGCCGGCAGGCCAGATCACCGGGCCGCTGCTGCTCTCGGCGGCGCTGACGCTGACCGGCGCGGTGGATCTGCATCTGCCGTTCTGGCTGATTGCCACGGCGCAGGTGGTGGTGGGGGTTTCGCTTGGGCTGCGCTTTTCGGGCATGACAGCGGCGATGCTGCGCCGCTCGCTCGGGCTGAGCCTGGTGTCGGTGCTCTTCATGCTGGCGCTCGGGGCGGGGTTTGCCACGCTGCTGACCAAGGCCACGGGGCTGCCCTTCCTGCTGCTGATGA
The DNA here is from genome assembly GCF_024721115.1 of Salipiger pentaromativorans. GTDB lineage: Bacteria > Pseudomonadota > Alphaproteobacteria > Rhodobacterales > Rhodobacteraceae > Salipiger > Salipiger pentaromativorans. Next base: position 244,201 of record NZ_JAMDHK010000002.1, on the reverse strand, counting down.
TCTCCTACTCGCCGGGCGGGGTGACCGAGATGTCGGTGATCGCGCTGAGCCTCGCCGCCAACCCGGCGCTGGTGAGCCTGCACCATGTGGTGCGTATCCTCTTCACCGTGGGCGTCATGAGCGCCGCCGAACGCCATGTCGATCTGACCAGGGACTGAGGGGCGCGGCAAATTCCTTCGAAGGAATTTGCAAGAGTTTTCAAAAACTCTTGCCCGCCTGGCCCGACGCTCAGCCCGCCGCCTCGGCCTTTTCCTCCAGCATCAGCCATTCCTCCTCGGCCGCCGCGAGCTTGTCCTGCCGCTCGGTCAGCGCCTCGGTCGCCTTGCGGAACTTCACCGGCTCGCGCGCGAACAGCTCCGGATCGGCCAGCAGCGCCTCGAGCTTGCCGATCTCCGCCTCGAGCCGCTCGATCAGCCCCGGCAGCTCTTCCAGCCGGTGCTTTTCGGTGAAGCTGAGCCCGGTCTGCGGCTTCGGCGGCACCTTGGGCTTCGGCGCCTCTTTCGCCGCCTTCCCGATCTTGGCGGGGGCGGACGCCGTCTCGGCCCGCTGCGCCTGGTAATCGCTCCAGCCGCCGGCATAGACCACCACCTGCCCGTTGCCCTCCATCGCCACCGTCGTGGTGGCGATCCGGTCGAGGAAATCCCGGTCGTGGCTGACGATCAGCACCGTGCCGTCATACTCGCCCAGCAGGTCCTGCAACAGATCCAGCGTCTCCACATCGAGATCGTTGGTCGGTTCGTCCAGCACCAGCAGGTTGCTCTCCCTGGCCATCAGCTTGGCCAGCAGCAGCCGCGCCTTTTCGCCGCCCGAGAGCGAGCGCACCGGCGCCCGCGCCTGCCGTTCGTCGAAGAGGAAATCCTTGAGATAGCCCACCACATGGCGCGGCTCGCCGCGCACCAGCACCTGATCGGCCTTGCCCGAAACCCGCATCTCCTTGTCGCCGGTGAGGCTCTCCCAGAGGCTCATGTCGGGGTCGAGCTGCGACCGCGACTGGTCGAAGACCGCCGGCACCAGATTGGTGCCGAGCTTCACGCTGCCCGCATCCGGCGCCAACTCGCCGATCAGCATGCGGATAAGGGTGGTCTTGCCGGTGCCGTTGGGCCCCACAAAAGCCACCCGGTCGCCGCGCTGCACGGTCAGCGAGAACTCCCGGACGATGGTCTTGTCGCCAAAGACCTTGGTGAGCCCCGTGGCCTCGATGACCTTCTTGCCGGAGACCGGTGCCGAGGCCAGCTCCATCGCCGCCACGCCCTGCCGCCGGATCATGCCCGCGCGGTCCTGCCGCAGCGCCTTCAGCGCCCGCACCCGCCCCTGGTTGCGGGTGCGGCGGGCCGAGATACCCTCGACCGCCCATTTCGCCTCGGATTTGATCTTGCGGTCGAGCTTGTGGCGGGCCTCGTCCTCCTCGGCCCAGATCTTGTCGCGCCAGTCCTCGAAGGCCCTGAACCCCTGTTCCTGCCGCCGCACCGCGCCCCGGTCGATCCAGAGCGTCGCGCGGGTCAGTTCCTCAAGGAACCGCCGGTCGTGGCTGATCAGGACAAAAGCCTTGCGGGTGCCCTTCAGCTCGGTCTCCAGCCACTGGATCGCGGCGATGTCGAGGTGGTTGGTGGGCTCGTCGAGCAGCAGAACGTCCGGGTCCTGCGCCATCAGCCGCGCCAGCGCCGCACGTCGGCGCTCGCCGCCCGAGGCGGTGGCGACGGGGCGGTCCGGATCGAAGCCCAGCCCCTGGCCCGCGGCCTCGACCAGATACATTTCGGCGGGCCCCAGCCCTTGCGCGGCATAGTCGCCCAGCGTCTCGAACCCCGAAAGATCCGGCTCCTGCTCCATATAGCCGACGCTGGTGCCTGCGGGCACGACGCGGGTGCCGCTGTCGGCCTCGACCAGCCCAGCCATGACCTTCATCAGCGTGGATTTGCCCGAGCCGTTGCGCCCCACCAGCGCGACGCGGTCGCCGGGCTGGACATTGAGCGAGAGGCCGGAAAAGACCGGCTCGCCCCCGAAGGTGAGCGAGATGTCGGAGAGCTGGAGAAGCGGTGCCTGTGCCATGTGCGATGCGCTATGTCGGGACGCGCGGCGCGTCAAGGGGCGGTCGCCGCGGGACTGTGCGCTTGCTGGCTGGCATGCGATGGGCAGGATTGCCCACCCTACGCGAAGCGGGCCGCAGCGCACGGACAAAACCCTCAGACAAAACCCCTCAGAAAACCCGCACCGGCCCCGTTCCGGGGCCTCGGCCTGTCGCCCCGGCAGCGGGTGTCGTCTGGTGTCCTTGCTCACACCCGACGCCCTTGCCCGGCGCAAGGACCACAATCGCATGGGACGCCCCCGTAGGGTGGGCAATCCTGCCCACCGCCCCCGCCCGACCTCACACCCGGCTGATCCGCCCGCCGCTCACCGGCGCCGCCACCCCCGTGGTGCCCGGCGCCGAGGTCGGCAGCCCGCGCGCCACCCGCACCGCGAGATAGGCAAAGGCCTGCGCCTCGAGCATATCGCCGTCGAGCCCCACGCGCTCCACCGGCTCCACCGCGCAATCGAGCCCCGCCGCCAGCATCGCCATCATCACCGGGTTCTTGCGCCCGCCCCCGGTGACCAGCAGCCGCTGCGGCGCAGAGGGGCAATGCTCCAGCCCCAGCATCACCGCCGTGGCCGCCATCGCCGTCATCGTCGCCGCCGCATCCGCGTCCGACAGCTCGCGCACGAGATCGAGCATCAGGGAAAAATCATCCCGGTCCAGGGATTTGGGCGGGATCTTGCGGAAATACCCTTCCTCCAGGAACAGCTCCAGCGCCCCCTCCACAACCGCGCCCCGCGCCGCCAGCGCCCCGTCCCGGTCGCAATCGAGCCCCAGCCGCTCGGCCACCAGATCGTTGAGCGGCGCGTTTGCCGGGCCGGTATCGAAGGCCAGCAGCGCCCCGTCCAGATCCGGCTGCGGCCAGAGCGGATCGACCCAGGTGAGGTTGCCCACCCCCCCGAGATTCAGAAAGGCCAGCGGCGCGCGTGCGCCGATCCACTGCGCGCAGGCGAAGTGAAAGAACGGCGCCAGCGGCGCCCCCTCGCCCCCCAGCGCCACATCGGCCGAGCGGAAATCCCACACCACATCGCAGCCCAGCACCGCCGCCAGGGCTTCGCCGTCGCCAAGCTGATGCGTGCCCCGCCCCTGCGGCTCATGCGCCAGCGTCTGGCCGTGGAACCCCACCAGATCCGCCTGCGGAAACTGCGTCAGAAGCTCTTCATGCGCCCCCTGCACCACCGCCAGCGCGGCGCTCACATCCTCTCCCGGCCAGCGCCCGAGCGCGTCGCGCAGCACCGCACGTTCCGTCTCGGAATAAGGCCGGTAGCCCCGCTCTCCGAATTCGAGGATCTGCTTGCCATCGGTCAGCACCATGGCCGCATCGACCCCGTCGAGCGACGTGCCCGACATTGTACCCAGCGCCCAGACCGGCGCATCGTTCAACTTACCCTTCACCTCAGCCCGCCCCACGCTTATAGGAACGAACGAACTATACGAGGGAAGCCCCATGACCTACCATCCCAAATCGGATTTCATGAATGTCATGATGGAGCGTGGCTTTCTGGCCGATTGCACCGATTATCAGGGGCTCGACGAGGCGCTGACCAAAGGGGTGGTGCCGGGCTATATCGGCTTCGACGCCACGGCGAAATCGCTGCATGTGGGCTCGCTCATCCAGATCATGATGCTGCGCTGGCTGCAAAAGACCGGCCACCAGCCGATCACCCTCATGGGCGGCGGCACCACCAAGGTGGGCGATCCGAGCTTCCGCGCCGACGAGCGCCCGCTGCTGACGCCGGCGCAGATCGACGACAATATCTCGGGCATCAGGCAGGTCTTCGCGAAATATCTCGATTACGAGCAGGCCGGGAATCCGGCGCTGATGCTGAACAACGCCGAATGGCTGGACGGGCTCAATTACCTCGACTTCCTGCGCGACATCGGGCGGCATTTCTCGGTCAACCGGATGCTGAGCTTTGAATCGGTGAAATCCCGGCTCGACCGCGAGCAGTCGCTGAGCTTCCTCGAATTCAACTACATGATCCTGCAGGCCTATGATTTCCTCGAACTGAACCGCCGCTACGGCTGCCTGTTGCAGATGGGCGGCTCGGACCAGTGGGGCAATATCGTCAACGGCATCGACCTCACCCGCCGGGTGCTGGATGCCGAGATCTACGGGCTGACCTCGCCGCTGCTGACCACCTCGGACGGCAAGAAGATGGGCAAATCGCAGGACGGCGCGGTCTGGCTGAATGCCGATATGCGCGCGCCCTACGAGTTCTGGCAGTTCTGGCGCAACACCACCGATGCCGATGTGGGCCGGTTCCTCAAGCTCTATACCGAGATGGACGTCGCGGAATGCGACCGGCTGGGCGCGCTGGCGGGCTCCGAGATCAACGCGGCCAAGATCGTGCTCGCCAATGCGGTGACCACGCTCTGCCACGGCGCCGAGGCCGCTGCGGCGGCGGAAGCCACCGCGCGCGAGGTCTTCGAGAAGGGCGGCGTGGGCGACGACCTGCCGACGCTGGAGCTGACCGCCGAAGAGATCGGCGACGGCATCTCGATCGTGCAGGTGATCGTGCGCGCGGGTCTGGCGAAATCCGGCAAGGAGGCGAAACGGCTGATCGCCGAGAACGGCGCCCGCATCGACGATGCGCCGCTGAGCGATGCCGGGCTGATGCTGGACGCGGGGGCGCTGGCCTCGCCGGTCAAGCTCTCGGCAGGCAAAAAGCGCCACGCGTTGGTGAAACTCGCCTAAGACACAGGAGCGGTGGGCAGAATTGCCCACCCTACCGCGCGCCGCCACGCGCAACCCGCGCCCCGGACCCGATCCGGGGCCTCGTGCCCTATGGCCCACCCCGGCACGCCGAAACGCCCCTCAGAACACCGCCTGGAGCAGCGCCAGCGCGGCAAAGGGCAGCGACAGCGCCGTGGCCAGCAACAGCGCCGCGGCGGCGGTCGGTTTCGGACGGGGGGCCACAACGGCCTGCGAACGGGGCGCGGGATGTCTCTGTCTCATGCGGCCCATTAACCACGGATTCACTTTCCGATTCCTTAATCGGGATCATGGAATCGCTGCGCCTGCCCCTGACGCAATCGCCCGAATACGCCCGCACCCTGCGCTGTCTCGGGGTGCCGCTGCGCCAGGGCTTCGCGGGCTCCGCCCGCGCGCCGGCGCTGTCCTGGCTCATCCAGTCGCGCCGCCTGCCGGTGCTGGGGCATGTGGAGCTGCTGTCGCGCGGCCCGGTGGCGCGCCGCGCCGCCGATCTCGAAGACTGGCTGCCGCTCTGCCGCAACCGGCGCCGCGTACCGCTGCTGCTCAATGCCGACGGCCCCGAGGCACCGGCACTGCGCCGCGCCGGGTTCTGGCCGCTGATCACCCCTGCCACCATCGCGCTGCTGCCGCTCGGGACCGACTCCGCCATGCGCGCCGCGATGCATCCGAAATGGCGCAGCCACCTGAACCGTTTGGAGCGTCAAGCCCTTCGGATCTCGCGCCACCCGCTCGCGGCCGATCACTGGCTGCTGGACGCCGAGGCGCGGCAGGCCCGCGCGCGCCGCTACCGCAGCCTGCCTCCGGGGCTGCTGATCGCCTTCGCCCAGACCAACCCCGGCAAGGCACTGATCTGGGAGGCGCGCCACAACGGCGCGCCCGTCGCCGCCATCGCGGTGCTGCGCCACGGCCGCATGGCCACATGGCAGATCGGGGTCACGCTGTCCGAGGGCCGCAAGCGCGGTGCCATGACCGCGCTGCTCTGGGAGGCGATGCGCTGGCTTGCCGGGCACGGCCACGACCTGCTCGATCTCGGCATGCTCAATTCCGACGACGCCCCTGGCCTGACCCGTTTCAAGCTGCGCAGCGGCGCCCGCGCGCATCGCCTGGGCGGCACCTGGCTGCACCTGAACGCGCTCGCCCCCATCGCCCGGCGTCTGCCCCCGGCGCTCGCCGCCTGACGGGCGTTCATCTTTCCGCAAATACTCGAAAGGGGAGGTGAATTGGCCCCGAAGGGCCAAGAGGAGGGCGCCGCCCTCCTCACCCGCGCCCGGCCGCCAGCGGCGGCAGGGCGCAAGACCGGCGCGCGCCCGCAGGCGCGCCCCGCGCGATCACGCTCAGTCGGTGACCTTGACCGACACCATCACATCCGGCTGGCCCACGACCGCCCCGTTGCGCCCGGTGCCGCGCTTGATGGCATCGACCACATCCATGCCCGAGGTCACCTCGCCCACCACGGTATATTGCCCGTTCAGATGCTGCGCCGGAGCGAACATGATGAAGAACTGCGAATTCGCCGAATCCGGGCTTTGCGACCGCGCCATGCCGACGGTGCCGCGGTCAAAAGACTTGCCCGAGAACTCCGCCTTCAGATCCGGCAGATCCGATCCGCCCATCCCCGCCATGCGCATGTCGCCGCCGATCTTGCCATATTGCACATCGCCGCTCTGCGCCATGAAGCCCTCGATCACGCGGTGGAACACCACCCCGTCATAAGCCCCTTGCTGCGCCAGCGTGGTGATGCGCTTGACATGGTCTGGCGCCACATCGTCGAACAGCGCGATGTGAAAGGTGCCGTTGGCCCCTTCGCCCTGCACCGTCACATCCAGCCCCGCCGCCGAGAGCGGCGCGGCCAGAAGGCAGAGCAGCCCCGCTGCCAGATTACGCATCGGCCGCCACCTTGACGCTGACCATGCGGTCGGGGCTCGCGGGCGGCTCGCCACGGGTGATCGCATCCACATGCGCCATGCCGTCGATGACCCGGCCATAGACGGTGTATTGACCGTTCAGGAAATGGTTGTCCTTGAAATTGATGAAGAACTGCGAATTCGCCGAATTCGGGTTCATCGAGCGCGCCGCGCCCAGCGTGCCCCGGTCATGCGGCAGTTTCGAGAATTCCGCCGGCAGATCCGGCAGATCCGACCCGCCGGTGCCGGCGCGGCGGATGTTGAATTCTTTCTCCATGTTGCCATGGGCCACATCGCCCGTCTGCGCCATGAAACCCTCGATCACCCGGTGGAAGGCGACGTTGTCATAGGCGCCGGCCCGCGCCAGCTCCTTCATCCGCTCCACATGTTTGGGTGCCACGTCGGGCAGCAGCTCGATCGTCACGGTGCCGTCCTTCAGCTCCATGAGGATCGTGTTCTCGGGGTCCTTGATCTCGGCCATATCGTGTCACTCCCTATGCGCCTAAAGCTCGCTCCCGACTTAATCCGCCCCTGCGCGATTGCCAAGAGACGGGCGCGCATTGACGCCGCCCGCCCTTCGGGGCAGACCTTTCACAACGATTTGACCGGAGGATAACATGGCCTGGAAAACCCTCGACGACATGGAGCTTGACGGCAAGCGCGTGCTGACCCGTGTCGACATCAACGTGCCCGTGGAAAACGGCGAGGTCACCGACGCCACCCGCATCGAGCGCGTCGGCCCCACCGTGCAGGACATCCTGTCGCGCGGCGGCAAGCCGGTGCTGCTGGCGCATTTCGGCCGGCCCAAGGGCAAGGTGGTGCCCGAGATGTCGCTGAAGATGCTGGTGCCCGCCATCGAGGCGGCCTTCGGCACCAAGGTGCATTTCGCCACGCTGGACGAGGCCGAGGTGGTGATCGACGCCTGCGATCCGGGCGGGGTCGTGCTGCTCGAAAACACCCGCTTCGAGCCGGGCGAAGAGAAAAACGACCCCGAGCTGGCCAAGCGCTATGCCGCGCTTGGCGACATCTATTGCAACGACGCCTTCTCGGCGGCGCACCGCGCCCATGCCTCGACCGAGGCGCTGGCGCATCTGCTGCCCGCCTGCGCGGGCCGGCTGATGCAGGCCGAGCTCGAGGCGCTCGACGCCGCGCTCGGCGCGCCCAAGCGCCCGGTGCTGGCGGTGGTCGGCGGCGCCAAGGTCTCGACCAAGCTGGAATTGCTGGGCAATCTGGTGGAAAAGGTCGATCTTCTGGTGATCGGCGGCGGCATGGCCAACACCTTCCTCGCCGCGCAGGGCATCGACGTGGGCAAATCGCTTTGCGAACACGAGATGGCCGGCACCGCGAAGGAGATTCTCGCCAAGGCCGGCACCGCCGGCTGCGAGATCCTGCTGCCCGCCGATGTGGTGGTGGCGCGTGAATTCCGCGAAAACGCCCCCTCCGAGACGGTGCCCGCCGATGCCTGCCCCGCCGATGCGATGATCCTCGACGCCGGACCCGAGGCGGTCGAGGCGATCAAGGCCGCCATCGACAAGGCCGAAACGCTGATCTGGAACGGCCCGCTCGGCGCCTTCGAGATCGCGCCCTTCGACGCGGCGACCAACGCCGCCGCCGCCCATGCGGCCACCGCCACCGCCCATGGTCAGCTCGTCTCGGTGGCCGGTGGCGGCGACACGGTCGCGGCGCTGAACAAGGCCGGCGCGGCGGAGGATTTCACCTATATCTCCACCGCCGGCGGCGCCTTCCTGGAATGGATGGAAGGCAAGGTCCTACCCGGCGTCGCGGCGCTGGGCTGAGGCCCGCTCCGCCGCTGCGCGGGGTCCGGGGTGGGTAACTCTTGCCCACCGCTCTCCGGAACGCCGCGCATCCCGCCGCGATCACGCGGTTTTTCCTCATAAGCGCGTCACAGGGGATTCCCTTTGCGAATCACCTGTGGCATAGTCTGTCTTACGCATCCGGAAGAGATGCGGTTGTCGAGGCAGAGCAAGAGCGCAGCCATGAGCGCAAGGCGCAAACCCGCATTCGGTGTCGTGATCTACGCGGCCATCACCCTGAGCCTTTCGGGCTATTTCGTCTTTGCCGCCGTGCAGGGCGATTTCGGCCTGTTCCGCCGCGCCGAGATCGAAGTCGAGGGCGACAAGCTCGCGGCCGAGCTGGCCCAGCTCGAGGATCAGGTCGCGCGAATGGAAAACCTCACGCACCGGCTGTCGGACGATTATCTCGATCTCGACCTGCTCGACCAGCAGGCCCGCGATGTGCTGGGCCTGATGCGCTCCGACGAAATCGTCGTGCGCTGAGCCCTGCGGCGCGCGCCGCCCGGCGAACGCCCGCTCACCCGCCGCTTTCCTGTGCAGATCTCCGCCGCTTTGCCGGGCGCCGCCCGCCGGACAGGCGGCAGGGCTTGAAACACCGCCCCGAAGCGCCCCATCTCTGCTGAAAAGACAAGTCATAACAACCCGACCGAGGCAGCAGAATGAAAACCCTGACCATCCTACAGGCCGCCGCGCTTGCGGTGCTCTCGATCTTTGGCGCCTATGCGGCCCATGGCCAGCCGCCGGCCTGCACCGAAAGCCACAACAGCGCGCCCTGCGATCTCTGATCTCTCCCGGGTGTTGCACAGGCCGCGCCTCAGCGGCGCTGGCAGGCTCAGCGGCCAAGCGCCTCGTGCAGCTTGGGCAGGAAGACGTCGGTGTAAAGCGTGCCCGCCAGCGGCCCGGTGTGCTTGTGCAGCACCGTGCCATCTCCCGCGACGATGAACGTCTCGGGCGGGCCGGTCACCCCCCATTCGATCGCCGTGCGCCCTTGCGGGTCATAAGGCACCCCGATGAAGGGCGACTGCGCTTCGGTCAGATAGCCCGCCGCCGCCCCCGTCTTGTCCTTGAAATTCACACCGACGATGCGCACGCCCTCGGCCTGCAACTCGAGCAGGCGCGGATGCTCTGCCCGGCAGGGCGGGCACCAGGAGGCCCAGAAGTTCACCACCGTCACCTCGCCGCTGCGCAGATCCGCGTCGCTGACCGAGGGGAAGCCCTCCAGCGTCTCGGCGGGCAGCGCCGGCGCGGCGCGGCCGATGAAGGTCGAGGGCAGATCGCGGGTATTGCCCCGCTGCATGCCCAGATAGGCCATCACTGCAAAAGCCGCGAAGATCAGCGGCGGCAGGATCATCAGCAGAGAGAGTTTCTTTCGGGTCTCAGCCATGGCGCTTGGTCCGTTCCTCGATCTTGTCCAGCTCGGCCCGCACCCGGCGCGCGCGCATCAGGCTCATCGCCACCAGCACCACGATCAGCGCCAGGCTGACGCCGTAGGAGGCCAGCACGGCAAAGGCGTATTTTCCCAGTTCCGGCATCATGCCTGACGCTCCCGAGCCAAGAGCGCGCGCGCCCGGCGCGCGCGGATTTCCGTCTGGGTGCGCAGGAAGACCAGCGCCACGAACAGCAGGACGAATCCGGCGATGCAGACCAGCAGCGGATACCAGAACACATCCGCCACGTTCTCTTCCGCATCCAGGGAGAGCGAGGCGCCCTGATGCAGCCCCTGGTTCCAGAAATTCACCGCATAGCGCGACAGCAGCGCAAAGACCGAGCCCACAAGGCAGAGGATCGAGGTCAGATCCGCCGCCGTGTCGTCATTCTCGATCGCGGTCCAGAGCGCCATGTAACCGAGATAGAACAGGAACAGGATGAGGAAGGAGGTCAGCCGCGGATCCCAGGCCCACCAGGTGCCCCACATCGGCTGGCCCCAAAGCGCGCCGGTGACCAGCGCGATGATTGTGAAGGTCGCGCCGATGGGCGCGGCGGCGCGGGCCGCCAGCGCCGAGACATGGTGGCGCCGCACGATCCAGACCAGCGAGGTCACCAGCATCATCACCCAGGCGTTGATCGCCATCATCGCGGCGGGCACATGCAGATAGATGATCTTCACCGTGGATCCCTGCCGGTAATCCTCGGGCGTGAAGAAGAAGCCCCAGACCAGCCCGACGACCAGCGCGGCCACGGCCAGCGCCGAGACCCATGGCAGCACGAGATCCGTGGTCCGGATGAACTTTACGGGGTTGGCGTATTCCCAGATCGACATGGCCCTGCCTCTATCCCAAACGTCGCATGGTTACACCTAAAATCTCCGTCAGCCGCAAGGGACCAGCTGCCGCAGGGCGGCGCGCGCTCAGCGCAGGTTGATCCGCAGCACCGCCGCGCTGGCAAAGGGCAGGAGCGCGATGGCCCCGGCGCTGATGCCCCCCAGCATCAGCAGCGGCGTCTGCACCGCCAGCCCCTCCGCCCCGCGCCGCGCCACCTCGGCGCCGAAGATCAGCGTCGGCACGTAAAGCGGCAGCACCAGCAGCGACAAGAGCAGACCGCCGCGCTTCAGCCCCACGGTCAGCGCCGCGCCGAAGGTGCCGATCACCGACAGCGCGGGCGTGCCCACCGCAAGCGAGACCAGCACCCAGAGATAGCCATCGGCGGGCAGGCTCAGCAGCACCCCCAGCAGCGGCGCCGCCAGCACCAGCGGCAGCCCGGTGGTGATCCAATGCGCCAGCGCCTTGACGCTGACGATGCCCTCCATCGGCAGCGGCGCCGTGGCCAGCAGATCCAGCGAGCCGTCCTCCCAGTCGAGCGCAAAGATCCGGTCGAGCGACAGCAGGCAGGCCAGCAGCGCCCCGATCCACAGCACCCCCGGCGCGATCTTCGACAGAAGCCCGGTTTCCGGCCCCACGCCGAAGGGCACCAGAACCGTGACGATCAGGAAAAACGCCAGCCCCAGGCCGAACCCGCCCCCGGCCCGCACCGCCAGTCGCAGATCCCGTGTCAGCAGCGCGATCACAGAAACGCCTCGTCCTGTTTCGCGGCGCGCGGCACCGCCTTGAAGGGGGTCACGTCGAACACCTCCGCTTCGGGAATCCCGAGGTCGATATGCGTTGCCATCAGCGCCGAGCCCCCAGCCGCGAGATGCGCCCGCACCGCAGCGGCGAACAACCCCACCGAGGCCGCGTCCAGCGAGACGGTGGGCTCGTCCAGCACCCAGACCGGGCGCCCGGTGACCATCAGCCGCGCCAGCCCCAGCCGACGCTTCTGCCCGGCCGAGAGCGTGCCGGCGAGCCGGCTGTCGAGCTGCGCCAGATCGAAATCGCGCAGCGCCGCGGAAATGTCCCTCGTTCCAAAGACCTGCGCCCAGAACCTCAGGTTCTCCGTGACCGTCAGCATGGCCTTGAGCCCGTCCGAATGGCCGGCATAGGCGATGCGCTCCCCCGCGCCCGCGATCTCGCCCGAAAAAGGTGGCTGCAACCCCGCCACCGTGCGCAGCAGCGTGGTCTTGCCCGATCCGTTCGGGCCGCGCAGCACCAATGCCCGGCCCGGGGCCAGCGCAAAGCTCACCCCTTCCAGCACCGGCACCCCGCCCCGGGAGACCGCAAGATCGCGCACGCTCAGCATCATGGCCGAGGGATTACCTCAGCCAAGGCTTTGAGGAAAGCGCCAAAACCGCGCATCCTGCCTGCCCGGTCCCGGCTTTCATCTTTCTTCAAATACGCGAAAAAACCACATGCGCCGGACAGCGCCGCGCCCTGTGTTCCGAACCATGCCGGACCGCGCGTCTCAGACCGGCAGCACCGCCAGCGCCACGCGCCGCCCTTCGCCCAGAAGCACATTATAGGTCCGGCAGGCCGAGGGTGTGTTCATCACCTCGACACCGACCCCCACGGCTTCCAGCCGCGCCGACAGGCTCTTGGGCAGATAACCCGTCTCGGCCCCGAGCCCGACAAAGATCACATCGACCTCGCCCGCCAGCGCCACCAGCGCATCCTCGTCCTCGAGCCCGCCCCAGGCACGGCAGCCGCCATGAGACAGGCACAGCGCACCGTCCATCGGGCGCCCGCCGACCCGGAAAAACCCCGGGCCGTAGCCGTCCACCGGCTGCGCCGCGCCAAAGCTGAGTTCATTCATCTGCATGGTCGTCCCCTAGTCCCATACAGGCAATCCCAGCAAGATTGCCGTCGCGATGATCAGGTAAGCCACAACACGGTACGCCCCCTCCCGTGCCGGATCAAACAGCGTCTGGCCCACTTTCGTGCCCAGACCATAGGGCAAAAGCATGAGAAGACCAAGGGGGATGGCGGACAAGGTTAACACGCCCTGCAAAGCCATGAGGGGCAACAGCAACACCGAGGTGACGGTCAGAAAGACGATGATCGTCGCCCGCGACCGCAGCACGCTCTCCTGCCCGGCGAGCTGAAACAGGATCAGCACCGGCCCCAGAAGCCCGGTGGCGCCGCCGACAAAGCCGGTGGCCCCCGCCACCGCCGCGCGCATCCCCGGCCCCGGCACGGCGCGGTAGCGCCAGCCGGTCACCAGCGCCGCCAGCGTCACCGCCGCGACACCGACCACCGCCCAGCGGAGCAGGGCCACATCGGCATGTTTCAGAACCTGGATCCCCAGCGCCACCATGGGCAGCGCGGCAAGGACCATGAGCCCGGTGTTCTTGCGCTCCACCTGCCGCAGCGCCCCCGGCAGCACGGTCACCACCGAGACCAGTCCCGCCACGTTGAAGGAGGCAATCGCCGCTTCGACCGGCAGAAAGATCGCGCCCACCGGCATGAAGACCAGCGCCGCGCCGAACCCCGCAAAGCCGTAAACCAGCCCAGCGACAAAGCAGGTGCCAAGCATCGCCCAGAGCCCCGGCGCCGCCAGAGCCTGGGCGAAAGCGTCAGACACTCGTGCCCGCGGCCTTGGCCTCGGCCGCCGCGTCGGGCTTCGACCAGTCGCGCTTGACGCCCAGCCAGAGCAGGATCGCCGAAGCCACGAAGATCGAGGAATAGGTGCCGACGAAGACGCCCCAGATCATCGCGAAGACAAAGCCCCGGATCACGTCGCCGCCAAGCGCGAACAGCGCGAAAAGCGCCAGCAGCGTGGTCAGCGAGGTCATGATCGTGCGGCTCAGCGTCTCGTTGATCGAGAGGTTCAGCACCTCTTTCAGCGGGCGTTTCTTGTATTTGATCAGGTTCTCGCGCACCCGGTCGAAGACCACCACCGTGTCGTTCAGCGAATAGCCCACGATGGTCAGCAGCGCCGCAATGATCGCCAGATCGAACTTGATCCCCACTTCCGAGAACACGCCGATGGTCAGCAGCACGTCATGCACCAGCGCCAGCACCGCGCCAAGCGCGAACTGCCATTCGAAGCGCAGCCAGATATAGATCAGCACCGCCCCGATCGCGAGCCCGACCGCCAGAAAGGCGGTCTGGATCAGCTCGCCCGAGACCTTGGGCCCGACGCTTTCCACCGACACGAACTTGATGTCCGGCGCCACGCCTTGCAGCGCCGCCTCGACCGCGGCCACCGTCTCGGCGCTCACCGCCTCCTGATCGTCCTGCGCCTGGATGCGCACCATGGCGACGTTCTGCTCCGGCCCGAAGGTCGGGTCGAACACTTCCGAGATCGTGCTGTCGCCCAGCTCCAGCGCGCCTATCGCGTCGCGATAGGCGCCCACATCCACCGGCTGCGCGCTTTCCGTGCGGATCGTCGTGCCGCCGCGGAAGTCGATGCCGTAGTTCAGCCCGCGCAGGCCGAAGCTGGTCATCGCCAGCAGGATCATGAACCCCGAAATGCCCAGCCAGAGCTTCCAGTGCTTGAAGAAGTCGAACGAGGTTCCGTCCTTGACCAGTCTCAGATGGCGCATGTCAGATCTCCAGCGTCCGGGGGCGGCGGCGTTCGAACCACATCACAAGCAGCAGGCGCGTCACCCAGATCGCCGTGAAGACCGAGGTCACGATGCCGAGCCCCAGCGTGATGGCAAAGCCGCGCACCGGGCCGGACCCGATGGCGTAAAGGATCACCGCGGTGATGAAGGTGGTGATGTTGGCGTCGACGATGGCCGACAGCGCTTTTTCATAGCCAAGCTCGATGGCCCGAGCGGGGCCCCGCGCCGATTTCAGTTCCTCGCGGATGCGCTCGAAGATCAGCACGTTGGCATCCACCGCCATGCCCACCGTCAGCACGATCCCCGCGATGCCGGGCAGCGTCAGCGTGGCGCCGATCATCGACAGGATCCCCATGATCAGCGCGATGTTCAGGATCAGCGCGATATTGGCGAAGATGCCGAACAGCCCGTAGCTCAGGAACATGAAGACCAGCACGGCGGTAAAGGCCACGCCGGTGGCGAGCTTGCCCGCCTCGATGCTGTCCTGCCCCAGCTCGGGGCCGATGGTTCGCTCTTCGAGGAACTCCAGACCGGCGGGCAGCGCGCCCGCGCGCAGCAGCACCGCGAGGTTGGTCGATTCCTCGACGCTGAAATTGCCGGTGATGATGCCCGAGCCGCCGGGAATGTGGCTCTGGATGACCGGCGCCGAGATCACCTCGTCATCGAGCACGATGGCGAAGGGCGAGCCGATGTTTTCGGCGGTGTAATCGCCGAACTTGCGGGCGCCCGCCGGGTTGAAGCGGAAGTTCACCGCCGGGCGGCCGTTCTGGTCGAAGGAGGGTTGCGCATCCACCAGCTCTTCGCCGGTGACCACGGGCGCCTGTTCGAGCACGTAATACACGCCCTCCTCGGTCAGCGAGGGCAGGATCTCGTTCCCCACCCCGGCGGATTCGTTGGGATTGGTCGTGCGGCTCACCACCGGCTGGAAGGTGAGCTGCGCGGTGGTGCCGATGATGTCCTTCAGCTCGGCGGCCGAGCCGATGCCCGGCACCTGGATCAGAATCCGGTCGGCCCCCTGGCGCTGGATCGTCGGTTCGCGCGTGCCGACCTCGTCGATCCGGCGGCGGATGATCTCCAGCGACTGGCGCATGGTGCGCTCGTCGGTGGCCTGTTTCTCGGCTTCCGAGAAGGTCACGACAATGTCGCTGCCCTCGCCCGCCACCTGAAGGTCGGTGGCACCGGCGCCGGTCAGCGAAACCACCGGCTGCGCCAGACCGCGCACCAGCTCCAGCGCGCGGGCCATGCCCTCGGGGTTCGAGATCCGCACCCGCAGCGTGCCGGGCTCCGACGGTTGCAGCCGCACCGTACCGACCTCGTCGCGGGCATCGCGGAGGATGTCGCGCACATCGGGCCAGAGCGCCTCCATGCGCGACGTATAGACATCGGCGACCTTCACCTCGGCGAGCAGATGCGCGCCGCCGCGCAGGTCGAGCCCGAGATTCACGAGATCGGAGGGCAGCCAGGAGGGCCATTGCGCCGCGGCGGCCTCGCGCTCGGGCGTGGCGCCGCTTTTCTCGATGGCGCTCACCGCGTCGTTATGGGTCTCGACTCGGCTGTAGAAGAGGTTGGGCGCCGCAAGCACCAGCCCCGCCGCCACCAGCGCCCAGATAAGGACGCGTTTCCAGGTTTCGATCTGAAGCATTCAGGGCGCCCTCCCGGGCTTGGCAGGTCAGCTT
This sequence comes from Salipiger pentaromativorans, assembly GCF_024721115.1. Taxonomy (GTDB): domain Bacteria; phylum Pseudomonadota; class Alphaproteobacteria; order Rhodobacterales; family Rhodobacteraceae; genus Salipiger; species Salipiger pentaromativorans. Next base: position 228,148 of record NZ_JAMDHK010000002.1, on the reverse strand, counting down.
TCCGCGGGCTCGGTCTTGGACAGGACCTGGGTGATCGTGCTCTGCACCACGCGCACCTTGACGCCCTCGGCGATCTCGACCTCGACCTCGTTGTTTTCCTTGACCTTCGAGACCTTGCCGATGACGCCCCCCTGGGTCACCACCTGATCGCCCCGGCGCAGCGCCGACACCATCTTCTGGTGTTCCTTGACCTTCTTCTGCTGCGGACGGATCAGCAGGAAATACATGATCCCGAAGATCAGGATAAGCGGGACAAACTGGGCAATGGCGCTTGTGTCCATGGGCGGGCTCCTCATTGGCTGATGGCGGGGGACGCCCCCCTGTGCAAGTCGCGCGGAACCTATGTGCGAACGGTAGCGGATGCAAGGCGCCCCGCGGCCTTGCACGGCAAGTTGCGCGCTCTCCGAACGTCAGCGCGCGCAGGGCCCCTGTTTCCAGCGATAGACGAAGGGCGAGCGGTTGATCACCTCATAGGCGTCGTGCCATCCCGGCGACCTCACCCAGATCATGAATTGCGCCTGCCCGTCGCCGATGCTGCGCCCGCCATCCGACATCAGATCGTAGATCTGCGCCTCGCTGGCCGTGCAGCCATTGGCGACGAACAGCGAGTCCAGCGGGTCGAGCCCCTGCGTGCCCTGCGGCACCGGGGCCGGGGCCGGCGCCGGGGTCGCGGCCTGCCCTGCGCGCGGCTCGGGCGTTCCGGGCGCCGGGCACCGCGCCAGCGCGTTGGCGATGGCCCTGGAGGAGCCGCGCAGCGTGCTGACATAGCTCAGCATGTCGCTGCCGTCCTGAAGCCGGATCTCGAGCTGGCTCCCGGAGCGCATCCGCGAGATGTAATGCCGCGCCACCGTCGAGGGGATGACCTTGCCGAACAGCGTCTCGCGCCCCTCGACCTTCTCCAGCAGCATATAGCCGAGGTTGCGGCCATCGACCATGAGATGGGCGCTGCGCAACCCGTTCTTGGCCAGCGCCTCGGAGACGAGATACAGCCCGATGGGCTGACCCGGCAGGCAGCCGACGACGATGCAGTAATAGCCCGACCGATGCCCCTGGCAGATGGCGCCGCCATCGACCGGCGCCGCGCCCGCATTCCCCGGCGTCGTGGAATGGATGGTGCCGTCATAAGGCCCCCATTGCTGCGCCGCGACCGGCGCCGCCAGCAAAAGTCCCAGAACCAGCGCCACGCCTGCCGGCAGATGCCAGCCTCTCACCCTGTCCATCATGTCCACACCCGGATTTTCACACTCTGCAAAGACCTTACCCAGCGGCAGGGCGGCTTCAAGCACATTCCACCGACAGGAAGGTCTACCCCGACGCGACGTCACCCTGCCCGCCCGTCCCCCGGCGCGGCACGATTGCGGCGGCGCGGCGTCGCGGCTAGGCTCGGCAGGCGTAGCGAGGGGCCGAGGTCATGGCGACAACCACATTTCCGATTCCACCCGGATGGTTCGGCACCCTCGCCTTCGTCCTCGCGGTGCTGCTCGTCGCGGCCTATCTGCCCGAACGCGCCCGCAAGAGGCCCGCAGCGCTCGACCGCTTCCGCATGCGGCTGGGCTACAAGAGCATGGATGGCGGCCTCTTCCTGCTCTGGACACTCCTCACGATTGCCGCCGGGATCCTCTGGGCCTGCGTCGCCGGATACCTGCTCTACGGTCTGCTGGGTCTGGTTGCCGATCTGACCACCTCCCCGCCGCCGCCGATGGCGCCGGAGACCGAGGCGGACAAGCAGGCACTCTGGAACTGGCGGTTCGAGCTGGCCCAGCTCGCCGCGCTCACCACGCTGCTGACAGCGGTGATCGCCCTGCCGATCACCCTCTACCGGCTGCGCCTCACCCGGCAGCAGACCCGCATCGCCGACGAGGCGCTCTTCAACCAGAAGATCACCGAGGCCGCTGCCGACCTGCACGCGCAGCGGCAGGTGACATGGCGTGAGGCGGTGACCGAAGAAAGCCCCGGAGCCGGTGACCCGCCCCGCACGACAGACCCGTTCAACGCCTGGGAAGACGATGTGGTCCGCCGCAACGCCGCCATCGACCGGCTGGAAGGGCTGCTGCGCGAACGCAGCGAGGTCACCCCGGATATCGCCACCGCCGACCGCATCGCCCGGATGCTCAGCGTCTATCTGCGCGAATTGTCGCGGGAGCATCCGGCGAAAGAGCATGCCTGGATGCAGGTGCGGGCACTGACCCATCCGCAGGACGACAGCCCGCCCCTGACACAAACCGAGGCGCTGACCCAGCTCGGCCTGCACCCGGACAATGCGAGCCTTGAGGCGCTACAAAGATGGGCGCGCGGGTTGCACATCCGCTCCGACATGCAGAACGCCGCGCAGACGCTTGGCCGGCTGACGCAGACCTGCGGGCTGGACGACAACACCCTGTCCATCGACCTCAGCGGCGCGAACCTACAAGGCGCAATGTTGCGGCAACGTGATTTTCGCGGTGCGCTATTTGCGAGAGCCCAGATGCAAGGGGCTAAGTTTCGAAGCGCCAAGCTAAACGGAGCAAATTTTGAATACGCCGCGTTGCAAGCAGCACAGCTGAATTGGGCCGATCTGCGGTGCGTGAAGCTGAACTTCGCGCAATTTCAGGTCGCTGATCTCATGCGCACCGATTTACGTGAAGCTGAACTTTCGTGCATACAAGCGCAAGGCGCCAAATTTCGCGGGGCTAAGTTGCAAGGCGCCAACTTAGAACAGGCGCAGCTCCAAGGAGCAGATCTTCGATACGTGGAGATGGACGAGAACACTCTTCTGGGCAATGCAAACTTTCGTGGAGCTGCACTCAAGTTAAGTGGTGGGCAATCAAGTGAAACCGCCAGTCAAGTGACTGCGCTGGTTTTGCAGGAATTCCAGAATGACATCTTTGCCGATGGCACGGTGCAACTTCCGAGAGGCGAACCTAGACCCGATCATTGGGTCAGCGAAACACTCCTCAACTACAAATTCGAAACCCGCTGGCGCGCCTGGCAGCGCTCCATCGGCATGGACCCCGACAACCCGCAATGATCCGCGCCGCCCTGCTCGCCCTCCTCCTCGCCACCCCGGCCACCGCGCAGGATCTGCCCGCCCTGCCCCTCGGTGACCACCCCCAGTGGCAGGCCGTGGGCCGGCTCAACACCAGGGGCTACAACCGGCGCGGCATGTGTTCCGGGGCGCTGATCGCGCCCGATACCGTGCTGACCGCCGCGCATTGTCTCGCGGGCCCCGGCGGCACGCCGGAGCGTGCCGAGAACCTGCATTTCGTCGCGGGCTGGCTCGGCGGCGACTATGCCGGGGAGAGCGCCGTGGCGGGCTATGAGCTGCACCCCAAAGCCTATAGAAACCTGTATCTCGACATCGAACACGATCTGGCGCTGGTCACGCTGGCCCAGCCGCTCGACATCGCGCCGCTGCATATCGGCAGCACCTTCGCCCCGCCCTACGCCCTTATCGGCTATCACGATCACCGGCCGCACAGGCTTTCGGCCCGCTTCGATTGCGCGGGACACAAGGACCACGCGCTCCTGCGCATCGCCTGCCCGGTGCGCCCCGGCAATTCCGGCGGGCCGGTGCTGAGCGGCGGGCCGGGCGCGTGGGAGATCGTCGCCGTGGTCTCTGCCTATGCGCAGGGCGATACGCTGGCGGTGCCGGTGGATGAGTGGGTTCGGGCGCGGCTGTTGCGGGGCGCCCCCTACACCTCGGATTAAAAAGAGGGCATAACCGCCGCGACTCGCACCCAAAGAAGGACAAGGGACGATGCACGACATCCGCGCCATCCGAGAAACCCCCGCCGCATGGGATGCGGCGCTGTCTCGCCGTGGGCTGGATGCGCAATCGTCGTCGGTCCTGGCCATCGACGAGGAACGCCGCGCCGCGATCCACGCCGCCGAAACCGCGCAGGCGGAGCAGAACAAGGCCTCCAAGGAGGTCGGCAAGGCGAAGGCCTCCGGCGACGAGGCGGAATTCGAACGGCTGCGCGCGCTGGTTTCCGCGAAAAAATCCGAAGTGGCCGAGATGCAGGCCAGGGCCAAGGAGCTGGACACCCAGCTCAATGACCTGCTGATGGGCCTGCCGAACCTGCCCTATGACGATGTGCCCGAGGGCGCGGACGAGGACGACAATGTCGAGATCCGCCGCTGGGGCACGCCCGCGACCTATGATTTCGCGCCCAAGGAGCATTACCAGCTCGAGGGCGTCCAGAAGGGCATGGATTTCGAGACCGCCGCCAAGCTTTCCGGCGCGCGCTTCGTGGTGCTGTCCGGCGCCGTGGCGCGCATCCACCGGGCACTGGCGCAGTTCATGCTCGACACCCACACCGAGGAAAACGGGCTCACCGAGACCTGGACCCCGGTGCTGGTGCGCGAAGAGATGATGTACGGCACCGGCCAGCTGCCGAAATTCGGCGAGGACAGCTACCAGACCCGCGAGGGCTGGTGGCTGGTGCCCACCGCCGAGGTGACGCTGACCAATATCGTCAACGGGCTGACCGTGGACGAGGAGTATCTGCCGCGCCGCTATGTGGCGCATACGCAATGCTTCCGCTCGGAGGCGGGTAGCGCGGGCCGCGACACCGCCGGTATGCTGCGCCAGCACCAGTTCGAAAAGGTCGAGATGGTCTCGATCACCCACCCGGACAAGTCCCGCGAAGAGCTCGACCGGATGACCACCTGCGCGCAGGGCATTCTGGAAAAGCTGGGCCTGCCCTATCGCACGGTGGTGCTGTGTACCGGCGACATGGGGTTCGGCGCGCGGCGCACCCATGACATCGAGGTCTGGCTGCCGGGGCAGAACACCTATCGCGAGATCTCCTCGGTCTCGGTCTGCGGCGATTTCCAGGCGCGGCGGATGAACGCGCGGTTCAAGCCTGGCGCCGGTGGCAAGCCGGACTATGTGCATACGCTGAACGGGTCGGGTCTGGCCGTCGGGCGCTGCCTGATCGCGGTGCTGGAAAACGGCCAGCAGGCGGATGGCTCGGTGAAGCTGCCCGAGGCGCTGCACCCCTGGCTGCGCGGCAAGACCACGCTCACGGCGGACGGAGATCTGGTCTGATCATGAACAAGCTCTGGGCGGCAGCGGTGTTCCTGGCGGCGGTGGCTTTTGCCGCCGGGCCGGTGCTGTGGCCCGGATTTGCCGGGTTCGACCCCGGCGCCTTTCCGGTGCCGCAGGAGGATCCGCCCTCCCAGCCCGCGGGCTATGCCTTTGCGATCTGGGGGCTGATCTATCTGTGGCTTGTCGCGGGCACGGGCTTTGGCCTCTTCCGCCGCCCGGAGGAACCCGACTGGCAGGGCCACCGGGCGCCGCTGCTGCTGAGCCTCGGCGTGGGCGTGCTCTGGCTGCCGGTGGCGCAGGTCTCGCCCATCGCGGCCACGGCGATGATCTGGGTGATGCTTGTGGCGGCGCTGCGGGCGCTGTTTCTCACCGGCGACATGGACCGCTGGCTTCAGGTCTCGCCGCTGGCGGTCTATTCCGGCTGGCTGACGGCGGCGGCGCCGGTCTCGGTCGGGCTGCTGCTGGCGGGCTACGGCTGGCTGCCCGAGACGCCTGCCGCGCTGGTGGCGCTGTCCATTGCGCTGACGATCGCGCTGGTCATGCAATACCGGCTGCACCGGGCGCCGCTTTACGGGATCACGGTGATCTGGGCGCTGATCGCGGTGATCGTGGCCAATTCCGCGCCGCTCAACATCGCGGTGGCCGGGCTGGCGCTGATCGGCATCTTCGCCATTCTGGCGCTGCGCGGCACCGATACGGAGTAGGCGCCCGCCCGCGACGACGGCCCGCAACGCCCGCTGCGGCGCTATACGGGGTTGCGGCGGGCGGCGTTTTCCTCATCCTTGGCCGGTGTCGGAACCGGCGCCGAGGGGCGCCCGTTCCCTCCCCGTAGTATCGGGCCAGGACCGCTTGTCATGCAGATCTTCCGCTGCCCCAATTGCGGGGCACCGCTTTATTTTCACAACACCGGCTGCACCTGCGGGCAGCAGGTGAGCTTTGACCCGGACGGGCAGGTCATGCTGCGCGCCGGACCGGTCTGTGCGAATCGCGAGATTATCGGCTGCAACTGGCAGGCGGAGACGCGCGGGCTCTGCCGCTCCTGCGCGATGACCAAGACGCTGCCGGATCTGCGCGAGGGCACCAACCGCCCGCTCTGGGAAGTGTCCGAGCTGGCCAAACGCTGGATGCTCGCCAATCTCGCGCGCTGGGGCTGGTTCACCGCGACCGACCGTGGCCGCCGCCCGGTGTTCCGGCTGCTGTCGGAGAAGACCGCCGCCGGGCCGGAGGAAATCGTGATGGGGCACGCGGACGGGATCATCACCATCAACGTGACCGAGGCCAGCGACGCGGTGCTGGTACTGCGTCAGGAGCAGTTCGGCGAACTCTACCGCACGATGCTGGGCCACATGCGCCACGAGATCGCGCATTTCCTGTTCCTACGACTCGCGGCGGAGCCGGGGTTTCTCGACGCCTTCCGCCCGCTCTTCGGCGACGAACGCCAGGATTACGGCGCCGCGCTCGAGGCGCATTACGCCGCGCCGCAGCCCTCGGGCTATCACCATGTGACGAGCTATGCGACGGCGCACCCGCATGAGGACTGGGCCGAGAGCATCGCGCATCTGCTGCATCTGGTGGATCTGGTGGACAGCGCGGCGGCGGCGGGTCTGGCGCTGCCCGGCGGGCCGCCGCCCGGCTATGACGCCTATGCCGAGAGCGACACCGAGGCCGAGATCACGCTGGCCATCGACCTGTCGATTGCCATGAACCATGTGAACCGGGCGCTGGACCTGCCCGATCTCTATCCCTTTGTGCTGGCGCAGGGTGTGCGGGACAAGCTGGGCTTTGCCCATGGCTGGCTGCGCCGCAACGCCCCGCTCTAACCGCCTGCTCGCGGCGGCAATGCCGGACGCCTCCGGCGGGCGTATTTCAAAAGAGAAGAAGACGGGGCGCGGCGTTCCGGTCTTCCATTGGCGTCAAATATCCCGGGGAGGCTCCGCAGGAGCCGGGGCAGAGCCCCACCCCGGCGGTGCGACAAGGCGCGGCAACCCGACGGGGCGTGCCGAGATCAGCTTTTGCGCTGCTTGCCCAGGTGCTTCTTCAGCGCCCCGGCGTTCTTTTCGCGGCGGCCCTTATAGGGGTTCTTGTCCCCCTGCCCGCGCATATAGAGCCGGATCGGCGTGCCCGGCATGTCGAAGCTCTCGCGCAGCCCGTTGACCAGATAGCGCGTGTAGCTTTCGGGGATCTTGTCGGGATGCGAGCACATCACCACGAAGCCCGGCGGTCGGGTCTTGGCCTGGGTCATGTAGCGCAGCTTGATCCGCCGGCCCTGCGGCGCGGGCGGCGGGTGCGAGGAGATCATGCCTTCGAGCCAGCGGTTGAGCTGGCCGGTGGAGACGCGGCGGTTCCACACCTCCCAGGCCTTCATGATCGCCGCCTGCAACCGGTCGAGCCCCTTGCCGGTGCGCGCCGAAACCGTCACCAGCGGCGCGCCGCGTAGCTGCGGCAGCAGCCGGTCGAACGCCTCTTTCAGATCGCGCAGCTTTTCCTGCTTGTGCTCTTCCACGTCCCATTTGTTGACCGCGACCACCACCGCGCGGCCCTCGCGCTCGGCCAGATCGGCGATGCGCAGATCCTGCTGCTCGAAGGGGATGGCCGCATCCAGCAACACCACCACGACCTCGGCGAATTTCACCGCGCGCAGCCCGTCCGAGACCGAGAGTTTCTCCAGCTTTTCCTGCACCTTGGCACGTTTGCGCATGCCCGCGGTGTCGAAGATCCGCATTGGCACGCCCTCCCAGTCGAGGCGCACGGAGATGGCGTCGCGGGTGATGCCCGCCTCGGGGCCGGTCAGCAGCCGGTCCTCGCCAAGGATCTTGTTGATCAGCGTGGACTTGCCCGCGTTGGGGCGCCCCACCACGGCGATCTGGAGGGGTTTTGCCGCGGTGATTTCGGGCATCCCCTCCTCGGCCTCGTCCGAGTCCTCGTCGGCGATGCTCACATCCGTCTCAGGCGCCTCCTCGGCGGCACGTTCGGCAAAGGCATCGGCCAGCGGCTGCAGCGTGCCGTAGAGATCCGGCATCCCCTCGCCATGCTCGGCCGACAGACGCAGCGGCTCGCCCAGCCCCAGCGCATAAGCCTCGAGCACACCGGCATCGGCGGCGGCGCCTTCGGCCTTGTTCGCCGCCAGGATCACATGTTTGGCGCGCTTGCGCAGGATCTCGGCAAAGACCTCGTCGGTGGGGGTCACGCCGACCCGCGCGTCGATCATGAAGAGGCAGACATCGGCCATATCGACCGCGCGTTCGGTCAGCTTGCGCATGCGGCCTTGAAGACTTTCGTCGGTGGCTTCCTCCAGCCCCGCCGTGTCGATCACCGTGAAGCGCAGGTCGCCCAGCTTGCCCTCGCCCTCGCGCAGATCGCGGGTCACACCGGGCTGGTCATCGACCAGCGCCAGGCGCTTGCCGACCAGGCGGTTGAACAGCGTGGACTTGCCCACATTCGGGCGGCCCACAATGGCGAGGGAAAAGCTCATCTCATGCGTCCTTGATCACAAGCCGCCCCGATAGCGCATTTGCCGCATCGGCGAAAGAGGGCACGCGCAGCGCCGGGGGGTCCGGCACGCCGTTCCCCGGGCCGTCCCATGTACCGCCTCAGCGATAGCCGACGAGCTGACCCTTCTTGGTCACCACATAGAGCGTGCCGCCGGCCACCGCCGGCGCGGTGGTGGCGCCGTTCGGGATCTCCACCGCCGAGAGCAGCGCACCGTCCTCGGGGTTGAAGCTGCGCAGCAGCCCGTCCGACGAGGCCAGCACCAGCCGCCCGCCGGCCATGACCGGGCCGTGATGCGCATAGGCCGTGCTGCGTTTGCGCTGCGGCCGGCGCACCTCGACATAGCCCGGCAGCGGCACCGCCCAGATCTGGCCGCCGGTGGCGGCGTCGAGCCGCACCAGCTCGTTCACGTCCGAGACCAGGAACACCGAGTCGCCCGCGGGCCAGACCGGCCCGCGCGCGCCCATGAGCGCGGTCCAGAGCCGTTCACCGCTGTCGAGATTGAAGGCCACGACCCGGCCGGAATGGTTGCCCGCAAAGACCCGGTTGCCGGCAATCACCGGCGCACCGGTCAGATCGGTGATCCCCGCCAGCGCGATGCCGTTGCGCGCGCCGACCACGTCGGCGCTCCAGCGCCGCAGCCCGCCCTGGCGGAAGGCCGCCTGCAGGCTGCCGCTGCCGTAGCCGAAGATCACGATGTCATCGCTCAGCGCCGGCGCCGGCGCCCCCGCGACGTTGTGAATGTCCTCGACCCCCTCGGTCTGCCAGCGGACGCGACCGCTATCCGCCTCGATGGCCCAGCCCCGGTTGTCGCCGGAGGTCACATAGACCAGCCCGCCCGAGGCGGTCGGCGCGCCGGTGGCGGTGCCGCCGAGGCGCTGGGTCCAGATCTCGTCGCCGGTGGCCGCGTCGAGCGCCGTCAGCCGGCCAAAGCCCGAGGCCACGTAAAGCCGCCCGTCCGCCGCCGCGAGCCCGCCGCCCTGCGCCTGCTGCGCCGCGTCGCGGTCGGGCACCATGCTCTTTTGCCACAGGATGGCGCCGGCGGGGCTCACCGCGCTGACCCGGTGCTGCGAATCCATCGTGAAGATGCGTCCTCCGGCCACCACCGGATCGACGTTCAGCCGTTCGCGGCGGGTGTCGCCCTCGCCGATATTGACCGAAAGCACCGGGGTCAGCGACCGGCCCAAAGCCGCGTTGCCGACCCGCACGAAGGGCGACACCGGGCTTTGCGCCCAATCGGCATTGCTCTGCGCGGCGGCAAGCGCCAGCGCGCGGGCGCTGTTTTCCGGCGGCGCCTCGGCGGGCACGTCGCCTTGCAGCACCTCGCGGGTGCCGTAGCGCTCGCCGGGGAGAATGACCTCGGGATCCTCGCAGGCCGACAGCATCGTCAGCCCAAGAAGCCCCGCCGTGATCGTGGTGATACGCAAATCCCCTGCCCCCGTCGTTTCTGCCGTTTTTGCGCCGGTTTACCCGGCCTCGGGCGCGCCGCCCAACGCTACAATCAACTGAGTTGCGCGCTGGCGCAAGCCCGCGGTCGCCTCGGAATCCTCGATGATGCGCCGCAGCCGGTCGATGGCGGCCTCACGGGCTCCCGCCTCGATCTCGATCAGCGCAAGCTGTTCCTCGGCGAGCAGCCGCAGCGGCTTGCCCGGCACCGCCAGCGCCTCGAGCCCGATGCGGCGGTCTTCCGGGGACAGCCCTGTATCAGGGCGGCTCAGCGCCTTGAAGGAGGCGATTTCGCGATAGATTTCGGGCAGATCGCCGTTCGCGGCCACCGACTCGAGGCTTTGGGCGGCGGTGTCCGCATCGCCCGCCCGCGCCGCTTCGGTCGCCGCCAGCATCGCCACCACGGCCTGCGCGCCCGGCGTGGGCGCGTCCACGGCAGCCAGCGCTGCGCTGCGCGCGGCGGGATCGTCGGCATCGAGCGCCGACAGGATCGCGTCTCCCAGCGCCTCCGCCGCCGCGCGGTCGCGCGCCGCGGCATATTCGCGCCAGGCGGCCCCGCCCACCAGCACCAGCACCAGCAGCACCGCCAGCCACCCATAGCGCTTCATAAGCGCGAACAGCCGGTCGCGGCGCACCTCTTCGGTCACTTCGTCGATGAAACTGTCGGTGTCGCTCAAGGGGGCCTCACTGGTCTTGATTTGCCCCCTCCTTACAGCCCCGCGCCGGGCCTGCCAAGGCATCACCGCCGTCGCTCCGGGCGGCGGCCCGCCGGCCGCCGCGCGAATCCCGGGCAATGGCTTGATCGGCGGCGCGATCACGCCTAAACTGAACCAGGTAGTTCAGTATTCGGTGCGGACCCCGCAGACCGTCTCGCGAGGCCCGCCCGGACCATGGGCGGGTGCCGTGCGGTCATGGCGCCGCAGGCTGTTCGTCGGGCTTGCCTTGTGCCCGTGTCGTTATAGGCTCCGCCGCGGTGCGGACAGAGTGGAAAGACCGGAACCATGCGTATCATCTCGATCCTGACGGCGCTTCTGGTGATCGCGGTGCTGTATGGCGTGATCATGGAGCGCGACCGCCTGCTGGGCTTTGCCCAGGACATCGCCCCCGCCGCGCCCGCCGCCGAGGAGGCCGCGCCCGCGGTCGAAGAGGCGGCCCCGCAAGACCGTTCTGCCGCCGCGGTCGCGGTGATCGCCATGCGCTCCACCGCGCAGGAGATCGACGACGCCGTGGTGCTGCGCGGCGAAACCCAGCCCTCGCGCGAAGTCGAGGTGAAGGCCGAGACCAGCGGCCGGGTGATCTCGGCGCCGCTGCCCAAGGGCAGCGCGGTCGCCGCCGGTCAGGCGCTCTGCACGCTCGACCCGGGCACCTCCGGCGCCTCGCTGGCCGAGGCGAAGGCCGCGCTGGCCGAGGCCGAAGCGCAGCGCCCGCAGATCGAGGCACGCATCCCCGAGGCGCAGGCATCGCTGGTGCAGGCGCAGGCACAGCTCGAGGAGGCGCAGATCAACCTCACCGCCGCCGAGGAACTTGCCAAGGGCGGCTACAACTCGCGCACCGCGCTCGCCGCCGCCCGCGCCGCGCAGCGCGCCGCCGAGGCCGGGGTCAGCAGCGCCGAGGCCGGGCTGAAATCGGCGGAATCGGGGCGCGACAGCCTCGAGGCCTCGCTCGAAAGCGCCCGGGCCGCGGTGGCCCGCGCCCAGACCACGGTGGACGATCTGACCATCGAGGCCCCCTTTGCCGGGGTTCTTGAAAGCGACACCGCCGAGCTCGGCGCGCTGATGAGCGTGGGGGCAAGCTGCGCCACCGTGCTGCAGCTCGACCCGATCCGGCTGGTGGGCTATGTGCCCGAAACCGATGTCGCGCGGGTCGTTCCCGGCGCGCGCGCCGGCGCGCGGCTCACCGGCACCACGCTGGTGACCGGCACCGTCAGCTTCGTCGCCCGCCGGGCGGACGAGACCACCCGCACCTTCCGCGTCGAAATCACCCTGCCCAACCCCGATCTGGCGATCCGCGCCGGCCAGACCGCCGAGATCGCCATCGAGGCCGAGGGCGCCCTGGCGCATCTGCTGCCGCAATCCGCGCTGACGCTGGACGACGACGGCCGGCTGGGGGTGCGGACGGTCGCCGGCGACGACAGCGCGCGTTTCATGCCGGTGACCGTGCTGCGCGACAGCCGCGAGGGCATCTGGGTGCGCGGCCTGCCCGACACGGTCGATGTGATCACCGTGGGTCAGGAATACGTCACCGACGGCGTGCCGGTGGCCCCCAGCTTCGAGGAGGTCATCCAGTGACCGGGATCGTCGATTGGGCCGCCCGCCGCGCCCGCATGGTGCTGGCCTTCGTCTTCCTGTCGCTGGTGGCCGGCGCCTATGCCTATGTCACCCTGCCGAAAGAGGGCGAACCCGACATCGAGATCCCGGCGCTGTTCATCTCCGTCCCCTTCCCCGGCATCTCCGCCGAGGACAGCGAAAAGCTGCTCGTGAAACCGATGGAGACCGAGCTTGCCGATCTCGACGGGCTCAAGACCCTGAGCGGCGTCGCCTCCGAAGGCTATGCCGGCGTGGCGCTGGAATTCGAGTTCGGCTGGGACAAGACCGAGACCATGGCCGATGTCCGCGACGCCATGAACAAGGCGGAATCCAAATTCCCCGAAGGCGCCGAGAAATATTCGATCAACGAGATCAACTTCTCGGAATTCCCCATCCTCATCGTCTCGCTGACCGGCCCGGTGCCCGAACGCACCATGGCGCAGGTGGTGAAGGATCTTCAGGACAAGGTCGAGGCGCTCGATTCGGTGCTCGAGGCGGGCATCGCCGGCAATCGCGACGAGATGCTCGAGGTCACGATCGACCCGCTGCGGCTGGAAAGCTACAACGTCACCGCCAGCGAACTGATCAATGTGGTTCAGAACAACAACCTGCTGGTGGCTGCGGGCGAGGTCGAGACCGACAATGGCAGTTTCTCGGTCAAGATCCCGTCGAGCTTCGACGACCCGCGCGACGTCTATGACCTGCCGGTCAAGGTGAACGGCGACCGGGTGGTGACGCTTGGCGATCTGGCGACCATCCACCTCACCTTCGAGGACCGCCAGGGCACCGCGCGGTTCAACGGCGAGAACACCGTTGCGCTACAGGTGGTCAAGCGCAAGGGCTTCAACCTGATCGACACCACGGCGGCGGTGCGCGCCGTGGTGGCCGAGGCGCAGGCGGCCTGGCCGCACGAGTTGCAGGCCACCGTCACCGTGGCCGCCAGCAACGACCAGAGCGTGATCGTCGATTCCATGGTCAAGCAGCTCGAAGGGTCGGTACTGACCGCCATCGCGCTGGTGATGATCGTGGTGCTGGCCACGCTCGGCACCCGCGCGGCGCTGCTGGTGGGCTTTGCCATCCCCACCTCCTTCCTGCTCTGCTTCCTGCTGCTCTGGGGCATGGGGATCACCGTGTCGAACATCGTGATGTTCGGGCTGATCCTCGCCGTGGGCATGCTGGTGGACGGCGCCATCGTGGTGGTGGAATACGCCGACAAGCGCATCGCCCAGGGCACCGGCCCGATGCACGCCTATGTCGAGGCCGCCAAGCGCATGTTCTGGCCGGTGGTCTCCTCGACCGCCACCACCCTCTGCGCCTTCCTGCCGATGCTGTTCTGGCCCGGTGTCGCGGGGCAGTTCATGGGCATGCTGCCGGTCACGCTGATCTTCGTGCTCTCGGCCTCGCTGGTGGTGGCGCTGATCTACCTGCCGGTGATGGGCGGCGTCTCGGGCCGCTTCTCGCGCCTGCTGCACAACGCCTCGGAAAAGCTGCGCCGCGCCTGGCCCAGCTGGGCCGCGCGGGCGGCGCTGGTGCCCGTGGCCCTGCTGGGAATGTTCGCCGGCGCGATGATGGTGCTGAACCCGAATTTCCTCTTCTACAACCCGGCCACGGGCTATGGCGCCCGGCTGCCCGGCGTGGCGCTGTTCCTCGTCTTCGCCGTCATGGCCTCGATCACGCTCGACGCCGCCCGCATCGAGCATCGCCGCAAGCGCATCCGCGGCAGCTATCGCCGCTCGCTCTTCGGCCGGCTCATCCAGCTCGTGACCGCCAATCCGGTGATGCCGCTCGTGACCATCGGCGCGGTGGTGTTCTTCGTGATCTCGGTCTTCGGCTATTACGGTGAGAACAACAACGGCACGCAGTTCTTCACCGAAAGCGAACCCGAGCAGGCGCTCGTCTATGTCCGAGCGCGCGGCAACCTGTCGCTTGCGGAAAAGGACGCGCTGGTCAAACGCGCCGAGCGCATCGTGCTGGCCCATCCCGGCATCGAGACCGCCTTTGCCTTCGCCGGCGACGGCGGGCTCAGTTCCAACACCGGCGGAGCGCAGCCGCCCAAGGACACGATCGGGCAGATCCAGCTCGAGATCGTGCCCTGGGACAACCGCCGCGACCGGCCCGAGCTCGACGGCAATATCGTGCTGGAAGAGCTGACCGAGGCGATGCGCGCCCTGCCCGGGATCGAGATCGAGATCCTCGATCTCGCCATGGGCCCTGCCTCGGCCAAACCCGTGCACCTGCGGCTGAAATCCGACGATTGGCAGGCGCTGCTCGATGCGACGGCGGCCGCCCGCGCGCAGTTCGACGCGATGCCCGGGCTGCGCCAGATCGAAGACACCCGCCCGCTGCCCGGCATCGACTGGCAGATCAATGTCGATGTCGAGAAGGCCGGGCGCTATGGCGCCGACGTGGCCACCGTGGGCGCCATGGTGCAGCTCGTGACGCGCGGGCTCACGCTCGACACGATGCGGGTCGATAGTTCGGACGAGGAGATCGACATCCGCGTGCGTCTGCCCGAAGAGGACCGCGTGCTCTCGACGCTGGATTCGCTCAAGGTGCGCACCTCGGACGGGCTGGTGCCGCTGTCGAATTTCATCACCCGCGAACCGGTGGCGAAACTGGCCGAGATCGACCGCGTCGACCAGAAGCGCCATTTCGACATCAAGGCCGGGGTGCGCGACGGGCTGTCCGCCTTCAGTGCCGAGGGCGAGATCCTCGGCTATGGCGAGGAAACCGCGCCGGGCACCGGGGATCTGTCCCTGCGCGGCACCGCCTATCGGGTGACCTCGGCCGCCGAGGGCCAGAGCGCCGCCGCGCTGGCGCAACTGGCCGAGGACGGGGCGCTGCATGTGGTGCCGGTGACCGCCAATGAACGCATCGCGGCGCTGACCGCCTGGCTGGAGACCGATCCGCTGCCGGCGAGCGTGAGTTGGGAATGGACCGGCGATCAGGAGGAGGAGGCGGACAGCCAGGCGTTTCTGGCGCAGGCGTTTTCCGCCGCGCTGGCGCTGATGTTCATCATCCTGCTGGCGCAGTTCAACAGTTTCTACAACTCGGTTCTGGTGCTGCTTGCGGTGGTGCTTTCTACCGCCGGGGTGTTCCTCGGCATGATCGTGATGGACCAGACCTTCTCGATCATCATGTCCGGCACCGGCGTGGTGGCGCTGGCGGGGATCGTGGTCAATAACAACATCGTACTGATCGACACGTTCCAGGATTACGCCCGCTACATGCCCCGCATCGAGGCGATCATCCGCACCGCCGAGGACCGCATCCGCCCGGTGCTGCTGACCACGGTCACCACCATCGCGGGGCTGTTCCCGATGATGATCGGTCTGTCGCTGGATTTCTTCGGCGGCGGCTATGCCATCGACTCGCCCACCTCGCTCTGGTGGAAGCCACTGGCGACGGCGGTGGTCTTCGGGCTCTCCATCGCGACGGTGCTGACGCTGGTCTTCACGCCGGCAATGCTGGCGCTGCGGGTCTGGTTCAACACCTATCTGATGTGGATCGCCCGCGCGCTGGCGGCGCTGTCGCTCGGGCGCGGCAGCCGGGCCGCGCAGGACTGGGCGCTGACCCGGGCGGCGCGCAAGGTGAAGGCGCCGGAGATCCTCTGGGACGACCTACCGCCCGCCGCCGCCGCACCCAAGGCGGTCCCGCCGCTGAAGGCCGCGGAATAGGGCGCCCGGTGCGGCGAGATTTTTGAGAGCAGATGGTGGGCAGATTGCCCACCCTACAGAGGCGCCCTGCCCCGGCGCGGACCAGGGCGAAGGCGCGGCGCCCCTCCTCGTAGGGTGGGCAATTTGCCCACCACTCCCAACACCGCTCACACCGCCAGCAACTCGAACGCCCCCTCGGCCACATCCCGCCCGTTCACCTGCACGATCACCGCATGCCGTCCCGGATGCAGCCGGAAGGTCGTCGCGTCGCCCTTCATCCGGTGCCGCTTCTCCAGCCGCAGCGGGCGCCCCGGCGTCAACCGCCCGGGTTTGAGCTTGAACACCTTCTCCGCATCGCCGGACGGCCGCGCGAACCGCAGCCGGTAGTCCACCAGCACCGGCCCGGCCTCCTCCCCCTCCAGCGTCACGGCAAAGGCCAGCATCTCCCCGATCCGCACCTCGGCGGGCAGTTCCAGCGCCGCGCGAACCGGCAGATCGGCGCGGTAGCCCAGCAGCGCCAGCGCCTCGGGCTCGCCCCGCTTCACCGCGGTGCGCAGCGCGTGCCGGGTCATCCAGTCCAGCTCCGCCGGGTCCTGCGCGCCCCGCTCCCGCCAGCCACGCAGCCGGCCCAACACCGCCTCGGGATGGATCTTGGATAGATCGTTGAGATGATTGGCCACCGAGCGGGTCACGAAGCGCGCTGGATCCGCATGCAGCAGATCCAGCAGTTCCAGCGGGCGCAGCGGGTCGACGGCGATCCCCATGCCCCAGGGCAGCCGGGGGCGCGTGCCCTCGGAGACCAGCCGCCGCACATGGTAATGCGGATCGCGCGCCCAAACGCTCATGCGGTCGAGCACCAGATCGGGCCAGCGGTTCAG
This sequence comes from Salipiger pentaromativorans, assembly GCF_024721115.1. GTDB lineage: Bacteria > Pseudomonadota > Alphaproteobacteria > Rhodobacterales > Rhodobacteraceae > Salipiger > Salipiger pentaromativorans. Next base: position 211,344 of record NZ_JAMDHK010000002.1, on the reverse strand, counting down.
AAAGGGGCGGATCGCGAATTCCATCGAGAACCGCTGCGTCGCCGCATGGAGCAGGTCGAGCGCCCGCTCGGGCGCCTCGAGCCCGTGCCGTGCCGCCAGCACGCCAGGCACCGCATGGACAAAGCGCCCGAAATCGTCGTCCCGCAGATCCGGTGAAAGCGGCGGCGGCATCGCGGCTTCAAGAGCCTCGGCCAGCGCGTTGAAATCGCGCGGCAATTGCGCTTCGAGCCCATCCGCCAACACGTCAAGCCGCGCATGGACGCCGAGCCCCGGAAAGCGCGGCAGCACGGTCTCGAGAAAGCGCCCGGCATCGAAGCCGGGGAGCATCGCAAAGCCGGCGGCCAGATCGCCCGCCGTCTCCGCGTTGAAAAGCTGATCGGCGAGCGAGAACCCCGCCCCACCGCCTTTGCCGTCAGGGCCGCGCGCCATGCTGGTACTCAGAGCGAGGCAAAGGTTTCGCCGCCGTCGAGCAGGATATTCTGTCCGACGATATAGCCCGCGTGCTGCGAGCAGAGAAAGGCGCACATCTTGCCGAACTCGGCCGGATCGCCATAGCGCCCGGCGGGAATGCCGGCGGCGCGCTGGCGGCGCGCCTCGTCGCGGCTGATGCCCTTTTCGGCGGCGGTCACATCGTCCAGCTCGTCGATGCGGTCGGTGTCATGCACGCCGGGCAGCAGGTTGTTGATCGTCACGCCGCTGCCCGCGATCTGCCGCGAGGTGCCCGCGACAAAGCCCGTCAGCCCCGCCCGTGCCGAATTCGACAGCCCCAGCGGCAGCAGCGGCGCCTTGACCGAGCGCGAGGTGATATTGACCACCCGGCCCCAGCCGCGCGCCATCATGCCCGGGATCAGCGCCTGCATCAGCGCGATCGGCGTCAGCATGGAGTCGTCCAGCGCCGCGATGAAATCGCCCCGGTCCCATTCCGTCCAGTATCCCGCGGGCGGACCGCCGGAATTGGTCACCAGAATATCCACCGCCCCCGCCGCCTCGATCACCGCGGCACGGCCCTCGGGATCGACGATATCGGCGGGCACCACCGTGACCTCGACCCCGTAGGCGGCGCTGATCTCCGCGCCGGCCGCCTCCAGCGGGCCCGGGCTGCGGGCGTTCATCACCAGCGAACAGCCGGCCTCGGCCAGCGCCTCGGCGCAGCCCCGGCCCAGCCCGCGCGACGAGGCACAGACCAGCGCCCGCTTTCCGGCAATCTTCAGATCCATCTCCTGCGCGCTCCTTCTCTGCCGCGTTGTTGCGCCGGGAAAACGCCGGCGGACGACCCATTTGATGACACATTCCCAATGCATACAATGGGGTATAGTCTGTTTCCGTACCGCGACCGGCATGGAAGCGGTCAGGTGGGTTTGACAAGGTGGGCATGTCATGGACCAGTTCATGGAGCAGTCGGCAAACGCGCAGGCAGCGCATAGCGTCAACGTCTATCGCGCGGATCAGATCCGGGTGATCAACGGCGCCAATCTCGGCGACGGGCTGAGTTTTGCCGAAGAGCTGATTCCCGACGACATCTACCGCGTCTCGCCGGTGGCCGCGCTGCATCGGCTCAGCCTGCACCCGGTCAGCCAGCCGCCCTTCAGGATTGCCCGAGACAGCGAGATCGGCACGCCCGGCGCGGATCTGCATCTCGATTGCGCGGTGACCTTCATGTCGGGCGACGGCGAGACCACCGAAGGGCTGGTGCTGGTGGAAACCGACGCCGATGGCGACGTTGCCGAGATCCTGCTGCTGCCGCTCGGCGCCATGAACCCGCGTCAGGACTATGCGCTGGTCGGGGTGTCGCGCGACGACGCGCTGCAGAAATTCGCGCAGGTCGCCTGTGTCTCCTTCACCCGCGGCACGATGATCACCCTGGCCTCGGGCGCGCAACGCCCGGTCGAGGCGCTGAGCGTCGGCGACCGGGTGCTGACCCGTGACGACGGCCCGCAGGAGATCCGCTGGATCGGGCACCACACGGCGCGCGCCGTGGGCGCCTTCGCGCCGATCCTGATCAAGGCGGGCGTGCTGCACAATTCCGGCGATCTTCTGGTCAGCCCCGATCACCGGCTGTTCATCTATCAGCGTCAGGACCGGCTGGGTGCCGGGCGGTCGGAGCTTCTGGTGAAGGCGCGGCATCTGATCAACGGCGATACGATCACCCGCGTGAAGGGCGGATTCGTGGATTATTACCAGATGCTCTTCGATCACCATCAGATCATCTATGCCGAGGGAATCGCGGCGGAATCCATGCTGGTCGATACCCGCACCCGGGCCGCACTGCCGCAGGAGCTGTCGCAACGGCTGTCGCAGCTCCTGCCCGGGCACGGCAAGAGCGATCACGGCGATCTGGAAGTGCATGAGGCGCTGCTGAACCGCCCCGATCTGGCGGAACTTCTGCGCAAGTCGTCGAGCTGCTGAGGGGGTGCGCCGCGTCTGCGGCGCCGTGGTTGGGGGCGCTGCCCCCTCGCGCGCCGGGGCGCGCTTCCCCCCGGGATATTTGCAGCCAATGGAAACAGCGGGAGGGCGCGTGTGGCCCTGTTGCGATGCGGCCCGGTGAGCGGCTCTGCTTGTTGCGCCGCAGGATCATCATGCCTGCGCTGTGCCGTCAGGATGCAAAGACGGATGCCGTCAGGCAATGCAGCGCGCCGCCCAGCCCGGATGTTGCGCAGGGAATCGAGAGGCCGTCGAAGCCGGCCGCGCGCAGCCGGGCGGTTCGCGTTCTCGCCAGCGGATCCTCGACGCCGAAATCCGGCAGCAGCAGGGTCTGGCCGAGCTGTATCCAGTTGAGCGGGCTGTTGAACCCGCCCGGTCCCGCTGCCGCCGGCAGGTCCAGCAGGCGTATCTCCGGCCGCAGCTTTCGCAAGCCGTCCCGGCAGGCATCCGAGGCGCGGCGCGCCTCCGGGTCGTCGTCACGCAGGCAGATCGCCGCGAGATCGGGGCCGAGAAAGCGCAGCATGCAATCGGAATGGCGGCTGAGATCGTCCGGAAACCCCGGCACGATCAGCCAGTCGTGTATCCCCAGCATCCGGGCCATGGGCAGCAGCGGCCCGGGATCCTCGAGACCGTTCTCTTCCAGAATGCCGTCGGTCGACACCGCCAGTCCGCCGGACCCTGTCACCAGATTTCCCGCCGCCAGATTGAGCGGCGTGATCCGCTCGGCGGCGGGAAAGACCGTTTCGAACAGGCGGCCATCGTTTTCGCGCGGCGTGCCGTGACGCAAAGGGCGCACATATCGCAACCGGCCTTCGGCCCTCAGCGCCACCGGTGCGTGGTCGCGCAGCCAGGGGCTGTCGAAGCCGCCGGTGACAATGCCGAAATGCTCGGGACGGGCCTGACCCGCGACAAAGCGCCGGGCGGCGTCGGGGTCGCGGCAGATCAGGACAACGCCCGCCTGCCGCGAAATCTCGCCCGCAAGCGCCTCGAGTGTGGCCCTGATAGTGAAATCAGACCAGGGCACGCAGATCGCGTCCGGAAACGCATAGTCCGGCAGGATGACCCCGTCGGGCCGCGGCCGGACCGCCAGGTGCACCCCGGCAAGCCCTTATTTGCCCTCGAACTCCGGCAGGTTCTTTCCGACACTCCCGGGCACCCGGATGCCGGGATAGCGGATACCGGGCTTGCGGATGCCCGGGACGCGCAAACCGGTCGATCCCTTGATCGCGCGCACGCCGACGGCGCGGCCCTTGCTCAGCCCGACCGTGCGGTCCGGGGTCTTGTCCTGTGCCAATGCCGGCAGAGCCGACAGGGGAACGGAGACGAAGAGGCCGAGGGCCTTGCTGAGACGGGATTTGAGGGGGGTGTTGCCAGACATGAATGTTCTCCTGTTGAAATAATGCAGATCAAAAACGCCCGGTCAGTCTAGCACGACCCCGGCAGTTCTCCAAATGCGCGGTCGCGCATTGCGGGGCGCATCGGCTGGCGATATAGGCTCGCTCATGCTGGACACGCCTCAAAACCGCCCCGACCTGCCGCCGGAAATCGCCCGGCGCCGCACCTTTGCGATCATCTCGCACCCGGATGCGGGCAAGACGACGCTGACCGAGAAATTCCTTCTCTATGGCGGTGCCATCCAGATGGCCGGTCAGGTGCGCGCCAAGGGCGAGGCGCGGCGCACGCGCTCGGACTTCATGAAGATGGAGCAGGAGCGCGGGATCTCGGTCTCGGCCTCGGCGATGAGCTTCGACTACGGCCAGTATCGCTACAATCTCGTGGACACGCCCGGTCACTCGGATTTCTCCGAAGACACCTATCGCACGCTGACGGCGGTGGATGCGGCGATCATGGTGATCGACGGCGCGAAGGGTGTGGAAAGCCAGACGCAGAAGCTCTTCGAGGTCTGCCGCCTGCGCGACCTGCCGATCCTGACCTTCTGCAACAAGATGGACCGCGAGGCGCGCGACACGTTCGAGATCATCGACGAGATCCAGGAAAACCTGGCGATCGACGTGACCCCGGCGAGCTGGCCCATCGGGATGGGGCGCGATTTCATCGGCTGCTACGACATGCTGCGCAACCGGCTGGAGCTGATGGACCGCGCCGACCGCAACAAGGTGGCGGAATCGATCAAGATCGAAGGGCTGGACGATCCGGCTCTGGAACAGCACGTCCCCACCGACTTGCTGGAGCAGCTCAAGGAAGAGATCGAGATGGCGCGCGAGCTGCTGCCCGCGCTCGACCCGCAATCGGTGCTCGAAGGCCATATGACGCCGATCTGGTTCGGCTCGGCGATCAACTCCTTCGGGGTGAAGGAGCTGATGGACGGCATCGGATCGCTGGCGCCGGAGCCGCAGCCGACACGCGCCGAACCGCGCGAGATCGCGCCGGAGGAAAAGAAGGTCGCGGGCTTCGTCTTCAAGGTGCAGGCCAATATGGACCCCAAGCACCGCGACCGGGTGGCCTTTGTGCGCCTCGCCTCGGGGCATTTCGAGCGCGGCATGAAGCTCACCCATGTGCGGACGAAAAAGCCCATGGCCATCGCCAACCCGGTGCTGTTTCTCGCCGCCGACCGCGAGCTGGCGGAAGAGGCCTGGGCGGGCGACATCATCGGCATCCCGAACCACGGGCAGCTGCGCATCGGCGACACGCTGACCGAGGGCGAGGCGCTGAAGGTCACCGGCATCCCCTCCTTTGCGCCAGAGCTGTTGCAGAATGTGCGCGCGGGCGATCCGATGAAGGCCAAGCATCTGGAAAAGGCGCTGTTTCAATTCGCCGAGGAAGGTGCCGCCAAGGTCTTCAAGCCGAATATCGGCTCGGGCTTTATCGTGGGCGTCGTGGGCGCGCTGCAGTTCGAGGTTCTGGGCGCGCGGATCGAGCAGGAATACGGGCTGCCGGTGCGCTTCGAGCCGTCGCAGTTCACCTCGGCCCGCTGGGTCTCGGGCGACAAGGCAGCGGTGGAGAAATTCGTCAATGCCAACAAGCAGCACATCGCCCATGACAACGATGGCGACGTGGTCTATCTGACGCGGCTGCAATGGGACATCGACCGGGTGGTGCGGGATTACCCCGACATCACGCTGAGCGCGACGAAAGAGATGATGGTGTGATCTCCGGTCCGGGCCTTGCCCGGCAAAGGCTCCAGAGGAGTGTTTGAGGAGATCAGGAGCGGCGCCCTCTTTCTGGCGGCATTCGGCTTTCGGAAGACAGGCCACGCCCTCTTCTGAAACCCAGCAATCGCGCCCGCCTCGGGCCGGCCTCCGGCGGGAGTATTGTCCGGAAAGATGAAAGGGATGCGCCTGCCCTTTCATCTTTCTGGCAAATACTCAAAATCCGGCGTTTTCAACCGCAACGGCCCCGGAGGTCCTCTCCGGAGCCGCCAGATGTTTTAAGACCGGCGCCTTACTCCGCAGGCACTTCCTGCACGCGACCGCCCGAGATGTTCTCGGGCAGCACGAAGGCCACCAGCACAAAGACCAGCCCCAGCGCGATGCCCAGCATATCGCCGGAGACCGCGAAGAGACCGTCGAATTTCGATCCCGGCACCGTGCCTAGCGTCACCTTGCCGCCCGCGATATCGTCGAGCAGGCCGGAGGATTTCCAGGCCGGATAGGTCGCCATATAGGCGGCAGCGCCCAGCAGCCCGCCCGCGATGTAGAAAAGCGCATCCTTGCGCCCCGTCCCCAGCGCGCAGACGCCGGTGCCGGGGCAGTAGCCCGAGGCTGCCCAGCCCGCGCCGAGCAGCAGCCCGCCGATGAACACACCCGCATAGGCGGCCTTCACGTCCATATGCATCACATCCACGAGGCCCAGCATCTGCCCGCCGAACATCAGGATCGAGCCGGTGCCGATGGCCAGCAGGATGGTCTTCATCAGGTGCAGCCGTCGCAACGTCAGCATGCCGCCGATCACATTGGGGTTGGTGGCGCCGACACGGTCGAGCACAAAGCCGAAACCGGCGCCGATGAGAATGGCAAGAGCGATCTGCATGGGTCAGCCCTCCTTATACATGAGCATGGCGGTGGGCACGGCGGTCAGGAAAGCCCCGGCGGCGAAGATATAGCCCGAAAGGGAGGTCTGCATCATGCCCGACATCATGTGCCCCGAGGTGCAGCCGCCCGCGAGGCGCGCGCCGTAAAGCACCACGAAGCCGCCGACAAAGGCCACAGCGTAGCGTTTCCACGGCGTGTCGCCGTAATTCGCCCGCCAGATCGCCGGAGCGCTGCGCTCTTCCTTCGATATGCCGCCGCGCAGGACGGTCGACAGAAACGCGCCGCCGACCATCGCCAACACGAAGATGAAGCTGTAATTCAGCGGGTTGGCGGCGTTCTTGGCGTATTTGCCACCGGATTTCGCCATATAAGCGTTGGTCGAGGTATAGCCCTCGTCACTCTGCGTGATGAAGTCGGTGGCGACGCTATCCGCGATGATCCCGTCCAGGATCACGAATTGCGTGCTCACCCCGATGGGCTTCACCAGCAGGACGGCGGCGAAGAACACCGCGCCCAGCAGCAAACCGCCCAGTTTCCAGTTCAAAGTCATGAATGACCCTCCCGATCCAGAGATATTCTGGAAACCGAATATCAAACACATTCCATATACCGCATGATTTGGATCAAATGGCGCTAACATCGGAGAGGATGGCGGTTCAAAGACCTGTCTGCCCCGTCAAGGCAGCACCCTGGTTCGGAAAAGCTCGCCGAGCGCAAAGAAAGCTGCGCCGTCGCCGGACCGCGGCTTGGCGATCTGACAGATGGTTCCCCCGACTTTATCCCTGCCAAATCCGAAAGACCTCGGCACTTTGCGCTGGCGTCACCAAATCGCCGGCCCAGGGGGGCGGTCCGGCGATGGCGCGGCGGCGTCGCCATGGTCCGCGCCGGAGACAGCTCAAACGGTGACGCCGCTACCCCGCCATCATCCGCATCAGCCGCTCCTTCTCGCCCGCATCGTCCGGGCGCGAGATCGCCTGCGCGAGATCCTCCAGCGACGCAATCGAATGCCCGGCGCGGAAGCTGTCCACATGCGGCAGCATCGCCCGGATGCCCGAGGCCTTGGGCGCGAACCCGTCCCAGCGCAGCAGCGGGTTTAGCCAGATCAAGCGGCGCGCCGAGAGATGCAGCCGCTCCATCTCTTTCTCCAGCGCCGCCGCGTCGTCGCGGTCGAGCCCGTCGGTGATCAGCAGCACCACCGCGCCATGCCCCATGACCCGGCGCGACCAGTCGCGATTGAAGGCGTGCAGGCATTCGCCGATGCGCGTGCCGCCCTCCCAGTCCTGCGCCTCGGCGCCCGCCGCCTTCAGCGCCGCGTCCACGTCGCGGGTCGCCAGATGGCGGGTGATATTGGTGAGCCGCGTGCCGAAGGTGAAAGCATGGACCCTGGCCCAGCCGGCGCCCTTCTCGTTCGCCACCGCATGCAGGAAATGCAGCACCATGCGGGAATATTGCGACATCGAGCCGGAGATGTCGCAAAGCACCACCAGATTAGGCCAGCGCGGGCGCGGCTTCAGATGCGCGAGCGACCGCATCTCGCCGCCCTGCCGCATCGAGGCGCGCAGAGTGCGGCGCCAGTCGATCCGCCGCCCGTCCACCGCCGCCATGCCCCGGCGCGAGGGGATCGGCTTCACCGGCAGCTTCAGCTTTGCCAGCATGCGCTTGGCCTGCGCGATCTCCTCGGTCGACATCTGCTCGAAATCCAGCGTCTTGAGCTTTTCCTCCGTCGAGATGGTGAAGGAGCTGTCGACCTCGATCTTGGTCGCCTCCTCCTCACCCTCGGGCTGGGGCAGTTCGGGCAACTGGTCGCCCAGCAGCGCCTGCGCCGCGCGTTTCTCGGCGCTTTGGGCGAGCTTTTCCTCCTGCACGCCACGCACGGCGGGCAGCATCATCGACATCATATGTTCGAGATAGCGCGGGTCGCGCCAGTAAAGCCGGAAGATCTGGGCAAAGACCACGCGATGCTCGGGGCGGTTCACGAAACAGGCGTGCAGCGTCCAGTAGAAATCCATCCGGTCGGTAAACCCCGCCGCCGCCACCGCGCGGATCGCGTCGATCACCCGGCCCGGCCCCACCGGCAGCCCGGCGCGGCGCAGCGCGCGGGCGAAATGGATGATGTTCTGCGCAAGCCTCGGATGCTCGGGGATCGCGATGGGAACGTATTCGGGCATAAATCTCGGCCAAGGGCGGGCCGGGCCGGCGGGCGGCCCGGTGTGAACGGTCCCGACAGCCAAACGCATGCAGCGGCGTGGAGCAAGTGCTTCCTTCGTCGCGGGCCCGGTGCCCTCAGTTGCGGCGGCCCGAGGCGCCGCCCCGGCGGCGCGGCGCCCCGGCGCGGGTCAGCCCCTCGCGCAGCACCTCCGTCATCGGATGGCCCTCTTCCCCGTGGCGCGCCAGCAGCGCCTCGATATGGCTGCGCGGCTCGGCCCCCACGGGCAGCGACAGCGCCCAGTCGAGAAAGATCGACCGGCATTCCGCCGCGCCGATGCCCTCGATGCGATAGGCCTCGGTGATCAGCCCCTTGGGGTCGTCCTTGTGCCCCTTGCTCATGTCTCCGCCTCCCTGGGCAATGCCGCGTCGATGATCCCGGCGGCGCGGCGGGTCATGTCGTCGAGCTTTTCCTGCATCTCCGCCGCCGCCTGCGTGCCGGTCAGCCGGGTGAGGAAGGCGCAGCCCCCCGCGCCCAGCTCTTCCGGGTCGAGCGCGCCCTCGGTGATCAGCCGCGCGCCGATCTGAAGGCTCCAGCACAGCCGGTAGGTGGCGGCAAGGTGATCGGCCTCCGCCTTCTCCAGCCAGCCGTCGCGCGCCGCCGCCGCGAGCCCGCGCGCGGTGCGCCGGGGCGCCCGGCCCGACAGCAGCGCCCCGGCCTGCGCCAGAAGCTCGATGTCCTGCATCCGCCCGCGCCCCAGCTTGGGATCCCACGGGTCGCCCTGCCCCTTGGCGGCGGCGATGCGCGCGCGCATCTCGGCCAGCTCGCCCAGCACCTTGGCGCGCGGCGGCGGTGCCGCGAGGATCCCGGCCCGCAGCGCCTCGACCTCTTCGGCCAGCTCCACCGGCCCGGCCACCACTCGCGCGCGGGTCAGCGCCAGATGCTCCCAGACCCAGGCCTGTTTGCGCTGGTATTCGGTGAAAGAGGCGAGCGAGGTCGCCACCGGCCCCTGATTGCCCGAGGGGCGCAGCCGCATATCGACCTCGTAGAGCTTGCCCTCGGCCATGGGCGCGGTCATCGCGGTGATCAGCGCCTGGGTCAGCCGGGCGTAATATTGCCGCGACTGCAAGGGGCGGCGGCCCTCCGAAGCCTCGACCCCCGCCGGATCGTAGATCACGATCAGGTCGAGATCGGACAGCGCGTGCAGCCGCCGCGCCCCGAGCGAGCCCATGCCCACCACCACCGCGCCGCGCCCCGGCGCGGGGCCGTGCTTGCGGGCGAATTCCTCCTGCACCACCGGCAGCACCGCCGCCAGCGCCGCCTCGGCCAGATCCGCATAGCACTGCCCGGCCTCCTCGGGCTCGCTGAGGCCGCGCAGCAGATGTACCCCCGCGCGGAAATGCCATTCCTTGGCCCAGCGGCGCGCCATATCGAGACGGCGTTCGTAATCACCCTCGCGCGCAAGAATCTCGCCCAGCTCGGCCGTGAGCGCCGCCGCCCCCGGCCAGGGGCTGAAGAAATCGCCGCCGATCACCGCGTCGAAGACGCTGGAATGGCGCGACAGGTGCCGCGCCAGATCGGGCGAGGTCGAGACGATGTCGACCAGCAGGTCGATGAGCTGCGGATTGGCATCGAAGAGCGAAAAGAGCTGCACGCCGGCGGGCAGTCCGGCGAGGAACCCGTCGAAGGCCGCCAGCGCCTCCTGCGGTTTCGCGGCGCGGGCCAGACGGCTCAGGATCTCGGGCCGCAAACGACTGAAGATCTCCATCGCCCGCCCGGAGCGCAGCGCCGGATAGCTTGTCCAGCGCGCCAGAAGTTCGCTTCGCTCCAGCTCGTCGGGCACCTCGCATTTGCGCCCGTCGCGCGCATCGGGCGCAAAGAACCCCTCGGTCAGCTCGTGCACCTCTTCGAGCCGGGCCTTGAGATCGTGTTCCAGCTCGGCCCGGTCGCGCCCCATCAGCGCCGCCAGCCGGTCGAAGCCGTCGCCCGAGCCCGGCAGCAGATGGGTCTGCGCATCGTTGACCATCTGTACCCGGTGCTCCACCTCGCGATGCGCGCGGTAATGATCCGTAAGCCGCTCGGTCACATCGAAGGGCACCCAGCCCTTTTCCGACAGCACCCGCAGCCCGTCGACCGTGCCGCGCACCCGCAGATCCGGGTCGCGCCCGCCGGCGATGATCTGCCGCGTCTGGGTGAAGAACTCGATCTCGCGAATGCCGCCCCGGCCCAGCTTCATGTCGTGGCCCGGCAGGGTGATCGGCCCGTGGCCCTTCTTATCGCGGTAGCGCAGGCGCATGTCATGCGCGTCCTGAATGGCGGCGAAATCCAGATGCCGCCGCCAGACGAAGGGGCGCAGCGTGTCGAGAAAGCGCTCGCCCGCTGCGATGTCGCCCGCGCAGGGCCGCGCCTTGATATAGGCGGCGCGCTCCCACGCCCGGCCCAGGCTTTCGTAATAACGCTCGGCGGCCTCCATGGCGATGCAGACCGGGGTCACCGCCGGATCGGGGCGCAGCCGCAAGTCGGTGCGGAAGACATAGCCCTCGCCGGTCAGATCGCTGAGCGTCGCCGACATCTTGCGCGTGGCCCGCACGAAGGCGCTGCGCGCCTCGTGAAAATCGTCGCGCTCGAAGCGATCCTGATCGAAAAGGCAGATAAGGTCGATATCCGAGCTGTAATTCAGCTCGAAGGCCCCCATCTTGCCCATCGCCAGCACCACCATGCCACCTGCAATGGCAATGTCCTCCTCGGTGGCGCCGGGCAGCTTGCCGCGCCGGATCTCGCGCGCGATCGCCGCCTCCAGCGCCAGCCGCGCCGCCAGATCGGCAAATTGCGTGAGCGCGCCCGTGACCTCCGCCAGCGGCCAGACGCCCGCCAGATCGGCCAGCCCGGTCAGCAGCGCCACCCGGCGCTTGCCCTGCCGCAGCGCATTGTCCAGCTTGTCCGCCGGCGTGTCTTCCAGCGCATCGAAGAGCGCGGGCAGCGCGACCTCTGGATCGGCCAGCGCACCCTCGAGCCAGGCCGATTCCTTGCCGATCAACCCCTTGAGATAAGGGCTCGACCCGCCCGCGCCCGCGAGCAGCGTGGCGACATCGCCCGAGGCCCAGGGCGCGGCGGCGCGGGCCTCCTCTCCCAGTTCGGGTTCATAGGGGCGCGGCAGGCGGGTGATGCGGGATGCAAAGCTCATGGCGCCTGTATGGCGGAGCCGAGCGGGTCTGCGCAATGCCAAGCTCTTGCACCCGCGCCGCCATCGGGGTCTAACCCCTGCAAGAAACGACAGGAGACCGCCATGAGCAAGAGCCTCAAACGGGTGCGCGCCGCACTGGAAGCCGCCGGGATGGAGCCGGACATTCGCGAGGTGGGCCAGGCCCGCACCGCGCAGGAGGCCGCCGACAGCGTCGGCTGCGAGATCGACCAGATCGCCAAGTCGATCATCTTCCGCGCCGAAGAGAGCGGCGAGGCGGTGCTGTTCCTGACCGCGGGCGGCAACAAGGTCTGCGCCGAGAAGGCCTCGGCGCTGGCGGGCGAGCCGCTGGGCAAGGCCGATGCCGACCTGATCCGCTCGCAGACCGGCTTTGCCATCGGCGGCGTGGCGCCGGTGGGGCATCTCAGCCCGATCCGTGCCTGGATCGACCCGCGCCTGCTGGAGTTCCCCACGATCTGGGCCGCCGCCGGCACCCCGCGCCATGTCTTCGCGCTGGATGCGCATCTGCTGCCCGGCCTCACCGGCGCCGTGCCTGCCGCCTTCACCGAATAGCCCCCCTTGCCCCCCGCACGCGGGGGGCGCATCCTGACCCCACCGTCATCGCAGGAGCCCATCGCATGAGCTGGTCATTCTCCATCGGACGCCTTTTCGGCTCGGAACTGCGCGTCCATGCGACGTTTTTCCTGCTGCTCGCCTGGGTCGCGGCGGCGGCCTGGCCGCAGGGCGGCGCCATGGCAGCGCTGCAAAACGTGGGCTTCGTCCTGGCGCTTTTCGCCTGCGTGGTGGCGCATGAATTCGGCCACGCGCTGACTGCGCGGCGCTATGGCATCAAGACCCCCGACATTACGCTGCTGCCGATCGGCGGCATGGCGCGGCTGGAGCGGATGCCCGAAAAACCCGCGCAGGAGATCATCGTGGCGCTTGCCGGGCCTGCGGTGAATATCGTGATCTGGGCGGTGTTGATGGCGCTTGGCGCCAGCACCGATATCGAGGAGCTGGCCAATCTCGGCGGCTCGCCCGGCGCCTTTCTGGGCCAGCTCGCGGCGGTGAACCTGTTCCTCGCGCTCTTCAACCTGCTGCCCGCCTTTCCGATGGATGGCGGGCGGGTGCTGCGAGCCTTTCTCGCCACGCGGATGGACCGCGTGCATGCCACGCGGGCGGCGGCCACCGCCGGTCAGATCATGGCGTTTCTCTTTGCGTTCTGGGGTCTTGCCTCGGGAAACTTCATGCTGCTGCTGATCGCGCTCTTCGTCTATTTCGCCGGTCAGGCGGAAAGCCAGGACGTAACCTCGCGCGCGGTGGCAAACGATCTTCAGGCGCGCGACGCGATGATCACCGCCTTCGAAAGCCTGCGCCCCGAAGATCCGCTGCATGTTGCGGGCCAGACCCTGATCCGCACCACCCAGCACGAATTTCCGGTCCTCGGCCCCGACGGGCGGCTCGCCGGGTTCCTCACCCGTACCGCGCTCTTCCGCGCCATCGCCGAGGGGCAAAACACCCTGCCCGTGGGGGATTTCATGGAAGACGTCCCGCAGCTCACGCTCGGCAGCCCGCTGGGCGAGGTTCTGGACGCGCTCTCCGAGGCCGCCGCCGTGGCCGTGACCGACCCCGGCGGCCATGTGCTGGGCTATATCACCCGTGAGAATGTCGGCGAGCTGATGGTGCTGCGCAGCCCACGTTGAAGGGAGGCCCCCACGCAGCGGCGACCTTCGAGCGGTGCCCCATGGGCGTGGGCCTTTCGGGCGGGGTGGGCAAATTGCCCACCCTACAGCGCGCCGTGCGAGAACCGCCGCCACAGTCCCAAGGCCCGCGTGGCGCGGACGCCGTCTGAACACCCCGCGTGTGACCTACCGCAGCGCTCCGGAAGCTGGCGGCGTGGCAGCCGGACGGCCCGGCGCGCCGGGGCCGCGTGCGAAAACCTTGACCCTGCCCGCGCGAATGCTACTCAGGCAGACACGGTGGGCCTGTAGCTCAATTGGTTAGAGCAGGGCGCTCATAACGCCTTGGTTGGGGGTTCAAGTCCCTCCGGGCCTACCAGATCGCCAGCGGCAGCGACCGCCTAGACGGTCACAAGACCGGTTTCGCCTTCTTATACTTCGCTTCCAGCACAACAAAGTTCTTGTTGCCGCCGGGGCCCTCTTCCACCAGCACCCAGTCGCCGCCCGGCTTTTTGGCCTTGACCGTGCAGCCAGCGGTCCGGCACTTGATCTTGAGCCGTGTCCCGTCCGAATATTTCCAGGAGGCATCGCCGGCAAGCGCCACGCCTCCCGATAGAATGAGCGCCACAGCCAGCCCGGCAACCGCTTTGGAAAAACGCATCGTCTCCTCCGTCAAAATGTTTACCTGAAAAGTCCCGAAACGAATCCTAGCACAGATTCGAAACCAGACCGAGCCCTTCGAGCCCGCCCCGCCCTTCTTATGAAAACAGAAACCCCTCGCCGGTTTGCGCCCCTCAGGCGACCGAAGCCTCCTCGGCCCAACCGGTTTGACCGCCTCCAGAGGGCATGACGGCAAGCGCAGCCCCGCCGTCGCCGGAGACCTGGAACACCCGCACCCCTTCCGAAAGCGTCCGGCTGTCGCGCGCCAGGCTGCGCGTCGCCTCGGTGGTCTCGTTGACCATGGCGGCGTTCTGTTGCGTCACCAGATCGAGCTGCGAAATCGCCGTGTTGATCTCGCCCAGCGTCATGGTCTGTTCGCTCAGCCCGTGCGCCACCTCGCGGATGCGGTCGGAAATCCGTTCCACCCCCTGAAAGATGTTGATCAGCTCGCTGCTGGCCTTGCCGACCAGATCCACGCCGGCCTTCACATGGCCGCCGCTCTCGCCGATCAGCGCCTTGATCTCCTGCGCCGATTCCGCCGAGCGCTGCGCCAGCGACCGCACCTCGGAGGCGACCACCGCAAAGCCGCGTCCGGCCTCCCCCGCGCGCGCCGCCTCGACCCCCGCGTTCAGCGCCAGAAGGTTGGTCTGGAAGGCGATGTCGTCGATCACCGAGATGATCTGCGAAATCGATTCCGACGAGGTCTCGATCCGCTGCATCGCCGCGGTCACATCCTCGACCACCTGGCTGCTGCCCTCGGCGGCGAGCTTGGTGTCCTCCGCCTCGCGGCCCACTTCCGAGGCGTATTCCGCCGCCGATTTCGCATTGGTGTTCAGCTCTTCCACCGCCGCCGCCGTCTGTTCCAGCGTGGCCGCCTGAGTCTCGGTGCGGCGCGACAGCTCGTCGGAATTGCCGCCGATGCGCTCGGCGATCTCATCGATCGTGCTCGACACCGACTGCACTTGCGTGATCAGCGTGGCAAAGGTTTCCACCGCGACGTTATAGGCCTCGCCCAGCTCCGACAGCCGCTCCTCGGGCCGCAGCGTCACGCGGAAGGAGAGATCGCCCCGGCTCAGCGCCGCCAGCCCCCGCGCGATGTCCTTGATCGCCTCGCGCTGGCCGGTGATCTCGGTGGCGATCTTGGTGACCCGCACCACATTGCCCGCCTCGTCGAAGACCGGCGCATAGGTGGCGCTGATCCAGATCACCTCGTCGCTCTTGGTGATGCGGGGAAACTCGTCGGAAAAGAACTTGCCGGCGCGCAGATCCTCCCAGAACTGCGCATAGGCCGGCGTCTGCCGGTATTTCCGCTGCACGAAGATGCTGTGATGCTTTCCCACCACCTCCTCCTCGGTGTAGCCGAGCGCGCGGAGGAAGTTTTCATTGGCGCGCAGAATCGTCCCGTCCGGCGCAAAATGGATCACCGCCTGCGTGCGCTCGACGATCTGCAAGATCGCCTCATCCCCCGAAATCTCTTGTGCCGGCTGCTTTTTCGGTCGGCTCCAAAGCCCCATCTGCAATCCCTCCAGTGAGCGGTCTGGAGCCTGTCATATACCGAGGGATCTTTCCGAAAGCTGAAGACCGCCGAACACCGGCGCCGGATCAGCCGAGATCCCGAAGCGCCTGCATGGCGATCGTATAGCTGAGCTTGCGCGCCTCGGGGTCGTGGATCGCGCTGGCCAGCATCAGCTCTTCGGGCTTGTAGCGGTCGATCAGCCGCCCCAGCCCCTCGGCCACCTGCGCCCGGTCGCCCACCGCGCCGACGCTCATCATCCGCTCGGCCGCCGCGACATAGCGCGGCTCGGCCACCGCCGAGATGTCCTCCACCGGGCGCGGCAGCTTGCCCCGCGTCCCCCGATGGATATTGACGAAGGACTGCAATTGCGAACTGCGCCGGAACATCGCCTCCTCGGGGGTCTCCGCCGCCCAGACATTCGCCGCCATCATGAAATGGGGCTCTTGCGTCAGACCGGGGCGGAACCGGTCGCGATAGATCTCCGCCGCCTGCCCCAGCGCGTCCGGCGCGAAATGCGAGGCAAAGGCATAGGGCAGCCCGAGATGCGCGGCGAGCTGCGCGCCGAAGAGCGACGAGCCCAGAATCCAGACCGGCACATGGGTGCCCTCGCCCGGCACCGCGCGCACCTGCTGGCCCTCGGCGGCATCGCCCAGAAAACCGAGCAGCTCGATCACATCCTCGGGGAAGCGGTCGCTCGAGGCCGGGTTGCGGCGCAGCGCCACGGTGGTCATCTGGTCGGTGCCCGGCGCCCGGCCGAGCCCCAGGTCGATGCGGCCCGGAAACAGCGTCTCCAGCGTGCCGAACTGCTCGGCGATGATCAGCGGCGCGTGGTTCGGCAGCATGATGCCGCCCGCCCCCACCCGCAGCGTCGCCGTCGCCGCCGCCACCCGCCCGATCACCACCGAGGTCGCCGCCGAGGCGATACCGATCATATTGTGATGCTCGGCCAGCCAGAAACGGTTGTAGCCCAGGGCTTCGACATGTTGCGCAAGGTCGATGGTGTTGGTCAGCGCGTCGGCCACCGTGCCGCCTTCGGGCACGGGCGAGAGATCGAGAACGGAGGCGGGGATCATGAGCGGTCTTTCCGGTTTGTCTTTCCCCAACCGATATAGGAAAGACAAACCCGGATGAAAGCGCAAAAGCCCCGATCCGCGCCGGACCGGGGCCAGAAAAGGGCGCTTGGCCGCAACCGGGTCAGCCGGCGGCGGTCACCGCCCGTTTGGTCATCACCGCCACCAGATGGGCGCGATAGGCGCCGGATCCGTGCAGATCGCCCATCATGCCCTCGGCGGGCAGCGACAGACCGTCCAGCGCCGCGACCGAGAAGTCCGCCGACAGCGCCGCCTCGGCCTCGGTCCAGCGGAACACCCCCGATTCCGACGCGCCGGTCACCGCCACGCGCACCCCGTCGGGGTATTTCGCCACGAACACCCCCACCAGCGCAAAGCGCGAGGCGGGCTGCTCGAACTTCAGATAAGCGGCCTTTTCCGGGATCGGGAAGGTCACCGCCGTGACGATCTCACCCTCTTCCAGCGCGGTGGTGAACATGCCCTGGAAATAATCGTCCGCCGCGATCTCGCGTGTGTTGGTCACGATGGTTGCGCCCGAGGCCAGCACCGCCGCCGGGTAGCAGGCCGCCGGGTCGTTGTTGGCGAGCGACCCGCCGATGGTGCCGCGGTTGCGCACCGCCGGATCGCCGATATTGCCCGCCAGCGCCGCCAGCGCCGGATAGCTGCCGGCCACCCCCGCCGCCACCGCCGCATGGGTGGTGCCGCCGCCGATGGTCACCGTGCCGTCGCCGGCGGTGATCCCCTTGATCTCGTCGATCTTGGCCAGGCTCACCAGCACCGCCGGCGAAGCCAACCGCGCCTTCAGCGAGGGGATCAGCGTCTGACCGCCCCCCAGCGCCTGCGCCTCGTCCTGCCCCAGAGCGCTCAGCGCATCGGCAAGGCTCGTCGGCGTCTCGATCTCGAAGCTATACATCGTCTTACCTCCTGCGAAGGGTCCGGGATCTCGTGCGCCCCTGCCCTTCTTCTCTTTTCAAAATACGCAAAATCCCGGCGGCGGCGTCAAGCGCGACCGCCGGAGAAAGGCTCAGCCATGCATCGCTTTCCACACCCGGTGCGGCGAAACGGGCATGTCGATATGCGCCACATCGAAGCCGCCCGAGTTCAGCGCATCCAGCACCGCGTTCACCACGGCGGGCGGCGAGCCGATGGCCCCGGCCTCGCCGCAGCCCTTCACCCCCAGCGGGTTGTGGGTGCAGGGCGTCACGCAGGAATGATCGACCTTGAAGAACGGCACGTCCTCGGCACGCGGCATGGCGTAATCCATGTAGGAGGCGCTCAGAAGCTGGCCGTTCTCGTCATAGACGCAGCTCTCCAGCATCGCCTGACCGATCCCCTGGGCGATGCCGCCATGCACCTGCCCCTCGACGATCATCGGGTTCACCACATTGCCGAAATCGTCGGCGGCGGCAAAGTTGAGGATCTCGACCTTGCCGGTTTCCGGGTCCAGCTCCACCTCGCAGGCATAGGCGCCGCTCGGGTAGGTGAAGTTCGACGGATCGTAGAACGCCGTCTCCTCCAGCCCCGGCTCGATCTCCTCCAGCGGGTAGTTGTGCGGCACATAGGCCGCCAGCGTCACGTCGCCCCAGGCCACCGACTTGTCGGTGCCCGCCACGGTGAACTGGCCGTCCTTCAGCTCGATATCCGCTTCCGAGGCTTCCAGAAGGTGCGAGGCGATCTTCTTCGCCTTGTTGATGATCTTCTCGGTCGCCCGCACCATGGCCGAACCGCAGACCGCAAGGCTGCGCGAGCCATAGGTGCCCATGCCGAAGGGGATCTTGCTCGAGTCGCCATGCACGATGTCGATCATGCTCTCGTCGATGCCCAGCATCTCGGCCACCACCTGCGGAAAGGCGGTCTCGTGCCCCTGGCCGTGGGAATGCGCGCCCACCATCACGGAAATCGTGCCGGTGGCGTTCACCCGCACGGTCGCGGCGTCGTAAAGACCCGCCCGCGCCCCGAGCTGGCCCACGAGGTTCGACGGTGCGATGCCGCAGGCCTCGATATAGCAGTTGACGCCGAGGCCCCGCAGCTTGCCGTTCTTTGCGCTCTCGGCGCGGCGCGCGGCAAAGCCCGCCCGGTCGATCATCTCTTCGAGCTTGTCCATCGTGGCGATGTAATTGCCGGTGTCGTATTGCACCGCGACGGGCGTGGTATAGGGGAACTCGGTGATGAAATTCTGCCGCCGCAGCGTGATCGGGTCCACCCCCAGCTCGCGCGCCGCCTTGTCCACCAGCCGCTCGAGCTGGAAGGTCGCCTCGGGACGGCCCGCGCCGCGATAGGCATCCACCGGCACGGTGTTGGTAAACACCGCCTTCACATTCACCTGGACCGCGGGCGTCTTGTAGTTGCCGGCCATCAGCGTGCCATGCAGCCAGGTCGGGATCGAGCTCGAGAAGGTCGAGAGATAGGCGCCCATATTGGCCAGAGTATCGGTGCGCAGCCCGGTGAAATTGTTGTCGGCATCCAGCGCCAGCTCGATCTTGGTCACATGATCGCGGCCATGGGCGTCGGACATGAAGGCCTCGGAGCGGGTCGAGGTCCATTTCACCGGCCGGTTGATCTGCCGCGAGGCGAAGGTGACAAAGGCCTCCTCCGCATAGTGGAAGATCTTGGTGCCGAAACCGCCGCCCACATCGGGCGCCACCACGCGCAGCTTGTGCTCGGGGATGCCGAGGACGAAGGCGCCCATCAGCAGCCGGATCACATGCGGGTTCTGGCTCGTCGTATAAAGCGTGCTTTCGTCATTGGCGCGGCTGTATTCGCCAAGCGCCACGCGCGGCTCCATCGGGTTCGCCACCAGACGGTTGTTCACCAGCTCCAGCGTGGTGACATGGGCGGCCTCGGCAAAGGCCTTGTCCACATCCGCCTGATCCGAACCGAACTGCCAGTCGTAACAAAGGTTGTCCGGCAGATCGTCATGCACCTTGGTGGCGCCCGGCGCCAGCGCGGCTTTCATATCCACAACCGCCGGCAGTTCCTCGATGTCGTAAACGATGGCCTCGGCAGCGTTCCGCGCCTCTTCCAGAGTCTCGGCCACCACGGCGGCGAAAGGATCGCCCACATGGCGCACCTTGCCCTGGGCCAGCACCGGGTGGCCCGGCTCCTTCATCGGCTCGCCGTGCTTGTCGGTCACCTGCCAGCCGCAGGGCAACCCGCCGACGCCCTCGAAATCCTTGCCGGTGAAGATCCGCACCACCCCCGGCATCGCCTCGGCGTCGCTGGTGTCGATGCTGACGATCCTGCCATGCGCCACATCCGAGCGCAGGAAGGCGCAATAGGTCTGGCCATAGACGTTGATGTCGTCGGTATATTGCCCTGCGCCGGTCAGAAAGCGCACGTCCTCGCGCCGTTTCTGCGCCGCGCCGATCCCATGATCCTTCGGCATGAAAACTCCTCCCTGAGTTTGGCAGGCTCCGCCCGCCTCGGAATGCTTCGGACAGCGGCGCATCCTCCTCGCCCCCTGCCCTTTCATCTTTCTTCAAATACTCAAACCGTCCCCGCCAATCCCGGCGGCGCGCGGTGGCAAGGGCGCCTTACTCGGCGGCGATGCCGCTCACGTCCTGACCGCTGGCCGCCAGGATCGCCTTGACGATATTGTGGTAGCCGGTGCAGCGGCAGATATTGCCCTCGAGATAATCGCGGATCTCGTGCTCGCTGGGCTTGGGGTTCTCTTCCAGCAGCTTGGCCGCCGTCATCACCATGCCCGGCGTGCAGAAGCCGCATTGCAGCCCGTGATGATCCTGAAACGCCTGCTGAAGCACCGACAGCGAGCCATCGGCATTGGCCATGCCCTCGATCGTCGTGACCTCCGCGCCATGCGCCTCGGCGGCGAACATGGTGCAGGCCTTGACGTTCTTGCCGTCCACATGAATCACGCAGGCACCGCACTGGCTGGTGTCACAGCCCACATGGGTGCCCGTCAGGCGCAGCTCGTCGCGCAGAAACTCGGTCATCAGCGTGTTGCCGCTGACCTCTTTCGAGACGGCCTTGCCATTCACCGTCATCGTCACCTTGGTCATCCAATCCTCCCTGGGTCTTTTTCCCTGCGGCGCGGTTCCCGCCCGCCGTTTCCTTCGTCACATCCCGCCGGCACCAGCGACGCCGGTCCGACCGGCGCGGGTCAGCCCGACACCATGCGCTTGAACCAGCCCTTCTTCTTGCCCTCTTCGCCGCCCTCGGCCTCGCCGGCCTCTTCCGCTTCGGCGGGGCCTTCCAGCGCTTCCTGGAAGTTGGTGAAGAACTGATCGGCCATCTTCTTGGCAAACCCGTCGATGATGCGCGAGCCGAGCTGCGCGAGCTTGCCGCCCACCTTGGCCTCGACCTCGTAATGCAGCTCGGTCACCCCATCGCCCTTGTCGGTCAGGGTCACGTCGGCGCCGCCCTTGGCAAAGCCCGCGGCGCCGCCCTTGCCCTCGCCCGACAGCGTCACGCTGTCCGGCGCGCTCATGTTCGACAGCGTCACCTGCCCCTTGAAGGTTGCCTTCACCGGGCCGACCTTCTGCACCACCGTCGCCTCGAACCCCTCTTCGGCCGAGCCGCTCATCTCGGTACAGCCGGGCACGCATTGCTTGAGCACCTCCGGGTCCAGGATCGCTGCCCAAACCAGATCGCGGGGCGCCTTGATCTCGCGCGTATCGCTCATGTGCATAAGGGTGATCCTTTCCTGTCCTCCGGCGCCCAGACTACACGCTCGGGGCCCCGGGCATATTAGACCAATGGCGTATCCGGCCGCCGGTGTTAGCGGCAGCATGTGCCAGGGCACCGGTGGTTGCCAAGGGATTTTTTCATCGGATTGCCGCGCTTTGGCGCGTTCAGCCGCCGGTATAGATCTCGACGGTGGGCAGATCGGTCAGCGGCGCGCCGATGAGCCGCATCGCGGCCAGCGACAGACGGCTGCCGGCCGTGGCGGGCCCGTCGATGGGAATCAGCTCCACCTGCGCGGATTTGCCGGTTCCGGGGAACAGCACCCGGCCCTGCGCCGCCTGCGCGACCAGCGGCGTCTCGACCCAGAAACCGGGCTTGGCCGGGTCGCCCAGCGAGGCGACGCTGGTGCCCAGCAGCCGCTCTCCGGCAGGGGCCGGTGCCGCCGCGGCGGCGCTGCGCTCGGCGGCGGTGGTGGTGTCGAACTGTTCCGCGGTGCGCGCATTGGCGGGCGGCGGCGGCGCCGACAGCGCCTCGGGGCGCGCATGCGGGCGCATCTGGTCGCCGGCGGGCGCTGCCGCCTCGGGAGACAGTCCGAGCGGGCCCTTCGCGCAGGCGGCCAGAAACAGGAACGGCAGGAGAGAAATGGCTTTCATGACGCGCACCCTAAAACCAATGTGCGACCCTGACAATCGCGTCCGCGCTTGCCGAGGAGCGCTTTCGTGCTTAGGTTCGCGTCATGGAAAAGCTCATTGATCCCTTCGCGCGCCCGATCTCCTATCTGCGGGTCTCGGTCACCGACCGCTGCGATTTCCGCTGCGTCTACTGCATGTCCGAACATATGAGCTTTCTCCCCAAGAAAGAGCTGCTCACGCTCGAAGAGCTTGGACGCCTCTGTTCGACCTTCATCCGTCTGGGCGTGGAAAAGCTGCGCATCACCGGCGGCGAACCGCTGGTGCGGCGGGATATTCTCAAGTTCTTCCAATCCATGTCGCAGCATCTCGACTCCGGCGCGCTGAAGGAACTGACGCTCACCACCAACGGCTCGCAGCTCGAGAAATTCGCCAAACCGCTCTACGAGGCGGGGGTGCGGCGGGTGAACATCTCGGCCGACACGCTCGACGAAGAGAAATTCGCCCAGATCACCCGCTGGGGCCGTCTGCCGCAGGTGCTGCGCGGAATCGACGCCGCGCAGGCGGCGGGGCTGCGGGTCAAGCTGAACGCGGTGGCGCTGAAAGGCTTCAACGAGGACGAGTTGTTCTCGATCACCGAATGGTGCGCGGAACGCGGCATGGATCTGACCTGGATCGAGGTCATGCCCATGGGCGACATCGGCAACGAGGACCGTCTGGGCCAATACTGGAAGCTCGACGACCTGCGCAGCCGGCTGGCCGAGCAATATACGCTGACCGATCTTGCGGAAAGCACCGGCGGCCCGGCGCGCTATGTGCGCCTCGAGGAGACCGGCCAGAAGGTCGGCTTCATCACCCCGCTCACGCATAATTTCTGCGAAAGCTGCAACCGCGTGCGGGTCACCTGCACCGGCGAGCTGTTCATGTGTCTGGGCCAGGAAGACCGGGCCGATCTGCGCAGCGCGCTGCGCAACCATCCCGACAGCGACGCGCCGCTCGAAGCGGCGATCCGCAGCGCCATCGCGCGGAAGCCCGAAGGCCATGATTTCGACTATTCGCGGCAGACCGTGGACGGGCGCGTGTCGCGCCACATGAGCCACACCGGCGGCTGAACGCGCCCCCCCCCGGGCACAGCCCTCCCTTATCCCCCTCGCAGGCCGGCCTCTGCCCTTTTTCCGCGGCGTCACCCTGACGAAATGCCGCAATCGAGCCATGAAGAGTGTAGCAACAATCGCGGTTTCCCGCCCTGATTGTTGCATCATTGTTGCATCAATGCACAGGCCATCCCCTTTAAAAACAGGCAGTTGAGGGGAACTCCCGCATAAGGCGATGTTTCTTTTCGCCCCGCGAATCGCATGCTGTGCAGAAACCCAGCTTTTGCCCTATAGTGATCGCATAGAGGACAGAAAAACATCGGATGTCTTGAACATCTGAGATCAAAAGCAGCAGGCAGGCTTCGAAACTAGTGTCCCAATCGAATGTGATCGTGCGGCCCCTCACCGCGCACGACGAGGAAATCTGGCGCGAACTCTGGAAGGCGTATCTCGCCTTCTACGAAACCTCACTGTCCGAAGAGGTCTACCAAAGCACCTTTGCACGGCTGCTCGGATCGGACGATCACGATTTCAACGCGCTGGTCGCCGAGCTGGACGGCACGGTCGTGGGCATCACCCATTACCTGTTTCACCGCCACTGCTGGCGCGTCGAGAATGTCTGCTACCTGCAGGATCTGTATGCCGCCCCCGAAGTCCGCGGCAAGGGCATCGGCCGGGCGCTGATCGAGGGCGTCTACGAGGCCGCCGACCGCGCCGGCGCCCCCACGGTCTATTGGCTCACGCAGGAGTTCAACCACACCGCGCGCCAGCTTTACGACCGCATCGGCACGCTCACGCCCTTCATCAAGTATCAGAGGCCGTGATGCGCAGGTTCCTGATCCCGCTCTGCCTCCCGCTTTGTCTGGCCGTCAGCGCCTGTATGCCGGTCGCGCCCTCCGACACCGCCACCCGCGCCGCCGCCTCGGTCGAAAGCGTCAGCGGCTTGCCCGCGATGAAGAGCTTCTCCACCCCGCGCCCGACCGCGCCGGTGGTTTCCAACTCCGATCTTGCCCGGGATTTCCTGGACCTGTCCTTCACGCTGGAATCGGGCCGCTCGCTGCCGGCCTTCACCCGCTTCGAAGGCCCGATCACCCTGCGCGTCGCCGGCAGCCCGCCGCCGTCGCTGGCGCCGGATCTCAACCGGCTGATCCACCGGCTGCGCACCGAGGCGCGGATCGACATCACCCAGGTTCAGGGCCCCGCCGCCAACATCACCCTCGTGGCGATCCCGCGCGCCGAGATCCGCCGCCATCTGCCGCAGGCGGCCTGTTTCGTGGTGCCCAATGTCTCGTCGCTCAAGGAATATCTCTCGGCCCGCCGCAGCGCGGTGGTGAGCTGGGCCCGGGTCACGCGACGCGAGAAAGTGGCCATCTTCCTGCCCGCCGACGCCGCCCCGCAAGAGGTCCGCGACTGCCTGCACGAAGAGATCGCCCAGGCGCTGGGGCCGCTCAACGACCTCTACCGCCTCGCCGACAGCGTGTTCAACGACGACAACGTGCACACGGTGCTGACCGGCTTCGACATGACGGTGCTGCGGGCCTATTACGATCCCGCCCTGCGCTCGGGCATGTCCCGCCGCGACGTGGCCGACCGGCTGCCGGCGATCCTTGCCCAGGTGAACCCGGCGGGCGCGGGCCAGCCGGTGCGCCGCCTGCCCCGCACCCCGCGGGTTTGGATCGACGCGATCCAGAAAGCGCTTGGCCCCGGTGCCACGCCGGCCGAACGCCGCACCGCCGCCGCCGAGGCGCTGAACGTCGCCACCGCCATGGGCTGGAGCGATCATCGCCGCGGCTTCTCGCATTATGCCATGGGCCGCATCCTGCAAGGGGTGAGCGCCGAAGACGCGCAGGACCAGTTCGTTCTGGCACAGCGCTATTTCGCCGCCTCGCCCAACACCCAGCTTCACCAGGCCTATGTGGCCTCGCAGCTTGCCGCCTATGCGATCAACGACAACCGTCCCGAGGACGCGCTCTATCTGCTGGGCCAGCATCTCGACACCGCCGCCCGGCACGAGAACGCCGCGCTTCTGGCAACGCTGATGCTGCTGCGCGCCGAGGCGCTGGACCTGTCCGGCCGGGTTGCCGAAGGACGGCAGGTGCGTCTGGACTCCCTCGGCTGGGCACGATACGGGTTCGGCTCGGACTGGGCCGTCCGCGCCAAGCTGCGCGAGATCGGCTCGCTCAATCCGCTCAAAGGGGGCTGAGGGCAGGCATGATCGTGATCGCGGGGGTGCTGATCGGCGCCATTCTGGGCGGGCTGACCGCCCGCCGCCGCAAGGGCAACGCCGCGGATATCGCGCAGTTCGTGGTGGCCTATGCCATCGCCTTCGGGCTGCTGGGGCTGGTCGTCACGATCGTGATCGAAAAGGTGGTCACCTGAGCGAAGCGCCACCGCCCCGGACCGGGGGCCGCCGGTAATCCCGAAGAGCGCAGCGGTTGCAGCGGAGAGCGCTTTGCGTAGGATGGGGCGAGCCGCCCGAAAGGACCGCGCATGTTCGTCCCCTTCTTCGAAAATCTCCGCAAGGCGCAGGTGCCCGTCAGCTTGCGCGAATATCTCACCTTCCTCGAAGCGATGCGCGCCGGGCTCGCCACCTATGACGTGGACGGGTTCTATTATCTCGCCCGCAGCGCCATGGTGAAGGACGAGCGCCATCTCGACCGCTTCGACCGCGCGTTTGCGGCGACCTTTCAGGGGCTGGAGGCGATTTCCTTCGACCAGATGCTGGAGGCGGTGGACCTGCCTGCCGACTGGCTGAAGAAGATGGCCGAGAAGCATCTCAGCGACGAGGAGAAGCGCGAGATCGAGGCGCTTGGCGGGTTCGACAAGCTGATGGAAACGCTCAAGGAGCGGCTCAAGGAACAGCAGGGCCGCCACCAGGGCGGCAGCAAATGGATCGGCACCGCCGGCACCTCGCCTTTCGGCGCCTATGGCTACAATCCCGAAGGCGTGCGCATCGGCCAGCACGAAAGCCGCCACCGCCGCGCGGTCAAGGTCTGGGACAAGCGCGAGTTCCGCAATCTCGACGACAGCGTCGAGCTGGGCACGCGCAACATCAAGGTGGCGCTGAAGCGGCTGCGCAAATGGGCCCGCGACGGCGCCCATGAGGAGCTGGATCTGGATGGCACGATCCGCGCCACCGCCGAACATGGCTATCTCGACGTAAAGACCCGCCCCGAACGGCGCAACGCAGTGAAGCTGCTGCTGTTTCTCGATGTCGGCGGCTCGATGGACGACCATATCCGCGTGGTCGAAGAGCTGTTCTCGGCGGCGCGCTCCGAGTTCAAGCACATGGAGCATTACTATTTCCACAACTGCCTTTACGAAGGCGTCTGGCGCGACAACCGCCGCCGCTGGGACCGGCAGACACCCACCTGGGACGTGCTGCACACCTACGGGTCGGACTACAAATGCATCTTCGTCGGCGACGCCTCGATGTCGCCCTACGAGGTCGCCTATCCCGGCGGCGCCAACGAACACTGGAACGCCGAAAGCGGCCAGACCTGGCTGGAGCGCGCCCGCGCGCAATGGCCCGATCACCTCTGGATCAACCCGGTGCCGGAACGCCACTGGCAATACACCCAGAGCATCCAGATGATCCGCGACATCTTCGAGGACCGCATGGTCCCGATGACGCTCGAGGGCATCGACCGGGGCATGCGGGAGCTGTCGCGGTGATCCTCGCCGCCGATGCCGGCGGCTCGACCTGCCGGCTGGCTCTGGAACGCGAGGGCACGCGGATCGAGCTGCGGCTGGGCGCGGCCAATGTCACCAGCGATTTCGACGGCGCCGTGGCGACCCTTGTTTCGGGTCTTTCCGAATTGGCGAACAGCGCCGGGCTGGCGCTGCAGGCGCTGCGCCCCTGCCCGGCCTATCTGGCGCTGGCCGGCGTGACCGGGCCGGAGATCGCCGCGCGGGTCGCGGCGGCGCTGCCGCTCGACCGTGCCGTGGTCGAGGAAGACCGGCGCGCGGCGGTGGCCGGCGCGCTGGGAGAGGCGACCGGCTGCGTGGCCGGGATCGGCACCGGCAGCTTTCTCGCCCGGCAGGCGGATGGCGGGTTTTCGACGCTGGGCGGATACGGGCTGACCCTGGGGGACGAGGCTTCGGGCGCCTGGCTCGGACGCGAGGCGCTGGCCTACAGCCTGCGCGCGCGCGACGGGCTCGAACCGGCCAGCGCGCTGACCGGGGCGCTGCTGGACGAGATGGGCGGCGCGGCGGGCATCGTGGCCTTTGCGACCGGAGCGACGCCGCAGGATTTCGGCCGGCTCGCACCACGGGTCACCGCGGCGCGGGGCGACACGGCGGCAGAGCGGCTGATGCGGCGCGGCGCGGGCTATATCGCGACCGGGATCAACGCGCTTGGCTGGGCGCCGGGCGAGCCGGTCTGCCTCATCGGCGGCGTCGCCGGCGCCTATGCCCCTTGGCTGCCCCGCGAGATGGCCCAGGCGCTGGTGCCGGCAAAGGGCAGCGGCCTTGACGGCGCGCTGGCGCTCGCCCGGCACCTGGCAGACACGGCCGCTCAGGGCAGCGGATAGCCGAGCCGGGTGAAATCCTCTTCGTAAAAGCCGGTCAGGCTGCGCACCAGCGTGGGATCCAGCAGTTCGCGCCAGCCCTCGTGCTGTGTCTTGCGCCGGTGCTGCAACCCGTCGACCCCGACCCCGGTCTTTTCCGCCAGCCGCGCGACCTCGGCCTCGTAATCCTCGAAGCGATAGAGCGTGTCGGCCAGATCGAGACAGTTGAACGGGTGGGTCTGCGGGATCGTGTGATGGCGGATGCGCTCCTTGCGGGTGGCGCGCTCTTCGCCATAGGCGACGCTTTCGTCCATGGCGATCCTGGCAAAGCGCCCGATGCCGCCGCCATATCCCCGGATCTGGGTGAAATCCGCATAGGCAGAAACGAAGCGGTCGAGCGGGTGGCGCACGAAGGCGAAGCGGAAGACCTCGGGCCAGCTTTCCGGAATGTCACCGAAGGCCGGCCCTTCGTAGCGCCCTTTCCAGAGCCCGCGCCGGATCGAGGATCCGCCGGTCTTGGGAATGTGGATCAGGATACAATCCGGATCGCGAAGAAGAAAATTCGACATGTTACGCGCCCCAAGCCACCGTCACGGCCTGGGAAGCGGCGTAACGCCAATTCCGCCCGAAATCCAGAGCTTGGCCCGTCACCGCGCGGGTCTTCAGAATTCGACTTCGAGTTCTTCGATCTCTTCCGGCTCGGCCAGCGCGCCCTCGGTCCATTCCTTCATCGGCGCCCAGTCGAGCACCGTGTCGATATAGGCTTCGAGCGCATCGTCCAGCGTCACCGCATAGGTGCGGAACCGGGTGCAGACCGGCGCATACATGGCATCCGCCACCGTCGGCTCGCCAAAGAGGAACGGCCCGCCATAGGTCTCGAGGCAATCGCTCCAGATCGTCTTGATGCGCTCCACGTCGGGCCGCGCGCCCGAGAACATCTTGAAGGTCTCGTGCCGTGCCTTGAGGTTCATCGGCAGCGCCGAGCGCAGGTTGTAGAAGCCCGAATGCATCTCGCCGGCGATGGCCCGGCAATGGGCGCGCTGCGCCACATCCTTCGGGAAAAGCCCCGCCTTGGGAAAGATCTCGTACAGGTATTCCGCAATCGCCAGCGTGTCCCAGACCTCGACCTTGCCATGGGTGAGGCGCGGCACCCGCACGGTGGGCGACAGCAACAGCAGTTCCTGGCGCACATCCGCATCGGTCGGATCGACCGGTTCTTCCTTGAAATCAAGGCCCGACATCTTGCACAACAGCCAGCCGCGCAACGACCAAGAGGAATAATTTTTCGATGAAATCGTGAGCGTTGCCTGTGTCATGGCGTCTTCACTTCGCTCCTCATGCTGCAGTGCGGTAATTTTTTTGTCGCACAGGCGCGGCGTTCTGGCTAGCGTTTTCATGGACTAACAAGGGCGAACCAACGTGCTTTACGCAACTTATCAAGGACTTGATGATATTATCGCCCCTTTTCGGACCGCCGCGCTCTCGTCGCTGGCGTTTGGCCCGAAAAATATGGGCCCCTTTGGCGATCTGCTGCGCCGCAACGCCGCCCTCATGGAAATGGTGTCGCGCTTCCGCCTCAGCCATGAGCGGCCGAGCTTCGGCATTCATTCCGTGCAGGTGGAGAACCGCGAAGTTCCGGTGACCGAGGAAGTCGTGCTCGACATGCCCTTCGGCAATCTGCTGCGCTTCCGGCGCGACATCGAGGTCGAGCAGCCCAAGGTGCTGGTGACCGCACCGCTTTCGGGCCATTTCGCCACGCTGCTCGCCGGGACGGTGCGCACGCTGCTGCGCGATCACGATGTCTATATCACCGACTGGAAGAATGCCCGCGACGTGCCCCGCGATGCCGGAGAGTTCGGCGTCGAGGAATATGTCGAATACGTCATCCGCTTCATGGAAGAGATCGGCCCCGGCGGCCACGTCCTGGCGGTCTGCCAGCCCTGCGTGCAGACCCTCGCCGCGGTCGCGGTGATGTCGGAGGAAAAGAACCCCGCGACGCCGCGTTCGATGACGCTGATGGCGGGGCCCGTGGATGTGCGCGAAAGCCCCACCGCGGTGAACGATCTGGCCAACGAGAAACCGCTGTCCTGGTTCGAACGCAACGTGATCTCGACCGTGCCGATGCGTTTTCCGGGCGGTGGCCGCAAGGTTTATCCGGGCTTCGTCCAGCTCACCGCCTTCATGACCATGAACATGGACCGGCACCAGGCGCAGCACCGCAAGCTCTATGAACACCTCGCTGCGGGGGAAGAGAAAGAAGCAAAGAAGATCAAGGACTTCTACGACGAATATTTCGCCGTCCTCGATCTGACCGCCGAGTTCTACATCCAGACGATCGACCGGGTCTTCCAGCGCGCCGAGCTGGCGACGGGCGATTTCACCTATCGCGGCAAGACCGTCGATCCCTCCAAGATCCGCAACACCGCGCTGCTGACCGTGGAGGGCGGGCGCGACGACATCTGCGGGCTGGGCCAGACCACCGCCGCGCATGATCTCTGCTCGACCCTGCGCCCGCATCTCAAGCGCCATCACCTTCAGGCCAATGTCGGCCATTATGGCGTGTTCAACGGGCGCCGCTGGGAGAACGAGATCTACCCGGTGGTGCGCAATATGATCCTGTCGATGGAATAAGGGCCGCTAGCCCTTTTCCGCCAGAAACGCCTCGAAGGCGCGCAGCGTCGTTGCCGACACATGGTGTTCCATGCCCTCGGCGTCGAGCTCCGCCACCTCCTCCGGCACGCCCACGGCAACGAGGAAGGCCACCACCGTGCGGTGGCGGGCGCGCACCCGGTCGGCAAGCTCGGCCCCGGAGTCGGTCAGAAAGACCCCGCGATAGGGGCGCGACACCGCCAGCCCCTCGCGCTTGAGCCGGGCCACCGCCTTGGTGGCGGTGGGCTGCGCCACTCCCATGCGCAGCGCGATATCGGCCACCCGCGCCTCGCCCAGCTCGGCCATCAGATCGCCGATCATCTCGACGTAATCCTCCAGCAGCGCCACCGCCTGCGCCTCGCGGGCATGGGCGAACCGGTCGGGCTGCGCGGCGGCGGGTGGCGAATCGTCCTGCGTCATCGGGGTCCTTCCAGAGCGGCGCGGCGCCACAAGGCATATCGTGGACATACTTTATAGCCAAGGCTTTGGCCGCCCGCCAGAGCGGAGCGGCATCGAATGCGGCGCAAAGACTGTCGCAACTTGAATTGTCCATTGCATGCGATATAGCCACGGCTATATTTAAAACTCAGACTCTTCGCATTCTGCGCAAACGGACCGGTTTCATGACTTCGACAGAGCGCGCCCGGCAGGGCATGGCGGCGGTGCTGGCAGGCGAACGGCGCGGGCTTGGCGGGCGTCTTCTGTTTGCCGGGCCGGCGATCATCGCCTCGGTGGCCTATATGGACCCCGGCAACTACGCCACGAATATCCAGGCCGGCGCCGGCTATGGCTACAGCCTGCTCTGGGTCGTTCTGCTGGCCAATCTGATCGCCATGCTGTTCCAGGCGCTTTCGGCGCGGCTGGGCATCGTCACCGGAAAGAACCTCGCCGAGCTCAGCCGCGACCGCTTTCCCAGGCCGGTTGTCTGGGGGATGTGGGCGGTGAGCGAGGTGGCGGCGATGGCCACCGATCTGGCCGAATTCCTTGGCGGGGCCATCGGGCTGGCGCTGCTGTTCGGGCTGCCACTGATCGTGGGCATGGCGATCACCGCCATCGTCACCTATGCGCTACTGCTCTTCGACCGCCGGGGGTTTCGTCCGATGGAGCTGATCATCGGCGCCTTTGTCGGCGTGATCGGCCTGTGTTACCTGGCCGAGCTGCTGATCGCCCCGGTGGACTGGGCCGGGGCCGCAACCGGGCTGGTCACCCCCGATCTGCCCGATACCGCAGCGCTGACCATTGCCGTCGGGATCATCGGCGCCACGGTCATGCCGCATGCGATCTATCTGCATTCCGGCCTGACGCAGAACCGCACGCTCATCCGCTCCGACGCGGACCGCCGCCGCGTCCTGCGCTTTTCCAACACCGAGGTGGTGCTGGCATTGGCCGTGGCCGGCATGGTCAATATGGCCATGGTGATGATGGCCGCAGGCGCCTTTCACCTCGGCCACAGCGAGGTGGCCGAGATCGAGACGGCCTATCACACGCTGACGCCGCTGCTGGGTGCCGCCGCCGCGGGGGTGTTTCTGGTGTCGCTGATCGCGTCGGGGCTGTCGTCATCGGTGGTGGGCACGATGGCCGGGCAGATGATCATGCAGGGCTTCCTGCACATCCGCATCCCGATCTGGCTGCGGCGGCTGATCACCATGCTGCCGGCCTTCGCGGTGGTGGCTGCGGGGGTGAACGCGACCCAGGCGCTCGTGGTCAGCCAGGTCATCCTGTCGATCGCCCTGCCCGTCCCGATGATCGCGCTGATCGTCTTCACCTCGCGCCGCGACGTGATGGGCGATCACGCCACGGGCCCGCTTGTCCGCCTGCTGGCGCTCACCGGGGCAACCGCCGTACTGGGGCTGAACGCGGTGCTGCTGGCCGATGCCTTCGGCCTGCCCCTGCCCTTCCTCGGCGGCTGACCGCCGCGCCGGGGTCGGTCGCTCGCAAATCAGCGTGGCGAAGCCGCTTGAAACGTCCCGCGGGGTTGGATAAACCCGCGCAGGCCGGGTGATTAGCTCAGTTGGTAGAGCGCTTCGTTTACACCGAAGATGTCGGGAGTTCGAGTCTCTCATCACCCACCATAAACGCAGACCCTTCGAGACGATTTACAGCGCGTTTGGCGGGGCTCTGGCAGGCCGGGCGCGGCCCGCCGGCCACCGGTTATCTCGCTCGCAACGCGCCTCGCGGCTTTCTCGAGCATCAGGATCGACTCCTAATGCGCGTAGCGCCGGGGCAAATCACAACTTGAGTTTGCGGGCACGATGCGGCGGTGATACCTCTTGCAGGCGTGAGAGGATTGCTCAGCGGTTTTCGGGATCACACCCTTTGGGCGTTGCGTTTCCGGGACGCGGCTCTGAACGATTTTCTCCAGAATACGGATGTTTCCTGTGCGGATCGTGGGCAGGAAACGGCCAGTGACGGTTGGCGTAAATACGTGAGAAATCTCCATGAGTGTCGAAAAACTCACCGAGCAAGAGAACGAGGGGATTTCGGCGCATGATGTTGAGATCGCTTACCGAATCTACCTTG
The DNA here is from genome assembly GCF_024721115.1 of Salipiger pentaromativorans. Lineage (GTDB taxonomy): Bacteria > Pseudomonadota > Alphaproteobacteria > Rhodobacterales > Rhodobacteraceae > Salipiger > Salipiger pentaromativorans. Next base: position 178,635 of record NZ_JAMDHK010000002.1, on the reverse strand, counting down.
GGAGGTCGCCGTCCCAGAAAGAGATCGAAGGAAAACTCCGCAACCTTAAAAGCGGCGCGCAGCTTCGTCAGAGTTTCTGGAAATCTGCCGAGTTCTCCCGGAATCTGAAGCAACGCAATATCAAACAAAAGGTGCATTCCGAGATGGCCGGCAATGCCGGGTCAACCGCGCTCATCCATCTGCACATTCCCAAAACCGCAGGCTCGTCGCTGAGTGCCATACTTGGCCGTGAATGCGCGAAGGGCACCGCACTGGCGGTGAATGACGGGTTCCTGGCATCCTTAAAGACCATGTCGATCGAGGACCGGGCCGCTTTGCGCTTTGTTTTCGGACACCTGTTTTACGGCGTCGCGCAGCATCTTCCTCAGAAGTGCCACTATATTACGGTGCTACGCGACCCCAAAGCCCGGATCTTGAGCTTCTATCGCTACGTCCTTCGGACTCAAACGCATATTCTGCATGAGCAGGTCGCCGGCGGTGGCATGAGCTTTGGAACGTTTCTCGAGTTCTCGGCCGAGACCGGAAAACCCGACCAGGATCTCGACAACGGCCAGGTTCGCAGGCTTGCAAACAGGCGCGCGCAGCAACAGAATGAGCATGTGAAGGCCCGGCTGACGCATGAGGCGATCTCCAACATTCTCGCCGACGATTTCACCTACGGTCTGACCGAGTATTTCGACGATTTCGTAAAGCGTCTTCTCGCCAGAAAGCTCATCACAAAACCGGGCATGGTCCGTCTCAACCGGGCACCGGGGAACGCCGACACCGATAGTGCTCTACAAGATCTGAGCCCCCGTCAGCGCGATATTCTTGATGGCTTCACAGTCTGGGACAAGAAGCTATACGACATCTGCAAAGACATTTATTTCGCAAAAGATCGCCCTCCCTTCACCCGCGACTGACAACAGGGAAAGCGCGCATGGCCGGAAAGCGCATCCGTAGGCTTTCCCGAACCCCCTGCTGAAACGTGAATAACAGGGACGGCGACGAATGGGAGATGGCGCACCCGATAGGATTCGAACCTATGGCCTCTGCCTTCGGAGGGCAGCGCTCTATCCAGCTGAGCTACGGGTGCCTGCGCCGGGGTGATACGGCAAAGCGGCAGCGCCCGCAATCGGGAAATTTCCCGATTGCGGGCGCTTTCAAACCTCAGGCCGCGCGCCGCGCCTCGGCCAGCATGGTCATCTGCGGAATCATCTCCGACACCGAGGCCTCGGCAAATCCCTTCGCGGTCATCAGCGCCGTCAGCCCCTCGGTATCGACCGAACGCGCCTCGGGCGTGAAAGCGGTGTGCTGAAGCTGCCAGAGCGCCGCCAGAGGCGGCCCGCTGCGATCCGCATGCACCATGAAATCATGGATCAGCAGCCGCCCGCCCGGCGCCAGATGATCGAAGGCGCGCCCGATCAGCCCGTCATGCGCCGCGCCCGGCACCCCGGAAAAGAGATAGGACATCAGGATCACATCCTGCCCGCCGGGCCAGCCCCTCTCCAGCGCGTTGCCCTCGACATAGGAGATGCGCTCCGACAGCCCCGCCGCCTCGACATAGCGCCGCCCCAGCGCCGCGACATTGGGAAAATCGACGATGGTGGCGCGCAGCTCGGGAAAGGCGCGGCAGAGGGTGATCGCAAAGGCGCCGGTGCCGCCGCCCACGTCCAGAAGATGCCGCGCGCCCGACAGATCCAGCCGCCGCGCAAGCTGGCGGGCGGGACCGAGCGATCCGGCGTGCTGACTTTCCGAGTAAAGCCGCGCCTGCTCCGGATCAGAGAACCATTGCTCGTAAGATGCGGTGGCCCCGGCCGGCAGCGTGCCCGCGACAACGGCGCCGAGCTGCCCCATCAGCCCATACATCTGGCGCCCGACCTGCAGGCGGATGTAATCGCCGAAATCGTATTTCTCGCCCTTCACCAGAAAGGCCGCCGCCGCCGGAGAATTGGCAAAGCGCCCCGCCTCGACACTCACCAGACCCAGCCCTGCCAGCGCCGTCAGCAGGGTCTCGGCGCGGTCGCGATGCAGGCCCGTGCCCGCCGCCATCTCCTCGGCGGTCAGCGCCCCGTCCGCCAGCCGGGTGAACACCCCGTGGTCGAGCGCCACGAACAGCGCCTGCGACCCCATGAATCCAAATGCAATCTGCGAAATATCGTCGGCGTCCGTAGCCGGCCCCATAAAAACGCTCCCTGTGGTGATTGTGTCCGCAGGCTAGCAGGCCGCCCCGCAAAGGACCACCCCGGGGACCGGATCCCGCGCCGGAGCGACATATTCAGGAATTTTCATTCACGACCGGATGACGCGGCTGCGTCAGGCTGACGCAGGGGAATCCGCCCCGTTCGCAGATTTTCAGACAGCCTTTTTTCAGGAGACTTTCCGCATGACCGGCATGATCCACGCCCTGTCCCGCTACGATTACCTTGTCAAACAATGCCTCGACGGCACCGCGCTGATGTCCGAAACGCCACCCGCCCAGCATTTCGGCCACCTGCTCGGCAAGCCCAACGAGATCACCGGCAACCTGTCGCACCAGCATATCCTCGACGCCTATATCGCGCTGGTCGATGAGATGAAGACCGATCAGATCGCCACCGGCCCCGCCGATGCGGGCATGACCTTCTTCGGGCAGTTCGTCGATCACGACATCACGCTCGACGCCACCAGCAGCATCGGCAAGAAGATCGACCCGCGCTCGATCCGCAACGTGCGCACCCCGACGCTGGATCTCGACTGCGTCTATGGCGACGGACCCGAGGCGACCCCGCATCTCTATCACCCCCAGCACAAGGATTACCTGCTCTTCGGCCGCGACGCCTGCCCGCTCGATCTGGCGCGCAACGGCAAGGGCACGGCGCTGATCGGCGATCCGCGCAACGACGAGAACATCCTCGTCAGCCAGATCCAGGGCGCCTTCATCTGCCTGCACAACATCCTGATGAGCCATGTGAAGGAGGGCGGCAGCGCCGCCGACGACGTGCGCGAGATGGGCGCCATGTCGATCCGGCAAAGCGTCTGGCACGAGACCGTCGCCCCCCGGCTGATGGATTTCGAACATGTGCGCCGCAGCGTGCGGCTGCATTACCAATGGCTGGTGCTGCACCAGCTTCTGCCCGCCTTCGTGGATCAGGATTGCATCGACGCGGCGCTGAGCACGCCCCATATCTTCGGGCCGCATGCGCCGATCATGCCGGCGGAGTTCTCGGGCGCGGCCTATCGCTTCGGCCATTCCACCGTGCAGCCCTCCTACGTGCTGAAGAACGGCCAGCCGCCGCGCGATCTCTTCGCCATGATGAAATCCCTCGGCCCGCGCGATCCCGGCGACGACATGGACATGGAGATGTTCTTCGAGATGGGCAACGGGCGGGCGCAGAAAGCGCTGCCGGTGGGCACGCAGATGGCCGAGACGCTGTTTGCCCTGCCCGATGCCGTGGTGTCGAAAGAGGAACGCTGGGGCGATCTGGTGGTCCCCCGCGATCAGGCCAAGAAGCTGGGGCTGCGCAACATCCTGCGCGACCGCACCACGCTGAACCTGGCCTCGGGACAGCAGGTGGCGCGCTGGCTGCACGATCACGCGCCGCATCTGGGCATCAAGGAACTGGCGGCGCCGGAGACACTGAAAGAGCGCCATATCGACAAGACGCCGCTCTGGTTCTACTGCCTTCAGGAAGCCGACAAGACCGGCAAGCTGACCGGCGTGGGCGGCACAATCGTGGCGCAGGTCTTTGTCCGGCTGCTGCGGCTCGATCCCGAGAGCATCCTCAACACCGAATTCACCCCCTGGATCGGCTTCGGTGGCAGCAAGATGACCATGGGCCGGATCATGGGCTGGGTGGAAAAGAACCGCGACGGCATCCCGCTGGCCAAGGATCTGCGCTGCGGCTGACCGAACGGCAGCGCGCGCCCCGGACCGATCCGGGGCGCATCGCCCGTGGCGGGCTCAGCCGAAAAGCTCGTGCGCCAGCTCCAGCGCCTCGACCAACGCGTCGACCTCCTCCTCGGTGTTGTAGAGGCCAAAGGAGGCGCGGCAGGTGGCCGAAACGCCCAGGTGGTCCATCAGCGGCCCGGCGCAGTGATGCCCCGCACGCACCGCAACCCCCTTCTTGTCGAGGATCGTCGAGATGTCATGCGCATGGGCCGCACCCTCGAGCGTGAAGGAGAAGATCGCCGCCTTGCCCGGTGCGTGGCCCTGCACCTGAAGCCAGTTGATCCCGCCCAGACGGGCCTTGGCATAAGAGGCGATGCGCGCCTCATGCGCGGCCACGTTCTCCATACCCAGATCCATGAGGTATTCCAGCGCCACCCCCATGCCGATCTGCTGCACGATGCCGGGCGTGCCGGCCTCGAATTTCATCGGCGGATCGGCATAGGTCACGCTGTCCTTATGCACCTCGCGGATCATGTCGCCGCCGCCGAGGAAGGGGCGCATCTCGGCCATGCGCTCCTTGCGGATATAGATCGCCCCCGAGCCCGAGGGCCCGTAGAGCTTGTGCCCGGTGATGGCGTAGAAATCGCAGCCGATCTCCTCGACATTCACCGGCATGTGCACCGCCCCCTGCGAACCATCGACCAGCACCGGCACGCCCCGATCGCGGGCCGCCGCGCAGATCGCGGTCACATCCACCACGGTGCCCAGCACGTTCGACAGATGGGTGATCGCGACGAGCTTGGTCCTGGGTCCGATGGCATCTATCACCTTTTGCGGGTCGAGCGCGCCAGTGGCATCCACATCGACCCATTTCAGCACCACCCCCTGGCGTTCACGCAGGAAATGCCAGGGCACGATATTGGCGTGGTGTTCCATGACCGACAGCACGATCTCGTCGCCGGGCTGAAGCCGCGGCATCGCCCAGCCGTAGGACACCAGATTGATCCCCTCGGTGGTGCCCGAAGTGAAGACGATCTCGTCCTCGTCGCGCACGCCGAGAAAGCGCGCCACAGTGCCGCGCACGCCTTCGTACTTCTCAGTCGCGAGGTTCGAAAGGTAGTGCAACCCCCTGTGGACGTTGGCATATTCCTCGGCATAGCCGCGCGTCACCGCGTCGATCACGCATTGCGGCTTCTGCGCCGAGGCGCCGTTGTCGAGATAGACCAGCGGCTTGCCGTTCACCTCGCGCGCAAGGATCGGAAAATCGCGGCGGATTTCGGAGACATCATACATCAGACGGCCATCCCGTTCGGTGAGACTCCCAGCAGGGAGAAAATGACGGTCAGCGCAAAGATCAGCAGGACAGAGCCGAAGACCAGCACCATCAGCGCCCGGAACAGGTTGCCGAACCCATGCGCGACATCGAGAAAGTTGATCAGGATCCAGGTCCCGGCGATCAGCGTCGCCACGACCGCAAGCGACGCCAGCGCGCCCGACAGAACCGAGGCAACGGCCACGACAAGCTGTGCCACCACGCGCAGCCCCTGTAGCCAGGCCAGCAGCAGCGCCACATCCTCGCTGCGGCCCTGCCCGCCCATGAGCCGGCCGGCCCAGGTCATGAACAGGATCGACGCGGTCAGCATCGCCGCCAGCAGGGCCGCGATCGGCAGCGGGCCCAGCATGACCGGCACGGCGGCACCGGTCAGCCCCGCCGCCTGCATGGCACCGATCACCAGCGCGTTCAGCACCACGACCAGCGCCAGCGCCGTCAGGATCGTCTCTTGCGACAGCCGTAGCGACAGCAACGTCTGCGCCACCTCACGCGGGGCGACCAGCGTCTGCCACGCCAGGCGCGCAAGCGCCGCGCCGGTCATGCCGCCGCCGCCTTCTGCACCGCGCGCATCCCGCCCAGCCAGAACCACAGGAACACCGCGAACCACAGCAGCCCCACAAGGCTGAGCTGCGGCCCGGTGCCGAGAAACCCGGCCACCAGCCCGTTCAGAAGCACCAGCGGCGCCGAGGCCAGCAGCGCCCAGAACAGCGCCAGCCGTGCGCCATAGCCCGTGCCCCTGCCGCCCAGCACCCGGGCCACGAGATGGCTCAGAAAGGCGATCAGGTAGAACAGCAGCGGCGCGATCACCAGCCAAGCCAGCAGCGCACCGCCCAGAAGCGGGTTCAGCTCGCTGCCCGCCAGATGGGCCTGCCGGGACAGCGCCGGCATCTGCGCGATAAAGAACAGCCCGCAGGCCGCCATGACGAGCATCAAGGCCCGGTCCTCGCGCGGGCCCTGCGCGAGTAGCCGCGCCACGACGGCGCCGGGCCCCCGGTAGGTGGCCACGATCTCGCGCGAGAGCGACATCAGCCGCGCCGCCGGGTCAGCCAGGCCTCGACGCGGCCGACGATTTCCTCCTGCAACGCCTCGTCCTCGATCTCCTGCACCGCCTCGGCGATGAAGGCGATGGTCAGAAGATCCTCGGCGATGCCCCGCGGCAGACCGCGGGCGCGCAGATAGAACAGCCCTTCCTCGTCGATCGCCCCCGATGTGGAGCCATGCGAACAGGCCACGTCATCGGCATAGATCTCGAGTTCCGGCTTGGCGAGGAACTGGCTGTCGCCGTCGAGCAGAAGCGACTGGCTGATCTGATAGCCGTCGGTCTTCTGCGCGCCGGGTTTCACCAGGATCTTGCCCTGGAACACGCCGGTGGCACCATTGCGCAGCACCTTCTTGAACACCTGCCGGCTTTCGCAATTCACCGCGTCATGGGTGATGAACACCGTGTCGTCGTGGTGGAAATCGCCATCGCCCATGCAGGCGCCCGCAACGTGGCAGACGGCATCGTCGCCGGTCAGCTCGATCACGCATTCGTTGCGGGTCAGCACGCCGTTCATGGTGAGCGTGAAGGTCTTGAAGGTGCTCTCGGTGCCGAGCCGCGCAAAGATATGCGTGGCGGCGCGGCGCTCGTGGTCGCGGCCCTGGGCGCGGACATGGTGGAATCCCGCCTTGTCGGCGACCTCGACCTCCATCACCTTGTTGAACCGCGCGGCGGCCGGGCCGTTTTCGAGAACGGTGATGTCGCCGCCCTCCTCGACCTTGATGACATGATGCAAGATCGCATCGGAAGCGTCTGATTTATGGTAGTAAATCAGGCTGACAGGTTTCAGGACCCTGCCGGTGACGCGCATCAGGATGCCATCGCTGGCGAAGGCGGTGTTGAGCGCGGCCAGCGGCCGTTCGACCGGGGTCTGGCCGGCCTCTTCCAGCGTGCCGTAAAGATCCTGCGCCCAGTGAATATCGGCGCTGTCGGCCAGACGGGCGAACTCCACCCCCTCAAGCGCCAGCGGGTCGGAGGCCTCGGCGTCGAACACCCCGTCCACAAAGACGATCTTCAGCCGGTCCATGCCGTCGAAGACCAGCCTCTCGCCGGTCTCGAACAGCGCCGCCTTCGGCGCCGCCGGCGCGGTCAGCGTCTCGGGCCGGGTGTATTTCCAATATTCGTCACGCGCGCCGGGCAGCCCCATGCCCCGCAGCCGCGCCAGCGCCGAGGCGCGCGCCGGCGCCGACCAGCCGCTTTCCGGCAGGCTCAGCGCGGCAATCCGCGCCTCGGTCGCATCCAGTTTCGGTTGCGGAAGTGCCATTACGCCTCCTCCTCGATCAGATGCGCGTAGCCCTCGTTCTCGACCTCGAGCGCCAGCTCGGGGCCGCCGGTCTTGATGATCCGGCCGTCATACATGATGTGCACCACATCCGGTTTGATATGGTCGAGCAGGCGCTGATAGTGAGTGATCACCAGAAAGCCGCGCCCCTCGGAGCGCAGCGCGTTCACGCCATCGGCGACCAGCTTCATGGCATCCACATCGAGGCCCGAGTCGGTCTCGTCGAGAATGCACATCTTCGGTTCCAGCATCGCCATCTGGAGGATTTCGTTGCGCTTTTTCTCACCGCCCGAAAAGCCCACATTGACCGGACGCTTCAGCATCTCGGCGTCGATCTTGAGCGACTTGGCCTTTTCGCGCACGGTCTTGAGGAACTCGGTCGAGGACATCTCCTCCTCCCCGCGCGCCTTGCGCTGCGAGTTCACGGCGGTGCGCAGGAAGGTCATGTTGCCCACACCGGGGATCTCGACAGGGTACTGGAACGCCAGGAACAGGCCTGCGGCGGCGCGCTCTTCCGGCTCCATCTCCAGCAGGTCCGCGCCATCGAGCGAGGCTTCGCCGCCGGTCACCTCATAGCCGTCCTTGCCGGACAGCACATAGGACAGCGTCGATTTGCCCGAGCCGTTCGGCCCCATGATCGCATGCACCTTGCCCGCCTCGACGGTCAGGTCCACACCTTTGAGGATCTGCTTATCCTCTTCTTCAAGTTTCACTTGCAGGTTTTTGATTTCCAGCATTTTTCTCTCCTCGCGAACCTCAGGGCCGCATGGTCAACTGCATGATCCGCAGCAGCCGCTTGGGCGGCACCGGCTGCGGGGTGATCTCGAACCGGGCCATGCGCCCGGTCATGTCTGGCTGGCCGAGAAACTCCTCGACCTTGTGATATTGCGTGCGCTCCGCGTAATCGTCGAAGAGCAGCACCAGCGGGCGCTCGGCCAAGAACGCGGTGGCCAGGGCACAGCCCTCGCGGAACCGGCCATCGACCAGCACCACATCGGGGTGCCGGAACTCGGGCAGCCCCCAGACCTCGAACGGATAGCGCGGCCAGCGGCGCCATTCGCTGTCATCGACCGGGCGCCCCCATTCCCTGGTGGGGCCGACATCGGACCAGATCACATCGACCTCGGTGCCCGCCACCGGCGGGTTCTCGGCAAACCAGCGGCGCATCATCTGCGCCCAATCCCGGTCGCTTTCCACCGAAAACACCGTCTTTCCAGTCAGTTCCGAGGCATACACGGTGGACCCGCCCGAACCGTATTCGAGGATGACACCGGCGCGCGCATAGTGGTCGCGCAGCAGCGCGGCCTCGGCCTCGGGCATGGTCAGCTCGGGGCGCGATATGGGCGCCTCAACACTCACGCGATCACCACCGCCGTGCCCGAAGCCGACACCATCAGCATGGAGTTTCCGACCACCTCGTAATCCAGATCGACGCCGACCACCGCATTCGCGCCAAGCGCCGCGGCGCGCTCCTCGAGCTCGCGCAGCGCGGTTTCCCGGGCATCCTGCAACTTGCTTTCATAGGCGCCGGACCGGCCCCCGACGATGTCGGTGATCTGCGCGAAGACATCGCGCACCACATTGGCGCCCATGATCGCCTCGCCCACCACGATGCCCTTGTAGGCGGTGATGGCATGGCCTTCGACAGCGTTGGTCGTTGTCACGATCATGCTTTTACTCCAAGGATTTACCACAAGATCCTCACACGATTTATGAGGTCAGGTATTTCATCGCCATCATGACGATCATCGCCAGCCCCGCCGCTGCGCTTGCGGTGACGAAGACCGATCCGCCAAGCAGCCCGTCGGTCCGCCCCTTGCGCTTGCGGATGCTCAGCCCGATGAGGACCCCGATAAAGACACCGACCCCGGCGCCAAGCGATTGAATGGCCAGTTGCTGGATCATGACGTTCCCCTGCGTAGGGTGGGCAATCCTGCCCACCGCCACCTGTTAGCCCACCGAGCCTTCGAGCGAGATCGCAACAAGCTGCTGCGCTTCCATGGCAAACTCCATCGGCAGCGCCTGAAGCACCTCGCGGCAGAAGCCGTTCACCACCAGCGCCACGGCCTCTTCCTCGTCCATGCCGCGCTGCCGGCAATAGAAGAGCTGCTCGTCATCCACCTTCGAGGTCGTCGCCTCGTGCTCCACGCGCGAGGAATTGTTCTTCACCTCGATATAGGGCACCGTATGCGCCCCGCATTTGTCGCCGATCAGCAGGCTGTCGCACTGGGTGTAGTTGCGCGAATTCTTCGCCTTCGGGTGCATCGCCACCTGCCCGCGATAGGTGTTCTGCGCCACCCCCGCCGAGATGCCCTTGGACACGATCCGCGAGCGCGTATCGCGGCCCAGATGGATCATCTTGGTGCCGGTATCGGCCTGCTGGTGGTTGTTGGCGATGGCGATGGAATAGAACTCGCCCTGGCTCTCATTGCCGCGCAGGATGCAGGAGGGGTATTTCCAGGTCACGGCAGAGCCGGTCTCGACCTGCGTCCACATCACCTTGGCACGGTCGCCCCGGCAATCGGCGCGCTTGGTCACGAAGTTGTAGATGCCGCCCTTGCCGTTCTCGTCGCCGGGGAACCAGTTCTGCACCGTGGAATATTTCACCTCGGCGTCTTCCTCCACGATGATCTCCACCACGGCGGCATGCAGCTGCGCGGTATCGCGCTGCGGCGCGGTGCAGCCTTCGAGATAGCTCACGTAAGAGCCCTTGTCCGCGATGATCAGCGTGCGCTCGAACTGGCCGGTGTTCTCGGCGTTGATCCGGAAATAGGTCGAAAGCTCCATCGGGCAGCGCACCCCCGGCGGCACATAGACAAAGGAGCCATCAGAGAAGACGGCGCTGTTCAGCGTGGCGTAGAAATTGTCCGAGACCGGCACGACCGAGCCCAGGTATTTTTTCACCAGCTCCGGGTGTTCGCGGATCGCCTCGGAGATCGAGCAAAAGATCACCCCCGCCGCCTTCAGCTCCTTCTGGAAGGTGGTGCCCACCGAAACGGAGTCAAAGACCGCGTCAACGGCCACCTTGCGATCGCTGCCCGCGGTGGCGGAGAGCGCCGCGATGCCGTCGGCGGGCGCGGCCTCCGCCCCTTCGACGCCGGCAAGGATCATCTGTTCCTTCAGCGGGATGCCGAGCTTTTCATAGGTGGCCAGCAGCTTGGGATCGACCTCGTCGAGCGACTTGGGCTTTTCCGCCATGCTCTTGGGGCGGGCGTAGTAATACTGTTCCTGAAAGTCGATCTCGGGATAGGTGACCATGGCCCAGCTGGGTTCTTTCATCTGGGTCCAGCGCTCATAGGCCTTGAGCCGCCACTCGGTCATCCATTCCGGCTCGCCGTTCTTGTCCGAGATCAGCCGCACGATGTCGGGATTGATGCCCTTGGGGGCATATTCCATCTCGATGTCGGTATCCCAGCCGTATTTATAGGTCGAGACCGCCTCGACCGCCTCCACGGTCTCCTTCTCGACCCCTTCCTTGACGGTCACGTTGTCGAAGGCTGCCATGTGCTTTCTCCTGTCATCGCGCCGGAGGCGCGGTTTCAATCGTCCCTGGCGCCGGAGGCGCCGTAAGTTTCCAAGCGCCGGAGGCGCCGCTGTGTTCCAAGCGCCGGAGGCGCCGTCAGTTCAAAAGCGCCGGAGGCGCGGTGTTCTTCGCAGCGCCGAAGGCGCGGTCCAGTCGTCATGGCGCCGGCGGCGCGCTTTACCCCTCACGCGCCGCGGGCGCGGAATTTCTCGTATTGATGCAGCCAGGCCTCGGCGAAGCGCACCACATCCTCCTCCGCGACATCCGGCCCCAGACTCACCCGCACCGCACTACGTGCGGTCTCGTCGTCATGGCCCATCGCCTGTAGCACCCGGGAGGGGCGCAACTTGCCGCTGGAGCAGGCCGAGCCGGCGCTGATCGCAAAGCCCGCCAGATCCATCTGCATCACCTGCGTCTCGCCCTTCCAGCCCGGCACCACAAAGCAGGAGGTGTTGGGCAGGCGCGGCACGTCATTCCCGACAAAAATAGTCTCTTTTGCGCGATCCGCAATGACATTCTCTAGAATGTTTCTAAGTTTTTCCACCCCTTTCCAGCGCTCCTGCGCCAAATCGCGGGCCGCGGCCTCGGCGGCGGCGCCAAACCCTGCGATTCCGGGGATGTTTTCCGTGCCTGCGCGGCGCCCCATCTCCTGCCCACCGCCCCTGAGCTGCGCCGCAAGATCGGTGCCGCGCCGGATCACCAGCGCCCCGATTCCCTTGGGCCCGCCCAGCTTATGCGCCGAGATCAGCGCGGCGGTGCAGCCCGCCCAGTTGAAGGCAAAGGGGATCTTGCCGAAAGCCTGGGTGGCATCGACCACCGCCAGCCCCTGCGGCAGTTCCTGGATCACACCGGTCTCGGAATTGGCGGCCTGCAACGCGGTCTCCTCCGGCGCCGTCACCGCCACCTGACCACGGGCATCCACCGCCAGCACCGGGTCGATCCAGGCCGCCACAGCGTCATGCTCGATCGCCGCGCCTTTCAGCCCGCGCCCCGCGCAGGCCAGCGCCGCCGCTTCCGTGGCCCCCGAGACAAAGATCACATCCGCCCCGTCCGCGCCAAAGGCCTCTGCCACCTGCGCCCGCGCCCGCTCCATCAGCCCCTTGGCCGCGCGCCCCTCTGCATGGACCGAGGACGGATTGCCCACCACATCCATGGCCGCGATCATCGCCGCGCGCGCCTCGGGCCGCAGCGGTGCCGTGGCATTCCAGTCGAGATAGCTCCGCCTCACCGCCACCTGTCTTTCATCTTTCTCATAAATACTCTGGGGTCCGGGGCAGCGCCCCGAAAGACGCGAGGCCGGGCCTCAGGCCTCATCCACCACCGAAAAGAGCGAGGGCACCGCCGGACAGGGCGCCAGCGAATTGTCCACAACATCCGACAGCCGGGTCTGATGCAGAAACACATAGACATGTGCCGAAAGGCTCTGCCACAGCCGGTTGCTGAGCGATTGCGCCCGGCTGCCCGAGGCGCCGCCGCTGGCCCCCGCGCCCTTGTGCATCGCATCCACGGTCTCGTCCACGGCGGCCAGAATATCGACCACCCGGATCTCCGAGGCCGGCCGGGCCAGCCGGTAGCCGCCGCCGGGCCCGCGCACCGAAGCCACCAGCCCTGCGCGGCGCAGCTTGACGAACAACTGCTCGAGATAGGGCAGCGAGACGTCCTGACGTTTCGAAATATCGCCCAGTGTCACCAGATCGCCCTCGGGCTGCAGCGCGATGTCGGTCAGCGCCACCATGGCATAACGCCCCTTCGTGCTCAGTTTCACATCATTCCTCCCGGGCCCACGCGGACCTGACGATTGACCTTGCCGGGGCGATTGCCTATCTGCAATCCAGCCCTCCCGGACCCGCCTCCGGGGATTAGAACCGTTCTAAGGTACCTGAGCAGTTTCGTCAAGAAACGCCTGTGCCCTTACAGGAGCCCACCGCACCGATGCCCGAGGTCATTTTTCCCGGACCCGAAGGCCGCCTCGAAGGCCGCTATCATCCCCAGAAAGAAAACGACGCCCCGATCGCGATCATCCTGCATCCGCATCCGCAATTCGGCGGCACGATGAACAACAAGGTCGTCTATAACCTGCACTACGCCTTTTACAACATGGGCTTCACGGTGCTGCGGTTCAATTTCCGCGGCGTCGGCCGCAGCCAGGGCGAATACGACCAGGGCATCGGTGAGCTGTCCGATGCCGCCTCGGCGCTCGACTACCTGCAGTCGATGAACAACAATTCCAAACATTGCTGGGTCGCGGGGTTCTCCTTCGGCGCCTGGATCGGCATGCAGCTTCTGATGCGCCGGCCCGAGATCACCGGATTCGTCTCGGTCTCGCCGCCCGCGAACATGTACGATTTCTCCTTCCTCGCCCCCTGCCCCTCCTCGGGGCTGATCATCAACGGCACCGCCGACCGCGTGGCGCCGCCCGCCGACACCACGGCGCTGGTGAACAAGCTCAAGGATCAGAAGGGCATCACGATCACCCATGAGGAGATCGAGGGCTCGGGCCACTTCTTCGAAGAGCCCCATATGGACACGATGATCGGCACGGTCACCTCCTATGTGAAGCGCCGCCTGACCGAGACCACGCGCTGAGGGGATCCCGATGTCGTCGCTGACGCAGGAGCTGGCCGACAAGCTCGCCGAGGACACGTTCAAGGTGATGAAGGCCAGCGGCGACGACCGGTTCTTCATGGAGGTCGCCAAGGTGATCGGCGCCTCCTCCACCACGCTGGAAGAGGCCTATCTCACCTCGATCCGCGTGCGGCTCGCCGAGCGCCGCGCGCGGCAGTTCATCCTCGACCGCGCAAGGCAGATCCAGGCGGAGGCAGGCAAGCCCGAGGCGCCAGAGACATGAGCGCCCGGCTCGACGCGCAGATGGCCTTTCTGATGGAGGCCGACCGGCTGAAATCCATCACCCGCGCCACCCGCAACCACGACGGGCGATTCGAAAACTCTGCCGAACACAGCTGGCATCTGGCGCTCTTCGCGCTGGTGCTGGCCGAGCACGCGCCGGAAGAGATCGCCCTCGACCGGGTGATCCGCATGCTGCTGCTGCACGATCTGGTCGAGATCGACGCCGGCGACGCGCCGATCTACGGCGAGGTCGATGCGGAGGCCCAGGCCCTTGGCGAGCTCGCCGCTGCCAGACGGCTCTTCGGCCTGCTGCCCGAGCCGCAGGGGGCGGAGCTGCTGGCAATCTGGCAGGAATTCGAGGCGAACGAGACGCCCGACGCGCGCTTCGCCAAATCGCTGGATCGCTTCCAGCCGCCCAATCTGAATCTCGCCATTGGCGGTGGCAGCTGGCTGGATTACGGCGTCACCTACGAGATGTTCGAAACCCGCGTCGGTGCCAAGGTCCATCGCGGGGCCCCCGCGCTCTGGGATTGGCTGCGGCCGCGCGTCGCCGCGTTTTTCTCGAAGGCCTGACCAAGAATTTTCGAACGAAAATTCTTGGTCGCGAAGATTTTTCGAACGAAAAATCTTCTTCCCCCTCGCAGTTTCGACGATACCGATGCCTCCGGCGGGAGTATTGTCCTGAAAGATGAAAAGGCGTGGCCCGAAAGCCTCCCGATATATCGTGTGGGCCGGGAAACTCCCTCACCGTCACGCAGCAGAAAGTAGGGTGGGCAATCTGCCCACCCTCAAACCGTCAGTAATGCAGCGCCCGGCCCCAGGCGTCGAGCACGCTTTCATGCATCATTTCCGACAGGGTCGGGTGCGGGAAGACCGTGTTCATCAGGTCTTCTTCCGTGGTCTCGAGCTGCCGCCCGATCACATAGCCCTGAATGAGCTCGGTCACCTCGGCCCCCACCATATGCGCCCCCAGAAGCGCGCCGGTCTTGGCGTCGAACACCGTCTTCACCAGACCCTCGGGCTCGCCCAGGGCAATGGCCTTGCCGTTGCCGATGAAGGGGAAGCGCCCGACCTTGATGTCATAGCCCTTCTCCTTCGCCTGTGCCTCGGTCAGCCCGACGCTGGCGACCTGCGGGTGGCAATAGGTGCAGCCTGCGATACTGTCGGGATCCACCGCATGCGGATGCCCGCCGGCGATCAGCTCGGCCACCATCACGCCCTCATGGCTGGCCTTATGCGCCAGCCAGGGCGCGCCGGCGATGTCGCCGATGGCGTAGATCCCCTCGACACCGGTACGGCACATCTTGTCCACCACCACATGGCTGCGGTCGACCTTGACGCCGACGGCCTCCAGCCCCAGCCCCTCGGTGTTGCCGACGATGCCCACGGCGGAAATCACCGTGTCGAATTCCTCGGTCGCGGTCTTGCCGCCCTGCTCGATATGGGCCGTCACCTTGCCCTGCCCCCGGTCGAGCTGTTTGACCATCGTCTTTTCGCGGATTTTCATCCCCTGCTTCTCGAACTGCTTCTTGGCGAATTTCGAGATCTCGGCATCCTCCACCGGCAGGATACGGTCCATCACCTCGACCACGGTCACATCCGCACCCAGCGTGTTGTAGAAACTCGCGAACTCGATTCCGATGGCGCCCGAGCCGATCACCAGCATCTTCTTCGGCATCCGCTTCGGCACCAGCGCGTGTTTGTAGGTCCAGACCAGATCGCCGTCGGCTTCGAGCCCCGGCAGTTCCCGCGCCCGCGCGCCGGTGGCCAGCACGATGGCCTTGGCGGTCAGTTCTTCGGTGCCCTTGTCGGTCTTGACCGTGACCTTGCCCTTGGCCGCGACCGTGGCCTCGCCCATGATCGCCGTCACCTTGTTCTTCTTCAGAAGATGCGTCACGCCCGAGTTGAGCTGCTTGGCCACGCCGCGCGACCGCTTCACCACCGCATCGAGATCGAAACCGATCTTCTCGGCGGAAAGCCCATACTCCTTGGCCCGGTGCATGTAGTGAAAGATCTCCGACGAGCGCAGCAGCGCCTTGGTCGGGATACAGCCCCAGTTCAGGCAGATCCCCCCCATATGCTCGCGCTCCACACAGGCCACCTTGAGCCCGAGCTGCGCGCCGCGGATCGCGGCCACATAGCCGCCGGGTCCGGCGCCGATGACGATCATGTCGAATGTTTGCGAAGCCATGGCTCTCTCCGTCGAGTCAAATTAGTTTGGCATTAAACCATTTTCCGGAACGCTTCAATGTAAAGCAAACTCCCGGTGGCGGTTTCCCTCGCCCCTTGACCTAGCGCGCCGCCACAAAAAGGCCCGCGCGAGCGGGCTCGCGCGGGCCTTTCCGAATAAGGTCAGAGGCTTGTCGCCGTCTCAGGCGGCCTCTGCCTGCAATTTGCGCAGCGTGCTGCCATAGCCGCCCCGCGCGACATAATCGCGTTCCGCCGCCGTCGAGGCCCGTTCGAGCGCCGCATTGCGGGTCGGGAAGCGGCCAAAATCGCGGATCACCTCGCGGTGGGCGCGCGCATGCAGCAGGCTCGCGGCGCCCGTCTCGGGCATCCGCTCCTTGAGCAGACGGATGCAGCGATCCTGATCGCAGAGGTTTTCGGAATGCATCAGCGGCAGATAGAAGAACTGCCGCGCCGGCTCGTCGATCTTGAGATCCCAGCCCCGCCAGATCGCCTGTTTCGCCGCCGCCAAAGCAATCTCGTCCGACGAGAAGGCCCGTCCGGCCCCCCGGAACATATTGCGCGGAAACTGGTCCATCAGGATGATATAGGCCAGCGATCCGCTGGGATAGGTCAGCCAGAGACCGAAGCGGCCATCCATCGCCGCCTCCCAGGTCTCGCCGAACATATCGCGGATGCGCGCGTCCAGCGCATCCTCCACCGCATACCAGTTTTTCTCGCCGACCTCGTCGAGCCAGAATGCCAAAATTTCATCGGGCCCTTTCATGGCCGCTCGCTCCTCTCAACCATACCCACTCCCCGGGCGTTACAGAAAGGTTACAATCCCCTTCGAAGGGAACAAAAGTAAAAAATTCTGTCAATTACGACATTCCGCCAGTTTACGCTCACGCCGCGGCGCCGTCGCGGCGGGCCTCCGCTTCCGCCTCGGCCTCGGCGGCCTCGATGGCTTCGATGGCCACCTCCTGCGCCACCTCCACCGCCACCGGCGTGACGGTGGGCCCGACAGCGGTATAGGCGCTGGTTTCCTCCACCGAAGGCGCCGGGCGCTGGGTCATGCGCCAGATCGCATAGGCGGTCAGGCTCAGCAGCAGCACCGCGATCAGGGCGAAATAGCCGCCGGGACCGAAGCTCTCGATCGCCCAGCCGGTGACGATGGGGCCGGCGATGGCCCCCACCCCGTTGACAAAGAGCAGCCCTGCCGAAGCGGCCGCCATATTCTCGAGATCGAGGAAATCATTGGTATAGGCGATGAGCAGCGAATAAAGCGGGTTGGCCGCGCCGCCGATCAGGAAGGCCGCCCCCAGCAGCACCGTGAACCGGTCGGGCATGACCGCAGCGACACAGGCGGCCAGCCCGCCGACCACCGCCACCGCAGCAACGAGCTGGCGCCGGTCCATCCGGTCCGACAGCCAGCCCAGCGGGTATTGCGTCACCAGCGCCCCGACGTAGAAGGCGGCGACGAACATCGAGATCTGGCTCAGCCGCAGCCCCGCCTCGGCGGCGAAGACCGCCGCCATGCCGAACTGCGCGGCAAAGACGCCGCCCAGCAGGAACATCCCCATGAAGCCGAGCGGCGAGACCTGATAAAGCTCGCGCAGGCTCATCCGCTTGGTGGTGTCGAAAGCGGGGGTGGGCGCCACCGACAGCAGGATCGGCGCGAAGGCGACCGAGACCAGCACCGAGGGGATCACGAAGAGCAGATAGCCCGACGGATCGGGGATCAGCAGGATCGCCTGCGCGGCGATGATCCCCAGCATCTGCACGATCATATAGGCCGAAAGCGCCTGGCCCCGCGACTCGTTGGAAGAGGCGTTGTTGAGCCAGCTCTCGGCGGTCACGTAGACGCCGCAATAGCAAAAGCCGATCACCATGCGCTCGATGGTCCAGGCCACCGGATGCGGAAAGGCCGGGTAGAGGATCAGCACCGCCGAGACGAAAGAGCCGAGCGCGGCGAAGACCCGCACATGGCCGACGCGGCGAATCATGCCCGGGGTCAGCCGCGAGGCCAGCAGGAAGCCGGCGAAATAGGCCGACATGACCAGCGACATCTCGAAGGCCGAGAACCCCGCCCCGCTGCCGCGCACCCCCAGCAACGAGCCCTGAAGACCATTGCCCAGCATCAGCAGCAGCATGCCCAGCAGCAACGCCCAGGAATGTCTCAGAACCTCGAGCATGGTCTCCCCCCAATCGTCTTCGTTGCGAGTCAGTCTGCCGCAGCCCTGACATCGGACCAAGTCAAAGGCAACCGCGCAGCGCCCTTTTGCCGGTCATCCCCGCCCTCGGATGCGGCAAAGGCGGCACGCGGCGGCGTCAGGGAATGAGCAGCGAGGCGTCCCCATAGGAAAAGAACCGGTATCTCTCTGCGACCGCGTGGTCGTAGATCCGCATCATCCGCACGCGCCCCATCAGCGCCGAGACCAGCATCATCAGCGTCGATTTCGGCAGATGGAAATTCGTCATCAGCGCATCGGTCACGCGAAACGCAAAGCCCGGATAGATGAAGATGTCGGTCACCCCCGACCAGGGCGCAATCGCCCCGCTCTCGCGCGCCGCCGTCTCGATCAGCCGCAGCGCCGTGGTGCCCACCGGGATCACCCGCCCGCCCGCCGCCTTGGTCGCGGCGATCTCGGCCGCGGCGGTCTCGCTGACCTCGCCCCATTCGCCGTGCATCTTGTGGGTGGTCACATCCTCGACCTTGACCGGCAGGAAGGTGCCCGCCCCCACATGCAGCGTCACATGGGTAAAGGCCACGCCCATCGCCGCAAGCGTCTCGAGCAGCGGCGCATCGAAATGCAGCGAGGCGGTCGGTGCCGCCACCGCGCCCGCGCGTCTGGCCCAGACGGTCTGGTAATCCTCCTTGTCCTGCGCATCGGCGGGCCGCTTGGCCGCGATATAAGGCGGCAGCGGCATCGCGCCGGCCTCGGCCAGCGCCGCGTCGAAATCCCCGCCGGCGAGGTTGAACCGGAACAGCCCCTGCCCCTCTTCGCGGCCCTCCAGCACCGCCGAGAGCCGGTCCGAGAACACCACCGTCTCGCCCTCGCGCAGCTTCTTCAGCGGCTTCACCAGCGCCGCCCAGAGCCCGCCCGGACGCGGCTCGAGCAGCGTCACCTCGATCTGCGCCCGCGTCACCCCCTGGGCGCTCTGCCGCGCGCGCCAGCCCGACAGCCGCGCCGGGATCACCTTGGTGTCGTTCAGCACCAGCCGGTCGCCGGGCCGCAGCCAGCCCGGCAGATCGCGCACCACCGCATCGGTGATCCGGTCGCCCTCGGCGACCAGCAGCCGGGCGGAGGAGCGCGGATGCGCGGGCCGGGTCGCGATCAGCGCCTCCGGCAGATCGAAATCGAAATCGCTCAGTTTCATGGGGATCCTACTGGCTCACGCTGGGGGGCGGGCGGCGGAAGATGTCACGGAACATGCCGGGGGTGAAGACCGAAAGCGGATTGACCGAAACGCGCGGCGCATCCACCCCGCCCGACAGGTTGAAATTGAACCCGATCAGCCCCTCGCCCTTGCGCGCAAAGAGCCGTCCGATGCCGTTGAGGATATAGATCGGCGACAGCACGCCCTGCATGTCCATGGTCCGGCTGGCCAGGTTGTAATAGCCGTCCATGGAAATCCCCATCGACGGGCCCACGGCGCTGGACCGGGTCAGCACCACCTGCGTGGGGGTCAGCCGGAACCGCGCCTCGACCTGGGAAAAGAAGATGCCCGCGCCGTTCAGCTCGTCCAGCAGCCCCACCACCGAAACCGCGTCGAGCAGCCCGGTGATCGCCGGCGCGTCCTGCAACCGCGCGCCCCCGATCTCGAGCGCCCCGTCATATTCGCCGGCGCGGCCGCGCACCGGGGTCAGCGTCAGATCGAAGGTGCCATCCTGTACGCTGCGGAAGATCCCTGCCCCGGCCAGCACGTCGCCCGCGTCGCGGCTCTGGATGCGGATGGCGCTGCGCCCGTGCTGCGGCACGATCCGCCCGGTGATCGCCGCCGTGCCGCCGACCCGCGCGGTGAAATCCCCCGAAAGCCCACCGGACGCGCCGAAATCGCCGCGGAACGCCGTCAGATGGATCGAGTCGGAGACCTCGAGCCGGTCGAGCGTCACCGACAGCGGCCCGCCCTCCGTGCCGCCGCCACCCGCGTCGCCGAAGGGCGCGCTGCGCATGTCCAGCCGCCCTCCGGTCAGCGCGATGGCCGGCGGGGCGCCGCGCCCACGCCCGGTCAGCACCGCCGCGCCGTCCAGCCAGCGACCGACCTTGAGTTCGGGCAGATCGAGCCGCGCAAAGCTGCCGTCGCGGTTCAGTGTCACCGCCCCGCGCGCCTCGAGGCCGGCGGCGGACAGCGCCAGCCGGTCGATCTCGAGCGGCTGGCCCAGCCTGCCCGCCAGCTCCAGCGATCCGGTGCCGCGCTGCGACAGGCTCCAGCCGATCTGCGGCAGCGCCACCCCCAGCCCCGCCAGCGACGAGCTGAGCGAGAACCGCGGCGCCGCGCCCTTGTCCAGCGCGATGGTCACGCGACCGCTGCCACGCCCGGAAAAGGTGCCGGCGGGCAATCCGATCCCCAGCGCCTGCACCACCGGTTCCGAAAGCGCGATCTCGCCCTCGACCCGGCTGCCCGCATCGGGCGCCATCGGCTGCGTCCAGCGCCCGGTGAAGGGCACCCCCGACAGATCCGCGCTGCCCGAGATCTCCAGCCGCGTGTCGTCGAGATCGAGCGCCAGCCGCTCGGCGCGCAGCGTCTTGCCCGGCACGATCACGTCGCTCGACACATCGAAGAGCGTGCCCTGCGCCTGGACGCTCATATCCTCGCGTTTCACCCCGGGCATCAGCGGCAGCACGATGCGCCCGGTCAGCGCCACCCGCCCCTCGCCCAGCCGCACCGGCTGGCCCGCCTTGCGCATGACCTCGAGCGTCGGGCTGTCGAGATAGGACAGCGCGGCGACCAGCGGGCCGCTGGCGGAGAGGCTCAGCTCGCCCGTCGCCGGGCGCGCGCGCAGATCGGGGATGACATAGCGCGTGCCCGCCCCCTCGAGCACCCCGCCCTCGGGCGGGGTCACCTGGCCGGCCTCCAGCGTCATCGCCAGCCGGTTGTCGTAGATCGTCAACTGACCCGCCGCGCCGGTCAGCCGGGGCAGCGCTCTGGCATAGGTCAGCTCCACCCCGTCCAGCCGCGCGTCGATATAGGGCTGGACCTTGCCGCCGGGCGCCAGCCGCAGCGCAAAGATCGCGTCGCGCAGATGGCCCGCGTGGATATTCTCCGCGACCCAGCGCCGGGTGTTCGCGACCACCGCCTCGGGCCAATAGGCCAGCAGCGCCTCGTGGCCGATCTCGTCGAGCCGTCCGTCGAGCGCCAGCCGCCAGCCCTCGCGCTCGGCGGCAAGCGTGCCCGAGAGACGCAGCGGCAGCGCCGGGTCGGTGCTGCGGAACCGGCCCAGCACCAGGCGGAAGGGATCGAAATCGAGCTGCCAGTCGAGCTCTGCCCCCGCCAGTTGCAGCGGGCTGTCGAGAATACCTTCGGGATCGGCCTCGAACCGGGTCACACGGAACTGGCCGGTCATGCCCCTGGGCCAGCCGCTCTCGGCCGCGCGCAGCACCGCGCGCCCGTCGGACACGACGGTGCCGAGGCTGCTCTGCACCGAGATCTCGTCGAACCGCAGCGTGGCGCTGGCGGGATCGTAGGAAAAATAGGTGCGCGCGCGGTCGAAGGGGATGGGCTTGGTCTGCGCGTTGGGCTGCAACACACCGGCGCCGATCTGTAGCGTGGCGCTGAGCGCGCCAAGCTGACCGTCCTCCGTGGCCGCGCCGCGCAGCGCGCCCGAGATCGGCGCGCGCAGGGTTTCGAGCCAGGCCAGCGCCGGGCTTTGCGTGGCGATGTCCTGCGCGTCGAGCCCGGTAAGGTTAAGCCCGAACTGCACCCCGGTCTCGCCGATCGGGCTTTCGGCGTTCAGCGCCAGGGTCGCGGCCACATCCCCGCGCCCGAGCAGCGCCACATCCCCCGCCAGCCGCAGCGCCCCGTCCTCCCGCGTCAGGCTCAGCCGCCCGCCGTCGGCGGTCCAGCCGCGCCGCGCGCGCGCGTCCTCGTAGCGGATGGTCAGCGCATCGGCCCGGACCACGCGCAGCCCGGCAAGGCGCGGATCCGTCATCGCCGCATCCACCTGCGCGATCAGCGTGGGAATGTCGGGCGCAGGGGTGTCGGCGGCAAAGACATCGCCCAGGGCCAGCCCCAGCCGCCCCTGCGCATCGCGCCGCAGGGTCAGCACCGCGCCCGAAAGCCGCGCCGCCCGCAGCTCGACCTCGCCGGCGAGCAGCTGGACCGGCGAGAACCCCGCCTCCACATCCGAGAGCGTCGCCACCTGCGCGCCCGTGGCCGAGCGGATATCCACATCCACCAGCACCAGACTTGCGAGCCCGTCCGGCTTGACCAGCAGCCGCAGGTCGCCAAAGCGGATGTCCAGCCCCGGCACCGCCGCGCCGATCCGCGCCTCGACCTTGGCCCGCAGCCAGTCCGGCGCCGAAAGCGGCCGCCCGATCAGCGCCCAGCCTCCGGCGGCGGCGCTCACTGCCAGCAGGCCCAGCACCAGCGCCAGCCACAGCGGCCAGCGCCGGCGGCGCCGCGCCGCCGGCGCGGCCAGGGAATCTCTGCTGCTGTCGGTCACGCCCGGCCGGCCTCATGCTTTGCTTTGTCGCCCGGGCGTTCTACACCCTCTGTTGAGAATTGAGAAACGCAAGAATGGAGCCCGCCATGGCCGAGACCGCCCCCGACTTCTCCCTGCCCGCCTCCAGCGGCGACACCGTGACCCTTTCGGCGCTGCGCCCGGCGCCGGTGGTGCTGTTCTTCTACCCCCGCGACGACACCTCGGGCTGCACCGTCGAGAACCTGGATTTCTCGGCGCTGCTGCCGAAATTCGAGGCCGCGGGCGTCAAGGTCTTCGGGATCTCGAAGGACAGCCTTGCGAGTCACGAGAAATTCATCGCGAAAAAGGCGCTGACCGTGCCGCTGTTGTCGGACGAGGGCTCCGAGGTTTGCGAAGCCTTCGGGGTGTGGAAGGAGAAGAAGATGTACGGCAAGACCTTCATGGGGATCGAGCGCAGCACCTTCCTGATCGACGCCAGCGGCGAGATCGCCCGGGAATGGCGCAAGGTGAAGGTGCCCGGCCACGCCGAGGAGGTTCTGGAGGCGGCTCTGGCGCTCTGAGCCCGGGCCACAAATCTCTCCGAAGAGATTTGCAAATTCCTTTAAAGGAATTTGCCGCGACGAAGGAAAGGCAGCGCCCATGATGACCCTGAGCGAGATGGCCGTCGATGTGCTCACCACCGCCGACGGGCGCGAGAAGACCGCCAAGTCCCACGCCCATGCGGCGTCCTGGCGCGCCTCCCGCGCCGCCGGAACCCCGCTGCCCCTGGGCCGGGCCACCCCGCCGCCGCGCCCCGCGCGTCCCGCAAGACCCGAGCTACTCGACCCCCGCGACGTGCCCAAGCGCAAGCCCGGCTCGCCCACCGGGCGCATCGCGCTGCTGCATGCGGTGGCGCATATCGAGCTGAACGCGGTAGACCTGCACTGGGACCTCATTGCACGCTTCACCGATGTGTCCTTTCCGCTCGGCTTCTACGACGACTGGGTCAAGGCTGCGGATGAGGAATCCAAGCATTTCAACCTGATGTGCGACTGTCTTGAGGAACTGGGCAGCTTTTACGGCGCCTTGCCCGCCCATGCGGGCATGTGGCGCGCCGCCGAAGACACCGCCGGCGACCTGATGGGGCGGCTCGCGGTGGTGCCCATGGTGCTCGAGGCGCGCGGGCTCGACGTCACGCCGGGCATGATCGGCATCTTCCGCAAGGCCGGCGTGCAAGCCGCCGTCGCCGCGCTGGAAACCATCTATGCCGAAGAGGTGGGCCATGTGGCCTATGGATCGAAATGGTTTCACTTCCTCTGCGGCCGCCACGATCTCGACCCCAAGGAGGTCTTCCACGGCCTCGTGCGCAGGTATTTTCACGGCGCCCTCAAACCGCCCTTCAACGATGAAAAACGCGCCGAAGCCGGCTTGCCGCCCGACTTCTACTGGCCCCTCGCCGACGAGATCCCGGCAAGGTGACGCAAAAATAGGCCGACCGAAGCCCTTGGCATCGGCGGTTTTTCGCCATTTCTGGGGAGATTCGCCGCGTCTTCCCCGGACAAAGCCCAAAATTGTTGCGTGTCCGTGAATGTCTGGTAAGGCCCAATACAGGACGTCGGGTTTTTGGGGAACCGAACGTCGATATTGGGACGGGAACAAAGGACAATCAGGTGAGAACGCGTCTCGCGATCAGAACCCATGCGCTTATGGAGCGCTTCTTTCCGGAACGTCGGCTCTTCCTCAGATCGGACACCGACACGCGCTTTATCCGGCTGCGTCCGGGCACGCAGGCCATTGCCTTCCTCGGCAGCTCGCTGCTGGTCGCCTGGGCGATCATCGCCACCGCGATCCTGCTGATGGACAGCATCAGCGCCGGCAATTTCCGCGAACAGGCCAAACGTGATCAGATCACCTACCAGCGCCGCCTGAACGAGCTTTCGGATGAGCGCGACAGCCGCGCCGCCGAAGCCGTGGCGGCACAGGAACGCTTCAACACCGCGCTCGCGCAGGTCTCGGCCATGCAGTCCAAGCTGCTCGATTCCGAAACCCGCCGCCGCGAACTGGAAACCGGCATCGACGTGATCCAGACGACGCTGCGCACCGCCATGGAAGAGCGTGAAGAGGCCAGCGAAAAGCTCGCCGCGCTCGAAACCCAGATCGACGGCGGAGGCGCGCAGATCGCCGGCAGCAGCGAAAGCGACAGCACGCTCGACCTGCTGGCCGAGGCGCTCGCCCGCACCGCCGAAGAGCGCGATCAGGTCGTGGCCGATGCCCAGGACGCGCTGGTCCGCGCCGACGAGATGGCCACCGAGCTGCGGCTGATGGAAGAAAAGAACGACCGGATCTTCCGCCAGCTCGAAGAGGCGATGACCGTCTCGGTCAAGCCGCTCGACAAGATGTTCACCGCCGCCGGCATGGATCCCGACCGGATCATCAGCCAGGTGCGCAAGGGCTATTCCGGCCAGGGCGGCCCGCTGACCCCGCTGACCTTCTCGACCCGCGGCGAAGAGCCCTCGCTCGAGATGGAGCGCGCGAACCGCATCCTCGGCCAGATGGACAAGCTCAACCTCTACCGTATCGCCGCGCAGAAGGCGCCCTTCGCGGTCCCGATCAAGGACGCGTTCCGCTTCACCTCGGGCTTCGGCTACCGCTGGGGCCGCCTGCATGCCGGCACCGATTTCGCCGCGCCGCATGGCACGCCGATCTATTCGACCGCCGATGGCGTCGTCGTGCACGCAGGCTGGTCCTCGGGCTATGGCCGCCTGATCAAGATCAAGCACGAATTCGGCATCGAAACCCGCTATGCGCATCTGTCCAAAATCCGTGTGGAGGTGGGCCAAAGGGTCTCGCGCGGGCAGCGCATCGGTGATATGGGAAATACCGGACGGTCGACCGGAACGCATCTTCACTACGAAGTTCGCGTCGGAGGTGAGCCCGTGAACCCCATGATCTACATCAAGGCTGCAAACGATGTTTTCTAAAAGCAAGATCAACGATCCTGGCCCCAAAGCCGAGGATACCGCACCGAAACCGGCCATGCCGGAGGCGCCGCGTCAGCCCAGCCCCGAGTTCAAGCCGTCGGCGCCGCCCAAGGCCAAGCCGCCCGCCTCGGTGCTGTCGAGCGATCTGCACATCACCGGCAACCTCAAGACCACCGGCGACATCCAGGTGGAAGGCACGGTCGAGGGCGACATCCGCGCCCACCTGCTGACCATCGGCGAAACCGCCACCATCAAGGGCGAGGTCGTGGCCGATGACGTCGTCATCAACGGCCGCATCGTGGGCCGCGTGCGCGGCCTCAAGGTGCGCCTGACCGCCACCGCCCGTGTCGAGGGCGACATCATCCACAAGACCATCGCGATCGAGAGCGGTGCGCATTTCGAAGGCTCCGTGCAGCGCCAGGACGACCCGCTGTCGACCCGCGGCAAGACCGCTGCGGCCCCGGCGCCCACCGCGCCGAAACCGGCCTCCGGCGGCCAGGCCGGCTGAGCGCAGCCGCTTCACAGAACCGTATGACAGACGCCGGGCCTTGGGCCCGGCGTTTTCATGTCCGGCGACCCTCTGACAGCGCCCGATGCACGGACAAGAGCAATGTTGCATGTTGCGCCGCCCCCTCTTGCCGCGGCGCGCCCCGACGCAATCTCCACCTCGAAGAACGCGTCAAAAGCAGCAGGCAATCACCTGGCTCAAAGGAATAGTGCTCTTCTCCGAACACCCGGAACGGCCCGCAGACAACCGGCTTGATGCCGGCCCTCGCCACACCGCGCGCCCCTCGCTTCGAGCCTCACAAACGACTCGAGCTTTGGCCGACAAGCCTCAGATACGATGGTATTTCTCGATGAACGCCTCGATGGGCAGCGCGCGGATGTCGGGCAGCGCGGCGCGCAGCTCGTCATGCGACCAGTCCCACCAGGCGATGCGCTGCAGCGCCGCGCCCTGCGCCTCGCTGAAGCGGCGCTTGATCTCGCGCGAGGGCACGCCACCCATGATCGTATAGGGCTCCACATCGCGCGATACCACGGCCCCGGCCCCGATCACCGCGCCGTCGCCGATGCGCACGCCGGGCAGCACCGTCACCCCGTGGCCGATCCAGACATCGTGACCGATGGTCACCCAGTGATCCTTGCGCCACTGAAAGAACGCCTCGTCGTCGTCGCCCAGATCGAACTGCGCCGCGCGATAGGTGAAATGATGCTGCGCCGCGCGCCAGGTGGCGTGGTTGCCGGGGTTGATCCGCGCGCCCTCGGCGATGGAGCAGAACTTGCCGATGGTCGCCCAGACCGCATTCCCGTGCTTCACGATGTAGGAATAATCCCCGAACGCCACCTCACGCATGGACACATGCGCCTGCACCTCGGTCCATTTCCCCAGCGTGCAATCGGTCACCGTCGCGGTCTCGTGGATCGTCGGTGCCTCGGTCAGTTTCTTCATGTCGTGCGTCCCCAGTCGCCGATGATACGGGCCCGGATGCGGGCCGAGAAAAAGTCGATCACATAGACCATGAGCACGATCAGGAAGATGATCGACCAGGCCTCGTCCCAGCGATAGGCGCTGATGCGATCCGAAAGCAGGAACCCGATGCCGCCCGCACCGACGATGCCCAGAATGGTGCCCGAGCGCACATTGGACTCGAAGTTGTAGAGCAGGATCGACAGGATCACCGGCATCACCTGCGGCAGCGTGCCGACGCGGATCTGCTGAAGCCGCGACCCGCCCGATGCCTTCACCCCTTCGACGGGTTTTTCCGACGTGTTTTCAATCGCCTCCGAGAAGAGCTTGGCAAAGGTGCCGATCTCGCTGACGGCGATGGCCAGAATGCCCGGCAACGGCCCCAGCCCGAAGGCACGGATGAAGATCAGCGCCAGGATCAGCGTCTCGAAGGCGCGGATCACATCGTATCCGCGCCGCACCGAAAGGCGCAGGAGGGGCAGACGATTGATGGTCTTGGCGCCCAGGAAGCTGAGCGGAAAGGCAAAGACCGCCCCCAGAAGCGTGCCGAGAAAGGCCATGGACAGCGTCTCGCCCAACCCCTTCAGGATCTCCGAGAACGCGTCCCAGCTTGTCCACACATAGGGTGGGAACATAAAGCCCGCGACATCGCCGAAGCGCTGGATTCCGGTCCAGATCCGCTGCGGCGAGACGTCGAAGGCCACGAGGCAATAGACAAACAGCGCCAGAAACCCGGCCCAGAGCGCCCAGCGGCGCAGCCGCACCGGCAGCGGCGCGCGGAACGCCAGCGGAAAGCGCGCCTTGGCGCGTGCGATGTCGAGATCGGAAACGCTCATGCCCGGTCCTCCAGCCCGATGATCCGGTGGCGCAGCTTCTCCGAGCCGAAGTCGATCACGACCACGGTCAGGAAGATGATGACGAAAAGCGCCGAAAGATCGGTATATTCCTGAAAGCTCATCGCGGTGCGGAACTCCTGCCCCAGCCCGCCCGCGCCGACATAGCCGATGATCGAGGAGGAGCGGACGTTGATCTCGAAGCGCAGCAGCGTGTAGCTGATGATATTGGGCAGCACCTGCGGCACCGCGCCGTAACGGATCTGGTCGAACCACGTGCCGCCCGCCGCCTTCACGCCTTCGAGCGGACGCATGTCGATGTTCTCGTTGACCTCGGAATAGAGCTTGCCGAGCGCGCCGGTGGCGTGCAGCCCCACGGCCATCACGCCCGCCAGGGGCCCCACCGAAAAGCAGAAGACGAAGATCAGCGCCCAGACCAGCTCGGGCACGGTGCGGGCGATCTCGAGGTAGCGGCGGCAGATCCACAGCACCCAGCGGTTGGGCGCAAGGTTGCGCGACGCGGGAAAGCTGAGGATAAAGCCGCCGATCACCCCCAGCGTCGTGGCCATGAAGGCGATGAGGATGGTTTCCACCAGCAGCCGCAGCCAGATCTTCCAGCGCCAGAACCATTCCGCCAGATCCGCACCCAGGCTTTCCCAGCGCAGCACCGGCAGGGTCTTTTCGATATATTCGCCAAGCCGCGGGATGCCGGCCGGGATGATCCAGCGCCAGTCGCGCGAGCCGTCCGGCAGCGTCACCTGCGTGACCTTGAAGAAATCGCCCAGCCAGGCGGTGATGGCGAAGATTGCCAGAAACACTGCCGTGCCAAGCGCCCAGTTGATCCGCGCCGCCTTGCGTTTGGCGGCGAATTCGCGCTCGAAGACGCTGATCGCGCTTGGCCCGCTCACCGGCGGATAGGCCGTCAGCTCCGCAACATCGCTCATGCCTGCCCCCTCATAAAAGAACCGGGGCGCAAGCTGCGCCCCGGTTTGCAGGTCTGCCTTGGCTTACGAGCCGCGGCGCTGTTCCTTGATCCACTGACGCATGTCCACGATCCACTGATAGCGGTCGTGATCGACGCGGATGTAATCGGTGTCGGGGTTCTCGTCGGTCGGATCGAAGGAGGTCACCAGCTTGAAGCCTTCGGGATCCTTCTCGGCGAAATTCTCCAGCGCGACGGCGATGTCGTTGACCATCTCTTCGGGCAGGTTGTTGCGGACGGTCCAGGGGCCGGAGGTGATTTCGGGGCTTTCCCAGATGGTGCAGACCACGCCGTCCTCGATCATGCCCTTGGCGACCATGCGCTGCGGGATGCCATCGACGTCGTTGTTCTGATAGGTCGAGGCGGTGTCGAAGGTGCCGTTCACGACGCCCTGCACACCGGCTTCATGCGACCCCGAGAAGGGGATGGCCGAGAAATAGCTGGCGGGGTCGATGCCCAGCTTTTCCTTCATGTTGAAGAAGGGCACGGCGTAGCCCGAGGTGCTGTCGGGATCGGCGAAGGCATGCACCTTGCCCTTGGCGTCGTCGAGGTTCTTGATGCCGCTGTCGCAGCGGGTCACGACGATGGAGTTGTAGCCGGTGTTGCCGTTCTTCTTGACGGTGGTCAGGATCGGACGCACGCCGCCTTCGGTCGCGGTATAGGCCGCGGCATAGGAAGAGGAGCCGAAGCGCGCGATCTCGATCTGGTCGGCGGCCAGCGCCTGCACGACGCCATCATAATTGCCGGCGGTGAAGATCTCGACCTTCACGCCCAGCTCGTTTTCCAGATAGGTGCGCAGCGGTTCGTTGCGCATCAGGCGGTCTTTCTCGTTCTCGCCCGAGAGGATGCCGAATTTGACGACCTGATAGTCGTCTTTCCAGCCTTCGGCCAGAGCGGGCGCGGCGACGAGCGCCAGCAGAGCGGCGGTGGTAAAGAGTTTCATGGCAGAGATCTCCCTGAGATATGTCAGACGTTTGGATGGGTCGGGGTCAGGCCGGGGTCAGAGCCGGGTTGCGTGTGACCGTGGTGGAGGTGACGGCCTCGTTGAACTCGGCGAGCCCCTCGGAACCGTAGATGTCGCGCACCACGTCGTCGGTGAGCTGGCGCGCGGTGCCGTCGAACATCACGCGGCCCTCGCGCATGGCGATGATGCGCTCACAATAGGCGCGCGCGGTGTCGAGCGTGTGCAGGTTCACCAGAACGGTCAGGCCGTCCTCGGCATTGATGGAACGCAGCGCCTCCATCACGCGGGTGGCGTTGCCGGGGTCGAGCGAGGCGATGGGTTCGTCGGCGAGCATGATGCGCGGCTGCTGGACTAGCGCGCGGGCGATGGCCACGCGCTGCTGCTGGCCGCCCGAAAGCGTGCCGGCGCGTTGCAGCGCCTTGGGCGCCATGTCCAGCCGGTCGAGCGCCTGAATGGCCAGCGTGCGCTCCTCGTCGGTGAAATTCATCGCCATGGAGGCGAGAAAGCCGCGCTCGGCCAGACGGCCGACCAGCACGTTGGTCAGCACGTCCAGCCGGTCGACGAGGTTGAACTGCTGAAAGATCATCGCACAGTCGCGGCGCCATTGCCGCAGCGCCCGGCCTTTCAGCGCGGTCACGTCGGTGTCGCCGTGATGGATCTGGCCCGCGCTGGGGTCGATTAGCCGGTTCACCAGACGCAGAAGCGTGGATTTGCCGGCGCCTGAACGTCCGATGACGCCCACGAACTGGCCTTGCGGGATCTCGAGCGTGACCCGGTCGACAGCGGTGTTCGTGTCGAACCGGCGGGTCAGCGAGGTGAGGCGAAGCGATGCGTTTTCCATGAGGCCGCATCCTTGCCGCCTCTCATGACGGCTTCGGCACATCCGGATGAATTTTGCGTCGCCGCTTTGAAACGCTTTGATGACGCTCCGCAGGCGGGAGTCAGCAAAACCAGAGACTTGCCGATCCGGCCTTGTTTCGGCGCCCAAAAACCGCGCGCGATGGCCCCGAAAGGCGTCATGCCCCCTTCACAAAACCGCACCGAAACCGTCATGGAACTGCAACGCGCCGGTCATCTGTTACCGTCAGGAATTCATTCGGATCAATCAAGGCCGCGCGCGGACGGACACGCTGTGGCGCCTGCCCGGCCGCGCGCCGCGCAACAACGGATTGTCCCAGGGCCCGGCCCGGGACCAGCAGAAGGAACAGCGGTGATGGCAGTGATGTTCGAAGGCGCCGAGGTGATCCTGCCGGATGGCATCGAGACGGTCTCGGTGCGGGTCGAGAATGGCCACATCACCGGGCTCGACGGGGCGGTCGATGGCGCAAAGCGGGTCGATGCGCGCGGGCTGATCCTCGCGCCCGCGCTGGTGGACATCCACGGCGATGCCTTCGAGCGTCAGCTCATGCCGCGCCCCAACGTGTTCTTCCCGCTCGATGTGGCGCTGCTGGAAACCGACCGCCAGCTTGCCGCCAACGGCATCGCCACCGCCTATCACGCGCTGACCCTGTCCTGGGAGCCGGGGCTGCGCTCGGTCGAGCACGGCACCCGCATTCTCGACCGGCTGGCGGCGCTGGAGCCCCGGCTGGCGGTGGAGAACCGGCTGCAACTGCGCTGGGAGACCTTCTGCTTCGAGGCGCAGCCGCTTATCGAGCGCGCTCTGGCGGGGGCGCAGACACCTTCGGTCGCCTTCAACGACCACACCTCGATGGCGATGCTCGATCCGGCGATCCCCTTGCAGGAACGGCCCTTCGATCTGGTCGCGGATTACCCCGCCATTGATCTTGCGCGCACCGCCGCGACGGGCAAGTTCGAAAAGCGCGCCGCGCGCTCGGGCATCGACGCGAGGGCCTATATACGGCTGCTGGGCGAGATGTGGGAGCGCCGCCCGCAGGTGGCCGGGGCCATCGCCTCGGTGGGGACGCGGGCGCGGGCGCATGCGGCGCCGATGCTCAGCCATGACGACACCCAGATCGAGACCCGCGATTTCTACCGCGGCCACGGCGCCCGGATCAGCGAGTTCCCGATGAACGACCGGGTGGCGCTGGCGGCGCGTGGCGCGGGCGACTGGATCGTCTTCGGCGCCCCCAATGTGGTGCGCGGCGGCAGCCATATCGGCTCGCCCTCGGCGGCGGATATGGTGAGCCGGGGGCTCTGCGACATCCTTGCCTCCGATTACTACTATCCGGCGATGCTGGGGGCGGTGGCGCAGATGCGGGCCGAGAACCGCGCGCCGCTGCACGCGCTCTGGAAGACCATCAGCACCAACCCGGCGCGGGCCTCGGGCCTTACCGACCGGGGCGAGATCGCGCCGGGCAAGCGCGCCGATCTGGTGCTGATCGACTGGCCCGAGGGCGGCGCCCCTGCCCCGGTGCTGACGCTGAGCGCCGGGCGGATCGCCCATGCCGCGCGGGGCTTCGGGCTGTGAGGCCCGAAGCCGCCGATCGCTTCGAAGGGCTGGCCGAGACCTATGCGCTCTACCGGCCCGGCTATCCGGTGGCGGCCTTTGCCGCGCTTGCCGATCAGGTCGATTGCCCCGCGCGCATCGCGGTCGATGTGGGGGCCGGGCCGGGCAATTCCACCCGGGCGCTGCGCCTGGCGCTGCCGCAGGACTGGCTGGTCATGGCGGTGGAGCCGGGCCGCGACATGCGCCGTGTGCTGGCCCGCAGTTTCCGCGAGGAACCGCGCGTGCAGGTCGATGACGGCGCCGCCGAGGCCCTGCCCCTGCCCGATGGCTCCGCCGGGCTCATCGTCGCCTGCACCGCCTATCACTGGTTCGACCGCACGGCGTTTTTCGCCGAGGCCGCGCGGGTGCTTGCCCCGGGCGGCGTGCTGGCCATGCTGCGCAACCGCCGTGTCGGCTCGCCGCTGGTGGCGGCGTTCGACGCCTATGTCGCCGAGCATTCCATCGAGTTCGGAGATTTCCAGGCGCGCGAGAAGACCAAGGAACCCTCGGTGCGCGATCTGGGCGCGCTCGAAACCTTCCGCTCGGGCAAGTCGCGCACCTTCGGCTGGCAGCAGGAGACCGATTGCCAGGGGCTCATCGACCTCTATCTGACCCGCTCGACCGTCTGGTCGCTGGTGCGCCGGATCGGGCTGGGACAGGTGATCGCCGATCTGCGTGCCATCTGCGACGCGCAAGGTGCCACGGGCCGCTTCACCCTCGAGTGGGAAACCACCGTGAAGTGGACCCGCCGGCGCTGATCGGGGCCGGACGCCGGGCCAAAGCCCCGGCGCGCCCTGCCCCCGCCGGCAGATCGCCGGCCGGCTTTACATCCGCGTCACGATCACGGCGTGGATCTCGGGATCGGGGGGGGGTCTACAACGACACCCGCCGAAACCGCTCGTGAAAACCCGTCCAGAAGCGCCCGCGCCGCATCGACGCGCCCCAGCCCGCCGCCCGAGACCGGCGGTTCGGGCCGGGGCACAGCTCGACCGCTCAAGATCGCGATCCTACTCGAACAGCCCGTCGCGATAGGGCGCCAGATCCTCCACGCGCCGCGCGGCGCCGATCACCGGCGCCCCTGTCACGCCACCTCCCGCAGCCGCAGAGAGCCGTCCGAGAACACCTTACGCCCGGCGCGGAAGGTGGCGCGCACATGGCCCACCCCCTCGTCGTCGGCGATCACCAGATCGGCGCGCTTGCCCGGGGCGATCTCGCCCCGGTCGCCAAGCCCCAGCGCCCGCGCCGGATTGGCGGTGGCGAGCCGCGCCGCCCCCGCAAGCCCTTCGGGATCCTGCCGCGCCAGCACCAGCACCGCCGGCAGGATCGCCGAGGGATGGTAATCGGCAGCGAGAATGTCCAGCAGCCCCGCCGCATGGGCGGCGCGCGCCGAGAGATTGCCGGAATAGCTTTCCCCGCGCAGCGCGTTGGGCGCGCCCATCGCCGTCATCAGCCCCGCCGCCCGCGCCGCGCGCGCGGCCTCTTCGGTCACCGGAAACTCGCTGATCGCCGCGCCCAGCGACACCATCAGCGCCACCTTCTCGGCGGTGTCGTCGTCATGGCTGGCCACCGCGATGCCATGGCGCCTGCAAAGCCCCGAGATCGCGCCAAGAGTCGCCGCCAGATCGCCGACATTGCGGCGCTTCTCGTCGATGCGCTCCTGCACCGCCTGCGCGGCTTCCTCGGCGGAGAGCCCGCGCTCGGCGGCGGTGCGCGCCTTGAGCCGCTCGAGATCGCGGTACTGGCCCTGCCCCGGCGTGTGATCGGTGAGCGAGACCAGATCGACGGTGCCCTCGGCGATCAACTCCTCGATCACCTCCAGCGCGCCGGGGTAGTTCACCTCGAACCGCGCATGCACCCGGTGATCCACCTTGAGCGTCTGGCGCATGCCCTTGAGCGCGCGCAGCATGGCCTTGGAATGCTCGTAGCTGCGCAGATGACCATAGGCGGATTTCGGGTTGAAGCTGACGGCGGCATAGCCGGTGGTCACGCCCGCAACCTTCAACCGGCGGTCGAGATCGCGCAGCCCCAGCTCCATCGGCATCCGGACATTGGGGCGGGGCTCCACCTCGCGCTCGATCATGTCGCCATGCATATCGACGAAGCCGGGCATCAGCAGCAGCCCATCGCCCTGCAGCGCGGCACCGGGCACCGGGGTCTCGGACAGCTCGGCGATCTTGCCGTCTTCCAGGCGCAGCGCGCCGCCATCGATCACCCGGTCGTGCAGGACGATGCGAAAGTCACTCAGCCACATGGGCAATCTCCTTGGGGTCAAGCCGGATGTCCCGGTCGATCAGCGCCGCGACATCGCCGGGATGGTGAAACACCCCTATCATCGCGACACCTTGCTGTTTCAGGGCCTCGAGCCGCCGCACCAGCGCCCCCCGCGCGCCCGCGTCGAGCGAGGCGGTGGGCTCGTCGAGCAGCAGCAGCCGCTGCGGCAGGATCAGCGCCCGGGCGAGGTTGACCTTCTGCTGTTCACCGCCCGAGAAGGTGGTGGGATAGGCGCGCCAGAGCTCCGGCTTCACACCGAATTCGGCGAGCCAGCGGCGCGCCTCGACGCGCGCGCTCGCGGCGTCCCGGCCGGCACGGCGCAGCGGCTCGGCCACAAGATCCTCGGCCGCCACCCGCGGCCGCGCCGTCAGGAACTGGGTGACAAAGCCGATCTCCCGAGCCCGCAGCAGCGCCACATCGACATCCGCCGCGGTGGCAAGGTCGATCCGACCTTCGGGCGCGTCGTAGAGAATGCGCCCCGCCACCGGCAGATAGGAGCGGTAGAGCGTGCGCAGCAGCGTCGATTTGCCAACGCCGTTGGGGCCCGAAAGCAGCACGAACTCGCCGGGGTGCAGATCAAAGCTCAGCCCCTCGAACGCGTGCAGCGTGCGGTCCAGGTGGTGCATCCGGAAGCTCTTGGCAAGGCGCTCGACCCGCAGGATGGGCTGTGTCATTTCCGGCGTCCTCCGGTTTCGCGGCAAGGTTCGGGCCGGGCGGGCAAGAGTTTTCGAAAACTCTTGCAAATTCCTTCGAAGGAATTTGCGCCCCTGGAGCGGTCGCGTCTCATCTGGACCCTTTCACAGCTTGGCATGGACAAGCGCCTGGGTGTAGGCCGCCTGCGGGTCCTGAAAGACCTGATCGACCAGCCCGGCCTCGACCACCAGCCCCCGGCGCATGACGATGACCCGGTCGGCCATGGTGCGGATCACCCCAAGATCGTGGCTGACGATCACCATGGTGATCCGCCGCTCGCGTTGCAGACGTTTCAGCGTGTCCAGCACCAGCGCCTGCACGCTCACGTCGAGCCCGGTGGTCGGTTCGTCGAGCAGCAGCACCGCCGGCTCCAGCGCGATCGCCTTGGCAAGCTGCACCCGCTGCTGCATCCCGCCCGACAGTTCGACGGGCGGCGCATCCATCCGGTCGAGCGGGAATTCCGAGGCCGCGAGCGCATCGCGCGCCTTGTCCCGCAGCACCGCAAACCGCCGCTCACCGGCGATCAGCAGCCGTTCGGCGACATTGCCCGAGGAGGAGTTCTTCATCAGCAGCCCGAGATGCGGGTTCTGATAGACGATGCCGATATGATGCGCGCGCAGCATGCGCCGCGCATAGCCGTCGAGCGTGAACAGATCCTCCGGCACCCCCGGCAGGTCGAGCCGGTAATGGCCCGCATCCGGCAGATCCTCGAGATTCATCATCCGCAGCAGCGTCGATTTCCCCGAGCCGCTTTCGCCAACGATGCCCAGCACCTCGCCGGGATAGACCTCGGCCGAGACATCCTCGAGCGCCACCACATCGCCATAGCGCTTGTGCACCCGCTCCATGCGCAGCAAAGGCTGTGCCTGAACCAGCCGGGGCGCCTCTCGCAGCAGGGTCATGTCGCAAACTCCCCGTCCCGATACCAGGTCTCGCCCGGTGCCTCACCGTCCAGATGCTTGACCCCGAGCTGGCTGTCCGAGATCTCGTATCGCGCCGTGCCGTCCTCCTGCGGGATCTCGTTCATGAAGAACCCCAGCGCGCCCGAGCGATGACAGCTCAGCGCGCCGTGCTCCTCGACCCGGTAGGGCACATCGTCGAAGACCAGGGGCTCCACCCGGGTGAAGGGCGGCACCGCAAAGAGCCGCTTTTCCCGCCCCGCCGAGAGAATTGTCAGATGCTCCGCCATGTTCAGCTTGGGTACGTCCCAGCGCGGGATCGGCGAGGGCGTCATCACATGGCGCCCGTTCACCAGCGAGGGGTAGGACGCGCCCTGCATCACCCGGCCCGAGCGCACGATCTGTTCGTAAAGCTGCAACCACATCCGCCCGTAATCCGCATCCGCATGCATCTGGCGCGCGACGGACATATTGGGCTCCACCGGGCGCAGCGGCTCGGGATTGGGCACCTGCAAGACCAGCACCTGATCGGAGCGCAGCTTTTCCTCGGGCACCCGGTGGCGCGACTGGAGGATCGTCGCCTCCAGCGTATCCAGCGTGGTCGCCGCGCCCGAGACCCGCGCGATGAAGCGCCGGATCGAGGCGGCATTGACGCTGTCGTCTGCGCCCTGGTCGATCACCTTGACGACCGAGCCCGGATGGACCAGCGTCAGCGTGGCCTGCAAGCCCCCGGTGCCCCAGCCGCGCGCAATCGGCACCTCGCGGCTGGCATAGGGCATCTGGCAGCCCGGAACCGCGATAGCTTTGAGGATCTTGCGGCGCATTTCGCGTTTGGCAGACGCATCCAGAAAGCCGTAGGAAAACGCCTTCCAGGGCCGTGTGAGCGTGTCGAGGCTCATGCCGGTTCCTCCGTCGTCTCGCGCCGTTTCTTCGCATCGCGCAGCGCGTCGAGCGAGGATTGGAAGGTCACGTAATGCGGCAGTTTGAAGTGGATGCAGAAGCCCGAGCTTTCGACCGGCTCGGTGTGATAGAGGAAGAACTCCTCGTTCACCGGCGAGCCCTTGGGCGCGCCCGGCGCGTTCAGGTCCAGCGTGGCGCCCGCGATGGTCTTGACCTCGTTCCAACCCAGCGTAGCGCAAAAGCCCAGCCGCAGCTTGCCCTCGCCCTTCGTCGTCACCACCTCGGCCTGGCTGGTCTTCACCCGTCCGGCGC
The DNA here is from genome assembly GCF_024721115.1 of Salipiger pentaromativorans. Classification (GTDB taxonomy): domain Bacteria; phylum Pseudomonadota; class Alphaproteobacteria; order Rhodobacterales; family Rhodobacteraceae; genus Salipiger; species Salipiger pentaromativorans. The sequence goes on along the minus strand of NZ_JAMDHK010000002.1, from coordinate 141,221 downwards.
TGAACTCCGTGCCGTCCGGATGGCGCACGATCACCTCGGCCTCCGACAGCCGCAGCTCGTTCACCGTGGGATGCGCGTTGCCATAGCCGCGCATGGCCGAATATCCGAGCGCCAGCATCCCGCCGGTATCGGCGCGAGCCAGGCTTTGCAGCGTATGGGCGCGCTTGGCGGGGAAGAGCAGCGGCTCTTTGGTGAGATCGGGGATCGCGTCGCGCGCGACCGGCGCCAGCGCGGGTGCCTCGACCAGCCCCTGCGCCTTTTGCCAGTCGGCCAGCGACGGGTGGCAGGCGGGCGCGGGGCGCGCCGCCTTCTCGACAGGCGCCGGCACAAAGCGCGCGCCCTCGAGCACCTCGGTCGCCAGCAGCCGGTGGCTGTAATCCAGCGTCGGCCCGAGGATCTGACCGCCGGGAATATCTTTGAACGCCGCCGAGATGCGGCGGTGGGTCAGCGTCACCTCCTGCGTCACCGGCGCGGCGGTCTGCAACCGCGGCTGGGTGCTGCGCCAGGCGCGCAGCAGCAGCAGCGCCTCGTAAAGATCGCCCCCCGACTGCGCCAGTGCCAGCGCCGCCAGATCGGGGGCATAAAGCGAGGCCTCGCCCATCACCCGGTCGATCAGGTGCGGCAGGGCGCGCTCGATCTCGGCCACGCGCGCGGGCGTGATCTCGCCCATCTGCGCGCGGTAAAGCCGCTCGGCCTGTTCGATGGCGCGTTCGCCACCACGGGTTGCCACATAAGCCATCGCTCAGCCCTCCGCGACCGCAGTAGAGCGCGGCAGCCCCACGATCTGCCGGCCGTCCACAAAAAACAGATCGACGCCTTCGGGATAGCGGCAGAGCCGCCGCCGCGCCTCCCACAGCGCCGGATCGACGCCGCCCAGCCGCAATGTGCGGCGGCCCTCGATGCCGGGCCCGGTCAGGGTCAGCGCCGGGCCGACGCCGATCTGCGCCGGTGCGATCACCGTCGCCCCCTGATCGGGATAGAGGAACGACCCCACCGCCGCCCCCGCCAGCGCCCGCACCGCCGCCGCGCTGTCGAGCGCGACAAACAGGTGATCGGCCTCGGCCAGCGGCACCAGTGCCGCGCCGGTGGCGCGCAGCACCGGGACAAGCGCGTCGTCATCGGCAAAGACCCGGCATTCCCGGTCGAGCAGAGCCTGCGCCAGCGGCGCAAACCCGGCCTCCGGCAGGGTCTGGACCTCGCCGGGACGGGACAGCGCCATCATCAGCGCGTGAAAGCTGGCATTGTCCCGGATCTCTCTGGCATCCGGTTGCGGGGCGCTCTGCATCAGAAGGTCTCCATATTGACGCGGGTGGCCTCGATCTCGCGCAGGGTCTCGCGGTCCTCGGCGGCCTGACGCGCGGCCTCTTCCGCAACCGCCGCGGGCAGGCGCGCGCCGCCGATCCCCGCCGCAAACCCCGCGTCGATCACCGCCATGGCCATGGCGCGTTCCAGATCGTGGCCGGTGATCATCCCATAGCCCTGCACCCCGCCGGGCAGCCGGATATGCGCCTCGCTCACCAGCACCTCGCCGAGATGGAAATCGGTGCCCATCACCGTGTCCCGCATCGGCAGCATGACCAGCCCGCTGCGGCTTTGCAGCACCTCGATCTCGCCCAGCTCGGGCAGCAGCGCCTCGGCCTCGGCGGCAAGCCGCGCCGGGGTCATGCGCGCCAGCACGGACAGCCGCTCCGAGGGCGCGAGGGGGGACACGGTCTCAGTCATGATCGGGCTCCAGCGAAAACCGCACCCGTCCGGCGGACCAGATCGACTCGGAAAAGCCGATGGGGCGGCGGGCCTCGTCGATGTCGGTCTTGCACATGACGATGACCGGTTGCTCTGCCGACTGTTCCAGCTCGCGCGCTTCCCAGCCATCGGGCAGGCGGGCGTAAAAGCTGGTTTCCAGCCGGTGATATTCGGGGATCCCGTAATCGCGATAGATATCGGTGACCGAGATCCCCTGCTGTCGCCGCGCGCCGAGGTCGGGGAAGCGCGCGGCGTCGTGAAAGGCGCGGGCCAGGCTGATCGGCCGGCCATCCGCGCGGTTGCGGCGCAGCACACGGTGCACCTGCGCGCCGGGGGCAAGCCCCAGCGCCTGCGCCACCTCGGCCGAGGCCGGCACGATGCCGGCGGCGATCGCGTCGCCCGAGGGGGTCACCCCCTGCGACATCAGGTTTTCGCGGAACCGGGTGCGCGCGCCGATGCGGTAGAGGATCGGCGGCTTGGCGCGCACGAAGGTGCCGCGCCCCTGCTCGACGCTCAGCACCCCTTCGGCGGCCAGCATCGCGACGGCGCGGCGCACCGAGTGGCGCCCGACGCCGGTCAGACGCTGGATATCCCCCTCGGTCGGCAGGCGATCGCCGTCCGCCAGCGCCTCGCTTTCGATGTTCCGGGTGATCCAGTCGCGCGCGCGTTCCCAATTGCCCGATTTCGCCATCACTCTTCCCGCAAATTCATTCGGATGATTTGACCAGTGGCGGCTCCGCATGACGGGGGCGTGACGCGGCGATGACAGTTGAAAGAAACCATCGCCGCGCCCGCCCCCGCCTTAGCGGGCATCGCCCGCCGCTTCGAGACAATCGAGGTAGATCCGCCCGCCCTGCGCCATCCGGCGCAGCACAAACGCGCCATCGCCGCCCTGCCCCGGCGTTTCCAGAACCCGTGCTGCTTCGGTCTCTGCCGCCATCAGCGGCAGCGCACGGCCATCGGCGGAGAGCGCAAGCCCCATCAGCGCCGCCAGCGTCGGCGCCACATCGACCAGCGCCGCCGGCGCCGTCTCGTGGCCGGTGCGGCCGCCCGGCACCTGCCAGATCATCGTCGTGGCCATCTCGTGGCGGTTGAGCCCGCCATGCATGCCACCGCCCAGCGGCACGCCGCCGGTGTAAGCCCTGCGGCCTGTAATGCCGTAGGCGTCGGGCGCCTCGTCCGAGCGCATCACATAGAACAGATCCGGCTGGCGGGCATGACCGTGGCGCACCAGCGATTGCGGCAACGCGCCCGGCAGCTCGTCGCAGAGCGCATCGCGGGCAAAGACCGCAGCAACCTTCGGATGTTCCCGAAGAAAGGAAACCGCCGCCCGCAGAAGGCCCGGATCGCCGTCGAGCGCACGCAGCTCACCCGCCGCGCCGTCGGTCATGGCGAATTTCGTCTCTGCTCCGGGGCGCGAACTGGCGCTGAGCCCGGCGGCAGTCAGATCGGCGCCGAGGTCGATCTCTTCCACCGTCGAGATCTGACCGTGATCCGACAGCGCGACAATTGCGGTGCGCTCGGATTCCGGCCCGCTGCGGATCTGGTGGACGATCTCGCCAAAGACCAGATCGGCGGCCCGGCGCGCCTCGCGGCTCGCTTCCGAGCCGATCTCGCGGTAGTGGAACGAGGTGTCGGGCTCGGGCAGCCAGAGCCAGGCGACATCGGCGCGGTCCTGCGCGATGGCCAGCTCACGCATCACGCGGCCCGCATAGGCCACCGCGTCCACCTTCGGGATCTCTCCCCCCGGCAGAGGGCCGCAGGCGGCGATGGCACGCTCCACCGCCTCGGGCGTCTGGGTCTTGTCGGCGCCATGCACGGAAAAGGTCCAATGCCCGTTGCGCGCCGCGTCATGGTTCACCAGAAAGGCCGACCCGGGCGAGCCCGCATGCACCGTCGCCATGCGTTTGCCCGCGCGGGCCAGCGCCTGTCCCAGACTGTCGGTCGTGACGATCTCGCCCAGCACTTCGCGCATCCGCGCGAGATGGGTGAAATCCGAGGTATCGAGCGGCCGGCCCGGCACCACCTCGGGCATGTGAAAGGCGTTGCCGACGATGCCGTGGCGCTCCGGCCAGCTCCCGGTGGCAAGGCTCGTGGTGCAGACCCGCGTGAGCGACGGAAAGACAGAGCGCGCATTGGTAAAGCGCAGGCTCTCGTCGGCAAAGGCGCGCAGGTTGGGCATGGCATCGTCGATGAGATCCGGGCGCAGCCCGTCGAAAACGACGACAACCGCCTTGTCGATATGTGTGGTCATGCCGCAGCTCCATTGACGCGCCGCGCGAAATCCTGGGCCGCAAGCAAGGTCGCCCGTTCCGCGTGGTTGTGAAAATTCCGTTTGATCTCGATGACGATGCGCGTGCCCGGGCGCACCGTGAGCCGCGCGGCCAGCGCCTCGAAATCCACCGACCCAAAGCCCTTGGGCGCGTGCATGTCGCCGGCGCCGAGGAAATGCTTCTCGCCCTCCTGCGTCCAGGGAAAGCTCGCCGGCAGGCCGGTGCTGTCGGAATAATGGATATGCCCGATCCAGGGCGACAGCGCCGCGCAGGCCTCGATCATGTCGAAGCCCCAAAGCACCGCGCCCTGCTGGGCGTGGCTGATGTCGAGGCAGGCAAAGACCGCCTTGTGATCGAGCGCGGCAAGCTGCGCGCCAAGCTGGCGCGGGTCGAGCGAATAGGAGGTCTCGAGCCCGTCGATCACCCGGCGGTTGGGCGAGATATTCTCATAGGCGATGGCCACGCCCAGCTCTGCCGCGCGGTCGGCGACGGGGTGCAGGCGCTCCAGCTCCTGCGCCAAAAGCGTGGTCGACCGCGCCTCCCAATCCGCCGGATGGCAACGGCCGGGATGGATGACCACCGCGCCCGCGCCGATCTCGGCGGCCAGTTCCATGGAGACCGTTGCGGCCTTCTGCATCAGGTCGCCATGCGCCTCGTCCATCAGGTTGATGGCGATGGGCGCGTGCATGGAATAGCTGAGCGGATAGCGCGCCATGATCTCGCGGATCTGCGCCACGCGGTCGGACAGCAGGCGGCAGGACACCACGGCGTCAAGCCCGGTGGCGGTGATCTCGGCGCCGGTGCAGCCGATCTCGGCCATATGCGCCAGCCGCGCGTCGAGCTTGCTCAGATCGCTCTCGGCGCCGGTGTTGAAGCCGGTGGCGACGATGGTGCCGGTGGCGGCTGTGTCCTCGCGGACGAGGGTATCGGATTGGGTCATGGGTCAGGTCTCCAGCGAGGGGTCGAGTTTCACGCGCAGCCAGTCGCCGAGGACGGACATGCTGAGCGTTGTGAGAAAGATCACCAGTCCGGGGATGACCGCGAGCCACCATGCGTTGATCAGGTAGTCGCGCCCCTCCCCCAGCATCTGGCCGAGCGAGGTCATCGGCGGGCGGATGCCGAGGCCGAGAAAGCTCAGCGAGGTCTCGAACAGGATGGTGTTGGGGAAGTTGATCGTGAGCTGCACGATCAGCGGCCCGGCGATATTGGGCAGAATGTGATGCAGGTAGACCCGGCGCGGTTTCGCGCCGAGCCCGCGCACCGCCAGCGCATAGCCCTGCTCGCGCGCGCTCAGCACGAGGCCACGGGTGATGCGGGCATAGGTCTCCCAGCCGTAAAGCCCCATGATGGCGATGAAGACCGCCATGGAATTGCCCATGAAGGCAAGGATGGCGAGCGCGATGATGAACCAGGGCATGGCGGCCTGAAAATCCACCAGCGCCATGATGACCTCGTCCCAGAGCCCGCCCTTGTGGGCGGCAAGAAAGCCCAGCGCGATCCCCATCACGGCGCCAAGGCAGGTGCCGAGGATCGACAGCAGCATGGAGGTCTGCGCCGCCACCAGCAGCCGCGAGAAAAGATCGCGGCCCAGCGTGTCGGTGCCCATGGGATGCGCCCATGTGGCGCCTGCCAACGGCACCGGCGGGGTCATGCGGTTCATCAGGTCCACATGGTCGAAGGCATAGGGCTGGATCACCTGCGCGAAGACGGTGACGAAGAGCATCAGCAGCATGAAGCCCGCCGCCACGCTCACCATCACCGGCAGGCGCGACAGCGTGGCCAGCCAGACCCAGCGGCGGGCGGGCAGCGCGGGACGGTCGAGCGCGCTCATGCCTGTGCCCTCGCGCCGACGCGGACCCTCGGGTCAAGCCAGCCATAGACCAGATCCACCACCATATTCGCCGCCACCATGGTGAAGGCGAGCAGGATCATGATGCATTGCACCACCGCCAGATCGCGCGAGGCCACGGCGCTGGTCAGCAGCCGCCCGATGCCCGGCCAGGCAAAGACCGTCTCGGTCACCACCGCCCAGCCCAGCATCTCGCCCACCTTGATGCCGAGGATCGTCACCACCGGCACCGAGGCGTTGGGCAGCGCGTGTTGGCTCACCCGCCGCGTCAGCCCCGCGCCCTTGGACCGCGCGGTGCGCATATAGGGTTTCGACAGCACGTCGATCATCGACGACCGCGTATAGCGGGCGATCTGCGCGGCAAAGCCGGTGCCGAGCGTCGCGGCGGGCATGATGAGATGCGCCCAGGTGCCCGAGCCGGACGAGGGCAGCACCCGCAGCTTCAGCGAAAAGATCAGGATGAGCAGGATGCCGAGGAAGAAATTCGGCATGGAAAAGCCGAAGACGGCGATGCTCATGACGGTGCGGTCGAGCCAGCTGTCGCGGTAGACCGCCGCCAGCACCCCCAGCGGCATGCCGATCAGCAGCGCGATGGCGATGGCGGTGCCGCCCAGCAGCGCGGTCTTGGGCACCCGGTCCCAGACCACCTGAAAGGCGTCGATATTGTTGCGGAAGGAGATGCCGAAATCGCCCTGCAACAGCGCGCGCAGATAGCTGGTGTACTGCTCCCAGAGCGGCGCATCGAGCCCCCATTTGGCGCGGTAGAACTCGCGCGTCGCCTGATCCACATCGTCGGGCAGCAGCACCAGCGTCGGGTCGCCCGAGAGGCGCAGCACAAAGAAGACAAAGGTCAGCACCAGCCCCATGGTGACCAGCGCGCGCAGCAGTTTCAGCAGGATCCAGGTCATTGGCTAAGCTCCTCGATGCGGTGGCAGGCGGCGCGGCGCCCGCCGAAATCGCGCAGCGCCGGTGCCTCGACGCGGCATTGCTCGGTGGCGTGCGGGCAGCGCGGGTGAAAGCGGCAGCCGGTCGGCGGCGCGGCCGGGTTGGGCGGGTCGCCGATGCGCGGCGCGGCGCGGCCCCGCGTGGCGGGATCGGGCACCGGCACGGCGGCAAGCAGCGCCTTCGAATAGGGATGCAGGGCGCGGGTGTAGAACGCCGCTTTCGGCGCCTCCTCGACCACCTGACCGAGATACATCACCGCCACCCGGTCCGCGACATGATGAACGATGGAAAGATCATGGCTGACAAAGAGATAGGCCATGCCCCGCGCCTGCTGGAGATCCTGGATCAGATTGACGATCTGCGCCTGGATCGACACGTCGAGCGCCGAGACCGGCTCGTCCATCACCATGAGCTCCGGCTCCAGCGTCAGCGCGCGGGCGATCACCACGCGCTGGAGCTGGCCGCCCGACAGCTCATGCGGATGACGCGCCGCCATGGCTTGCGGAAGGCCGACATCGGCCAGCGCCTGTTCGGCGCGCTCGGGCGGCAGGTTGTGGATCTTCAGCGGCTCGGCGATCTGGGTGCCGATGCTCTGGCGCGGGTCAAGCGCGCCCGCGGCATCCTGATAGACCAGCTGCATGCGGCGGCGCAGATGACGCCAGTCGTCGCTGCCCTCGTCGGGCAGCGGGGCGCCGTCGAAGGTGATCTCGCCGCTGTCATGCGGGCTGAGCCCCAGCACCAGCCGCGAGAGGGTGGATTTGCCGCAGCCGGATTCGCCCACGACCCCCAGCGTCTCGCCCCGGTTCAGCGTCAGCGAGACGCCATCCACGGCATTGAAGCGGCGGGCGCGGCGGAAGAGACCGCCCCGCCCCACCTGATAGGATTTGCGCAGATCCTCTGCGCGCAGAAGGGCCGTCATGAGAACTCTCTTTCGCGGATCGTCGCGGCGGCGCGGCCGGGCGGCAGCGGATGATGGCAAGCGGCACCAAGCGCCAGTTCGGGCATCTCCTGCCCGCAGCGGTCGCTGACGCGCGGGCAGCGCGGCGCAAAGGCGCAGCCGCCGGGCAACGCGTCGATGGGCGGCACGGTGCCGGGGATGGTGGCGAGCCGCCCGCCCTGCGCCTGCCGCTCGGGCAGCGAGGACAGCAGCCCGTGGGCGTAGGGGTGGCGCGGCGCGGCAAAAAGATCGGCCACATCGGCGCGTTCAGCGATGCGCCCCGCATACATCACCGCCACGCGGTCGGCGGTCTGGGCGACAAGGCCAAGATCGTGGGTGACAAAGATCACCCCCATGCCGAGGCTGCTGCGCAGATCGGCGATCAGGTCGAGGATCTGCGCCTGAAGCGTCACGTCCAGCGCCGTGGTCGCCTCGTCGGCGATCAGCAGGCGCGGGTTGCCTGCGATGGCGAGCGCGATCATGGCGCGCTGGTTCATGCCGCCGGAGAACTGATGCGGATATTCGCGCGCCCGGCGCTCCGGGTCCGGCAGGCCGACGCGGCCCAGCAGGCGCACCGCCTCGGCCTGGGCCTCGTGCCGCGTGGCGCCCTTGCGCAGCCGCACCGCCTCGGCCACCTGCCAGCCGATGCTGCGCACCGGGTTCAGCCCGCCGGTGGCGTCCTGAAACACGCTCGACAGATGGCGGCGGCGCAGCGCCTGCGCCTCGTTCTCGGGCAGCGCGCAAAGGTCCTGCCCGTCGAGTTTCAGCGCCCCGCCGGAGATCCGGCCGCGCTTGGGCAGCAGCCCCGCGATGGCAAGGCAGGTCATCGACTTGCCGCAGCCGGATTCTCCCACCAGCGCCAGCGTCATGCCGGCATCGAGGGAGAAGCTCACGCCGCGCACCGGGGACACGGGATCGCGGAGGGGACGGTCGATCTCGACCGAGAGGTTTTCGGCGGAAAACAGCATTTCGGACTTTCGGGAAATAGCGAAATCCCCGGCGCGCGCGACCGCGCGCCGGGGCGGGCAAGGCTCAGTTGTTGGGAGCGTCGCCGAAGGTCAGGTTGTAGGGGCGCAGGTCCATGTAATAGAGCGCATAGGGCTTCCAGCCGATGTCCCGACGCAGCGCATAGGTCTCGAGCGGGTTGTAAAGCATGGTGCCCGGGGCCTCGTCGGTCCAGATGTCCAGCGCCTCGCGATAGGCCGCCTGACGCGCATCCCAATCGGTCGCGGTGATGATGGTGTCCTGAAGCGCATTGAAACGCTCGGGCGCCTGCCAGCTGCGCACGGGCTTTTGTGCGTCGTTCTGGATGTCGCTTTCCTTGCCCCATTGCGGCACGAAGCTGCCGGTCGGGTCGGGAAGACGGTGGGTGTTGGACCAGGGACGGATGTTCACCGGCTGGTCGGGGTCACGCACCTGCGACCAGTTCTCGACCGGCTGAAGCGTGACGTTCAGACCGACCTCGCGCCACATCTGCTGCATCGCCTGCGCCGCTTCCAGCGACAGCAGGTAATAGTTCAGCGGCAGTTTGTAGACGATTTCCTCGCCGTTGTAGCAGTTGCACTCGGCGAGGATCTGCCGCGCCTTCTCGGGGTTGTATTCGAAGGCGGGGTAGTCCTCGATATACATCACATAGGACGGAAGCTGGTGGCCGTTGGGCGTGTAGTTCTTGCCGCCCCAGAGCGCCTCGCGCAGCAGGTCGCGATTGATGGCGAGGCTCAGCGCCTGACGCACTTCCTTATGCGCGGTCGGGCCGTCGTTGAAGAAGACCAGCATATGGGTGTTGTCGAGCACGATCTGTTCGACCTTGAGGTCGTCATAGCCCTCGATCACCGGGATCTGATCCGGCGGGATGTTCACCGCGATGTCGTATTCGCCCGACACCAGCCCCGCGATCCGCGCCGACACTTCCGGCACCTGCACGAAGGTCACCGATTTCGCGGTCGGCTTGCCGCCGAAATAATCGTCATGCGAGACGAGGCGGATATATTCGCCATCGACCCATTCATCCATCTTATAGGGGCCGGTACCGACCGGCTTGCGGGCAAAGGCGTCCTTGCCCATGGTCAGGTAGCTCTTGTTCTCGACCACCCAGAAGGCATAGCCCGCAAGGCGCTGTTCCAGCAGCACATCGGGCTCTTTCGAGACGACGCGCACGGTGTATTTGTCCACCGGCTCGATATGGCTGACGGTCAGCATGAACCGTTTGGCGCCGCCGATCAGCGGGTCGTAGCCATGGCCGCGCCCGGCATTGAACGAGAACACCACATCGTCGGAGGTGAGTTCCGAGCCGTCATGGAAGGTCACGCCCTGGCGCAGCGTCAGCTCGAGCGTGCGGTCGTCGATGCGGGTCCAGCTTTCGGCAAGGCCCGGCACCAGCTTGGAGGCGGTGCCCGAGCCGTCGGCCAGGAAATCGCGGCGGATCAGGCTGTCGAACATCGAATAAGTGATGCGCACGGCGACGTTGCCCATCTCTTCGATGCTTTCGAGGCTGTCGGGCAGGTTGTTCACCGCAACGGTGAGATCGGGGCGGTCGTCCTGCGCCGCGGCGGGCAAAACCGCCGTCAGCGACAGCGCGGTGGCCGCCAGAAAGGTCTTGAGGCGTTTCAACATCGGGAGGTCTCCGGTTGGATCGGGGCTGCGATCGCCCCTTGCGGCCCTCCCTGTCGTCCGAATGACTCCGGCAGATTGCAGTTTGGCGAATTCTTTGCGTCCCGATTGTTTCGGGTTGATGACGGCTCTGCGCCTGTTTCATTTCAAATCAACAACTTACCAATCCGGAAAATTCATCCGTATGTTTTACCCACAGGCAAATGCCACAAAATCCTGTGGCGCCGGAAACATCCGGAGGTACCTTGCGCCCAGCTTTCACGACCACCCAAGGTGTCATGTCTCCCGATCCCCGCCCCCGGCGCCGCCTGTTCGATGGCGGCTTTTTCTTCGTTCTGGCCATCGCGCTGTGCAGCGGCACCGGCGTGCTGGTCACCCAAGGCTGGGAACGGTTCCGCGACATCCTGCTGTCGGATCTGGGGCTGGCGCTGCTGCTTCTGCCGAAGATCGCGGCGGGTGTCCTGCTGGCCACGGCGCTGGCGCTGGTGCTGCCCAAGGACAAGGTGCTGCGGCATGTGGGGCCCGAAAGCGGCATTCGCGGGCTGGCCATCGCCGCCACGGCGGGGGCGGTGATCCCCGGCGGGCCGGCGGTGACCTTTCCGCTGACCCTCGGGCTGATGAGCGCCGGGGCCGATCTGGCGGCGGGCGTGGCGATGGTGACCGGCTGGATCCTGCTGGGGCTCAACCGGACGATCGTCTGGGAGCTGACTTTCCTGCCGCCCGATCTGGTGCTGCTGCGGGTACTGCTCAGCCTGCCGGTGCCGATCCTTCTGGGCCTCGGGCTGCGCGCGGCGGTGCGGCACCGGGCACGGAGGCAGGCGGAGTGAATATCCTGATCGGCACGATCCTGATCTGGGGCGCCGCGCTCTGGGCGCTGGCGCATCTCAACCGCACCGCGCCCGAAGCGCGGCCCGAGCTGTACCGCCGCGCCACCGAGACCTTTCTTTTCATGCTGCCGCGTCTGGTGGTGGGGCTTGTGGGCGCAGGGTTCCTGGCCGCGCTGCTGCCCGAAGCCTTCGTCCAGCGCTGGCTCAGCGCGCAATCCGGGCTTCAGGGCATCCTGATCGCCTCGGGCTTCGGCCTGCTCACCCCCGGCGGGCCCTTCGTGGCCTTCGCCATCGGCGCCTCGGCGCTCAAGGCCGGCGCCGGGGCCGGCGCGCTTGTCGCCTATATCACCGCCTGGTCGCTGGTCTCGATGGTGCGCACGCTCAGCTACGAGGTGCCGCTGATGGGCAGGCAATTCACCCTTGCGCGGGTGCTTATCTCGCTTCCCGCGCCGATCCTGCTGGGGCTTTGCGCCAGCCTGCTGTTCTGACCCGGTGCCCGCCCGGCGAAGGGCCGTCTTCGCCCGCTCGGGCGTAGATGCGACCCGCTCGCGCGGATCATCAAGACACCACCACAATGCACTGAAATATAATATTTAATTGCGGAACTGTCGCTCCGAAAGTCACGGCAGGATCCGGCGCAGCCCCTCCTGCACCTTCGTCAGCGCGGGCAGATAGAGGCGCACCATCTCGTCCGCATCGCCCTGCACCGCCGCGACGCCGGTGTTCATCGCCCCCACCACCCGGCCCCGCGCCGAGATCAGCGGCACCGCAAGCGACCGCAGCCCCAGCTCCACCTCCTGATCGTTGAGCGCATAGCCCTGCGCCCGCACCTGCACGAGCCGCTGCATGATCTCTTCGGGATCGGTCAGGCTGACCGGGGTGCGCGGGCTCAGATCCGAGCGTTCGACAATCGCCCGCGCCTCCTCCTCGGGCAGCGCCGCCAGCAGCACCCGGCCCATCGAGGTGCAATGCGCCGGCAGCCGCGAGCCCGGCATCAGCCCGATCGACATCACCCGGCGCTGCGCCGCCCGGGCGATATAGACGATGTCGGTGTCGTCGAGGATGCAGACCGAGGTCGATTGCCCGATCTGCTCGGAAAGCTGGTCCAGCCAGGGCTGCACGAGCTGCGCCAGCGGCAGCGCCGCCAGCGCCCCCATGCCCAGCCGCAGCACGCGCGGCGTGAGCGTGAAGAACTTGCCGTCATAGGTGGCATAGCCGCCCTCATGCAGCGTCAGCAGGCAGCGCCGCGCGGTTGCCCGGTCGAGCCCCGTCAGCTCGGCCACCTCGGCGATGGCGAGTCGCGGACGCTCGGCGCTGAAGGTCTCGATCACGCGCAATCCCTTGAGCATCGAGGCAATGATGTCGGTTTTGTTCGCCATTTAGACATGGGAATACACATTATGAACAAAAAGCGCAATGCGCACAAATACACTTCACAGCGCCGCGTGACGCGGCAGAGGATCCCCCCGCAACCCCCATAGGAGGATCTCATGACGAGACATATCGCCCGCCCATCCGAGGACGCTCGGCCCGTGCCGGGCCCGCTCCCGCAACCGCCCGCCGGGCGGCCTGCGAACGGCCCCGCAGCCGCACATACCGCGACGGAGATGCAACCATGACCGAGGTTTTTCTCTGCGATTACATCCGCACCCCGATCGGCCGCTTCGGCGGCGCGCTCTCCTCGGTGCGTCCCGACGATCTGGGCGCCATCCCGCTGCGCGCGCTGATGGCGCGGAATGCAGCGGTCGATTGGGGGGCGGTCGACGATGTCGTCTTCGGCTGCGCCAACCAGGCCGGCGAGGACAACCGCGACGTGGCGCGCATGTCGCTGCTTCTGGCGGGCCTGCCGGTCGAGGTGCCCGGCACGACAATCAACCGTCTCTGCGGTTCGGGGATGGACGCGATCCTGGCCGGCAGCCGCGCCATCAGGGCCGGAGAGGCCGAGCTGATCCTGGCCGGCGGCGTCGAAAGCATGTCGCGTGCGCCTTTCGTGATGCCCAAGGCCGACCGCGCCTTCAGCCGCGCCGGCGCGGTGTATGACACGACCATTGGCTGGCGGCTGGTGAACCCGCTGATGAAGGCGCAATACGGCGTCGATTCCATGCCCGAGACCGGCGAGAACGTGGCCGAGGAATACGGTGTCTCGCGCGCCGATCAGGATGCCTTTTCCCTGCGCAGCCACATCAAGGCCCGCGCGGCGCAGGAAAACGGGCGGCTCGACATCGAGATCGCGCCGGTGGAGGTGCCGCAGCGCAAGGGACCGCCGGTGAGCGTCTCGCGGGACGAACATCCGCGCGACAGCTCGCTCGAGGCGCTGGCCAGACTGCCGACGCCGTTCCGCGAGGGCGGATCGGTGACGGCGGGCAATTCCAGCGGCGTCAACGACGGGGCGGCAGCGCTGCTCCTTGCATCGGAGGCGGCGGCCCACCGCCACGGCCTGACCCCGGTGGCGCGCGTGCTCGGCGGCGCCGCGGCCGGGGTGCCGCCGCGCATCATGGGCGTCGGCCCGGTCCCCGCCAGCCGCAAGCTGATGGCCCGTCTCGGCCTGAGCCAGAGCGATTTCGACGTGATCGAGCTGAACGAGGCCTTCGCCAGCCAGAGCCTCGCAACGCTGCGCGCGCTCGGGATCGCCGATGACGACCCGCGCGTGAACCGCAACGGCGGCGCGATCTCGCTGGGCCATCCGCTCGGCATGTCGGGCGCGCGGATCGCCGGCACGGCGGCGCTGGAACTGGCGCATGGCGGCGGCCGGCGCGCACTGGCCACCATGTGCATCGGCGTCGGTCAGGGCATCGCCATCGCGCTCGAGCGCGTCTGACGGCGCGCGCCCAAGCACCGCGTGGAAAACCCAGCCCCGCCAGCGGCGCCCGCAAGGGCGCCGCTTTTTTCGGCAGAAGCGGAACATCGCGGGGTCTGCCCCTACGGGTTTGTCCCGAATTGATCCCGGACGGGCGCGGGGCCCACACTTCGGGCATCTGATCCGAGCCCCGCAAGGCCCCGCCATGACCGCCACCGAAACATCCGCCGCCCCCACGCGAGGGCCCGCCGCAATGGCCCCCGCCCAGCCCAAGGGCGCGCGGATCGTGGGCCCTTGGGCCAGGCTGAAACTGGCCTGGGTGCTGACGCTCAACGCCGCCTATGACGCGCGGCGACTCTGGAAACACTCCTATCTGACCGGCATCAAGGGGCGGGAAACGCTGCGCTCGCGGATGCATATGACCGGGCATTTCCTCGAATACGGCCTGTCGATGCGCAGCCCCCGCGCGGGTTTCGGCAAGGACCGGGTGGCGCTGCTATGCGACGATCTCGGCAGCTATGCCCGGCATTACGGCTGGGATGCGACCTGCGAGATCATGCTGCGCACGCTGGAGGCCTATCGCGATTTCAACGCCGGCGCCGGCCAGGACATCGCCGCGCTCGACCAGGAGTTGGGGCAGATCGCGGCGCTGCGCGACTGGCAGGGCGCCCCGCTGCGCGGCGGCACCGAAACCGTCACGCGCGAGGAGATCCAGCGCCGTGGCAAGATCGACTTCCTCGATTTCGCCGAAGCGCGCCATTCGATCCGCCGCTTCGCGCCCGGCCCGGTCGCGCCCGACAAGATCGACCGCGCCGTGCGGGCGGCGCAGATGACCCCTTCGAGCTGCAACCGCCAGACCTGCCGGGTCTGGATCTGGACCGAGCCCGAGGCGGTGCAGCGGGTTCTGGCGATGCAGTCGGGCAACCGCAATTTCGGCCACGAGGTCTCCGGTGTCGCCATCGTCGCCAGCGATCTCACCCATTGGTACGAGGTCGAGGAACGCTATCAGGGCTGGGTCGATGCGGGCATGTTCGCCATGTCGCTGGCTCTGGGGCTGCATGCCGAGGGCCTCGGCGCCGTGATGCTGAACTGGGGTGAGGAATACCCCCAGGACCAGGCGCTGCGCGAGCTCACCGGCATTCCCGAAAGCGCGTTGGTGGCGGTGATGATCGGCTTTGGAAACCTGCCCGAGACGCTCACCGTGCCCGTCTCGCAACGCGGACCGCTCGACACCTGCCTGACCATGAACCTGCCGCTGAAAGGATGACCGTGACCCGCCGCGCCGCCATTGTCAGCATCGGCCAGACCCCACGCCCGGGACAGACCGACGAGCTTGCCCGTGTCCTGTCCCCCGGCATCGAACTGGTGCAGCGCGGCGCGCTGGACGACCTCAGCAATGACGAGATCACCGCCGCCGCGCCCGGCCCCGAGGACAGCGCGCTGTTCACCTATCGCCGCGACGGGATGCCGATCACCGTCAGCCACGATGTGGTGACGGCGGGCGTGCAGCGGCGGCTGGACGAGCTTGCCTCCGAAGGCTTCGACGTGACACTGCTGTCCTGCACCGGCACCTTTCCCGAGCTGCGAGGCGCCGGCGTGCTGCTGCGCCCCTCGCGCATCCTCGATGCGGTGGTGGGCGCGGTGTTCGAGCGCGGGCGGCTGGGTGTGCTGGTGCCGCTGCCCGAGCAGGTGGGCAAACTGACCCGCAAATGGGAGCGCGAGGGCGTCACGCTGGTGGCCGAGGCACTGCGCCCCGGATCGTCACCGGAAGAGATCGACGCGGCGGCCGCAAGGCTTGCCGCCGGACAGCCGGAGCTGATCGTCATGGACTGCATGGGCTACACCGCCGCCGACAAGGCGCGGATCGGCGCCCGGATCAACCGCCCCGTGGTGCTGGCCGTCGCCTGCGCCGCGCGGGTGATGGAGGAACTGACCACATGAAATCTCGCAGCTATCCCGACCTGCCCGCGCGCGAAATCAGCGCCGAGGAGATCGAGCATCTGGCCGTGGGCGCCTGGGTGCTGGGCACCGGCGGCGGCGGCAGCCCCTATCTGGCGCTGCTCAATATGCGCCGGCTCTATGCCGACGGCCACCGCGTGTCGCTGATGTCGCCCATGGACCTGCCCGACGACGCCCGGGTGGCGGTGGTGTCGAACATGGGCGCGCCGCTGGTCACCCAGGAACGCCTTTCGGACAGCCGCGCCTGCGCCCATGCGGTGAGAATCCAGCAGGACTATCTCGGCCAGGAGTTCGACGCGGTGATGTCGGTCGAGATCGGCGGCGGCAACGGCATCCAGGCGCTGATGGCCGCCACGCATCTGGGCATCCCGGTGGTCGATACCGATTTCATGGGCCGCGCCTATCCCGAGGCGCAGATGACCTCCTCGGCCATCGGCGACCTGCGCCCGACCCCCAATGTGCTTTACGACGTGCGCGGAATCGAGGCGATCATCCGCACCGCGCCGTCGTGGAAATGGGTCGAGCGCGTGGGCCGCAAGATGGTGACCGAGATGGGCTCGACCGCCTCGACCTGCAAGGCGCCGCGCAGCGGTGCCGAGGTCAAGCGCTGGGGCATCCACTTCACCACCACCAAGGCCATCGGCATCGGCCGCACGCTGGCCGAGGCGCAGCGCCGCCACGCCGACCCGATCGCCGCGCTGATCGAGACCGAGGGCGCCAAGCTGCTGTTCACCGGCAAGGTGACCGATGTCGAACGCCGCACCACCGAGGGGTTTCTGCGCGGCACCGCGCGGCTGAGCGGGCTCGATGCCGATGCCGGGCGCGAACTGACGGTCTCGTTCCAGAACGAATGGGTTGTGGCCTGGGACGGCCCCGAGCCGCGCGGCACCGCCATCGCCACGACACCCGATCTCATCTGCCTGCTCGACAGCGTGACCGCCCATGGCATCGGCACCGAAACCATCCGCTACGGCCAGCGCGTCTCGGTTCTGGCGATGGAGGCGCCCGAGGTGCTCCGGACGCCGAAGGGGCTGGAGCATGTGGGCCCCCGGGCCTTCGGCTACGATCTCGACTATAAATCCGTTTTCGATCTGGAGGCCGCGGAATGAAGCGCATCGGCATCGACGTGGGCGGCACCAACACGGACGCGGTGCTGCTCGAAGGCGACGCGGTTCTCTTCGCCATCAAGCGGCCCACCACGCAGGACGTGACCTCGGGCATTCTCGACGCGCTGTCGGCGGTGCGCGCCGATCCCGCCTGTGCCGGCCCCATCGACGCGGTGGTCATCGGGACGACGCATTTCATCAACGCGGTGGTGCAGCGCAAGCACCTGATGAAAACCGCCGCCATTCGCATCGGCCTGCCCGCTTCGGCAACGCTGCCCCCTTTCTGCGACTGGCCCGGCGATCTGGCCGCGCTCGCCGATGGCGGCATCTACCAGCTCGAGGGCGGGCATGAATTCGACGGTCGCCCCTTCATGCCGCTCGACATCGCCGGGCTGAAGGAGACCGCCCGCAAGATCCGCGACAGCGGCGTGCGCACGGTGGGCGTCTCCTCCTCCTTCTCGCCGCTTGATCCCTCCTGCGAGGAAACCGCGCGCGAGATCCTGGCCGAGATCTGCCCCGATGTGGCGGTGACGCTGAGCCACGATCTCGGGCGCATCGGCCTGCTGGAGCGCGAGAACGCGGCGCTGCTCAACGCGGCGCTGCACGATCTGGCAGTGGAAACGGTCGAGGCCTTCCGCGCGGCCATCGCGCAAAGCGGCATCGACGCGCCGCTCTACCTGACCCAGAACGACGGCACCGTGATGCTGGCCGATACCGCCATTGCCTTCCCGGTGATGAGCTTTGCCTCGGGCGCCACAAATTCCATGCGCGGCGCCGCGCATCTGTCGGGGCTGGAAAACGCCATGGTCGTGGATGTGGGCGGCACCACCTCGGACATCGGCCAGCTTCGCAACGGCTTCCCGCGCGAGGCCAATGCGGTGGTCGAGGTGGGCGGGGTGCGCACGCTGTTCCGGATGCCCGATCTGCTGTCGATCGGCCTGGGCGGCGGCAGCCATGTGGGCGGCGATCCGCTGCGCATCGGGCCGCTCTCGGTCGGCTACCGGCTGCCGCAGGAGGCGCTGGTCTTTGGCGGCGCGCAACTCACCGCCAGCGACATCGCCGTGGCGGCCGGGCTGCTCGAGATCGGCGACAAATCCCGCGTGGCGCATCTTTCGGCGGCCACCGTCTCGGCCGCGCTGGCGGATGCAAAGCGGCAGATCGAGACCAATGTCGACCGCATGAAGACCGAGGCGGGCGATGTGCCGCTGCTGGCGGTGGGCGGCGGTGCCTTTCTCATCCCCGAGCGGCTCTCGGGCGTTTCCGAGGTGCTGCATGTGCCTCATGGCGATTGCGCCAACGCGGTCGGCGCGGCCATCGCTCAGATTTCGGGCGAGGTCGATCAGGTGTTTTCGGGCCTCAGCCGCGACGAGGCCATCGCCGAGGCGATCCGGCTTGCCGAAGAGCGCGCCGTCGCCGGCGGCGCCGACCGCGGCAGCCTCAAGACGGTGGATGTCGAGGACATGC
Organism: Salipiger pentaromativorans; assembly: GCF_024721115.1. GTDB lineage: Bacteria > Pseudomonadota > Alphaproteobacteria > Rhodobacterales > Rhodobacteraceae > Salipiger > Salipiger pentaromativorans. The sequence goes on along the minus strand of NZ_JAMDHK010000002.1, from coordinate 122,711 downwards.
CGCTGGCCTATCTGCCCGGCGGCGCGCTGCGCGTGCGCACCCGGGTGGCGGGCCAGATCGCCGCCGGCGCCGCACGCGCCGCCTGAGCGGACAGACAGACCACAGGCAACAGCCAGGAAAGGCCAACGCATGAAGCTCCAGGATTTCCCCATTGCCCTGACCGACTGGTCGCAGATCGCCCCCGAGCGGCACGAGGGCGACGCGGGGTTCTCGCTCTGGCGCGTGCAGTATTTCGGCACGGGAGAAAACCGGATCCGGGTGCGTCTGGTGGAGCATTCCCCCGGCTATGTCTCGGATCACTGGTGCCGCAAGGGCCATATCATCTTTTGCCTGAAAGGCGGCATGGACACGCATCTGAAGGACGGGCGCGTTCTGAAGGTGCGCGCGGGCATGAGCTATCAGGTGGCCGACGACGCCGAGGCGCATGCCTCGCGCACCGAAACCGGGGCAACGCTGTTCATCGTCGATTGACCGGCGCGGCGGCGGGCGCATCGGTGCCGCGCCCAAAAGATGGGCAATACGCGCCCGGGCTGTGCAATCCGAAAACCGCCGCGCCGGATTCCCGCCGCCGACACAGAATCGCTCTCCCCCCGGCCCGGACGGTTCGGCAGGATGGCGGCGCAGACCGGGAGACCCGGAGGCGGCCCCGCCGGTGCCGCCTTTGCGGATCTGGAAAGGGTGCCCCGCATGAATCTCGACAAGGCCCATCGCAGCGTCTTCGCGCAGGATCGCCCCGCCCTGCCCCGGGTCCTGTTCCTCACCGTCGGCCGGTCGCCGCGACAGGACATCCTGCCCGAAATCCTGAACATTCTCGACATCGACCTGGACGTGGTCGAGCTGGGTGTGCTCGACGATCTCAGCGCCGGCGAGATCGAGGAAATCCTGGCGCACGACGGCGAGGAAAGCCTGTCGACCTATCTGTCCGAGAACATCCGCGTGGTGCTGTCCAAGGCGGCGGTGCGGCGCAAGCTGGAGCGTATCCTGGACGAGATCCAACCCTATGACTGCGATCTCGTCGTGCTGCTCTCGACCGGTCTGCTGCGCGATTTCCAGAGCCCGCGCCCGATGGTGAACGCCCAGCGCGCGGTCGAATCGGCGATCATTGCGCTGGGGTCGAACGATCAGACCATCGGGCTCATTCATCCGCTGGAACGGCAGGTGGGCGAGATCGACATCCCGGTGCTGAACCAGTTCAACGTGACCGCAAGCCACGCCCGCGAAGGCGACCGCGACTCGCTGGCAAGGGCGGTGATGGACGTGGCCGACAGCGACGTGATCGTGCTGCATTCGGTCAGCTATACCGAGGCCGACCGCGAGATCGTCGCCCAGGCCAGCCGCAAGCCGGTGCTGCTGGCGCGGCGCATCATCGCCACGGCGATCCGCCTGATGCTGCAACAGGCGCCGCTGCGCTCGGGCCCGGCGCTGTCGGCCGAGACAAGACGGCGGCTCGAACGGCTGACCCCGCGCGAACGGCAGGTGGCGACGCTGGTCTGCGAGGGCCTGCCGAACAAGGTGATCGCCGCGCAGCTCGGCATCAGCCAGAAGACCGTCGAGGTGCATCGCGCCAATGTCATGTCCAAGACCGGCGCCAGTTCGCTCGGCGGGCTGATTCACATGATGCTGGGCATCACCCCCTCGACCCTCTCGATCTGACCCCGCAAGGCGGCGGCGCGCTCCGGCGCGCCCAAAATTGCGGCGCTGTGCAAACCCTGCCGGCGCCGCGCATTGGGAGTCTCCCCAATATCGGTGCCGCGCGGCGCGGTGCTAGGCTTTCCCAAAGGCCGGACGACGGACCGGCGGCGGGAGCCGCGCCCGCTGCCGGGACCGGCCCCAAGGAACTGGAGACCCGCCATGCTTGACCGCACCCCCAAACCCGCGTCCGCACCGGAAACCGCTCCGCTCGGCCGCAAGCTCGGCACGATCACGCCCGGCCAGGCGCCGCGCGCGGATCTGACGCCGATCCTCGAGGCGGCGCTGCCCGAGGGGGTCGCGCTGATCCAGAAAGGCGTGCTCGACGGGCTGAGCGCGGAGGAGATCGCCGCCGGCTTCGCACCCGCCCCCGGTGCGCCGGTGATCATCTCGCGGCTGCTCGACGGCGCGTCGGCGGTGATGGACAAGCACAAGGTCGAGGCCAATATCCAGCGTCTGGTCACCGAGCTCGAGGACGCCGGCTGCACCACGATCCTGCTGCTCTGCACCGGCAAGTTCGAGGCGCTGCACACCCGGAGCGCGCGGCTGGTGGAGCCGCAGAAGGTGCTGCTGCCGAGCCTCGCCGCGCTGACGCAGGGCCTCCGGGTGGGGCTGCTGGTGCCGCTGCCCGAGCAGATCGACAGTGAGGGCGGCAAGTTCGCCGCCTTCGATACCCCGCCGATCGCCGCCGCCGTCTCGCCCTACGAGCCCGCAAACGACGCGCTGGCCGAAACCGCCCGCGCGCTGGCCGAGGCCGGTGCCGAGATCCTGATGACCGACTGCATGGGCTTTGTCGAACATCACCGCGACACCGCCCGCGCCGCAAGCGGCCTGCCGGTGGTGCTGTCGAGCGCGCTGATCGCCAAGCTCGTCGCGGAGATCGTCTGATGAGCGAGGCCGCAACCGCCCCGGCCGCGCTGACCTCCGACGACGCGGCACCGCGCCGCACGGGCCCCAACGCGCTGGCCTGGCTGATCCTGCCCATTGCCCTGCTGTTCGCGCTGTTCTTCGTGCTGCCGATCTCGCTCATGCTGCTGATGAGCGTGCTGACCGGCAATCCGATGTTCGAACAGGGGGTGCGCTTCACCCCCGAGAACTACATCCGCTTCGCCTCGGACAGCTACAACTGGGAGGTGCTCTGGATCACCATCCGCATCGGGCTCTCGACGACGCTGGCCGCGCTGCTTCTGGGCTATCCGCTGGCGCATCTGATGGCCCGGGTGCACAGCCGCACCGGCCACGCGCTGCTGCTGATCGCGGTGCTGGCGCCGATGCTGACCGGCATCGTCGTGCGCACCTTCGCCTGGATGGCGATCCTGTCGGATACCGGGGTCGTCAACGCCACGCTGATGCGCTTCGGCCTCATCGACCGGCCGCTGCCGCTGCTGAACAGCGAGACCGGCATCGTGATCGGCCTCACCCATATCTACATCCCCTATATGGTGCTGACGCTGAACGGGGTGATCAGCCGCATCGACGAACGGCTGGAACAGGCCGCGACCAATCTCGGCGCCCATCCGCTGCGCGCCTTCTGGGAGGTGACGCTGCCGCTGTCGGTGCCCGGCATCCTCGCGGGGTCGCTGCTGGTCTTCGCGCTGTCGATCTCGGCCTATGTGACGCCGCTGCTGATGGGCGGGTTCCAGTTCATGACGCTGCCGCTGCTGATCTACCAGCAGATCTCGGCCTCCTTCAACATCGGCTTCGCCGCCGCCCTCGGCATCATTCTCCTGGTGATCTCGCTGGCGCTGGTGATCGGCTACAACCGCGTGCTCGGACTGCTGTCGGGCGACCGCGACCTGACCTGAGGAGACGCCGCCATGACCCCCGGACGCCTCGCCTATATCGCCCTCAACGCCGCGATCCTGATCTTCATCCTCGCCCCCATCGCGATCATCTTCGTCTTTGCGGTGAACCCCGTTCCCTATATCGACTTCCCGCCCTCGGGCTTCACCTGGGACTGGTTCGTGCAGTTCTTCACCTCGGACATCTTCATGCGCTCGCTCTGGCTGTCGCTGCGCGTGGCGGCCATCGTCACCCTGCTGGCGGTGTTCTTCGGCGCCACCGCCTCGCTGGCCATCGCGCGCGGCAACCTGCCCGGGGCGCGGACGATCACCGCCTTCGTGCTCTCGCCGCTGATGCTGCCGGCGATCCTCACCGGCCTCGCGCTGTTCCAGGCCTATATGTTCCTCGACATCGGCCGACCGCTCTGGGGGCTGGTCATGGGCCATGTGCTGGTGACCACCCCCTATGTGGTGCGCACCACGCTGGCGGTGCTGCACAATTTCGACACACGGCTCGAAGAGGCCGCCACCAATCTCGGCGCCGGCCCCGTGCGGGTCTATTTCGAGGTGACGCTGCCGCTGATCAAACCCGGCGTGATCGCCGGCGGGATCTTTGCCTTCATCGTCTCCTTCGACCAGTTCCCGGTGTCGCTCTTCCTGATCGGGCCGGGCAACGAGACGCTGCCGATCACCCTCTTCAACTACCTGAAATTCGAGATGGACGGCCGCATCGCCGCCGCGTCGGTCGTGTCGATCCTGATTTCCCTAGTGGTGGTCATCGGCATCGACCGCACCGTCGGGCTGCGCAGCTACGGCAAGATGTGACCCCCGCCCCTTCCCCAACCAAACGCGACCAACAGGAGACCCACAAGATGACCCACTCTCGCTTCAATGCCGGACGCCGCCGCTTCCTTTCCTCTGCCGCCGCCGCGGGCGCCATGACGCTGGGCTCGCCCCTCGTCCTGCGTGCCCAGAATTCCGAGCTGAACATCACCGGCTGGGGCGGCAAATGGGGCGAGGTCTTCGAGGCCACCGTCGGCCCGATGTTCGAAAAGGAATACAACTGCAAGATCGTGCGCGACACCTCCTTCCCCTTCGTGCCCAAGCTGCAGGCCTCCTCGCGCCGCAACCCGATCTATGACGTGGTGCATTCCAACCAGAACGCCCAGGCCGCGGCCGTGGTCATGGGGCTTGTCGAGGAAAAGCTCGACCCGACCAATATTCCCAACATGGCCGAGCTTTACGATTACGCCACCTCGGACACGATCAACGGCGTCTGCATGTTCACCTCGGCCATCGGCATGGGCTACCGCAAGGATCTGGTGAAGGAGGTGCCCACCTCCTGGACCGATCTGTGGAAGGAGGAATATGCCGACAAGCGCGGCGCCTATGTGATCCCGATCAACTCGCTGGGCCAGGCCTTCCTGACCATGGCCGCCTCGATCTACGGCTCCGGTGCCAAGGATCTCGATGCCGCCTATGAGGCGCTGGAGAAGCTGAAGCCGATCAAGCTGGTGGATTTCACCGGCGCCATGGAGAAGATGATCCTCTCGGGCGAGGTCGAGCTTTGCGTGATTCACGATTCCGGCGTGCTGCGCTACTACGACACCCCGAACGAGGCCGCCTTCTGCGCGCCGAAAGAGGGCGTTCTGGCGCTGGAACAGGTGCTCAACATCACCCCCGGCACCCAGAAACGCGAACTGGCGGAGGCCTATATCAACTTCATGCTCTCGCCCGAGATCCAGAAGACCATGGCCGAGGCGGTCTGGTACTCGCCCGCGAACAAGAACGTCGTCCTGTCGGATGTCTATCAGGAGCGTCTGCTTACCACGCCGGAGAAGGTGGCCCAGCTCAAGCAGGTCGACTGGATGTGGTACAACGCCAACAAGGATGCGATCGACATGCGCGTCAACCGGATCTTCCGCGCATGAGCGCCTCGATCCATATCGAGCGGGCCTCCAAGGTCTATGACGGCGCGGTGCGCGCCGTCGACCGGATCGACATGGACATCCGGGAGGGCGAGTTCTTCGCCCTTCTCGGCCCCTCGGGCTGCGGCAAGACCACGACCCTGCGCATGATCGCCGGGTTCGAACAGCCGACCGAGGGCACGATCCGCGTCTCTGGGAAGGATGTGACCGGGGTGCCGGCGCACAAGCGCGACATGGGCATGGTGTTCCAGAACTACGCGCTGTTCCCGCACCGCACGGTGCGCGAGAACGTGGGCTTCGGGCTGCGGATGCGCGGCATCGACAAGGCCACCGTCGCGCGCAAGGTCGACCGGGCGCTCGAGATGGTGTCGCTTTCGGCCATGGGCGAACGGCGCCCCGCGCAGCTTTCCGGCGGTCAGCAGCAGCGGGTGGCGCTGGCGCGCGCCATCGTGATCGAACCGCGCGTGCTGCTTTGCGACGAGCCGCTCGGCGCGCTCGACAAGAAGCTGCGCCAGCAGATGCAGTTCGAGCTGAAGGAGCTGCAAAAGACGCTGGGCGTCACCACCGTCTTCGTGACCCACGATCAGGAAGAGGCCATGGCGATGTCCGACCGCATCGCCATCATGAACGGCGGTAGGGTCGAGCAGATCGGCACCCCCTCCGAGATCTACAACCGGCCGAAGACGCGCTTTGCCGCGGATTTCATCGGCGACACCAACCTGCTGAGCGGCAAGGTGGTCGAGCGCGACGGCGGCAAGGTTCTGGTGGTGGCCGAGGACGGGTTCGAGATCCCCGGCGCCGATCACCATCCCGGCGGCGTGGTCCATGCGGCGCTGCGCCCGGAAAAGATCGTGCTGCACCCGGATGAAAGCGATGCTCCCTGCATCGTGCGCGGCCGGATCGACAGCGCCAATTTCCTCGGCGATTCCATCCTCTACCGGATTGCGCTGCCCAAGGGCCGGCATGTGCTCGCGCGCGCGGCCAACACGGCACATAGCCGGATGCTGCCGCCCGGCGCCATGACCCGGCTCGACTGGCAGCCCTCGGACCTGGTCTTTCTCGCGGATTGAGCGGCGCCGGCGCGCGCGCCCGGCCCTCGCATCTGCCGGGCGCAGGCTCTACCCTGCCCGGGCAAACCCGCGCCGACCGAACAGACAGGAGCCGTCATGCCCAATCTCAGCGACAGGGACACCCCCTTTCTGGCGCTCGACCGCGACCGCATGGATCGCAACGTCGCGCGCATGCGCGACCGCGCCGAGGCGCTGGGGGTGACGCTGCGCCCGCATCTCAAGACGGTGAAATCGGTGCCCGCCGCGCAGCGCATCCTCGGCGACATGGCCGCCCCCGCCACCGTCTCAACGCTGCAAGAGGCCGAAGCCTTTGCCGAGGCCGGCTGCCGCGATCTGATCTATGCCGTGGGCATCGCCCCGGCCAAGCTGCCGCGCGTGCTGGCCATGCGTCAGGCGGGCACCGATCTTGCGGTGATCCTGGACAACGCGGCGCAGGCCGAGGCGGTCTGCGCCGCCTCGCGCGCGGCAGACGCCCCGATCCCGGCGCTGATCGAGATCGACAGCGACGGGATGCGCGCCGGGCTCGCCCCCGACGATCCCCGGATCGTGGCGCTGGGCCGGAGGCTGGTCGAGGGCGGCGCGGAGCTGCGCGGCGTGCTCACCCATGGCGGCGCGAGCTACGGTCGCTTCACCGACGCCGACCGCCGCGCCATGGCCGCGCAGGAGCGCGACGCCGCCGTTGCCGCCGCCACCGCGCTGCGCGCCGCGGGGCTGGCCTGCCCGGTGGTCAGCGTCGGTTCGACCCCCAGCGCCGCTTTCGCCACCGACCTCACCGGCGTGACCGAGCTGCGCGCCGGCGTCTATACGCTCTCCGATCTGATGATGGCCGGGCTGGGCGTCGGCGGCATCGACGACATCGCGCTCTCGGTCGTGGCCACCGTGATCGGCCATCAGGAGGCGCGCGGCTGGATTCTGACCGACGCCGGGTTCATGGCGCTGTCGCGCGACCGGGGCACTGCCGGCATGCCGGTGGATCAGGGCTTTGGGCTTGTCGCCGATCTCGACGGGGTGCCCTTCGGCGATCTGATCGTGCAGGGCACCAGCCAGGAACACGGGATTCTGGCCATGCGCCCCGGCAGCAGCGCGCCCCTGCCCGACCTGCCCGTGGGCACGCGCCTGCGGATCTATCCCAACCACGCCTGCGCCACCGTCGGCATGCACCCCGCCTTTGCCGTCACCGAGGGCGGGCAGGAGATCGTGGACGACTGGCCGATCCTGCGCGGCTGGTGACCCGGAAGGACCCTGGAATGACCCGCAACATCGCCCGCATCGTCGCCCATCCCGCCTTTGCCCAAGCGCAAGAGACCCTGCGCGCCCAGCACGACCGGCTGGTGGAGGAGATCATTGCGCTGACGGAAATCCCCGCGCCGCCCTTCCACGAGGCGCGCCGTGCGGCGGCGTTCCGCGAAAGGCTGGCGGCGCAGGGGCTGGAAGAGGTGCGGACCGACGCCATCGGCAATGTGACCGGCCTCCGCCGCGGGCGCGGCAACGGGCAGATGGTGGTTCTGGCGGCGCATCTCGACACGGTGTTTCCCGAAGGCACCGACGTGACCGTCCGCCGCGAAGGCACGCGGCTCTACGCCCCGGGCATCGGCGACGACACGCGCGGGCTGGCGGTGCTGCTGGCCTTCGCCCGCGCGCTCGATGCCGCCGGGATCGAGACCGAACAGGATCTGCTGTTCGTCGCGGATGTGGGCGAGGAAGGCAAAGGCGACCTGCGCGGCATCCGCCATCTTCTGATCGAAGGCCGCTATCGCGACCGCATCGGCGCCTTCTTCACCCTCGACAGCCCCGAGGTGGAGCCGGTGGTGATCCGTGCGGTGGGCTCGCACCGCTACCGGATCACCTTTCGCGGCCCGGGCGGGCACAGCTACGGCGCCTTCGGCACCGTGAACCCCGCGCATGTGATGGCCGATGTGGTGGCCGGCATGGCGCGCTGGCGCGTGCCCTCCGAGCCGCGCACCACCTATTGCGCCAGCGTCTTCGGCGGCGGCAGCGCGATCAACGCCATCCCCGAAGAGGTCTGGACCGAGATCGACCTGCGGTCGGTCTGCCAGGAGGAACTCAACCGTCTGGATTCGGATCTGCACATGCTGATCGCGGCGGCGGTCGAGGCCGAGAACGCCCGGGGCGACACCAGCCACGGCGAAATCACCGTCGAGGCCGCCCGGCTTGGCGCCCGTCCCGCCGGCGGAACCGACCCCTCGGCGCCCATCGTCCGCGCCTGCGACGCGGCGCTGGCCGCCTTCGGCTTCACCATGCGCCCCGAGACCGGATCGACCGACGCCAATATCCCGATGAGCCTGGGCATTCCCGCCGTCAAGATCGGCACCGGCGGTTGCGGCGGGCGCGCCCACACGCTTGGGGAATGGATCGACGTGGCCCCCGAACCGAGCCTGCGCGGCCTTTACGCCGGGCTCGCCGCGATCCTCGGGGTGGCGGGGCTGCATCCGGACACGGAAACCACCGCAACCGCGCCCTGAGCCCCGCGCCCGGCCAGCCCGGCAACGCGCCCGCGCGGCGATGCGCGTCATCATCGGTGATGAATTTCTGCATCGAAGGCCGCCTCGGAAACGCCCGCGCCCCGCGGGAGTCCGCCCCATGGCGGCAGCATAAAATTTAATTCCACTATTAATCAGATGCTTGCCAGAAATGCAGTCATTCTGGACAAGAACTTGCGTGCCTTATCCCGGGAACCGCGACCTTTGCCCGGGAGGCACCGACATGACGCAGCAGGAGATTCTCTCCACCGACGCCCTGCCCTATCTCGACATCGCAGATGCCGATTTCTCGATCCGTTCGCAAGCGGTTCTCGACGCGCGCGATGCCGCCTGGTGCGCCCGCACGCCCTATGGGCTTGCAGTGCTGCGCTATGACGACGTGCAGAAGATGCTGCGCCACCCCAAGCTGCGCCAGGGCTCTTATCGCTGGCCCGCCCATAGCGGCGTGACCGGCGGCGCCTTCGCGCGCTGGTGGGAACAGATGCTGCTCAGCCAGGAAGGCTCGGAACACGCGCGGCTGCGCCGGATGGCGAACCCGGCCTTCTCGCCCAAGCTCATCTCGTCGCTCATCCCGAAATTCCAGGCGCTGGCCAACAGGCTCATCGACGGCTTTGCCGAGAAGGGGGAATGCGATTTCATCGCCGAGTTCACCGAACCCTATGCCACCGGCGTCATCTGCGACCTGCTGGGCCTGCCCTTCGAGAAATGGCGCGAGCTGGCCGACATCGCGGGCGACATGGGGCTGGCGCTTGCGGTGAGCTACAAGCGCGATCAGGCCACGGTGGACGCTGCCACCGAACGGCTCTTTGCCTATGCCGAGGAACTGGTGGCGCTGCGCCGGGCCGAGCCTTCGGAGGATTTCATCGGCATGCTGGTCCGGGCCAATGCCGACACGGACCAGCTTTCCGATCAGGAGCTTCTGGACATGATCGTGCTGGCGATCTTCGGCGGCATCGACACCACCCGCAACCAGCTCGGCCTCGCCATGGCGATGTTCATCGAACACCCCGAGCAATGGGCGCTTCTGGCGGAACAGCCCGATCTGGCCCGCCCGGCGGTGGAAGAGGTCATGCGCGTGCGCCCCACGGTCACCTGGGTCACCCGCGAGGCGACCGAGACCTTCACCTATAACGGCACCGAGATCCCGCAGGGCACCACCGTGCATCTCTTCTCGCAATCGGCGGCCTCGGACCCGGCGGTCTTCGAGACCACCGATTTCGACATCACCGCAAAGCGCAAGCCGCATTTCGGCTTTGGCGGCGGCACCCATCACTGTCTGGGGCATTTCATCGCCCGCGGCGACATGACCGAGGCGCTGAAGCTGCTGGCGCAACGGCTCAAGAACCCGCGCTTCAACGGCGAGGTGCTGTGGCTGCCCGACAGCGGCAACACCGGCGCCACCGCCATGCCCATCGCCTTCGACGCCGCCTGACCGGCGCCGCGCCCTTCCGGAAAAAGGAACCGCAAACATGAAAGTCCATGTGGATATGTCCATCTGCCTGCTGCACGGCCAATGCGTCATCGCCGCGCCCGAGGTGTTCTCCTTCGACGACGATGGCGGGCTGGTCTGGCTTGCCGAGGTCGACGAGTCGCTCGCCGCCGATGTCGAGGCCGCCTCCGATGCCTGCCCCGAGCAGGCCATCGTGATCGGCTGACCCGGATGGCCGCGCCGCGCATCACCATCGTCGGGGCCTCGCTGGCCGGGCTGCGCTGTGCCGAGGCGCTGCTGGCGGCGCTGCCCGAGGCGCGGGTGACGCTGGTGGGCGACGAGCGACACGCCCCCTATAACCGCCCGCCGCTGTCGAAGGACGCGGCCGAGGCGCTGGCCGCCGGCCCCGGAGCGGGGCCGGAGGTGTTCGAAAAGCTGCGCCTGCGCAGCAAGCTGGCGCCGGGCGCCGTGACCCTGCGGCTGGGCGTGGCGGCCGAGGCGCTCGACGGCACCGATGTGCGTCTGAGCGACGGGCGCCGCATCGGCAGCGACTGGGTGGTCGCGGCCACGGGCCTCCGCCCGCGCCGTCTGCCGCTCACCGGCGCCGAGGACCGGCGCCATGTGCTGCGCAGCTACGACGACGCGCTGACCCTCGCCGCGACCTTGCGCACCGGCGCGCGGATGGTGGTCATCGGCGCGGGTTTCATCGGCTGCGAGATCGCCGCCACCGCCCGCAAGCTCGGCCTACATGTGACGCTGGTCGAACCCGCGCCGCAGCCGATGCTGCGCGCCCTCGGCGCGCGGGTTGCCGCCGCCATGGCGGCGCTGCACCGCTCCCACGGTGTCACCCTGCTCTCGGGCCGCGCGGTCGCCGGGTTCGACGGTGCCCGCGTCATCCTCGACGACGGGCAGGCGCTCGAGGCCGATGTCATTGTCGAGGCGCTTGGCTCACAGCCCAACACCGGCTGGCTGACCGACAGCGGCGCCGATCTGAGCGACGGCGTGCTGGTCGATGACCGGATGCTGGCCCCCGGTGCCGAAAACCTGCTGGCGGTGGGCGACATCGCCCGCTTCGCCAACCCGCTCTTCGATGCCGTGCCGCGCCGCACCGAACATTGGTGCATCCCCGGCCAGACCGCGAAACGCGCCGCCGAAACGATTGCCGCGCTTTGTACCGGGCAACGGCCGACGCCCGGCTTCGCCCCGATGCCCAGCTTCTGGAGCGATCAATACGGCATGCGGCTTCAGGCTTTCGGCGCCCCGGCGCTGGCCGAGACCCAGACCGTGATCGAGGGCGATCTGAGCCAGACCGGCACAGCCCCGGTGATCGTCGAATACGCCCGCGCCGGGCGGCCCGTCGGCCTGATCGGGCTTGGCGCCAACCCCGCCGCGCTGGCCCGCCACCGCGCCCGGCTGACCGCCGCGCTCACCCCTCCCGTTGACGCATGAGGCCTTGATGACAGACCTTCTCACCTCCGCCCTCGACCGCTTCGGCGCCGAGATCGTGCATGTCGGCCAGTTCGATTACGGCTCGGTCTTCCGCGAACGCCGGCTGCGGCGCGAGCCCTTCCTGCACTGGGCGGGCGATCCGCGCTTTGCCAATGTGCTGGCGTATTGGGACAGCGGCGACACGCTGTTCGGCGGCACCTCCTTTTTCACCGAGACGGTCGAGATCGACCCGGCCTCGATGCGCCGCAACCCGTCCGAGCCGAACGCCGTCACGGTGATCGCCGAACTCTCGGGCGAGGCCCGCGCGCTGATGCCGCGTCAGGTGCTGCGCGCGCAGCTCGACCGCGCCGAGGCGATGGGCTTCAAGGTCGATGCCGGGTTCGAATTCGAACTGATCGTGCTTGACGAAGACGCCTCAACTTCACGCGACAAGGGCTTCGAAGGACTGGAGAAATTCGCCCCCGACAACAAATGCTGGTCGGGCGCCACCGCCAATACCCATGCCGCGTTCATCGCCGGGATGGAGGCCGAGATCCTCGGCCATGACGTGTCGCTCTATGCGCTGAGCGTCGAGCTGGGGCCGGGCTGCCTGGAGGCGACGCAGGCCGCGACCGAGGGGCTGCGCGCCGCCGACGACGCCGCGTTCCTGCGCATGGCCGCCCGCTCCTACGCCCGCAAGCAGGGCAAGACCGCCAGCTTCATGCCCTATCTCGGCAAGGAGTATCCCGGCATCGGCGGCCATTGCACCATGAGCCTGCGCGACAAGAGCACCGGCGCAAACCTCTTCTCCGATCCCTCGGGCCAGACCAACGATCTGGCGCGCAAGTTCATCGCCGGCATGATGCAGGTGGTGCCCGAGGCCTTTGCCATGTGCACCTCTTCGGTCAACGCCTATCGCCGTCTGGCGCCGGGAAGCTGGGCGCCGAAATCGCTGACCTGGGCGGAATACCCGTTCACCGTCGCCGTGCGTTCCGTCCCCCACGCGGACCCGCGCGCGCGGCTGGAATTCCGCGTGCCGCCCGCCGATTGCAACCCCTATCTCACCATGGCGCTGATGCTGGGCGCCGGGCTCGACGGCATCGAACGCGACCTGCCCGCGCCGCCGCCCGCCGAGGCCGCCCATCCCGATTTCGTGCCCGAAGGCGCGCAGCGCTTTCCCCGCGATCTGGCCGAGGCGGCAGGGCGGCTTGCCGCCTCGGACCATGCCAAGCGCATCTTCGGCACCGCCTTCACCGAGAACTTCGCGGCCGCCTGCCGCGCCGAATACGCCAGCCTCGCGACGGCGGTCAGCGCCGAAGAACGCGCCCGCTATCTCGAAGGCTGAGACAGAACAACACCAACAGGGAGCCCGACATGACAACAGACACCGACTATCACCGCGAGGTCGACGCACCGGGCCGCGCCGACATGGTCGCCCGCGTGCGCAAGAAGATCGACGCGCTCGGCGTGGATTACATCTATTACCAATATATCTCGATCACCGGCCGGGTGATGGGCAAGGCCGCCCCCGCGCGGCACTGGGAAACCCAGGCGCGCAAGGGTGTGCAGACCTGGATGGGTGGCGTCACCAACGTGCTGCCCGACTTCAAGGGCAACCTGATCGGCTTTGATTCCAACGCGATGGAATGCATCGCCCTGCCCGATCCCGACAGCTTCGTGCAGCTTCCCTGGGACAAGCGCGTGGCGCGGGTCTTCTGTACGCTGTTCTACAGCCTCGAAGACCCCAACCTGCCCGGCGCCTGTTACGAATACGACACCCGCGGCAACCTCAAGCGCTTCGACCGCGAATTCCGCGAGGCGCATAACGGGCTGCATCTGCGCGTCGGGCTGGAACCCGAGATGCTCTGGCTCGAACCCAAGGACGGCGAGGTCCAACCCTACAAGGGCGTCACCGAACCGCTCGCCTATCACATCGGCCAGTTCGAGGGCGCCCGCGACATCTGGATGCAGGTCTCGGACTATGCCCGCGCCATGGGTCTCGACATGATCCAGGGCGATTGCGAGGACGCGCCCGGCCAGATCGAGCTGAACTATCAGTTCGACGACGCGCTGCCGACCTGCGACCGCATGACCACCTACCGCCAGATCTGCGCCGAGGTGGCACGGCAGCGCGGGCTGATCGCCTGTTTCATGGCCAAGCCCTTCATGGGCTACGCCGCCAATGGCTGCCATCACAACTGCTCGGTCTGGACCGGCGGCTCGCGCGAGCTGCAAGAGCTGATCCCCGGCGAGCTGCCCGGCATGGAAGAGAATTTCATGTATTCCAAGGGCGGCACCAACGCCTTCGAGAACACCGAGGGCGGCTGGCTGCCGACCGAGCTGGGCCATCACGTCCTTGGCGGATCTTTGAAACATATCAACGCGCTGACCTGCCTGGGCGCCTCGACGGTGAACAGCTACCGGCGGTTCAACGATTACGGGCTCTGGGCCCCCATCGGCGCCAACTGGGGCCTTCAGAACCGCTCCTGCTCGATCCGCATTTCCTCGCCCGACCGGTTCGAGTTCCGCGCGGTCGACAGCATGGTGAACCCGCATCTCTTCTGTGGCGCGCTGCTCAAGGCGATGGACGACGGCATCCGCAACAAGATCGACCCGGGCGCGCCGGAATCGCGCAACGTGACCGAGCTTTGGATGTCCGGCGAGCCGGTGGATCTCATTCCGCTCAACCTGCGCGATGCGCTCGACGCGCTGCGCGCCGACGATGTGGTGCGCTCGGCGCTGCCGGGGCGGCTTTACGAGGTCTTCGACGAATACAAACAAGATGAATGGACGCGCTTCCTCCGGGAGGTCACCAATTGGGATGTGGAACGGTATCTGCACTGCGTGCCGTAACCCGCTGACCATTGGACCAGGAGAGCACCATGAGCGTGAGGACCACCGACCAGACCGAGATGACCGACATCCTGACCCGCGAGGGCCGGGTCGCGCAGATCTGCGCGGCGCAGGAGGCGGTTCTGGGAACCGCGCCCGGCGCGCTTGCCGGGGCGGACTGGTCGCGGATCTACCGGCTGCCGGCGCGCGAACGGCTCGAAGAGCTGTTCGGCCAGCCCGATGCCGGGCCTCATCTCGTGGCGCTGGAGATGCGGCGTGACGACGGGACGTTGCTCCCCGTCACGGCCGTGGTCACCCGCATCTCCCACCCCGATCACGGCATCTGCCTGCGCACGGTGAAATGGCGCAGCAGCGGCATGCTGGAAAACGCCGCAAGTCTGGCCGAGGAGAACGAGGTGATCAGCTCGATCCTCGCCGCCTCGGACGATGCCGGCTGGTGCATGGAATGGGCCGAGCCCGTGGACTTGTCGGCGCCCGAACAGGAGATCATCCGCCAGGTCTTCGAGAACGGGCCGCGCTGGCGCTTTTGCAACGATGCCATGGCGCGGCTTTACCGCACCCCCGAGGGCGCCGATTTCAACGCCCTGCCGGTGCACGAGACCTTTCCCCGCAGCCCCGAGAACGAGGAGTTCGTCCACCGGCTGGTGCAGGCGAATTTCGACGTGAACGGCTCGCCCTCGCGCGATCTGCGCTATGACGGCGTCTGGATCGAGGTCGAGAACGATGTGCGCGGCCATATCCGCGGCAACCGGCTTTACCGGATGTGGGGCACGGTGCGCGACGTGTCGAAACACGCCCGCCGCGCCGCCGTGCTGCGCGAGGAGATCGAGACGCTGGAGGCAATCCTCGCGGCGCTGCCCGACGCGGTGCTGGTGGTGGATGGCGAAGGCCATCTGCTGCGCGCCAACCTTGCCGCCGAGGAACTCTTCGACCTGTCGCCCGATCTGCTGCCGGGCCGGTCGCTGACCGATCTGGTCGATCTGCCCATGGCGCTGAGCGCGCTTTTCGCGACGGCGGCGGAGCGGCTGCCCGGCCATCCGGTGAGCACGATCGCGGTGGGGCTGCGCACGCCCAGCCAGAGCTTCCGCGCCGATCTCGCCGCGCGCCCGCTCAGCCTGCGCGGCACCGAGTGCCTGGTGCTCAGCCTGCGCGCGCGGCTGGGGATCAGCGGCACGGGCGCGCCGCCGCTGAGGGCACGGGGCTAGGCGATGGGGGTGCGCAGGATGAACCAGGATACGCCCAATACCCGCCCCGGTCTGGAAACCGCGCTGGACGCGCTGGCCGACGGGCTGATCGTTCTCGATGCCGCGCGCGCCATCGCCTTCGCCAATCGCGAGGCCGGCGCCATTACCGGGATCGCCGCGGCAGAGATGAAAGGCCGGACGCTCGCCGATCTCTCGGCAAGCGCGGCGCTCAACTGGGCGCCCATCGAGGAAATGCTGGAGACCGGCCGCAGCGGCCACATGATCCTGCGCGGCGAGACGGTGGGCGCGGTCTTTGTCACCCTGCGCCGGGTCTCGGCCACCGGTCCGCAAGAGGGCCATGTGATCACCCTGCGCGATCTGGCGGTCTTCGACCACGCCCGGCGCCAGGCCACCGGCCAGCGCAACACCATGGCGCTCAACAGCACCGCCGAACGCCGCCTGCGCCCGGATTTCGCCCGCCAGCGCGCGATCTCGCCCTGGCTCGACCGGATGATGTCGCGCGGGGAACGGGCGCTTTTGCAGGGGGCGCGGGTGATCATCACCGGCGAATCCGGTGTCGGAAAGACCGAGATCGCCCGCCACCTGCATTCCTTCGTCGCCAATGGCAGCGATCCCTTCATCGCGGTGAACTGCGCCGCGATCCCCGAAAGCCTCTTTGAATCCGAGCTTTTCGGCTACGAGAAAGGCGCCTTCACCGGCGCCTCGACCGAGGGCAAGAAAGGGCTGATCGAGGCGGCGGAGGGCGGCACGCTGTTCCTCGACGAGATCGGCGAGATCCCCCTGCCGCTTCAGGCCAAGCTGCTGTCCTTCCTCGAGGACGGGGTGATCACCCGCATCGGCGGCACCCGGCCCCGGCGGGTGAATGTGCGCATCATCTCGGCCACCAACCGCGACCTGCTGGCCATGGCCGAGGAGCGCGCGTTCCGGCTGGATCTCTATTACCGGCTGGCGGTGGTCAACATGCCGATGCGCCCGCTGCGCGAGGTGCCCGAACTGCTCGATCACCTGATCAACCGCTTCCTCACCGCGATCAACCAGCGCCGCTCGATCCCGCTCGACCTGCCCGACGACCTGCGCGCCCGGCTGCGCGCCTATCGTTATCCCGGCAACATCCGCGAGCTGTGGAACCTGATGCAGCAGATTTCGGTGCTGGGCGAGGATCTCGAAGATCTGCCGCGCCGCCTGCTCGCCGTCGATCCCGACGCGCCCATGCTGCGCGCCCCCGCGCCCGGGGACGATACGGACCGGCCGCTGCGCGAGGCGGTGGCCGATTACGAATTGCGGATCATCGAGGAGGCGATCCGCAGGCACGGCAGCAAGCGCAAGGCCGCTGCCGCGCTCGGGGTCGATATCGGCACCATCTCCCGGAAAACCAGAAAAGAGCCGTAAGCGGCCGGAAAACAGACACTTGTCCAACAGAAGGAACCAACAAAAATGACGATCAAGAAGGGTATTACCGCCGGCTGCATCGCGGCGCTCACCTCGGGCGCCGCCTGGGCGGAGGGCACGATCAACGTGCTGACCTGGGAGGGCTATGCCGATCCCTCCTTCATCACCCCGTTCGAGGAAACCTCGGGCTGCAAGGTCAACGCCACCTATGTCGGCTCGAACGACGATTTCGCGCCCAAGCTGATGGCCGGCGGCGGGGTCTATGACCTCATCACACCGTCGATCGACACCACCCAGCTCATGATCGACCTGGGCTTTGTCGAACCGCTCGACACCGCCGCGATCACCGGCTGGGACGGGATCTATCCCAAGTTTCTCGCCCAGGACGGGATCCAGCAGGACGGCGCCTATTACGGCATGCCCTATAGCTGGGGCGCCATCGCCTTCATGTATCTCGATTCCGCCTTCGACACGCCGCCCAGCTCGCTGGACGCGCTCTGGAGCGAGGATCTTGCCGGCAAGATCTCGCTCTGGGACGACAAGAGCGCGATCTATGTGGCCGCGCGCAAGAACGGCGATATGGACATCTACAACCTGACCGACGACCAGATCGCCGCCGCGCAGGACAGCCTGCTGGCACAGAAGCCGCTGGTACGAAAATACTGGGCCACGGCGGGGGAGCTGGTCGATCTCTACAAGGCCGGCGAGGTGGTGATTTCGAACACCTGGGCCGGGTATCAGTCGAGCCTGCTCGCCGCCGAAGGCGTGGCGGTCACCGAGTTCATTCCCGAGGAAGGCGCCGAGGGCTGGATGGATTCCTGGATGGTGGTCAAGGACACCCCCAACAAGGATTGCGCCTACAAGTTCCTGAACATGCAGCTCTCGGAGCTGGGCCAGTGCGGCGTCGCCAATGTGAACGGCTATTCCGCCGCCAATGCCAGCGCCGCCAAGGCCTGCATGACGGCGGAACAGTATTCGGCGCTGCACCAGGACGACCCCGATTATCTCGACAGCCTGCTGATCTGGACGCCGCTCGGCGACCGGTTCGAGACCTATACCAACGCCTGGAACGCCGTGAAGGCGCAATAACCTCCCGCTGTCCGGCCCCCCGGGGGCCGGACAGCCCATAAGGCGGGAAGTCTTGGGAGGAGCGCCCGCCACCTCAACGACAGGGAACGAGGCGACATGGCCGCGATTATCGAACTGGAGAACCTCTCCAAGCATTACAGCCCCACGATCATCGGCGTGGACGATGTGTCGCTCACCGTCGAGGACGGCGAGTTCGTGACGCTGCTGGGCCCCTCGGGCTGCGGCAAATCCACACTTCTGCGGATGATCGGCGGGTTCGAGGCGCCGACCCATGGCAGCATCCGCCTCGCCGGCAAAGACGTGACCTGGGATCCGCCCTACAAGCGCGAGGTCAACATGGTGTTCCAGGACTATGCGCTGTTTCCGCATATGAGCGTGGGCGAGAATGTCGGCTACGGGCTGAAGACCCTGAGGCTCTCGAAGGGCGAGATCGCGACGCGGGTCAAGGACGCGCTGTCGCTGGTGGGGCTTTACGACAAGGTCAACCAGCGCCCGCAGCAGCTTTCGGGCGGCCAGCGCCAGCGCATCGCGCTGGCCCGCGCCATCGTGCGGCGCCCCAAGGTGCTGCTGCTCGACGAGCCGCTTTCGGCGCTCGACGCCAAGCTGCGCGAGCAGATGCAGATCGAACTCAAGCACCTGCACGAGAAGGTGGGTATCACCTTCATCATGGTGACCCACGACCAGACGGAGGCGCTGGTGATGTCCGACCGGGTGGTCGTGATGGAAAGCGGGCGCATCGCGCAGGAGGGCCGGCCGCAGGATCTTTACGATCATCCCGCCTCGCCCTATGTGGCGAATTTCATCGGCACGACGAATTTCCTGCCCGGCACCTCGGGCGCGACGCAGGGCCGGCTCACCCATGTCGAGGCACCGGGCACCACGCTGCGCGCCGAGCTCGACGCCGCCCCGCCGCCGGGGCGCGAGATCACCATCGGCTTCCGCCCCGAGAAGGTGCGGGTGCTGGCCGAGACCGAAAGCGCCGAAAACACGCTTTCGGGCCGGGTGGCCGAGGTCATCTATTACGGGCTCGGCCTGCGCGTGGCGGTCGAGCTCGAGGGCGGCGCCCGGGTCTTTGCCGACAGCCTGCTGCCCGACCGGCTGGCGCAGAGCGTGCTGCCGCAGATCGGCCAGTCGATGCGGCTGGCGGTGGCGCCGCATAATGTCTTCGTCTTCGAGGGGAGGGTCGCGCCGTGAACCTGCTGCGCCGCAATCTTCCGGGCGCGCTGGTGGTGGGCATCCCGGTGCTGTGGATCCTGGTCTTCATGCTGCTGCCCTATGGCATCATCGTGACCTATTCCTTCTGGCTGAAGAAATACCCCACCTTCCTGCCCGCCTTCCAGTTCGGCAATTACGTGACGCTGTTCACCGATCCGCAATATCTGCGGGTCTTCCTGCGCACGCTGAAGATATCGCTGCTGGTCTCGGCGGCCTCGTTCCTGCTGGCCTATCCCTTCGCCTATTACCTGGTGTTCCGCTGCCGCTCGCAGGCGCTGCGCACCTGGCTTTACATGGCGGTGATCGCGCCGCTCTGGGTCAGCTACCTGCTGCGCGCCTATATCTGGAAGACCATCCTCGGCACCGAAGGCGTGCTCAACTCCTTCCTGATGTGGCTGAGAATCATCGACGAACCGTCGAGCCTGTTTCTCTACAACCAGTTCTCGATGGTGGTGACGCTGACCTATATCTTCATCCCCTTCATGGTGATGCCGATCTACACGGCGCTCGAGAAGATCCCGGTGAACCTGACCGAAGCCTCCGCCGATCTGGGCATGAGCCCCTGGCGCAGCTTCTGGCACGTCACCCTGCCGCTCTCGCTGCCCGGTGTGGCGGCGGGGTTCACGCTGACCTTCTGCCTGTCCTTCGGCGATTTCATCGCGCCCTTCCTCGTCGGCGGGCCCGACGGCAACCTCGTGGCCAATGTGATCGCCACGCAGTTCGGCGCGGCGCTCAACTGGCCGCTGGGCTCGGCGCTGGCCATCGTGATGCTGATCGTGGTGCTCTCCATCGTATCCGTCTCGGACCGGCTGGAGCGCAAGGGTCTGACGGGAGGGACCTGAGATGACCAAGAACACCCCTTCGCTGATGGCCCGCTACGGCGCCGACACCGCCTTCATGACCTTTGTCGCGGCGCTGATGGCCTTCCTCTATATCCCGATCTGGGTGCTGATCGCGTTTTCCTTCAACGACTCGCGCTCGCTCACCTGGCCGCTCTCGGGCTTCACCCTCGACTGGTATCGCAAACTGGCCGAGAACACCGACCTTCAGGCCGCCATCGGCAACAGCTTTTACGTCGCCTCGCTGGCCACGCTGCTGACGCTCTGCGTCGGCGTGCCGGCGGCGATGGTGCTGCACCGGTTCGACTTTCCCGGCAAATCCGTCTTTCGCCGGCTGATCCTGCTGCCCATCACCCTGCCCGGCATCGTCACCGGCATCTCGATGCTGAACATGTTCCGGCTCATGGGCTTTCAGCTTAGCCTGGAAACGGTGGTCCTCGGCCATGCCACGGCGCTTCTGGGCGTGGTGGTGACGCAGGTCTATGCCCGGCTCCAGCGCCTGCCGAAATCGCTGCAGGAAGCGGCCTACGATCTTGGTGCCACGCCCTGGCGCAGCTTTGTCGATGTCACCCTGCCGAACATCCGCTCGGCGATCGTCGGCGCGGGGCTCTTGTCCTTCGTGCTGAGCTTCGACGAGATCCCCGTCACCTTCTTCCTGACGGGCCGCGACAACACCTTGCCGATGTATATCTACTCGACCATGCGGCGCGGGGTGACGCCCGAGATCAACGCGGTGGGCACGATCATCGTGCTGCTGTCGCTGCTGCTGATCGTCGTCGCGGTGATCGCAACGCGGGAGCGCCGGAAATGACCGGCCTCCTCCCGCCTCGTACCCCCCGCGCGGTCGCTCTGCAAGGGCAACAGCCATGAAGATCTGCATCCTCGAAGCCGACCGCCCCGCCGAGACGCACCGCCCCCGGTTCGGCACCTATGCGGGCATGTTCGAAACCTGGCTCGGCGCGGCGCTGCCCGAGGCGGGTTTCACCCGCGTCTATGTCGCCGGAGGGGCCGCCCTGCCCGCAGATCCGGCCGCGTTCGACGCCTATCTGGTCACCGGCGCGCGCGCCGGCGCCTATGAGGACCACCCGTGGATTCCGCCGCTGGAGGCGTTCCTGCGCGCCGCCGGCGCCCTGCGCGTGCCGCTGCTGGGCGTCTGTTTCGGACACCAGATCATTGCCCAGGCGCTCGGCGGGCGGGTCGAGAAATCGGCGGAAGGCTGGCAGATCGGACGGCAGGAACACCGGCTCACGACCGAGGGCACGGCGCTGTTCGGCGGCGAGACGCTCGCCGCGCTCTCCGCGCATCAGGATCAGGTGACCGTGCTGCCGCCGGGCGCGCGGCGGCTGCTGGCCAATGCCGCCTCGCCCAATGGCGGGCTTGGCTACGAGACCGTCCCGGCCCTGACCGTGCAGTTCCATCCGGAGTTCGACCCGGCCTATCTGCGCGCTCTGCTCGACGAGCCCTCGGGCCTGCGCCTGCCCGAAGAACGTGCCGCGCTGGCCCGCGCGGGGCTGTCCGAGCCGCTCGACGGCGGCCGCGTCGCCAAGGGCTTTGCAAACTTCCTGCGCGCGCATACGCTTACGAGGTCATGAAACTCGGACAGACCGTCTCGCTGCGCCAACAGGCCGGGCTGAAGCTCAGCCAGGACCAGCACCGCACGATCGGTTTTCTGGAGCTGTCCAATCTCGACCTCGCCCGCCAGCTTTCCGAAACCGCCGCCGGCAACCCCTGGCTGCGGCTGCATCTGCCCCCGGCGGTCGAAGCGGCGCCAGAGGCAAGCGCCGCGCCGGGCCCGTCGCTCATTGCCCATGTGCTGGACCGGCTGCCCTATCTGGTGCCCGACCCGGCGCAGCGGCGCATCGCGCTGGCCCTGACCGAAGCGCTTGATCCCGCGGGCTTTCTCTCGCTCCCCCCGTCCGAAATCGCTTGCCGCGCCCGCTGCACCGAGGCGCAGGCCGAGGCGGTGCTGCGCCTGCTCCAGCGCATCGAACCGCCGGGCCTCTTCGCCCGGTCCCTGACCGAGTCGCTGGCCTTGCAGCTCGTGGCCGAGGGCACGCCGCCCGACGCCGGCATGCGCCGCCTGCTCGACGCGCTGCCGGTGCTGGCCACGGGCGGCCTGCCGGCGCTCTGCCGCGACAGCGGTCTCTCGGAAGCCGAGGCGACGGCCCGGCTCGCGACGCTGAAAACGCTCGACCCGCGCCCCGCCGCCCGCTTTGCGCCACCGCTGGCGCAGACCCGCGTCGCCGATCTGATCTTTGCCCCCGAAGGCGCGGGCTGGAGCGTGCGGCTCAACCCCGAAACCCTGCCCCGCCTGACGCTGGCCGATCTCGGCCCGCTGCCGCGCGGCGCGCCGCTGGCACAAGAGCGCCGCGCCGCCCTGGCTCTGGTCGACGCGCTGGAGCGGCGCAACCACTCGCTTCTGGCGCTGGGGCGCGTGCTGGCCGAGCGGCAGGCCGGGTTCCTGCGGCATGGCCCCGAAGCGCAGCGCCCGCTGACCATGCGCGCGGTCGCCGCCGAGATCGGCCGGCACGAAAGCTCGGTCGGCCGGATGGTGAACGCGGGCTCCGCGCGGACCCCGGCGGGCACGCTGCCGCTGCGCGCCTTTTTCTGCGCCGCTGCCCGGCGCGGCCACGACGCCCGGCCCGATCTTGGCGC
This sequence comes from Salipiger pentaromativorans, assembly GCF_024721115.1. Lineage (GTDB taxonomy): Bacteria > Pseudomonadota > Alphaproteobacteria > Rhodobacterales > Rhodobacteraceae > Salipiger > Salipiger pentaromativorans. The sequence continues at coordinate 99,640 of NZ_JAMDHK010000002.1, read as the reverse complement.
CCCGGCGATTGCCCGCCGCATCGCGGCCCTGATCGCGCAGGAGCCGCCCGCGCGGCCGCTGAGCGACGGCGCCCTCGCCGACAGCCTGGCCGCCGAGGGCATCGACGTGTCGCGCCGCACCGTCGCCCGGCTGCGCGCCGAGGCCGGCATCGCCAACCGCGCCGCGCGCCGCCACCGCGCCTGACCGTTCTCGCCGCACGCCAGAGCCCGGCGGGGCCAGGCCCCGCCGGGATCCGTCATTCGGCGGCGTCGCTGTCCCGCAGGAACCCGCCGGACTGCCGCTGCCAGAGCCGGGCATAAAGCCCGCCCTGCGCCAGCAGCGCCTCATGCGGCCCCTGCTCGACGATCCGGCCCCGCTCGAGCACCACGATGCGGTCCATCTCGGCGATGGTGGAGAGCCGGTGCGCGATGGCGATCACCGTCTTGCCGTCCATCGCCCGGTGCAGCGAGTCCTGGATCACCGCCTCGACTTCGGAATCCAGCGCCGAGGTCGCTTCGTCGAGGATCACGATGGGCGCGTCCTTGAGGATCATCCGGGCGATGGCGATCCGCTGCCGCTGGCCGCCCGACAGCCGCACGCCGCGTTCGCCGACCTGCGCATCGTAGCCCCGGCGCCCCTCGCGGTCGCGCAGCCCGAGGATGAACTCATGCGCCTCGGCCCGTTTCGCCGCCGCCACCATCGCCGCCTCGTCCGCATCGGGCCGGCCATACAGCAGGTTGGCCCGGATCGAGCGGTGCATCAGAGAACTGTCCTGCGTCACCACGCCGATGGCCTGGCGCAGACTGTCCTGGCTGACCTTGGCAATGTCCTGCCCGTCGATCAGGATGCGCCCCGTCTCGATGTCGCGGTAGCGCAACAGCAGGTTGATGAGCGAGGATTTCCCCGCCCCCGACGGCCCCACAAGCCCCACCTTCTCGCCGGGATGGATGGTCAGTGACACCGCGTCGAGCCCGCCCGATCCCTTGCCGTAATGGTGGCTGACCCGCTCGAAGCGGATCTCGCCCCGCGTCGCGGCCAGCGCCGGCGCCTGCGGCACGTCGGTCACCGAATGATCCACCGCGATCGAGCGCAGCCCCTCGCGGATCACGCCGAAATGCTCGAAGAGCCGGATGGTGACCCACATGATCCAGCCGCTCATGCCGTTGAGCCGCAGCGTCAGGGCCAGCGCCGCCGTCACCTCGCCGATGCTCATCTGCCCGCGCGTCCAGAGCAGCAGCGCCAGCCCGCCCATGCCGACCATCAGCGCGCCGTTCAGCAGGTTCAGCACCAGATGCATCTCGGTCGCCAGCCGCAAAAACCGCAGGATCCGCAGCCGCAGCCGCCGGAAGGCCGAAAGCGCATAGGTTTCCTCGGCCCGCGTCCCCGCGAACAGCTTGACCGACTCGATGTTGGTATAGGCATCGACCACCCGCCCGGTCACCGCCGAGCGCCCGTCCGACCAGCGTTCGGCGGCATGGGTGATGCGGACCACCAGAAACCGCGTATAGACCACATAGAGGATCAGCCAGGCCGCCAGCACCGCCGCCAGCCGGGTGTCGATCGGCGCGATGATCACCAGCGCGCCGGCCACATAGACCAGCGAGAACCAGATCGCCTCGAGGAAGATATAGGCGGAATCCTCGGTGGCCGGGCCCATCTGCATGACCCGATTGGACAGCCGCCCGGCGAAATCGTTCTGATAGAACGGGATCGACTGGCCCAGCATGTGCCGGTGCGCACGCCATTGCGACTGCACATGCAGCGTGCCCACCAGCGTCTGTTCCAGCAGCAGGTGGTTGAAGGCGATGAGCGCCGGGCGCAGCAACAGCAGCGCCACAGCGGCCAGCGCCATCTCGGCGCCATGCGCCGTCCAGAACCCGGAGATGCCGGCGGCGTTCATCAGATCGACCACGCGCCCGGCGTAGAAGATCAGCAGGCTTTCCGCGAGGGCGACCAGCAGGCTCGTCGCCGCCATGACCGGCAGCCAGCCGCCAAGCGTGCGCAGTTGCGACCAGATATAGGGCAGGAGCCGCCGGGGCGGGGTTTCCGCCTCGAAGGGCTGAAAGGGATCGACGAGAGTCTCGAAGACTCGGAACATGACGGACACTCCGTAGGAATTGGAAACAGGTCTGGAGGGAAAAAGGAGAAGATGATCGAGGCGGGGCACGCGCCCACCCGAACAGGACCGACGCTTATCGCTGGTGTGGGATCCTGTTCGACATCATCCGACTCTCCTTCGTCATGAGTGGCGCGACGGTAGCCAAGATTTTTCCACCCGTCACCCCCCAAATTCCCGCCAGACGCGATTTCCCGCCAGCGGGCTCTTGCGGCGCGGTGAGGCTGGCGCCGCTCAGCCGCCGGGTGCCGCGATGGGAAGGCCGGGCTCCGGCCCGAAAACCTGTGCCTGCGGGCGCAGGAAGCTCGCCCTGCCGCGCTTGAACCCGGCCAGCGCCGGGGCAACGGTGGCCACCGCCTCGCCCGCCTCCCGTGCCTCGAAAAGCACGATGTCGGCGGGCGCGCCCGGGCGCAGCCCATAGGCCCCGTCCCCCAGCAGCCGCGCGGCATTGTCGGTGACCATGGCGAAGACGCGCCGCAGCGCCTCGGGCGTGCCGGCTTGCGCGATATTGGCGTAGAGATTGGCCATGCGCATCAGCGAGACATCGCCGAAGGGGGTGAACGGGTTCATCACATTGTTGGTCGAGAGCGTGACCAGCAGCCCCTCGCATTCAAGCCGATGCGCCGCGACCATGCCGCGCGGGGTCAGGCACTCGGCCTCGCGACCCAGCAGGAACAGGTCGGTCGCGGGCAGCACCGTCAGCGCGATCCCGGCATCGGCCAGCGCCCTGGCGCTGCGCGCGCGGGCCTGCGGCGGCAGCGCCGAGAGCTTGGTGACATGGCCCAGCGACACGCGCCCACCCCAGCCGCGCGCCTCGGTTTCGCGGATCACATGCGGCAGGTCCGAACGCGCGGGATCGAGGTCGAAATCAATGTGGAAATCGACCGCCACGTCGTATTTCGCGGCCAGATCGAAGATCTGCGCCACATGGCGCGCGGGATCCGGATCGGTATAGGGGCAGCCGCCGACCAGATCGGCCCCCCGCGCCAGCGCCCGGTCGAGCATGACATGCGTCTCGGGCTCGTTGGTCAGCCCCTCCTGCGCAAAGGCGCAAAGCTCGATGTCGATGAGCTCCGCATAGGCCCGGCGCAGCGCCAGCAGCGCATCGAAGCTGCGGAACCCTGCTCTCGGGTCGATCTCGACGAAGCTGCGCAGCCGGGTCGTCCCGTGCGAAATCGCCCGGCGCACCACGCTTTCGGCGCGGCGGTAGACGTCTTCCTCGGTGAAGGCGGCCTTGGCCTGCGCGGTCTCGCGCACCGCCTCGCCCAATGTCCCGTCGCACAGCGTGCAGCGATGCAGAATGCCGGCCTTGTCCAGATGGATATGGGTCTCGATCAGGCCGGCGGTGGCCAGATGGCCCGCCGCGTCGTGACAGGGCCCCGCGAAGCCGGGGGCGAGCCCCGGGCCGATGCCGGCAATCCGGCCTTCTGCAACCGCGATATCGACGGGGTCCTGCCCGTCCGGCAGGCGGGCGTTGCGAATGATCAGATCGGGGGCCATGGCGGTCTCCTTTGCATGCGGATGCGGCGGGGCTCAGCCCTCCTCCACCAGAAATTTCGGGATCAGATATTCCCGCAGCCCCTCGGCCCCGCCCTCGGAGCCATAACCGCTCGACCGCCGGCCGCTGATCGGCGTGTCGGCAAAGACCACGGCATAGCTGTTGAGCCCCACAAGCCCGGCATCGAGCCCCGCCCCGGCCCAGTCGAGCCCCGCGCCGCTGCCCGCGAACGCATAGGCGGCCAGCGCGTAGGGCGTGCCGTTCGCCCGCGCCAGTGCGTCCTCGCGGTCCGAGAAGCGGTTCAGGACGACCACCGGGCCAAAGGGCTCTTCCTGCATGATCCGCGCGGTCTCGGGCACGTCCTGCAACAGCGTCGGACGATAAAAGAACCCCGGCCCGTTGGGCAGTTCGCCACCGCTGCGCAGCGTGGCGCCCTGCGCCACCGCCTCGGTCACCAGCGCGTGCAACGCCTCCACCCGCCCGGCGCCGATCATCGGGCCAAGCCGGGTTTCGGGGTCGAGCCCGCTGCCCATGGGCAGGCGCGCCACCGCCTCGGCAAAGCGGTCGGCAAAGGCATCGTAACGGCTTTCGTGGATATAGAAGCGCGTCGGCGAGCCGCAGATCTGCCCGCCATTGCGGAACTTGGCCTGAACCGAGCGCGCGACGGCCATCTCGATGTCGGCATCCTCCAGCACCAGCACCGGCGAATGGCCGCCCAGCTCCAGCACGCAGGGCTTTGCCAGCCGCCCGGCCATCTCGCCGATGAGGCAGCCCACGCGGGTCGAACCGGTGAAGGCGATCTTGCGGATCGCGGGCGACGCGATCACCTGCGCGCTGAGCGGCCCGGGATCGCCGTAAAGCACCGAAAGCACGCCCGGCGGCAGCCCCGCCTCGTGCAGCGCGCGGGCGACAAAGCCAAAGCCCGCCGGCGTCTCCTCGGCGGGTTTGACGACCACCGGGCAGCCCGCCGCCAGCGCCGCGGCGGCCTTGCGGGTGGGGATCGAGGCCGGGAAGTTCCAGGGCGCAAAGGCCGCGACGGGGCCGATGGGCTCCTGTCGGATGATCCGGCGGGGAAACCCCGGCTGTGCCGGAAGCGGCCGGTCCGGCGCGGCGCGGCCCGCCGCCGCGAACCATTCCAGCATCCCCGCGCAGCTTGCGATTTCGAGCCGGGCCTCGGCCAGCGGCTTGCCCTGCTCCAGAACGATATGCCGCGCGGCCTCTTCCAGCCCGCCGCGCAACAGCCCCGCCGCGCGTTCGAGGATCGCCCCGCGTGCCTCGGCCCCCAGCGCCCGCCAGGGCGCAAAGGCCCGCTCCGCCGCGTCGAGCGCCTCGGCCACCAGCGCGGCATCGGCCAGAGGCACCCGGCCGATCTCGCGCCCGGTGGCCGGATCGACGACCGGCGCCGTCGCGGCGGTGTCCGCCTGCCAGCGGCCGGCAAGATAAAGCGAGGGGGAGCGATAGGAGGTCGGCATGGCGGGTCCGGAACGGTCTGAGGCAAAAAGGGGGTGTCCGGCGCCAAAGCCCCGGAGAACGCTGCAACGGAATGGCGCGCAGCCCGCTAGCGGGCTTTGCGCGTCTCTTCCATCTCGTGATAAAGCGCCAGCACCTTGGTGGCGGTGGTGGCCATGTGGCGGCTCATCGCCTCCCAGGTGTGCAACTGGTCGCTGGCCAGAACGCCCTTGAGAATATCCTTGTGCTCTTCCTGGCTCTTGGCGATGTCCTCGCGGGTGGCGAAGGGGGCCGAATGCAGCGGCGAGAGGCGCACGCGCGTCGCCTTGGCGCTGCCGCCGATCATGCGGTTGCGCGCGCCCTCGACCAGACGGTTGTGGAAGTCGCGGTTGATCTTGGCATAGGCCACGCTGTCGTTCTCGGCCAGCGCCACATCCCCCTGTTCGACGCAGAGCGACAGCGCATGCCGCTCCTGCGGGGTCATGCGCATCGAGGACAGGCGCGCGCAAAGCGCCTCCAGCTCCCACATCGCCTCGACCAGATCGCTCACCTCGTCGGGAGAGAGGCTGCGCACCATGAAGGCGCGGCGCGGCCCGCGCGCCGCCAGCCCGTCATACATCAGCCGGTGCAGCGCCTCGCGCACCGGCGTGCGCGAGACGCCAAAGCTCTCGGCCACCTGCTCCTCCTGCAACATGTCGCCGGGCGTCAGTTCGCCGTCGAAGATCTGCTGCACCAGCGAGCGATAGACCCGCTCCACCATCAGGGAACTGTCAGACGCGATCATTTCCTCCCCTTTCCTCTGCCCACACACCCGTTTCGGGACGGCCTCACGCTTCGATCGGGCTCTTGTCCCAGATCTCGCCGGTGCGCGTGTAATGCAGCCGCCGATTCATCCGGTCGGGATGCCCCTCCCAGAAGGTGACACCATTGGGCACGACGCGGAACCACTTCCAGTAGTCAGGCCGCGCAATCGCGCGGTCGCTGCGGTAAAGCTCCTCCCAGCGGGCATTATGCGCCGCCTCGTCGGTCAGCTTGCGGCCATGGAACGACACCACCCGCGACGCCTGCACCTCGCGGTGGTCCTGGGCGAAGCGGCGGTCGTTCTCGTCGTCATCGGCCACGCGAACGGTGCCGGTGACGTTGATCGACTGCCCGGTCTCGCGCCAGTAGAGCGACACGGCGACAGCGCCGGTTTCCAGAATCTCGACCCCCTTGCGGCTGCCCATATTGGTGGTGAAGAGCAGCGCGTCGTCGGCAATGTCCAGCAGTTGCACGGTGCGCGACGAGGGAATGCCCGTGGCGCTTGCGGTGGCCAGTGTGACGAACATCGGCTCTGTCGCGCCGATGGACAGCACATGCGTGGCCCAGTCCTGCATCAGCCGCAGCGGATTGTCGGGGCAGGTCGCGAAATCCATCGGCTGCGCCCCGCCGCGCAGTTTCGGGAAATAATTGGTGGTTTGCATGTCCAGCAGGGTCATTGGCGGTCTTGGTCCTTCGTGTTTCCGGCGGCCCGCAGGCGGCCGTTTTCGGCGATGACCCGGCCCGCCCGCAGCAGCGTGCGGCGGGCGGGTCGGGTGGCAATGGCATCCGCGATGCAGGCGGCGCCGACGATCAGCAGATCCGCCGCGGTGCCCGGCGCGATCGGGTCAGAGCGCAGCCCCAGAACCCGCGCCGGCACCTCCGAGGCCAGCGCGCAGGCATGTTCGAGATCGGCATCCTCGCGCCAGTTCCAGCGCTGGCACAGCAGCGCCGCGCGTTCGAACATGTCGCCGGTGCCGAAGGGCGACCAGGCGTCGCGGATGTTGTCGGAGCCGAGAAACACCGTCACCCCCCGTGCCTCCAGATCGGCGACCGGCGGCATTTCCACATGCGAGGGCACATTGGTCAGGATGTCGACCCCGCTCTCGGCCAGCAGATCGGCAGTGCGGGCGAAATCGTCGCCGGGCACCTGTCCGAGACAATAGGCGTGCGAGACCGCAACCCGCCCCTCCAGCCCGTAGCGCCGGGCGCGGGCCGCGATCTGGCGCAGCTCGAACGTGCCCAGCGTGCCGGGATCGTGGAGGTGGATGTCCACCCCTGCCCCATGCTTGTCGGCCAGCGCAAAGACGGTATCGAGCTGCGCCGCGATCTCCTCGTCAAAGCCGGCGGGATCGAGCCCGCCCACCAGATCGGCGCCCATCTTCAACGCCGCATCCAGCAGATCGTCGAGACCCGGCACCCGGATCACGCCGGTCTGGGGAAAGGCGACGATCTGGATGTCCATCACGCCGCGATAGCGCTCTCGCAGCGCCAGCTCGGCCTCGAGCCCGGCCAGACCCGCGCCGGGGGTGATGTCGGCATGGCTGCGCAGCGCCATGGTGCCGAAACCCGCCATGCGCTCGATCAGCGCCGCGCCGCACTGCGCCGTGGCGTCGGGCCGGTCGGCGCGCAGCCGCTCCTCGACGGCGATGCGCTCGGCCACGGAGGCGCCTGGGACGTGGGACTCGAAAGGCAGGCCCAGCCGCGTCTTGTCGAGATGCACATGGCCATCGACCATCGGCCGCAGCACCAGCCCGCCGCCGCCATCCAGCCGGGGCAGCCCCTCGGGCACGGCGATCCTGGGCGCGATGGCGCGGATCGTGCCGCTCTCCATGAGGATCTCGACCGGTCCCTCGCCGCCGTTCAGCCGGACGTTCTCAAGCAGGCACCCCGTCATGACAGCAGCCCCAGCCGCCGCGCCGCCACCACCCGGTAAAGCGGATCGCCATAGATCTTCTCTTCTTCGCGGGCCGAGAAGGTGAGGCTGATGTCGTGCTCGTCCTCCGAGGCGATGGCCTTGCGGGCGATCTCCTCCCAGGGGGGCGCGGGCAAGCGGCGCATTTCGTCCAGTTCGGCCGGGGTCAGCGGATCGGGAAAGCCGATATAGGGCACCAGCGCCGCGACCACCTGCCAATAGGGGCGCAGCAGCGGCTCGGGCCCGTCGAGCCAGGGCAACAACAGCCGGCACCAGTGCAGACCGGTCACCACATGCAGCGCGGCGAAATCCAGCGTCGCGGCATAGAGGTTGAGCCCCACTGCCGCCATCTGCGCCAGCGTCCCCTGCCCGATCTCGAGCCGGCCCCCGACCGGGGCGAATTCCGGCAGCGCCGCGACGGTGCGGATGTGGTGCCAGAGCAAATGGCTGCCGGGATCGTAATCGCGCGCGCCGGGGATCGCCCCGACCCCGGCCAGCACCGCGAGGGGATCGTCGGTGTCGGGCCGCTGGCCGGTGCAGACGGGCAGCGGCAGGAAACAGGCGGCCCAGTAGCCCAGGGCGGCGCCGATCTCGTCATCGTCATCGGCGAGCAGCGCATAGGCGATGCGCATCAGCGGATGGGTGGCGCTGGCACCGATCCCGGGCAGCAGCGCCGGCAGGTAGCGCCGCAGCGTCGCGGCCCGGCCCAGCCGATGGATCTCGGCGCGCATGAAGGCGCGGTAATCGGCCTCGCGGCTGCGGTCGCCGAGATGGTCCAGCCAGTCGGCCCCGGTGATCGGGGCCACGGGCGCGGGCATCGGATACAGTTTCTTGGCCTGCCGGTATTGCGCGAACCACGCGGCGATGCGCGCGTCCGGGGCGCCCAGCCGCCGCATCGCCACAAGGATCATCGGCGCGTGATTGGCCAGCAGCACCGGAAACTCGGCGCTGTCGCGCCTTGCAGCGGCCATGGTATCGGAGAGCGGCACGGTGGCGGTCGTCATGTCAGGGCCTCCCTTACGGTGCCGGACAGGGTTTCGAGATGCGGATCGAAGCGCGGCGCGTCATAGGCGGCCATGCGGCGGGCATGAAACGCGGCATCCTCGCGGAAGAACGCCGCCACCAGCGCCTCGACCATGCGCGGCACGCCGTATTTCATGCCGGTGATGCCGTTGCTGACCGGGCCGACGCTGGGCGCCGCGCCATAGGTGAAGAGATGCACCCGGCGCAGCCATTCCGCCCCGGCTCCGCGCGGGACAAAGGCGAAATCCTCGCTCAGATAGGGGAAGCGGCCCAGCCCGGCATCCGCGTCCTCAGGGGGCGGGCTGTAACGGTCGCGCCAGAGCGTGCAGGTCTCGGCGATCCGACCCAGCTCGGGGCGCAGGCGCAGATCCGCCTCGACATAGCCGGTGCCCAGCAGCAGGTGATCGGCCAGCAGCGTCCCTTTCGGCGTGTCCAGCCGGACGGCATCGCCCTCGACCCGGCAGCCCGTCACCGGCGCGTCGAACACCATGGCAAAGCGCGGATCCGCGACCGCGCGGTCATACTGGTCCTGCGTCGGCGGCACCTTGAAGGTCTGCGACAGCCGGTTGAACCGCCAGCGCTCGGCATCCGGCAGCGCCTGGAAATGCCCCAGATAGCCGGGGAAATGGGTGAAGAGCAGGATCTCGTGGCGCGGAAACGCATGCCCGCGCGACAGCAGCGTGACCGAGGCCGCGCCCTGATCGAGCGCCGCGTCCGCCCAGTCGAAGGCCGAGGTGGCCGAGCCGATCACCGCCACGCGCTTGCCGCGCAGATGGCTGTCGTCGCAGGTCTCGGCGCTATGTGTCCAGAAGTGTTTCGGCAGCGCGGCGAAGAGCCCGGGCACCCGGGGCCCGCCCGCGCCGTCCATCCCCGTCGCCAGCACCACGCGGCGCGCATGGGCCCGCTCGGTCCCCTCCGAGGTCTTCAGGTCCAGCGCGACCAGCCCGGACCCCGCGGGCGCGAGGTCGGTCAATTCGGTTTCGCTCTCCACCGCGATCCCGACCGTGTCGCGGAACCAGGTCAGATAGGCCATCCAGTCGGCCCGGCTCATGCGCTCGCAGCTCTCCCAGGCGGCCTCGCCGTAGCGCGCGACGAACCACGCCTGCGGTGTCAGGCTAGGCACACCGAGATCCGGACCGGTCCGGGTCTTGGGCGAGCGCAGCGTCTTCATCCGCGCGCAGGTGATCCAGGGCCCCTCCTGCCCGGCGGGCGCCCTGTCGATGACCCGGACATTGCCGATGCCGCGCCGGCGCAGGCCGAAGGCGATGGCCAGCCCCGACATCCCGGCCCCGACGATAATCACATCGGCGACCGGGCGGCCGTCCCGCCGTTGCGGCTCGGGCATCCAGCCCGGCGAGGCGAACTCGATGCGCTCCATCTCGTCCTGCGCGCGCTGCCACAGCCGCGCAAGCCGGGCGCGGGCGGTTTCGGGGAGGATGCGGTCCATGGTCGTCATCCCCCCTACCAGCGCACGATCAGCCGTTCGGCGAGGTTGATCACGCCGATCAGCAGCAGGGTCGCGAGGATCGAGGTGAAGATCGCCGCCCACATCTGCGTCAGGTTGAGAAACGAGGTGGCGATGACGATCACCGCGCCAAGCCCCTCGGTGGTGCCGGTGAACTCGGAGACGATGGCGCCGATCATGGCGGCGGTGACCGCCACTTTCGCACCGGAGAAGAGATACGGCAGGCTCGACGGCAGCCGCAGCCGCAGGAACACCTCGCCGCGCGAGGCGGACATCGCGTCGAACACCTCGAGCGCACCGCGATCCACCGACCGCAGCCCGGTGATCGCGTTGATCAGCATCGGGAAGAAGGCGGCGATGGTGGCGACGATGATATGCGGGATGGCGTTGAACCCGAAAGCGACGATCAGCGCCGGCGCGATCGCCACGATGGGGGTTGCGTTCAGCATCAGCGCCACCGGCACCAGCGCCGGGCCGAGGAAGGGGAACCAGACGATGCAGCCCGCCAGCAGCACGCCGCTCAGCGCCCCGATGGCGAAACCGATGAGCCCGGCGTAAAGCGTGACGCCCAGGTGGAAGACATAAAACCCCGGCCGCTCGATGAACTCGCCCCCGACCTTGCCGAGCGGCGGCAGGATCGAACCGATGGTCAGCGCGACCCATTGCCAGAGCAGCCCGAGGATCGCCAGCACCAGCAGCGGCGCCACAATCGCATAGGCCAGTTGGCGCCCGGTGGCGCCGCTTCGGAACAGACCGGCCGCCATCACGCGCCCTCCCAGCCGGCACGCAGCGTGGCCTTGACCCGCCGCACCAGCTCGCCGAAGGCCGGGCTGTCCTCGATCCCCGCCGGCCTCGGGCGCGGCAGGTCGATGTCGATGATGGAATGGATGCGGCCCGGGCGCGAGGTCATCACCACGACACGGTCCGACAGCAGCACCGCCTCGGCGGCGGAATGGGTCACGAAGATCACCGTCTTGCGGTGCTTCTCCCACAGATCCAGAAGGCGCAGTTGCAGCGCGTCGCGGGTCAGCTCGTCAAGCGCCGAAAAGGGCTCGTCCATCAGCATCATCGGCGCGCCCTGCACAAAGCCGCGCGCGATGGAGGCGCGCTGGCGCATCCCGCCCGAAAGCTGTGCCGGGCGCTTGTCGGCAAACTCGCCAAGCCCCAGCTCGCGCAGCACTTGCATCGGGCGCTCGGGTTTGCGCGCGGTCAGGCGCAGCCGGTCGGCGCGCCGGTTGAGACGGGCCGAAAGCTCGACATTGCGGCGGATCGTCAGCCAGGGCAGCAGCGAGGAGGATTGCGGGATCCACGCGATGTTCTTGCTGCGCGAGGCGTCGAGCGGATCCTGCTTGAAGAGCCGCACCTCGCCCGAGCTCTGCCGATCGAGCCCGGCGATGATCCGCAACAGCGTGGACTTGCCGCAGCCCGACGGGCCGAACAGCGTGACGAACTCTCCCCGGCGGATATGCAGGTTGATGTCGCTCAGGGCGTGAACCTCGCGCCCGTTGCCCTGATAGATGCGGTTGACCCCGCGTATCTCGATCCGGTCGCCTGCCGCGCCGAGGCCGGCGGGGCTGTCGCCCCGCGCCTCCTCTGTCTCGCGCATGGCCGCGACCGGGCCGGGAACCGAGGTCAGTTTGGCATACATACGATGACCTTTCCGAAAAAGTCGTTCGATTGCAGACGCTCCTCGGCCTTGTGCATGTCCTCGAAGGACCAGTAGCTGTCGACCACCAGCTTGAGCTTGCCCGAGGCATAGGCCGCCACCGTGTCGCGCATCTCCTGGCGCGTGTATTTGCCGTGGCCGATCAGGGTGCGCCCGTAGTGGTAGACGCTGGTATCCTTGATCGTCGAATAGCCGTCATCGGTGGTTCCCGACATCACCACGCGCGCCTCGATGGTGCAGGCGTCGATGGCCTGCTGAAGAAAGGCGCCGCCGACGTGATCCCAGACAAAATCTGCCCCATCGCCGCCGCTGAAGTCCCGCGCTTTCTGCACCCAGTCCTCGGCCCGGCGGTCGATCACCAGATCGGCGCCCAGATCATAGGCCTTCTGCATCCGTTCGGGGCCGCTGATCGTGGTGATCACGCGGCAGCCCTGCTGCTTGGCGATCTGGATCGCCGCGATGCCGACGCCCGAATTCGCTCCGGGGATCACCACCGTCTCGCCCGGCTGCACCTTGGCCGCGCCCAGCACCGCGTGCCAGGCGGTGACCGAAGCGACGGGCACACCCGCCAGCTCTTCGAGCGGGATCGTGCTATCGGCCACCTCGATGCAGTTGCGGTCGGGCACCGCGACATATTCCGCCATGCCGCCCCAGCGGCTCGAACCGATGGTGCGCATGGTCCGGCAGTAGAATTCGTTGCCCGACAGGCAGCGGTCGCATGTCCCGCAGCTCACCACCGGGTCGATGACCACGATCTTGTCGCGCAGCCCGGCATCCGCCTCGGGGCCGACCTCGACCACGGTGCCGACAAAATCCATGCCGCAGACATGCGGCAGCGAGAATCCCGCCACCACCGGCGCCTCGCGCTGAAGCAGATCGAGCCGGTTCAGCGCACAGGCGATGACCTTGACGCGCACCTCATCGGGTTTGAGCGCGGGCATTTCGACGTCACGGAGCTGGCGAACCTCGGGTCCGCCATGCTCGCTATAGTACCAAGCCTTCATTTCGCCGGCCATACCAGGGTCTCGCCCTCATAGATCGCATCGACAAAGGCGCCGCTTTGCGCGGTTTCCACATCCGGCACCTCGTCGAGCAGGTTGAACCGCGTGAGGTTGTCCGCCTCGCCCTGCCATTGCTCGGCGCTCTGCCAGCCCAGCGGCTTGCCCGGCACCTTGCTGCTTTCGATCAGCCCGACCTCGGTGGTCCAGCGCAGCCGCGACAGCTCGATGTCGTAACCGGCGGTCGAGAGATCGGCGGCATGGGCCAGCGCCGCGTCGAGATTCTCGTCGGACTCGGTGATCCAGCCGAAGCCCTTGAAGGAGGCGCGCAGGAAATCCTCGACAGCGGTCGGATGGGCCTCGGTAAAGTCGATATTGGCGATCTGGGTGTTGAAGGTCGCCTTCACACCGTAATCGGTGGGGTCCCAGACGGTGATGGCGTGACCTTCCGAGCGCAGCCGGTTGGGTTCGTTCGACTTGTAGGACATCAGCGCATCGACCTGGCCCATGGGCAGGATCGAGGGGTCGTAGCCGACCTGCACCATCTTGACCTTGTCGGTCTCGACGCCCGCCGCGGCCATCATCGCCGCGAGATGCGGGAACGAGGCGAGCTTGTAGCCGAAGATATGGCCTTCGAGGTCCTTCAGCTCCTTGATCGGCCCGTCGGTCATGGTGATGATCGCATCGGCGGCCTGGTTGCCATAGGTGGTGATGCCGATGATCTTGGCGCCGTTGGCGATGCCCGACATCACCACGCCCGGATCGCCCATGCCGGCGATCTGCGCCCGTCCGGCGGACACGAGCTGGATGTTGTCATGGCCCGGACGGATCGTCACATCGAGACAATGCGAGGTGAAATAGCCCTGCATGTCGGCGGCCAGAATGTCGAGGATGCCCGGCGTGGCCGCATAGGCATAGGAGGTCAGGAAGGTGATCTCGCCCGCCGCGCGGTTGAGCGCGCAACGCTCTTCCGAGATCAGCACCTCTTCGGCGGCGGCAGTGCTGGCGGCAAGAGCCGCGAGGGTGGCGGTGAGGGTGGCGGCGCCGCAGGCCGCCGGCAGACAGGTCTTTCGAAGCATCAGGGCTATCCTCTGTTGGAAGCGACAGGAAGTGAGTCTTCTGCCCAAATGAGCATCCAAAATATCTGTATACGCATCATCTTTTCTGTATACAGAACGATAAATATGAGTATCTTTTAAGAAATATGAATTTTTAATCTCTCATCTGCGGCATGCGCACAGCAATTGCGCGCCGCACGAAAACCGGAGGCTGGAAACGCAGCGCATCCGCCCCCCAAGGGCTGGGTCGCGGTCCTCGCGCCGGAACAGAAGACATCCCCTCGGGGACCGCAGAGGCGATCACCGGCAGACTGCGCAAATCGAACGGCCGTACCGCACCCGCCTGCCCGACGCTTCCGCGCCGGGTGCCGGATTCTATGCGCTGCGCGGGTACGGAATCAGAACTCCACCCCGGGCTGCGCCTTCACCCCGGCGCGGAACGGGTGTTTCACCAGCGTCATCTCGGTCACCAGATCGGCGATCTCGATCAGCTCGGGTTTCGCGTTGCGCCCGGTGAGGCAGACATGGGTCATCTCGGGCTTCTCGGCCCGCAGGAAATCCACCACCTCGCCGATCTCCAGATAGTCGTTGCGCAGGGCGATGTTGATCTCGTCGAGCAGCACGAAGCGGATCTCGGGATCGCGGATCAGCGCCTTTGCCCGTTCCCATCCCGCGCGCGCCGCGGCGATGTCGCGCGCGCGGTCCTGGGTTTCCCAGGTAAAGCCCTCGCCCGAGACGACGAAGGTGCAGAGATCGGAGAAACGCTCCTCGATCAGACGGCGTTCGCCGGTCGCCCGGCTGCCCTTGATGAACTGCACCACGGCGCAGGGCATGCCATGGGCGATGCAGCGCAGGATCATCCCGAAGCCCGAGGACGACTTGCCCTTGCCGGTGCCGGTATGGACGATGATCAGGCCCTTTTCCTCGGTCTTGCTTTCCATCATCCGGTCGCGCGCCGCCTTGATTTTGCGCATCTTTTCGGTGTGGCGAGCATTGGTGTCTTGGGTCACGACAGGATCCTCTGGCTTGACAAGGCGGCAAAATGGGGCGCATCTGGCCGCACGCTGGTGCCTGTGTAAACAGGTGAAAAGGGAATGTGCCAGCCCGGAACCCCGGGTCAAGCACAGCCGCCCCCGCGACCGTGACCGGAGAGGTCGCCCAAAGCCACTGGCATCGTGCCGGGAAGGATGGGCAACCGCCGGAGAGCCCGAAAGGCCCTCCGAAATCCGCAAGCCGGGAGACCTGCCAGCGTAAGACGACTTGCAACCGGACGGGGTGTTCCGGTGTCGGGAACGCCGTTCTCGAACGGACTCCTCCCGCCATCTGACCCGCGTCCCATGACCCATGGGACCGAAACGACATGACAACCGCAGAGTGTCCGCCCCCCGAGCGGACCGAACTTCTGGTCTGCATCAAATGCCGGCGCGGCGGCGAGATCCCCGTCGATGCGCGCCGCCCCGGACGGCGGCTTTACGACAGGCTGCGCGACGAACCGCTGCCCGAGGGCGTCGCGCTGCGGGCGGTGGATTGCCTTCAAAACTGCGATCACGGATGCAGCGTCGCCCTGCGCGGCGGCGCGCGCTGGACCTATCTCTACGGCAATCTCGACGAGACCGGCCCGCTGGAGCCGCTGCTCGACGGGCTGGCGCGCTACCACGCCACGGCTGACGGGCTGATCCCCTGGCGCCAGCGTCCGGAGCATTTCAAGCGCAACTGCATCGCCCGCATTCCCCCCGCCGTCTTTTCCGATCCGCTTCAGGAGGCCGAGCAATGAGCGATCTCGCAAAACTCCCCGTCACCGTCATCACCGGCTTTCTCGGCGCGGGCAAGACCACGCTCGTGCGCGAGCTGATGCGCAACCCCGGCGGCAAGCGGCTTGCCGTGGTGGTCAACGAATTCGGCGATGTCGGCGTCGATGGCGAGATCCTCAAGAGCTGCGCCATCCCCGACTGCCCGGCGGAGAACATCATGGAACTGGCCAATGGCTGCATCTGCTGCACCGTGGCCGACGATTTCATCCCCACCATCGAGGCACTGATGGCGCTCGATCCGCGCCCCGATCACATCCTGATCGAGACCAGCGGGCTGGCGCTGCCGAAACCGCTGCTCAAGGCTTTCGACTGGCCCGATATCCGCTCGCGCATCACTGTGGACGGGGTGATCGCGCTGGCCGATGCCGAGGCGGTGGCGGCGGGGCGCTTTGCGCCGGATGTGGCGCGGGTCGACGCCCAGCGCGCCGCCGATGACAGTCTCGACCACGAGACCCCGCTTTCGGAGGTGTTCGAGGATCAGATCTCCTGCGCCGATATCGTGCTGCTGACCAAGCCCGACCTCGCCGGCCCCGAAGGCGTGGCGCAGGCCAAGGCGGTGATCGCCGCCGAGGCGCCGCGTCCGATCCCGGTGGTCGAGGTGGCCGAGGGTGTGGTCGATCCCCGGGTGATCCTGGGGCTGGAGGCCGCCGCCGAAGACGACATGGAGGCAAGGCCCAGCCATCACGACGGCGCCGCGCCCCACGACCATGACGATTTCGATTCGGTGGTGGTGGAGATCCCCGAGCTGGCCGATCCGGCGGCGCTGGTCGGCGCCATCGAAACGCTGGCGCAGGAACGCAACGTCCTGCGCGTCAAGGGCTATGCGGCGGTGGCGGGCAAGCCCATGCGGCTGCTGGTGCAGGCGGTGGGCGCGCGTGTGCGTCACCAGTACGACCGCCCCTGGGGAGCAGGTGAGCCGCGCCGGGGCCAGCTTGTGGTGATCGCAGAGCATGACGATATCGACCCCGCGGCGATCTCCGCCGTGCTGGGCGCGATCTCCGAAGCGGCGGAATGACCTGAGGGCGCCGGGGGCCTCCCCCCCCCGGCGCGACCGGAGCCAGCGATGCACATCCTCTTTCGCGAAAGCCACGGGCTCGAAGAAACCGAGACCCCGACCGACCTGGGCCAGAGCCCGGCGGATCTGGTGGTGCTGTCCTTCTCCGACAGCGATCTCGGCGCCTTTGCCGGCGCCTGGCATCGCGGCGGCGGGCGCGAGGGGCGGCTGCCGACGCTGCGGCTCGCCAGCCTTGCGGCGCTGAAACATCCGCTCTCGGTCGACACCTATGTCGAGCAGACGCTGGAGGGCGCCAAGGGCATCCTGATCCGGCTGATCGGCGGCATGCCTTACTGGGCCTACGGGCTGCAACAGGTGCGTGCGCTGGCCGAGCGCAAGGGCATCGCGCTGGCGGTGCTGCCCGCCGACGGACGCCCCGATCCGCGCCTCGATGCGCAGTCCACCGTGCCGGTCTCGACGCTGCGGCGCCTCGCCCAGCTCTGCGATGCCGGCGGCGTGGTGGCGGCGCAGGCGGCACTGGCACAGCTCGCGCTGGCGGCGGGGCTCTATGCCGGGCCGGTGCGCGGCGCCAAACATGTGCCCGAGGTCGGCGCCTGGCTGCCCGAACACGGGGTCTGCTGCCCGCTGCTCCTGCCCGCGCGCGCCGAAAGCGACAACGCGCCGCGCGTGCTGCTGGTCTTTTACCGCTCCTATCTCGTCGCCGACGATCTCGCGCCTTTGGAGGCGCTGGCGGCGGCGTTCCGGGCGCGCGGCTATGTTGTGATGGGGCTCTTCGCGCCCTCGCTCAAATCGCCCGACGCGGCGGGCTGGCTGCGCCGGCAGGTGGCGCAGCTCGCTCCCGATGCCATCGTCAACGCCACCGCCTTTTCCGGCATCGGCAGCACGGGCGGCTCGCCGCTCGACGCGGGCCGCGTGCCGGTGTTTCAGGTGGCGCTGGCGACCTCCGACCGCAAGGCCTGGTCGGAGGCGGCGCGCGGGCTCTCGCCCGCCGATCTCGCCATGCATGTGGTGCTGCCCGAGGTTGACGGGCGGCTGAGCGGCGGCGTGATCTCCTTCAAGGAGCCCGCCCCGCGCGACCCGGATCTGCAATTCTCCCGCCAGGCGCACCGCCCCGCGCCCGAACGTGTGGCGGCGACGGTCAACCGTGTCGAGGGCTGGCTGCACCTCGCCCGGACGCCGCGCCACGAGCGGCGCGTCGCGCTGATCCTGTCGACCTATCCCGGCAAGGACTGGGCGCTGGGTCACGCGGTCGGGCTCGACGCCCCGGCCTCCGCCCGCGCCATCCTGAGCGATCTCGCGACCGAGGGCTATGACGTGGTCCCGGCGGGGAACGACCTGCCGCAACGCCTGCTGGCGCGCGAGACGGGCTGGGATCTCGACGCCTACAAGGCCGCGCTCGCCACCCTGCCAAAGCCGCTGCAAAACGACCTGCACGAGACCTGGGGCGCGCCCGAGGACGATCCCGACATCACCGACGGCAGCATCCGCTTCGCCGCGATCCGGCAGGGCAAGGCGCTGGTGGCGCTGCAACCGGAGCGCGGCCTGCCCGGCGCGCGCGACGACGAGTATCACGATCTCGCCCGGACGCCGCGCCACGCCTATGTCGCCTTCTATCTCTGGCTGCATGAACAAGCCGACGCGCTGGTTCATATCGGCGCCCATGGCACGCTGGAATGGCTGCCGGGCAAATCCGTCGCGCTCTCTGCCGAATGCTGGCCCGAGGCGCTGACCGGCGCGCTGCCGGTGCTCTATCCGTTCATCGTCAACGACCCCGGCGAGGCGGCACAGGCCAAGCGCCGCATCGGCGCGCTCACGCTGGGCCATATCCCACCGCCGCTGCGCCGCAGCGGCACGCCGCAGCGCCTGTCGCGGCTCGAAGCGCTGCTAGACGAGTTCTCCAATGCCGACGGGCTCGACCCGAAACGCCGCGACCGGCTTCAGGAGGACATTCGCGGCGAGGCGCAGGCGCTCGGCGTCGAGCGCGATCTGGGGCTCGACCGCGCCTCCTGCCCACATGAGGCGATCACCCGCATCGACCGCTTCGTCTGCGACGTGAAGGACAGCCAGTTCGGCGAGGGGCTGCATGTCTGGGGCCGCGACGCGCGCCCCGGCACCGGTTTCGAGACCGGCCCCTCGACCCGCGCCGAACGGCAGTCGCTGCTCGACGCGCTCGATGGCAGGCGGATCGCGCCCGGCCCTTCGGGCTCGCCCTATCGCGGACGCAGCGACGTGCTGCCCACCGGGCGCAACCTCTTCACCACCGATCCGCGCTCGGTGCCCACGCGGGCGGCCTATGCGCAGGGCGGCAGGCTGGCCGAGGAGCTGATCCGCCGCCACCTTCAGGACGAGGGCGATTACCCGCGCGGGCTGGTGGTCGATCTCTGGGGCTCGGCCACCATGCGCACGGCGGGCGAGGATTTCGCCATGGCGCTGCATCTGCTGGGGGTGCGCCCGGTATGGGACGAAGGCTCGGAGCGGGTGAGCGGCATAGAGGTGCTGCCCATCGCCGAGCTCGACCGTCCACGCATCGACGTGACGCTGCGGGTCTCGGGTCTGTTCCGCGACGTCTTCCCGACGCTCTCGGCGCTCTACGGACAGGCGGTGCGGGCACTGGCGGCGCGCGACGAGGCGCCCGACTGGAACCCCTATGCCGGGCGCGACGATCTCGCCCGGGTCTACGGGCCCGCGCCGGGCAGCTTCGGGCTCGGCATGGGCGCATCGCTGGAGGAGTACAGCGACGCGGCCCGCCGCGCAGCGGGCGAGGCCTGGCTCGCCGCCAGTGCCTGGGCGCTCGACGGAGACCACGCGCAGCGCGACCTGCCGGGCATCCATGCGCGCGTCAGGCAGGCCGAGGGCTTCGTCCATAGCCAGGATCTGCCCGAGACCGATCTGCTGCTCGCCGCCGATTACGCCGGGCACGAGGCGGGTTTCGCCGCCGCGCAGGCCGTCGCCGGAGGCGACGCCGCACTCTATCACCTCGACAACACCGATCCCGACCGGCCCCGCGCCCGCGCCCTGCCCGAAGAGATCGCCCGCGTGGTGCGCGCCCGCGCCGCCCATCCGGGCTGGATCGCGGGCATGCGCGACCACGGCTTTCGCGGCGCCGCCGAGATCGCCGCAACGCTCGATCACATGGCGGCCTTCGCCCATCTCTCGGGCGCCGTCGCGCCGCATCTCTTCGATCTCTACTACGCGGCAACGCTCGCCGATCGCGACACCGACCGCTTTCTGCAAGAGGCCAACCCCGAGGCGCGCGCCGCGATGCTCGCGCGGTTCCGGGCACTGCTTGACGCCGGGCTCTGGCAGACGCAAAGCAACTCGCTCCGCATGCAACTCATGGAGGACGACGCATGAGCGAGCCACAGGTCAAGGGATGGTGTCCGGGGGCGCTGCGCCCGATGATGTCGGGCGACGGGCTGGTGATCCGCGTGCGCCCGCGCCTGGCCCGGCTGGAGGCGGCGCAGGCGCTGGGGCTCTGCGATCTGGCGCAGCGCTATGGCAATGGCAGCCTCGATCTCACCAGCCGCGCCAATCTCCAGATCCGGGGTGTTGCGCCCGACGATCATAAGCCGCTGATGGCGGCGCTCGGCGGGCTCGACCTGCTCGACACCGATCCCGAGACCGAGCGCCGCCGCAATATCCTCGTCACGCCGTTCTGGCAGCGCGGCGACCGCAGCGCGCGGCTGGCGCGGGCACTGACCGAGGCGCTGCCGGATCTGCCCGAGCTGCCCGCCAAGGTGGGCTTTGCCGTCGATACCGGGGCGCTGCCGGTGCTGGTCGACGCCCCTGCCGATTTCCGTTTCGAGCGCAGCCAGGGCGGGCTGCTCCTGCGCGCCGATGGCTGGGCGCTGGGGCGCCCGGTGACCGATGACAGCGCGATCCCCGCGCTGATCGAGCTGGCGGAATGGTTCGACGCCCATCGCAGCCCCGAGCGCCGCCGCATGGCGCAGGTGCTGGCCGCGACGCCGCTGCCCGACGCCTGGGCCAGCACCGCGCCAAAACCGCGCGCGCCACTGCCGCAGCCGGGGGCGCATGCGCTCGGCGCGCTGCTGGGCGCCCCCTTCGGCCAGATCGGCGCCGAGCCCCTCGCCCGCCTGCTGCACGAGACCGGCGCCCCGGCGCTGCGCCTCACCCCATGGCGGCTCTTCCTGCTGGAAGGCGCGGCGATGCCGGAAACGGACGAGTTCGTCATCGACCCCGGCGATCCGCTGCTGCGCGCCGATGCCTGCGCCGGCGCGCCCTTCTGCCCCTCCGCCAGTGTCGAGACCCGCGCGCTGGCCCGTGCGCTCGCCCCGCGCGTCCCGGGGCGGCTGCACGTCTCGGGCTGCGCCAAGGGCTGCGCCCGCGCGGCCCCCGCCACGGTCACCCTCACCGGCCGCGACGGGGTCTTCGACCTCATCCGCGACGGCTGCGCCGGCGACACGCCGCAGCGGACCGGCCTCACCCCATCCGATCTTCAGAGCAACAGCGAATGGCTGCGATGACCTATACATATGAAACCGACGGCGCGGCGATCTACCGGCAGTCCTTTGCAACGATCCGCGCCGAGGCCGCGCTCGGCGGCTTCGCCCCCGACGAGGAACAGATCGCCGTGCGGATGATCCACGCGGCGGGCATGGTGGGGCTGGAGCGCCATATCCGCTTTTCGCCGGGCTTTGCCGAGACGGCCCGCGCCGCGCTCGAAGACGGTGCGCCGATCCTCTGCGACGCGCGCATGGTGAGCGAGGGCATCACCCGCCCGCGCCTGCCCGCCGGCAACGCGGTGATCTGCACGCTCCAGGACAAGCGCGTGCCCGACCTTGCCGCCCGCATGAGCACCACCCGTTCCGCCGCCGCGCTGGAGCTGTGGCGCCCGCATCTGCGCGGCGCGCTGGTGGCCATCGGCAACGCGCCCACGGCGCTCTTTCATCTGCTGAACATGCTCGAAGACCCGGATTGCCCGCGGCCTGCAGCGATCATCGGCTGCCCGGTGGGCTTTGTCGGCGCGGCAGAAAGCAAGGCGGCGCTCTGGGCCGACCAGCCCGAGCCCTGCTGCATCGTCGAAGGCAGGCTCGGCGGCAGCGCCATCACCGTCGCCGCCATCAATGCCATCGCGAGCCGCGCCGAATGAACGCGCAGGAGGAAATGTCCGCAGAGACCGGCACCCGCGTCCATGGCACGGTCTGGGGGGTCGGCCTCGGCCCCGGCGATCCGGATCTGATGAGCGTGCGTGCCGACCGGCTGATCCGGGGCGCGCGGCACCTGGCCTATTTCCGCAAGGCCGGGCGCAGGGGCCGGGCGCGCCAGATCGTCGACGGCATGCTGTCCGGCACCGTCTCGGAAGTGCCGATGGACTATCCCATGACGACCGAGATCCCCTTTTCCGATCCGCGCTATGTCGCGGCGCTCTCGGGGTTTTACGCCGATTGCACCACCCGGCTGCGCAGGCTCGCCGAGGCGGGCGAGGATGTGGTGGTGCTCTGCGAGGGCGATCCGTTCTTCTATGGCTCCTTCATGCATCTCTATACGCGGCTGAAACCGGTCGTGCCGGTCCGCGTGGTGCCCGCGATCACCGGCATGTCGGCGGCCTGGACCGCCACGGGCCTGCCGGTCACCTGGGGCGACGACGTGCTGTCGGTGGTGATGGGCACCCTGCCCGAAGAGGCGCTCTCCACCCATATGGCGCAGGCCGATGCGCTGGTGGTGATGAAGGTGGGGCAGAATCTCGGCAAGGTGCGCCGGGCGCTGCAAGCCGCCGGTAAATACGACGCCGCCTGGCTGGTCGAATACGCCTCCATGCCGCAGCAGACGGTGCAGCGGTTTTGCGAGACCGAGGCAGAGACCGCCCCCTATTTCTCCATCGTCGTGGTGCATGGACAGGGGCGGCGGCCATGAGCGGCTCTGTCGTCATCGCCGGGCTCGGCCCCGGCGCCGGGGCGCAAATCACCCCCGAGGTGCAGGCCGCGCTCGACGATGCCACCGATGTGGTGGGCTATATCCCCTATGTGGCGCGGGTGGCCGAGCGTCCGGGGCTGGTGAAACACGCCTCCGACAACCGGGTGGAGCTCGACCGCGCCCGCCACGCGCTGGAACTGGCCGAGGCCGGGCGGCGCGTGGTCGTGGTATCCTCCGGCGACCCCGGCGTCTTTGCCATGGCCTCGGCGCTTTTCGAGGCGGTCGAGGCCGGGCCGCAGCGCTGGCGCGATCTCGACATCCGCGTGCTGCCGGGCATCACCGCGATGCTGGCGGCGGCGGCGCGGGCGGGGGCGCCGCTGGGGCATGATTTCTGCGCGATCAATCTCAGCGACAACCTCAAACCCTGGGATCTGATCGAGAAACGCCTGCGCCTTGCCGTCGAGGCGGATTTCGCCATGGCCTTCTACAACCCGCGTTCGAAGGCGCGGCCCGAGGGCTTTGCCCGCGTGCTGTCGCTGCTGACCGAGACCTGCGGCGATGCCCGCCCGGTGATCTTCGCCCGCGCCGTCTCGACGCCCGAGGAAGAGATCCGCGTCGTCCCCCTGCCCGAGTGCCATCCGGAGATGGCCGACATGCGCACAATGGTGATCGTCGGCTCCTCGGCCACGCGGATCATCGCCCGCGACGGCGCGCCCTTCGTCTACACTCCCAGATCGGCGGGATGATGTCCGATCCAGTCCAGAACCGTGGCGATCTCGTGGGTCTCGCGCCGCGCGGGCAGCGAGGGCCGGTCGATCATGATCACCGGCAGCCCCAGCGCCCGCGCCGCCGCGAGCTTGGCTCTGGCACCGCTGCCGCCCGAGTTTTTCGAGACCACCAGTTCGGTCCCGTGCGCCCGCATCAGCGCGAGGTCGCCCGCCTCGGTGAAGGGGCCGCGATCCACGACAACCCGATGGTGCGGCAAGGGCAGCGGCTCTGCGGGCGGATCGACGAGGCGCAGCAGGTAATGGTGCTGCGGCGCGGCGGCAAAGGCCGCCAGATGCTGCCGCCCCACCGCCAGAAACACCCGCGCCGACGCGCCGGCAAGCGCCGCGACGGCGCCCGCGATGTCGGACACATGGCGCCAGTCGTCGCCCGGCCCCGCCTGCCATGGCGCGCGGGTGAGCGCGATGAGCGGCACGCCGGCCAAAGCGCAGCCCGCCACCGCATTGGCGCTCATCCGGGCGGCAAAGGGATGGGTGGCATCGACCACATGGGTGATCTTCTGCGCGCGCAGATACGCCGCCAGCCCCTCGGCGCCGCCGAACCCGCCCACCCGCTGCGGCAGCGGCTGCGGACGCGGGCGCTCGACCCGGCCGGCCAGCGACACGGTTCCGGCGATGCCGGCATCGGCAAGGCGGCGGCAGAGCGCGGTGGCTTCGGTCGTGCCGCCGAGAACGAGGAGATTGGGCGCCATGGCTGAAGACCCCTGGGTGACGATCATCGGTCTGGGCGAGGATGGACCGGCGGGGCTCTGCTCTGCAAGCCGGTCGGCGCTGGAGGCGGCAGAGGTGGTCATGGGCCCGCCCCGCCACCATGCGCTGCTCCCCGATCTCGCGGCGGAGCGGATGGCATGGCCGGTGCCCTTCGCCGATGGCCTCGAACGGCTGCTGGCGCTGCGCGGGCGGCATGTGGTCGTGCTGGCCTCGGGCGATCCGTTCTGGTTCGGCGCGGGCGCTGTGCTGGCGCGGCATCTGGCGCCGGAGGAATGGCGCGCCTTGCCCGGGATCTCCACCTTTGCCCTCGCCGCAAGCCGCCTCGGTTGGCCGCTGGAAACCACCGGCTGTTTCGGATTGCACGCGGCGCCGCTCACCCGGCTCCGCCCGCATCTGGCGACGGGGGCACGGCTGATCGTGCTGCTGCGCGACGGCGAAGCGGTGACGGCGCTGGCGGGTTATCTCTGCGAAACCGGGTTCGGAGAGAGCCGCCTGACCGTGCTGGAGGCGTTGGGAGGCCCGCGCGAGCGCATCACACGGGCACGCGCCGACGCGCTGCCCGAGGCGGATTTCGCGCATCCGGTCTGCGCCGCGCTGGAGCTTGCGGGCGGGCCTGCCCTGCCGCTGGCCAGTGGGCGGGCGGATGACTGGTTCGAAAGCGACGGGCAGATCACCAAGCGCCCGGTGCGCGCGCTGACCCTCTCGGCGCTGGCGCCCCGTCCTTATGAGCATCTCTGGGACATTGGCGGCGGCTCGGGCTCCATCGGGATCGAGTGGCTGCTGGCGCATCCGACGCTCGCCGCCACCGCCATTGAGCCCCGCGCCGAGCGCGCCGACCGCATCCGCGCCAATGCCTGCCGGCTGGGCATGGACCGGTTGCACGTCGTGACCGGCGCAGCCCCCGACGCGCTCGACGGGCTCGCCCCGCCGGATGCCGTCTTTGTCGGCGGCGGGCTCGACACGGCACTGCTGGGCTGGCTGGAGACCCACCTGCCCCACGGCACCCGCCTCGTCGCCAACGCGGTGACGCTGGAGACCGAGGCGCTGCTCACAAGCGCGCAGGCCCGGCTGGGGGGCGACCTGCTGCGCATCGAGCTGTCGGAACCCGCTGCCATCGGCCCGCGCCGGGGTTGGCGGGCGAGCTATCCCATCGTGCAATGGAGCGTGGTGCTGTGATCGTGGCGGGGTTCGGATTTCGCGGCGCGGCCACGCCGGAGAGCCTGCGCGACGCCTATGACCTCGCGCGCGCGGGCAACACCGCGACCCGCATCGCCACTGCCGCCGACAAGGCCGAAAGCCCCGCCTTCCGCGCCTTTGCGCAATCGTTCGGCCTGCCGGTTGTGCCGGTGCCGCCGCAACACCTGACACATCAGGCCACCCTCACCCGCTCCGCCGCGTCGCAAACCGCGCGCGGCACCGGGTCGGTGGCCGAAGCCGCCGCCCTCGCCGCCGCCGGACCGCAGGCCCGGCTCCTCGGCGCGCGGGCAATTTCCAAAGACCGTCTGGCCACCTGCGCGCTGGCCTGGGGAGAGACCACATGACCGTTCATTTCATCGGCGCCGGCCCCGGCGCCCCCGACCTGCTGACCCTACGCGGCCGCGACATCATCGCCGCCTGCCCGGTCTGCCTCTATGCCGGCTCGCTGGTGCCCGAGGCGATCCTGGCGCATTGCCCCGAGGGCGCGCGGATCGTGAACACCGCGCCGATGGATCTCGACGCAATCATCGACGAGATCCGCACCGCGCATGACAAGGGGCAGGACGTGGCGCGGCTGCATTCCGGCGATCTCTCGGTCTGGTCGGCGATGGGCGAACAGATGCGGCGGCTGCGCGCGCTGGGCATCCCGGTCTCCGTCACCCCCGGCGTGCCCGCCTTCGCCGCCGCCGCCGCCGCGCTCGGCACCGAGCTGACCCTGCCGGGCCTGGCGCAGTCGGTGGTGCTCACCCGCACGCCGGGCCGCGCCTCCTCCATGCCCGAGGGCGAGACGCTGAGCAATTTCGCCGCCACCGGCGCGACGCTGGCCATTCACCTCTCGATCCAGAACCTTTCCCGCGTGGTTGCCGACCTCTCTCCCGCCTATGGCGCGGATTGCCCCGTCGCCGTGGTCTACCGCGCGAGCTGGCCCGACGAGCGCATCGTCCGGGGCACGCTCGGCGATATCGAGGCGGCGCTCGGCGAGGGCATCTCGCGCACCGCGCTGATCCTCGTGGGGCCGGCGCTTGCCGGCGAGGGCTTTGCCGAAAGCTGCCTCTATGCTGCGGGATACGACCGCCGCTACCGCCCTCAAAGCGCCGAAAGCCCGTGGTCGGGCTGGCGCCCCGAAGGCGAGGAGCGCAACAATGGCTGAGATGCCGGGTCTGCTGATCTCGGCGCCCTCCTCGGGCACCGGCAAGACCACCGTGGTGCTGGGGCTTTTGCGGGCGCTGGCCGAGGACGGGCTGCGCGTGCAGCCCTTCAAATCCGGCCCCGATTACATCGACCCGGCCTTTCACCGCGCCGCCAGCGGGCGGGCCTCGTTCAACCTCGATAGCTGGGCGATGGACGACGGGCTGCTCTCGTCCATCGCGGCGCAGGCGGCGGGCGCGGATCTTTGCATCGCCGAGGGCTCCATGGGGCTTTATGACGGGGTGGCGACGCGCGGGCAGAGCGGCTTCGGCAGCAGCGCCGAGACCGCGCGGCGCATGGGCTGGCCGGTGGTGCTGGTGCTGGATGTGGGCGGTCAGGCGCAATCCGCCGCCGCCACGGCGCTGGGGTTTGCCAGCTACGACCGCGAGCTGCCCTTTGCCGGGGTGATCCTGAACCGCGTCGCCTCGCCGCGCCACGAGCGGCTGATCCGGCTGGGGATGGAGCGCGCCGGTCTGCCGGTGCTGGGCGTGCTGCCAAGGCGCGGCGACCTCACCCTGCCCGAGCGGCATCTGGGGCTGATCCAGGCGGTGGAACATCCGGATCTGGAAACCGCCATCGCGGGCTATGCGGCCTTCCTGCGCGCCCATGTGGATCTGGGCGCGCTCAGATCCGCCGCACGCGGGCATCTCCTGCCCGCAGATCCGCCCCCCCTGCCCCGCCCGCCCGCGCAGCGCATCGCACTGGCGCAGGACGCGGCGTTTTCCTTCACCTATCCGCATCTGCTCGAAGGCTGGCGCGCGGCGGGGGCCGAGATCCTGCCGTTCTCGCCGCTGGCCGACGCGCCGCCCGCGCCGGAGGCCGATCTGGTCTGGCTGCCCGGCGGCTATCCCGAGCTGCACGCCGGAAAGCTGGCGGCGGCGGAGCGGTTCCGCGCCGGGCTTTGCGCCCATGCCGAAACGAAG
Organism: Salipiger pentaromativorans; assembly: GCF_024721115.1. Lineage (GTDB taxonomy): Bacteria > Pseudomonadota > Alphaproteobacteria > Rhodobacterales > Rhodobacteraceae > Salipiger > Salipiger pentaromativorans. Next base: position 72,170 of record NZ_JAMDHK010000002.1, on the reverse strand, counting down.
CCCGTGCATGGCGAATGCGGCGGCTACATGGCGCTCGGCGCGGCGCTGATCGACAAGGAAGGCGTGCGTCACCAGATGGCCGGGCTGCTGGGGCTGGTGACGAGCTACGAGCGCCGCAAGTTCCACCTCGGCTATCGCCGGGCGGTGCTGGAGGCGCCGCTGCCCGGCCACGCGCCGGGCGCCGCGCTGCGCGGGCACGAGTTCCATTACTCGACCATTCTGGAGCAGCCCGACGCGCCGCTCGCCCGCGTCGCCGATGCGGATGGCAATCCGGTGCCCGAGACCGGCTCGCACCGGGGCCATGTGAGCGGCACCTTCTTTCACCTGATCGCGGAGGCGCCGGCATGAGCGGTTTCGTCAGTTTCGTGGGCTCCGGCCCCGGCGACCCGGAGCTTCTGACGCTGAAGGCGGTGGACCGGCTGAAGCGCGCCGATGCGGTGCTGTTCGACGATCTGTCCTCGGGCCCGGTGCTGAGCCATGCGCGCAAGGGCGCGGATCTGGTGGGCGTCGGCAAGCGCGCCGGGCGGCCCTCGCCGCGCCAGCACCATGTGAGCCGGCTGCTGGTCGACTACGCGCAGACCGGCCAGCGGGTGGTGCGGCTGAAATCCGGCGATGGCGGGCTTTTCGGGCGGCTGGAAGAGGAGCTGGTGGCGCTGCGCGAGGCGGGCATTCCCTACGAGATCGTGCCCGGCGTGCCCTCCGCCGTGGCCGCCGCCGCCTGCGCGGGCATTCCGCTGACCCGGCGGCTGACCGCGCGGCGGGTGCAGTTCGTCACCGGCCACGATGCCGGCGGCGCGCTGCCCGAGGATCTCGACCTCGCGGCGCTCGCCGATCCCACCGCCTGCACCGTGGTCTTCATGGGAAAGCGGACCTTTCCCGCGCTTGTCGAAAAGCTGGTGGCACACGGCCTGCCGGGCGACACGCCGGCGCTGCTCGCCGAGGCGGTCTCGACCCCCGAGCAGCGGCTGCACCGCAGCACGCTGGCGTCACTGGCCGATGAGCTCGCCGCCGGGCGCAGCGACCGGCCGGCGCTCATCCTCTACGGGCCACTGGCCGAGTTGGGGGTGGGGTTTGACTGAGCTCTGGCTGATCGGCATCGGCACCGGCAACCCCGCCCATGTGACGCTGGAGGGCCAGCGCGCGCTGCGCGAGGCGGCGGTCGTGCTCATTCCCCGCAAGGGCGCGGGCAAGGAGGATCTGGCGCATCTGCGCGAGGGTATTCTTGCAGAGGCCGGCGCCACAGCGAGGGTGATCCATTTCGACATGCCGGTGCGGGACGAGCGCCTGCCCTATGGCGACCGCGTGGCGCGCTGGCATGACGAGATCGCGCGGCGCTGGCAGGCCGCGCTGGCGGACGCGCCCGAGGGGCCGGTGGCGCTGCTGGTCTGGGGCGATCCCGGGCTCTACGACAGCACGCTGCGGATTGCCGAGCGGCTGGCGCCGCGCCCGAAGCTGCGCGTGGTGCCGGGGATCACTGCCTTGCAGGCGCTGACGGCGGCGCATGCGATCCCCTTCAACACGGTGAACGGCGCGGTGACGATCACCACCGGCCGCCGCCTGCGCGATGAAGGCTGGCCTGAGGGCGCCGAGACGGTGGTGGTGATGCTGGACGGCGCCTGTTCGTTTCAGGCGCTCGACGTCGAAGGGCTGCATATCTGGTGGGGCGCCTATCTGGGTATGGCCGAGCAGCTTCTGGAGAGCGGCCCGCTGGCGCAGGTCGCGGAGCGGATCGTGGCGCGCCGCGCCGAGGCGCGGACGCGGCATGGCTGGATCATGGACACCTATCTGCTGCGGCGGGGCTAAAGGAGCGATGCCTCAAGCGCAACAGAAGCCGGGCCCAGCGGCGGCCCGTGGGATGCCGCACAGAGCGTAGAATCCCTTGATTTATCCCGACCAGATCCGAAGGACCTCTCAGCGATGCGCAAACGTCACCCAAGCGGCAGCCCGCACGGACGGGCCGCCGCTGGGCCCGGCGGCCTTCGGCCTTGATTCCGGGCCAAAGGCGAGTGGATTGACCCGAGAATATTTACCCCGCCACCGGCACCAGCCGCCCGTCCCGCAGATCCAGCGCCTCGGGCGCGAGCTTTGCGCGGAAGGCCGGGTCGTGGCTGACCAGCAGGATCGCCTGCGGCAGCGCCTGTAGGATTTCCAAGAGCCGCGCTTCGTTGGTCTGGTCGAGCGCGTTGGTCGGCTCGTCGAGCAGTAGCACTTCGGGCGCCATCGCCAGCACCGTGGCCAGCGTCACCAGCCGCTTCTCCCCGCCCGAGAGCTTGTGCGTGATCCGGTCGCGCAGATGCAAAAGCTCCAGATCGCCCAGCACCCGGTCGACGATCTCCAGCGCCTCGGCCCGCGACTTGCCGAGGTTCAGCGGGCCAAAGGCCACATCCTCGGCCACCGTCGGGCAAAAGAGCTGGTCGTCCGCATCCTGAAACACCAGCCCCGCCCGGCGGCGCACCTCGTGGAAATCCGCCTCGGCCCGCCGCATCTTGCCGAAGGCGACCACCCGCCCCCGGTCGGGCCGCTGCAACCCCAGGATCATCCGCAATAGCGTGGATTTCCCCGCCCCGTTCGGCCCGGTGAGCGACAGGCGCTGCCCCGCCTCCAGCCGCAGCGAGGCGCCGCGCAGCACCGGCGACTGGCCGGGATAGGCGAAATGCAGATCCTCCAGCGCGATCAGGGCCATGTCCGCTCCAGCACAAACAGCCCCGCGACCGCCCCCAGCAAAGCCGCACCGAACACCCAATCGCGCCGCGACAGCGCAAACTCCCGCAGCAGCACGATGCGCCCGGAGAAGCCCCGGCATTTCATCGCCTCCAGAATACGTTCGGAACGTTCGATGGCCCGCACCAGAATCATCCCCAGCAGATAGCCAAAACTGCGGTAGCTGTGCCAGTTGCTGCCGGGCCGGAACCCGCGCAGCTTCATCGCCGCGCGCAGGCGGAGATATTCCTCGCGCAGCACCTCGATATAGCGCAGCGTGAACATCAGCAGATGCACCAGCCGCTCCGGGCAGCGCAGCCGGTAGAGCGCATGGCCCAGCGTCACCGGCTCCAGCGTACCGACCAGCACCATCAGCGCCAGGATGACCGCATTGGCCGTGAGTGCGATCTCTACCGCCTGTCCCAGCCCCTGCCAGCTTGCGGCAAAGCCCCAAAGCGTGAAGACCGGATCGCCCGGCACCGTGAAGGGCAGCAGCGCCAGCATGAAGAAGATGAACCCGTCCATCATCGCCATCCGGCGCAGGGTGGGCCGCAGCGGCAGCCGCGACAGCGCCAGAAGCCCGAGCGACAGCGCCAGAGCCACCGACAGCGCCACCAGCCCCGAGAGCGCCGCCACGGCAATCCCGTAAACGCAGGCGCCGAGGATCCGCACACGCGGATCGAGCGGCACGATCCAGCCGGCGCCGGAGGGCCCGCCGTGACCGGCAAGCCCCTCCGGCCCCTGGGACAAGACATGCGCCAAGGCTCAGCCCGCCAGCCTGCGGCGCGCCGCAAGGTAGAAGCCCAGACCGAAGAGCCCCGCGATATAGCCGATCCCGCCGAGGATGGTCTGAAGATCGTTGTGTTCGCGATAGGCCGCGATCTCGCGGCGCAGCGGCCGCAGTTCGTTGCGCACCGTCTCGGCGATGGCCTGCCGCTCTTCGCCCGAGAGCGCGGCCAGGGGGGCGCCCTGAGCAGCGGTCGGCACCGCCGGGGCGGCCTCCTCCGGTACTCCGACGCCGAGGATCGCGGCCACCTCCCCGGCGGGCATCACCGCTTCGGCGACATGGCCCGCCCCGAGATCGGCGCGGAACACATGCGCCACCGGCTGAACCGGCGTGAAGACGAAGAACCCGTCCTCATCGGTCACCGTGCGGCCCAGCTCCGCGCCGTCCGGCCCGATCACGATCACCTCCTGATGGGCCGCCATATCGCCACTGGAAAAGCCGATCTCGCCCTCGATGGCTTCGCCCGATGGAAACACCGCGGCAATCACCTTATGCGCCAGCGCCGGCAGCGGCGCGAGGCAAAGCAGGGCTGCAAGGATCAGAGGTCTCATGCCGAGGCTCCTTTCAGCGCGGCAAACAGCTCCGGCTTGACCCGGCGCGCCAGAAGCACGGCAAAGCCGGTCAGCACCCCTTCGATGGCCATCACCGGAAGATGGGTGACAAACACCAGCTTGGCCGCCGGAATGAAGGCATCGCCCGACAGCCTCAGCGAAATCCCCACCATGACGGTGGTGGCCGCGATAGCGAAGGCGCCGCCGATCCCCGCCCAGACGGCACCCGCGAGCGGCGTGCCCGAGGCGGCCAGCCGCCCGAAGAGCAGCCCGGCTAGCACCGCGGGCAGCGCGATATTGAGCGTGTTAACGCCCAGCACCGTCAGCCCGCCGAAGCCGAAGAACACCGCCTGCAACAGCAGCCCGACGAAAAGCGCCGGAAAGGCGGCCCAGCCGAGCACAAGCCCGGCCAGACCGTTGAGGATCAGATGCACCGACGAGGGCCCGACCGGCACATGCACCAGCGAGGCCACGAAGAAGCTGGCGGAAAGCACGCCCGCCGCCGGAATCCGTTCCAACGGCAGGGCGCGCAGCCCCAGGGCGATGCCCCCCAGCGCGGCGATCGTGCCACCGATCACCACGGGGGCCGACAGGGCGCCATCGACGATATGCATGCGGCTTACTCCAGCTCCCAGGCGCGGATCCAGATCACCGCGTCCTGGCTGAGCTCCTTGCCCTCATGCGCGGTCACCGGGCCGGACCCCAGCGCCGCAAAGCCCCAATAGCCCGGTTTCGGAATGCCGAAGGTGAAATAGCCATTGGCATCCGAGATCGCGACCACGCTCCCGCCCGGTGGCGGCGACACCACCGGATCGGTTGCGGACCCGCTGTCCATGTCGGGCTCGGCCGCCATGTATTCGATCTCGATCTCGGCGCCCGCCACCGGCGCGCCCTCGGACAGTACCTGACCGGTGAAGGTCGAGCCGGCCAGCACGTTGTAAGGCTTGATCAGCGGCAGGATCTCGGTCGGCAGGCCGGCGGGCTCCATCCAGTCGGTGGGCAGCTCGCCACGGTTGAGGAAGCTCTTGGTGATCTGCTGGATATAGATCTCTTCGGAGGGCTCGTAATAGGGCGCGGGCACCGTCACCAGGACGTAATCGCCCGCGCGCTTGACCGGCACCGCCCCCTTGAAGGCCGCGCCCTCGTTGCTGGTGCCGGTAAAGCGCACCGGCTCCAGCGAGGGTTTCAGATCGGTCCTTTCGCCCCTGTGGATCACGAAGAACTCTTCGGGCATCTCCAGATCCATGACATGGCCGCTTTCGAACGGGTGCCAGAAGATCAGCTTGACCGGCACCTCTCCGGGCGCCTCGATCATCGTATCGGTGGTGTATTCCAGAAGGAAATGGGCAGAGGCCATCGCGGGAAACGCGACAGCCGCCGCTGCGGCGAGCAGGGTCTTTTTCATCAGGCTCTTCGTCCTTGTCCGTATGCGCCACACCCGGCGCAATGATGTTGTGGACAGCGGGGACGGTCAGCCTGAAACGCGACTTGGCAAAGGGCTCGGGCGCGCGCAAGGCCAGACGCGCACCCCGGCGTCCGGTGGAAAGCGCCCTTTCCAAAGGCGCCTGTCCGGCAGGTCTCCTGGCTCGCGGGTCGTTGCACTCTGGCTGGCCTTCCCGGATCGCTCCAGTGGCATGATCAGCCGTGCTCGCCGCTTACAGTTGCGGGGGCAGCTGCAGATTTGGACGCGAGACCGCGCCGCACTGCATTCCCTCTTTCCTCCGGGGTGCGACCCCCGGAACCGGACATGCTCTCTGCATGCCAGAAAAGCGCGGACCGGGTCAATCGCAATGTCGGCGCGCTGACAGCGCCGCCGAAACCCTGTATCGCTGGGCCCATGGACAAGTTTTCCGTCATGAACGCCTATTGCCGCATCGTCGAGCGCGGCAGCTTTGCCCGCGCCGCCGAAGATCTGGGCGTCTCGGGCGCGCTGCTGAGCCGCGAAATCAAGCTGCTGGAACAAAGCCTTGGCTGCACCCTGCTGACGCGGACCACCCGCAGCATGTCGCCCACGGCGCAGGGGCTGGCCTATTACGATGCCGCACGCGATCTGCTCGGGCGGGTGGCGCGAATCGACGAGGAGATCCGTGCCAGCAGCGGCCGGATACAGGGGCACCTGCGGGTCAACGCCCCCAGCTCCTACGGTCAGATCGTGATCGCGCCGCGGCTGCCCGCCTTCATGGAACGCCACCCCGATCTGACCGTCACCCTGTCCTTCGACGATCATGTGATCGACATGGTCGAGCAAGGGTTCGATCTGTCGATCCGGGTCCGGGCCTCGCTGCCGGATTCGACGCTGTTCGCCCGGCCCGTCGCAGAGGTCGGGCAGCGCCTTTACGCGGCGCCCCGCTATCTCGACCGCGCAGGCGCCCCGCAAAGCCCCGAGGCGCTGGCGGATCACGCGACGCTGGGGTTCACGCTGGCCGACCACCACCGAAGATGGCAGCTCCGCCACCGGGGCAGCGGCACGGTGCAGGATGTGGCGGTGACCCCGCGCATGAGCGTCGGCAATTCTCTGGTGCTGCGCGATCTTCTGATCGCCGGCAAGGGGATCGGCACCCTGCCCGATTTCGTCGCCGACCCGGCGGTGGCGGCGGGAACGCTGCTGCCGGTGCTGCCCGATCACGCCTTGCCGGACCGCCAGATCTTTGCGGTCACCGGCGCGCGGCTCGAAGCCAATGCCGCCGCTGCCGCCTTTGTCGCGCTGCTGAAACCCGGCGAAACCGATTGAGAACCGGACGTAAAGACTGTTCTTCGAAACGGGCGCTTAATCCGGCGCCCGGCAAGCGCCATCCTCGCACCATCCACAGAGATGAAAGAGAGGATCCCATGACCAAGATTCTGGTTCTGTACTATTCGAGCTACGGCCATGTGCGCCGCATGGCCGAGGCCGTGGCCGAGGGGGCGCGCACGGTCGCCGGCTGCCAGGTCGAGATCGCCCGCGTGCCCGAAACCGTTCCCGAGCATATCCGCACGGCGGCGGGGTTCATCGCCGACGACACCCCGGTGATCGACGCGGCCCGGCTTGCCGAGTTCGACGGCATCGTCTTCGGCACGCCCACGCGCTTTGGCATGATGGCGGCGCAGATGAAGCAGTTCTTCGACACGCTGGGCGGGCTCTGGGCGCAGAACGCCCTGGTCGGCAAGGTCGGCGCGGTCTTTGCCTCGACCGGCTCGCAGCATGGCGGTCACGAGGCGACGCTGCTCTCCAGCCACATCCCGCTGATGCATTTCGGCATGGTGATCGCGGGGCTGCCCTACACCTTCGCGGGCCAGACCGAGAAACACGACGTCATCGGCGGCGCCCCCTATGGCGCGGGCACCATCGCCGGCGCCGACGGGTCTCTGGCCCCCACCGAGGTCGATCTTGCCGGGGCCCGGTTCCAGGGGGCGCATGTGGCGCGGCTGGCCCGCGCGCTCGCCACCGCCGGTCAGCGCGCCGAGGCCGCGTGATGATGACAAGGCTTCATCTCGACTTCTTCCACGATGTGGTGTGCTGCTGGTGCTACAACATCTCGTCGCGCCTGCGCCGGCTCTCCGCCGAATGCAACCTCGAGATCCGGCACCGCACCTTCGTGTTGCAGGCCGACAGCGGCGAAATGACGGCGCGCTGGGGCACGCCCGACCAGGCCCGCGCCACGATCCTCGGACATTGGGCCGCCTGCCGCGAGGTGAGCGACACTCCCGAGGGCATCCGGATCGACGCCATGCGCGCTGCCGCCTTCGACTATCCGCATGGCGGACAGGCCGCGCTGGCCTGCAAGGCGGCAGAGCGCATCGGCGGTCAGCCGGCGCATTGGGCCATGTTCGACGCGCTCCAGCGCGCGCATCTGACCGAGGCGCGCAATATCGCCGCCCCCGAGGTGCTGGCAACGGTTGCACAGGAGATCGGGCTCGCCCCCGCCGCCTTCCGGGAGGGGCTTGCCGATCCGCGCACCGCCGCGCTGGTCGAGGCCGACCGCCACCATGCGCGCGCGCTGCAGATCCGCAGCATTCCCTCGGTGATCGTGCGCGAAACGGGCCAGCGGCTGGTCAACGGACCGATGGCCGACCTGCGCGCGCAACTGCGCGCCGCCGCGCGGCTGGCCGCCTGAGGCAAGGAGAGGTTTCATGAGACGACATGCCGATCTTGCCCTTGCGGCGGCAGCACCCGCAGTCTGGGGCAGCACCTATCTGATCACCACCGAAGCGCTGCCCGAAGGCTATCCGCTGACCGCCGCGATGCTGCGCGCCCTGCCCGCCGGGCTGATCCTGCTTGCGCTCACACGGCACCTGCCCCGGGGTCTCTGGATCGCCCGCGTCGTGCTGCTGGGCGTGCTGAATTTCGCGCTGTTCTGGTGGCTGCTCTTCGTGGCGGCCTACAGCCTGCCCGGCGGCATGGCCGCCACGGTCGGCGCGGTACAGCCGCTGATCGTGCTGGGCCTCTCCAGTCTCTTGCTCGGCCAGCCGGTGCGGCGCGGGGCGGTGCTGGCGGGGATCGGCGGGCTGATCGGCGTCGGACTGCTGGTGCTCAGCCCGGCAGCGGCCACGCTCGATCCGCTGGGCCTTGCCGCCGCGCTCGGAGGGGCGCTGTCGATGGCGGCGGGAACGGTCCTGACGCGCAAATGGCAGCCGCCGGTGCCCGCGCTCACCTTCACCGCCTGGCAACTGACCGCCGGCGGACTGCTGCTGCTGCCCGTGGCCCTGCTCCTGGAACCGCCGCTGCCGGCGCTGAGCGCTGCCAATATCGCCGGCTTCGCCTGGCTGACGCTGATCGGCGGGGCGGTGAGCTATCTCTTCTGGTTCCGGGGCATTGCCCGGCTGGGGCCCAACGCGGTCGCGCCGCTGGGCTTTCTGAGCCCGGTCACGGCGGTGCTGCTGGGGATGGTCGTGCTTGGTCAGATCCCCGGCCCCGTCCAGGCCGCCGGCATGGTGCTTGTGCTGCTCTGCGTCTGGCTCGGCGGGCGCGCCAACCGGCCCGTTTCCCTGCCACCCTCCGCCGGGCTTCCGCAAGGGGCGCGCTAGACATCCCTCCCCGGAGCGGAGGCAGACACCGTCGGAGCCGTGTTCGCGGAGAAGGCTGCTCCGGCGGTATCGCCGACCGCCCCGAGATGGAGCGGCTTCTGAGCTGGCTGCGCAAGCATCGCAAACACGAACCGGCCGTGATCGTCGCCGACATCTCGCGCATCGCACGCTCTGTCGAAGCCGCCATCAAGCTGCGGGGCGCCATCGGCGCGGTTGGCGCGCGGTTAGAGAGCCCTTCCATTGAGTTCGGCGACGATGCGTATCAAAAGACATTCGAACTCGTCGCAGCACCCTTTGCCCAGCATCACTGCGACAAGAACGCCGAACAGGTCCGCCACCGCATGAGGCACGTCTCAAGGCCGGGTATTTCTGTTTCTGGGCGCCCAGGGGCTACAAACACGTCAAGGGCGATGGCGGCGGCAAGGTGCTGGAACGCGAGGTGCCCATCGCCAGCCTAGAGCCAGACGCTCTGGTCTATACACCAATTTCGAGCGGTGACCTGTCAGGACTTTAGGGCTGGCGCTTCCGCGAAAACCCGTTGCATGTTTCGCGGCGTGGCCTGGCTCCGATCACATCACCCAAGACGCTGATAATTAATTGTTTTTCTGAACATGTAGCGCGCCACGGCAACATGCAACGCCATTTGCATGTTCCGATGCTGGGCGGCGGCGCATCAGAGCCCATGAAATCCGTTTCAAACGCCTTGCTTTATTGGCTATGACGCCTCCATGGCGCCCCTTACCAGCCCCACCCTGAAACCGCTCTACATCGCCATTTCAGACCCGTTTTGCGGTTTACTGAAAGACATGCCTTGGCGAAGGCTCAGCACCTTTCAAACCTCCTGAAAAGCCCTTGTTTCATTGACCCATTCGGAAAAGTTCGGGTTCATTCGGGGTCTGCCGGAAACACAGAAAGAATGTCTATCACACAACAACAAGGCAAAACGACGGATTGCGCGCAGAGCGCGTCGATCTACCGTTTTGTTTTTATTTGGTAAATATCCAAAACAAGACGGGTTTTGGTGGCGGAGACGAAGGGATTCGAACCCTCGAGACGGTTTCCCGCCTACTCCCTTAGCAGGGGAGCGCCTTCGACCACTCGGCCACGTCTCCGCCGGCCTGTCTAAGGATCGCGTTCCGGAAAAACAAGCAGAATTTGCCCCCTCCCGAACACTATCTCCAAACCGCCCGCCATCGCCGGATCCGCCGCCGCAACGGCAGCCCCCCGCGGCATGCTCAGCCGGCCGCGACGATCTCCTGGCGCTGCTCTCCAAGCCCCTCCACACGCAGCGCCAGCACATCGCCCGGGCGCAGGAAACGCGGCGGTTTCATGCCCAGCCCCACGCCCGACGGCGTGCCCGTCGCGATCAGATCGCCCGGCATCAGCGTCATGAACCGGCTCATGTAAGACACGATCTGGGCCACGCCGAAAATCATGTCCGACGTGTCGCTCTCCTGCACCCGCGCGCCGTTCAGATCGAGCGACAGACGCAAAGCCTGCGGGTCGGGGATCTCGTCCGTCGTCACCAGCCAGGGGCCGCAGGGGCCGTAGCCCGGCGCCGACTTGCCCTTGATCCACTGGCCGCCATGCTCCATCTGCCAGGCCCGCTCGGAGAGGTCGTTGACCGTGCAATATCCCGCCACATACTCCAGCGCCTCGGCCTCGGTGACGCCGGAACAGGGCCGCCCGATCACCACACCCAGCTCCACCTCCCAGTCGGATTTCTCCGAGCCCGCAGGCAGCGTGACCGGATCGCAGGGCCCCGACAGCGCCGAGCTGGCCTTGGAAAAGAGGATCGGTTCGGTGGGCGGCTCGGCGCCGGTTTCGGCGGCGTGCCGCGCATAGTTCAGCCCGATGCAGAAGAAATTCGGCACCGAGGCCAGACAGGCGCCGATCCGCGTGTCGGGCGCGATCACCGGCAGCGCCGTCAGTTCCAGCGCCCGGATCGCCGCCAGCGCCTCGGGCGACACCCCCTGCCCGGCAAAATCCGGCACCAGACCGGACAGATCGCGGATCTGCCCCGCCGCATCCAGCACCGCCGGCCGTTCCGCGCCGCGGGCACCCACACGCAAGAGTTTCATGTCTCAATCCTCCTTCTTCGGATCCGCCGCGCCGGCCTTTACCGGACACGCGGCAGGAATGTCTTTGGCAAGATCGCCCGGATCGCCGCCCGGCACCGGGATCACCGTCACGGGATCGCGCTCCGGGTCGCAGGCCCGCCGCAGCGCGGGTGCCGGCACGACATCGCCGCCTCAGCCCCGGCCGATATAGGGCATGGCCGTCGCCATCACGGTGACGAACTGCACATTCGCGTCGAGCGGCAGCCCCGCCATATGCAGCACGGTCGAGGCCACATGCGCCACATCCATCACCGGCTCCGGCGCGATCTCGCCATTGGCCTGCGGCACGCCCTGTGCCATGGGCGCGGCCATGTCGGTCAGCGCATTGCCCACATCCACCTGGCCGCAGGCGATGTTGAAGGCGCGCCCGTCGAGGCTCAGCGACCGGGTCAGCCCGGTGATCGCGTGTTTCGAGGTCGTGTAGGGCGCCGATCCCCAGCGGGGCACATGCGCCGAGATCGAGCCGTTGTTGATGATCCGCCCGCCCTGCGGCGCCTGCCGGCGCATCTGGCCAAAGGCCGCGCGGGCGCAGAGGAACATGCCGGTGATATTGACCGAGGAGAGCGCCAGCCAGTCCTCGACCGCGATCTCGTCGATCGTTGCCCCCTTCAGGAACACACCGGCGTTGTTGAACAGCGCATCAAGCCGCCCCCAGCGCGCGGCGACCTGAGCGAATCCGGCCTCGACCGCCTGCGGGTCGGCAACGTCGAACGGCAGGATCAGCGCGTTCGGATCGCCGTTCGCACTCTCCTCCAGCGTGGCCTGACGGCGCCCGACCAGCGCCACCCGCCAGCCCGCCTCGAGAAACGCCCGCGCGGTGGCGCGGCCGATGCCGCTGCCCGCGCCGGTGATGACGATGCCCTGGCTCATATGCCCCCTCCCGGTAACGGTTCCGGGCCCTCCGCCCCCTCGCGCGGCCCGTCTTGCCTCAACTTCCCCGGCTGATATACCGAATGCAAGCGCAATCCCCGCCCCCGGAGAGAGACATGACCGCCTTCGAGGCTCTCGACCATCTGCTCGGCCCGCGCTTTGCGACCTCGCTGGCCGCGCGGCGCCAGAACGCGGGCAATGAGGCGCATTTCGACGAGATGCTGCCCGATGCGGTCGCCTATCCCGAAACCACCGAGGAGGTGGCGCAGATCCTGCGCACCTGCGCCGGCGCCGGAATTGCGGTGACCGCCATCGGCAGCGGCACCTCTCTCGAAGGTCAGCACCTTGCCGCCCATGGCGGAGTCAGTCTCGATTTCTCACGCATGAACAAGCTGTTGCAGGTCAATGCCGAAGACATGAACGCGGTGGTGCAGCCCGGGGTCACGCGGATGCAGCTCAACGCGGCGCTGCGCGCGACGGGGCTGTTCTTTCCGGTCGATCCCGGCGCCGATGCCAGCCTCGGCGGCATGGCGGCGACGCGGGCGAGCGGCACCACCGCGGTGCGCTACGGCACCATGCGCGAGAACGTGCTCGCGCTCGAGGCGGTGATGGCCGACGGGTCGGTGATCCGCACCGGCAGCGCGGCGCGCAAATCCTCGGCGGGTTACGACCTGACCCATCTTCTGGTGGGCTCCGAGGGCACGCTGGGGCTGATCACCGAGCTGACGCTGAAGCTGCAGGGCCAGCCCGAGACCATCGCGGCGGCCACCTGTCATTTCGACGATGTGGCGGCGGCGGTGGATTGCGTGATCCTGACGATCCAGAGCGGGCTGCCGATGGCGCGGATCGAGCTGGTGGACGAGATGATGGTGCGCGGCTTCAACCGGCACATGGGCACCGCCCTGCCCGAGCGGCCGCATCTGTTTCTGGAGTTCCACGGCGCCCCCGCCGCGGTGCGCGAAGAGGTGACGCGGTTCCGCGAGATCGCGCGGGAGGCCGGCGCCGGCGGCTGGAAGGATGCGGACACGACCGAGGCCCGCAACGCGCTGTGGAACCTGCGCCATGGCGCGCTCGGCGCGATCTCGGCGCTGGATCCGGGGAAGGAGAAACGGACCTTTTCCACCGATGTCTGCGTGCCGATCTCGCGGCTGGCCGAGGCGGTTGCGCAGGCCAAACGCGAGGCCGCCGCGCGCGGGCTGACCTGCACGATCGTCGGCCATGTGGGCGACGGCAATTTCCACTGCGGCGTGCGCTTCGACCCGCGCGACACGGCGCAGCGCGACCGCGTTCTGGCCTTTTCGGGCGCATTGGCCGAGGCCGCTTTGCGGCTGGGCGGCACGGTCACCGGCGAACACGGCATCGGGCTGGGCAAGCAGGGCTATATGCAGGCCGAACACGGCGCCGCCCTGGCCTATATGCGCCGTCTCAAGGCGGCCTTCGATCCGCAGGGCATCCTGAACCCCGGCAAGCTGCTGCCCCCCGCCCCCTGACCCGGAGCCGCCTCAAAGGGAGAGAATTCCATGAGCGCCTTTCTTGCCCTCGGCGAATGTATGGTCGAGATGTCCGATGCCGGCGACGGGCTGTATCGCCGGGGCTTTGCCGGCGACACGTTCAACACCGCCTGGTACGCGCGCCGGCTGCTGCCCGCCGACTGGACGGTCGGCTACGCAAGCTGCGTCGGCGAGGACGCGATCAGCCACGAGATGCTGGCCTTCATGGAGCGCGAGGGCATCGACACCGACGCCATCCGCCGCCTGCCTGGGCACACGGTGGGGCTTTACATGATCTCGCTGGAGGCGGGCGAGCGGGCATTCTCCTACTGGCGCGGACAATCGGCGGCACGGCTTCTGGCCGAGGATCTGGGCTGGCTCGACGGTGTGCTGAAGGGGCGCGAGATGCTCTATTTTTCGGCGATCACCCTGGCGATCCTGCCACCGAAAAGCCGCGAGCCCTTTTGCGGCGCGCTGGCCCGGGCGCGCAAGAAGGGCGCCATCGTCGCCTTCGACACCAACCTGCGCCCGCAGCTCTGGGAGAGCCGCGAAGCGATGCGCGAGGGGCTGACGCTGGGCGCGCGCACGGCGGATATCGTGCTGCCCTCCTTCGACGAGGAACGCACGCTTTTTGGCGAGACGGACCCTGCAGAGACGGTCGCGCGCTACCGACGGCACGGCGCCGATCTGGTGGCGGTAAAGCGCGGCGGCGGCGATCTGCTGCTGTGGCAGCGCGAGGCGGGCAGCGCGGCGGTGCCGGCGCGGCCGGTGGCGCGGGTGACCGACAGCACCGCCGCGGGCGACAGCTTTGCCGCCGGGCTGCTGGCCGGGCTCGCCACCGGCCTGCCGCTGCGGGATGCCGCCGGACAGGCCATGGCGCTGGCGGCACGGGTGATCCAGGCGCCGGGCGCTTTGGTGCCCGAGGCCGTGCCCGGCCCCTCAGACGGGCGCTGACCCGAGCGCCGCGCGCAAAGGCGGCAGCCAGGCGGGCGCACCGCCGCGCGGGCGGTATTCCGCGCCCACATCGCCGCGATAACCCGCCTCGGCAAAGGCCGGCAGCAGCCAGTCATAGCGGATCTCGCCGTGATCCGGATCGCCGCGGTCGGGCACGGCGGCGATCTGCACATGGCCGATCAGCGGCAGATGCGCGGCGAAACGCCGGGTAAGATCGCCCTGGGTGATCTGGACGTGATAACAATCGAAGAGGATCTTCAGATTGTCGCGCCCGAGCGCGGCAATCGTCTCGGCCGCCTGTTCGACGGTGCTCAGGTGATAGCCCGGCACGTCGCGCGGATTGAGCGGTTCGATAAGCACCCCCATGCCCTGCGCGGCGGCCAGATCGCAGGCCAGCGACAACGTCGCGCGGAACGCCTCCTCGGCCCCCGCCGCCCCCGCGCTTTTGCCGGCCATGACATGCACCCAGCCCGCGCCCACCGCCGCGCCATAGGCCACTGCCTGCGCGACGGCGGCCCGGGCCTCCTCGGCGCGGCCCGGCAGCGCGGCGAGGCCGAAATCGCCCGTCCCGGGCCTGCCCGGCGCGGTGTTCAGCGACAGCATCGGCAGGCCGGTCTCGTCCAGCGCGGCGCGCGTCTCGGCCACGGGCGTGTCATAGGGGAAATGACATTCCACCGCGTCGAACCCGTCGCGTTTCGCGGCGCGGATCCGGTCGGGCAGCGGCAGATCGGTATAGAGAAAGCCGAGATTGGCCGAGATGCGCATGGCACTCCTCCCCTGCGATGCCGGTGAGGGGCAAGACCCCTCCCCGGGCCCCACCCCGGACAGGCTCAGGTGTTGAAGAGGAAATGCAGAACGTCGCCGTCCTTGACCATATAGGTCTTGCCCTCGGCGCGCATCTTGCCGGCTTCCTTGGCGCCCTGCTCGCCGCCGCAGGCGACAAAATCGTCGAAGGCGATGGTCTCGGCGCGAATGAAGCCCTTTTCGAAATCGCCATGGATCACGCCCGCCGCCTGCGGCGCCAGCGTGCCCTTGCGGATCGTCCAGGCGCGCGCCTCCTTGGGCCCCACGGTAAAATAGGTCTCGAGGTGCAGCAGTTCGTAGCCGGCGCGGATCAGCCGGTCGAGCCCCGCCTCCTCCAGCCCCAGCTCGGAGAGGAACATCTCGGCCTCCTCGGCGTCGAGCTGGCTGATTTCCTCTTCGATCTTGGCGGAGATCACCACATGCGCATTGCCCTGAGCGGCGGCCATCTCGGCCACCTTGGCCGAGAGCGCGTTGCCGGTGGCGGCCTCGTCCTCATCGACGTTGCAGACATAAAGCACCGGCTTGGAGGTCAGGAGTTGCAGCATCTTCCACTGTTTCAGGTCCTCGGCATCGACCTCGACCAGACGCGCGGGCTTGCCCTCTTCCAGCATCGCCAGCGCGGCTTTCATCAGCCGCTCCTGCTGGACCGCCTCCTTGTCGCCGCCGCGCACCTTGCGGGTGATGTTCTGGAGTCGCTTTTCCAGCGATTCCATGTCGGCGATGATCAGCTCGGTCTCGATGGTCTCGGCATCGCTCACCGGATCGACGCGGCCGTCCACATGGGTGACGTCATCGTCCTCGAAACAGCGCAGCACATGGGCGATGGCGTCGGTCTCGCGGATGTTGGCGAGGAACTGGTTGCCGAGCCCCTCGCCCTTCGACGCGCCTTTCACCAGCCCCGCAATGTCCACAAAGGTCATGCGGGTGGGAATGATGCTCTGCGATTTGGCGATCTCGGCCAGCTTGTCGAGCCGCGCGTCGGGCACCGCCACCTCGCCCACATTGGGCTCGATGGTGCAGAAGGGGAAGTTGGCCGCCTGCGCCGCGGCGGTCTTGGTCAGCGCGTTGAACAGGGTCGATTTGCCCACGTTGGGCAGACCCACGATCCCCATGCGAAATCCCATGCCAATGCTCCCTGTAAACGGCTGACGGACGCGGCGTGTCTAGTCGCGCGCCGCGCCGCGCGCAAGCCTAAGCGCGGGCACCGCGCGGCCCCAGAAGCGATAGAGCAGCAGCACGGCGGCGGCGCCGAGCCCGGTGACCAGACCGAACCAGACGCCCACCGCGCCAAGCCCGGCCACGATCCCCAGCCCCCAGGCGGCGGGCAGGCCCAGCCCCCAATAGGCGAAGCTGGCGAAGACCATGGGCACGCGGGTGTCCTGAAGCCCGCGCAACAGGCCCAGCGTCACCACCTGCAACGCATCCACCAGTTGGAACAGCGCCGCCACCATCAGGAGCGCCACGCCGATGCCGAGGATGGTGTCGCGGTCGGGATCGGTGGGCGAGAGGAAAAGCCCCACCATCAGCTCGGGCAGCGTCAGGAAGATGACCACGGTGATCACCACCGCCACGACCGAGAGCGCAAAGACCGTATGGGCGTCGCGGATGAGAAAGGCGCTGTCCCCACGTCCGCGCGCCTGCCCGGCGCGCACGGTGGCGACATTGGCAAGCCCCAGATGCACCATGAAAACGATGGCCGAGATCTGCAGCGCAATGCCATGCGCGGCCAGCGGCGCGGTGCCCAGCAGCCCGATCAGCAGCGCCGAGGCGGCGAAGAGCCCGACCTCGGCCAGCGTGGTGAGCCCGATGGGCCAGCCGAGCGCGAAGACCTCGCGCAGCATCTCGGTATCGGGGCGCCAGAAGCGCTGCCAGAGCGGGTATTGCGGCAGCTTCAGGCGCGCATAGATCACCACCCCCACCAGCGAGATCCCGTGCGAGACCAGCGAGGCGATGGCGCCGCCGCGAATCCCCAGCTCGGGCGCGCCCCAGTTGCCGAAGATCAGCGCGTAATTGGCGATGGCATTGGCCACCGCCGCCATGACGGTGATCCAGAACACCACACGGGTGTGTTCGAGCGCCGCGAGGTAGCTTTTCAGCACCATGACGCCCAGCGCAAAGGCCAGCCCCCATCCGGCGATACGCAGATAGCCCTGCGCGTCCTGCGCCACCTGCGGCGCCTGCCCCAGCATCCGCAGCAGCGGTGCCGAGAACCACAGCGCCGGCAGGCAGATCGCGAAGACCGCCAGCGACAGCCACAGCCCCATGCGGGTGACGCGGCGGATCTGCCGCTCGTCGCCCGAGGCCGCGAAGGAGGCGACCATGGGCATCACCGCCCAGGCGAAACAGGAGCCGACCAGAAACAGCGTCATGAAGAGCGTGTTGGCGAGCGTCAACGCCGCCAGTTCGGGCACGCCGTACCAGCCCATCATCACCGTGTCGGTGAGGCTGATGAGCATCTGCGCGATCTGCCCGCCGATCAGCGGCAGTCCGAGCAGAAGGATCGCCCTGGCATGGGCACGGTATGGCAGCGTCTGAGTCATGCAGGGGCTTTAGAGACTCGCATAGGGCACGGCAAGCACCTATGAAGGGTGACGCAGGGGCCTCTATATTACCAGGGGTTGTGCCCCACCCACGGCCATACGCGCGGGGCTGGCACCCTGTCAGCGCCCTCTCCCGCCGCCCGACCGCCGGTCAGTGGGCCTTGCCGCCGCGCCGGCAGGCTTCAGAGCGCCCGCAGCACGAATTGCGCCGCAAGCACCGCGATCACCGCCCCGGCGACGGCCTCGATCCCGCCCATGGCGCGCAGCGTCGCCGGGCCCGAGGCAACGCGCGACAGCGCACCTTCGCGCAGGGTGACCGAGGCCAGCGCCACCGCCACCGTGACCGAGGCAGTGCCCAGCCCCATGGCAAAGGCGCCAAGAATGCCGGCATAATCCACGCCCATGCGCCAGGTCAGGATCAGCAGGAACAGCGCCCCGGTACAGGGACGGATCGCGATGGCCCCGATCAGCAGCAGCGCATCGCGCAGCGAGTGGACCTCCTCCACCTGCGCGAGACTCGGCCCATGGGCATGGCCGCAACTGGCGCAAACCGTGCCATCATGGGCATGAGCGTGAGGCGCCGGATGCAGATGATCGTGATCGTGCCGCGCCGCCACTGCGCCGCCATGCCCGTCCTCTTCCCGCGCCCAGAGCTTGCGCAATCCGCGCAGCAGCAGCCACAGCCCGATCAGGCCGATGGCCGCATAGCTCAGAGGCTCGAACCAGACATCCGCCGCATCGGTCAGTTGCTCGCGCCCCCAGCCCAGCACCCAGACCCCGGCATAGACCAGCGCCACCGCCGTCGCCGCCTGCGCGAGACTCGACAGCAACGCCAGGCTCGTGAGCCGCAGCACCGGCACGCGCCGGCCCACGCCGTAGCCGCCGATGAGCAGCTTGCCATGGCCCGGCCCCGCCGCGTGAAAGAATCCATAGGCAAAGCTGAGCCCCAGCAGCCCCCAAAGCGCCCCGGCCTCGCCCGCGCGCAGCGCCCGCAGCCCTCCGGCCATGGCCACCTGCGCCTCGCGCTGGCCCTCGGCCGCCATGCGGGCAAGCTGATCCGCTCCGCCGAATCCCCAGAGCCAGAATGCCAGGGCCACCACAGCGGCCGCGCCGGTCAGAAGGACGGGTCGCATGAAATCGTGATCCTGTCCGCATAGACGTCTCCGATCTGCATCACCTCGAACTGATCCTCGGGCACCTGTGCGAGCTCTTCGCGCAACGCTTCCTCGGCCGCGTCGAGATCGGGCTTTGCAATCGCCGCGCGGCAGGGGGCGGGCAGATCGACACCCCGGGTCACTTCGTAGGACACGTAATAGGTCGGGTCGTATTGCATCACCAGCAGACCGTCGGCCGGCGTCGGTGTCACGCTGCGGTGATGCGCCGAGATGATCCGCCCGTTCTCGATCCGCACCGAGGCCGCCTCGGGGTGCCCGAGCACCAGCTTTTCCGTGCCGGCGTAAAGATAGAGATCGCCCTCGAAATCGTCGGGCCAGTTGTCGAGATCGAAACTCTGGAGCCGCGCCAGCTCTGCCTCCGTCAGCTGCGCATCGCCATCGGGGTCGAGCCCCATGTCCTCGAAGATCAGCAGGGTGAAGAAGTCGTCATAGGACCAGCTCACCTCGATCCCCGTCACCTCCTGACGGTCGTTGATCTCGAGCCGCAGCGCGGTATCGACAAAAATATGAGGATGCGCCTGCGCTTGCGCGGCGGGCAATAATGTCAGAAAGCAGGCAAACCACCGGATCATGAGCAGGAAGTAGCTGCCCCGGAGGGGCTTTACAAGCGCAAGGGCGGACGCCTTGGCGGGATCATGCTAACGTCCAAAAATGTATAAACGAGTCACCTTGGAGATGCGCGATGCCCGCGCAGATTGAGCTTGCCGATTTTGCCCCCCGGGCCCGAAATTTTCTGAAAGACCTGGCAGAAAACAACGATCGTGGCTGGTTCCGCGCGCAGAAGACCCGCTACGACACCGAGGTCCGGCGCCCGGCCGAGCGGCTTCTGGACCTCGTCGCCCGGTCGCTCGAGACCGCGACCGGAGAGCGGGTGCGCAGCAAGCTCTTCCGCCCGCATCGCGACGTGCGGTTCTCGGACGACAAGACCCCCTACCACACCCATCTTCACGCCGCCTGGTCAGTGCCCGACGGGCGCGGCTGGTATTTCGGCCTGTCGCCCGATTACGCCACCGCCGGCGGCGGCGTGATGCGCTTCGACGCCCCGCAAACCGAGCGCTGGCGCAGCGCGCTCGACGGCCCGCCCGGCCCCGCACTGGACGGTCTTCTGTCAGAGCTCGGCGCGCGTCTCGACCCGCCGGATCTCGACACGGTACCCGCCCCCTATCGCGGCGATCACCCGCGGGCAGAACTGCTGCGCCGGACCGGCTGCGTGGTCTGGCTCGACGAGCTCTTCGACGCGCTGAGCGCCGATGCCGAGGCCGGGCTGACCGGCGCCTTCGCGCGCCTGCAACCGCTTCAGGACTGGCTGGCGGACAACCTCTGAGCCCCGCCGCCTCGACGCGCGCGCAAACGTTGCCGCGCCCGCGGTGCCGAAGCGGCAGCGCGGGCGCGGGCCCCTCTCACTCCCAACCTGTCAGCCGGACACATGCCGGGTGTGCGGATGCAATGCGGTGCCCAGGATGTGGTCCGAGCGATGGATCACATGCGCGGCCCCGCCCACGATCAGCGGATCGGGCGGCGTGGCGATCTTGTGATCCTTGCCCGGATAATCCAGGGTGGACAGGAAATGCCGCATGCAGTTCAGACGCGCGCGTTTCTTGTCGTCGGATTTCACCACGATCCAGGGCGCATCGGCAGTGTCGGTGTAAAAGAACATCGCCTCCTTGGCCTCGGTGTAATCGTCCCATTTGTCGAGGCTGGCCTTGTCGATGGGCGACAGCTTCCACTGCTTCAGCGGGTCGGTCTCGCGGCTCTTGAACCGGCGTCTCTGCTCCTCCTGGGTGACCGAGAACCAGTATTTGTAGAGCCTGACCCCCGAGCGCACGAACATCCGTTCCAGATCCGGGGTCTGGCGCATGAATTCCAGGTAATCGTTGGGTTCGCAGAACCCCATCACCCGCTCGACCCCGGCCCGGTTGTACCAGGAGCGATCATAGAGCACGATCTCGCCCGCGGTCGGCAGATGCTCGATGTAGCGCTGGAAGTACCATTGCCCCTTTTCCACGTCGCTGGGCTTGTTCAGCGCCACGACACGGGCGGCACGCGGGTTGAGATGCTCGGTAAAGCGCTTGATGGTGCCGCCCTTGCCGGCGGCATCGCGCCCCTCGAACAGCAGCACAAAGCGCTGGCCCGTCTCCTGCACCCAGAGCTGCGCCTTCAGCAGCTCCGCCTGCAACTTGGCCTTCTGACGCTCATAGGCGCGGCGCGACATCTTCGTGGCATAGGGATATTCGCCCGTCTCGAAGGCGCGGCGGATCTCGTCCGGCGTGGGCGCATGGCGGCGCACCGAAGGCACCACAACCGCCTCCGGCGTCTCGGGCACCACCGGCACCTCGGCAGCAGGCGCCGCCCCGTTGAGAGCGGGCGCGGCCTCGGCTGCGGCGGTATCGGTGGTCGTCTGTTCGGGGGGCGTGGTCGGCGTGGCAGTCATGCGCGTCCTTTCCTGTCTGATCGCAAACCAGCCTAGCAGAAAAGCCCTCCGGGAACCTTGACAGGTGTCAAGAAAACCGCGCCTTTTTCCCGCCTCCGCGCCGGCGCGGCGCCGATACGGGCAGCCCGCCCCGGCACGACCTGCGGCACAGGCGCCCGCAGCGCTCTTTCCGACACCCGCGCGGGCCGCCCGCACCGCTTGGCATTGATTTTCCTCCCCGGTTCCGGCAGACCGGCGCGGACAGGCAGGGAAGGACGACCATGACTCGCATCGACGCCAAATTCGCCGCGCTGAAAGCCGAAGGAAAGAAGGCCTTCGTTGCCTATGTGATGGCCGGCGATCCCGATTACGCCCGCTCGCTCGAGGTGGTGAAGGGACTGCCCGGAGCCGGGGTCGATGTGATCGAACTGGGCCTGCCCTTCACCGATCCCATGGCCGATGGCCCGACGATCCAGCTTGCCGGCCAGCGCGCGCTCGACGCGGGGCAGACGCTGGAAAAGACGCTGCAGATGGTGCGTGATTTCCGCACCGGCGACGACAGCACGCCGATTGTGCTGATGGGCTATTTCAACCCGATCTACAGCCGCGGCGTCGATACCTTCCTCGCCGATGCGAACGCGGCGGGGATCGACGGGCTCATCGTGGTCGATCTGCCGCCCGAAGAGGACGAGGAGCTCTGCCTCCCCGCGCAGAAGGCGGGGCTCAACTTCATCCGCCTCGCCACCCCCACCACCGATGACAAGCGGCTGCCCAAGGTGCTGCAAAACACCTCGGGCTTCGTCTATTACGTGTCGATCACCGGGATCACCGGTGCGGCGGCGGCCGAGGCCGCCGATGTGGGCCCCGAAGTCGCCCGCATCAAGGCCGCCACCGATCTGCCGGTGATCGTGGGCTTCGGCATCCGCACCCCGGACACGGCGGAAAGCATCGCATCCGTGGCAGATGGCTGCGTGGTGGGCTCGGCCATCGTGGCGGCGCTGGCCGAGGACAAGCCGGTCTCCGAGGTGCTGGCCTTCGTGAAATCCCTCTCCGACGGCGCCCACCGGGCCTGACGGGCGCGGCAGCCCCCCGCGCCCTGTCTTCTTCTCTTCGCAAATACGCAAAACGGCGCGCCGGTCAGACCGGGCGCGCCGCCGCATCATCCATCGCCAGGACGCCAGCCGCTATTCCGCTGCCGCCGCCGCGTCCCCCTCGAGCCCGGCCCCCTCATCGACGCCCAGCATGATGTTGAGGTTCTGCACTGCCGCGCCCGACGCGCCCTTGCCGAGATTGTCGAGCACCGCCACCAGCACCGCCGCACCGCTCTGCGCATTGCCATGCACCGACAGTTCCAGCCGGTTGGTGCCGTTCAGCCGCTGCGGCATCACCCGCGGCTCGTGCAGCGAGGGAGCGACCACCGAGACAAAGCGCTCGCCCGCATAGGCCGCGCGCAGCGCCGCCTCCGCCGCGGCAAAGCCGTCGCTGCCGAGGCCGGGAAGCTGCACCGCCACCGCCATGCCTTGCGCGTAGTCCCCGACCGAGGGCACAAAGACCGGCGCCGCGCTCAGCAGCCCGTGTTTCGCGATCTCGGGCAGGTGCTTGTGCGTCTGGCTCACGGCGTAGAGAAATCCACCCTGAACCGCGCCGCTCTCGAATTCGGCGATCATCGACTTGCCCCCGCCGGAATAGCCCGACACGCCGGAAATCGCCGGCGCTGCCTCCGGGGCGATCAGCCCCGCCGCAACCAGCGGCCGGATCAGCGCAATGGCGCAGGTCGACCAGCAGCCCGGGTTCGAGACATGACGCGCGCCGGCGATGGCGGCGCGCTGCCCCTCGGCCATCTCGGCAAAGCCGAAGACCCAGCCCTCGGCGACGCGATGGGCGGTCGAGGCGTCGATGATCCGCGTACCATGCGGCGCGGCCAGCGCGACGGTTTCGCGCGCCGCCTCGTCCGGCAGGCAGAGAATGGCCACATCGGCCTCGGCCAGCGCCTCGGAGCGCGCAACGGGATCCTTTCGGCGTTCCGAAGCGACCTGCACCAGCGCAATATCGGCGCGCGCCGCAAGGCGCTCGCGGATCTGCAATCCCGTGGTTCCGGCCTCGCCGTCGATGAACACCTTATGGGTCATCCCGTGACTCCCTTGTTGCGTGCCGCGCCTATAACAGAGCCCGGGCGCAAAGCAAACGGCGAGGACGCCCGCAAGGGCGGAGGAGCCGCTCGTCGAGCCCTCGCGGCCTCTCCTCGCCTCAGCCCAGCGTCACATCCAGCAACATCATCAGGATCAGCCCTGCGATCAGCCCGGTGGTCGCACGGTTCTGATGCCCATACCGATGCGTCTCGGGAATGATCTCATGGCTGATGATATACAGCATCGCCCCCGCCGCAAAGCTCAGCCCCACCGGCAGCACCCAGACCGAGACCGTCACCCCCGCCACCCCGATGAGCCCGCCCACCGGCTCCACCAGCCCGGTGAGCGTGGCGATCCAGACGCTGCGCAACCGCCCGTAGCCCTGCCCGCGCAGCGCCACGGCCACCGCCAGCCCCTCGGGTGCGTTCTGCAGCCCGATGCCGGTGGCCAGCGACAGCCCGTTGGTCACGTCTCCGCCACCGAAACCGATGCCCACCGCCATGCCCTCGGGAAAATTGTGGATGGTGATCGCCAGGATGAACAGCCAGAGCTTCGACAACGCCCCCGGATCGGCCCCCTCGGGCCCGGTGATGAAATGCTCATGCGGCACCCAGCGGTTGATCTGCGCCACCACAAACGCCCCCAGCGCGATCCCCAGCCCCGCCATCAGCGCCGCGACCGGCGTCGAGCCGTAGATTTCCTCGCCCCGCGCGATCCCCGGCAGGATCAGCGAGAAGAACGAGGCCGAAATCATCACCCCGGCGGCAAAGCCCAGCATCATGTCGTTGGTCCGGCGCGAGACCTCGCGCCCGAAGAGCACCGCCAGCGCCCCCACCGCCGTCATCAGACCCGCCCCGAGGCTGGCCAGAAATCCCCAAAGCACCATCGCCCGTCTCCGTACCCGGCCGGACACCACGACAGCGCCCCTCCGACACTAGCGCCCCGCACCGGGAAAATGTCCAGCCTCGGAGATTGCGCGATGGCCGCCCGATTGGTAATCAAACCTTACCACCCTCGCGGAAAGGATCGCGCCCCATGCCCGTCATTACCGAAATCGAGGACCTCAAGCGCATCTACAAGCGGCGCGTTCCCAAGATGTTCTACGATTACTGCGAATCCGGAAGCTGGAGCGAGCAGACCTTCCGCGAAAACGTCACCGATTTCGACAAGCTCTACCTGCGCCAGCGCGTCGCCATCGACATGACCGGGCGCTCGACGAAAACGCAGATGATCGGCCAGGACGTGGCGATGCCGGTGGCGCTCGCCCCGGTCGGCATGACCGGAATGCAGCATGCCGACGGCGAAATCCACGCCGCCCGGGCGGCGGCGAAATTCGGCGTGCCCTATTGCCTTTCCACCATGTCGATCTGCTCGATCGAGGATGTGGCCGAACATACCGACACCCCCTTCTGGCTACAGGTCTACACGCTGAAGGACGACGAGTTCATGCAGCGCCTCTTCGACCGGGCGCGCGCGGCCAATTGCTCGGCGGCGGTGATCACCGTGGATCTGCAACTGCTCGGCCAGCGCCACAAGGACATCAAGAACGGGCTCTCCGCCCCGCCCAAGCTGACCGCCAGGTCGATCCTCGACATGTCCTGGCGCGTCGGCTGGGGGCTTGAGATGCTCCAAACCAAGCGGCGCGTCTTCGGCAATATCATCGGCCATGCCAAGGGCGTCGGCGACAATACCAGCCTGGTGGACTGGACCCATCACAATTTCGACCAGGCGCTGAACTGGGACCGCATCCGCACCTTCCGCAAGATGTGGGACGGGCCGCTCATCATCAAGGGCATCATCGACCCGCGCGACGCGCTCGAAGCCTGCAATGTCGGCGCCGATGCCATCGTGGTCAGCAACCACGGCGGGCGGCAGCTCGACGGGGCGCTCAGCTCGATCCGCGCGCTGGCGCCGATCCTCGATGCGGTGGGCGACAAGATCGAAGTGCATCTCGATTCCGGCATCCGCAGCGGGCAGGACGTGCTCAAGGCGGTGGCCACGGGCGCCAAGGGCTGCTGGATCGGCCGCGCCTATATCTACGGGCTGGGCGCCATGGGCGAAAAGGGCGTGTCCGAGGCGCTGCGGGTGATCCACAAGGAGATGGACACCTCCATGGCGCTTTGCGGCCATACCGACATCAACACGGTGAACCGCGACATCCTGATGATCCCCAAAGGCTTCTCGGGCGACTGGGAAGACTGACCGCGCGCGCCAGCTCCTCCGCCGCGGGCAGAGGCCATGCAAAATCCGGCCTTGCTCTCCCCCCCAAACGCAAACGGCCCTGCCATCATGGCAGGGCCGTCGCGAAACCGGTCTCGGCGGAGGATTATTCCTCGGCCGCCTCTTCGCCCTCATCGCCATCGTCAGCGCGCAGGCCGCGCGGTGCCGAGATGTTGGCGATCACGAAATCGCGGTCGATGGTCGGCTTGACGCCTTCGGGCAGCACAACGTCCGAGATGTGGATCACGTCGCCGATCTGCTTGCCTTCCAGATCCACGGTGATGTGGTCCGGGATGTCGCCCGCCAGCACGTTCAGCTCGACTTCCTGACGCACGATGGTCAGCACGCCGCCGCGCTTCAGGCCGGGCGCCTTGTCGTCGTTGATGAAATCGACGTGGATGAACAGGTTGATCCGGCTGGTGCGGCGCAGGCGCATCAGGTCGAAATGCGTCGGCAGGTCCTTGACCACGTCGCGCTGCACATCGCGGCAGATCACGCGCACGTCTTCCTGGCCTTCGATCTTCAGGTTGAAGAGCGTCGACTTGAAGCGACCTGCTTTCAGACGCTTGAGCAGCGAGTTGAACGGGATTTGGATCGGCATCGGCTCTGCCTCGCCACCAAATACGATCCCCGGAACCATGCCGTCGCGACGGGCCTGACGAGCGGCGCCCTTGCCTGTCCCCGTGCGTTCCAGGGCTTCGAGATCAGGAATCTCACCAGCCATTTTGAATCTCCATATGATAAGGCGGGGTGCCTCCAAGGCTGTCACCCCGTGGTCGAGGCGCTGCGATAGACCGGATCGGGACATTTATCAACCGTATTTTGCAGGCCCCGCCCTATCGCGGCGTCTGGACGCCGCCCGCAGGGCGTGGCACGCGGGTCGCCATGACGATTTTAAAGGATCTTGCGGCCAGCCGCGGCCCGGCGGCGGCCTTTGCGGCGATGGGGTTGTTCTGGGGCGGATTCGCGGCGCTGGTCCCGGATCTGAAACCGCAGGCCCGACTCTCGGACGAGGGCTTCGGCATGGCGATGCTGGTGGCGACCTGCGGCGCGGTGCTGGCCATGTGGCTGGCCCCCCGCGCCGAGGCGCGGCTGGGCCGCGCCGCGCTGCCGGTGCTGGCGCTCGTCATGGCGGCGGCCTTCCCGCTGCCCGGGCTGGCACAGAGCTGGACGGGCTTTGCGCTGGCCATGGCGATGGCCGCCGCCGGCTCGGGGTTGCTCGACGTGGTGATGAACGCCCGGGTGGCGGCGCTCGAAGCGGCGCTCGGGCGCCCGCTGATGAACCTCAACCACGGGCTCTATTCGCTGGTCTATGCGGCGGCGGCAGTGGCCACCGGCCTGGCGCGCGAGACCGGCGCCGCGCCACTGCCGGTGTTTTCCGGGCTCGCCCTCGTTGCGGTACTGCTTGCCGGCATCATGCTGACCGCGCCGGTCGCCACAGACGGCGCGGAGGAGACGAAGGCAGGCGCCCTGCCGCGCTGGGGGCTCATCCTGCCCGGCGGGACGATCGTGCTGATCGGCTTTCTGGCCGAGCAATCCGCCGAAGGCTGGTCGGCGCTGCATCTGGAACGCAATCTCGGCGCCGGCGCCGCGGCGGGCGCCGTCGGCCCCGCGCTGCTGGGGCTGACCATGGGCGTCGGACGGCTGGCGGGACAGGCGCTGGCGCAGCGCTTTGCGGAACCCACGGTGATCCGCGCCGGCGCGCTGGTCGCCGCCTGCGGCGCGGCGCTTGCCGGGTTCGCGCCGGGGCTCTGGGCGGCCTATGCGGGGTTTGCCGTGCTTGGGCTCGGCGCCTCGGTGGTGGTGCCGATGGCCTTTGCCTTCGTCGCCGGCCGGGTCGGCGCCGAACGGCGCGCGCAGGCGATCTCGCGCCTGTCGGTGATCGGCTATGCGGGGTTCTTCCTGGGTCCGCCGATGATGGGCGGGCTCTCCGGCCTGATGGGGCTGGCGACGGCCTTCGGCGCGGTGGCGCTGATCCTCGCGGCGATCCCCGCGATTCTGGTCCCCTGGATGAAACGCGGGGCGGCAGAGTAAATCTCTGCCGCCCCGGATCTGTCATCGTCATCGGCGAGACGGGCGCAAGCGCCCTGCCCCGGGCCTCAGCTCATGTCGAACCCCAGATGTTTGGCGACGGTGAAGATGTCCTTGTCGCCGCGTCCGCACATGTTCATCACGAGGATATGGTCCTTGGGCAGCGTCGGCGCCAGCTTCATCACATGGCCCAGCGCGTGGCAGGGCTCCAGCGCCGGGATGATCCCCTCGGTGCGGCAGGAGAACTGGAACGCCTCCAGCGCCTCCTTGTCGGTGATCGAGACGTATTCCGCGCGGCCCGTATCGTGCAGCCAGGCGTGCTCGGGCCCGATCCCCGGATAGTCGAGCCCCGCCGAGATCGAATAGCCCTCGAGGATCTGCCCGTCGTCGTCCTGCAACAGATAGGTCCGGTTGCCGTGCAGCACGCCCGGGCGCCCGCCGGTCAGCGAGGCGCAATGCTCCATCTTCTCGTCCACGCCCTTGCCGCCGGCCTCGACGCCGATGATCTTCACCGAAGGGTCGTCGAGGAACGGATAGAACAGCCCCATGGCGTTGGAGCCGCCGCCGATGGCCGCGATCACCGTGTCGGGAAGACGGCCTTCGCCCTCCTGCTCGGCAAGCTGCCAGCGCACTTCCTTGCCGATGATCGACTGAAAGTCGCGCACCATCGCCGGATACGGGTGCGGACCCGCCACCGTGCCGATGCAATAGAACGTGTCGCGCACATTGGTCACCCAGTCGCGCAGCGCGTCGTTCATCGCGTCCTTCAGCGTGCCGCGACCCGAGGTCACCGGCACCACCTCGGCGCCCAGAAGACGCATGCGGAAGACATTGGGCTGCTGACGTTCGACATCATGCGCGCCCATATAGACCACGCATTTCAGCCCGAACTTGGCGCAGACGGTGGCGGTGGCCACGCCGTGCTGGCCGGCCCCGGTCTCGGCGATGATGCGGGTCTTGCCCATGCGGCGGGCCAGGATGATCTGCCCCAGCACATTGTTGATCTTATGCGCGCCGGTGTGGTTCAGCTCGTCGCGCTTGAGATAGATCTTGGCGCCGCCCAGCTCTTCGGTCATGCGCTGCGCGTAATAGAGCGGCGAGGGGCGGCCGACATAGTGCTTCCAGAGATCGTCCATCTCGTCCCAGAAGCTCTGGTCGGTCTTGGCGTGCTCGTATTCCTCCTCCAGCGCCAGGATCAGCGGCATCAGCGTCTCGGACACGAACCGCCCGCCATAGATACCGAAGCGGCCCTTTTCGTCGGGGCCGTTCATGAAGGAATTGACCAGATCGTCCATCGCGCTTCTCCGTCTCGCAACGGCCCTTCTCTAGTGCATTGCACCGCCACTTGACCAGCCCTGCCCCGGCTTCTCGGGGAAGAAACTCCGTCACGGCTGGCCCGAGGCGCCGGGAAGCGCCTAAACCGCCCCTCCGGCAAGACCGCCGCCCGCCGCCGCGCGCTCGAGCGCGGGGTAGCGCAGCGCCAGCGTCAGGCCGCGCGCCACGAAGGAGATCTGAAGCGCCAGCCAAAGCCCGTGATTGCCCATCGGTCCGATCAGCAGCATCAGCGTCGCGAAATACAGCGCCGCCGCGACGATCATCATGTTGCGCATGTCGCGCGACCGGGTCGCACCGATGAAGATGCCGTCGAACATGACCAGCGCAAGCTGGGTCAGCGGCGCCAGCACCATCCAGGGAAGATAGACCCGCGCCTCGGCCTGCACCTCGGGATCGGTCGCCATGACATCCACGATGGCCGGTCCGAACAGGCCGAAGACCAGCGCCATCAGCAGCGCCACCGCCGCCGCCCAGAGGCTGGTCAGCAGCGCCCCCCGCCGCAACAGCGCGATCTGCCCCGCGCCAAAGGCCCGCCCCACCAACGCCTCGGCGGCAAAGGCGAAGCCGTCCAGCGCGTAGCCGGTGATCATCAGGAACTGGAGCAGCACCTGATTGGCCGCAAGCGTCACATCGCCGAACTTGCCGCCGACCAGCAGGAACGAGACAAAAATCGCCTCAAGCAGCATCGAGCGGATCAGGATGTCGGTGTTCACCAGCGCCATGCGGCGCAACCGGACACGGTCGAGGATCCGCGCCCAGTCCCGCGCCGCGGGGGCGCGGAACGTGTCCCGGCACAGCCACAGCCCCATGGCGAGCCCCGACCATTCGGCCACGAA
This sequence comes from Salipiger pentaromativorans, assembly GCF_024721115.1. Lineage (GTDB taxonomy): Bacteria > Pseudomonadota > Alphaproteobacteria > Rhodobacterales > Rhodobacteraceae > Salipiger > Salipiger pentaromativorans. The sequence continues at coordinate 42,214 of NZ_JAMDHK010000002.1, read as the reverse complement.
AGTGGCAATCGCGACCCCCTCGACACCCCAGTCGAGCCCGAGCACAAAGAACAGGTCCAGCCCCACGTTGATGCCGTTCATCCAGAGTTGCAGCACAAAGACACCGCGCGTGCGCTCCTGCGCGATGAGCCAGCCGGTGATGCCGAAAATCGCGATGGCGGCGGGTGCCGACCAGATGCGGATCTGCATATAGCTGCGGGCCAGCGCCTCGACCTCGGCCGAGGCCGGAGAGACCGCGAAGGCCCCGGCAAAGATCGCCCGTTGCAGCAGGATCAGCGCAAGCCCGCCCGCCAGGCCGATGAGCAGCGCCCGGGTCAGCAGCGCGGACACCTCGGCGCGGTCGCCCGCGCCCGCCGCCTGCGCCGCCATTCCCACCGTGCCCATGCGCAGAAAGCCGAAGACCCAGTAGATCGCCGACAGCACGATTGCCCCGACGCCGACCGCCGCGATGGGCTCGGGCTGCGGGATCTGCCCCACCACCCCGGTATCGACCGCACCGAGAATCGGGATGGTCACGTTCGACAGCAGGATCGGCACCGCGATCTTCAGCACGCGGCCATGGGTGACGGGCGGAACGGAGTCGTCGCGATGCATGAGCAGGCCCGTGGTTCAGCGCCGCCGCAGGGCGCGCGGGACGCGGCGCTCAGACATCTTTGCGCGGCATCAGAAAATGCGCATGCGCCTGCGCGATGGGACGGTCGTGATTGTCCTGCCAGGCCTCGGCACGCACGCTGGCATAGCGCCGCCCCGAGCGCGTCACGTAGGCGCGCGCATAGGCATCGCGCGGCAGGCCTGAGCGCAGGTAATCCACGGTGAAGTCGATGGTCTTGGGCAGCCGCGGCAGCGCGCCCTTTTCCAGCGCCTCCTGGGTCAGTGCGCCGGTCTCGACATCTTCCCACAGCACCGTCCAGCTCAGGGTGATGATCGAGGTCACCTCGAGGAACGCCGCCGTCACGCCGCCGTGCAGCGCCGGCAGCTCGGGATTGCCGATGAGCTTCTCGTCGAAATTCAGCACGCCGGTCAGCTCGTCGCCGCGCCGGTCGAAGCTGATATTGATGAAGCGGATATAGGGCACACGGCCGGCCAGCGCCGCCAGCGCCGCGTCGCGGCGCTGCTTGACCACCTGCATGGGTTCGGGCTGCGGCCGGCTCATCGCGCGCGCTCCACGGTAAAGGTGCCCGTCGCGGTGACGACCGGATTCTCGGTGTCGTCGTCATGCGCGGTGGCGCGGACGAAGGCCACAGACCGGGTGACATGATAACATTCCGCCCGGGCGGTGATCGCCTGCCCCGGCGTGGCCGCGCGCAGATAGTCGATGCGCAGGCTGATGGTGGCGGTGCCGCCGGGGTTCGACGGGTGCGCCATGCAGGCCGCCCCGCCGCAGGTGTCCATCAGGGTCGAGACCGCGCCGCCATGGATCACGCCGGTTTCCGGGTCGCCCACGATCTCCGGATCATAGGGCATCCGGATCACCGCGATCCCATCGCCGATCTCGAGCATTTCCAGCCCGAGCGCCCGCGCCTGCGGCACGCGCTGGATGAAATCGCGGGCGAACTGGGTCTTTACGGCGCTCATTGCGCGTCTCCTTGCGTGTCGCGGCCTTTATGCGGACCCCCGAGCCTCTCTGCAAGAGCATGGCGGCTGCCCGCTGCCCGCATATTGCCCTGCCTGACGCCGCGCTCTACGTTCCGCCCGAAACCAAGGAGGAGCGGATGAGCGAGACCCGCCTCAGCTTCAAGGAAATGTGCGAGCGCTTCGCGGTCACACCGCGTACCCTGCGCTATTACGAATATATCGAGCTGCTGTCCCCCGAGCGCGAGGGCCGTGCGCGGTATTACGGCCCTCGCGAGGTGGCCCGCATGGTGCTGATCCTGCGCGGCCGCAAGTTCGGCTTCCAGCTCGAGGACATCCGGCAATGGCTGGAGATCCGCGACCAGGAAGGCAACGAGGCGCAGATGCGCGCCTGGGTCGAGATCGCCGACCGTCAACTTGCCGAGCTGGCAGAGCAGCACCGCCAGCTCGAAGAGGCGATGGCCGAACTCAAAGCGCTTCGGGACGACACCGCGAGGGCGCTCGGCGAGTGATCCGATTCGCCCGCCCCTGTTATTTTCGAAGCGCTTTGGTAAAATCCCCGGAAACGCCGCGAACCGCGTTGCGCAAACACATATCGCATTGAAAGAATGTTTTCGCAATCGGCACATGACGTGAAAGGAAGTTACGTCAATCCAAAAGTGACGTAGCGCCTGAGTTACGTAAACGAAATTTCCCATTGTAAGACTGGGTGGGAAAGAGCACCTCACGCTGCATCTTAACGCAAGGTGAGGGTTTCAAGACCGATGAGCGAAGACCGATTGATGACGATCCGCGAGATGTGCGACCTGTTCGACGTCACACCGCGGACGCTGCGATTTTACGAGCAGAAGGAACTGCTCTTTCCGATCCGCGAAGGGCAGAAGCGGCTCTTCACGCGGCGCGACCGCGCCCGCCTCAAGCTGATCCTGCGCGGCAAGCGCTTCGGGTTCAGCCTCGAGGAAATCCGGCAGTTGCTGGATCTCTACCACATGGGCGACCAGCAGCAGACGCAGATCGCCCGCACCTACGAAGTCGCCCAGCAGCGGCTCGCCGAGATGATCGCCCAGCGCGACGAGCTGAACTCGGCCATCGCCGAGTTGCAGGAGCAGATGGTCTGGGGCGAAAAGATGCTGGAGCAACTGCAGCAGAAAAAGGCCGGCTGAGCATCAGCCGGCACGGGACCGAGGAGGAGGCCCATGCCGCGCTACACCGCCCCTGTTGGGGATCTGATGTTTGTGTTGCACGACGTCCTGAACGTCGATCGGGCCGGGATCCCCGGATATGAAGAGCTGGACCGCGACACCACCGCCGCGATCCTTGGCGAAGCCGCGAAACTGGCCGAGACCGTTCTGGCGCCGCTGAACCCGGCAGGAGACAAAGAGGGCTGCCGGCTCGAAAACGGCGCGGTGCGCACGCCGGAGGGGTTCAAGGCTGCCTTCGACGCGATGCGCGACGGCGGCTGGACGGCGCTCGACTGCGATCCGGCCTATGGCGGCCAGGGCCTGCCCTATGTGCTCGCCACCGCGGCGGGCGAACTGTTCTCCTCGGCCAATATGGCCTTTCAGATGTATCTGGGCCTGGCGCATGGCGCGTATAACGCGATCCACGCGCATGGCTCCGAGGCGCAGAAGGCGCTTTATCTGCCGAAGCTGGCGCGCGGGATCTGGGGCGGCACCATGAACCTGACCGAGCCGCAATGCGGCACGGATCTGGGGCTCATCCGCACCCGGGCCGACCCGCAGCCGGACGGCCGCTACCGGATCACCGGCCAGAAGATCTGGATCTCGGCGGGCGAGCACGATCTGACGGACAACATCGTGCATCTGGTGCTGGCCCGCATCCCCGGCGGCCCCGAGGGGGTCAAGGGCCTCTCGCTGTTCATCGTGCCGAAACGCCTGCCCAACGCCGACGGCACGCCCGGCGCGCGCAATGCGGTGGTCTGCGGCGGGCTGGAGCGCAAGATGGGCCTGCACGGCAACGCCACCTGCATGATGCAATACGACGGCGCAATCGGAGAGCTGATCGGCCCCCCGCATGCCGGGCTGCGCGCCATGTTCACCATGATGAACGAGGCGCGGCTGGCGGTCGGGCTGCAAGGCTATGCGCAGGGCGCGGCGGCCTATGGGGCCGCGCTGGCTTTTGCCCGCGAGCGGCTGCAGGGGCGCGATGCGACCGGGGTCCGGAACCCTGCGGGCCCGGCGGATCCGATCCTGGTGCATCCGGATGTGCGCCGCAATCTCATGGACCAGAAATCCTTTGTCGAGGGCGCCCGCGCGCTTGTGCTCTGGGGCGCCACGCTGATCGACCGCGCGCATCGCGGCGGCGATGCCGCGGCGGAGGCGCTGATCTCGTTGCTGACCCCGGTGATCAAGGGCTTTCTCACCGACAAGGGGGTCGAGACCACGCTGCTGGCGCAGCAGACCCTCGGCGGTGCCGGCTTCACCCGCGACGCGGGGCTCGAGCAGTTCCTGCGCGATGCCCGGGTCACCACGATCTACGAGGGCACCAACGGAATCCAGGCGCTGGATCTGGTGGGCCGCAAGCTGGGCGCGGACAAGGGCGCTGCGGTCACCGCCTTCCTGACGATGATCGACGCGCTGCTTGCCGAGCATCGGGGCCGGGACGCGGCGTTCGATGCGCAGTTCCTGACCCCGCTCGCGGCGGCAGCCGAGGATCTGCGCACGGCCATCGGCTTTTGCCTGAGCCATGGCGCGGCAGATCCCAACGCGGTACTGGCGGGTGCCTATGATATCATGCATCTCTTCGGCCATGTCTGCCTCGGCCTGATGTGGACCCGCATGGCCCTGGCGGCGCAATCCGCGCTGGACGCCGGCGGCGACGCGGGGTTTTTCACCGCCAAGATCGCGACGGGCCGCTACTACATGGCACGGCAATTGCCCGCCACACGCACCCATCTGGCCCGCATCGAAAGCGGCGCCGCGCCGGTGATGGCGCTTGACGCGGAGGCGTTCTGAGACGGACGGTGGGCAGGATTGCCCACCCTACGGAGGAGAGATTTTCGACATGCCCAAACGCTTCCGCCTGACCCGCCGTTTTCCCGTCGCGATGACGGAAGACGGCTATCGCGGCTTGAAGAAATTCTCCGCAGAGGCCGGGCTCGACGAGGGCGAGGCGCTGTCCTTTCTCTTCGAACATTTCGACAGCGTCACCGATGGCGAGCTGCTGGCGCACCGGCTGCGGCTCTTCAATGCCGAGCTGGAGGCGCGCAAGCGCTGAGCGTTCCGGTGGCATGGCAGGCGCCCCTGCCCCGCCGCCGCAAGGGAGGAGAGACCCGAATGCGCGTATTTGGAAAGAGAAGAAGGGCAGACCGCGTATCGGACCCTCAAAGGCAGCGCGGGCGGCAATCGGCCGGCCCTTCTTCCCGGTACGCCGCCGCCCGGCCCGACCGCCAGGCGGAACGCAGGCGGGGCGGCGGCGCTTCTCCTCTTGCGGTCATCGGCTCGCCAGCCTGTACCGCCCCCCGATGCAACCAGAAGATCGTTAACCGGGCGTTACTTTCCCCCTGCCCCCTTGTGCTTCTTCTCTTTCAAAATACGCACCATTCCGGTGCCGCCCACACAACGACGGGAGACCCGCGATGACCATGAAACTCTATTGCTTTGGCGAATCCGGCAACGCCTACAAGGCGGCGCTGCCGCTGGAACTCTCGGGTCTAGACTGGGCGCCGGTGAAGGTGAATTTCTTCGGCGGCGAGACCCGCACGCCGGAGTATCGCAGCGAGATCAACGAGATGGGCGAGGCGCCCGTGCTGGTGGACGGCGATCTGAAGCTCAGCCAGTCCGGCGTCATCCAGATGTATATCAGCGAGAAATCGGGCCGCTTCGGCGGCACCACGCCGGAGGAGGCGCGCGAGGTGATGCGCTGGATGTTCTGGGACAACCACAAGCTTTCGAGCCAGGCGGGCACGGCGCGGTTCCTGATGAATTTCCTCCCCGAAGAGAAACGCCCCGCCGAGGCCATCGCCTTCACCCAGGGCCGGCTGAAGGCCGCCTATCAGGTGCTCGACGCCCATCTCGACGGGCGCGACTGGATGGTGGGCGACGGCCCCAGCAATGCCGATTTCTGCTGCTGCGGTTACCTTTTCTACCCCGAACCCTTCGGCTTTGCCCGCGAAGACTGGCCGCGGATCGACCGCTGGCTCGGCAATATCCAGAGCCTCGACGGCTGGAAACACCCCTACGATCTGATGCCCGGCTCGCCCGCCGACCGGGCCTGAGGAGGCGCCGATGACCGAGGCCTATATCTACGACGCGATCCGCACCCCGCGCGGCCGGGGCCGCAAGGACGGCGCCTTGCAGGAGGTGACCGCGCTGCGGCTCTCCGCCCTCACGCTCGACGCGCTGGCCGCGCGCAACGGGCTCTCCGGCCCGGCGGTCGAGGATGTGATCTGGGGCAACGCCACGCAGGTGGGCGAACAGGGCGGCTGCCTGGCGCGCTCCGCCGTGCTGGCCTCGGAGCTCGACGAGGCCATTCCCGGCCTCAGCATCAACCGCTTCTGCGCCTCGGGGCTGGAGGCGGTGAACCTCGCCGCGAACCAGATCCGCGGCGGCGCGGGCGCGGGCTATATCGCGGGCGGGGTCGAGATGATGGGGCGCGTCGCCATGGGCAGCGACGGGGCGGCGATCGCCGTGGACCCGAGCCTGGCCATGAAGACCTATTTCATCCCGCAGGGCATCGCCGCCGATCTCATCGCCACCGAATACGGCTTTTCCCGCGACGAGGCCGACGCGCTGGCGGTGGAAAGCCAGCGCCGCGCGGCCATCGCCTGGGACGAGGGGCGTTTTGCGCGCTCGGTGATTCCGGTCCGCGACGTGAACGGGCTCACCCTTCTCGACCGCGACGAACACATGCGCCCCGGCACCGACATGCAAAGCCTTGGCGCGCTGTCCCCCGCCTTCCGGGAGATGGGCGAGGTGATGCCCGGCTTCGACCAGCTCGCATTGATGAAATACCCGCATCTCGAACGGATCGACCATATCCACCACGCGGGCAACAGCTCGGGCATCGTGGATGGCGCGGCGGCGCTGCTGATCGGCAGCAAGGCCTTTGGCGAGGCCCACGGGTTGACGCCCCGCGCCCGCATCCGCGCCACCGCCAAGATCGGCACCGATCCGACGATGATGCTCACCGGCCCCGTGCCCGTCACCGAAAAGATCCTCGCCGAGAGCGGCATGGCGATCTCCGACATCGACCTTTTCGAAGTGAACGAAGCCTTCGCGGCGGTGGTGCTGCGGTTTTTGCAGGCTTTCGACGTGGACGCGGACAAGGTCAACGTCAACGGCGGCGCCATCGCTTTGGGCCACCCGCTGGGCGCCACCGGAGCCATCCTCCTCGGCACGCTGCTCGACGAGCTGGAGCGCAGCGGCAAAGGCACCGGGCTCGCCACGCTTTGCGTCGCAAGCGGCATGGGCGCCGCAACGATTATCGAAAGGGTTTGAACATGCCGATCATCGACAAGACCGCGCTGACGCCGCGCACCGGGTCGATCTACCCCGCCCCCTATGCCGAGATGATGGCGGGCCGGTCCTCGCTGCGGCTGGGTCAGGCGGGCGGGCTCACCCAGTTCGGCGTGAACGAGGTCATCCTGGCGCCCGGCGCGCTCTCTTCGCTGCGTCACTGGCACGAGCGCGAGGACGAATTCGTCATGATCCTCAGCGGCACCTGCACGCTGGTGACCGATGCGGGCGAAACGCCCATGGGCCCCGGTGACTGCGCCGCCTTTCCCGCCGGACTGGCGGACGGGCATCACTTCGTCAACCGCACCGACAGCGAGGCGCGCTTTCTGGTGGTCGGCTCGAAGAGGGATCCGGAGCGGGCGCATTACTCGGATGTCGATCTCGTAATAGACGTGGCGGAGGGCGCTGCCACGTTTTCCCGCCGCGACGGCAGCCCCTATCCGGGAGAGGAGGCATGAGCGATTTCAGCCTCGAAACCGGCGCCGACGGGGTCGCCGTCATTTCCTGGGACACGCCGGGAAAATCCATGAATGTCATGAGCCTGCAGGGGTTTCTTGACCTTGAGGCGCTGATCGACAGCGCCCTCGCCGACACCCGCGTCAAGGGTATCGTGATCACCAGCGGCAAGCCCGGCAGCTTCGCGGGCGGGATGGATCTGAACGTGCTGGCAACCATGCGCGAGGATGGCGACGATCCCGCGCAGAGCATCTTCGACGGGCTCACCCGCATCCACGCGCTGCTGCGCAAGATCGAACGCGCTGGCATGGATGCGCAGAACAGGGGCGGCAAACCCATCGCCGCCGCCCTGCCCGGCACCGCGCTCGGCATCGGGCTGGAGCTGCCGCTGGCCTGCCACCGGATCTTTGCCGCCGACAACGCCAAGGCCAGGATCGGCCTGCCGGAGATCCTCGTCGGCATCTTCCCAGGCGCCGGCGGCACCACACGGCTGGTGCGCAAGCTGGGCGCCATGGGCGCCGCGCCTTACCTGCTGGAAGGCAAGCTCTGCACCCCGCAACAGGCCAGGGCCGCCGGGCTCATCGACGAGGTCTGCGACGACCCGCTCGCCGCCGCCCGCGCCTGGGTGCAAAGCGCCGCCGAGGCCGATCTCGTCAAACCCTGGGATAAAAAAGGCTACAAGCTGCCGGGCGGCGCGCCCTATCACCCCTCGGGCTTCATGACCTTCGTCGGCGCCAACGCCATGGTCATGGGCAAGACCAAGGGCGTCTACCCGGCCGCCAAGGCGATGCTGAGCGCCGTCTACGAGGGCGCGCTGGTGCCTTTCGACACGGCGCTGAAAATCGAGGCGCGCTGGTTCACCAGCGTGTTGCTGAACCCTTCTTCCGCCGCCATGATCCGCACCCTGTTCCAGAGCAAGCAGGCGCTGGAGAAGGGCGCCAACCGCCCCGACCTGCCCGAAAGCGGCGTGAAAAAGCTGGGCATCCTCGGCGCGGGGATGATGGGCGCGGGCATCGCGCTGGTCTCCGCCCGTGCAGGGATCGAGGTGGTGCTGGTCGACCAGAGCGCAGAGGCCGCCGAGAAAGGCAAAGCCTATACCGCAACCTATTTCGACAAGGGCATCGCCCGGCGCAAATCCACGCCCGAGCAGAAAGAGGCGGCGCTGGCGCGCATCACCGCCACCGGGGATTACGCGCGGCTCGCGGGCTGCGACCTGATCGTCGAGGCGGTGTTCGAGGACCCGAAGGTCAAATTCGCCGCCACCCGCAAGGCCGAAGCGCATATCGCGCCCGACACGGTCTTTGCCACCAACACCTCCACCCTGCCGGTCTCGGATCTGTCGGAGGCGCTGGCCTTCCCCGAGGAGTTCATCGGCATCCATTTCTTCTCGCCGGTCGAGAAAATGGCGCTCGTCGAGATCATCAAGGGCCGCGAAACCGGCCCGCGCGCGGTCGCCAAGGCGCTGGATTTCGTGCGCCAGATCCGCAAGACCCCCATCGTGGTGAACGACGCCCGCTTCTTCTACGCCAACCGCTGCATCATCCCCTATATCAACGAGGGCATCCGCCTGCTGGGCGAAGGCGTCGCCCCGGCCCTCATCGAAAACGCGGCGAAGCTGGTGGGCATGCCGCTGGGGCCGCTGCAACTCATCGACGAAACCTCGATCGAGCTGGGGGTGAAGATCGCGCAGGCCACCCGCGCGGCTTTGGGCGATGCCTATCCCGACGGCGCGGTGGATGCGGTGATCTTCGAGATGGCGGAGGCCGGGCGGCTCGGCCGCAAGGCAAAGGCCGGGTTCTATGCCTATGACGACAGCGGCAGGCGGCTGGGCCTCTGGGACGGGCTCGCGGCACGCTACCCGTCCGAAGAGGAACAGCCCGATCTGCTGGACGTGCAGCACCGTCTGCTCTTCGTGCAGGTGCTGGAGGCGGTGCGGGCACTGGAGGAGGGTGTGCTCACCGACATCCGCGAGGGCGACGTGGCCGCGATCCTCGGCTGGGGCTTCGCGCCCTGGTCGGGCGGCCCGTTCGGCTGGCTCGACATGCTGGGCACGCCCTATGCCGCCGAACGCTGCGACCGGCTCGCAGCGCGCTACGGCCCCCGCTTCGCCTGCCCCGCGCTGCTGCGCGAGCTGGCGGAAGACGGAGAAGGCTTCTACGACCGCTTCGGCACGGCAAACGCCGCCTGACCCCGGCGCCGGACAGCGCACCGCCAAAGCCCTTTCATCTTTCTCCAAATACTCAAAAAAATCACGCCAAGAGGCGCGGCCCGTAGGGTGGGCAATCTGCCCACCCCCCTCAAAACCGCGTCAGAAAAACGCCTGAATCCCGGTCTGCGCCCGGCCCAGGATCAGCGCATGCACGTCATGGGTGCCCTCATAGGTGTTCACCGTCTCGAGGTTCGCCGCATGGCGCATCACGCCGTATTCGATCTGGATGCCGTTGCCGCCATGCATGTCGCGCGCCATCCGCGCCACATCCAGCGCCTTGCCGCAATTGTTGCGCTTGATGAGCGAGATCATCTCGGGCGCGGCCTGCGCGCTGTCCATCAGCCGCCCGACCCGCAGGCAGGCCTGAAGCCCCAGCGCGATCTCGGTCTGCATATCGGCGAGCTTCTTCTGATAAAGCTGCGTGCCGGCGATGGGCTTGTCGAACTGCTTGCGGTCGAGCCCGTATTGCCGCGCCTGATGCCAGCAGGCCTCCGCCGCGCCCATCACGCCCCAGGCGATGCCATAGCGCGCCCGGTTGAGACAGCCGAACGGCCCCTTCAGCCCCTCCACATTGGGCAGCAGCGCGTCTTCGCCCACCTCGACATCGTCCAGCACGATCTCGCCGGTGATGGACGCCCGCAGCGACAGCTTGCCGCCGATCTTCGGCGCGCTGAGCCCCTTCATGCCCTTTTCCAGCACGAAGCCGCGGATCTTGCCGCCATGCGCCTCGGATTTCGCCCAGACCACAAAGACATCGGCGATGGGCGCGTTCGAGATCCACATCTTCGCACCCTTGAGCACATAGCCGCCCTCGGTCTTCACCGCGCGCGTCTTCATGCCCGCCGGATCGCTGCCCGCGTCCGGTTCGGTCAGGCCGAAACAGCCGATCCATTCGCCCGAGGCCAGTTTCGGCAGGTATTTCATCCGCTGCGCTTCCGAGCCATAGGCATAGATCGGGTACATCACGAGGCTCGATTGCACCGACATCATCGAGCGGTAACCGCTATCGACCCGCTCGATCTCGCGCGCCACAAGCCCGTAGCTCACATAGCCCGCGCCGATGCCGCCATATTGCTCGGGCACCGTGACCCCCAGAAGCCCCTGCGCGCCCATCTCGGCAAAGATCGCCGGATCGGTCTCTTCCTCCATATAGGCGTGTTCGACGCGCGGCAGCAGCTTGTCCTGCGCGAAGGCACGGGCGCTTTCGGCGATCATGCGCTCGTCTTCCTCAAGCTGCCCGTCGAACAGGAAGGGATCCTCCCAGGAGAAGGCGGCAAGCGCGGGGCGGTCCTTGGGGCGAAGATCGGGGGCGTCGGCCATGGGTCTCTATCCTATCTGTTTCGCCGGACACCCTAAGCCGGACGGAGGCCGCAGGGAAACGATTTAATTTGCGCAACCAATGAGGAAAACTCATAGTATTCGCATGCCCGCCGCAGAGGAGCCCGGCCCATGCGCAAACCCTATATGCCCTCGGTCGCCGAGCTGGAAGCCTTCACCGCCTGCGCCCGGCGCGGCACCACGACGATGGCGGCGGAAAGCCTCGGGCTGACGCAAAGCGCCATCTCGCGCTCGCTGGCCTCGCTCGAGGATCGGCTGGGCGTTGCCCTCTTCAACCGCGTGCGGCAACGGCTGGTGCTTTCGCCGGCCGGCCATGCGTTTCTGGACCGCGCCGAGCGGCTGCTGGCCGGGCTCGACGACGCGGCGATGGGGGTGATGGCCTTCGGCGGACGCGACGCGGTGCTGCGCATGGCGGTGCTGCCGAGCCTGGCACGGATCTGGCTGATCCCGCGGCTCGCACGCTTTGCCCGCGAGGCGCCGGAAATCAGTCTCGACCTTTCGGCGCGGCTGCTGCCGGTGGATTTCGGGCGCGAACCCTTCGATCTGGCCATTATGCGCAACCGGCATGATATGCCCGGCGCCAGCGCCGAACCGATCCTGCCCGAAACGCTGGTGATCGTCGCCGCGCCGGCACTGCTGCAGGGCCGCGCCGCGCTGGACGATGCCGAGCTTCTGGAACTGCCGCTGCTACAGCAATCCACCCGCCCGACACTTTGGCTCGACTGGTTCCGCGGCTCCGACACCGACCCGCGCCGCATCCTGCGCGGCGCGCGTTTCGATCATTTCGACATGATCGTGGATGCTGCCATCGCCGGGCTCGGCGTGGGCATTATGCCCGAGATCGTCGCGCGCCCGGCGCTCAAGCGCGGCGCGCTGGCGCTGGCCGCGCCGCGCCGCTTCGCCACCGGCGAGCATTACGCGCTGATCCTGCCCGAACGTGCCCGGACCAGCCCGCATGTGCAGCGTTTCCGCGACTGGCTGCTGCGCGAGATCGCCCGCTAGCCCGGCCCCTGCCCCGCGCCGATCCGCCGCGCCCCCCCCGTCACGCTGCTGTCACGGGACAGGCGCTAGAACAGGTCATCATGATCCGCCTTCCGTTCCTCGCGTTCTGTGTTCTGCCCGCCGCCGCTTCGGCGCAGGACGGCGCCACGCTGTTTGCCGAGCAGTGCAGCGCCTGCCATATGGAAGACGCCGCTGGCGACGACCGCGCGCCCGACATCCGCGCCGTGCCCCTGGGCACGCTGAAACGGGCGCTGCACGGTTTCGACCAGATGCCGGAATTCGCCCTCGAGCCGACGGAGATCGCCGCCCTGCATGGCTGGCTCGCCAGCCTCGACCCGGATCGCTAGCCCGCCTGCGCGCCCTTGAGCACAGCGGTCAGATTGGCGCCCAGCGTGTCGCTCACATAGCCGCCCTCCTGCACGAAGAGCACCGGCAGACCGGTCGCGGCAAAGGCCGCGCCGATCCGGGCGAACCCCTCTTGCGTGACCGCGAGCCCCTTGAACGGATCGTCGATCGAGGCATCGAGCCCCAGCGCCACAACGATGACATCGGCGCCAAAGCTCTCCACCCGCTCCAGCGCGGTGCCGAGCGTGCGCAGATAGTCTTCGTCCCCGGTGCCGCGGGCCAGCGGCAGGTTGAGGTTGGCGCCCAGCCCGGCGCCCTCGCCGCGTTCCTGCGCATGCCCCCAGAAGAACGGATAGAACCGCGCCGGATCGGCGTGGATCGAGACGGTCAGGACATCGCCCCGCGCATAGAAGATCCCCTGCGTCCCGTTGCCGTGATGCACATCGACATCGACGATGGCCGGGCGCATCCCCCGCGCGCGAAGCCGTTCCGCCGCGATGCCGGAATTGTTGAAGAAACAGAACCCTCCCGCGAGATCCGCAAAGGCGTGATGCCCCGGCGGGCGCGACAGCGTATAGGCCAGAGAGGCGCCGGCACTCAGCGCATCGGCGCCGGCAATCGCCGTCTGCGCCGACCAATAGGCCGCCTCATAGGTGTGTTCGGCGATGGGACAGGCGGTATCGGCCTGGTGAAACCCGGCCTGCCCGACGGCGGATTTGGGGTATCCATCGGTGCGGTTGGCGGGGTGGATATTGGGGATCACCTCCTCCCCGGCCCCGTCGATCCGGCGCCAGCGCGTATAGATGTTGCGCAGGAACGCGATGTATTCCGCGCTGTGCAGCGCCGCGATGGGGCCGAGCCCGGCATCCTCCGGTGTCTCGAAGGAACAGCCCGCCGCAAGCGCGCCGTCGGTCAGAATGTCGATCCGGCGCGGCTCTTCGGGGTTGGGCAGCAGCGCGCCGTTGGCCATGAAATGCCGGGGCGCATGCTTCCATTGCCGGGGATCGAAAAACGCTTTCATTGGCTCGCTCCAAGGGCCGCTGTCGCGGCCTCGTCCAGATACATCTCGGTGTGATGGGTGGCCGGGACGAACCCCAGCCGCTCGTAAAAGCGCCGCGCATCGGCCTTTTCATGATAAACGTTGAGTTTCAACGCTCTGGCGCCCCATGTTGACATGGCATCGCGCGCCACCGCAGCCAGCAGCCGGGGCCCGAGCCGCTGGCCGCGCCGCTCTGCCGAGACCCAGAGATCGGCGACATAGGCAATGGTGAGCCCGCGCGCGGTGGAAAAGCTCGGCGAATAAAGCGACACGCCCAGCACGGCACCCGCCTCTTCCGCCAGCATCGCGCGAAAGACCGGGTGCGGGCCGAACCCCGCCCGGCGCAGATCCGCGTCGCTGGCCTTGTGCCGGTCGCCCAGATCCGCCGACAGCCGCGCCAGCGCCGCATTGAGACGCGGCACATCGGCCTCGCCGGCCGGTCGGAAACGAATGCTCATATCGCCGTCCGGTCGGCGCCCTTGAGCCCCAGAAGCGCGCGGGCCTCGTCCGGGGTGGCGGGCTCGCGCCCAAGCTCCTCGACGATGCGGCGCACCTTCTCGACCTGTTCGGCGTTCGAGCGCGCCAGCTTGCCCCGAGAGATCGTCAGGCTGTCTTCCAGCCCCACGCGCACATGGCCGCCCATCGCCGCCGCCATGCTGGCAAGCGGCATCTGGTGACGCCCCGCCGCCAGCACCGAGAACCGGTAGTCGTCGCCAAACAGCTTGTCCGCGATCCGCTTCATATGCATGAGGTTTTCCGGATCGGCCCCGATCCCGCCAAGCACCCCGAAAACGAATTGCAGGAACACCGGCCCCGCGACCAGACCGCGATCCATGAAATGCCGCAGCATGTAGAGATGGCCGACATCGTAGCATTCGAACTCGAATTTCGCGCCACGCTTCACGCCCAGTTCGGTCAGCACATATGCAATGTCGCGCGGCGTGTTCTTGAAGATCAGATCGTCGGAGTTTTCCAGGAACGGCTGTTCCCAATCGTGTTTCCACTCGGAAATCCGCTCGGCCATCGGGTAGAGCGCGAAATTCATGCTGCCCATGTTGAGCGAGCACATCTCCGGCGCGGCGGCCAGCGGCGCGGCCAGACGCTCGTCGAGCGTCATCACCGCGCTGCCGCCGGTGGTGAGGTTGAGCACCGCCCCGGTGGCCTGTTTCAGCCGAGGCAGGAACGCGGCGTAATGCGCCGGATCCGCCGAGGGCCGGCCGGTTTCGGGATCGCGCGCGTGCAGATGCAGGATGGCCGCGCCGGCCTCGGCGGCGGCCACGCCCTGTTCGGCGATCTCCTCGGCGGTCACCGGAAGGTAAGGCGACATGGAGGGCGTGTGAATCGACCCGGTCAGCGCACAGGTGATGAGGATCTTGGACATCACGACACCCTGCCGAGCGCCGGCAGCTCGGCCCGGAACTGCCCCAGCGACCGGTCCAGCCCCTCGACGATCTCGTCCAGATGCGTGTCCTCCACGATGAGCGGCGGACAGACAAGGATATGATCGCCCTCGATCCCGTCGCGGGTGCGGCGGGAATAGACGATCAGCCCGTTATCATAGGCGATCTGCACAAAACGGTCGAAGGCGCGCCACTCTTTCGGCAGCGGTGTTTTCGTCACCGGATCGGACATGAACTCGAAGGCCAGCAACAGCCCCTTGCCGCGCACATCGCCGATGATCTCGTGGCGCTGCGCCAGCGCGTGCAGCCGCGCCTTGAGCTTGTCGCCCATGACGGCGGCATTCTCCACAAGGTTCATACGGTCGATCTCGTCCAGCACGGCACTGCCTGCGGCACAGGCCAGCGGGTTGCCCGCATAGGTGAAGCCATGCGCGAAACCGCCCTGGTCCAGCACCGGCGCCACCATCCAGTCGGGCGCCACGATACCGCCCAGAGGCGCATAGCCGGCGGCGAACCCCTTGGACATCACCACGATGTCGGGCCGTGTGTTCCAGTGTTCGCAGCCCAGAAAGGCCCCGGTGCGCCCGGCCCCGGTCATCACCTCGTCCATGATCAGCAGCACGCCATGACGGTCGCAGATCTCGCGGATGCGCGCCATATAGCCCTCGGGCGGAACCAGCGCGCCGGTCGAGGCGCCGCCCACCGGCTCGAGGATGAAGGCCAGTACGGATTCGGGCCCCTCGCGCATGATCTGCGCGTCCAGAAGATCGGCGTAATGGTGCCCGGTCGCGGGGTCAGAGGGATCGAGCCCGTCGAGATAGGCGCGCGGCGCGGGCACCTTGGGCATTTCCCGCATCATCGGCGCGAAGGGCTCGGTCAGCGAGGCATAGCCGGTGACCGCCAGCGCGCCGAGCGTACAGCCGTGATAGGAGGGGCTGCGCGAAATGACCTTCCAGCGGCTGCCCTGCCCGATGGCCACGGCATATTGCCGGGCGAGCTTCATGGCGCTTTCGATCGCCTCCGACCCGCCGGAGACGAAGAACACCTTGTCGAGCCCCTCGGGCATCTTCTCGACGGTCTTGCGTGCCAGCCGCTCGCTCGCCTCGGTCTCGAAATGCAGCCGGTAGCCAAAGGTCGCGCGGTCCATCTGCTCGCGCATGGCGGCAAGCACATTGGCATTGGAATGGCCGATATTGCAGACCATCGCGCCGGACGAGCCATCGAGATAGCGCTTGCCGTCGGTGTCCCACATATAGACGCCGCGGGCCTGGTCCAGCACGGGTTTGCGCCCGTGCCCCTGATAGAAGAGGTGGCTCATTCCGCCTCCCCGGGAAGCGCGGAGCAGTCTTTCGGACGAAAGCCGATCTGCACGGCGGCGCCCTCCTCGAACGGTTTGTCGTCGATCATGTTGATGGCCTGCAATTGACGGTCGCCCAGCCGCAGGAAATACCGCACGGTCTGGCCCTGATAATCCACCGTTTCCACGGTGGCGGGGGTGGTGATGACGCCCTCGGGCGCGGCGCCCTGCGGCAGCACCTGTAGTTTCTCGGCGCGCAGCACCAGCTTGGCCGGCCCCGCGTCGCTCAGCCGCTGCGCCTTTTCCGCCGGGATCGGCACCTTGCCGAAGGGCGCCAGCTCCAGCACCGCGCCATCGGCGCCGCGCGTGCTGCATTGCGCCGGCAGGATATTGGAGGCGCCGAGGAAATTCGCCACGAACTCGCTGGCCGGGTTGTTATAGACCTCGTCGGGAGAGCCCATCTGCTCGACCCGGCCCGCGCTCATCACCACGATGCTGTCGGACATGGCCAACGCCTCGGACTGGTCGTGGGTGACGAAAACGGTGGTGACGCCGATCTGGTCCTGAATGCGCTTCAGCTCGACCCGCATATCCTCGCGCAGATTGGCGTCGAGCGCCGAGAGCGGTTCGTCGAGCAGCAGCACATCGGGTTCGATCACGATGGCACGGGCCAGCGCGATGCGCTGCTGCTGCCCGCCCGAAAGCGCCTTGGGATAGCGCGCGCCCACATGCGGAAGCTGCACCAGATCCAGCGCCTTCTGCACCCGTCCCGCGATCTCGGCTTTCGGCACGTTGCGGTATTTCAGCCCGAAGGCGACGTTCTCGGCCACGGTCTTGTGCGGAAACAGCGCGTAGTTCTGGAACACGATGCCCAGATTGCGCTTGTGGATCGGCACGTTGTTCACCGCTTTGCCGCCGATCAGGATCTCGCCCTCGCTCGGGTCCAGAAGCCCCGCGATCATGCGCAGATTGGTGGTCTTGCCACAGCCCGAAGGGCCGAGCAGCGTGACAAAGGCGCCGTCGGGGATCTCCAGGCTGGTCTTGTGCACCGCGGTGAATTTGTGAAAGCGCTTCACGACGTTGCGAAGGATGACGGAGCTCATGGGCTGGATGTCCTGAGATGAAGAAACGGTCGGCGACCGGAGCCGGTGACGCCGGACAGGCCCCGGCCCGGGGGCCGCCTGTCCGGCGCGGACGCCCCGGGGCAGAGCCCGGGGCGCGCGGGTCAGTAGCCTTTCTGGACGCGGCCGAAGGTCTTCGACCAGTCTGCCTCGTGGCCGTTCCAATAGGCCGGATCGGCAAAGGTCAGCCCTTCGAGCGTGCCTTTGGGGTCGAAGGCCGGCAACGTCGGGATCTTGGCCCCCAGGTCCACCTTGTTCGGGTCGAGCGCCGGCGGATAGTTCTGGCCTTCGGCCACGGCGATGGAGGTTTCCGGCGCCAGCATGAAGTTCAGCAGCTCTTCGCAGGCCTCCATCGGCGAGCCCTTGAGCACGAAGAGGCATTCCTGCCAGCCGTAGCCGTTGGGCGGATCGTAATAGCCGATGTCGTGGCCCTGCTCCTGAAGCGCGTAGATCCGGCCCGACCAGCCCTCGGTCACATAGATCTCCTCCTCGGCCAGCAGCGACATCAGCTCGGCGCCCGAGGTCCAGTATTTCAGCGACAGATCGCGATGGGCGCGGATCGCGTCCCAGACGGCGTCCATATCGGTGGCCCCGTTCGGATCCTGCCCGGTTTGCAGCGAGGCGAACCAGATCCGCGTGCGCCAGTCGCTCCAGCCGGCGATCTTGCCTTTATAGGCCGCGTCGATGAGGATCTTGGCGCCCTTCTCCTGCATCTCCGCGTCGGAGATATATTTGCGGTTATAGGCCAGCCCCGTGGTGCCGTAATCGTAGGGCACGCAGGACAGCGCCCCGCCCGAGACCTTGCGGAACACATCCACCAGCTTGGGGATGACATATTGCAGGTTGGGGATATTCGCCTCGTTCAGCTCGGAGCTGAGGCCGAGATTGTGATAGCGCGCATAGTCGAAGACGCCCGAGAGATGCGCGATATTGTATTCGCCCGGCTGGCTGGCCTTGACGCGGCTCAGATATTCGTCGCCGCCGCCGAAGGTGCCATCGACCACCGCGATGCCGGTATCGGCGGTATAGGGGTCGAAAGCGTATTTCCGGAAGGCTTCCGAGACCACACCGCCCCAGCCGTCGAACCGCACCTGGCTGACCGTCTGGGCATTGGCATAGCGGGCAAAGGGTGTCTGCACCCCATAGGCGAGACCGGCCGCGCCGATCAGGCCCAGAAAGCCGCGCCGGTCCAGATCGCCATTCATGTAGCGCTCTCGAAGACGCTCGTAACGGGTTGTATTGTCGATTTTTTTCAAAACTCTCTCCTTGTCGGGTCAGGCGGAGCGGTGTCAGCCGCTCTTCTTGGATAGTTGTCTTGCGATGGCGGCGCCGAGCAGCGGCAGACCCACGGTCATGACGATCATCACCGTGCCCAGCGCATTGATCTCGGGGCTGATGGAATTGCGCAGCATGGCGAAGATCTGGGTCGGCACGGTCTCGACCCCGCCGGGCTTCCAGAACAGCGTGCCGGTGATGTCGTCGAAGCTGATGGTGAAGGCGAAAAGCCCGCCCGCCAGCACCGCCGGCAGCATCAGCGGCAGGGTGATCTGAAAGAAGGTCTGCATCGGGCTGGCGCCGAGGCTCATCGCCGCCTCCTCCACATCGCGGCGGATCGCCACCAGCCGCGCCTGCACGACGAGGATCACGAAGGGCAGCGTGAAAATGACATGGCCGAAGAGCAGCAGCGCAAAGCTCTTGTTGACGCCCAGCACGTTGAGGAAGAGCAACAGCGCCACCGCCAGCACCACCTCGGGCACGAGGATCGGCGCGATCAGCAGGGTCGAGACCAGATTGGCACCCGGCACCCGGTAGCGCACCAGCGCGAGGCTCGCCAGCACACCCAGCGTGGTCGAGATCAGCGCCGTGAGCAGCCCGAGGATCACCGAGGTGCGGAAGGCGCGCAGGATCGCCTCGTTCTGCGCCAGTTCCACGAACCAGCGGAAGGAAAAGCCGGTCATCGGAAAGGCGCCGAACTGCGAGGCGTTGAAGCTGAGCAGCACAACGACGGCGACGGGCAGGAACATGAAGATATAGACGAGGATCGCGTAGCCGCGAATGAGAAACCAGCCCATCAGCCCAGCCCCTTCATAAGCTGCGCCATGCCGAGATAGCGGTTGTAGATCGCCACCAGGAGGCCCAGCACCACCAGCAGCATCAGGCTCAGCGCCGAACCCAGCGGCCAGTTGAGCTGGGTGATGATCGCCTCGAAGACGAGATTGGCGAACATCGCGTCGCGCGGCCCGCCCAGCACCAGCGGCGTGATATAGGTGCCCGCCCCCAGCACGAAGCAGAGCAGCCCGCCGGCGGCGAGCCCCGGCAGCGACAGCGGCAGGGTCACCTGAAGGAAGGATTCCCAGCGCGTCGCCCCCAGCGAATTGGCCGCATCCTCGAGTGTCACGTCGATGCCGTCGAGGCTGACGAAGATATTGAGGATCATGAAAGGCAGCAGGAAATGCACCAGCCCGAGGATCACCGTGGCCTGATTGTAGAGCATCTGAAGCGGTTCCGAGATGATCCCGGTCCAGAGCAGGAAGCTGTTCAGCGCCCCGGACACCCCCAGGATATTGATCCAGCTCATCGTGCGGATGATATAGCTGATCCAGAATGGCAGCATCAGAAGAAGCAGAAGGATCGCCTTGTTACCATTTGATCTTGCGATGAAATATGCCGATGGATAGCCCATCAGCGCGCAGACCAGCGTGGTGATCGCGGCGATCTTCAGCGTATTGATCAGAATGTCGCGATAGAACGGATCGGTGAGCGCCTCGGCCCAGTTGTCGAGGAAAAAGCCCGGCTGATCCGCACCGGTCGCGGTGCGCAGCCAGAAGCTGTAGACGACGATGAAGCACAGCGGCACGATCAAGAGCAGCGCCACCGCCGTCAGCGCCGGTGACAGCAGTATCCAGGGCTGGCGCGCCTCGCGGGCTTCGACCGACATCTGCGATTCCTCGTGGGTTTCCTGTTGCCGATGCTTCGGAAGCGCGCCACATTGATCAAATAGATAATGAGAATTTTCATTATTGAGGATATCTATGCCGCCCGATCCTTACGACCCCGAGCGCATCGCCCGCGAGCTTGACTGGAACCTGCTGCGCACCTTCGTGGTTCTGGCGGAATCGCGCTCGATCACCGAGGGTGCTGCGCGGCTGCGGCTGAAGCAGCCTTCGGTCTCTTCCGCCTTGAAAAGACTGGAAGATCGCGTGGGCCGAAAGCTCATCGACCGGCAGCCCGGGCGCTACGAACTGACCGATGCCGGCCGGCTGCTCTATCGCGAGGCGGTGGAGATCAACGGCTCCATCCTGCGGCTGTCGACGCTGCTGCGCGAGATGACCGACGAGGTGCGCGGCCATGTGAAGATCGCGGTGGCCAGTCACGTCGTCTGCCCGTTTTTTGATCGCGTGCTGGCGGCCTTTCACGCGCAGAACCCCGGCGCCAGCCTGTCGATCGACGTGCATTCCAGCGCCCAGGCGCTGGCCGAGGTCTCGGCCAAGCGCGCCTCCTTTGCCATCTGCCTGGTGCGCGCGCGCAATGCCCGGCTGGAATACCGGCGGCTTTACCGGGAGTTCTTCGGCCTGTTCTGCGGCCCCTATCACCCGCTGTTCGGCCAGGAGGGGCTCACCCCCGCCGATCTCGAGGGGCTGCCCTCGGTCAGTTTCGACACCGACCGGCTGGAGGATGTGCTGAAACCGGTGGCGCTGATGCGGGCACAATCGCGGCTGGGCATGCGGATCACCGGCATGTCGAGCAATCTCGAAGAGGTGCGCCGGATGATCATCGCCGGGCTGGGCATCGGCCCGCTGCCCGTGCATGTGGCGCGGCGCGATGTGATCGACGGGCTGCTCTGGCAGACGCCACCCTATGAGGGGCTGCCCGCCATCGACGTGCATCTGGTCTGGAACCCGCAGGCGGTGATGAACCGTGCCGAGGCGATCCTGCTACAGATGATCCAGGAGGCCATCGAGGCCGCCCCCATCGAAGAGCGCACCTATCTGCCGGCGCTGCGGGGGCAGTGACCTGAAACGCGCACCAGGGCTCGCGGCCCGGAAAACGCGGATTGTGTCGTGACTTAGGGAAACTTGGCTGGGGTGGTAGGATTCGAACCTACGGTACGCGGTACCAAAAACCGTTGCCTTACCACTTGGCTACACCCCAACCGTGGCGGCGGTCTTACGCTACCCGCTGACGGGGATCAAGACCTCGGATTGCAAAAAAATGCGCCTTTCCGCCGGGTCCGTCACTGCGCGCCATCGACCGGCTCCGGCACGTAAAAGGCATGCTGGGCGCGGCCCAGCCGTTTGGCCGTGTAAAGCGCCATATCCGCATGCTCCAGCAGCGCCTCGGCGGTCTGCGCCCCGCCCGCCTCCGGATCGTTCAGCGCAATGCCGATGCTGGCCGAGACCCGGCACAGCGCGCCGTCCATCGGAATCGGCCGCTCGATTCGGCGGATCAGCCGGTCGGCCAGCTCCGACAGGCGCGCAGTGTCGACAAGCCCCGCCAGCAGGATGACGAATTCGTCCCCGCCGACGCGCGCCACCAGATCCTCCTTGCGGGTCACGTCCAGCATGATCCGCGCCACCGCCTGCAACACCCGGTCGCCCGCCGCATGGCCGCGCGTGTCGTTCACCTGCTTGAAGAAATCGAGATCCAGATGCAGCAGCGCAAACCGTTCGCCGCTGCGGATCAGCCGTTGCAGCATATGATCCATCGCGCGGCGATTCTGAAGCCCGGTCAGCGTGTCGGTATAGGCGCGCTGCTCGGCGGCGAGCATGGCGCCCTGAAGCCGCCGGTTGAGCGTGCGCGACGCCTCCATCGCGGCGGATTTCGCCTCGACCAGATAAAGCATGTCGATGGCCAGATCTGTGACGGCGAAATCGGTGCTGGTCAGCGCGTGCAGCCGCACCGCCTCGACCACGCCGATCCCGAAGGAGAGACTGACCAAAGCCCCGCCCTCGCCGTCCGGCATCGCCAGCCCCTTCAGCGTCATGCGCGGCCCGCAGCAGAGCCGGAGCTGCAACTTGCGCCCCGCCATCTCGAGCAGCCCGGGCAGCGTGCTGACCCCTTTCGGGCGGTAGATGTGCAGCACATCGGCAAAGGGCAGCCCGCGACAGCAGCGCCCGCTCAGCAGCTTGCGCAGCGTCGGGCCCATGCGCCGCACCCGCCCGTCGGCCCCAACCTGTAGATGCAGCGGGCAGATCGTGTCCATCGTGTCGGCGGGCAGGCTCATGACGCGGCCTCGCGCCGGATCGGCGGGGCGGCGGCGAGATCGAAATCGCGCCCCTCGGCGAAATCGGTTTCGACCACGGTGATGTCGATGATCTCGGCCCCGTCGAGCGCGCCGCGATGATCGAGGATCACCAGCGCACCGTAATCATCCGCCATCGCCCGCAGCACCCCCACCAGCACATGGCCGAAACCCGGCAGATCGCGTAGGCTGCCGTGGCAGGAAATCAGGAACTGCCCCGGCGAGGAATCGGTCAGCTCGAGCTCCGGCAGTTCCAGATCGGCCACGGTGAGCCGCGCCCGGCCCGGCAGATCCTCGAGCGAATGCAGGAAGTCGATGAAATCGACCCCGCCATAGCGCATCAGCCGGCGCAGCCCTTCGTTGTTCGGATGGGTGATCAGATAGGTGCCGATGTCTTCGAGAATGGCCTCCCTTGGCTTGTCGAGCCGCAGTACCGCGCTGTCGAGCACCTGCTCGACGATGCGTGTGTCATAATCGAGCATCGCTTCGAAATCCGTCGCGTCGAACTCCGCTCTGCGCGCAATCTCCTGCCACGCGCTCTGCCCGTAAGTGTCTTGCAGGAAACACTGAAGTGTCCTGGCGATCAGCCCGTGCATCGGCCCTTCCCGCTTGCCTGTCTTTCCCGGCAGATTGGCAGAGCCGGTTTAAGACAACGCAAACAGGAACAATTGTCGGAAAAAATCCGCAAGCGGCTCAGGCGCCGAGCCAGCCCGGCAGATGCCCGATATCGGGCAACACCACATCGGCCAGCGGCGCCAGGGTCTCGGCCGGGATCGGGCCGGTCAGCACCGCCACGGTCTGCATGCCCGCGGCGCGCCCGGCGGAGAGGTCGTGCGGGCTGTCGCCGACCATGACCACACGCTCGGGCGCGATGGCCACGACATCGGCGAAGGCCAGCAGCGGCGCGGGGGCGGGCTTGGCACCGTAGCCGCTGTCGAAGCCGGCGATGAAGCGGAACGCCGCCTCGATCCCGACGCTGCGCAGATGCCCCCGCGCGGCGAATTCGGCGTCGTTGGTCATCACCCCCAGCGGCAGCCCCAGCCCGTCGAGCCGCGCCATCAGCGGCGCCAGCGGCACCACCTCGACAAGCGGCGCCTCGCTGCCCGTCAGCATCAGATACCGCTCGACCTCATCCGCCACCAGATGCGGCAGCGCTCCGGCAAGACATTCCGCAGCCTCGCGATTTGTGCCCGCGACGACCGGGCTCTCGGGCAGGAAGACCTCCTGCTCCAGATCGAAACGGGCGGCCTCGGCCAGCGCCTGCAGCGCCGCCGCGTCGCCGCCGGAGAGATGGCGCAGCGCCATACGGCCCCAGGTGTTCCAGGTGGCTCCGAATTCGAACAACGTGCCGTCCTTGTCGAACAGCACCGCATCGGCACGCAGGCTCATGTCCAGTTCACCTCGCCGCCGCCGGGCAGCATCGCGCGCGCCGCGCGCGGCCGGTCATAGGCCAGCCCCTCGGCCTCGCAGAACGCCGCCACCCAGGCATCGTCCATCAGGATGAAATCCAGCACCGCGCCCTGAAACGACGGATCGTCGAGCCCCGTCCGGAACGACTCGGCCGAGGCTCCGGTCGCCCCCAGAAACACCGGCAGAAGATCGTCGTTCGCCGCCAGCCAGGCCACGGCCTGCAACCCGATCAGTTCGGCGGATTCCCGCGACAACATCATTTCGCCTCAAATCCGAAAGAGTTTGTTAACCGTTTTTCAGGAAGACTGCCCGTCAGAGGAAGCGCAAGCCTTGCGACTGCCTAACCGATGGCCGGGACTGGTGCAATGACAGGACGGATACTTATCGCCGAGGGCGTTCCGACCAACCGGATCGTGCTGCGGGTCAAGCTCACCTCGGCCTATTACGATGTGCTCCAGGCAGGCTCCGGGGCCGAGGCGCTGCTGACCGTGCGGCGGCAAAAACCGGATCTGGTCATCGCCGCGTCGGATCTGCCCGACATGGCGGGGCGGGATTTCTGTGCGCGGCTGCGCGCCATGCCAGACGCCTCGGAAACCCCGGTGATCCTGGTGCATCCCGAGCCCGACCGGGCCGAGCGGATGCGCGCGCTCGCCGCCGGCGCCGATGACGTGATCGCGCGCCCGCTGGACGAGCTGGTGCTGCTGGCGCGGCTGCGCAGCCTGCTGCGGGCGCGCCATGCCGAAGACGAGCTGCGGCTGCGCGACGATACCCGCCGGGCGCTGGGGCTGGCCGAGCCTCCGGCGGGGTTGCAGGTGCCCGCGCGCATCGCCGTCGTGCCGGTGCAGGCGGATATTCCGGTGCGCGCGGGCATTGCCGCGCTGCGCACCCGGCTGCCGGACCGGTTCGAGACGCTGCGCCCGGACCAGGCGCTGCGCGACGACGGCCCGCTGCCCGAGGTCTTCGTGATCGTCGATACCGGCAGCGCCCCCGGCGCCGGGCTGTCGCTGCTCACCCAGCTTCGCGCCAGCCCGTCCTTCCGGCAATCCGCCATCGTCTATGTCACCCGGCCCGATTGCCGGCGCGAGGCGGCCAGCGCGCTCGATCTCGGCGCCAACGACCTGCTGGCAGGCGGCTTCGATCCCGAGGAACTGGTGCTGCGCCTGCCCAAGCAGATCGCCCGCAAGCGCACCGCCGACCGGCTGCGCGCCAATATGCGCCACGGGCTGCGCGCGGCGGTGACCGATCCGCTGACCGGGCTTTACAACCGCCGCTACGCGCTGCCCCATCTTGCCCGTTTGTCCGAGCGCGCGGCGGCACAGCGGCGGCCCTATGCGCTACTGCTCGCCGATCTCGACCATTTCAAACGGATCAACGACACCCACGGCCATGCGGCGGGCGATGCGGTGCTGGTCGAGCTGGCGCGGCGGATGACGGAAAACCTGCGGGTGGCCGACCTGGTCGCGCGGATCGGCGGCGAGGAGTTTCTCGTGGCCATGCCCGACACCGACGAGGCGGCGGCGCAGCGCACCGCCGAACGGCTGTGCCGGGTCATTGCCGAGACCCCCTTCGCCCTGCCCGGCCCGGGCAACCGCAGCGCCCGGATCACCCTCAGCATCGGCGTCGCCCTGCCACGCCCCGGCATCAGCGAAACACCGGACACGCTGCTCGACCGGGCCGACCGGGCGCTCTACATGGCAAAGGACGCGGGGCGCAACCGGATCGCCCTCGCCCCGCTCGATCCGCCCTCGGGATCCTCAGACGATTGTCCGCCCCGGGCGATCTCCTCGGCGCGGCCCTGACCCGCCGGACCGGCGGCTCAGTGGCGCATCTTTCCGACGCGCTGCGCCATCTCCTCGATCTCGGCCTCGAGCCGGTCGGCATAGGCCTGACGGTCCTCGGCGGGCAGCGCCGCGACATAGTCCACAAGCACCCGCTGCCCCGCCGCCTGCCGCTGCTCGGCCTCCGCGCCCTGGGCCCGCAGCGCCGCGCCAAACGCCTGCGCGTCGAAGGGTTCGGCGCGCAGCACATCGAGCGCCGAGCGATACCCCGACAGAAAACTCCGGCCCGAAGCGCGATCGCGGTCCCGGTCGAAGGCACCGCGCAGGTTGCGGCCCAGATCGTGCCGCTGGGTCTCGGTGAAGGCGCGGGTGTAGGGAAAGACGAAATCGCGCCCGCGTGGCGGGCCGTCGCGGTCGAGCGGCGGGCGCAGGAAGAACATCCCCCCCACGATCCCCACCACCGCGAGGTTCGCCGCCAGCGACGCAAAGAGCACGATCCGCAGCCACGGCGCGGTTTTGGTTTGTTTTACAGCGTCCGACATGGTTCAGAGCCCCAGCATCGCATAGTCAAATCCGCTGGCGGGCTCCAGCGCCGAAATCCCGTCGCCGGCGCTGGCCGACAGCCAGTCCGACACGCCCGACGGGGCCGCCGCGCCGAACCAGATGCCGGTGGCGCAGGCCGCCACCAGCCCCGCCATCGCCGGCCAGCCGCCCAGCACGCCCAGCATCTCGCGCAGCCAGCCGCCGCGCGGCGCGGCGCCGGCGTCAGGCGCCTGCTGCGGGCGCGGTGCCGGCTGTTCGGCCAGCGCCATCGCCTCCATGCGGGCGAGCCAATCTCCCGACGGCGCCGGCACCTCGGCGCGGCCCGCCTCGAACCAGGGGGCCAGCCCCCCTTCCTCCGCCTTGCGCTTGTCAGTCATCGTCATATCCTAACTCCGAGCGCCGGGCTTGCAGAAGCCCTTCAAGCGCCTTGCGGCCGCGGGCGGTCAGACTTTCGACCGCGCGCACGCCAATGTCCATGATCTCGGCGATCTCGGGGTTCGAAAGCCCCTCGAGATGCCGCAACACAACCGCCTGCTTCTGCCGCTCGGGCAGCCTGTCCAGCGCCTCCTGAAGCGCCGTCCCGCGGGCCGTCTCCTGCAGGCTGCGCTCGACCGAGGGCGCGGGATCCTCCGGCTCGGCCACCGCGTCGAGATCGACATGGCCGCCGTGGCGCCGCCGCATCCGGTCGATGCAGAGGTTCGACACCACCCGGTACAGCCAGGTCGAGACCTTGGCCTCGCCCATCCGCCAGCCCGGCGCCGCGCGCCAGAGCCGGAGCAGCGCCTCCTGCGCCACATCCTCGGCTTCGGCCCGGTCCTTGAGCATCCGCATGGCCAGACCGAACGCCCGCGGACCCAGCCGCAGCGTCAGCGCGCGCGCCGCCGCGGGCTCGCCGGCGGCATAGGCCGCGAGCAGGGACTCGTCACTCGTATCGCTCATCGCGTCATATGGCATCCGATCCATCCCAACGCGCTAGCCCGAAGACAGGCGCGGCGCAATGGCCCCGGGCAGCGGGTCTCCGCCGCCCGGATCCGTCATCCCCGGCTCAGCGACGCCACATCGGCTGCTGGCCGCAGGCACCGTCACGTGCACCGCCGCGCATCCCGTCCGGGCCGCGCTGCGCATAATCGCGCCCCTGCATGTTGCCATGGCCGTGCTTGCCGAAACGCTGGCCCTGCATGCCGTCCGGTCCCCGCTGGCCAAAGTCGCGGCCCATCCGCTCGCCCTGGCCCTTGCGGTCGCCGCCCATCATCGGGCGCATCTGTTGCAGCGCGCTCAGCTCGTCCTTGCTCACAGCGCCGTCCTTGTCCGTGTCGAGCCGGTCGAACATCTGCGCCGGACCCCGCGCGTTGGCCTGCATCTCTTCCAGGCTCAGCTTGCCGTCCTTGTCGGCATCGAAGCGCTGCAGCATCATCTGCTGGCGGCGCGCCTCGCGGGCCTTGTCCTGCGCGGCCTGGAATGCGGTCAGCTCATCGCCCTCCAGCGCGCCGTCGCCATTGGCATCCGCCTCGGCAAAGGCCGCCGCCGGCCCCATCGCCGCCAGTTCGTCCTTGGTCACCTTGCCGTCGCCGTCGGCGTCGAGCTGATCGAACATCTCCAGCATCATCGGCGCGCGGCCCTGAGCGTCGCCCCGCTGCGCATTGCCCCCGGGAAAGGCCGAGGCCAGACCGGCGGTGCCCATCACGACAATGGCGGCGCCCATGAGAAGTTTGGTCATGCGTGTCATAGCTGCGATCTCCTGTATCATCGCGTCTTTGCGTCCTTGCCGACGCCCTCCTGGCCGCCGATCTGTTCTTTTCACGCCGGGGCCGCGCAATTCCGTCGGAAAAAATTCGACAGACCCGCTTCGGTGTCGGAAAACAAAGATGTACGCTCCGCCCAGATTTGCGACATGGCGCCGCAAGGACAGTCTGCGCACTTTCTATATATAAGCGGCTGCTTCACCCTACGGGGACGAGACGAGGAACCCCATGTCCGACATGACGCATATTTCGAAGGAACCCGAGGCCGCGCGCTCCGCCGATCCGGCCGCCGCGCCGCTCGACGCCGCGCCCCAGACAAGCGGCAGCGACGCGCTGGACGAGCGCGACACCTGGCCCGCGGTCTGGAAAGGCTTTCGGCGGCGCTGCCCCAATTGCGGCACCGGCCCGATGCTGAGCAGCTATCTCAAGGTGCGCGACCATTGCCCGGTCTGCCGCGAAGAGCTGCACCACCACCGTGCCGACGACGGCCCCGCCTATCTGACGATCCTGATCGTCGGCCACATCATGGCGCCGGCGCTGCTCTGGGTCTTCACCACCTGGCGCCCCGAGCCGCTGATCCTGATCACCATATTCTCCATTGGCTGCATCGGCCTGTCGCTTTATCTTCTGCCGCGACTGAAGGGAGCGATCGTCGGGTTTCAATGGGCGCGCCACATGCACGGGTTCTGACGGACCGGTGCGGCGGCGCCCCTGCCCGCGGCGGCAGGAGGACAGATGACAATCGACAAGACGGCGATCCGCGACGCGGCTTCGGTGATCGTGCTGCGCAATCGCGACAGCGCCCCGCGTATCCTGATGGGACAGCGCGGCGCGGCGGCGGCCTTCATGCCCAACAAATTCGTGTTCCCCGGCGGCGCGGTGGATGCCGAAGACGCGCAGGTGCCGCTGACCGGCGCGCTGCCGGCGCTCTGCCAGACGCGGCTACAGGAGGACACCCGCGCCGATCTGGCCCATCCGCTGGCGATTGCCGCGATTCGCGAGCTCTGGGAAGAAACCGGGCTGATTCTCGGGGTGCCCGGCGACTGGGCCGATCCGCCGATGGACTGGCGCAGCTTTGCCGCGACCGGCCATGTGCCCGATGCCTCGGCGCTGCAATTCGTGTTCCGCGCCATCACCCCGCCGGGCCGCCCGCGCCGGTTCGACGCGCGCTTCTTCCTCGTGGATGCCGATGCGCTGGCCTCGGATCCCGACGATTTCTCGGCCGCCTCCGACGAGCTGAGCCATCTGCAATGGGTCGGGCTCGACGAGTTGCGCCATTTCGACATGCCCTTCATCACCGAGGTGGTGCTGGCCGAGGTCGCCGCCCGCGCCCATGACGAAAGCCCCCCCGTCTCGGTGCCCTTCTTCCGCAACGACGACGAGGAAAGCCTGTTCCTGCGCCTCAAGGGGCGCGCGCTGCCGGATTAGGACCAGCGCCCGGGGCGGGAGCCGTCTGTCACCAGACGCGGCGCCGGCTAGACAAAGCCCCGCCAGAGCAGCAGCGCCATCACCGCCGCGAAGACCAGCAGCAGGTTGAGCATCACGCCGCCCAGCAGCGACAGCAGCCGCCCGCGGCGCCGGTCGGCAAGGTCGATCGCCTTGAGATGCGCCTCGATACGCCCGGCGGCGGCGCTCACCGCCGCGCCGTTCACCATCCGCGCCAGCTTGGGATGGCCCGCCGCGCGCCGCGCCTCGAGCACCTGCGCCAGATCGTTGCGCAACCCGCGCGGCAGGATCCGCCGCGCCTGCGCCGCGCGCCGCTCGAAGCCGCCGCGCCGCAGCGAGAGCTTTTCCTCGAACAGCCGTTCGAGCCGGGCCACCGCAGGGCCGATATGCTGGTCTTCGATCATCGACATGCAGGCTAGGTCTGCGCAATTCCGCACTCAATGCAAGAGCCCGGCATCAATCGGTTTCCATTTCCTCGACAATCCGCCACAGCGCCATTCCCTTCCCCGCGCAACTTTCCTAGACAGGCCCCATGCTGAACACGATCCTGCACGGCACCCCCGGTGCCGAACCGCCGCTTCTCATCGTCCACGGGCTGTATGGCTCAGCCCGCAACTGGGGCGTGATCGCCAAGCGCCTGTCGGATGAACGCCAGGTCATCGCCGTGGATCAACGCAACCACGGCGACTCGGCCTGGAGCGACAGCCACAGCTATCCCGACATGGCCGGCGATCTGGCCGAGGTGATCGAGGCCCATGGCGGGCGCGCCGACGTGCTGGGCCATTCCATGGGCGGCAAGGCCGCGATGCTGCTGGCGCTGACCCGGCCCGAACTGGTGAACCGGCTGATCGTGGCCGACATTGCGCCGGTGGCCTACAGCCACTCGCAGATCCAGTATATCGAGGCGATGCGCGCGGTGGATCTGGATCGGGTCGAGAAACGCTCCGATGCCAGCGACCAGCTCGCCCGCTCGGTGAGCGACCCCGCGCTGCGCGCCTTCTTCACCCAGTCCCTCGACCTGCGCGAGAAGCGCTGGAAGCTCAATCTCGACGTGCTGGCCGCCGAGATGCCCAAGATCCTCTCCTTCCCCGAGATCGAGGGCGTGTTCGAGGGCCTCACCCTGTTCCTTTCGGGCGCCGAGAGCGATTACGTGCTGCCGGAATACCGCGAACGGATCCGCACGCTCTTTCCCGCGGCGCGCTTTGCCAAGATCCCCGGAGCGGGTCATTGGCTGCATGCTGAAAAACCGCGCGAATTCGAGGCGGCGGTGCGCGCCTGTCTGGCGGCGCGCGGCTAACAGTTTCACGAATTCCGAAACTGCCGGGTCGTGTTCCCAAATGCGCCCCGGCATGGCTTGAAACGCCCGGCGGTCCCGCCCTTGTCTCTGGCAGGAAAGGACCGCGCCATGCCCCGCCCGCTACTCGCCCGCGAGAACCCGCAGATCGCCCTCGAGCCAGGGCAACTGGCGCAGTGCCGGGTCGATCACCAGTTCCGAGACCAGCTTGCGCATGGTCCGCGCCACATCGCGCGGCACACGGTCGCTCCAGTCGGAAGCGGCAAACAGCGAAATCGTGCGGGCGAAGGGGCTGAAGGGCAGCGGATGCGCCTCCATCCGGTCGTGGAACCGCCCCGCGCGCATATAGCCCAGCGGCGTGGTGATGCCCCAGCCCACCCCGCGCGCCACCAGCGTCATCAGCGACAGATGCGCGCCGATCTCGAACCGTTCGGGAAATTCCAGCTTCTGCCGGCTGAGATGCGCCTCGATCTGCCGCCCGATAAGTTGCTCGCGATCGTAGCGCAGCATCGGCAGCCCGCGCATCAGCGCCTCGGCCCCGCCCGCCTCTGCCAGCGCGCCGCGCGCGCAGACCAGCATGAACGGATCGCGCACCAGCGGATATTCGATCACCCCGTCCAGCACCGCCCCCGAGCTTGCGGCGATGGCGATATGCAGCTTTCGCTCGCGCATCGCCAGGGCAATCTCGTGGCTCGGCGCGGTGACCAGCTTGAACCGGCAGCGGGTCATGTTCTCGGCGAGGATCGTCACAAGCTGCGGCGTCAGATCGTTGTCGAAATCGTCGATCACCCCCAGGTTCAGCGTGCTGAGATGGGTGAGATCCATCACCGTCAGCTCGTTCTGCGCCAGCCGCAACTGGCTCAGCACACTCTGCGTGCGCAACAGGAACGACCGCCCCGCCTGGGTCAGCTGCATGGGCCGGCGCCCGTGATCCACCAGCTCGGCCCCCAGCGCGGCTTCGAGATTGCGCATCTGCTGGCTGACCGCGGGCTGGCTCAGCCCGGTGATCTCGGCGGCCTGGGCCACCGAGCCGCTTGCCGCCAGCGCCTCGAACACCTCGAGCCCGCGCAGCGTCACCCCTTTGATCAACATCGTGCCCCTCTCCCGGACCGGCGCCCCGCCTCCGCCCGCTACATTCACCTTTTCTGAAACTCCCACTGCCGCAGGTCAAGCCTTCCCACCATGCCCCGTCGCTTTCTCAAAACCGCCCCCGGTCTGCCGCCGCAAAGCGCGGCAGATGTCGCCGACACCGTCCGGATCATGCTCGCCCGGCTTCGCGCCGGGCGC
This sequence comes from Salipiger pentaromativorans, assembly GCF_024721115.1. Lineage (GTDB taxonomy): Bacteria > Pseudomonadota > Alphaproteobacteria > Rhodobacterales > Rhodobacteraceae > Salipiger > Salipiger pentaromativorans. The sequence continues at coordinate 10,216 of NZ_JAMDHK010000002.1, read as the reverse complement.
GAGGAGGCCGCGCTGGATTATGCCCGCCGGCTCGATGGCTGCGACGCCGCGCCGGAACTGCCGCAAGAGGCGCTCGCCAGCGCCTACCGCCATCTGCCGGTGACCCTCATCGAGGACATCGCCTATGCCCATGCCAATATCCGCGCCTTCGCCGAAGCACAGCGCGGCTCGGTCACCGAATTCGAGACCGAGCTGCGCCCCGGCCTCTTCGCCGGACAAAAGCTCATCCCGCTGGGCTGCGCGGGCTGTTACGTGCCGGGCGGACGCTACGCCCATATCGCCTCGGCGCTGATGACGGTCACCACCGCCCGCGCCGCCGGCGTGCCGCAGGTCGTGGCCGTCACGCCGCCGGGCCGGACCGGCCCGCACCCCGCGATCCTGCACGCGCTGCATGTGGCAGGGGTCGACCGGGTGCTGGCCATGGGCGGGGTGCAGGGCGTCGCCGCCATGGCGCTCGGGCTTTTCGGTCTGCCCGAAGCCGATCTCCTCGCGGGCCCCGGCAACGCCTTTGTGGCCGAGGCCAAGCGCCAGCTTTTCGGCCCCATCGGCATCGACATGGTGGCGGGGCCCACGGATTCGATGATCCTCGCCGATGCCTCGGCCTCGCCGCATCGCGTGGCGCTGGATCTCGTCAGCCAGGCCGAGCATGGCGCCACCTCCCCGGTCTGGCTGGTCACCACCCACCGCCCGCTGGCCGAGGCGGTGCTGCGCGAGGTGCCGCGCCTCATCGCCGCCCTGCCCGAGCCCAACCGCGCGGCGGCAGGCACCGCCTGGGACGCGCTCGGCGAAGTCCTGCTGGCCGAGAACCGCGAGGAGATGGCGGCGCAGGCCGATTCCTATGCGCCCGAGCATCTGCATGTGATGGCCGCCGATCTGGGCTGGTGGCGCGACCGGCTGCGCGCCTATGGCTCGCTGTTTCTCGGCGCGGGCACCACCGTGGCCTTCGGCGACAAGGCGGCGGGGCCGAACCATGTGCTGCCCACGGGCGGCGCCGCGCGCTATACCGGCGGGCTCTCGGTGCATAAATTCCTGAAATGCGTCACCTGGCAGCGCGCCGAACCGCAGGCCCTGCCGGATCTCGCCCGCGCCAGCGCCGGGATCTCCCGCGCCGAGGGGATGGAAGGCCATGCGCTCGCCTGCGAGGCACGGCATCCCCGCGCGACACGCCACCGCGTCCAGGCGTAGGGTGGGCAATCCTGCCCACCACCCGATCGCAGCGCGAACCCGTAGGGTGGGCAATCCTGCCCACCGCCTCCCGTCTCACCTCCGGGGAGGTCTCAAAGCCCCCGGCACTGCCGCTCGGCGCGGTCCACGAAGGCGTTGTAGCGGTCCCAGAAGGCGCGGTGATGGCTGCGGTCCGACTGGCGGATTTCCTGCGCGCGATGCGGGTCGCGGTAGAAGCTGACAGCGAGCGACTGGTCGGAGCCGCTCAGCTCGGCATTGGCGGCGGCCTGGATGCAGCCGCAGAGCTGCGGGTTGCGTGCCTTGCGGTCCGAGGTGATGCAGGCCTTGCTGATCGGCCCGCTGGCCATGCGGGTCACGCGGTAATCGCTGCTCCGCGAGCCGCCCCCGCCGCAGCCCGCGACGATGGCCAGCACCAGTACCATGGAAATCGCTCTCATACGCCTGTCATCCTTCCGCTCGCCCCTCCCCGCGGGGCTTCGCGCCCTCCTGATACGGGAGATTTGCCGCAGAATGCCCGAAATCGCGCCGGGGTTCAATTCACCTGAGTGTCAGTTGGGGTCGGCAGCCATGCAAACGTCCAAGGTATGCAAAACGGCATGGGATCGAATTGATGCCTCTTGGCCAGCTTGGTGTCAGATGACACCGAACAGGAACAGACCCAGCCTCACCATCTCCGCAAAAAGCGCCGACACGGTGAGCCCCAAGCGCAATGTCTTGAATTCTGGGCTATCGAAAATCTGCGCGCCCTTCTTGCTTGCCTTGTTCAATTCGTCACGAAGCAGCTTGATGCGAGATACCCGATAGAAGATCCGCGTCGTCTCGTCGGCTCCGGGCAGTGGCGGCGCCCCGCTTGGCAAAGGCAGGGTTGCATCGTTGAGGAGCTGGGGAATATCCGCGCGGAAATCCTCCTGCATGACCTCTTCGGACATCTCTTCTAGAACCGGCAGCGCATCTTCCAGAAGCGTGCGGTCTTCTTTCGGCAGCTCCCTAAGCTTTTGCTGGGCAAGCCTGTCCCGGTTCGCAGCAACCTCGGGGTGATGCGCCCGGATCGCCAGCGCGCCCTCCTCGACCGCTTCGAGCAGAGCCTGATTGTCGTCAGTCTCCGCGAGTTCATCTATCTCGAACTGACGACGCAGGCTGATGGCGACCGAGGTGTAATCCAGCTCGATCCTTTGAGGATCGTTGGCGTAGCGGGAATGTGTCCGGCGCAGCACCCGCACATCGCGCATATCCTCCCGGAGACCGTTGCGCCCTTGCAGAGCATCGTCCAGCGCGTCTTCGGTTCGGGAAAGCATGGCACCGATGAGCGGTGCATTCTCCATTGGCGCAGCGTCGACGCGGAATTTTCCAGTCTCGGCGTTGAAGGAAACGGTCTCGGCAAGTCGTGCCTTTTCCGCGAGAAACTCCGCCTCGATCCGCGCAATCTCTTCGGCCACCTGGCGCGGCGCGTCTTCGCCGGTCCAGATCTCATCGGGGATCTCGGTGGCGATGCGGTATTGCAGATCGAAATCGAGCGGCTCGCCACGGTCGGCAGCCTCGTACCAGCGGGTCCAAAAGGCGAAATCCGGATCATAAGCCGAGATCGGTTTGGTTCCGGTCAGGATCGTCACAAGAAAATCAGGGCGATTGACGCCCCAGAGTGGCTTCGTTCTCAACGCCTCGACCGATTGACCCGCGTCTTCATAAGCGGCGGGGCGGGCGGCGTCGGCGGCGGCGAAGACGGAGGCGGCGAAGGCGGAGGCGGAGGCGTCGAAGGCGGAGGCGGCAGCGGAGGCGGCGGCGGCGAAGGCGGCGAAGGCGGCGTCGGCGAAGGCGGCGAAGGCGGCGTCGGCGTCGGCGAAGGCGGCAGCGGAGGCGGAGGCGGAGGCGGAGGCGTCGGAGGCGAAGGCGGAGGCGTCGAAGGCGGCGGGGCGGACGGCCTTTTTGATTTCGGGGGTTGGTGCAACAGCCGCAACCCCCGAAATCAGCATCGCACGTCCCGTCAAGAGCGCAAGTCTTCGGCGCTCATCGGTGAGGTTGTTGCCGTCCGAAGTCCAGGCGATCTTCCACCACACCCGCATCGCCGCCCGCGTCGCGATCATGACGCAGATCTCCTGCGGCTGCGTCTCCAGCCAGGCCTCGAATTCCTTGTTGTCCTTAAACTCCACGCCTACCCGCGCCTCACCCCAAAACCCACCTTGACCGGTCCCTAAAACCCCATCATATCCAGCAAATCATGACCGACCTCGCGCATATCCGCAACTTCTCCATCGTCGCCCACATCGACCACGGGAAATCCACCCTGGCCGACCGGCTGATCCAGTCCACCAACACCGTTGCCGACCGCGACATGAAGGCCCAGCTGCTCGACAGCATGGACATCGAGCGCGAACGCGGCATCACCATCAAGGCCAACACCGTCCGCATCGACTACAAGGCCGAGGACGGCGAGGTCTATGTGCTGAACCTCATCGACACGCCCGGCCATGTGGACTTTGCCTATGAGGTCTCGCGCTCGATGCGCGCGGTCGAGGGCTCGCTGCTGGTGGTCGACAGCACGCAAGGGGTCGAGGCGCAGACGCTCGCCAACGTCTATCAGGCCATCGACGCCGATCACGAGATCGTCCCGGTGCTGAACAAGATCGACCTGCCCGCCTCGGAGCCCGAGCGCGTCAAGGAACAGATCGAGGACGTGATCGGCATCGACGCCTCCGAGGCGCTGCTGGTCTCGGCGAAATCCGGCCTCGGCATTCACGAGACGCTGGAGGCCATCGTGCACCGCCTGCCCGCCCCCAAGGGCGAACGCAACGCGCCGCTGAAGGCGATGCTGGTGGATTCGTGGTACGACCCCTATCTCGGCGTGGTCGTGCTGGTGCGCATCATGGACGGCGTGCTGAAAAAGGGCGACCGCATCCGCATGATGCAGACCGGCGCGCTCTACCCGGTGGACCGCATCGGCGTCTTCCGCCCCGCCATGCAGGTGGTGGACGAGCTGGGACCGGGCGAGATCGGCTTTCTCACCGCCCAGATCAAGCAGGTGCGCGACACCAAGGTGGGCGACACGATCACCCATGAGAAAAAGGGCGCGGACAAGCCCCTGCCCGGCTTCAAACCCTCGATCCCGGTGGTGTTCTGCGGGCTCTTCCCGGTGGACAGCGCCGAGTTCGAAGATCTGCGCGACGCCATCGAGAAACTGGCGCTCAACGACGCCTCCTTCAGCTTCGAGATGGAGACCTCCGCCGCGCTCGGCTTCGGTTTCCGCTGCGGCTTCCTCGGGCTCCTGCACCTCGAGGTGATCCGCGACCGGCTGGAACGCGAATACGGCATCGAGCTGATCACCACCGCGCCCTCGGTGGTCTATCACCTCTACATGAAAGACGGCGAAAAGATCGACCTGCACAACCCCGCCGACATGCCCGACATGTCCAAGGTGGACCGTATCGAGGAGCCGCGGATCAAGGCGACGATCCTGGTGCCCGACGAGTATCTCGGCGATGTGCTGAAGCTCTGTCAGGACCGGCGCGGCATTCAGCTCGATCTGACCTATGCCGGCTCGCGCGCGATGGTGGTCTACGACCTGCCGCTGAACGAGGTGGTGTTCGATTTCTACGACCGGCTGAAATCGGTGACCAAGGGCTATGCGTCCTTCGATTATCACCTGACCGGCTACCGCGAGGACAGCCTGGTGAAGATGTCGATTCTGGTGAACGACGAGCCGGTGGATGCGCTGTCGATGATGGTGCATCGCGACCGGGCGGAGATGCGTGGCCGGGCGATGTGCGAGAAGCTGAAAGAGCTGATCCCGCGCCACATGTTCAAGATTCCGATCCAGGCGGCCATCGGCGGCAAGGTGATCGCCCGCGAGACTCTCTCGGCGCTGCGCAAGGACGTGACGGCCAAATGCTATGGCGGCGACGCGACGCGGAAGAAGAAGCTGCTCGAGAAGCAGAAGGCCGGCAAGAAGAAGATGCGGCAGTTCGGCAAGGTCGACATCCCGCAGGAAGCGTTTATCTCCGCCCTGAAAATGGACAGTTAAAGCTGACCATTTTCAGGGCGCATGGGCGGCAGCGGGTTTGGCCCAGCCAAATCCCGCGCGCCCATTCGGTCGAATAGCGCGCACCACCACCGCTCGCCCCACCTCACCCGCCGCGGCCCCGCGCCAGAGAAGACGTCCTGCGGATCCCCCCGTTCCGTGCTATGATCTCTTCACTCAGAGGGAGGACCGCCCGTGACCCGTTTCACACTTGCCACCGTGCTTTGCCTTGCCGCCAGCCCGGCGCTCGCATTCCACTGCCCCGCCGACATGAAGAAGATCGACGCCGCGCTTGCCGCCGGAACCTCGCTCTCGGACAGCGAGCTCGTCCAGGTGCGGACCCTGCGCGCAACTGGCGAAACGCAGCATAAGGCCGGAGACCATGCCGCGTCGGTCAAGACACTGGCAGACGCGATGAGGCTGCTTGGGATCAAATAGGGCGTTCCGCCGCATCGGACCCGTTCGCGACCAGTACGAATAAAAAAGGACCGCCCCGAAGGGCGGCCCGAGCGATTTCCCGGTGTAGCGACCGGGTCACTCCATCATCGTGGCACCGCCGCCCTGCCGCGTCTGAACCATCGCCAGCAGGCGCTCGTTCAGCTCCGGGTCGGCCTGTGCGGCAGCGCTGATCTCGTTGTAGGTCTCCACATCCATGCCTTCGGTCTCGTCGACCGCGGCGACCATCTCGGCCTGGGCCTGTTCGGCCAGCGCCTGCTTGCCCTCGGGCGCCTGGGCCGCGTCGATGCGGGCCTCGTAGTCCTCCTGAAGCGCCTGCACCTGCATCGCCGCATCGACGAAAGAGGTGAGCTGCGCTTCGGTAAAGCCCGTCTCGGGCGTTGCCGGAGCGGCCTCGGCCGGGGCCTCGGGCGCCATGCTCTGGGCGAAGGCGGGCGCCAGCGGTGCGGCGATCAGGGCGGCGATCACCGTGGATTTCAGCAGATTGGCATGCAGTGTCATGGGGTCTCCTTTCCGGACGGTCCGGTTTGCTTCCTGTGGACGCGGGATCCTCCCCGCGCCTCTCCCCTGAAGCTAGGCAGCCCTCCCCGGATGAGGAAAGAGCCCCCCGCCCAGGGCGCCTTTTGGCGGCGGCGGCCCGCCGGAACCAGCCCCCGCGGGCGGCGCCCCGCCGCGCATGCTGCGCGCCGGGCGGGAACCCGCCGCGCGGCGCCCGCGCCTCCTGCAAACATCCGCCCGCCCGGACCGCCAGCGGCCCGGCCCCCTTTCGCAACGCCGGATCCGTCCTAGCGCCGAATGCGTCCGCCCACACCGCTCCGGCATTTTGTTCCTTGCTCCCCGCGCGGCTCGGCCAAACCCTGCCACCGACCGCTCACGCCCCGGCAAACCTTTGCCGGAACAGCGAAAATACCCCAAAACTGTCCCGGTTCCGCAACAGCAAAACAACGTGATCGCCGCGTGTGGAGCGATCCGCCCGGGCCGTCGTTACCTCCTCAGTCGCGGGTGCCACTCACCCCGCCAAACAACAGGAGCAGACGATCATGTCTATCAAACCCTTCATCCTTCTCCCCTTCCTCGCCACGCCCGCGCTGGCCGGCTCGCTGACCGAGACCCCGCCCGAACCCGTGCCGATGGCCCCGGCCCCGGTGGCGCTGGCCCCGTCGACCGATTGGACCGGCCCCTCGGTCGGTCTGCAGCTCGGCTATGGCAATGCCGATGCGGACGGCCCGGCGGATGATTACGAGGATGGCGCGCTCTACGGTCTGCGGGCCTATTACGACCATGACTTCGGCAACTGGGTCGCCGGTGGCGGGCTGCAATACGACGGCACCGACATCGACCTCGGAAACGCCGGCACGCTGGACGGCATCGCCAAGCTCGGCGGACGGGTCGGCTATGACATGGGCCGCACGATGATCTACGGCTCGGGCGGCTATGCCCATGCCTCGACCGATGGCGGCGCGCTCGATGCGGGCAGCTCGGACGGCTATTACGTGGGCATCGGTGCCGAGACCTATGTCTCCGACAACGTGACCGTCAGCGGCGAGCTGAACTACAACGAGTTCAACGACTTCGACGCGGGCGACCTCAAGGTTGGCGCGACCACCGCGACGGTGGGCCTGAACTACCGCTTCTGAACGCGCCCCGCACCCGGGGCGCACCCGGGTGCGGGATTCCCAGATCGTCATGAAACCGTTACACTTCGGTGAATGCGGTCTCTTCTTCTGATTCCCTTCCTGCTGCCGACGGCCGCGCCTGCGGCCTCCCCCATCGCGGACGTGCTCTGCGAGCCCGGCCCGCGCATGACCGAACGGCTGACCCAGCGCCACGGCGCCACGCTCACCTCGACCGGGCTGCGCAACCCCGAAGAGGTGGTCGAGCTCTGGACCGACGCGCAGGGCGACTGGACCATGGTCATCGCCTATGCCTCGGGCACCTCCTGCATCGTCGCCATGGGCGAACATTGGGCCACGCTGCCGCCACAAGATCCGGCGTAATCCACAGGCTTTCCCCCATGATCATGGGGTCTGACGCGCAGCCAGCCCTTCCCCCGCCCGCGCCGCTCTGCCATACTTGCCGGCAATCATCGCACAAGACGAGCAGGGCACCATGGCAGACGATCTTCTCGCGGCTACCGAAACATCCACCTACGACGCCTCCTCCATCGAGGTGCTCGAAGGGCTGGAGCCGGTGCGCAAGCGCCCCGGTATGTATATCGGCGGCACCGACGAGCGGGCGCTGCACCATCTGGTGGCCGAGGTGCTCGACAACTCCATGGACGAGGCGGTGGCGGGCCATGCCAACCGCATCGAGATCGAGCTGCACGCCGATTACGCGGTGACGATCCGCGACAACGGACGCGGCATCCCGACCGATCCGCACCCCAAGTTTCCCGGCAAATCGGCGCTCGAGGTCATCCTCTGCACCCTGCATGCGGGCGGCAAGTTCTCGGGCAAGGCCTATGAAACCTCGGGCGGTCTGCACGGCGTGGGCGCCTCGGTGGTGAACGCGCTGTCGGACAGCATGGTCGTGCAGGTCGCACGCAACAAGGAGCTGGTGGAGCAGCGCTTTTCCCGCGGCATCCCGCTGGGCCCGGTGGAAAAGGTCGGCGCGGCGCCCAATCGGCGCGGCACCACGGTGACCTTCCACGCCGACGAACAGATCTTTGGCCATCACCGTTTCAAACCGGCGCGGCTCTTCAAGATGGTGCGCTCCAAGGCCTATCTGTTCTCGGGGGTGGAGATCCGCTGGAAATCTGCCATCGACGACAAGGAAACCCCGCTTGAGGCGACCTTCCACTTCCCCGGCGGCCTTGCGGATTACCTGTCCGAAACGCTGAACGGGTCGAGCACCTATGCGGACAAGCCCTTTGCCGGGACGGTGGATTTCAAGGAAAAGTTCAACACGCCGGGCAAGGTGGAATGGGCGATCAACTGGACCCCTTCGCGCGACGGCTTCATCCAGAGCTACTGTAACACCGTCCCCACCCCCGAGGGCGGCACGCATGAGGCCGGGTTCTGGTCGGCGATCCTCAAGGGCATCCGCGCCTATGGCGAGCTGGTCAGCAACAAGAAAGCCAGCCAGATCACCCGCGACGACCTGATCACCGGCGGCTGCGCGCTGGTCTCCTGCTTTATCCGCGAGCCGGAATTCGTCGGCCAGACCAAGGACCGGCTGGCCACCACCGAGGCGCAGCGGCTGGTCGAGGGCGCGGTGCGCGACCATTTCGACAACTGGCTGGCCTCGGATACGAAATCCGCCGGTGCCATTCTCGATTTCCTCGTGCTGCGCGCCGAGGAGCGGCTGCGGCGGCGTCAGGAGAAAGAGACCGCGCGGAAATCGGCGACGAAAAAGCTGCGCCTGCCGGGCAAGCTGACCGACTGCACGGCGAAATCCCGCGAGGGCACCGAGCTCTTCATCGTCGAGGGCGACTCGGCGGGCGGCTCCGCCAAGGGCGCCCGCTTCCGCGAGACCCAGGCGCTCTTGCCGCTCAAGGGCAAGATCCTGAACGTGCTGGGTGCGGCCTCGAACAAGCTGACCTCGAACGCCGAGATCCGCGATCTTTGCGAGGCGTTGGGCGTCGGGCTCGGCACCAAGTTCACCATCGACGATCTGCGTTACGAAAAGATCATCATCATGACCGACGCGGATGTGGACGGCGCCCATATCGCCTCGCTCTTGATGACCTTCTTCTACACCCAGATGCGGCCGCTGATCGACCAGGGGCATTTGTATCTGGCCTGCCCGCCCTTGTATCGCCTGACACAGGGCGCGCGGCGGATCTATGTGGCGGACGACGCCGAGAAAGAGGCCATGCTGGCCAAGGGTCTGGGCGGCAAAGGCAAGATCGACGTGCAGCGCTTCAAGGGTCTGGGCGAGATGGACGCCAAGGACCTCAAGGAGACGACCATGGATCCGGCGACGCGCAAGCTCATCCGGGTGACCATCGACGAGGACGAACCGGGCGAAACCGGAGATCTGGTGGAGCGCCTGATGGGCAAGAAGCCCGAGCTGCGGTTCCAGTACATCCAGGAGAACGCGCGGTTTGTGGAGGAGTTGGATGTGTGAGGTTCAGATATGGCAAGCGTTACGAAGCCAATTACAACATTTGAAAAAACGGTTGAGAGAGCCGTATCTCTGCTTAAACTTCACGAAGAACAACCTGCTTTAGAGGAACTCGACGATCTTATCCGGGCCGCAGTTATCTTATCTGTAGCTGGCTTTGACAGATATTTTACAGCCAAATATTGCGACATTCTTGTCCCACACCTGAAGAGCGGCCAAAGGATATACTCGGAGCTATATGACAGCCTCGAAGCAGCTGGCCTCAATGCAAAATTTGCTTTAGAGCTACTTGCTTCTGAACGACCTTTTCGGAAAATTCGCACAATCGTTCAAAACTCACTTTCTTCTCACACCACGCACAGAGACGAAAAGATTGACGAGCTATTCTCTCGTATTGGCCTCAAAGATCTAAGGAAGGTCTGAAAAACCTCGCGCTCTGAGGGGTTTGGTATAGACTTTGCGGGACGAAGAAGGAAGCCCCATCATGCCCAAGCAGCC
>NZ_JAMDHK010000029.1 GCF_024721115.1 Salipiger pentaromativorans | reverse complement strand
CAACCTGAAGTTCGTGGTCGAGCTGATCGCGCCGATCGCCATGGAAGACGGCCTGCGCTTCGCCATCCGCGAAGGCGGCCGCACCGTCGGCTCCGGCGTCGTCTCCAAGATCCTCGAGTAAGGCGCTTTCCGCTGTCCGCGTGTCGGGCAGCGGGAAGGACATATCAGGGGGGCGGGCTTCGGTCCGCCCTCAAACGTTTCAGGGGCGCCGGTTGCGGCGCCCCTGTCGCTTTCGGCCCGAAGGGCCGGCCGGAAGGGGGCCATGACCGAGATCCGGCCCCCTTCTCTGGTCCACGCTCATTGATACGAGCGGATCATCGCTTCGGCGCGGGCTTTCTGGTTGCCGACACCGTCTTCGTCCTGCACCGCCTGGTACACGGCGACGGCTTCGGAGTTGCTCAGCGAGGCTGCGCCGGTGTTCGGAACCAGACGTTCCAGAGCGGCACGGGCGAAGTCGCCGGTGTTGTAGGGCTGTGCCGATGCGGCGCCCCCGAAGGCAGCGGCGGTTGCGATGGCTGCGGCGGTCAGAAGAACGATCTTTTTCATGGTGTAGTCCTTTCGGTTTCAGATGCGCCAGGAGGCGCTGTTTTGTTTCCGTCCGTTTGTCTCGGACAACCGGAATATCGTTAGCTGACAGGCGATTATCAAATCACGCTAGCGCTCACAGGCGCTCTCGAAAGCGTGTATTGGAACGTGATCGAAAGACTCCCTAGAGTGAGTGTGGAACTTCGAAAACCTCAGGAAACCGGGGCTTCGGGCCTGAAATATCCAGGCGCGCCGGCGCGACTGGCGCGTGATCAATCGCCCTTTTCACGCCCGAAACCGGGCGGTGCAGGTCGAGTGTGCACTCTTGAACAGGTCGGATCGGGGCTCTGTGCGGGGGGTTCTTGCGCGGTTTCTCCGGGCGGCTATTCTCCGTCCCATGTACGAGCTTGCGCTGCGCCCCGACGACGTGATCCAGACCGGCTTTGCCCTGAACGGCGCCGGGCGCGGCCGTGCACTGATGCCGGCGGAGGCGCCGGAGCTGCTGCGCGGCGAGGATCTGGGCTGGGTGCATCTGCGCGCCCATCACCCCGACACGCCGGGCTGGATCGTCGAGAACCTGTCCTATCTCGACCCCACGATCATCGACGCGCTGGTGGCCGAGGAGACCCGCCCGCGCGTGACCCGCGTCGGCGAGGGGCTCATCGTGATCCTGCGCGGCATCAACACGGTCGAGGGCGAGGATCCCGAGGACATGGTCTCGGTGCGGCTCTGGATCGACCCACGCCGGATCGTCAGCCTGTCGCGGCGCCGGGTGCGCGCCATCGAGGACATCGCGGCGGAGCTGGCCTCGGGCCACGGGCCACGGGACTGTGCGGGGTTTCTGGTGACGCTGGTCGAGCGGCTGACCTTCCGGATCGAATCCTTCTGGAGCGGCATCGACGACGAGGCGGACGCGCTCGAGGAGGCGGTGCTGGACGGGGCCGGCGGCGAGATCCGCACGCAGTTGGTCGAGCTGCGGCGGCGGGCGATCATCCTGCGCCGCTATCTTCAGCCCCAGCGCGATGCGCTGCGCGGTTTGCAGGCCGCGCATCCCGGCTGGCTGGAGGCGGACGATCTGCGGCATCTGGCGGAAGAGCTGGATGCGCTGGAGCGGGTGGTCGAGGATGCCGATGCGATGCGCGAGCGCATGGCGCTGGTGCGGGACGAACTGGCCGGCCAGCTTTCCGAGCGGCTGAACCGCAACATGTACATGATCTCGATTCTCTCGGCGCTGTTTCTGCCGCTGGGATTCCTGACCGGGCTGTTCGGAATCAACGTGGCGGGACTGCCGGGGGCCGGGGTGCCGGGTGCCTTCTGGATCTTCCTCGGCGGGCTTGGGATCGTCGTCGCGCTGCAACTGGCGATCCTGCGGCGTTTGCACTGGATCTGACCCTGTTTTCCCGCTTGCAATGCCGCGCGCCCTTTCGTACATGAAGGCCCGGCCTTAGGGGTATAGCTCAGCTGGTAGAGCGACGGTCTCCAAAACCGTAGGTCGCGGGTTCGAACCCTGCTGCCCCTGCCAAAAACCTTCCAGACATCTGTGTGCAGATCACCCGCAGGTCCTCGCTGGCGATGGGCCTTTGGGAAAGCGGTGCGGCGAGCCATCGTGAGCAGGCTGGCAAAACGCATGCAAAGAGCGCGCCCGAAGGCGCGCTCTGCGTCTGTCAGAGCCCGGGATGCCGGGTTACGACAGGATGTCCATCAGCCGGTCGCGGATCTCGCTGTCGGAGTGCCCGCTATAGAGCGCGGCGCGCAGCTCGCTGATCTGTTCCGACCCGAGCACGGTCACGTTGGCATCCGGCACGAAGAAGGCGATCCGGGCGAGCTCGCCATCGGTCAGCGGCGATTGCCGGTCGACGCCCAGCACCGAGAGCCGGTCCTCGATCTTGGTCTTGTCCGACCCGCCGCGGATGATCCCCAGCGCTTCGGCCTTCTGGGACGCGGTCAGCATGGCCAGCTTTTCGGCGGGCAGATATTGTTCGAGGAGGGCGTTCTCCTCGGCGGAGAAGGTGGTCACCGGGGTGGTGCCCTCGACCACCGCCTGCATGCGCGTCACCTTTTCGCGGTCAGAGACGCCGCTCTTGGAGATCGCGAAAAGCTCGGTCACCTGCGCATCGCTCAGCGACGAGACCGGCGTGTCGGGCAGGAAGGTCTTGATGGCCTGGGTCTCGGCCTCGGTCGCGGCGAAGGCGCTGGTGGCGAGAAGCGAGGTCAGGACGGTGGCGGTCAGAAAGCGTTTCATGTCGGTATCCTTTCGGTCTTTCTGTTTGCGCTTGGCCGGGACCTGTCGGCACCCGGCGTGGACTGGCAAAGGAACCCGTGCTCTGGACTTTGGTTCCCGGCGGAAAAACCTCTGGCGAAGGTCGGTAACCCGTTGCAGAACCGCGGCTTTTCCCCGACGCGCGTGTGAACGCGCCGGGCGTGCGAAGGTTGCGCGGTAAATCCCGGCGCGCTGTCAGGGTTTCGTGAAATCGGGTCGCGCCGGGGTGAGCGTAAGGTGAGCGGCGCGTGACGGCGGCGGGGGGCCCGGTCGCGCGGGGCGCAAGGCTTGCCAGACCGGGCATTGCTGCGTATATGCCCCAAAACCCGCACGGAAACGGAAAGCACGCCGCAATGGCCAACCCCATTCAGTTCATCCAGCAGACCCGCGCCGAGATCGCCAAGATCGTCTGGCCGACTCGCCGAGAGGTGGTCCTGACCACGGTCACCGTCTTCATCATGGCGGCCCTGACGGCGGTCTTCTTCGCGCTGGTCGATATTCTGATCCGCGGCGGCCTACAGGGGCTGCTGTCGATCTTCGGCTAAGCGCCACGGCGCGAAACCCCGGGGCTGCCTCTTGAAATCGGAGGGGCGGAGGGGTAGGGAGCGGAACACTTTTCTCAGGCGGGCGTGCAGCGATTCGAGTTGCACGCCGGTTTTCGTTTGGGGCGGGACGATGCCGGCGCAGACCGGCGGCAGGAATTCGAGAGGGGCCAGATAGATGGCAAAGCGGTGGTACTCGGTCAGTGTTCTGTCGAACTTCGAGAAGAAGATCGCAGAGCAGATCCGTCAGTCTGTCGAAGAGCAGGGGCTTGAGGACCAGATCGACGAGGTGCTCGTGCCCACCGAGGAAGTCATCGAGGTGCGCCGCGGCAAGAAGGTGACCACCGAGCGCCGCTTCATGCCCGGCTATGTGCTGGTCCACATGGAGATGTCGGACCGGGGTTATCACCTGGTGAACTCGATCAACCGCGTCACCGGCTTCCTGGGGCCGCAGGGCCGTCCGATGCCGATGCGCGATGCCGAGGTCGAGGCGATCCTGGGCCGCGTTCAGGAGAACGAGGACGCGCCGCGCACGCTCATCCATTTCGAGGTGGGCGAGAAGGTCAAGGTCAACGACGGCCCGTTCGAGGGCTTCGACGGCATGGTCGAGGGTGTGGACGACGACAACCAGCGTCTGCGCGTGTCGGTGTCGATCTTCGGCCGGGAAACCCCGGTGGAGCTGGAATTCACCCAGGTCTCCAAAGAGATCTGAACGGGCGGCCCTGCGCTGCTCGGTTCGGAAGAGACGATGCAAAATTTTGCGAGACCCGTTCGGGGCCTCGCCGCGGTCACTGCGATGGCACGGGCCCGGCGTCAGCCCGTGCGGTGCCGCTCTGATGCTCTGATCCCTTACGTTCTCCCGGCCTGGTCCGAAGCTCTGTGACCTATGCGCCGGCGTCACCAAAGCGGCTGACTGTCCGGGCGGGGCATAGTGGAGGCCGGTTGGCTGACCTCTTGAACCAGGGGCCAGGGATCGAAGGGGTTTGGCGGCTTTGCGCGCGATCTGGAGTGTCCGCCCCTTCGCGTTTTTCCTCTGGCGAACACCACGTGGCCAGCGTAGCTCTTTCCGCGTAACTCGTTTCAAGCAGGATCTCGCTATGGTCTCCGGATTGTCCCGTCTCGCCCTTGCCGCCGCTCTGGCCCTCGCGGCGGCGCTGCCCGCCTCCGCTCAAACCATCAATAGCCATGAATATGCCGAGCCCTATGCGAGCGTGCGCGGCTGGGATGTCTATGTGATGAGCGACGGGCGTGGACGCTTTTCCTGCCGCGCGGTGCGCGGGGCGGGCTACAACGATCAGCTCATGATTGAATACAACGGGTTTGCGGAGACCGAATTCGGGGAATCCCCCTGGCGTCTTTACCTTCCTGCGCAACGGCCCGGTGGTGGCGGTGTCGGCATCCAGGGTGCGGCGGTCTACTATGACGGCTATCTGATCGACCGGCAGGTCGGCTTCGGTCTTCCCGGCGACGACGGGTCGAGCGACACCCACGCCTGGATGGGTCTTGGCGATAGTGAAATGGCGCGGCTCAAATCCGGCAATACGCTGCGGGTCGAGATCACCGGCGAGACCTCGCGGAGCTATCCGCTTGCCGGCACCACGGCGACGGTGTTGAAAACCTGGGAGTGTGCCGAGCGCAACGGCATGCTCGTCGACGGCGACTGACGTTCCGGGCGCGCCTAATGTCCTTGCCATATCGGGCGAGTCGGTGTATGCGCCGCCTCTGTCGTTCCGACGGCAATTTCGTGGGAGGCGAGGGCATCGCGATGTCCGGACCAGACCACGCAACCGAAAAACCCCGAGGACGCGTCCGAGGGGTGTTGTAAAGGAGACAGCCGATGGCCAAGAAGCTCGCCGGCAAGATGAAGCTGCAGATCCCTGCAGGCAAAGCCAACCCGTCGCCGCCCGTGGGCCCCGCCCTGGGTCAGCGCGGCATCAATATCATGGAATTCTGCAAGGCGTTCAACGCCAAGACGCAGGAGATGGAGCCCGGCGCGCCGTGCCCGACCGTGATCACCTATTATCAGGACAAGTCCTTCACCATGGACATCAAGACGCCGCCCGCGTCTTATTACCTGAAAAAAGCCGCCGGCCTGAAGCCCGTGGGCAAGCGTAACCGTCCGCGCGGTGCCGAGAAGCCCGGCCGCGAGACCGTCGCCACCGTCACCATCAAGCAGGTGCGCGAGATCGCCGAAGCCAAGATGAAAGATCTCTCGGCGAACGATGTGGAAGCCGCAATGCAGATCATCCTTGGCTCGGCCAAGTCCATGGGCATCGAGGTGAAGTAAGATGGCAAAGCTTGGAAAACGCACCCGTGCCGCCCGCGAAGCCTTTGTGGGCAAGGAAGAGCTGTCGATTGAAGACGCCGTTTCGCTGATCAAGGCCAACGCCAGCGCGAAATTCGACGAAACCGTCGAGATCGCGATGAACCTGGGCGTCGATACCCGTCACGCCGACCAGATGGTCCGTGGCGTGATCGGCCTGCCGAACGGCACCGGCAAGACCATGCGCGTCGCCGTCTTTGCCCGCGGCCCGAAGGCCGATGAGGCCACCGCGGCCGGCGCAGACATCGTTGGCGCCGAAGACCTGATGGAAACCATCCAGGGCGGCGCCATCGAGTTCGACCGTTGCATCGCGACCCCGGACATGATGCCGATCGTCGGCCGTCTGGGCAAGATCCTCGGCCCGCGCAACCTGATGCCGAACCCCAAGGTCGGTACCGTGACCATGGATGTCGCGCAGGCTGTGAAAGACGCCAAGGGCGGTCAGGTCCAGTTCCGTGCCGAAAAGGGCGGTGTGGTCCATGCCGGCGTTGGCAAGGCCTCGTTCGACGAAGCCAAGCTGGTCGAAAACATCCGCGCCTTCATCAGCGCGGTTGCCAAGGCCAAGCCGACCGGCGCCAAGGGCACCTACATGAAGAAGATCTCGCTCAGCTCCACCATGGGCCCGGGCGTGACCGTGGACGTGGCGAACGCCTCGGCGGAATGATTTTCGGATCTTCGTGACGTTATGCAGGGGCGGGCCTTCGGGTCCGCCCTTTTGCATTTCAGGAGATGTCGCGGCGGGTGCCGATGCCTTGCGTGACAGACATTGTGCCCCGGCAGGATGCGGAAGCGGGCGCCGGCGTGGAACCTCTCCCGATATTGCGATGTGATCGGCTTGACCTCATCTGCCGCCGCTGGTGTGGTCTTCATCATGAGGTAACTTGGGACAAACAGATGAAAAATTGTCTTTTAAGCATGATTGCACCGCTTGCTGTCTGCGCTTCGATGACGGCGGCGCAAGCGGAATGCCCGACGGTAGAAGACCTGGGCTTTGGGATCTTCGTGACCTACGACGACGAGTCGGTCAGCCGCGTGACCCGGATCAAGGACGGCGCGATCTCCGAGGATTTGCAGTTTCTCGACGGCAGCGGCGATCGCTTAATCTACAACCTTGCGGATGGGGTGATCGACGTTCTGAGTTTCGAGCTGAAGAAGGGCGTGATCGTGCCTTCGTCGGGGATGCAGGTGAAACTCTCCGGCGGCACGGTGAATGTTGCGGCGATGCCGGTCGGCGGGCAGGCGCTGTTCGACTTCACACGGACGAGATCCGGCAAGGAGGAGGTGGGCAATCTGCTGCTGGAAAAGGCCGAGGCGACGGAGGTCGATATCGGCGGGTGCGTGTTCGTGGCCCATCCGCTGACGCTGACGGAAACGCAGACCGGCTATCGCAAGGTCACCTGGTCCTACTGGCTGCCCGATTTCGGATTTTCGGTGCTTCGGCGGATCGAGAACGAGGGCGAGGTCTTCGACTATCGCGCGGTCGGGATCGACGTGCAGTTTCCCACGATGTGAGCTGACAGAGGCGGGTGTCTTGAGAGTGCCGGGTCCGCGCGCTGCGGGCGACCGTCCGGGATCGGGACCCATCCGTACCAAGGGATGTGCAGGTTCTGCGATGTGTCTTTGGTGCGAAGGGTTGGCAAAGCCGCGCCGAAAGGCTAAGAGTCTCGATACGAGGGCTTCCGCGATTCGTGGATGCCCTCTATTTCGTCCGAGACGGTGGGTTGGCTTGCGCCAGTAAATCCTGCCCGAGGCGGGAAGAGACATACGTTCCGGGCCTATGTGTTCCGGCGACGCGATGCGACAACCCGATCGGACCTTGTCGTCCGGGCTTGCCCGGACAGAATCGAGCCGGAGGGGTCGCCCCTCCTCAATTGGAGTGAAACTGTGGATAGAGCCCAGAAAGAGAAAGTGGTCGAGGAACTCGGCCAGATCTTCGAAAGCTCTGGCGTCGTGGTGGTATCCCGCTACGAGGGTCTCACGGTTGCCGAGATGCAGGACCTGCGTGGGCGCGCCCGCGCTGCAGAAACGTCGGTTCGCGTCGCCAAGAACAGGCTCGCCAAGATCGCCCTTCAGGGAAAAGAGTGCGAGAGCATCGCGCAATATCTCGAGGGCATGACCGTTCTCACCTTCTCCGAAGACCCCGTGGCAGCCGCCAAAGTGGTCGAGGATTTCGCCAAGGACAACAAAAAGTTCGAGATCCTTGGCGGGGCAATGGGTGGGACGGCCCTGGACCGGGCCGGTGTCGAGGCCGTGTCGAAAATGCCGTCGCGCGAGGAGCTTATCGCTTCCATCGTCGGCTGCATCGGCGCACCCGCTTCGAACATCGCCGGCGCGATTGGCGCTCCTGCTTCGAACATCGCTTCGATCCTTTCCACTATCGAGGAAAAGGCCGAGGCGGCGTAACGCGCAGTCAAGAGACACTCGTGGGGTTGCAAACCCGCACGTTGGAACACATCTAGTAAAACGGAAAACGCAAAATGGCTGATCTTAAAGCACTTGCAGAGCAAATCGTCGGTCTGACGCTGCTCGAAGCCCAGGAACTGAAAACCATCCTCAAGGACGAATACGGCATCGAGCCCGCCGCCGGCGGCGCTGTGATGATGGCCGGTCCGGCCGCTGGCGCAGACGCCGGTGCGGCTGCCGAGGAGAAAACCGAATTCGACGTGATCCTCAAGTCGGCTGGCGACAAGAAGATCAACGTGATCAAAGAAGTCCGCGGCATCACCGGCCTGGGCCTGAAAGAAGCCAAAGAGCTGGTGGAAGCCGGCGGCAAGGCTGTCAAAGAGCAGGTCTCCAAGGACGAAGCCGAAGAAATCAAGAAGAAGCTCGAAGAGGCTGGCGCCGAGGTCGAGCTCAAGTAATCACGGATGGTGCGCGCATCGCGCACCCTTCGCGATCGGAACAAAAGGCTGGATCCGGGCGTTTCCCGGGTCCAGCCGAACCCGTCTCAGAGAGGCCCTTTTCGCAGGGGCTTTTCTCAGACGAGTTCCAGGATCGGGAGGCCCTTGGTGGGACAGGGGCCAGGAATGGATCGGAACCGTCGTCTCGGATGGATGTGCCGCTGGTGCCCGACAGCACGCGCGTCCGGTGAGAAGCTGAAAAGGTGATCAGACCTATGGCGCAAAGTTTCCTTGGCCAGAAACGTCTTCGCAAATATTACGGCAAAATTCGTGAGGTTCTGGAGATGCCGAACCTCATCGAGGTTCAGAAATCTTCCTACGAACTCTTCCTGAAATCCGGCGACCAGCTCCAGCCCATGGATGGCGAGGGCATCAAGGGCGTGTTCCAATCGGTCTTTCCGATCAAGGATTTCAACGAAACCGCCGTTCTGGAATTCGTCGATTACGAGCTTGAAAAGCCGAAATACGACGTTGAGGAATGCATGCAGCGCGACATGACCTACAGCGCCCCGCTGAAGGTCACCCTGCGTCTGATCGTGTTCGATATCGACGAGGATACCGGCGCCAAATCGGTGAAGGACATCAAGGAACAGGACGTGTTCATGGGCGACATGCCGCTCATGACGCCGAACGGCACGTTCATCGTGAACGGCACCGAACGGGTGATCGTTTCCCAGATGCACCGGTCGCCGGGCGTGTTCTTCGATCACGACAAGGGCAAGACGCACAGCTCGGGCAAGCTGCTCTTCGCCTGCCGCATCATCCCCTATCGCGGCTCGTGGCTCGACTTCGAATTCGACGCCAAGGACATCGTCTTCGCGCGTATCGACCGCCGCCGCAAACTGCCGGTGACGACGCTGCTCTATGCGCTGGGTCTCGACCAGGAAAGCATCATGGATGCTTACTACAACACGGTCGATTACTCGCTGCGCCGTGGCGAGGGCTGGGTCACCAAGTTCTTCCCCGAGCGGGTGCGCGGCACGCGCCCGACCTATGATCTCGTGGACGCGGACACCGGCGAAATCATCGCCGAGGCGACCAAGAAGATCACCCCGCGCGCGGTGAAAAAGCTGATCGACGAAGGCAAGGTGCAGAACCTGCTGCTGCCCTTCGAGCAGATCGTCGGCAAGTTCGTCGCCAAGGACATCATCAACGAGGACACCGGCGCGATCTATGTCGAGGCCGGCGACGAACTGACCTGGACCGTCGATAAGGACGGCGATGTCACCGGCGGCTCGCTCAAGGAGCTTATGGACGCGGGCATCACCGAGATCCCGGTGCTCGACATCGACAACGTCACCGTGGGCCCGTACATGCGGAACACCATGGCGCAGGACAAGAACATGAACCGCGACACCGCGCTCATGGACATCTACCGCGTCATGCGCCCGGGCGAGCCGCCCACCGTCGAGGCCGCGTCGTCGCTGTTCGACACGCTGTTCTTCGACAGCGAGCGCTACGATCTTTCCGCCGTGGGCCGCGTGAAGATGAATATGCGCCTGAACCTCGGCAAGCCCGATACCCAGCGCACGCTGGACCGCGAGGACATCGTGGCCTGCATCAAGGCGCTGGTCGAACTGCGCGACGGCAAGGGCGAGGTGGACGACATCGACCACCTGGGCAACCGTCGTGTCCGTTCCGTCGGCGAGCTGATGGAGAACCAGTACCGCGTCGGTCTGCTCCGCATGGAGCGCGCGATCAAGGAACGCATGTCTTCGGTCGAGATCGACACGGTGATGCCGCAGGACCTGATCAACGCCAAGCCGGCCGCTGCTGCCGTGCGCGAATTCTTCGGCTCCTCGCAGCTGTCGCAGTTCATGGACCAGACCAACCCGCTGTCCGAAGTGACGCACAAGCGTCGTCTCTCGGCCCTCGGGCCGGGCGGTCTGACCCGCGAGCGCGCAGGCTTCGAGGTGCGCGACGTGCACCCGACCCACTATGGCCGCATGTGCCCGATCGAGACGCCGGAAGGCCCGAACATCGGTCTCATCAACTCGCTGGCGACCTTTGCGCGCGTGAACAAATACGGGTTCATCGAGACCCCGTATCGCGTGGTCAAGGACAGCCAGGTGACGGATGAAGTGCATTACATGTCCGCCACCGAGGAAATGCGCCACACGGTCGCCCAGGCGAACGCAACGCTGGACGAGAATGGCCAGCTCGTGAACGAGATGGTCAACACCCGCCAGTCGGGCGATTACACCCTCGCCCCGCGCGAGCAGGTGGACCTGATCGACGTGTCGCCCAAGCAGCTCGTCTCGGTCGGGGCCTCGCTTATTCCGTTCCTGGAAAACGACGACGCCAACCGCGCGCTGATGGGCGCCAACATGCAACGTCAGGCCGTGCCGACGCTGCGCTCCGAGGCGCCGCTGGTCGGCACCGGGATCGAGGGCGTTGTGGCGCGTGACTCGGGCGCTGCGATCATGGCGCATCGCGCGGGCATCATCGACCAGGTCGATGCGCAGCGGATCGTGATCCGGGCGACGGCCGATCTGGAGCCGGGCGATCCGGGGGTCGACATCTACCGGATGCGCAAGTTCCAGCGGTCGAACCAGAACACCTGCATCAACCAGCGTCCGCTGGTGAAGGTGGGTGACACGGTCGGCAAGGGCGAGGTCATCGCGGATGGTCCCTCGACGGATATGGGGGAACTGGCGCTCGGCAAGAACGTCATCGTGGCCTTCATGCCGTGGAACGGCTACAACTACGAGGACTCCATTCTGATCTCCGAGCGCATCGCGCGTGACGACGTCTTCACCTCGATCCACATCGAGGAATTCGAAGTCGCCGCCCGTGACACCAAGCTCGGGCCGGAAGAGATCACCCGCGACATCCCGAACGTCGGCGAGGAAGCGCTGCGCAACCTCGACGAAGCCGGTATCGTCTATATCGGTGCGGACGTGGAGCCGGGCGACATTCTCGTCGGTAAGATCACGCCCAAGGGCGAAAGCCCGATGACGCCGGAGGAGAAACTGCTCCGCGCCATCTTCGGCGAGAAAGCCTCGGACGTGCGCGATACCTCGCTGCGGGTGAAGCCGGGCGATTACGGCACCGTTGTGGAAGTGCGGGTCTTCAACCGTCACGGCGTCGAGAAAGACGAGCGTGCGCTGCAGATCGAGCGCGAGGAAGTCGAACGTCTGGCCCGTGACCGGGACGACGAGCTGGCGATCCTCGACCGCAACATCTATGCCCGTCTCAAGGATATGATCCTCGGCAAGACCGCGGTGAAGGGTCCGAAGGGCGTGCGTCCGAACGCGCTGATCGACGACGAACTGCTGGGCACGCTGTCGCGCGGCCAGTGGTGGCAGCTCGCGCTGGCCGAAGAGGCCGACGCGCAGATCGTCGAGGCGCTGCACGAGCAGTACGAGGCGCAGAAGCGCGCGCTCGATGCGCGGTTCGAGGACAAGGTCGAGAAGGTCCGCCGTGGCGACGATCTGCCGCCGGGCGTGATGAAGATGGTCAAGGTCTTCGTCGCGGTGAAGCGCAAGCTCCAGCCGGGCGACAAGATGGCTGGCCGTCACGGCAACAAGGGGGTCATCTCCCGCGTCGTTCCGATGGAGGATATGCCCTTCCTCGAAGACGGCACGCCGGTCGATTTCTGCCTCAACCCGCTGGGCGTGCCCTCGCGGATGAACGTCGGTCAGATCCTCGAGACGCATATGGGCTGGGCCTCGCGGGGCCTGGGCCTGCGGATCGACGACGCGCTTGCGGATTACCGCCGCTCGGGCGACCTGACGCCGGTGCGTGAAGCCATGCGCATCGCCTATGGCGACGATGTCTATGAAGAGGGCATCGCCGATATGGACGAGGGGCAGCTTGTGGAAGCGGCGGGCAATGTCGTGCGCGGCGTGCCGATCGCGACCCCGGTCTTCGACGGCGCCAAGGAAGCGGATGTCAACGACGCGCTGACGCGGGCCGGCTTCGACACGTCGGGCCAGTCGCGCCTGTTCGATGGCCGCACGGGCGAGGAATTCGCGCGCAAGGTCACCGTGGGCGTGAAATACCTGCTCAAGCTGCACCACCTGGTGGATGACAAGATCCACGCGCGGTCCACCGGCCCGTACTCGCTTGTCACCCAGCAGCCGCTGGGCGGTAAGGCGCAGTTCGGCGGCCAGCGTTTCGGGGAGATGGAGGTCTGGGCTCTGGAAGCCTATGGCGCCGCCTACACCCTGCAGGAAATGCTGACCGTGAAGTCGGATGACGTGGCGGGCCGGACCAAGGTCTATGAAAGCATCGTCAAGGGCGAGGACAATTACGAGGCGGGCGTTCCCGAGAGCTTCAACGTGCTCGTGAAGGAAGTCCGCGGCCTCGGCCTGAACATGGAACTCCTGGACGCGGAGGAGGACGAGTAACGAAGAATTTTCCGCCGAAAATTCTTCGGCCCAGGATTTTTCGTTCGAAAAATCCTGGGCTCTCCCCCCGATGCAGCCCTGACGCAAAGGTTTTGACATGAACCAGGAACTGACCAACAACCCGTTCAACCCGCTGACCCCGCCCAAGGTCTTTGACGAGATCAAGGTGTCGCTGGCGTCGCCGGAACGGATCCTCTCGTGGTCCTACGGCGAGATCAAAAAGCCCGAAACCATCAACTACCGCACGTTCAAGCCCGAGCGTGACGGCCTTTTCTGTGCGCGGATCTTTGGCCCGATCAAGGATTACGAATGCCTCTGCGGCAAGTACAAGCGCATGAAATATCGCGGCGTCGTCTGCGAGAAATGCGGCGTGGAAGTCACGCTGCAAAAGGTGCGCCGCGAGCGCATGGGCCATATCGAGCTGGCCGCGCCCTGCGCCCATATCTGGTTCCTCAAGTCGCTGCCCTCGCGCATCGGCCTGATGCTGGACATGACGCTGCGCGATCTGGAGCGTGTGCTCTATTTCGAAAACTACGTGGTGATCGAGCCGGGCCTGACAGATCTGACCTATGGCCAGATGCTGACCGAGGACGAATTCCTCGACGCGCAGGATCAGTACGGCATGGACGCCTTCACCGCCAATATCGGCGCGGAAGCCATCCGTGAGATGCTGGCGGCCATCGACCTCGAAGCCGAGGCCGAACAGCTCCGCATGGATCTCAAGGAGGCCACCGGCGAGCTGAAGCCGAAGAAGATCATCAAGCGCCTGAAAGTGGTCGAGAGCTTCCTGGAATCCGGCAACCGTCCGGAATGGATGATCCTCACCGTGGTGCCGGTCATCCCGCCGGAACTGCGCCCGCTGGTGCCGCTGGACGGTGGTCGCTTTGCGACCTCCGACCTGAACGACCTGTATCGTCGGGTGATCAACCGGAACAACCGCCTCAAGCGGCTGATCGAGCTGCGCGCGCCCGACATCATCGTCCGCAACGAAAAGCGGATGCTTCAGGAAGCCGTGGACGCTCTCTTCGACAACGGTCGTCGTGGCCGCGTCATCACCGGCGCTAACAAGCGCCCGCTGAAGTCGCTGTCGGACATGCTGAAAGGCAAGCAGGGCCGTTTCCGTCAGAACCTTCTCGGCAAGCGCGTCGACTTCTCGGGCCGGTCTGTCATCGTGACGGGCCCGGAACTGAAGCTGCACCAGTGCGGGTTGCCGAAGAAGATGGCGCTCGAGCTCTTCAAGCCCTTCATCTATTCGCGGCTTGAGGCCAAGGGCCTTTCCAGCACCGTGAAACAGGCGAAGAAGCTGGTGGAGAAAGAGCGTCCCGAGGTCTGGGACATCCTCGACGAGGTGATCCGCGAGCACCCGGTTCTGTTGAACCGCGCGCCCACGCTGCACCGTCTCGGTATCCAGGCGTTCGAACCCCAGCTCATCGAGGGCAAGGCGATCCAGCTGCACCCGCTCGTCTGTTCGGCCTTCAACGCCGACTTCGACGGCGACCAGATGGCCGTGCACGTCCCGCTGTCGCTGGAAGCGCAGCTCGAGGCGCGCGTCCTGATGATGTCCACGAACAACGTGCTGTCGCCGGCCAACGGCGCGCCGATTATCGTGCCGTCGCAGGATATGATCCTCGGTCTCTACTACACCACCATCATGCGCGAAGGCATGAAGGGGGAAGGTATGGTGTTCGCGAACATCGAAGAGGTCGAGCACGCGCTGAACGCCGGCGAAGTGCATCTGCACGCCAAGATCACCTGCCGCGTCAAGCAGATCGACGAAACCGGCCAGGAGATCGTCAAGCGTTACGAGACCACGCCGGGCCGTGTGCGCCTCGGCGCGCTGCTGCCGATGAACGCCAAGGCGCCCTTCGATCTGGTCAACACGCTGCTGCGGAAGAAAGACGTGCAGCGGGTCATCGACACCGTCTACCGTTATTGCGGTCAGAAGGAGTCGGTCATCTTCTGCGACCAGATCATGACCATGGGCTTCCGCGAGGCGTTCAAGGCGGGCATCTCCTTCGGCAAGGACGACATGGTGATCCCCGACAACAAGTGGGACATCGTCGAAGACACCCGCGACCAGGTGAAGGACTTCGAACAGCAGTACATGGACGGCCTGATCACCCAGGGCGAAAAGTACAACAAGGTCGTGGACGCCTGGTCGAAATGTAACGACAAGGTCACCGACGCCATGATGAACACCATCTCGGCGGCCAAGCACGACGAGACCGGTGCCGAGATGGAGCCGAACTCGGTCTACATGATGGCGCATTCCGGGGCCCGGGGCTCGGTCACGCAGATGAAGCAGCTGGGCGGGATGCGCGGCCTGATGGCGAAGCCGAACGGCGACATCATCGAGACGCCGATCATCTCGAACTTCAAGGAAGGTCTGACCGTTCTTGAATACTTCAACTCGACCCACGGCGCCCGGAAGGGTCTGTCGGACACCGCTCTGAAGACGGCGAACTCGGGTTACCTGACCCGCCGTCTGGTGGACGTGGCGCAGGACTGCATCGTGCGTCTGCACGATTGCGGCACCGACCGCGCGATCACCGCGGAAGCGGCGGTCAACGACGGTGAAGTGGTCTCCAGCCTCGGCGAGCGCGTTCTGGGCCGTGTCGCGGCCGAGGACATCATGCGCCCGGGCACCGACGAGGTGCTGATCCGCGAGGGTCAGCTCATCGACGAGCGCATGTCCGACGCCGTCGAAGAAGCCGGCGTTCAAACCGCGCGTATCCGGTCGCCGCTGACCTGTGAGGCCGAAGAGGGCGTCTGTGCCATGTGCTACGGCCGTGACCTGGCGCGCGGCACCATGGTGAACACCGGCGAGGCCGTCGGCATCATCGCGGCGCAGTCCATCGGCGAGCCCGGCACCCAGCTGACGATGCGGACCTTCCACATCGGCGGTGTGGCGCAGGGTGGTCAGCAGTCCTTCCTCGAGGCTTCGCAGGAAGGCGTGATCGAGTTCGAGAACATCTCGACCCTCGAGAACGCCAATGGCGAGACCCTGGTCATGGGCCGCAACATGAAGCTGCTCATCAAGGGCGAGGACGGGGCCGAGCGCGCCAGCCACAAGCTGGGCTATGGCTCCAAGCTCTTCGTCAAGGAAGGCGAGACGGTCACGCGCGGCGCCAAGCTCTTCGAGTGGGATCCGTACACGCTGCCGATCATCGCCGAGGCGGACGGTATCGCCCGGCACGTGGACCTCATCCAAGGGGTCGCGGTGCGCGACGAGACCGACGATGCCACCGGCATGACCCAGAAGATCGTGATCGACTGGCGCGCGGCACCGAAGGGCAACGAGCTCAAGCCGGAGATCATCCTGATGGATGGCGATGGCGAACCGGTGCGCAACGCGGCGGGCAACCCGATCACCTATCAGATGTCGGTGGACGCGATCCTCTCCTGTGAAGACGGGCAGGAGGTCAAGGCCGGTGACGTCGTGGCGCGGATCCCGCGTGAGGGCGCGAAGACCAAGGACATCACCGGCGGTCTGCCGCGTGTGGCCGAACTCTTCGAGGCACGCCGTCCGAAGGACCACGCCATCATCGCCGAGATCGACGGCTATGTGCGCTTTGGCAAGGACTACAAGAACAAGCGCCGCATCGCCATCGAGCCGGTGGACGATACGCTGGAGTCGAAGGAGTACATGATCCCCAAGGGCAAGCACATTCCTGTGGCCGAAGGCGATTTCGTCCAGAAGGGCGATTACATCATGGACGGCAACCCGGCGCCGCACGACATCCTCGCCATCATGGGGATCGAGGCGCTGGCCAACTACATGATCGACGAAGTGCAGGACGTGTACCGGCTGCAGGGCGTGAAGATCAACGACAAGCACGTCGAGGTCATCGTCCGGCAGATGCTGCAGAAGTGGGAGGTCACCGACAGCGGCGACACCACGCTGCTCAAGGGTGAGCATGTGGATAAGTCCGAGTTCGACGCGGCCAACGAGAAGGCGCTTGCCAAAGGCGGCCGTGCCGCCCAGGGCGAACCGATCCTGCTCGGTATCACCAAGGCGTCTCTGCAGACCCGTTCCTTCATCTCGGCGGCCTCCTTCCAGGAGACGACCCGGGTGCTCACCGAAGCCTCGGTGCAGGGCAAGAAGGACAAGCTGGTCGGCCTCAAGGAGAACGTCATCGTGGGCCGCCTGATCCCGGCGGGCACCGGTGGCGCGACCCAGCGGGTGCGCCGGATCGCGCAGGATCGCGATGGCAAGGTGATCGAGGTCAAGCGCGCCGAGGCGGAAGCCGCCGCCGCGCTGGCCGCACCCGAGCCGGACATGTCGGGCAACGATGTGATCGGTGGCGACGAGTTCGATACGCTGGTCGTGGATACGCCGGAAAGCCGCGAATAAGTCCTTCGCGAAACACGCTTTGCAAAGCCCCCGCTTCGGCGGGGGCTTTTCTTTGTGTGGGGGGGGCGGTGGGCAGGATTGCCCACCCTACAACTCCCGCCCCGGACCCGACGCCGGTCGAGCCGCCGAAGATGTCTGCCTGTGGGCACGGGGACCGCTGCCATCACCAATCGCCGCCCCCGGTGTTTTCCCCTTGGCGCGGCACTGGCGCGGGGCTACCGCTCGGATCATGAGCAGATTATCCGACAACACCCGCGGCGCATTGTTGATGATGGCCTCCATGGCGTCTTTCACCCTGAACGATGCCAGTGTGAAGGCCATTGGCGAGGCCATTCCGCTGGCGCAGCTTCTGGTGCTGCGCGGGGCCTTCGCGAGCCTGTTCATCGCCGTCCTCGCCTGGCGTCTGTCCGCCCTGCGCTTTGCCCTCTCGCGGCGCGACTGGATACTGGTCCTCTTGCGCGCGGGGGCCGAGGTCGCGGCCTCGTTCTTCTTTCTGACGGCCTTGCGGCACATGCCGCTCGCCAATGTCACGGCGCTGTTGCAGATGCTGCCGCTGACCCTGACCCTGGGTTCGGCGCTGTTCTTCGCCGAACCGGTGGGCTGGCGCCGCTGGGTGGCCATCGCGGCGGGGTTCGCCGGTATGCTGCTGATCGTGCGCCCCGGAACCGAAGGGTTCTCGCTCTATTCGGTCTATGCACTCATCGCGGTGTTCTGCGTGACCCTGCGCGATCTGGTCACCCGGAGGATGTCGGCCGGGGTGCCCTCGCTCACCGTCACGCTGATCTCTTCCGTCGCGGTGGTGCTGTTCGGCCTGGTCTGGTCGCTGAACACGCCCTGGATGCCGATGACCCCGCGGGTGAGCCTGCTGGTCGCGGCAACCGTTCTGTTCATCATGTCGGGCTACAGCCTGTCGGTGCTGGTGATGCGCGTCGGCGCGGTGAGCTTTACCGCGCTCTTCCGCTACACCGGCCTTGTCTGGGCACTGGTTCTCGGATTCGTGCTCTTCGGCGACTGGCCGCAGCCGCTGACCCTGACAGGTGCCGCGATCATCGTGGCGACCGGGCTTTTCACGCTCTGGCGCGAAGGCCAGATCCGTCGCCGCGCTCAGGCAAAGACCCGGCGGACCTGATCCGCGTCGATCGCGAAACGGGTGCGGAACAGTGCTTCGCCGGCGGCGTCGAGCCGGGGCAGGGCGACGGGCTTTACATGTTTCTTCTGGCGCGAGTCGTTGTGCTCGTTATGCCCGCGCACATACATCGGACTGTCCGTGAAAGTGACCGTGGGCATGAAGCGCAGGATCTTGTTGTGGCTGAAATTCATGATGCTCTGCCGCACACCCGGTTTCACCGCCATGGCCTGGGCCACACCCCAATAGGGGGTCACCGTCTCTTCGGCGCAGATCCCCCCGGCATCGGGGCGGGCGACATAGCCACGGTTCCAGTCGAAGCCCACCAGCCGGTGTTTTGCCCGCAGGGCCGAAACATCCAGCGCGGCTTCGCGCAGCGTGGCCACGAAATCGACCGAGACCGCGTCGTCGTCGTCATGGCGGAATTGCAGACAGGGCTCGTCCATGTCGCGGGCGTCGTTGATCACCTCCTGGCAGACCGAGCGGTGCGGGCCGGGCGCCCGGGCGACGATGCGGGCCTGGGGGAAATCCGCCAGCAGTGTCTCGAGGCGCGCGCGGTATTCCGCCGGCAGCGAGGTGCCCACGAGGAGCAGAAGGACGAAATCGGAATCCGTCTGCGCCTTCAGCCCGGGCAGGCAGATACATTCGAAGTGGCGGAACCGTTCTTCCATGCGCGCGGGGGCATAGAGATAGGCTTCGCGGCTGCCGGTGTCGTCATGTTCGACCTGAAAGCCGCCCTCGGCGGGATAGGAAAACCGGCAGAACCCGATCACTTGCATTACCGCGCCTCCTCTGAAACAAGCACCTTGTCTGCATCGCATCGCGGCTTTGCCCTGACAAGACGCAGCTTATGTTGACAAGCCCCGCGACTCCCCCTATACGCCCCTCAATTCGCCGGAGCCTCAGTGCGTCCGGCGCATTTTACAGTACTGAAGCGGTCACGATCCGGGCCGACAAGGCCCCGATCCTCTGGACACCCACCGCGTCGTTCCTCGCCGGGAACGGATGCGGTGCTTTGCGTCGTCTCTGCCTGTCAGGCACGGGGCGATGCGTCGCCGGTGACCTGCGGACGCGCAGGGCGCCTTGAATGATGAACCCGCATGGGGCCTCCCCGTGCACACATATGTGAGAAACGGGGAAGAGACCCAAATGCCCACGATCCAGCAGCTGATCCGCAAGCCGCGGCAGCCGAAAATCAAACGCTCGAAGTCGCAGCACCTGGAGCAATGCCCGCAGAAGCGCGGCGTTTGCACCCGCGTCTACACCACGACGCCGAAGAAACCGAACTCCGCCATGCGGAAGGTTGCCAAGGTCCGCCTGACCAACGGCTTCGAAGTGATCAGCTACATTCCGGGCGAAAGCCACAACCTGCAGGAGCACTCGGTTGTGCTCATCCGCGGCGGCCGTGTGAAAGACCTTCCCGGCGTGCGTTACCACATCCTGCGCGGTGTGCTGGACACCCAGGGCGTCAAAGACCGGAAGCAGCGTCGCTCCAAGTATGGCGCGAAGCGTCCCAAGTAAGAGGATATAGGTAGATGTCTCGTCGTCACGCCGCAGAGAAGCGCGAAGTCCTGCCCGACGCCAAGTATGGCGATATCGTGCTGACCAAGTTCATGAACAACCTGATGATCGACGGCAAGAAGTCGGTCGCAGAGAAGATCGTCTACAACGCGCTCGACCGCGTTGAGGGCAAGGTCAAGCGCGCGCCGGTGGAAGTGTTCCACGAAGCGCTGGACAACATCAAACCCGCCGTCGAGGTCCGCTCGCGCCGTGTGGGTGGTGCCACCTATCAGGTGCCCGTCGAAGTGCGCCCCGAGCGCCGCGAAGCGCTCGCCATCCGCTGGCTGATCACCGCCTCGCGCGCCCGCAACGAGAACACCATGGAAGAGCGCCTTGCCGGCGAGCTTATCGATGCTGTCCAGTCGCGCGGTTCCGCCGTGAAGAAGCGCGAAGACACTCACAAGATGGCCGACGCGAACAAAGCGTTCAGCCACTACCGCTGGTAAGCCCAGGAAAGGCAGTCCATCATGGCACGCGAATATCCGCTGGAGCGCTATCGTAACTTCGGGATCATGGCCCATATCGACGCGGGCAAGACCACGACGACCGAGCGTATCCTCTACTACACCGGCCGTTCCCACAAGATCGGCGAAGTCCACGATGGCGCTGCCACCATGGACTGGATGGAGCAGGAGCAGGAGCGGGGCATCACCATCACCTCGGCTGCCACCACGACCTTCTGGCAGTGGCAGGAAGATCCGAGCGCCGAAGGCACGTCGGACACCAAGTTCCGCTACAACATCATCGACACCCCCGGCCACGTGGACTTCACCATTGAAGTCGAGCGTTCGCTGGCCGTGCTCGACGGTGCCATCGCGCTGCTGGACGGCAACGCCGGCGTCGAGCCGCAGACCGAAACCGTGTGGCGTCAGGCTGACCGCTACAAGGTTCCGCGTCTGGTGTTCGTCAACAAGATGGACAAGATCGGCGCCGACTTCTTCAACTGCGTGAAGATGATCAAGGACCGCACCGGCGCGACCCCGGTTCCGGTGAACTTCCCGATCGGTGCCGAAGACCAGCTCGAAGGTATCGTCGACCTCGTGACCATGGAAGAATGGGTCTGGAAGGGCGAAGACCTCGGCGCCTCCTGGGAGCGCGGCCCGATCCGTGACGAGCTCAAGGATCTTGCCGACGAGTGGCGCTCGCACCTCATCGAGAACGCCGTCGAGATGGACGACGACGCGATGGAAGCCTATCTCGAAGGCGAAGAGCCCGACGTCCCGACGCTGCGCAAGCTGATCCGCAAGGGCACGCTGTCGCTGACCTTCGTTCCGGTTCTGGGTGGCTCGGCCTTCAAGAACAAGGGCGTCCAGCCGCTGCTCAACGCCGTGGTCGACTTCCTGCCGGGTCCGCTCGACGTGCCGCCCTACATGGGCTTCTCGCCGGACGACGAAAACGAAGAGCGCAACATCGCGCGTCATGCCTCGGACGAAGAGCCCTTCTCGGGCCTCGCGTTCAAGATCATGAACGACCCCTTCGTCGGCTCGCTGACCTTCACCCGGATCTATTCCGGCACCATGTCCAAGGGCGATTCGATCCTGAACTCGACCAAGGGCAAGAAAGAGCGCATCGGTCGTATGATGATGATGCACTCGAACAACCGTGAAGAGATCGAAGAGGCGTTCGCAGGCGACATCATCGCGCTGGCCGGTCTGAAAGAGACCACCACCGGTGACACGCTCTGCGCCGCCAACGCGCCGGTGGTTCTGGAAACCATGACCTTCCCCGATCCGGTGATCGAGATCGCGGTCGAGCCGAAGACCAAGAACGACCAGGAGAAGATGTCCCAGGGTCTGGCCCGTCTGGCCGCCGAAGACCCGTCCTTCCGCGTCGAGACCGACCTCGAGTCCGGTCAAACCATCATGAAGGGCATGGGCGAACTTCACCTCGACATTCTGGTCGACCGCCTGAAGCGCGAGTTCAAGGTGGAAGCCAATATCGGTGCCCCGCAGGTGGCCTATCGCGAGACCATCGGTCACGAGATCGAGCACACCTACACCCACAAGAAACAGTCGGGTGGCTCGGGTCAGTTCGCCGAGGTCAAGCTGGTCATCAGCCCCACAGAGCCGGGCGAAGGCTACTCTTTCGAGAGCAAGATCGTCGGCGGTGCGGTTCCGAAGGAATACATCCCCGGTGTCGAAAAAGGCATCAAGTCGGTGATGGATTCCGGTCCGCTCGCGGGCTTCCCGGTGATCGACTTCAAGGTCGCGCTGATCGACGGCAAGTTCCACGATGTGGACTCCTCGGTTCTGGCCTTCGAGATCGCCTCGCGGATGTGCATGCGCGAAGGTCTCCGCAAGGCCGGCGCGAAGCTGCTGGAACCGATGATGAAGGTCGAAGTGGTGACCCCGGAAGAATACACCGGCGGCATCATCGGCGACCTGACCTCGCGTCGTGGCCAGGTGTCCGGTCAGGAGCCGCGCGGCAATGCCGTGGCGATCCAGGCCTTCGTGCCGCTGGCCAACATGTTCGGCTACATCAACACGCTGCGCTCGATGTCCTCGGGCCGCGCGCAGTTCACGATGCAATTCGACCATTACGATCCGGTTCCGCAGAACATCTCGGACGAGATCCAGGCGAAATACGCATAAGCCGGGTGGCGGGGATCTGCCCCGCCCTACCCACCACCGTAGGGTGGGGCCTCGCCCCACCATCCGACAAAAAGAGGAGCCAAGACCATGGCAAAGGAAAAGTTTGAGCGCGGCAAACCGCACTGCAACATCGGCACGATCGGTCACGTTGACCACGGGAAGACGACGCTGACGGCG